>CAVXAB010000028.1:0-170850 GCA_963759545.1 uncultured Actinomycetota bacterium
TTCACGCGGCACGCGCCGATTCACCGGGACCAGCCACCTAGGCACCCCAGCAGGTTCGTGACCACTCATCTGACACCAGCGAAAATGGCCCGGTAGCTGCGAGTTCTCAGCTACCCGGGCCTTTTCTGATGGCGGTACTGTCGGTGCGTGAGTCAATCGCACGAGCGGCCATTGCCGCCGTTTGCCCTTGTCCGCCGGCCGGCCGTATCGCTTGCCGACGGCTGCGTGAGTTACATCGAACGGCAGCCGGTGGACGTCGAGCTCGCGCGCAGGCAATGGCTGGCCTACCTGGATGTCCTGCATGAGCACGGCTGGCCCACGCTTGAGGTCGAGCCAGATGACACCCTCCCCGACTCCGTTTTCATCGAGGACGCGGTCGTCATGTTCGGTGAGCTCGCGCTCATTACCAATCCCGCGGAACCCACTCGGCACCCAGAAATAGTGGCGGCCACTGAGACGATGCGGCGGCTTGGTTATGAGTCGGCGCACATCACGAGGGGCACCCTTGACGGCGGTGACGTCCTCAAGGTCGGTCAGACCGTATTCGTTGGGCTAAGCGCTCGTACCAGTCAGGCGGCCGTCGGAGAGCTGCGAGAGCTGCTCGCGCCGCGCGGGTGGGAGGTGAGCGGAGTGCCGCTCACCAAGGTGCTTCACCTCAAGAGCGCGGTCACCGCGCTCCCGGACGGCACGGTGATTGGCTACCGCCCGCTCGTCGATGACGCGAGCCTCTTCGAGACGTTCCTCGACGTCCCGGAAGAGGGTGGCGCTCACGTCGTGGTGCTCGATGACTCGACCGTCCTGATGAGCGCCCACGCGCCACGTACCGCACAGCTCCTGCGTGACCGCGGCTTGGCCGTCGTCACGACCGACATCTCGGAATTCGAGAAGCTCGAGGGCTGCGTGACCTGCCTGTCCGTCCGCGTCCGGTACTGACCGCTCGCGTGGCGGATGCTGACGGCTGTGCGGCCAGTGCTCGCGGCCACGACGCGTCCGTCGCGCCTATTCGGGTGCACTTAGTGACCACATAGGTGGCAATGCCGTTGAATAGAGCGCCCCTGGGATCGCGCAGGCCCCCCGCACGCCCGTTCTGTCCGGGTTGTCCCGGCGCCACCGTGGCCCGAACCATGATCATGTGGATTCCGCAGCTGATTCGCTGCGGAATCCACGTGATCATGAAAATCCCCGCGAACACGCCGCGCCCGGCGCGCGGGCACCGCGCCCCAGTCCGCGCACCCCCCTCACGCGTACCACGCACCACGCACGTCGACGGCATTGGTTATTGGCGGTCAATTTTCCGTCACGGATCCTGGGCCTGGACGCGCCGATGCGGATGGAACGGGCGCGCGGCGGTCCCTGTGCGCCGTGGGCGAGTGGCCGGGATTGGCGCGGGATGGCAGGTGATCACGGAAAGGACCAAGGCGGCCGCGGACACCCTGACTCAACGCCATTGACCAATTGGCTAGGCGCGGACGGCGATCAGGACGGCGAATAGCAGGGTCAGGGTCGCGCCGATCGCGTGCAAGGTGAGTACGAGGGGCGAGGCGGTCAGCGGGGCGGTGCCCGGGGCCGCCGGGGCCGCCCCGGGGCCGCGTCCGCGTCGGCCGCCGCGCGCCTGGCGGCGCGGGTGTTGACGGTGAACAACGACACGCCCGCGCAGATCGCCCCGAGCAGGATGCCGAGGCCGATCACGGCGAACAGCCGGTCACGGCTGACCACGTAGCCGAGCCAGAAGCCGATGCCGATCATCGCCAGCGCGGGGTGGGTGAACTCGGCCAGGTCCTTCATGCCGGGCAGCGGCTCGCTCCTGGCTTGCCGCAGGGACGCCGGGGCGAAGCGGTCGCGGTCGCTCCGCCGCGGTCTCGCCGGGGCAGGCGGGCTGGCCGGCGGCGACGCGGCCGGGACGGCGCTGGCGGGCGGGACAGCGCCGACGGCCGGGCCGGCGCTGGCGGACGCGGGTTGCTCGGCGGGGACGGAAACCGATTCCCCGGGTTCTGGCTCGATGTTCGCGGAGTGTATCGCTGTCACCAGCAGGTAGGCGCCGATGGCGGCGGTGCACAGCCAAAGCAGGAGTGCGGCGACTGCCACGTGCGAAGCTCCTCTCGTTGCGTCTTGACTGTAGTCGCCAGGCCGACTCGCGTATTACGACAGGGATTCGTCGAGGTCGCCGAGGGTGCGGATGAGCTCGGTGTTGGCGGTGTAGTCGACGGGGCAGGCGATCACCGAGACGGTGTCATCGGCCAGGGCCGCCCGCAGGCGGGGCAGCAGTTCATCGGCCGAGGAGATGCGGTAGCCCTTGGCGCCGAAGCTCTCCGCGTACGCGACGAAGTCGGGGTTGTCGAACCGCGTGTCGACGTCGTGCCCGATCTCCATGTCCATCTTCCAGCTGATCAGGCCGTACGCGTCATCGACCCAGACGAGGATCACGAAGGGCAGTCGCAGCCTGAGCGCGGTCTCGATCTCCTGGGAGTTCATGAGGAACGAGCCGTCGCCTGTCGCTACGAGCACCTTCGCCTCCGGCCTCGCGATCTTCGCGCCGATGGCACCAGGCACCGTCCAGCCCATGGTCGACAGGCCGTTGGAGATCAGGCAGGTGTTGGGCGCGTAGGTCGGGTAAAGCCGGGCCATCCACATCTTCAGCGCGCCCGTGTCCACCAGCACGATGTCCTCGCGGCTGAGCGCGGCCCGCGTGTCGGCCACGATGCGCGCCGGGTGCATCGGGAACCGGTCGTCTTGCTGGCCGCGAGTGAGCTCGTCCGACAGCAGTTCCCTGATCCGCTCCCCGCCGGCGGCGGGAACCCTGCGCCACACGGCCGCGGCGAGCGCGTCGAGGCTGTGGCTGATGTCGGCGGTGAGGCCGACGGCGACGTCGTAGTGCGCGTCGACCTCGGCAGGGAACCGGTGCACGTGAATGATCCTGGTGGTACCGCTCGGGTTGATCCTGACCGGGTTGAACTCCTGCAGTTCGTAGCCGACCGCCACGATAACGTCGGCCCGGTCGAAGCCGAAGTTGGCGTAGTCGTGGCGCATGAACCCGACCGTGCCGAGCGCCAGCGGGTGGTCGTCAGGGAACACGCCCTTGCCGTGGAAGGTGGTCGCCACCGGGATGTTCAGCGACTGCGCGAAGCGGATGAGCGCCTGACTGGCCCCGCCGCGAGCGGCACCGTGACCCGCGAGCACGACCGGGTTGCGTGCCTCGCGCAGGATCTGGGCGGCCCGGGAGACCTGCTCCGCCGACGGGTCGTCCGCGCGGGGCACGTTCACGCGCAGTGGGACGAGTGACGGCGGCGCGGCCGCCTCTTCAACGTCCTCTGGGACGGCCAGGTAGACGGCTCCAGGCCGCTCGGTCTGCGCGAGCTTGAATGCCTTGCGGATCATCTCGGGCGCCGCGCCAGGGATGGCCATCAGCGCCGACCACTTGGTGACCGGGGCGAACATCGGCACGAGGTCGACGCTCTGGTGCGACTCCTTGAAGCTGCGCGCCATGCCGACCTGGGCCGACAGCGCGATCAGGGGCGTGGAGTTGGTCGTGGCATCGGCCGTGCCGAGCAGCAGGTTGATCGCGCCTGGCCCGAGTGTCGCCGAGCAGACGCCCGCCTTGCCCGTGAGCCTGCCGTAGGTCTCTGCCATGAAGGAGGCACCCTGCTCGTGCCGGGTGAGCACGTACTCGATCGAGGACTTCGACAGCGCCTCCATCAGCCGGATATTTTCCTCGCCAGGGATACCGAAGACGTGGGTCACGCCCTCGTTCTCCAGGCACTCAACGATCAGTTCGGCCGTAGAACGCGACTGCTCATGCATGACGTCAAGCCTAGTGGCGTGCCTTTTCTGGTCAGCAGCCGCAGCGGACGTTTGCGACCTTACGGGCACGGGGTGAGGATGGAAGTCATGACAGCAGATGACGACGTTGCCGCGAAGCAGATCAGCGAGCTAGAGGCCAAGCGCTACCAGGCGATGACCGACGGGGATATCGGCACGCTCGCCGAGTTGTTCTCCGCGAACCTCGTGTACACGCATTCCGATGCCTCCTCGGACAGCAAGCAGAGCTACCTGGACAGGCTGGCGAGCGGTCACTTCGACTACGGCGTCATCGAGCACCCCGAGGCCAGCGTCGTGGTGCACGGGGACTGCGCGATCGTCGTCGGCGACATGCGGGGCGAGGTGCGGATCGGCGGCCAGACGCGGGTGCTGAACAGCAGGTCGCTGGCGGTCTGGGTGCGCGAGAACGGTAACTGGGTGCTGCTCGCGTACCAGCCGACCAAGTACCCGAGCTGACCCGCGATCGCGGCCTCGGTCGCGTCCCGGCGGACGCCGTTCGCCGCATGAGGTGCGGGCCAGGCCCTGGCTCGGGAAGACCGGCCGCCTAGAAAGCTATAAGTCGCTCTTGTCCGACATGCGACATATGCGGAAATATGACGGGTATTCGCATATGTGGGGCAGGTGGGGCTCGGTGGACGAGGTCAGTTTTGGTCAGGGACGCGAAATCCGCCTGCCGCCGCGTTACCGGCGTGCGTTGGGCGTCACGGCCGCTGTCGTCGCGGCGGCCGCCGTCACGGCAGGCGCCGCGCTAGCGGTGACCACCACGGGCGCGCGCGGCGCCAGCAGTGCGCCGCGCAACGCGAGTGCGCCCGCGATGGCCCCGCTTGACCGGGTGAGCTGCCCGCCGGTTCAAGCGACGCGGCCGAACCTGGCCGCTCTCCCGGCGGGCATGCGTCCCGGCGCGCTCAGGGTCATCATCGATGCCGAGTTCAGCGGCCGGTGCCAGGTCAGTCGGTGAATGTCGCGTGGAGTCATCGCTTATCCGGCAGAAAACCCCGCAATCCAGGTCCGCTGTCCGCGACGAGGCCGCGGTTCCCCGTGAAAAGCAAAAGGAGTAATCCCGAACGAGGGCGGCTTACTCTCAGTGGCCGTACAGGTCTGCCCGGCGGTCGGCCAGGTAGTCCCAAGACGACTCGCCTGGGAGGTCCGCGATGATCAGTTCCTCGCCCTTGGCGGCGGCCTGGGCGAGCACCTCGCCGCGCGGACCGCAGATCATGCTCAGCCCGTTGTACGCGAACAAGTCGTCCGCGCCACAGTAGTTCGCGTAGACCACGCCGCAGCCGTTCTCGCAGGCCCGCGCCCGCACGAGGACGTCCTGGACCTCTTCGCACCCGGTCATGTTCGCGGTCGGCACGAACACGGCCCTGGCCCCGTCGACCGCCAGGCTGCGCACGGCTTCTGGAAACTCGACGTCGTAGCAGATCAGCATCCCGACGCGGGAGCCGTCGAAGTCGAACGCGGCCGGCGGCTCGCTGTTCGCGACGAACTGGGCCCGGTCCAGGTTGCCGAAGAGGTGTACCTTGCGGTGCCTGCCGCGGACGACCCCATCGGGGCCGATCATCGTCGCCGCGTTGTACGCGCGGTCGCCAGGCGCGCGTTCCGGGTGCCCGTAGACGATCGCGACGTGATGGCGCCGCGCGATCTGGGCGACGGCGGCCTCGGTCGGCCCGCCCGCGTCCTCGGCGTGGCGCAGCACGTCGGCGGGGGTGATGGCGTAACCGGACGTGAACATTTCCGGTGTTACCAGCACCTCCGCCCGCTGCGCGGCGGCGGACGCGCAGATCGCGTCGAGTCGGCGCAGGTTTCCCGCGACGTCGCGGGACCAGGGCAGGCATTGCCAGGCGGCAACGCGTGTCGTCGGGGACATTCCTCATTCTCCCAGGTCGAGTGGGGCCAGCTTGTCGAAGAGGTCGCCCGGGCCCGGGTTATCCGGGTGGGAGGCGCCACCGAAGTGCGTCATGATGCCCCATACGGCGTTGAGCGCCGTCTGGACGGCTCCTTCCGCCCAGCCGGGCATGAAGGAGATGTCGTCGCCTGCCAGGAAGATGCCCCGCTCGGCGGACGGCAGGCCGTCCTGCATGAAGTGCCGGTACATGCGGTGGTTGTAGCGGTAGTGGCCGGGCAGTGCCCCCTTGAAGGCGCCGAGGAAGTGCGGGTCGTCCTCCCAGGACACCGTCACCGGGTCACCCACGATGTGGCTCGCGATATCGACGTCCGGGTAGATCTTGCCGAGAGCGTCAAGCGAGAGCCTGACCCGCTGTTCGACGTCGTACGGCAGCATCTTCAGCGCGTCGGACATCCACGTGTAGGTCAGGCAGATGACCGCGGGCCGGTCCTGGCCGTTGTCGAACAGGTAGGTCCCCCTGGTGAGCCGGTCGGTGAGGGTCATGCCCATCACCGGGCGCCCCGTGGCGGGGTCGATGTCCTTCCAGAACGGCCGGTCGACCATCACGAACGTCTTGGACGACTGCATGTACCTGGTGCGGTCAAGCGCCATCCACAGGTCCTGCGAGAAGATGCTCTCGTCGAGTTCGATCTGGGTCGTCAGCAGCCAGCCCTGGCAGGTGGCGAGCACCGCGTCGTGTATCCGGTCGGTTCCCCAGCGGTCGCGCAGGACGAACCCGCCGCCGCGCCGGCGAATGGCCACGACCCCTGGGCGCGGTACGCCGCCGTGCAGGCTCTCCAGTGTGGTGCCTGGCGGCCAGGGGCTGCGCTCGCTGACCGGCAGCGTCCACAGGCCCCTTGGCAGTTGCTCGGCGCCGCCAACGATCAGCCGCTGGTCGGTGTCGCAGTTCGTGATGACGACCCGCAGGATCTCGAGCATGGAGTTGGCGAAGTCGGAGTCCCATCCTCCTGTGCCGAACCCGACGAGGCCGAACATCTCGCGGTAGCGGAACGGCAGCTGCGAGAAGCAGGCGGAGGTGGCGACGAAGTCGTAAAAGGTCCGGCCGTCCCATTGCGGCACGAGCTCGTTCCAGCGCTTCTTCAGCGTGTCGATGTCGCGAGCGCGGATGGCGTCCTGGAGCGCGCCGAAGCCGATCTGCTCAAGTGCCTCCTCCCAGGCGACCGCGACCTCGGCGAACTCCGGTGGCAGCTCGTCGAGGGTGCTGCCATGGAAGGTCTGCCCGGCTATGTCGATGACGGTGCTGCCCGCGGCCTCGGTGAGCGGGTTGGGGAACGGCGCGCTGGCGAGCCCGACCCGGTCCGCGTAGTGAAAGAAGGACGTGCCGGAGACAGGGAACCGCATCCCGCCGAGTTCGGCGACGATCCCATTGGCGCCCTCGAACTCGTGTGAGCGCAGCCGGCCGCCGATGCGGGTGGGCTCGTAGACGACCGGGCGGAGCCCCAGCTCCATGAGCTCGTAGGCGGCCACAAGCCCGGCGAGCCCCGCTCCCACGATGGCGACCGTGCGGCCGTGCGCCGGCGCGGGAACCGAGCCGAGGCCGGCCGGATGGTGCAGCCAGTCGTCGTACGCGAACGGAAAGTCGGGCCCGAAGACGGTGACCCGGCCGGGCAGCTGGTGTTCCAGCATGGTTGCGATGGTCATGCGAGCTCCAAGACTGCCTGAGCGGCGTTGTGGCCGCCGAGACCAGATACCGCGCCCCCGCGCTGTGCGCCTGAGCCGCACAAGAGGATTGCCTCCCGGTTGGTCGCCACGCCCCAGCGCACCGCGGGCGTGTCGAGCGCGGCGGTGTCGGCCGCCCAGGGCCAGCTCAGGTCGCCGTGGAAGATGTGCCCGCCCGGCATGCCCAGGTCGGCCTCGATGTCTTGCGGTATCTTCGCCTCGATGCAGGGCCTGCCTCCGGCGTCGTGCGCGACGACCGACTCGATGGGGTCGATGAGGTGCTTGTCGAGTGAGGCGATCGCGCGCTCGACGGCCAGTTCCTTGCGCTGCGCACGCGTCGCGGGGTCGTCGAAGAGCGTCGCGGGCAGGTGCAGTCCGAAGTAGGTCAGCGTCTGGGTCCCGTCGGGGACCTCGCCGAGAATCGAGGGATCGGTCAGGGAGTGGCAGTAGACCTCACCAGGCATGCTTGAGGGTACCTGTCCGCCCGCGGCATCCGCGTAGGCCCGCTCGAGCTCCTGGTAGTCCTCACCGAGATGCAAGGTTCCCGCGAACGCGATCCGCGGGTCCGCGCCAGTGGCCAGCCGCGGTAGCCGGTCAAGCAGGAAGTTGACCTTCAGCTGAGCTCCGACGGGCTTCCGCGCCGGGTCGCGCTCCTCGCCGAGGAGGCCAGCCAGGACCCAGGGGGCGACGTTCGCAAGGACGAAGCGGGCACGCAGCGTTCGTGGCTCGCCGTCGTGGAGCACGTCGACCTCGGCGTCACCCGCTCCGCTCCTGATCGCGGTGACCTCGGCGTGCACGACTAGTTCCGCGCCCGCGCCGCGGGCAGCGGCGGCGAGCGCGTCGGTGACCGCGCCCATCCCGCCTACGGGCACGCGCCACTCGCCGGTCCCGTTGCCGATGAGGTGGTAGAGGAAGCACCGGTTCTGGATGAGCGACGGGTCGTCCAGGCGCGCGAAGGTGCCGATCAGCGCGTCGGTCGCCACCACGCCGCGCACCGTATCGTCGCGGAAGCGTCTCTCGATGGCCTCGCTAAGCGGCCGCTCGACCAGTTCGCGCCATAGGCCCAGGTCGGACTGCTGACGCAGCGCCGCCGCGCTCGGCAGCGGCCGGGTGAGCGTCGGCGCGACGACTGCGGCAAGCTCGCCAACCTGCCGGTAGAAGTCGCGCCACGCCTCGTACTCGGCGTCGGAACCGGTCAGGTCGCGGAAGCTGTCCCTTGTCGCCGGCCCCTCGGGGCGCTCGACGAGCAGCCCTTTCGCGGCCCCGTCGCGCTGTACCGGGGTGTAGGACGCCGTCGAGCGTGACGCTAGCCGCAGGTCAAGGCCAAGGTCGCTGACGATCGACTCCGGCAGGAGTGACACGAGGTAGGAGTACCTCGACAGGCGGCTAGGAAAACCAGGGAAGGCCCGCGCGGACACGGCGGCGCCGCCCGTGTGGTCGAGGCGCTCAAGCACCAGCACCGACAACCCCGTCCTGGCGAGGTAGGCCGCGGCGGTCAGGCCGTTGTGGCCGCCGCCGACGATCACCACGTCGTAGCCGCCGTGCCGGGTCAGGGATTCGCTCATGTGCAGATGGTACGGGCGGGCGCCGGCTCGTCCCGCGCGCACGTCGCCCGCACGCCGATGAATGCTAGACAGTCGCATACTTCACCTGTAAGGTTTGACTGACAGGTGAAAGGAAGCGTACGACCCTGACTAGCGAAGAACTGCTCGCCGAGCTGAACGCGATCGCGCACCCGCTGCGGATGCGGATCATCGCGGAGCTGGCGCGCGGGCGCCTGCACGTCAGCGAGCTCGCAAGGAGACTGGGCATGTCCAGACCACTGCTGTACATGCACCTAGACCGGCTGGAGAAGGCCGGCCTGGTGGACGGGCACCTCGAGCTTTCCGATGACGGTAAGGCGATGAAGTACTACGAACTGGTCCCCTTCGAACTGCGCGTCACGGCAGAGACCGTGATCAGCGCGCTCGCCGCCGACCACGACAACAAGGAAGCTCTCAAAATGGAGGAGAGCAGTAATGAATGAACCTCTCGGGCTGACGGCGCTCGCCGCCGGCACCAACTACACCCCGGTCGGCATCATGGCGGCGATCTTCGTCCCGATCTGCGCCGCCGTCGCGGTCGTCTTGTGGAACTACTACCGGCTGCAACGCCACCGGGCCGATGCGGTGGCGATGGCGTCCTACCGCAAGCTGGCCGAGGAGGCCGTGGCCAACATGGCCGAGGTGCGCGCCGAGGTGGCCAAGCTCACCGAGCACGTGCACGCCGTCGAGCAGCTCATGCGGGACGTCGGGTGATCCCCGGTGAACCACCTCAGCCTGCGCCGTGACCCGGTTCGCCTGGTGCTGTCGAAGGCACCCTGGGCGTCAGCCTGGTACCTGCTCTGCTACCTGTTCGTCGGCTGGGCGCTGTTCGCGATCGCGTTGAGCACCGCCGTCGCCGGCGCGGGGCTGAGCATCACGTTCGCCGGGCTGCCAGTTCTCGTAGCCGCCGCCGCGGCGATCCGCTGGTGCGCGGACGTCGAGCGGGCCCGGCTGCGTCCCCTTGCCGCGCATCCAGGGCGCCTACCGGCAGGTCACCGGGCACGGCATCATGGCCCAGCTGCGTGCCCGCTGGCGGGACCCGGCGACCTGGCGGGACATCGCCTACCTGGTCGGCATGTTCGTACCGCTGCTCGCGCTGGACGCCATCGTGCTGGCGGTCTGGTGGGCGTTCCTCGCCGGGATCACGCTGCCCGATCTGGTACTGGGCGCCGTGGCAGACAATCCACGGCGTGCGCTACCACGGCTACGACCTGGGCTACCACCCTAACGGCCCGCACGGCCACGGCGGCTGGGGCCTCTACGTCGACTCGCTGCCCAGGGCGCTGCTTGTCGCCGTGGTCTGCCTGGTCGCGTTCCTGCTCTTCAACTACGTTCTCGTCGCGACCGCCCGTGCCCACGCGTTCGTGGCGCGCGGCCTGCTCAACGAGACAACCGACCCGCTGAAGGAGGCGAAGGAGATCCTCGGCAGTCCCGGGCCGCTGTCCGCCGCGGAGGCCGCGGGTCAGCACGTGCCCTAGCTCCACAGGCAGTCATCCGAACGATTGCGGCTGACTGCCCCGCCCGCGAGGGTCCAGCTCGCGGGCGGGGACCAGGCCGCGGCCTCTCCGCACAAACGGACACCCATCACGCACCACGCCAAGCAGTACAGAAGGAGTTGCCATGCGCTCGCCGCGCGATCCAGTATCCCCCACGTCATCAACTTTGGAAGTGCCTTACCCGCCGCCCGACCCGGGCGGCGGCCGGGAATCCGCCAGGTCGCGGGTCGGCCTGACCGAGCGCATCGCCGGGTGGTCGGCCGGGCACCGCAAGACCGCGGTCTTCGGCTGGCTGCTGCTTGTCGCCGCGCTTTTCATGGCGGGCCAGGTCCTCGGCTCGAGGAACTTGCCCCAGTACAGCGCCGGCCAGGCCGGGCAGGCGGAGCGGACCCTGAACCAGGTCGCGCCGGCCCAGTACAACGCATACTCAGAGACCGTGCTCATCCAGGCGACCGCGCCCGGCGCCACCTTCGCGACGGATCCGGCCATGCGCACGGCGGCGTCCCAGGTGGCGGCGGCGCTTGCCGCGCTGCCCAAGGACGCGACCGGCATCCGCACACCGCTGTCCGCCGGCGGGCAGGCCCTCGTGTCGAAGGACGGGCGCAGCGCCGTGGTGACGTTCACCGTGCCCGGCAACGTCGCCGGACGTGGACCAAGCGGCCACCACCCTGCAGCATGCGGTGGCCGGCGTGCAGGCGAAGCACCCGGACCTGCGGATCGCCGAGTCGGGTGACGCCAGCATCACCCAGGCGATTAACGCCTCGCTGAACTTCGGCAAGGCAGAGGCCACGTCGGTGCCGATCACGCTGATCCTGCTGCTGCTCGTGTTCGGCGCGCTGGTCGCCGCGGGCATCCCGCGTGCTACTCGCGCTGACCGCGCTGACCGCGGCCATCGGCGTGGTCACGATCGCCAGCCACTGGCTGCCGGTCGCCAGCAGCACCTTCGAGGTGGTGGTGGTCGTCGGGATGGCGGTCGGCGTCGACTACTCACTGTTCTACCTGCGCCGGGAGCGCGAGGAACGGGCCGCGGGGCGGTCACCCGCCGAGGCGCTCCGTATCGCCGCCCGCACGTCGGGGCGCACGATCCTGATCTCCGGCCTGACCGTGATGGCCGCGATGTCCGGTCTGTTCCTCGTGGGCGGCGGGCCGTTCACCGGCTTCGCGCTCGGCACGATCGCCGTGGTCGGCCTCGCGGTCATCGGCTCGCTCACCGTGCTGCCCGGGCTGCTCGCCTGGCTCGGCCCGAAGGCGGACGCGGGCCAGATCCCGTTCCTCGGCCGCCGTCGGGCCGCCGCCCGGCCGTCCAGGTTCTGTGGGCGGCGCTGGCCCGCCGGGTGGTGGCGCGGCCGCTGGTGTGGGGCGGCGTCGCGGCCATCGCGCTGCTCGCCCTCGCCGCGCCGGCCGTCGGCCTGCGGCTCGGGGAGCCCGCCGCCGACGTGCCCAAGGATGCCGCGGCGGTCCGCACGCTCGACGCGATCGAGCAGGCGTTCCCGCAGGCCCCCGCGCCGGCCGAGGTCGTGGTGACCGGAACGGACGTCACCGGGCCGAAGGTGCTCGCCGCCGTGGACGCATCGCCCCGCGCGGCGGCGCCAGTGCGACCACGGGGGCGTGATCCACGAGCCGGTGACGGCCACGTCGATCGGCGGCGGGCGGGCGCTGGTCGTCGCCGTCCCACTGGCGGGCGACGGCGCTAACACCGCGTCAGACAACGCGCTCGCGACGCTGCGGAGCCAGATCCTGCCCGACACGCTCGGCAAGGTTCCCGGTGTGAGTTACGCGGTGACGGGCGACACCGCCCAATTCGCCGATGACACCCACCAGATGGACGTCAGCCTGCCCGTCGTGTTCGCCGTGGTCGCGGTGCTGGCCTTCTGCCTGCTGCTCGCGGCCTTCAGGTCGGTCGTCGTCCCTCTTGTCTCGATCGTCTTGAACCTGCTGTCGGTCGGCGCGGCCTTCGGCCTCATCACGCTGATCTTCCAGGACGGCCGGCTGCAGGGACCGCTCGACTACACCTCATTCGGTGGGATCATCTACTGGGTGCCGCTGATGATGTTCGTGCTCCTGTTCGGGATCAGCATGGACTACCACGTGTTCATCCTGAGCCGCATCCGCGAGCGCTGGGCGCGCGGCTCGTCACCGAAGGAAGCGGTCGTGACCGGCATCGCCTCGAGCGCCGGCACCGTGACCAGTGCCGCGCTGATCATGGTGGCCGTCTTCTCGATCTTCATGACGATGCCGCTGATCGACCTGAAGATCCTCGGCGTCGGCACCGCGGCCGCGGTCCTCATCGACGCGACGGTCATCCGTGGCATCCTGCTCCCCGCCGCACTGACCCTGCTCGGCGACCGTACCTGGCGCCTGAGGTCACCCCGGTCGGGTGAGCAAACCGCGCGGGCCGGGTTGCCGCTCAGCGAGCGTGAGGTGGCACCTTTCCCCCTTCATGAGGAAGGAATCAGGTAGCAGCCGTGAGCCCTGGCCCATGGTCACGTCCTAGTGGGCCAGGGCTCCGGCACCCAGGGTGCGGGTGGGAATCGCAGGCCTTGGTGGCCACAGAGCAGGCTTCCGCGGCGAAGTGGCCGTGGTTACCTGGTCAGGCCCCGCGAACCTGTCGGCTCTGCCGGTCGAGGTAGCGCTTCTCCGCGGTATTCGTGGCGTACCTGGCGGCCATTCGGTAGGCGTCGGCGGCCGAGGCGCTGTCGCCGGACATTTCGAGCAGGTGTCCGCGGACCGCGTGGAACCGGTGGTGCCGGGCGAGCACGTCGGCGAGTTGGTCGGTCGCGGCCAGGCCGGCCGCCGGGCCGTGGACCATGGCGACGGCGACCGCCTTCCCGAGCGAGACGAGCGGGCCGGGGGACACCCGGGCAAGCAACTGGTAGAGCGCGAGGATCTCCGCCCAGTCGGTGTCCGCGACGGAGGCGGCCTCGACGTGCACGGCGGCGATCGCGGCCTGCAACTGGTAGGGGCCGAGCGCGCTCGTCGCGGCCAGCGTGCTCGCGACGAGCCCGGCGCCCTCGGCGGCGAGCGCCCGGTCCCAGCGGGCGCGGTCCTGCTCCACCAGTGGGACGAGCGCGCCGTCCGGTGTGACCCGGGCGGCACGCCTGGCGTCGGTGAGCAGCATGAGCGCGAGCAGGCCGGCGGTTTCCGCGTCGTCAGGCAGCAGCCGGCGAAGCAGCCGGGCCAGCCGGATTCCCTCCGCCGACAGGTCGGTCCGCTGCAGTGCCGCGCCGGCCGAGGCGACGTAGCCCTCGTTGAAAATCAGGTAAAGGACCTGCTGGACCGCCCGGAGCCGCCGGTCGCGGTCGGCGGCGTCCGGCGGGGTAAACCGTGCTCCGGCCGCGCGGATCTGCTGCTTCGCGCGGCTGATTCGCTGCGCCATCGTCGCCTCTGGCACGACGAACGCCCGCGCGATCTCGGCCGTGGTCAGCCCGCCGACGGCGCGCAGCGTCAGCGCCACCTGGGAGGAGGGGGTGATCACGGGGTGGCAGCAGAGGAAAAGGAGGGTGAGCGTGTCGTCGCTGTCGCGTGCCCCGGCCGTCCCCGCATCGGCTAGCCAGGCGTCGGCCCCGACGAGTACGGCGGGCGGCGTCGCGAGGTGGACGGCGTCCTCGCGCTCGCGCCTGGCCGACTCGCTGCGCAGGATGTCCGCCAGCCGCCGCGTGGCGACCGTGAGCAGCCAGGCACGCGGGTTGTCAGGCAGCCCGGTGGCGGGCCACTGGGTCGCCGCGGCGAGCAGTGCCTCTTGTACCGCGTCCTCGCAGCTGTCAAGCCCCGCGTAGCGGCGCATGAGCACGCCGAGGACCTGCGGCGCGAACTCGCGCAGCAGGTCCTCGGCGGCTGCGTTGCCGGTCACTTGGCCAGCCGGCGGCGGTCAGACGACGCCGATGTCCACGCCCGTCTCGCGGGACGCCTCATGCAGGACCGGCCAGACCTCGACCGGGCGGTACTTCGCGGACGGCACGTCGGCGGCGATCGCGAGCGCGCGCTCCTCGCTTTCCACGTCGAGCAGGAACCAGCTGGCCAGGTACTCCTTGGTCTCCAGGTAGGGGCCGTCGGTTACGGCGGGCTGGCCGTCGGCGAGCCTGACCAGCTTGGTCGCCGCCGCGTCGGCCACGCCGTAGGCGCCGAGCAGTTCGCCGCTGTTGTAGTACTTCTTGTTGAACGCGTCGAATGCGGCGATCTCCTTGGCGTAGTCCGCGGGGTCGATCGAGCTCCACAGTTCCTGGTTGCCGTAGATGATCAGCATGTACTTCACGGTCGTGCTCCTCGGTTGTCGACGTGGTGCCGCTGTGGCACCCCTTCGCTATCTGGTACGGAGCGGTTCCGCGCTCCTCGACATCACCGGTTGCTCAACACGGGGGAACTTTACGGCAGGGAATGCGTCAGGACAGCGCGGCGGCGAGGCTGACTCCGGCGAGGGCCAGCATGATCAAGGCGGCGATCCGGGAGATCCAGGTCAAGGGGATGAGCTTCAGCAGGCCACGGCCGCCCACGATGGCGAGTCCGCCCACCGCCCACAGCGCGAGGACGGCGCCCGTGGCGACGGACGCCGGGTCGTGGTAGCGGGCGGCCAGGGTGGCGGTGGCAATCTGGGTGAGGTCACCGAACTCGGCCACCAGGATCACCATGAAGCTCGTCCCCGCGACGCGCCAGAATCCCGGCTCCCTGCCGTGCAGTTCCATGTGCTCGTCGTCGTCACCGTGGCGCCCGCGCAGCAGCAGCACGGCACCGATCGCGAAGAGCGTCGCCACGATGATTTCAAGCGGGCGGTGGGGGAGCAGGCCGAGTACGCTGCCTGCCGCGATGGCAAGCCCTACGTGCACGGCGAAGGCGGCCGCGACTCCGACGAATACCCAGGTAGGCCGGTAGCGGCTACCGAGGACGAGGCTCGCGAGCGCGGTCTTGTCCGGCAGCTCAGCGGTGAAGATGACGGCGAACACGGTCACCGCTATAGCCAGGCTCATGGGGGGTAGCGCCTCCTTCAGGCACGACAGCCATCGGCTTCGGTCTGAAGGTCTCGCTCAAGCCCGCGGGCTCCCGGGCGCCGGGCCCTTGGCAGGGCCAGCATGTCGACGTTCCGGCTGAAGAGCTACTCCCCTTCGCTTCGCTATGCTACAACCGCTGTTCGGCGGAGTTACTTCCGCGGCGGCTAAATGTCGCCTATCGGGATGATTTCCAGGACCTCGATCGAGGTTCCCGGCATGGTCAGGTGCGGGTGGCCGTCAAGGATGCTCTCGACTTCGTCGGCCGAGCCGGCCTGCAGGATCGAGTAGCCGGCCACACCGTCGGTGCTGGCCGCGCCCGCTCCGACGTGGGTCGTGTGCGCGAGCGGGGAGCCAAGGTCCACGATGGCGTAATCGACCTTGGTCGCCCACACCCGCCAGGCCTCCATGCCCGCCCGCATCTGCTCGGGGGTGGCATTGGCCATCTGCTCGCGCGCGGACGCCTGCGCACGGTAAAGAACCATGAACTTTGACACCGTGACCTCCCAAGTTTTCGCGGCTCCTGCTGGCAGCCTCAGGGGTGACAATACGCTGCCGGACGGCAGCCCTTAGTGTCGCCCTCGGTCCAATTAGTGTCGCCCCCGGTCCAAGAGGCTGCCGATCTCCGTGATCGACGCGCCGGCCAGATCCCACTCCGCCGTCGCCATCCTGGCCTCCGCCCCGCCTGGCCCGTGTTCGAGCGGCCGCTCGATGAACGCCGTGGCCAGGCCGGCCCTGCGGGCGGCGGCCAGGTCGGCATTGTGCGCCGCGGCCAGCATGACCTCGCCAGGCTCGAGTTCGAGCAGCGCGGCTGGGCGCAGGTACGCCTCCGGGTCAGGTTTGTACGCCCGCGATACGTCCGAGCCGAGGATCAGGTCCCACGGCAGCCCGGCCGCCTTCGCCATGTCAAGCAGCAGCGACGTGTTCCCGTTGGACATCGGTCCCACGATGTAGCCGCCCTGCTTGATCGCCGCGATCCCCGCTACGCTGTCACGCGGCCACGGCGGTCAGGAAACGCCCGCCCGGCCCGGGACAGGGCGTGCAGCCCTGGTACGAAGGCAGGCCTGGGTCGAGGCCGAACGCCCGTGCAGCGTGTCGTCCAGGTTCGGCAGGCGGCCACTCCGCGACCTTCACACCCCGCCGGTTCCCTGACCCGATCCCGACTGCCGTGCTTGTCGCGATGATCACCGGCGCCACCCGGCTCCCGGTCATCGCCGCGGCGGCTGCGACCTGTCCAGGTCGCGGCCGACACGAACGGGCGCGCGGCGGTCAACGTCACGCGCTGCATCGAGAGCGGGCTGCGGTACTGGCCATCGCCACGGGTGCGGCGAACGGCTGTGCGGATCGAGTTCCAGGCCATGCAGGGCGAGCGAACGATCGGACGGCTCGACGCGATCCCCGAGACCCGCCAGTCAACCACGTGACGAACACGATACGAACGGCGCCGCCGCCGGTGACCTCGAGGCCGTGCACCGGTGGCGGGAACCGGCTATGGCAGGCCACACGGCGGCCGGCGTCCGCACAAGCTCGCCGCCGCGATGTGAGCAGAACGCCGAGTCATGCGACGCCATCTAAGTGCGTCTCATAAGTGCTACATTATTCATTATGAGTATTCATCCATTGCATCGCCGTGGTATGGTGACTGGTATGGCGACGAAGAAGGTCACCGTTACCCTCGACGAGGCCCAGGTCGACCAGATCCGGTCCTTGGTCGAAGCCGGAACAGCGTCCAGCGTCTCGGGGTTTGTCCAGCACGCCGTGGCGGTTGCCCTCGACGATGTCGCGGGATGGGGCGCCATGCTCGCCGAGGCTTTGCGGCGCACCGGCGGTGCGATGTCCGACGAGGAGCGTGCCTGGGCTGACGATGTGCTCGGCACCGCGACGCCACCGGCGGCCTGATGAGCGGCGTGACCCTTGACGCGGGTGGCCTTATAGCCCTTGACCGGGATGACCGCCGGGTCGTGGTGCTGCTCGCACGTGCTCGCGAGACCGGCGCCACGGTCACGGTGCCGGCATCGGCGCTAGCGCAGGCGGTGCGCAGGCCGGAGCGTCAGGCCCGGCTCTCGAGGCTAATCAGGCAGCCGACTACACGGGTTGCCAGCCTTGACCGGGTAGATGCGACCAGCGTCGGGCGGCTGCTCGCGGCCAGCGGCACCAGCGACATTGCCGATGCGCACGTGGTGATCTGCGCCCGCCGGGCCGACCAGCCCGTAGTGACCTCGGATCCCGGCGACTTGAGCAAGCTTGACCCGGCTCTCACTCTCGTCGTGGTCTGACCCTGCCGCGGATCGCTGACCTTGGTCCTTGCCCCGGAGGTAGCTGAGGACGCCGGCGAGGGCCGCGCTTGACTGACCTGTGCGGAAAATTACGCAACCAATGCGGGCGGACCGCCGTCGTATAGGTTGTGATTCGGAGCTGAGATTCCGGACTCTTTACTGGAGGGATTGCGCTAATGACGCTCAATGTGCATATCGTCCGGAATTCACTGACTGCTGGAATCGTGGGAGCCGCTTCAATTCTCGCCGTCGGCTGCGGCTCGCACAGCTCGAGCGCACCCAAACCGCCCACGGGCCAGGCTTCTACCGCGAGCTCCAGCGTTTCCGCTGCTGGCACGCCAACGAGCGGCGCCACGGGTCAGGCTTCAAGCCCGGCCCCGGTCACGCCCACCAGCGCCGCGCCGGCCGGCGCGGCGGCCTGCTCGAGCTCGAATCTGCGGATTTCGCTAGGCGGCGGGGGCGCCGCCGCCGGCACCGATTTCACGGTCATTGATTTCACCAACAGCGGCAGCGCGTCGTGCACGCTTTACGGATTTCCTGGCGTTTCGCTGACCAATTCGTCGGGTGCGCAGATTGGCGCGGCCGCTACGCGCAACCCCTCGAAGGCCCCCACCCTGGTGACCCTCGCGCCCGGGGCCAAGGCCAGCGCGGAGCTTGGCGTGGCCAACGCGCAGAACTACCCGGCGGCGGACTGCAAGCCAACGGCATCCGCCCAGCTGAAGGTTTTCCCGCCAAACCAGACCCGGGCGATCGAGGCGCCGTTCACCGCCACGGGCTGCGCCGTCTCGTCCGCGCACCAGCTGAGCGTCACCGCCGTCACCCCTGGTGCGGGCCAGACCGTCTAGGGGTGACGGCGAGGGGCATGTAAGAATTACCAAATTCAACAGAAGGCACCGGAAACTACTCCTCATTGTGCCCGCTTCCGTGTGATAATCACCGTGCTCGTACCACATTGGTGGACTTATAGACCACAAAGTCTACTAAGTCACAACAGGTTCATACGGAAGCCGCAGGCGGCCGGCATCCAGCGGTCGCCACAAACGTGAGGAGTGTGCCCTGAGCATGGCTCTCTCTGTTCGCTCGCGCCTTTGGGCCGGACTGACCGCGGGGGTGCTGACCGTCGCGGCATCTGCCGCCGCGACCGCCGGCACGGCCCAGGCCTCGTCCACCCCGGGGCCCAACACCCCAGAAAAGGTATCAACCGGGCTCCTCGCCTCGTCGCTGCCAGGCGCGTCGGCGTTCGGCAACACATCGCCGAGCACACCGGAACAGGTCTCCTTCATCCTGAAGGAGCGCGACATCTCCCAACTGGAATCCGCCGTCACCGGCGGCAAGTCCAGCTTCGACTCCGTGAGCCAGTTCGCGGGCAAGTACGGACAGTCCTCGGCCGTGGTCAGCGCGCTGACGAGCTACCTGGCCAAGTTCGGCATCACGACGACGGTGTACCCGGGCAACGTCGACGTGTCGGCGTCAGGCACGGCCGGCGAGTTCGACCAGGCCCTCACCGTCAAGCAGCAGAATTACCACGTTCCCGCGCGGCACGGCTTCGACGGCGGGTCGGTCCAGGCGCAGACGGTCTACAGCGCCACCGGAGCGCCGGAGTTGCCGTACGGGATCGCGCAGTACGTGCTCGCGGTACTCGGGCTGACCAACTACGCACCGTTCTCTAGCCACGCGGTTCACCTGAACTCCACGACCACCCCCGCTAATGCGTCGTCCGCCGCGGACACTCCTGGTAACTACCTGCCGTCTGACTTCGCGGCCAACTACGGGCTTGCGCCGCTTTACAAGAAGGCCAACGGGTCCGGTGAGACCATCGGCATCGTCACCCTGGCCGCGCTTGACGTGGGCGCGCCCGAGTACTTCTGGCAGAACGTCGCGAACGTGCCCGCCACCGGCCGCACCGTCAGCGTGGACAACGTCGACGGCGGCCCCGGCGCGCCGAGCGACGCCGCGGGCACCGGCGAGACCGACCTCGATGTCGAGCAGTCAGGTGGCCTTGCCCCCGGCGCCAACGTGATCGTTTACCAGGCGCCGAACACCGACCCCGGGTTCATTGACGGGTTCTTCACCGCCGCCAGCCAGAACGTCGCCGACACGCTGTCGTCAAGCTGGGGCGAGTCGGAGACCTTCGTCGCGGGGGCGGTCGCGGCCGGCGAGGAGACGGCTACCTATGAGGCCGCATTCGACGAGGCGTTCCTCGAGCTGGCGGATCAGGGGCAGTCGGCCTTCGTCTCGTCCGGCGACGAGGGCGCCTACACCGCTTCGGCCGCGGGTGACCTCGGCACCACCAACCTGTCCGTCGACACCCCGGGGAGCAGCCCGTACGTCACGTCGTCGGGCGGCACCACCCTGCCGTGGAGCGGCACGCTCACCGGCCCGGACGGGTCCGCCACGGTCACCGTCAAGAGCCAGCGGGCCTGGGGCTGGGACTACCTGTGGCCGGCGATCGCGAGCACCAATGGCACCACTTTCGCGAATGCGGCGACGGCGTTCGTGGTCGGCGGCGGCGGCGGGTTCAGCGCGGTCGAGCCGGAGCCGTCCTACCAGCGGCTCGTGTCGGGTACCGCGAACTACCACGGGGAGCAGTACCTGACCCCGACCGACTTCCAGGTCGTTGAGCAGGGCACGAACTTCGTCGAGCCGACCAGCTGGAACGTCACCTCGACTCCGCCTCTCGTCAGCGGCAGCGGCTCCGGCCGGGCGGAGCCTGACCTGTCCGCGGACGCGGACCCGGAGTCCGGTTACCTGCTGTACGAGCCGTCGGCTGTGCCGGCGGGGAATCCGGCGCTTGAGGGCGGCTGGGGCGGCACGAGCTTCGTGGCACCCCAGTTCAACGGCTCGACGGCGGTCATCGACTCCTACCTGGGCCACCGGATCGGGCTGTGGAACCCGAGCGTTTACTCCTTCGCGGCGGGTCACGCCAGCCCCGTCACGCCGCTCAGCCAGGCGAGCAGCAGCAACGACAACATCTTCTACACCGGCAACCCCGGCGAGCTATACAACGCGGCGACCGGCCTCGGCGTCCCGAATCTCGCCGAGTTCGCCAGCGACCTCGCTCGGTAACTAGCGCGGGGAACAGCGCACGCGAGAAAGAACACTGGGCCGTCCCGCAGCACAGCGTGGCGGCCCAGTTTTCTTGCCGGAGTAAGCCGCCCTCGTTCGGAATACCCGTCTTTGATCGGTTACGCGGGCGGGGCGACCGGGGCGGTCTGGCCGGAGCGGCGAAGGGCTTCCGCGACGAAGCCGTTGGCCTTGAGCTCCTCGACGACCTCATGCAGGAACTGGGTGGTCTCCTGGCGCTTGGCTTTCACTGTGCCCACCGCCTGCGCGATCTCCATGAATCGGCCCTCGATGAGCCGGTACTCCGGGTGCGCGGCGACGAATTCGGTCATCGGCTCCCTCACCCCCGCGGCGGCCTCGAGGTCCCCGGTGACGAACGCCTCCGTGCCCTCAGTGCCGCGCACGATCGCCGCGTGCCTGAGCGTCCGGGTCAGGAACAGGTCGTAGGCGGAGCCGTCCTTGACGCCGATGCGGACGCCCTCGCTGTCGACATCGGCCACCGCGGCGAGCGACGAGTCGCGCGGCACGGCGTACACGCCCTCGATGAGGACGTACGGCGCGGTGAACGCGATCTCCGCCGCGCGTGCGGGCTCGATCGCCAGGAAGCAGATGTCGGCTTGTCCAGCCACCGTCGCCTCGAAGGACTCGCGGGCCGCGCCGAAGCAGCGGAACTCCGCCTGGACGCCGAGCCGGGCGGCGATCTCGTTCGCGATGTCGACCGTGACGCCCGTCGGCGCCGCCGCCGTGCCCTGAACCAGGACAGGGTTACCTAGGTTCAGGGCAGTTCGCAGGGCGCCCGTGGGGGCGAGATCCGTGACGACATCGGCCGTGACATTCCGCATGGGCCCACGATAGCGAGCGGCCCTCGCTACGCGCCTGGCGCCGGCGTCCAGGCGGGATCCCGGCCAGATGACGCGAGCACCCGGTCGAGCACCGACGCGCTTGGCGGCACCTCGACCGGCTCTGCGAACCCCTTGTACTGACGGAAGAGTTCCGCGTTCGCCTCGACGGCCCGCATGGCGGCGGCCGCGGCAGGCTCGCTCACCGTGTACGCCTGCCCCGTGGCGGCGGCCAGGTCCCAGCCGTGCAGCACCATCTCGGCGATGTTGAGCGCGGCGACGTCGGCGGCGGGCATGGGCGAGCCCATCACGTTGAGCGAGCCCTCCCACTTGGCCGGATCCGACCAGGCGGTCAGGGCGCGGTCGAGTTGCGCCCGGTAGCCGGCCGCGAAGCCGGGATCGGCCGCGAAGTCGCGGTCGATCAGGTCCTGGGCGACGGAATCGCCGTGCGCCCGGGCCTCAAGCGAGTAGGAGGTCCAGACGATGAGGTGGTTGAGCAAGGTGCGCACGTCCCAGTCGTCGCACGGGGTCGGCCGCCCCAACTGGCTCTCGTGCACGTTCCCCACGGTGCGCGCGGCGGCGTCCGCCGCATCGGTCATCTCGGCATGCAGGTTCATGATCGGCGAGGCTAGCCGCGTGCGTCGCACGTGTCTTGAACAAACACGACAGTTACCCTAGGTCATGTGACCGCATCAGGTGCAGCCGCCGGGCCGGCCGTGGAGTCGATGGGGGCGGGCGTGCTGCACGCGGGGGCCGCCGCCACCAGGTTCACCCTGGCGAGGCAGTTGCCGTCGGATGACCTCGCGCCGTTCCTCGACTACTTCTGGGTGGTCCGCTGGGACCTGCGCGGCCAGCCGCCTTACGAGCAGGCGATCCTGCCGCACCCGAACGTGAACCTGGCCTTCGAGGCGACAGGGGCGGGGGTCTTCGGCGTGGACCGCTCCATCTTCACCAAGCGGCTGGCGGGGGAGGGCAAGGGGCTTGGCGTGCGTTTCCGCCCCGGCGGTTTCCATCCGTTCTATGGAAAATCAATCGCCAGCCTGAACGATCGCGTCGTCCCTGCCCGGCAGGTATTTGGTCAGCCGGCGGACGAGGCGTGCGCGGCGGTGATGTCGCCGGACGCCGACGACGCCGCCATGGTCGCGGCGGCCGAGGGCCTGCTGCGCGGGTGCTGCCCGGTGCCTGACCCGATTGCGGTGCAGGTAGCCGACATGGTCGAGCGGATCAGCACCGATCAAGAGCTACGCCGGGTGACCGCGCTCGCCGAGGTCTTCCGCCTGCCCGAGCGGCGGCTGCAGCGGCTGTTCGCCGAGTACGTCGGCGTGTCGCCGAAGTGGGTGATGCGCCGCGCCCGGCTGCTGGAGGCGGCACGCCGCGCGGATGCGGGCGACGTCGTGGACTGGGCCGCGATCGCGCTCGACCTGGGCTACGCCGATCAGGCGCACCTGACCCGCGACTTCACCGCCACCCTCGGCGTCCCGCCGGCCAGGTACGCGACCGGCACTTAGGCCACTCCAGCCCCGCCAGTCACCGCAGAAACAGGATTGGGTACTTATAGTGCCTAAATAGCATCTATCTTCGAAAACCTAACTGAATGAGTCGGTCGACACCTCCCAGCTGCGCGCTGCAATGATCGTGGGTCATCCGCGGCGAATATCGCCGCGGATGACCCACGATCATGAAAACAACAGGAGAGGCGCACCGGCAAACCATGACATAACGGGTTAACCGGCTGACCTGCGAAGGCCTTTCACCGCGATGACCCACGATCACGGGGCTGTCGGCTCAACGAAGCCGGCTAGGCGGGCGGGAGCGCCGCGCGGATCTTCTCGGCGTACTCTTCCGCCGGGTGCTCGGCGTCGTACGGCTGCCGCGGGCCGAGCCAGAACCGCAGGCCGTCCTTTGGGTTGCGCGGGATCACGTGCATGTGCAGGTGCGGCACCGACTGGCTGACCACGTTGTTGACCAGGATCATGCTTCCCGCCGCGCCGAGGCCGTCTTCCACCGCCCGCTCGAGTCGCTGCGCCGTGGTGAGGAACTCGGCGGCGAGCGCGGCGGGGAGGTCGGAAAGCAGCCGCAGGTGCACCTTGGGCACCAGCAGCGTATGACCGCGGAACAGCGGACGGTGGTCGAGGAACGCGAGCAGGTTGTCGGTTTCCATGATGCGCGTCGCGGCCAGCTCTCCCCGGATGATCGCGCAGAATGTGCACTTCGCGGCGGGGTCACTGCCATCCGTCGAGCCAGGCATTCCCGCAGTCTACGGCCAGCCGCCGGCGGGTTCTCGGTCAGTTGGCGGATGTCTCTGGAGCCGGTCGCGGCCACTATGTGGCCCGCAACATCTGTTACCTAGACCTCGCCGTAGGCGGCGGACGCGGCACGCCCCTTGGTCACGTGGGTCATCCCCCGTAACCCCGCAAGGAGCAGACTGTGCTGGTTCACGCCCGGTCAGGCGACGCCGCTTTCGCGGCGTGCCTGCGGCTTTTCCGTAGCTACCCGATGGCCGTCAGGCGGCACTACGCCGAGCGCCGCTTCGGCTCGATGGTGCTGATGAGCCGTGACGCGGGAACATCCAGGTTCTTCGTCCTCATCATGGAGTGGGACGACCTGTTCGTGCTGCGGCACTGGGACCGCCGCGACGGGCCGCGGGTGGAGATCGGGCCGCACGAGGCAGTCCCCGACGAGGTTCGCCGGGTGATCGAGGCGGGCGTCCCCGTGCCGCGCGACGGCGCGCTGTTCGGCTGGGTGTCCGGATACCAGGTGCAGGCGGTGCTCGCGGCCTATGGCCGGCTGCCCGAGCCATGGGATGACGCCTCCGCTGCCCCCGGGGTCCTGGTCATGCCGCTGGTCGGGAGCCAGCCTGCCGAGTGGCCGCCGCTGGCCGTGAGCCCGCTTGACGACGGCAGCCTATGGGCGCATCTCGAGCGCGGCAGGCTCGTTGACATCGGCCCGCTGGTGACGCGCCGGCCTGGCTGCGTGTTCCTGGTGCCCGGCGGTGACGGGGCCAACGGGCCGCGCCGGGTCGGTGCCCGCGTCGTCGTCACCGAGCGGCTGAGCACCGACGAGTTCTGGCTGCCGGCCGGCGTGTACGCCGATCACTGGACGCTCCGCGAGGGCATGCCGGTAATGACGGCAAGGCAACTGCTCGCGCTGCCCGGTGTCGTCGACCTGGCCGGCGGCCACGGCCAGGTTCTTCTCGGCGTGTAGCCGCGTTAACGATTCAACGGCGAACAGGCAGAATGCGGCTTTACGGCGGTTTTTTGCCCTCTTGTGCTGGCCGGTGGCTTACGGAGTTGCTACCGTTCCCGTGCACACATCAGGGAGGGAATCGCCATGGCCGGGATGGTCTTCTTTACCGACAATTACGCGGACCGCAGTAGCGACGACGGGTATCAATTCGAGTTCTACTGCCGTCGGTGCGGTAACGGCTACTCTTCGCCGTTCCAGCATTCGGTGACCGGCTTCGGCGGACGGCTGCTCCGCCTCGGCGGCGACGTGGTCGGCGGCCAGCTCGGCGAGCAGGCGTCGAAGCTTGGCTGGGACGCCGAGTTCATGCGCGACACCGTGCGCGGCTCGACCCGCGACAAGGCGCTCGCCAAGGCCGTCGAGCAGATGAAGCCCTACTTCAAGCAGTGCCACAATTGCGGCCAGTGGGTCTGCGACCAGGTCTGCTGGAACACCGAGCGCGGCCTGTGCGTGAGCTGCGCGCCCAAGCTGGACCAGGCCATCGCCCAAATGCAGGCGCAGGCCCAGATCCAGCAGCTGAATACCAAGATCCAGGCACAGGACTTGACGGGTGACATTAACTACCGCGACCAGGCGACCGGCCTGTGCCCGTCCTGCGGGCAGGAGAGCGGCGCGGGGAAATTCTGCCAGGAATGCGGTCACCCGCTAGCCGCGGCGCAAGCCGCGAAGAAATTCTGCGGAAATTGTGGAAGCACGTTGAATGGCGCGAAGTTCTGCGGCGAGTGCGGCACCCCGGCCGGCTGACGTGAGTTCCGCCGAGTACCGGCTTATCGGCGCTGACGGCGCCGTGCTCGATGCTGGCAGCGGCGACGTGACGGTGGCGGGCGGGGTGCTCGAACTCCGGCCCGCGGACGGCAGTGCGCTGCGTGTCCCGCCCGGCCGTATCGCCTCGGTCGCGGAGCCCGAGCCGTTCGTCGTCCTCGTCAGGATCGCGGACGGGAGCGCGCTTGAGCTCAGCCGGCTCGGCCGGATGCGCACTCAGCTGCTCGGGGAACTGCGCGACGCGCGGGCCGGGGTCGCCGCGGCGGAGTCGGGCGTGCTTGGGGATCCGGTCCGGTTCAGCGCAACGGTCGCGGCTTCCCAGGTCGACCTGCACGTCTTCGAAGACGCGCTGCTTGTCATGGCGGGCGGGCGCGCCAAGCGGATCGCGTTCTCCTTCGTCGCGGACGTGCGGGCGCGCGACTACACCATCACCATCGATGTGACCGGGCAGGACGCGCTCGCCATCAGCCGGCTCGGCAGGCGCACCGATGAGTTCGCGGCGCTGCTCGGCGAACGGCTGCGGGCGGCGAGGAACCGGACCGCCGCCTTCCTCGGCTCACTGCTGCCCGGGCTCGACCCGCTGGCACAGCGCGCCGCCGCGGGGCTGCTGCGCGACGGGGTGGCCGTGCCGTCCGGTGCGCTCGACGCGATCCACCACGACCTCAGCGCCACCCTGCTGCGGGTCGCGACGCTGCCCGGCCGGTTCGCGGAGATAGCGCGGCCTCGCCGACCGCGCGGACCTGGCGATCGGCTTCAAGCAGGTGACCTCGGTTCGCCTGGCCGCGGTCGGCGGCACTCCCTGGCACGACCCGTCCGTTGCGCCGCACATCGGCCAGCACGACAGCCCTGGCGGCTTGTTCGGCCCGGGCCTCGGCGGCGTGATTGCCGCAGGCGTCATGTCAGGGATGGGACCGGGCGGGTTCGCCGGGCACGGCTACGGCGGACCGTTCGGCGGGGGTCCAGGCGGCTACGGCAACGCCGGCGGCTACTGGGCGTTCCGCGCGCTCGGCGCGGCGATGAACCCGTACTCAGGCGGACAGCGGCCGATGACCACCCGCGCCGACGTCCGCTACGGCCAGCTCACCCCGGAAACCGAGGACCTGGCCGCGCTGACCACGTCCGGCGCGCGGCCGACCGTGCTTGCGTTCGCATTGCTGACCCCGGCCGGCGGCGGTGACCCGGTCGCGTACGAGGTACTGAACCTGCCTGAGCCGGCCACCTACGTCTACCGCGCGGGCGGCCGAGACCCCCGGGCCCTCGTCAACCAGGCACTCGACGACGCCGGCTTCGCCACCGCGGAAATCCACGCCGCGGCATCGGGCGACCTGGCCGCCCCCCACCGCCAGGACGCCGCGACCTCCCCGCTCACCGGTTCCCTCGTCGCGACGATCAAGCACGACGGGACCTGGGCGCAGCAGGTCGCCGCCCAGCTGACCTGAGGATGCCGGGCTATATCGGGTGACCAGCCCTCTGCGGGTCGTTACAACTCGTCGTCCGCGGGGTGCGGCTGGGGCAGGGGGTACTGGTCATCGTCGTACTCGTGTCGCGGGACCGAGTTGGCATACAAGGCGTTGTGCTTGACCCGCGGGAGCGGCCGAGTCTGCGCGTCCGAGTCGCCGCGTGCGGCGACCCGCTGGACGGGGGCGTAGCCGACGCGCAGCACTATCTGCGGAATCTCGGTGTAGTACGAGTGCCAGGGCCACCGCCACCGGTCTTTGCGTGGCTGGCTCTCTCTCAGGTCGGCTATCTCACCGGCTAGCCCAAGGCCTGCCAGCGTTGCTGGCGCAACGTCTCGCAGACTGGCTAGCTCAAGGGACTGGGTCAGGAAGGACGCTTCAACCGCGAACCCGGCCGGTGCCGGGGGGCGCCGCCAGAGGCGGTGCGGGTCAAGCGGGGCGTAGTACAACTGCTGGCGGTAGGGAGTGCTGCGACCGCCCGTCGTGGACATCGAGAAGCGAGTGCCGTTTAGCAGGGCATGCTGCAGCGCCTCCCCGGCCCGCAGCCAGTCGAGCGGGCGATCATCGTCGGTGGACAGCGCCATGAGTTGTGTGCGGCGGCGGGCTATCGGCGGTGTGCGGAGTCGGTCCTCGAACGGCTTGCGCTCGTTCTGCCAGAAGATCGGCCTGGTTGGCGGCGCCTTGGCACCCCGCCTGCCCTCTGGTGTCGGACCGAAGTGGACGCGAGACCTTTCGTCGGTCGGGCCGGGCAGAAGCTTGGATGCCGGGTCGGCCAGCAGTTCCGCCAGTCCATTCTCTTCCGCGATCTTCTTGTTCGCCGCGGCAATGGCGCGAAGTGCCTGCCGGCGCTGGTGATCGGGCAGGGCGCGAAGCCAGCAGCGCTCGCGCGCGGCCGCGATTTCCATCTCCACCAGGATCGGCGGCGGCACGGGCACGTACTGGTGGGGACCGCGGTCCGTTCGGCGCAGCCAGAGCGCCTCGTATAGCTCCTGCTCGGCGTCGGTCGGCGGGGCAGCGCGGCCCGGCATTACCTCAACGGAGGCCAGCAAGGTCTCCTGCGAGGCCACCGTGGTGAGCAACCCGGAGTCGAGGTCCAGGCCCGGGAGTAGCCAGACGGACGGTTCCCGGCCGGCCACCTGGATGGCAAGCCGCAGGTTGTACAGGGCCGCGCCGCAGCTGATCACAACCTCCCTCGGCAGCAACTTGCCGAGGTCCTCGTTGTCCGGCGCGGAGTACAGTTCCACCCGGTCGCGGACGGTGCGCCCCTGCTCGTCGGTGGCGAGCTCGAGCTTCCACGGATGTTGCCCGAAGATGGAGGGCGCGCGGTCCATCGCGTTGCGCAGGCGCGTCATCTCCTCGTCGGTGAAGGTATACGTCACCGCAAGTCACCTCGATCCTCGGGAGCACCCCACTCCCTGCTCCCCTTTCGAGAATCCCGCTACTGCCGGGCGCGGACACCGGTCGAAAGTCCCGGACACCGCCGACGCAGGTCACCAAGCCGAGACGAGGTGACGAGTACCCGACCGCAGGCTCGTAACGACTGCGGCTGAACTCACCCAACGAGAACTAAGCTGGCCATGGTTCGCGAGCCGCATGGACTTGTGACCGCGCAGAGTCCGCGGCCCGGCCGGATCCGCTGGTCGAGAATGTCGAAGAGACTGGCGTCTTTGTCCAGGTCGAGCTTGCGCGCCCAGTGCGCGTCGCTGGCGAGCAGCTTGTCGAGGTCCTCGATCCCGAGCGTTCTCGGATGGGTGTGCGTGCAACCGGTCCAGTCGATGTAGCGCTTGTAGTCCGGGGTGAGGCTGAACCGGCCGGAGTTGACGAGTACCGAGTGCAGGAACGCCTCCTCCGGGGCCAGGGCGGCGCGGAAGAAGGCGACCACGTCGGGGTTGGCCCTGGCGTAGTCCCTGACGTACCTGGCGCATTCTGCTCGCAGCGTGCAGAAGAACGAGCCGCCGTAGCAGTGGAAGCCCGAGCCGAACAACGTGCGGCGGCGGACGCCCACAGAAGCGTAGGAGTTGCTTACCCGGATCCAGGGCTGCACGAAGTTGAGCGCCATCAGCGGGCGCATCAAGAGCTGCTTGGCCGGGCTGGGCTTGCCGAGCCGCCAGTGCCGGTAGTCGTACCGCATCGTTGAGTCAAACGCCCTGGCCAGGGTGTACCCGGCGGTTCCCTGGTCCGCGCCGCGGGGCACGCGCTCCGGGAACACCGGGCTGTACAGCAGGAAGCCGTCAGAGTCGGTCGCGGCGAGCGCGTCCTCGATCTCGGCGATGGGTCGCAGTGGGTAGTCCTGGCCGGTGAGGTTCTCCAGCCATTCGTAGTCGATGCCGTGCGCGTCCAGCCAGTCAACCGCCGCGAGGTAGCGGTCCAGGTGCGAGAAGTCGCCGTAGCCCCCCTGGTGCAGCAGTACGTGGACGTTCCCGCGCGCTTGCAGGCCCGCCACGTCCAGCGCCGAGCCCGCCGCGTCGTGGCTGATGAGCACGATGGCGTCCGGGCTGCCTTCGGTGATGACCTGCACTAGCCGGGCGATCTGGGCGGGCTTGTGATGGGTCTGCAAGAAGTAGACGACGCTGGTCCTGGTGCGCGTGGCCTGAGTCGTCATGACTTGGTGCGAACCTCCTCGCTCGGTGCTGTTGCGTGTTCCTTCTGAGATCAAAACGTAACTAAAGTAGCAGATGTTACAACCGGCATCCTTCGGGGAGGTTATGCCGCATTTCTTCCATCGAGCGCAATAACGCCTCTTGAATCCCTCTGGTCACAGGTGGAGGCTGATCCGTCGCCCGTGTTTTGACGCTCGGTGCGGCAGGGAAAGCAGGGACTATGGGGGGCGGGGGCATCCCTCGGGCCAGGTCTCAGCCGGACCGGCTGCGAGGAGAATCAGACCGGGTGCGCGATGAGCGCACGGACGCGAGCGCGGACAAGGAGCGCGCGCAGTTCCTCGCGGTCGTCTCGCACGAGATGCGGACGCCCCTGACCTCGATCATCTCGTTCAGCGAGCTGCTACGCGGCGAGGCGGGCGGGCTGTCGCCCGAGGGGATGCGCTTCCTCGGCATCATCGAGCGGAACGCCGACCGGCTGCTCCGGCTGATCGATGACCTGCTGATGCTGAACCGGCTCGAGGCGGGCGGGCTGCCACTTGAACTGACCCAGGTCTCGCTGCCTGACCTCGCGGCTGAGGCGGTCAAGACCGCCACGCCGGTGGCCGCCAAGTCCGGCGTCACGGTCCACCTCGACGCGGGCCATGGGCCCCAGGTGCTCGCCGACCCCAGGAGGCTCACCCAGGTACTCGACAACCTGATCGGCAACGCGGTCAAGTTCTCCCACGTGGACGGGCTGGTGCGGGTCCGGCTGCGCTACCTGCGCGGCACCTGGCGGATCGACGTCTCCGACACGGGGATCGGCATCCCGGCCAATGAGGCGGCACGGCTGTTCGGGCTGTTCGTCAGGGGATCCAACGCGAAGATCGCGGGCCTGCCTGGCACCGGGCTCGGGCTTGCCATCGTCAAGTCGCTCGTCGAGATGCACGGCGGGCACGTGAAGGTGGAGAGCGTGCTCGACGAGGGCACCACGTTCAGCGTGTTCCTTCCCGTCCGCGCGACGGTGGCGGCACAGTGACTTCGGGAAGCACAGTGAGTTCGGTAGCACGGTGAGCGAACGGGTACTGCTGATCGAGGACGACCCGGACATCGCGCTCGGCGTCAGGACCGTGCTTGGCAGGAACGGGTTCGAGGTGACCACGGCGGCCGCGGGCCGGGAGGGGCTGCGCGCCTTCCACAGCGAGCACCCCGACATCGTGATCCTCGACGTCGGGCTGCCAGAGATGGACGGGTGGACGGTACTTGAGCGAATCCGCGAGCTGAGCGAGGTTCCCGTGCTCATGCTCACCTCGCACGGCCAGGAGTCCGACAAGGTGCGCGGCCTGCGCGGCGGAGCGGACGACTACCTCACCAAGCCGTTCGGCAACGCCGAGTTCACCGCCCGGGTACAGGCCCTGCTGCGCAGGCAGCGTGCCGCCGCCCCGCTGCCCGAGGTCTTCGACGACGGCCACGTGCAGGTCGACTACGTCACCCACACGGTGCTGGTGGCCGGCGCCACCGTCGAGTTGACCCCCACGGAGTTCCGCCTGCTCGCCGCCCTCGTCCGGCACCGCGGCCAGGTGCTTTCCTCTGTCAAGCTGCTCGAACTGGCCTGGAGTGACCCGTCGGGCATCGGCCCGGACCGGGTGAAGTACAGCGTCATGCGGCTGCGCCGTAAGCTCGGCGCCCAGGCCGGCGGCGACTCGCCCATCGAGGCGGTCCGCGGCTTCGGCTATCGCTACCGCGGCGCGCCCGGCTGACCCCGCACCTGGCCGGCCCGTTGCCACAACCACCGAGGCGGGCCGCTTCGAGTCCGCTGGCGGCGAACGGAGATTCCCCTACCCGCCGCGAGTTCCTACAGTGATGACATGAGCGAGATCAGCAGGCTCTATCCACTGGACGGCCAGGCGCTGGAACCACTGTGGCGGGAGGTGCTCGGGAGCCGCCTGCGGGAGCTGCGCACCGAGCGAGACGAGACCCTCGCGCAGACCGCCGAGCGTGCCGGGATCTCGCCCCAGTACCTGTCGGAGGTCGAACGCGGCCGCAAGGAGCCGTCGAGCGAGATGATCGCGGCACTCGCCGGCGCCCTCGACATCACCGTCGCCGACCTGATGGCGGGCGCGGCGGAGTACTTGCGCCGCGCCGCCACCGTCGTCGTCTCCGGCACCATGATCGGCACCGCCGCCACGGTCATCAGGCCCGCCGGCCAGCGCCCGTCCGGCCAGCGCCCGTCCGGCCCGGTCGCCCTGGCCATGGCGGCCTAACCGGGACCGGTGCCTCAGCGGCCCGTGAGGATCTGGTCGACAAGCCCGTAGTCGAGCGCCGCCCGCGCGGTGAGGATCCGGTCCCTGTCGGTGTCGGCGCGCAGGGTCTCCACCGACTGGCCGGTGTGCTCGGACAGCACGGATTCAAGCTCGCCGCGCAGCCGGACCAGCTCGTCGGCCGCCAGGATCAGGTCGGGGATCGTGCCCTGGCCGCTCGCCGCGGGCTGGTGCAGGATGACCCGGGCGTGCGGCAGCATGGCCCGGCGCCCTGCCCCGCCCGCGGCCAGCAGGACCGCGCCCGCGGCCACGGCCTGCCCCACGCAGGTCGTCGCCACCGGGGCCTTGATGAACCGCATGGTGTCGTAGATGGCGAGCATCGAGGGGATGTCGCCGCCCTCGCAGTTGATGTACAGGTTGATCTCCTGGTCGGGGCTCTGCCCCTCAAGGAAGAGGAGTTGCGCGGTCAGCGTGTTGGCGACGCCTGGGTCGATCACCGTGCCGAGGACGATGATCCGCTCGGTCAGCAGGTGCGAGTAGACGTCCATGATCCGCTCGCCACGCGGGTGATCGGCGACGACGTTGGGAATCGTGTAGCTGCTCACGCGGCACCTCCGGTGCTCTTGGTCGCATGCCGGTCGCACTGCCGGCAGTGGGGCGTAGCCCGAACGGCCGCTTCCTGGCCGGCATGAGCTGGCCGAACGTCTCCGCGATGGCGTCGACGAATCCGTAGTCCCTGGCCTCTGGCGCCGTGTACCAGTGGTCGTGCCTTGAGTCCTCGAAGATCCGCTCAAGCGGCTGGCCGGTGTCCTCGGCGATGAGGCCGAGCACCGTGTCCCTGGTCAGCCGCAGGTCGGCGGCCTGCAGCTCCACTTCGACGGCGGAGCCGCCGATCCCGGCCGACCCCTGGTGCATGAGGATCCTGGAGTGCGGCAGCGCGTACCGCTTGCCCTTGGTTCCCGCGGAAAGCAGGAACTGGCCGGCGCTGCACGCGATGCCGAAGGCGAGCGTCGCCACGTCGCACGGGATGAGCCGCATGACGTCGCGGATCGCGAGCATGGACGGCACGGAGCCGCCCGGCGAGTTGATCCAGAGCGCCACGTCGGTGTCTGGGTCCTCGTCGGCGAGCGTGAGCAGCTGCGCGGCGAGCACGGTGCCGTTGTCGTCGTCGAGGACGCCGTCAAGGACGAGCACGCGGCGCTGCACGAGGGAGAGCCGGAACTGTTCTGTGAAGACCGGGATCTTTGATTCCTGAGCCATGCCACCAGCCTGCGCGATGAGCGGCGCCGGCGGGTGGCCGCGCTGCCGTCAGCAGATCCGCCGCAACGCAGAGCGAACAGCCTCAGCCACGCACCGCCTGCTCGAGGCGCGCGCCGGCGGCAAGCAGTCGCTCCTCGCTGTCGCGCGGGCCGATCAGCTGGACGCTCGCCGGGACTGGTCCCGCGTCCCGCCCCGGCACCGGGACGGGCAGCGCGAGCGCGGGGACACCGGCCGCGTTCACCGGCGAGGTGAGCGCGCGGAGCTTCCACAGGATGTGCACCTCGTCGAGCAGCGGCGGGAAGCCGAGGAGGGTGGGGGCCGCGAGCGCGTCCACCCGGTGCCACAGGCCGTCGAGCGTCTCCCGCCAGCGTGCGATCACCGCCTCCGCCTCGGTCACCTGCGCCGGGGTGATCGTGCTCGCCTGGTTGAGCCGGTCCCTGACATCGCCGCCGATTTGGTCGGCCGCGGCGGCGAACAGGTCCTTGTTGGCCTGCCAGGCCTGGGCGTTCAGCACGGCGAGCGATGCCACGATGACCTGGTCGAGATCGGGGATGGTGACCGGCACCACGTCGAACTCGGCGGTGCGCAGGGCGTCGTCGATGGCCGCGGTGACCAGCGGGTCGGCGTCGAGCGCGATCACCCCGACGGTCCGCGGCGACGTACTCGCCACGCTGAACCCCGGCTCGAGCAGCGCCATGCCGGCCGCGACGCCGGCCACATCGCGAGCCATCGGTCCGACGCTGTCCAGGCCGGACGCCAGCGGCCAGACGCCCGCGAGCGGGATCCTGCCCCAGGTGGTCTTCAGGCCGGTGATCCCGCAGCAGGCGGCGGGGATGCGGATGGACCCGCCGGTGTCCGTCCCGTAGGCGATGTCGGCCTCGCCCGCGGCGACCGCCGTCCCTGACCCGCTTGACGAGCCGCCCGGCATCCGGAGCGGGTCGAGCGGGTTGACCGGGGTGCCGAAGGCCGCGTTGATCCCGGTGATCCCGTAGGCGAGCTCGTGCAGGTTGGTCTTGCCGGCGAACCGTGCCTGTCCGGCGTCCATCGCCGCGCGCAGCCCGGCGATGCAGGCGGCGTCGCGCTCGGCGGGCACGGCCTTGTCGGCGACCGGCCGGGAACCCGCCGTGGTCGGCAGCCCGGCCATGTCGATCAGGTCCTTGACCGCGACCCGCGGCCCGGTGCCAGGCGTGCTGTCGGAGATGATCCAGGTAGCCACGGCTGACAGCGTATGCCCAGGGGAAGCAGGCGGACTAGGCCGACGGGTCGTACCAGGTCTCACCCGCGGGGAGCAGTGCGGAGGCGTCGGGGCCCCAGGACCCGCGGGCGTAGGGCACCACGGGACCCACGTTGCCGACGACCGCGTCGACGACCCGCCAGGCCGCCTCCACCGTGTCCTGCCGCGCGAACAGCCAGCGCTCCCCGTTCAGCGCGGCGCCGATGAGCCGGTCGTAGGCGCGCATGTCGGCGCCAGGATGCTGGATGAACGTGAGGTCCTGCACCTCGGGCGCCCAGGCCGCCCCCGGCTTCTTCCCGACCAGCGTCAGCACGGCCTCGCTCTCCGGGTAGACGCGGAACCGCAGCGCATTGGACGTCGTCGTCGCCTCGCCGAGCCCGAACACGTCATGCGGCACCGGCTTGAAGTCGATCATCACCTCGGTCGCGGTGACCGGCAGGCACTTGCCCGCCCTGATGACGATCGGCACGTCGGCCCAGCGCCAGGTGTCGGCGGCGAGTCGCACGGCCGCGTAGGTCTCCGTGGTAGACCCGGGCGCCACGCCGACGACCGACTGGTACCCCTCGTACTGCCCCTTGATCACATCGGTCGGCGTCAGCGGCCGCAGCGCGCTGATGAGCTGCGCCTTGGACGACGGCCAGGAATCGAGCCCCGATCCGGTCGGCGGCTCGGCGAGCACGGTGGCGAGCACCTGGAGCATGTGGTTCTGGATGACGTCCTTGATCGCGCCGGTCTTGTCGTAGAAGCTGCCACGGTCGGCGACGTCGAACGCCTCGGCCATCGTGATCTGGATGGACTGCACGTAGCGCCGGTTGAGCAGCGGCTCGATGATCGAGTTCGCGAACCTGGCGAACATCAGGGACTCGACCGGGTCAAGCCCGAGCCAGTGGTCGACCCGGTACACCGACTCCTCGGGGAAGTACTGGTGAACGGTATTGTTCAGCGCCCGGGCCGAGGCGAAGTCGTTGCCGAACGGCTTCTCCACCATGACCCGCGACTGCGCGGCGAGTCCGACACCGGAGATCCCCTGGGCGATCCGCCCGAAGAGGAACGGCGGCACCTCCAGGTAATACAACATCCGCTTGGCGCCGGGCCCGAGCGCGGCGGCCATCGCCTCGTACGTCGCGTGGTCCCCCAGGTCACCGTCGACGTACCGCAGCAGGTCGAGCATCTTGACCGCGGCGGGCGCCTCGGGGTCCATGTTGTTCAGCTTCAGCGCCGCGCCCGCGTAATCACGGAACTGCGGCAGTTCCCAGCCGCTCTTGGCGACCCCAAGCACGGGCACGTCGAGCACGCCGCGCTCGACCAGGCCCACGAGCGCGGGGAACGTCTCCAGCTTCGCCAGGTCACCGGTCGCACCGAAGATCACCAGCGCGTCGACTTGATCGGCACTCATGGTGACCCATCCTGCCGCTTGGTAGCCGCGAATGGCAGGACATATGCGCTTCCGGCAGGTTAACTCTCGGTGGCCGCCGCTGATCGCCGGCCGGCGATCAGCAGCACGCACGGCAGTCCGGCCACGCAGAGCGCGGCCAGCATGATGCCCGCCACGGTCGCCGCGCCCTCGCCGCCAAGGCCGGCCAGCGGGGAGAGGAAGGCGCCGAGCAGGAACGGCAGCGCGCCGACCCAGGCGGACGCGGTTCCCGCGATGGCCCCCTGGTTGGTCAGCGCGATCGCGGTGGCGTTCGGGCGCATGCTGCCGAAGAAGGCGAGGAAGAAGAAGAGCGGGATGAGCAGCGCCGCGAGCGGCGGGTGCCCGGTGAGTGCCGCCGCGAGGAACCCGACGGCGCCCGCGGCCATGACGAGCTGCGACAGCAGGACGACCCGGCTGACCGGCACCCGCTTGACCAGCCGGGCGCCGAGCTGCGCCATCGCCACCAGGCCGATCGAGTTGATCATGAAGAACAGGCTGAAGAGCTGCGGTGACTCGTGGTAGGCGTCCTCGACGATGAACGGCAGCGCGGAGATGTAGGTGATGAGCGCGGCGTTGCCGCAGGCGATGGCGAGCGTGTAGCCGACGTACTGGCGGTCGCGCAACAGCGTCCGCGAGTCGGCGGCGAGCTGGTGCAGCCGCGACGGCGTGCGCCGCTGCGGCGGCAGGGTTTCCGGCAGGAACGTCGAAAGCAGGAACAGCAGCAGGCCGATCGCCGCGAGCACGCCGAACACGCCGCGCCAGCTCGTGAACCGCAGGATCTGGCCGCCGATCACCGGGGCGAGCACCGGTGCGAGCCCGAAGACCAGCATCAGCGAGCCGAGCACCCGGGCCAGCTCGGTCCCGGTGTAGAGGTCGCGCACGATGGCGAGCGACAGCACGACGCCGCCCGCGCCGGCCATGCCTTGCAGGAACCGGAAGACGATCAGCGCGCCGATGTCGGGCGCCGCGGCGCACGCGACGGACAGCAGGGTGAACGCGACGAGGCCGGCGAGCAGCGGCTTCTTACGCCCGAGCCCGTCGCTGACCGGCCCGGCGACGAGCTGCCCGACGGCGAGCCCGGCCAGGCAGCCGGACAGCGTGAGCTGCACGAGCGACTGCGAGGCGTGCAGGTTCGCCGCGATAGTCGGGGTGGACGGCAGGTACATGTCCATCGAAAGCGGCCCGAACGAGGACAGCGCGCCAAGCACCGCCAGCATCCCGATCCGGTGCCTGCGCCCCACGGCCGGCGCGACAAAAGTTTCCATTGCTAAGGAATCGTATGCCGGACTCGCGTCCGCGCCGATGTGCGGGTCTCCAGTGGCCACGGCCCCTTTTAGTAGATATGAACAAGCCGCTTCCGAACGGAGGCGGCTGACTTCCTCAGCTTCATGACCCTGCCTGGCAGGTGGCGGGCGGGGAGAAACACGCTCCCGTTCTGAAGAAGAATAAGAAGGACACCGAACGGGCGCGCGGCCTCGCGCCCAGTGAAGATCGCTTAGCACCGCGACCGGTGGGTACGTAGCCCCAGGTTTGACCGCTGAGGGGGAGAATAAACAATTTCACTATTTCTTCAACGCAATCGAACCTCTGGGAAGGTGCGCGGGCCCTGGGCGCCGAAGCTGCTTCGCTGGGGCAGGACGACCGCCTTCTACTTCGTGACCTTCGCCGTCGTGACCGCGGGGGCGATCTGGCTGGCGCTCCGGGTAAGTCCGCTGCAGACCGTGTCGGCGGCCGGGCAGACGGCCCAGGTCGGCGCGACGCTGCCGAACGCGAGTGTGCGCGGCCCCGGCGAACTTGACCTGTTCGGCCAGGTGATGGCCACGAAGCCGGACTTCACCGGGCCGATCAGGCCCAGGCTGGCGCTCGAGCACATCACGATCGACCCGCAGGTGGTCCAGATGCTGCGCGCCGACGGTCCTTCCAAGGTCGCACTCACGCTCAGCCAGCAGCTCGCGGCCGGCTGGGAGCGTTATTTCCTGTGGGAAACGCTGATCGCGGTCGGGTTCGCGGTCGTACCGCTCGTGGCGATCGCCGCGGTGCGCAAGCGCCCGGCGATCTGGAAGCTGCTCGCCGGCGGGATCGCGGTCGTCGCGGCGGTGAACCTGGGCGGCATCGCGCTGACCGCGTCCGGCACGCCGCAGGTGCTGCGCAGCGTCAAGACGCTCGACGACCTAGTGGGGGTCGACCCGCTCACCGGGACGGCGCCGGCCGGCGCGGCGCAGCCTGGAGTGCAGGCCGTGGTGATCGGCGACTCCACCGCCGCGGGCTGGGGCCTGCCCTGGGGGCAGAACCCGACCGCCGAGGACGAGGCCTGCGGCCGCTCGCCGCAGTCGTACGCCGCGGACCTGGCGGCGGCCAACCAGTGGAACGTGCTCAACGTGGCGTGCGGCAGCGCGACGATAGAGAACGGCCTGCTCGGCCCCGAGGTGCTCTACAACGGCGAGATCGCACCGCCGCAGCTGCCGCTGGCCGCGGCGGCCACGCACGCGAAGCTGATCGTCGTCAGCGTGGGAGCGGACGACCTGTCCTGGTCGGTGATGACCCAGCTGTGCGCGGCGCAGACCGTCTGCGACGACAAGGTGTCCTCCGCGTACTTCACGCAGCTGCTCAACACGTTCACGAGGAACTACTACCAGCTGCTCAGCGACCTGGACGGGCTGCCCGCGCATCCGGCGGTGCTGGTGAACCAGTACTACTCGCCGTTCGGGTCGGACGTGGGCTGCCTGCAGAAGTACGGGATGTCGCCGGCGAAGGTCAAGGTGCTGCTCACCAGGCTCACGCAGCTGAACAAGGTGCTGCAGCAGGGCGCCAACCTGTTCGGGTTCGGCGTCGCCACGCCGCGGTTCACCGGGCATGAGCTGTGCACGGCCGTCCCGTGGGTGCAGGGACCAGCGGACCCGGCGCCGCTGCACCCGAACGCGGCGGGCGAACTGGCCATCGCGCTCGCCGACGAGCAGGCGTTCCCGCTGCTTTCTCCGCCGCCCGTGGAACTGCCCGCCCCGTCGCCGTCCCCGACGATCACGCCCGCGCTCGGCTAGCCGAACCGTTACTCGGCCGACCGGCTTTCAGTTGAGGACTCCGGCGCCGCGGGCAGCGTCCGGGCGCGGCGCACCCGGCCTAGCGTGAGGAGCGTACCGAGACAGGCGACCGTCAGCAGGGTGTAAGGCACCAGGTCGGAAGTGGCCTGGGCCAGGGCACCGCTGCCAGACGCGGCGATGGACTGTCCGGCCGCCCACGTCAGGTTGGACACGGCGAAGGCGATGCCCTGGTTGAGGCCGAGCCGTTCCGCGCCAGCGGCGACGAGCGCGGAGGCCGGGGCGAACAGCGTTCCGTAGAACGGCGTTCCCGCGATGAGGACGCCGATCAGCCAAGGGGCCGAGGTCAGCCGCGGTATCACCACGGCGCAAACGGCGCCGGCGGCGAGCGAGACAGCGAGCGGGCGGGCGGCGCCGGCTCGGTCGGATAGCCGCCCCGCGAGCGGGGACAGCCCGGATTCGACCAGCGCACCGCACAGGAACGTGACGGCGATCACCGTGCCGGACACGCCGAGCCTGGACAGCCGCAGCGGCGCGAGCACGTCGAGCATGCCGAAGGCGATCCCGGCGAGCGCCATGAGCCAGCAGCCCATGACGACCTCGTGATCGCGCAGCGCCGGGAGCGCCGCCCGCAGCGGCTGCGGTGCCTGCGGGCGCGGCGAAGGCACGGTGAACGCGACGACGATCAGGAACACGTCGGCGACCGAGGCGGCGGAGAACGCGGCCCCGGTGCCCACGACGTTAGCCACGGCACCGACCACCGGGCCGAACAGGGCACCGACCACCGCGGCGCCGAGCGCGGTCCCGAGCAGTTCGCCGCGCCGCGACTCGGGAGCGGCCGTGGCCAGCCAGGACAGCGCGGCCGTCCACGTGCAGGCGCCGCCAACTCCCTGGACGAACCGCGCCGCGTCGAGCAGCCCGGGCGACGCGCTCCAGCCGAAGGCGAGCGTCGACACGCCCATCAGGGCGAGCCCGAGCACCGCGACGGTGCGGTCACCGAACCGCGCGACGAGCGCGCCACTTGGCAACGACCCGATCAGCGTCCCTGCCGGGTAGGCCGCGATCAGGATCCCCGCGCCGGCCTTGGACATCCCTGCCGCCGCCGCGTAATGCGGCAGCAGCGGCGTGAGCGCGGAGAAGAAGACGGTGTCCACCCCGACGATCGCGCAGACAAGCGCGAGCAGCCGCACCATGGGCGGCTCCAGCTTGACTCGCCCCGTTCGCACCGCCCGCACACCCCGTCCAAACCGCGCGAAGGTCCCCCTCGGCCCTTCGCCTAACCAGAAACGCCCCGTGAGCTTACCTCTCCCAGGGAAACAGGGCGTTCCCCGGCGGTGGCGGGAAAGGAAAGTGGATCGCTGGGCGGCCCCCGGGCCGCCCAGCGATCCACTGTCTTTAACTCAGCCGGCCTTGCCTTCAAGCGCGCGCCTGGTGAGGACGCGCGCGAGGTGCTCGCGGTAGTCCACGTCGGCGTGGAAGTCGTAGCCGGGTGAGGTGCCCTCGGCCGCGAGCTGAGCCGCTTCCTCGATCGACGCGCCCGACTTCAGTGCCTCCTCCGTCGCCGTGGCGCGCAGCGGCGTGCCGCCCATGGAGGCGAGCGCGACCCGTCCGCCGTACGCGGCGGCGCCGACGATCGCCCAGTCGTTGGCCCGCCTGACGAACTTCTGGTATCCCCAGGGAACCGCGCCGCCGCGCGGCACGCGCACCGCGGAAAGCAGCTCGTCCGGGCCGAGCGCCGACTCGAACGGCCCGACGAAGAAGTCGTCCGCGCCGACCACGCGCACCCCCGACGGCCCGGTGATCTCCACCGAGCCGCCCAGGGCGAGCAGGGTCATCGGCAGGTCGGCGGACGGGTCCGCGTGCGCGAGCGAGCCGCCGATCGTGCCGCGGTGCCTGATCTGCGGGTCGCCGACCTGCGCGGCCGCGTACGCGAGTATCGGTGCCTCGGCCCGCAGCAGCTCGGACTCGGCCACCTCCGCGTGCCTGGTGGTCGCGCCGATGACGATCTCGTCGCCCTCGATCTTGATGCCGGAAAGCTCGGTGATCCTGGCGATGTCGATGAGCACCGCGGGCTGGGCCAGCCGTACCTTCATCATCGGCAGCAGCGAGTGCCCGCCGGCCAGCAGCTTCGCGTCCTCGCCGTGCTCGGCGAGCAGCGAAAGCGCGTGGGCGGCGGAGTCGGCGACCTCGTAGTCGAATGACGCGGGGATCATGCCTTCACCTCGGTAGCGGAGGAGGGGCCGGAAAGCTTGTCCGCGGCGGCGAGCACCGCGCGGACGATGTTGTGGTAGCCGGTGCAGCGGCAGAAGTTGCCTTCCAGGCCCTCCCTCACCGCTTGCTCGGTGGGGTGCGGGTTCTCCGCGAGCAGGCTGGTCGCGGCCATGACCATGCCTGGCGTGCAGAATCCGCATTGCAGGCCGTGATTCTCGCGGAACGCTGTCTGCACGACGCCGAGCGAGCCGTCCGCTTCGACGACGCCCTCGGCGGTGGTCACCGAGCGGCCGCTGGCCTGGACGGCGAGCACCGTGCAGGACTTGACCGACTCGCCGTCGAGCAGCACCGTGCAGGCGCCGCAGGAGGTGGTGTCGCAGCCGACGTTCGCGGCGCGCAGGCCGACCGTCTCCCGCAGGTAGTGGACGAGCAGGAGCCGCGGCTCGACCTCGTCGCTGCGCGTGACCCCGTTGACCGTAAGCTTGATCTCCGTCACTGCGATCAGGCCTCCTTCGAGCCGTTTGCGGCGTTGATGGCCCGCCAGACCCGCTGCGGGGAGGTGGGCATGTCGATGTGCGTGACGCCGAGGTGGGACACGGCGTCGATGACCGCGTTCTGCACCGCGGGCGTCGCGCCGATCGAGCCGGCCTCGCCGATGCCCTTGGCGCCAAGCGGGTTGTAGGACGTGGGGGTCTCCATGTCGACCAGCTCGAAGCTCGGCACCTCGGTCGCGGACAGGAACGGGTAGTCGGCGAACGTCGCGGTCAGCGGGTTGCCGTCGTCGTCGTAGACGACCTCCTCCAGGAAGGCCTGCGCCGCGCCCTGGGCGATGCCGCCGTGCCGCTGGCCCTCGGCGAGCAGCGGGTTGATCACCGTGCCGGCGTCGTCGACGGTCACGATCCGGCGGAAGTACACCTTGCCGGTCTCCGTGTCGACCTCGACGACCGCCACGTGGGTGCCGAACGGGAACGTTGGCCCTGGCGCGGTGAACACGGAGCGCACGAACAGCCGCTCCGATTCAGCCAGGGACGACAGCGGCACCGAGACATCCGGGTCGCCCTTGACAGAGAACGCGCTCGTCTCGGTGTCGAAGACCAGGTCGGAAGGCGCGGCTTCCAGAGTCGACGCCGCCCGCTCGCGGGCCACGTCGAGCAGTTCGCGTGAGGCCTGTTGCACGGCCGCGCCGCCGAGCTGCAGCGACCGGGAGCCGCCGGTGCCGCCGCCCTTCGGTACCAGGTCGGTGTCGCCCCACTTGACGGTGATCTTGTCGATCGGGATGCCAAGTTCGTCGCTGACCAGCATGGCCCACACCGTCTGGTGACCCTGGCCGTGCGGCGAGGTGCCGGTCAGCACGGTGGCGGTGCCGTCGGGATGGACCTCGACAGTACCGTTCTCGTTCGGGCCGCCTGCCTCGCCGCCCGGGCCGGTGATCTCGACGTACGAGGACAGGCCAATGCCGAGCTGCAGCGCGTCCCCGTTGGCGCGGCGCTTCGCCTGCTCGGCGAGCAGGCCCTGGTAGTCGGCCGCTTCCAGGGCCTTCTCAAGGCCGGCCACGTAGTCACCTGAGTCGTACTTCGCCCCGAACGCGGTCGTCAGCGGCTCGGTGAACTTGGGCAGCAGGTTCTTCCGCCGCACTTCGGCAGGGTCGACCCCGGCCGCGTCGGCGAACAGGTCCATGGCCCGGTCGACCGCGGCGGCGGCCTCGGGACGTCCCGCGCCACGGTAGGCGCCCACCGGAGTGGTGTTAGTCACCACGGACGTGGACCACGACTCCGCGCGAGGAATGTTGTACGGCCCTGGGGTCATCAGCCTCGTCAGGGACGGCAGGAACGCGCCCGCCTTCGGGTACGCGCCGCAGTCCTGGATGATCTCGAGCCGGTAGGCGAGAACGGTGCCGTCCCGCATGCCGCCGATGGTGATCTTCTGCTCCTGCGCGCGGCCGTGCGGCATCACGAGCAGGTTCTCCATCCGCGTCTCCGACCAGCGCACCGGGCGGCCGAGCTGCATGGCGGCCCAGCAGGTGACCGCGTGCTCGGCGTCGGCGCCGAACTTGGCGCCGAACGCGCCACCGACGTCGGGCGTGATGACCCGCACCTGCTCGGGCTTGAGACCGAGCATCCCCATGAGGGCGCCCTTGGTGCCCTGCGCCCCCTGGTTGGGGATCCAGGCGGTCAGCCGCCCGTCCTCGCCCCAGGCGGCGGCGCCCGACCGGCTCTCCATCGGGGCCGGCGCGACCCGCTGGTTCTGGATGACCTCGGAGACAACGACCTCGCAGCCCTCGAAGAGATCGGGGTTGCCCGCGCTCTCGTCGCCGAACGTGCAGACGACGTTCGTCCCCGCATCCGCGAAGAGAAGGCCACGCTCGCCGCTCAGCGCCTGGTGCATGGTGGCGACGGCAGGCAGGATGTCGTAGTCGATGTCGACCAGTTCGATGGCGTCCTCGCCCTGGTACATCTCTTCGGTGATGACTGCCACGACCGGTTCGCCAACGAACCGCACCGTGTCGGTGGCAAGCAGCGGTGCGAGCATCGCCTGGTTCATGTTCGGCATCATCGGCTTGGACGGGGCGAGTCCGGCCGCCGCGAGGTCCGCGCCGGTGTAGACGGCGATGACCCCCTCGGCTTCCTTCGCCGCGCTCACGTCGATGCTGCTGATCGTCGCGTGCGCCACCGTCGAGCGGACGAAATGCACGTGGCAGGCGCCGGTCAGCCGCTCGTCCTGCACGTCTTCTGCGTAGACGCCTCCTGTGGAAAGGAAGCCTGGATCTTCGGTCCGCAGGACCCGGGTGCCGAGTATGCTCACGCCGTCTTAACTCCTCTTGCAGGCATCGCGACCTGGTTACGGATGATCGTCAAGGACGATCCAACTCGCCTCCGACTACCCAGGTCAAACCGGAGCGTTCAACCCAGGTTATCGCGAGCGGAGGCATGCTCCGTTTTTGTGGTCCGTCACAACCTCCAGTTGTCACAGTGTGACTACCTGGGCAAACGGCACTCAGCGCGCGGCTGGAAAACCATCGCTTTCCGCCATTGTCTGGCATGAGCAAAAGATCTTGGATCGATGAGTACGCGATTGCGACCTCATCAATCCAAGATCTATTGCCCGGAGGTCAGTTCGCCTCCTTGCGGGCCTGGAAGGCGGCTATTTCGGCGGTGATGAGCTCCTCAGCGCGCTCCGCCGGCAGGCCGAGGCCGGTGAAGGCGTCGGTCACCGGCCCACCGCGGGACAGCACGCCGAGCAGCAGGTGCTCGGTGCCGATGTAGTTGTGCCCGAGGCGCAGCGCCGATTTCAGTGCTTCCTTGAGCGCGGTCTTGGCGCTCTCGTCGATGGTCAGGTCGAGCAGTTCGGCCGGGCCGGCCTCCGCCGCCGGCTGGGCGGGGCCTGCCCCGACGGCGGCGTAGACCTGCTCGGGTGTCACGCCGGCGGCGACGACTGCCTTCGCGGCCAGGCCACGAGGCTCGGTGAGCAGGGCGGCCGCGAGGTGGGCGGCGCCGACCGGTTCCGGCGCCGCGAGTTTGCCCGCGGCGAGGAACACCCGGGCGGCGCGGTCGGTGAACCGGGAGAACGGCTTAGCGCCCTTGGGGAACAGGTCGGCCGCCCTCGTCGGCACGAAGCGCTGCTGCGCGGCCTGCTTCGAGACGCCCATCGCGCCGCCGATCTGGCTCCAGGACAGGCCCGACTTGCGTGCCTGGTCGACGAAGTGGCCGATTAGCGCGTCGGCCTGCTCGTCCATCTGGGTCGAGACGGCGAACGCGTCCGACACGTTCTCAAGCGGTCCTCCGCCGGGGTGGAGGGCCTTCACGTAGGAGATGAGGTTGTCTAGCGGAACGGGAAACTCTGCCATGCGTCAACTTTACGTTGACGCATGCTCAACCGTCAACTAGAAGTTGACGACCAGATCCAGGCGTCGCCTGCGTACGCGGGCGAAGTCGGTCGAGGTAGCCGCAGCAGGGGAGGCTGAGGGAAGCGCGGGCGGTCAGGCGAAGAGCGCGCGGATGTCGTCCGCCGACAGGCCGGAGGAGAACGCGCCGTCGCTGTCGATCACCGAGGAGAACAGCTCGGCCTTGCGGGCTTTCAGCGCCATGACCTTCTCCTCGATCGTGCCGGACGCGATCAGCCGGTACACCATCACGTTCCTGGTCTGCCCGATGCGGTGCGTCCGGTCGACGGCCTGTGCCTCGGTCGCCGGGTTCCACCAGGGATCGAGCAGGAAGCAGTAGTCCGCCTCGGTGAGGTTGAGCCCGAAGCCGCCCGCCTTCAGCGAGATCAGGAACACCGGCGCCGTCCCGTCCTTGAACGACGAGATCACCGCCGCCCGGTTGGTCGTCGTCCCGTCCAGGTAGCAGCATTCGACCCCGGACGCCTCAAGCCGTGCCCGCGCGATCCGCAGGAACCGGGTGAACTGGCTGAACACCAGCGCCCTGTGCCCGCCGCCCACCACGTCCTCGATCTGCTCAAGCAGCGCGTCGATCTTCGCGGACGGCACGTCCGAGTGCTCCTCGTCGATCAGCCCGGCGTGCAACGACAGCTGGCGCAGCAGCGTCAGCGAGCGCAGGATGGTGAAGCGGTTGTGGTTGACGTCGCTGAGCAGGCCGAGGACCTTCTGCCGTTCGCGTTGCAGGTGGGTCTGGTACACCTTCCTGTGCCTTGGGTCCAGCTCGACTTCGAGCACCTGCTCCTGCTTCTCCGGCAGGTCCGCGGCCACCTGCTCCTTGGTCCGCCGCATGATCAGCGGCCTGATCCGGCGGCGCAACTGCGCGAGCAGGTCGGCGTTGGCCGACTTCTCAATGGGCCGCGCGTAGTAGTCCCTGAACCGCTCGGGATTCGGGAACAGCCCAGGTGCCGCGATCGACAGCAGCGACCACAGCTCCATGAGGTTGTTCTCCATCGGCGTGCCGGTGATCGCGACCTTGAACGGCGCCGTCACCCGGCGTGCGCACTGGTACGCCTTGGACTGGTGGTTCTTGACGTACTGCGCCTCGTCGAGGATCAGTCCGGCCCACTCGTGCCCGCCGTAGGCCTCGAAGTCGAGCCGCAGCAGCGTGTACGAGGTCACCACCGCGTCGGCCCCGTCGATCACGTCATGCAGCGTGCCGCCGCGGCGGCCGAGCGTGTCGGAGACCGTCACGACCTTCAGGTCGGGGGTGAACCGGTGCGCCTCGGCCGACCAGTTCGCAAGCACGGAGGTCGGCGCCACGATGAGAAAAGGAGGAGTCCGAACGACCTCGGCATCCTCTCTTCCCCGCACGTCCTTAGCGTGCTGGAGCAGCGCGAGCGTCTGCAGTGTCTTGCCGAGCCCCATGTCATCGGCCAGGATGCCGCCGAGCCCGTGCGCCCACAGGAACACGAGCCACTGGAACCCCGCCAGCTGATAGGGCCGCAGCTGCGCGTTGAGCGTGGCGGGCAACGGCACGGCGTCGATCTCCTCGACGGCGAGCAGCCCGCGCACCTGCTGCTGCCACGCCGCGGCCTGGTGGCCGACCACGCCGAGCCCGGACAGCTCTTCCCACAGGCCCGCCTGAAACCGGCTGATCCGCAGCGAGCCGTCGGGCTGGTCCTGCAACGAGCGGGCCTCGTCGATCAGCCGCGAGAGCGCGGCGAGCTCCGGCTTGTCCAGCGAGAAGTACGCGCCGTCGGGGAGCAGCATGTGCGACTGGCCGTGGGCGAGCGCCACGAAGAGATCGGAGAACGGCACCTCACGGCCCTCGACCGTGACCGTGATGCCCAGGTCGAACCAGTCTCGCTCGCCGTCGAGCTCGCCGGTGGACAGGCCGATCTCCAGCGAGTCGCCGGCCTCGTGGTAGTCGGGCACCCGGCCGGTCAGCTCCACGCGCACGCCGTCGCGGCCCTCAAGCAGGGGCAGCACCTCGGTGCTGAACGCCATGGCCTCGAGGCCGCGCAGTTTTTCCCCGGGGGGTGCCCCCCCGGAGACTGTCCCCCGGGGGGGCCCCCCCGTACCCCCGATGGGGGGCTCCCGCCCCCCATCCCCCCCGGGTGGTCCCCCCGCAAAGACCGCGGGGAGACCACGTCGGTCGGTGGCCTCGCGGGGTACGCCCGGCGCGGCCGCGGGGAGCGATAGCCCGGCGAGCACCCGCGCCTCCGCTTCGTTGTCGCGGAACGGGTCGCGGGCGGCGCCAAGCGCGGCCCGCAGCTCGGTGCCGCCGACGTGGTACGACCATTCCCAGCTGATATCGACGTGGTGGCCACCGGTGTAGGCGGCGCGGACCACGAGCTCGGGACCAGAGATCTCCGGCGCGGTGAATGAGCCGTCCGATGAGGTCACGGTGGCCTGGCGGCGCAGCCGCGGGTAGTACCTGGACAGGAACGCGGCCTGCCCGGCTTCCGGCACGACCAGCCGCTCGTCCGCGAGCGCCAGGTGCTGCAGCTGCGCGGGCACCGGATGGGTGAGCCGGGCGAGCCGGAACCTGGTGAGCTCGCCGTGCGGCGCATGCGCCCGGTCGGCGTAGATGACGCCGTGGCCCTCGGTGCCGACGAAGCGCAGCGGGACGGCGTCCGCGCTGTCCCCGGTCTTGATGACCGGGGCGATGAGCAGCGTGGTGCCTTCCGTCGTGACGTCCAGGCACAGTTCCGCCGTGCCAGGCGGCGGCACCGTGCCCTGCTTGCCGCGGTAGACGAAGGGCAGGCCGACCGCGTGCGCCTGCTCGAGCACCGGCCAGAGCTGGCGGGACTCGCACGCGGACAGGTCCAGGTACTTCTGGTCGCCGCCGTAGGCGGGGGAGGCGTACGCGTAGTAACCGGAATTCTGCGCCGAGCTGGCCCGGTAGAGGGCGTAGAGCTCGTGCAGCAGGCGGACGTGCGCGGCGGGGAACTCATCGCGCAGCAGCAGGTAGTCGAGCCGGGACCAGGACAGGTTGCCTGCCACCCAGCCGCCTAGGCGCCCAGGCTGCACCAGCCGCGCCTGGAGCTTGAACTTACGGGTGGCGTCCTCGGCCGCCGGCTCGTGGCGCCCGTTGTCCGTGGAGTAGCTGGGATAGCGGAAGGGCTCGGGCGTGTTCTGCACCAGCGAAAGCTCGATCGCGAGCGGTGCGTTCGCGGTGACGTCGCCGGCCGCGGACGCGGCGCGGACCTGCGGAGTGGCGAGCAGCGATTCGAGCGACTGCTCCCAGGGCAGCGTGGACCGGCGGGCCGTGGTCCCGGCCGCCGTGGGCGCGGACAGCAGCGTCTCGTCGGCCGCGGCGAGCACGAGGGCGGCGACATGGACGCAGTTGGTGCCCTTGGCGCAGCTGCAGTAGCCCTCACGAAACCGCAGCGGGAACCCGGGGGACGCGCGGAACGAGGCGGACACCGTCCTGATCTCCCCGCCCCTGATCTCACCGGCACCCTCGCGGACCGTGCCGGTCAGTAGCTGCTGCGACGCCTCCCATGCCATCTGCACGACCGCGCCGCGCTGCACGGCGATGGTGCCGTCCACGCAGCCTTCCTGGCCGATCGCCGCCCGAAAGGACGCGAGATCAACGTCCCTGAGCGCCACTCGTTGCATCCCATCGAGCCTATCCGCTGATTATTACTAGCGGGGTATCAAGAGGTGGCCGTCTTGCGTCGGGCTACGGTGGGGTCATGGGGACGGAAGACGCTGGCAGGAAGCTTGTCCTGCTGCGGCACGCGAAGTCGGACTGGCCCGACGTGCCGGACCACGAGCGCCCGCTCGCCAAGCGCGGCAGGCGGGACGCGCCGGCGGTCGGCCGCTGGCTCGGTGAGTCTGGTTACGTGCCAGACGCGGTGATCTGCTCGACGGCGCAGCGGGCGCGCCAGACCTGGGAGCTGGTGGCCACGGGGCTGGCGGCGGTCGCTCCTGAGCGAAGCCCCGTCCCGGTGATCCGCTTCGAGCCACGGGTCTACGAGGCGACGGTGCTTAGCCTGCTGATGCTTGTCCGCGAGTATGACGACGCGTGGCACACCGCGATGATCATTGGGCACAACCCGGGACTCGCCGGGCTGGCCGAGGGCCTGGCAAGCCCGGACAACGCGCCGCCGCAGGCGTTCCCGACCGCGGCCGTCGCCGTCCTTGGCCTAACGGGCCCGTGGGCGGAGACGACGCCGGGTGAGGCCCGGCTGCTCGCGTTCATGGTGCCGGCGGAATTGCGTCACTAACGCGGCGGTGGCGTCAGGGAAACGTAGACTTTCCCCGTGGAGCACGGTGAGTTCGAGCTGGGAACCGACGGGCCTTCTGCGATCCTGGTCGGCGTCGACGATTCCGTGACGGCCCTGCGCGCCGCCGCCTACACCGCCGGGCTCGCCCGCAGGCAGCGTGCCAGGGTCATCGTGGTCTACGTGTCGCCGATCGCGGGCATGGCCGCGGCCGGACCCGCCGGGGCGAGCGTGGTCGTCGCGGAGAACGAGGCCTACGAGGAAGTCGCCAAGGAACTGGCAGACCGGGCCGACCTCATGGCCCGCGAGCTCGGCATCTCGGTCACGTTCGTGACCGCGCACGGCGACCCGTTCCACGAGATCACCCGCGTCGCGATGGAGACGCGGGCGGACGCGATCGTGGTCGGCGCGTCGCTCAAGGCGGGCCACCGGCTGATGGGCTCCCTGGCGGTCCGCCTGGTCCGGGCAGGCAAATGGCCGGTCACCGTCGTGCCTTAAGCGGTAGCGCCGCATTCCCGGCAAACCGGCTGAGATCAGCCTGGTCGCGTTACTCGACCAGGCTTTCGACGGATTCAGCGCAGCACTGACCGGACCTCGGCGGCGATCTGCTTGTCCTCGCGGGCCGCGATGACGAACGTGCGGACCCGCGCACCCAGGGCGGTGATCTCCCGGTGGTCGCCCGCCACACCGTCGGCGGCGTTGCGTGACTCGTCGACGGCGACGCCGAGGAAGCCGAGGCCGGCGGCGGCGCGGTAGCGGATCTCGGGCGAGTTCTCGCCGACGCCGCCGGTGAAGACCAGCACGTCGAGGCCGCCCATCGCGGCGGCCATCGAGGCGATCGACGCGCGCAGCCGGTGCAGGTAGACGTCGCGGCCGAGCACGGCCCGCTCATCGCCCGCGACGGCACGGGAAAGCACCTCGCGCATGTCGCCGGTGCCAGCCAGGCCGAGCAGGCCGGAGCGACTCTCCAGGGTGGCCGCGAGCTCGCGGGACGGCATGTGCGCGTGCTCCTCGAGCCACAGCACGAGACCCGGGTCGACCGAGCCGGATCTCGTCGCCATGACGAGGCCGTCGAGCGGGGTGAAGCCCATGGTGGTGTCCACCGACCGGCCGCCGTGGACGGCCGCCAGGGAGGCGCCGGCCCCCAGGTGGCAGGTGACAACGCGCAGTTCCTCATGAGGAGCGGCGCCGACGAGCTGGGCCGCGCGCCGGGAGACGTAGGAGTGGGACAGGCCGTGGAACCCGTAGCGGCGCAGCGTCCACCGGGTCCGCCATTCGGCCGGGAGGGCGAACGTCGCCGCGGCGTCGGGGATCGTCGCGTGAAACGCGGTGTCGAAGCAGGCCACCGCGGGGGTGTCGGGCAGCACGCTGCTCACGGCGTCCAGGGCGGCGAGCGACTTCGGCTGGTGCAGCGGCGCGAGGTCGGTGAGCGACTCGACCCGCTGCCTTACCTCGCGGGTGACAATCACCGCCGAGGTGTAGAGCGTGCCGCCGTGCACGATCCGGTGCCCGACCGCGTCGACCTGGCCGAACGACTCGATCGCCGCCTTGATCGCGGCGCCGCCCGCGCCCCCGCCGAGCTCGCCGCCCACGGCGGGCAGGTCGGCGGCGGCGGTCACGTCGTCGCCTGCCGTCCCGTTACCGCCGAGGACGCGCAACTTCAGACTGCTTGACCCGGCATTGACGACGAGCACCCGGGCTGCCGCGTTGGCCTCCATGGGGCTTACGCGCCCCACTTCCAGCCGGTGATTTCCGGGGCGTCCTCGCCGAACTCCCTGGTGTAGGCACGGCAGCTGATCCGCTTGTCCGCCATCAGCTGCCGCACGTGCCCGGCGGTCCCCGCCAGCCCGTTCACCCGGTCGATGACGTCCATCACCAGGTGGAACCGGTCCAGGTCGTTGAGCATCACCATGTCGAAGGGCGTCGTGGTGGTGCCCTCCTCCTTGTACCCGCGAACGTGGAAGTTGGGGTGACCGTGCCGCCGGTAGGTCAGCCGGTGGATCAGCCACGGGTAGCCGTGGTAGGCGAAGATCACTGGTGCGGTCGTGGTGAACAGCGCGTCGAACTCGGCGTCCGACATGCCGTGCGGGTGCTCCGACTCCGGCTGCAGGCGCATCAGGTCCACTACGTTCACCACCCGCACCTTCAGCTGGGGAAGGTGCTCGCGGAGCAGCGACACCGCCGCGAGGGTCTCCAGCGTCGGCGTGTCACCGCAGCACGCCATGACCACGTCCGGCGGCGTACCCGGATCGTTGTCGGACGACGCCCATTCCCAGATGCCAGCGCCGCGCGTGCAGTGGATGACCGCCTCGTCCATCGACAGCCACTGCGCCTGCGGCTGCTTCCCCGCCACGATCACGTTCACGTAGTGCTTGGACCGCAGGCAGTGGTCCGCCACCGACAGCAGTGTGTTGGCGTCAGGCGGCAGGTAGACGCGGATGATCTCGGCCTTCTTGTTGACCACGTGGTCGATGAAGCCAGGATCCTGGTGCGAGAACCCGTTGTGGTCCTGCCGCCAGACGAGGGAAGAGAGCAGGTAGTTGAGCGAGGCGACCGGCCGCCGCCACGGGATATTGCGGCTGCTCTTCAGCCACTTGGCGTGCTGGTTGAACATCGAGTCCACGATGTGGATAAAGGCCTCGTAGCAGTTGAACAGCCCGTGCCGCCCGGTCAGCAGGTACCCCTCGAGCCAGCCCTGGCACAGGTGCTCGGACAGCACCTCCATGACCCGGCCGTCGGGCCGCAGGTCGTTGTCCCCCTCGATGATCTCACCGTCGAACGCACGCCCGGTCACCTCGAAGACCGCGTCTAGGCGGTTCGACGCCGTCTCGTCCGGCCCGAACAGCCGGAAAGTCGAGGCGTTGCGCGTGATGATGTCCCGCAGCCAGCCGCCGAGCACGCGGGTGTTCTCCGCGTCCACCGTGCCGGGCAACGGGACGTCGACGGCGTAGTCCTGGAAGCGCGGCAGGTCCAGGTCGCGCAGCAGCAGCCCGCCGTTGGCGTGCGGGTTGTCGCTCATCCGGCGGTAGTCCGCCGGGGCGAGCGCGGCGATCTCCGGCAGCAGCGCGCCAGCCGTACCGAAAAGCTCATCCGGCCGGTAGGACCGCATCCACTCCTCAAGCTGGCGGAGGTGCTCGGCGCCTACCCTGGCCTCAGGGATCGGCACCTGGTGCGCCCGCCAGGTTCCCTCGACCGGCTTGCCGTCCACGAACTTCGGCCCGGTCCACCCCTTGGGCGTGCGCAGCACGATCGCCGGCCAGCGCGGTCGTTCGGTGTCGCCGTCAACCCGCGCCCGCCGCTGGATGTCGTGGATCTCGGTGACGATCGCGTCAAGCGCGCCGGCCAGCTGCTCATGCACGAGCTTCGGGTCGTCGCCCTCGACGGCGTAGACGTGGTACCCGTAGCCGGTCAGCAGCGACTCGAGTTCGTCAGGCGGGATCCTCGCCGGGATCGGTGGGGTTGGCGATCTTGTACCCGTTGAGGTGCAGGATCGGCAGCACCGCCCCGTCGGTCACCGGGTTGAGGAACTTGTTGGCGTGCCACGAGCCGGCCAGCGGCCCGGTCTCCGACTCCCCGTCGCCGATCACGCAGGCGACGATCAGGTCGGGGTTGTCGAACGCCGCGCCGTAGGCGTGCGCGAGCGAGTACCCGAGCTCGCCGCCCTCGTGGATGGAGCCCGGCGTCTCCGGCGCCACGTGCGAGGGGATGCCGCCGGGGAAGGAGAACTGGCGGAACAGCCTGCGCATCCCCTCGGCGTCCTGGGTGATCGACGGGTAGCGCTCGGTGTAGGTGCCTTCCAGGTAGGTGTTCGCGACGAGCCCTGGCCCGCCGTGTCCCGGGCCCGCGATGTAGATGACGTTCAGGTCCCAGTTCCTGATCACCCGGTTGAGGTGCGCGTAGATCAGGTTGAGCCCCGGCGTGGTGCCCCAGTGCCCGAGCAGCCGCGGCTTCACGTGCTCCGGCCGCAGTTCCTCCGTGAGCAGCGGGTTGTCGAGCAGGTAGATCTGCCCGACCGACAGGTAGTTGGCGGCGCGCCACCACGCATCGATGAGGTCAAGCTCGGCGGCCGTCAGCGGTCCGGTCTCCGTCGCGGTCATGCGGGTCCTCTCCAATATCCCGAACGAGTGCGTGATAACTGCGGGAGGGGCGCCGCCTTGTCCCTGCCGGGTCGGCGGAGCCCTGCACATCCCTACCCGCGCTGCTCACGTTAGATAACGGCGTGGAAGGTGAACAGTGTCGTAAGCGACCATGTCGCGGGACCAAGGACCCTGACGGTGCGGTCCGGCCTGGGTTAGCGCAGACGGCGGAGGAACGGGTCCTGCGGATCCTGCGGCATGACCCGGATCCGGGCGTCGACCGCGATCGCGCTGTCCGGACGGGCGATGACCGGGTTGAGGTCGAGCTCGGTGATTTCCGGGAGGTCGTCGGTGAGCCGGGACACGCGCAGCAGGACGTCGCGCAGCGCCGTCAGGTCGGCGGCGGCCGCGCCCCGGTGGCCGTGCAGCAATGGCGCGGACCTGATCGAGTTGATCAGGGTGTCGGCGTCCGCCTCGGTGAGCGGGGCGAGCCTGGCGGCGTGGTCGGCGAGCACCTCGGTGGCGACACCGCCGAGCCCGAACACCACGAGCGGACCGAACATGTGATCGTCTTTCACGCCGATCAGCACCTCGGTGCCGCCGGTGATCATCGGCTGGACCGCGACTCCGGTCAGGCGTGCGCCGAAGCGGCCGGCGAGCCGCCGGTAGCCGGACCGCACGCCCGCCTCGGTGGCCAGGTCGAGCAGGACCGCGCCGGCATCGGTCTTGTGCGTCAGGCCCGGCACCTCGGCCTTGAGCGCGACGGGGTAGCCAGCCAGCGCGGCCGCGGCCACCGCGTCGTCTTCGGCGCGCGCGACGGTCGTCGCGACTAGCGGTATCCGGTACAACCGCAGCAGCGCGATGACATCGGGCTGCGGCAGCCAGCCGCCGCCCGGGTGCTCGGCGAGGAAGGCCTGCGCGATGTCCCTGGCCCGCTCGGCGTCCACGTCGGGGAAGGCGGGCACGGTTTGGCGGGGCGTCGCCCGCCACTCCGCGTACCTGACGGCGCGGGAGAGCGCCCTGACCGCCGTCTCCGGGTAAGCGTAGGCGGGAACCTTCCCGCCCTTCGCGTCAACCAGCCGGACCGCTTCCGGCTGGTTGAGCACGACGACGGCGAGCGGGACGCCGACATCGGCCTCCGCGACGGCGGCAAGCAGGTCACCGGTCGCGCCGGTGCGCAAGATGAGCGCGATGACCGCGTGCACGTTCTCGTCGGCGCCGAGCGTCTCAAGCACCTGGCGGAAGGCGTCCGCCGATACGGTCGCGGTGGTGTCCACCGGTCCGCTGAGGGAGCCGCCTGCCGGGATGAGCGCGCGCAGCCCGCGGCTGGTCTGCCCGCCCGGGTGGTGCACGGCGAGCCCGAGGTCGGTGCAGGCGTCCGCGGCGAGCACGCCCGCGCCGCCGACGTTGGACACGATCGCCACCGTCCGCCCGGCGGGCGGCGGCTGCGTGGCGAGCAGCGCCGTCGCCCCCATCAGCTCGCCGAAGCTCGGCGTGGCGATGATCCCGGCCTGATCGAACAGCGCCTCCCTGGTGACCAGCGGGGTGGCGACCGCCGCGGTGTGCGACGCGGCGGCGCGCTGGCCGGCCTCGCTGCGTCCCGCGTGGACGGTAAGCACCGGCATCTTCAGGCCGACCCGGCGCGCGGTCCGCCCGAACTTGCGCGGGTTGCCGAACGACTCGATGTAGAGCACAGCGACCCGGGTCTGCCCATCCTGTTCCCACCACTGCAGCAGGTCGTTGCTTGATACGTCGAGCTTGTTGCCGACCGAGGCGAACGAGGAGATCCCGATCCCGAGCCTGGTGAGGTGGTCCACCATCGCAAAGCCGATGCCGCCGGACTGCATGACGAGCCCCACGCTCCCCGCGGCCGGGTTGGCCGCCGCGAACGTCGCGTCGAGCCCGATCGACGGGACGGCGATGCCGAAGCAGTTGGGGCCGATCAGCCGCATCCCGTGCCTGCGGCAGGCGGCGAGCAGGTCGGCGCTGACCGGCGCGTCGATGGCGGAGGTAAGCACGACGAGGCCGCGCGCCCCGCGCCGCCCGCAGGCCTCGGCGGTGTCGACCACCGCCAGCGGCGGGACGGCGAGCACCGCGAGGTCTGGTGGCTCCGGCAGGCTGTCGACGTCGGGGAAGCAGGGAACGCCGCCGACTTCGCGCGCGTTGGGGTTGACCGCGTAGAGCTGTCCCGCGTACCCCGCGGCCTTGATGTTGTCCAGGACCGACCGGCCAACTGTCCCTGTCCGCCTGCTCGCACCGACGACCGCGACCGACCGGGGCGCGAACACGGGCCGGAGGCTGGCCACGTTGGCGGACCGCTCCCGCGTCTCGACCGTCTCCAGGTAGTCCTCAAGCTGGTGGCCGGCGTCGTCGGGCGGCAGCGGGATCGTGATGGCGACCACGCCGTCCTCGCGCTTGCTCACGACCGGCAGGCCCGCGTCGGAGAAGACCCGGAGCATGCCCGTGTTCTCTTGCAGCGTCTCCGCGACGAACGCTTCTAGCTGCCTGGCGCGGGCAAGCGAGACGAGATGCTCAAGCAGCAGCGTGGCGATCCCCCGGTGATGCATCGTGTCCGCGACCGCGAACGCGACCTCCGCCGTCTGGCCACCGCCCGGCCCGTTCGCATCGCTCTTCACCACCTCGAAGCTGGCCACCCCGACGACCTGGCCGTCGAAGATGGCGAGCAGTGCGGCGTGGTCGGGGCCGGGCTCCCTGGTGACCCGCCGTGCCTCGTGCTCGGCCGCGAGCCTGCTCAGGCTGAAGAAACGCAGGTAGGAGTTGTTCGGCGACATCGCCTCGTGCATGGCCTTGACCGCGGTGAAGTCCGCCTCGGTGGCCCGCCTGATCTCGACGGTTCGCCCGTCGGCTAGCAGGGCGTACACGCTCGCGTGCGAGGCAACAGGCTCGCTCATCTGCTCCTCCTCGGCCGCAGTGGGTATCAGGCGGCCCTCCAGTGTCGGCGGGCGGCGTGATCACTGTCCGCTTCGCTATGCTCATCTTCCGCTGCCGAGTCGCGCGCCGCCAATTCGCTTGGCGTGGCCGGCGTGGCGTCGCGGCGTGCCTGCCAGCCGCGCTGCTCGCCTGGCTCGCGGGCGGCGACGAACACCAAGATGAGCCAGCACGCCAGCGTGGCGACCGCTACGAACGCGATGGCCATCATCGGGCCAAGCGAGAGGGCCGAGTTGGGATACGCGGACGCGAGGTACATGTAGCCGGACACTTAGAAGTCCTGGTCCATGTCCGTGCGCGGGAAGGACCGTGGCTCCGGCGGGTAGCCAAGCCGGTCGCGCACCGCGACGACGCCTTCGACGTGGCGGATCTCCTGGATCAGGTCCCGGCCGACGCTCGCGTTCTCCGGCTTGCCCTCGACCGTCACCACGCCGTCCTTGACCGTGACGGAGAAATGGGCCGGGTCCATGAGCATCAGGCCGACGATGATGTTCTCAATGATGACGTTGCGGATCTCCGCGTCCGGCCGCGAGTACACGCCGAGAACGTCGGCGCGGGTGACGATCCCGACAAGGCGTCCCTCGTCATCCACGACGGGAAGCCGCTTTAGCTTACGCGAGTACATCAGCCTGGCGGCATGCGAAACGGGCTCGCGCGGGCCGATGGTCACGGCCGGCCTGGTCATCAGGTCGGCGGCGATGACCGCGGCCGCCTTGGCCCGCTCGCGGCCGCGCAGTATGCCGCCCATCGGGCCGGGAACGCTGTACTCGAGTGCCTCCTTGGTCAGCAGGTCAGCCTCGGATACGACGCCGATGACCTTATTGTCGTCATCGAGCACAGGAAACGCGCTCACCCGGAACTCGCGCAGCCGGGCGGCCATGTCCTTGTAAGTCGCGTTCAACCGGACGGCGACAACGTGTGTCGTCATGACGTCCTTGACAGTGGCGTTCATCGCAATCGCCCCTTCCTCGGCGCGCGTCGCCGATGAGTCAATTCCACCGTGCGGTGACTTGGCCGCCCACCGTCCAACGACCCGGATAAATCAGGACCAAGGCCCTACAGGAATGGAAGTGCAAGGGTGAGCTGGCCCGGACAAAGGAAGCTGCCACTTCAACTTCTATGATCGGCGAGCTGACATGCTAAGGGCGGGAAGGGCTCGCCTCCGCCTATCGCGGATTCTGATTGCGCGGTGCGCGGTTCCGGCCCCTTGCCAGCCGATCCCGTTGCTCCTCGTCTCTTCGGGTCCCTCCCGCCACCTTCATGCAACTCTCCAGGGAACCCCGCCGCAAGGGGCCAAAGGTCCGGACTCTGCCGGCCTTACGGCCCGCCTGAAGAGCCGGCCACACCCCTCACGAGGCGGCCGGCTTCCCCCTGCTATCCCTGGCGGGGCTCCCAGTGGAAGTACCTGATCGCGATGAGGGCACCGCCGATTCCCCATGCCGCCACGATGAAGACGTCGGCCCAGTCGAACGCGGTACCGAGGAAACCGGCCTCCATGCTGAGCGCGAAGTGGCGCACGGGGAGGATCCGCGCGATCCACAGGATCCACGATGGCGTGTTGTTCCCGAATGCGATGAAGATCCCGGACAGGAACTCGGCCGGCAGGGCGACCGCGTTGACGATCGGCGCGGTCGCGTCGGAGTTCGGGATGGCACCCGACAGGGCGAGGCCGAGCGCGCAGAACGCGGCCGAGCCGATCAGGACGGCGACGGCGAACCGCAGCAGCGACCAGCCTCCGGGAATCGTGGCGTGGTAGAACGCGTGCCCGAACGCGGCCGTGATGGCGACAAGCACGACGGAGACGACCACCGCGTGCAGGAGCCGGGCGCCGAGGAACGACGCGGCGGGCAGCGGAGTCCCGTTGGTCCGCTTGAGGATGCCGTCCTCGCGCTGAACGGTGATGGTTATCGCGATGTTGTTGAAGCACGCGCTGATCACGGAGAAGCACGCCATGGACGCGACGTAGTAGGTGGACGTGTCGACCGTCCTGTTGCCAATCCTGACTGTGTAGTGGCCGAGCAGCGCCGTGAAGATCACCAGGAACATCAGCGGGAAGGCGAAGGTGAAGAACGCGGACGCCGGATTGCGCCAGAACGCCTTGTTGACGTAGCGGAACTGGACTCCGGTCAGCCGCAGCGTGTTCATGTGCCGGTCACCCTGACCTCGTCGGTGAGCCGCAGGTACACGTCCTCAAGGGTTGGCCTGGTCACCTCGAGGCCGTCGAGGGTGATCGCGTTCGTCAGCGCCCAGCCTGTCAGCCGGTGCAGGTCGGTGACTACGTCCGCGCTGGCGATCTCGGTGAACCCGTTGGCCGCGAGCGTCCAGGTGAGCCCGTCCGGTGGACTGGCGCCGTCAGGCGTCCGGTACCTGATCCGCGCGCCGGCGAGGTCGCGGTGGCCGAGCGTGGCTGGTGGCCCTTCCGCGACGATCCGGCCGGCCGCGATCACCGCCACCCGGTCCGCCAGGTACTGCGCCTCGTCCATATAGTGCGTGGTCAGCAGGATCGTCTTACCGAGCGCGGCAAGGGACTTGACCACGTGCCACGCCTCGCGGCGCGCGGACGGGTCGAATCCCGAGGTCGGTTCGTCGAGGAACAGCAGGTCGGGATCACCGGCCAGTGCGACCGCCATGTCAAGACGGCGGAGCTGGCCGCCGGACAGCGTCGTTACCCGGGCGCCGCGCTTGGCGTCGAGTCCGACCAGGTCGATGACCTCATCCACCGGCCGGGGCCGGGGATAGTAGCTCGCGAACAGCTGGATGGTCTCCGCGACGGTGAGGTACCGGTCAACGCCCGTCTTCTGCAGCACGATCCCGACGCGAGGCTTGATCTTGGCTCGCTCCCGGCCCGGGTCATGACCGAGGACAAGCACCTCGCCGCTGTCCCGGCGGCGGTACCCCTCGAGGATCTCGATCGTGGTGGTCTTGCCCGCCCCGTTCTGACCGAGCAGGGCGAAGATCTCGCCGGGGTGGATGTCCAGGTCAATGCCGCGCACCGCCTGGACCGGGCCGTACGACTTGACCAGGCCCCGCACCCGCACGGCGGGCGAGATGTCCGACATGGGTTAAGCTCACCGCACCGTCGGCCGGTACACAATAGGACATGGACACCACTTATGCGGGATACCTTCGGCCCCTGGGCGGGCCCTTTGTATCCCACGTCTTTGACCCGCGACCACGGAATCGGCACGCCCGGCGGAGACCAGCCGGTTAGCGTGATGCCTTCATGGGCCGCCGCTCCTCAAGTTCGCCTGTGCTCACCGTCAGGCCTCCAGGGAATGACCTTGGCCGGGCTGCTCGTAAGGCGCAGCGGACATGCGAGCGGGCCAGGCGGATCCGATGGCAAAAACCGCCACCATATCGGACCCGCCCGCCACGACGAGAGTCCCGGGATTTACTCGGAGCCGAAGGACTTGATTTCGTTGAGCTCGGTCTCGGAGAGCTGGCGGGGGACCTCGCCCTTGGCCAGCTTGGCCGACTGGACCTGGTGCCGGATCTTCTCCACGATCTCGGGGTTGGCGAGCGTGGTGATGTCGCCGGTGTCGGTGAAGTTCGAGGTCGCGGCGATCACGCGGCGCATGATCTTGCCGGACCTGGTCTTCGGCATGTCGGGGACGATCCAGATGTTCTTCGGCCTGGCGATCTTGCCGATGTCGGTCTCGATGGCCATCTTGACCTTGTTTTCCACCTCGGGGGTGGCGGCGAAGCCGGGCTTGAGCGCGATGTACATCTCGACCACGCGGCCCCGGATGTCGTCGATGACCGGGACCGCCGCCGCCTCCGCGACCTCGTTCACCGTAAGCGCGACGGACTCGAGCTCCTTGGTGCCGAGCCGGTGGCCGGCCACGTTGATCACGTCGTCGACGCGGCCGAGGATGCGGAAGTAGCCGTCGGCCGCCTGGGTGGCGCCGTCGCCGGCGAAGTACGGCCAGTCGTGCCAGTCGGTGGACTTCTGGTCCTTGTTGTACTTGGCGTAGTAGGTCGAGACGAACCGCTCCGGCTGGCCCCAGATCGTCTGGAAGACGCCCGGCCACGGGTTGCGGATGACGATGTTGCCCGCCTTGCCGCTGCCCGCGGGCACCTCGTTGCCGTCCTCGTCGAGGATGGTCGGGAGGATGCCGAGGGCAGCCGGGCCGCAGGAGCCCGGCTTCGCCGGGTCGATGCCGGGCAGGGTGGAGCCGAGGAAGCCCCCCGTTTCCGTCTGCCACCAGGTGTCGACGATGACGGCCTCGCCCTTGCCGACGCTTTCGTAGTACCAGCGCCAGACCTCGGGCTCGATCGGCTCGCCGACGGTGGTCATGTGCTTGAAGTGGTAGTCGTACTTGGCGGGCTCGTCCGGGCCGACCTTGCGGAGCATCCGGATCGCGGTGGGGGAGGTGTGGAAGATGTTCACGCCGAGCTGCTTGGCGATCCGCCACGGGCGTCCGGCGTCGGGGTAGTTCGGGGTGCCTTCGTAGAGGACGCTGGTGGTGCCGAGGGCGAGCGGGCCGTAGACGATGTAGGAGTGGCCGGTGATCCAGCCGATGTCCGCCATGCACCAGTACGTGTCATCCGGGTGGATGTCCTGGTAGTACTTCGACGTCCCGGCCACGTACGACAGGTAGCCGCCGGTGGAGTGCTGGCAGCCCTTCGGGCGGCCGGTGGTGCCGGACGTGTACATCAGGAACAGCGGGTCCGTCGCCTGCAGGGCCACCGGCTCGACGATCTCGCCCTTGTGCGCCGCCAGGAGGTCGTCGACGAAGACGTCCCTGCCCTCCACCATCGGCGTCTTGGCCGAGTACTGACCGGGGTAGCGGCGGAAGACAAGAACCTTGTCGACCTGCTGGCCTTCCTTCGCTGCCGCTTCGACCGCCTCGTCCGCCTTGACCTTGTGGTCGAGCAGATCACCGCTGCGGTAGTACCCGTCGATCGTGACGAGCACGGTGGAGCCGGAGTCAGCGATCCGGTGCCCGGCCGCCGTGCCGGAGAACCCGGCGAATACCTGCGAGTGAACGATGCCGAGCCGGGCCGCGGCCAGCATCGCGACCGGCAGTTCGGGGACCATCGGCATGTGGAACGTGATCCGGTCGCCGGCCTTCAGCCCCAGGTCCTTCAGCACCGCCGCGAACTCGTTGACCCGGACGTACAGCTCCCGGTAGGTGATCGCCTGGTGCGCCTCGCCCTCGGGCTCGGGTACCCAGATGAGGGCGGCCTTGTTCGGGTGGGTCTCCAGGTGCCGGTCGACGCAGTTGTACGAGGCGTTCAGCTCACCGCCGACGAACCACTTCCAGAACGGCGCGTTGGACGTGTCGAGCACGGTGTCCCACGGCTTGGACCAGGTGAGCAGGTCCGCGTAGGCGGTGAAGCTGTCCGGGAACTTGTCCTCGGTGAACTGCTCACGGATCGCCGGGTCGGACGCGTTGGCCTGCGCGACAAACGCCGCCGGGGGCGGGTAGTAGCCTTCGTCGTGCCAGTGCACCGCGATGAGCGCCTCGGAAGATTCAGAAGTCTCGTCGTCAGTCACGTCGTTCAGATCGTCAGCCATGAAAGGTCCTCCGCGTCCCTGCGTCGGCGCGCCACGTGGCGCTGTTACTGATCGCTCTTCTCGCACTACTCGCGCTGCCGCCTCACGCGATCGCCGGCGGCGCAATCCAAATTTAACGCTGTTGCGTGCCATCTCACCATGGGTGGCCCGCCCATGCTGCGATCAGGAAACCTGTCTGCGGGAACAGGGACCCTCGGGAGTTGCTAGCTACCGACCGTCATCGTGGCCTGGCGGGGCAGGCTGATGACGGACAGCGTGGGGTTGCGGACTTCGGGAAATGCCTCGTCCATGCCGGTGATGCGCATGATTCGCAGCAGCGAGGGACGAGCGGCGGTCAGCTTCAGCGAACGGCCGGAACGCCGCGCGTGCCCGGCAACCCTGGCCAGCACCCCGAGGCCGGCCGCGTCGCAAAAGGACAACTCGGACAAGTTCATCATCACGGGCCCGTCTTGGTTATCAACCACGTCGCGCAGGTAGGCATACGCCTGGTCGGCGGTGGCGATGTCAAGTTCGCCGCGGAACCGCACGGTCGCCTTGCCGTCTGCCGCCACCTGGTAGGCGAGTTCCAGCTGCAGAGCGCGCGCAAGGCCAAACACAGCCTCCATCTCCCCGTTCTCCCCGTTCCCCCCGTCAGGCGCAGTCCGGTCCCCTCCGACACGGCTCGCGCGAATCATCAAAAATCCCCTCCTAGATCGTAGTGAACGAAATGCTCCTTCCGCACCAGCTCGCCGGATTTCGTGCCATCTCGCCTCCGCGGCGAGGACCCTCGGTAACCCAGTGAAGGCAGCCAACCTTACGGTCACGCCGCCATCTCACTGAATAAAACGTTAGAACTAGCCGGATGGTTCTCGTGATCTTTCTGTAGTCGTCTACTCACTCAACGTTCGCCAGTGACGTTTAGATACCACTGTTCACGGATAGTGAGATGGGTCACCCTCGGCGGGCCGAAGTCACACGAAGTCATACGCTGGTACCCGCACAAACTGGTGCGCGAGGCACCATGAGCGGACTAGGGGTGGCCGAGGATGCTCAGCAGGGGAAGCGTCGCGATTGACTTGGGAACCGTCAACACGCTCGTCTGGGTCGACGGCCGTGGGCTTGTGCTCGATGAGCCGTCCACGATCGCGATCGACGGCAGCGCGGGGTCGGTCGCCGCCATCGGCGCCGCGGCCGAGGCACTCGCGGACAAAGAGCCGAAGGACATCAGGGTCATCCATCCGCTGCGCGACGGCGTGATCGCCGACCTGGACGCGACCGCGGAGCTGCTGCACGGCTTCCTGCGCCGGTCGGGCGCGCTAAGCGGGCCGTTCAAGCGGCGCGCGCTCGTGTGCGTGCCTGGCGGCGCGACCTGGGTGGAGCGGCGGTCGGTGGTCGCCGCCTTCGGCACCCGTCGGCCTCGCTGCGTAGTGGAACTGGTCGACGAGCCGGTCGCGGCCGCCGCCGGCGCCGGATTTGACCTGAGCGCGGGCGCCGGCGGGTTCGTGGTGGACGTGGGCGGCGGGACGACCGAGGTCGCGGCGGTGGCGGGCTGGCGGGTCGTGCGCGCGGAGACCTTGCGGATGGCAGGCAACGCCATGGACGAGGCGATCATCAACGCGGCCAGGTCCAGCCTCGGCATGATCCTCGGCCAGCGGGCGGCACGGCAGCTCAAGACCGAGCTTGGCCTGAGCGGCGGTCCAGAAGGCTGGGCGGAGGCGGTGGGGCTTGACGCGGCGCGCAGGACGCCGCGCATCGAGAAGGTGCCGGCTGACCTGGTGGCCAGCGCGCTCGAGCCGGTCGTGGCCGCCATCGGCGTGACGGTGCAGACCGTGCTCTCCGACATCCCCGCGGGCCTGGCCGAGGACGTGGTCCGCGGCCAGGTCAGGCTCTCCGGCGGCGGCGCGCTGCTGCCCGGTCTCGCGGAGCGGCTCGCGTCGCTCGCGGGCATCGGCGTGCAGGTGGTGGAGGACCCGCTGCGTTGCGTCGTCCGCGGCGCGGCGAAGATGCTCACCGCCGGGGGAGCGCCAGGCGTCCCGACCCGCTAAGCCTTCCTCGACGTTCGCTGTGAGCTTGCATGGAGTGTGCTAGGCGACGGAAGAGGCGGCGATCCCGCCGCGTTGACTAGAACATAAGCCTCAGGGGCAGGGATAGTTCCAGTGCATAGCGCAGGACACCGCGCCCCGAGAGGCGCCCGCCTGGCGGAAAGAGCAGGTCCGCATGAGTAAGCAAGTCTCGCCCCCGCCACCCGGCGACAAGCCGGCACCGGGGAACGCGCCGCCGCCCCCGCCTGCGTGGCGGCACTGGCTGCTGCCGGTCGGCATTCTTGTCGCCTTGTTCCTCTGGATATACCTCCCGGCGGTGCACACGCCGGGAGCGACCACCCTGAGCTACTCGCAGTTCGTATCCGACGTCTCCGCGCACAAGGTCTCGACGGCGAACATTCCGTCAGGAGGCGGCGCGAGCAGCGGGACGCTGACCGACAAGTCCAACTACACGGTGGTGCTCCCGTCACCGCTGCCCGACGCGCTGCAGAGCCAGCTCCAGACTGACGGCGTCAAGACCACCTTCAGCACGCCCTCGACTGGATTCGGCACCGAGCTGCTTAACTGGATCATCATCCTCGCGCCGTTCATCATCCTGGTCTGGTTCTGGAGGCGGCTGTCCCGTGGCGCGGCCGGCCAGATGCAGGGCATCCTCGGCGTCGGCAGGTCCCGCGCCAAGGTGTTCGACGAGGAGCAGCCCTCAACCACGTTCGCCGACGTCGCCGGCTACGACGGCGCGAAGTCAGAGATCAGCGAGGTCGTCGACTTCCTGCGCAACCCCGACCGCTACGCGCGAGCCGGGGCCGTGGTCCCCCGCGGCGTCCTCATGATCGGCCCGCCGGGTACCGGCAAGACGCTGCTCGCCCGTGCCGTGGCGGGCGAGGCGCACGTGCCCTTCTTCTCGGTCACCGGCTCCAGCTTCGTGGAAATGTTCGTCGGCGTCGGCGCCGCCCGCGTCCGCGACCTGTTCGCCGAGGCGCGCAAGCGGTCTCCCGCGATCATCTTCATCGACGAGATCGACGCGATCGGCCAGCGCCGTGCGGGCTCGGGCGCGGTCGTCTCCAATGACGAGCGGGAGCAGACGCTCAACCAGCTGCTCTCCGAGATGGACGGATTCGACCCCACCATGGGCATCGTGGTCCTCGGCGCGACCAACCGGCCCGAGGTCCTCGACCCCGCCCTGTTGCGCCCCGGCCGGTTCGACCGCCAGGTGACGATCCCGCTGCCCAACGTCAGCGAGCGCGAGGCGATCCTGCGGGTCCACAGCAAGGGCAAGAAGCTCGCCCCCAACGTGAACCTCGAGGTGGTCGCCCGTGGCACCCCCGGCTTCTCCGGTGCGGACCTGGCGAACCTCGCGAACGAGGCGGCCATCTTCGCGGTGCGCGACAACAGGAACGTGGTGTCCGCGGCCGACTTCGAGGCGGCGCGGGACAGGATCATCCTCGGCCGCAGGGAAGGCTCGAACGTGCTGCTCCCCGAGGAGAAGCACGCCGTGGCGGTGCACGAGTCCGGCCACGCCCTCGTGGCGGCCCTGTCCGAGCACGCCGACCCGGTGGCTAAGGTGACGATCCTGCCCGCAGGGCAGACCCTCGGCGTCACCGAGCAGCTCCCGCTGGTCGAGCGGCACATGTACGGGGAGGACTACCTGTACGACTCGCTCGGCGTCCGGCTGGGCGGGCGCGCCGCCGAGCTGGTCGTCCTCGGCCAGGGCTCGACCGGCGCGGGCAACGACCTGGCCGGCGCCACCGACCTGGCCACCAAGATGGTCCGCGAGTTCGGCATGTCTCCGGTCCTCGGGCCCGTGGGCTACCCGGAGGGCGGCTCGGTGTTCCTCGGCGGCGGCGGGCAAGGCATGTCCAGCCGGCCCTACGCGGAGGCGACCCAGGCGGCCATCGACGGCGAGGTCTCAAAGCTGCTGCGGCAGGCCGAGGAACGAGCGGTCAACCTGCTCACGACGCATCGCGGCGAGCTCGATTCGCTCGTCGCCTTGCTCCTTGAGAAGGAGACGGTGGACGGTTCCGACGTCTACCGGCTGGCGGGCATGCCGGACCGGTCGGTAAGCCTGTCGGCGCCATCGGTCGTGCTCAGCCCGCACCCCGCGGGCGCGCAGACCCTGGAGGCGGGGGCCGACGTCACCAGCGCTGACGGTTCCACGCCCGGGCGGTAGCCACCCAGTCGGCGTCCCAGGCGGCCATCCTGCGGCGGTTAAGCACCTGCCGGATGGCCGCCGCACCGCAGATGTAGAGCACGCCCGCGGCCACGATCACGCCGATCGTGGCCGCGTCGGCCTGACTGGTCACCTCGGAAAGGGCGAGCGGCGGGCTGGCCAGGTACCCGTTGTCGTCGGTCCAGACGGTGACGGCCGTCCCCTTGGGGCTGCCGGGCTCGGCAGGCACGTCACCGGAACGGGGCACGCCGCCGGCGGAGGTCCAGGTGGCCTGGGTTAGCACGTACGCGCTGAGCGAGTACCCGCTGACCTGGCTCGCGTTGTCGGTGAGCACCGCACGGACCTCATGCCTGGTCACCAGCTGCTCTTGCCGCGCGTGCAGCGCGCTCAGGTAGGAGGCGTGGCCGGCCAGCCGCGCGGCGAACGGCGTCAGCACGGCCAGGGCCACGAAGAGGCCGACAAGAAGGCAGGTCTCCAGCCGGTCGATGCCGCGGCGCAACGGGTTGCGGTCGGGTCGCGCACCGCGTATCGCCCGCAGCGGCCAGCAGCACCGGACGCTCTGAGATCCTCTCAGTCGCATCACAACTCACCTCGTTCAACGATCGCCCGTCGCGCGTGAACGACCGACTCTCACTTGCTCATTGCTACGATGCGATCCCATTCAGTAATAAGAGTAGGGCCTAAGTGGGTGGTTTGGGCGCGACTTTTGGCCGCGATTACCACCCCGTTAATCTAACTCGCATGGAGAACACGGGAGGCGGCGGCCTGCTTGCCCCAGCTCTGGCTTGGCACTGAGGCACTGGGCGATGTCGGCTTAGCGGTAGTGGTCGGTGCCGCCATCGTGCCCGTGCTCGGCGGCATCGCCGAACACCCTGGCCGCGTAGGCGGCCGCCTGCGTGCGGCGCTCCATGCCCAGCTTGGCGAACAAGCCGGAGATGTAGTTCTTGACCGTCTTCTCGGCGAGGAAGAGGTGCTCACCGATCTGCCGGTTGGTCATTCCCTCGCCGATCAGCTCAAGAATCCGCCGCTCCTGCGGGGTCAGCCCCGCTAGCGGGTCTTGCTTGGTGGTCTGGGTGCGCAGCCGCGCCATGAGCTGACCGGCCGCCCGCGGGTCGAGCATGGACTGGCCCGTGGCCACCGTCCGCACCGCGCCTACCAGGTCCGTGCCGCGGATCTGCTTGAGCACGTACCCGGCAGCGCCGGCCATGACCGCGTCCATGAGCGCGTCGTCATCGGCGAACGAGGTGAGCATCAGGCAGGCGACCTCGGGCATCCTTGAGCGGATCTCACGGCAGACGGTCACGCCGTCTCCGTCGGGCAGCCGGACGTCGAGCACCGCCACGTCCGGTCGCAGCGCCGGGATCCTGGCGAGCGCCGAGGCGGCCGTGCCCGCCTCGCCGATCACCTGGATGTCACCCTCGGCCTCAAGCATGTCGCGGACGCCCCGCCTGACGATCTCGTGGTCGTCGAGCAGGAACACCTTGACCGGCTCATTCTTGCCGTTTTCGCTACCCGCGGCTCCCACGTTGCTCTCCTGTATCCGTCGCTGTCTTAGTTAGACGTTATGCGTCCCGTCTGGTCCGCGCTACGGACCAACGTCCCGGACCTCCGCAGTGCGCGGTAGTCTCGGGCCCATGGCGCATGGCACCGGCGCGCTGCCGCAATTCATCCCCAGTCCGCCGATCAACAGCTTTCACATCGGCCCGCTGGACGTCCACTTCTACGCCCTCGGGTACATCATCGGGATCACGCTGGCGATCCTGATCACCCGGCGGCGCTGGCGCGCGCTCGGCGGCGACCCTGACCTCGTCAACGACATCGCCCTGTGGGTAGTCCCCGCCGGCATTATCGGCGGCAGGATCTACTTCGACATCACCACGCCCGACGACATCCCGCACGTCTGGTACGGGGCCTTGGCCGTGTGGACCGGCGGCCTCGGCATCTGGGGAGGCGTCGCGCTCGCCGCCGCGGTCGGTGCCTGGCGGCTGCGCAAGCTTGGCATCACCGTCGGACCGTTCGCCAACGCCATCGCGCCCGCGCTCCTCGTCGCCCAGGCCGTCGGCCGGGTCGGTAACTACTTCAACAAGGAACTGTTCGGCAAGCCGACCACGCTGCCGTGGGGCCTGGAGATCCCGTACCAGTACCGCGTGTCAGGCGGCATCCCCGCGCAGGACCTGCACTTCGCGACCTTCCAGCCGTCGTTCCTGTACGAGCTGATCTGGGACCTGGCGCTCGCGGCCTTCCTCGTCTGGCTCGGGCACCACGCCAGGATCAGGCCGTGGAGCCTGTTCGCGCTCTACGTGGCGGGCTATTCGGCGTACCGGATCTTCGAGGAGACCATCAGGGTTGACTCGTCCGAGTACTTCCTCGGCCTGCGGCTGAACATGTTCGTCGCGATCGCCCTGACGGTCATCGGCCTGGTGTGGTTCGTGCTTGCCCAGCGGCGTCCTGAACGCCCGTACACGGTCCTGCCGCCGGGAGCCCCCGAGGCGGCGGGCGCCGCGGAGGCAACACCGGACGAGGCCGACCACGGGCGAGGCACCCCGGAAGAGGCACTCGCGCAAGAGGCCACCGCCGAGGAGCCCGTCGCGGACGGGCCCGTGGTGGACGAGCCTGTCGCGGACAATCCGGGTAGGGGCACCGGCGACCCGTCACCAGGCGATGCGAACGCGGTGGACGACGCCGGAGTAACCACCACTCGTTCTGAAGACTAACGAACCTCAGCCACCCGCTAGCCCGCGGCGATCGCGGCGAGCGTTGCCCCGGCGGCCTTGACCAGGTCCGCGGGCGTGATCTCGATCTCAAGTCCGCGGCGGCCCGCGCTGCAGAACATCGTGGGCAGCTCAAGGGCCGAGGAGTCGATGACGACGGGCAGCCGCTTCTTCTGGCCGACGGGGGAGATGCCGCCTGCCACGTAGCCGGTGGCGCGCTCGGCGGCGGCGACCTCGGCCATCACGGCCTTCTTGCCGCCGACGGCGGCCGCCAGGGCCTTCAGGTCGAGCTGGCGGTGCACGGGCACGACGCCCACGGCGAGCGCGCCGCCGTCGACCGCCGCGACCAGCGTCTTGAACACCCGCTCCGGCGGCACGCCGAGCGCCTCGCTCGCCTCGACGCCGTAGGACGCTGACCGTGGATCGTGCTCGTACTCGTGCAGGGTGAACGGGATCTTCGCCCGGTCAAGGGCGATCGTCGCCGTCGTGCCGCGTCCAGCCACAATCCGCCACCCTAGCGTCTGCGGGCGCGCGCAGGAAAACCGTTATGCCGCTGGCGGATGTGCTGCGCATAGTGGGCATATGCGCGTCACGTTTCCGCGTCTCGCGGATCATCAGCGGGGGTACGCCGTCGTCGAGCGGGACGACGGCGTGGTCTACCGCATGGACGGCTTTACCGTCATGGGATCCGACCTGCCGCACGATGTCCGGCACCTGATCGTGGAGCGTGAGCTGCGCGTCAGCGACGGGATCTTCGGCGCCATCGCGGCAGGCACCGTCTGGACGAGCATGCATCACCTGCGCGGCCGCCGCCCGCCGCACTCCGCGGACCGGTCGGAACAGCTGAAGCGGACGCAGCGGAACAGGATCATGCGCGCGGAGTTGCTTGCCAACCTGGTCGAGGCCATCGCGGTGCTTGACGACCCGTCGCCCGACGAGATCAAGCGGGTTGCCAGGATGAGGCTGTCGGTGGTGCCGGTCGTGGAGCCAGGCGTGGATCCGGCCGACGTTATCGCGATGCCGCCGCCCGACGTCCTGGCCGCGGCGGCCAGTGCGCTGCAGGTCGAGGCGGCGCGGTGGGCCAGGCTCAGGGTCGGGGAGGAACTCGTGTACGAGTGGCCGCCCGCGAATCCGGCGTCGGTCCGTGCGCTGCGTGCGGTGCCCAGGCAGCGGGACGGTGGACCGGCCCCCCGCCGGCAGCACCGTCGCTGAGGAGCGGGCAATGTTGACCCGTGCCCTTGAGCCCGGGCTTCTGGCCGGTAACGTATCCGGTCATGAGTGACGTGCTCCGGCTCGACAGGGAAATGATGGCGCTCGCGCTCCAGCAGGCGCGGACCAGCCTCGACGCGGGTGGTGTCCCGGTGGGCGCGGTCCTGGCGTCGGGCGGCGAGGTGATCGCGGCCGGGCACAACGAGCGGGTGCAGCACGGTGACCCGGTCGCGCACGGTGAGATCTCCGCGCTGCGGAACGCGGGCCGCCGCCCCTCCTACGCGGACACCACCATGTACACGACGCTGTCCCCTTGCCAGATGTGCACTGGCGCGATCCTGCTCTTCCAGATACCGCGCGTGGTGGTGGGCGAGGCCCGCACGTTCGAGGGCGACCTGGGCTTCCTGCGGTCGAAGGGCGTCGAGATCGTGCTGCTCGACGACCTTGGCTGCGTCGCCGCGATGGAGGAGTTCCAGGCCCGCTACCCGCAGGTCTGGAGCGAGGACATCGGCGGCCGCTAGCCGAAGCGGCCGCCGAGGGTGACCGCGGAAATCCATGTCGAGGCACAAGGCCGGACGGTTCGCCGCTGTTGCCCGGATTGTCGCCGATGCGTTCCGGTGAAGACCGGGAGATAAACTCACAGCTTGTGAGCAGCGAAGTTTCCCCAGAGGTCGGCGAGCGGTTTCCTGACGTGACGGCGCTGGCCAAGGCGCTCGACAAGACCGGTTACATGGCAGGGGATCAGCTCGCTGCCGCGCTGTTTCTCGCGGTACGGATGGGCCAGCCGATCCTGCTTGAGGGCGAGCCGGGCGTCGGCAAGACCCAGGCAGCCAAGTCGATGGCGGAAGCGCTCGACACCATGCTCGTGCGACTCCAGTGCTACGAGGGTATTTCCGCTGCTGAGGCGCTCTATGAGTGGAACTACCCGAAGCAGTTGCTTGCCATCAGGCTCGCCGAGGCGACGCACGAGATGCTGCAGGAAGCCGACCTGTTCCGCCCCGAGTTCCTGCTCTCCCGGCCGCTGCTTACCGCGCTCGACCACCCGGGTCCCCGGCCCGCCGTGCTGCTGATCGACGAGGTCGACCGGGCCGACGACGAGTTCGAGGCATTCCTCTTCGAGATGCTCGCGGAGTCCTCGGTGACGATCCCCGAGCTCGGGACGCGGCATGCCGTCGTCCCGCCTGTGGTAATCCTCACATCTAACAGGACCAGGGACCTGCACGACGCGCTCAAGCGGCGCTGCCTCTACCACTGGATCGGGTTCCCCGACGCGCGCCGGGTCGCCGAGATTATCCGGCGGCGGGTGCCGGCCGCGAGCACGGCCCTGGCGGGCGAGGTGGCGGTCGCCGTGGGCCGCCTGCGCGAGCTTGGCCTGACGAAGGCGCCTGGCATCTCCGAGGCGATCACCTGGGCGGGCGCGCTCACGGTGTTCGGTGACGAGGCGATCTCGGTTGACGCGGCGGAGCGGACGCTGAGCGTCGTGGTCAAGTACCCGGAGGACGAGCAGGCCGTGCGCGAGGCCGGGCTGGCTTCTGTCGTCAGGCATGACTGACGACCTGACCGGCTTCGACGGCGCGGACGGGCGCACCGCGTACTGGCGGCCGCGTTCGCGCTCGTCGGACTACGCGGCGCTCGCGGCGGCGCTCGCGACCGCCCTGCGGACCGCGGGACTGCCCGCCGGGCCCGATCGCAGCGAGCGGCTGGCCGGCGCGCTCGCCGTGATGCGGCGCGACGACGATCGGCCAACTGCACGCGTGCGCGCTCGCCACGATGGTGTCCGGGCCGAACCAGATCGACGCGTTCGAGCGGGTGTTTAACGAGATGTTCGGCGCGGGGCCCGCCGGACCGCGGCGGCCCGAGGTGACCGCACCGCAGCAGAACATGATCGTCGAGTCCGCCGAGCGCGCCGACGACGCGGCGGAGGAAGAGTCGCGGGCGGCCGGCGCGGACGAGTTGCCGCCCGAGCTTGCCGGGCTCGGCGAGGAGCTTGCCGCGGCCGGCCGTGAGGGAGAGGGCGACCAGGATCCCGGCGACGACTCCGAAGAGAGCGTCCCCGCCGTACGGCGCGTCGCGTCGATGACCGAGCGGCTGCGCGAACGGGACTTCGCGCAGCTCTCGCCGGCCGAGCTGGCACAACTCGCCACCCTCATGCGCGAGCTCGTGATCGCGGTGCCGCCGCGCCGCACCAGGCGGTACCGGCCGAAGAAGGACGGCGCGCGGCTCGACATGCGCCGCACCATGCGGCAGGCCACCAGGACCGGCGGTGAGCCGGTGCGGATCGCCAGGCGCGCGGTGCGTACCAGGCAGCGGCGGCTCGTCGTGCTCTGCGACATCTCCGGGTCCATGGAGCCGTACGCGCGGGCGATCCTGCAGCTGATGTACGTCGCCGCGCGGTCATCGGGCGCGGCGGGCGGTGGCGGGTCAGGTTTTTCCGGTCCGTCCCGCGACGCCACCCGGCCGCGGACCGAGGTGTTCACGTTCGCCACCCGGCTGACCAGGCTCACGCCCTTCCTCGCCGCGGCGTCGCCGGAGACGATGCTCGCCAGGGCGGGGGAGGCCGCACCCGACTGGGCGGGCGGCACCAGGATCGGCGCGGCGCTGCGCGACTTCAACGACCGCTACGCGGTGCGCGGGATGGGCCGCGGCGCGGTCATCCTGATCATCTCCGACGGCTGGGAGACCGGGGACCCCGCGCTGCTCGGCGCGCAGATGGCGCGGCTGCACCGGATCGCCTACCGAATCGTGTGGGCGAACCCGCGCACGCAGTCGGAACGGTACCGGCCCGAGGTGGGCGGCATGGCCGCCGCGTGGCCCTACTGCGACGCGGTGGTCAGCGCGCACAACTTCGAGGCCCTCGGCGACCTGCTCGCGGCGCTGCGCGCCCCCCGGGTGCACCGGCCTTCATACGTCCCCCCAGCCCCGGCCACGGCATCCGGCGGCACCGCGCCCGCGACCGCCGGAGCCGGCGGCGTGCCGGTGCCAGGCGCCCAAGCCCCCATGACCCTGCCCATCACGCAGAACCTGGGCCGCCGCTGGTCACCGTGGCGCTCGTAGCGGGCTTAGCGAACCAGCAAGTAGATCAGGCTGCCGAGGCCGGCCACCAGGCAGTAGATGCCGAACGGCGTCAGTGGGCGGTCCTTGGCGAAGTACCTGGTGAGGAACCGGACCGATAGGTAGGCGCCAGCGAAGGCCAGCAGGCTGCCCGCGATGACCTGGCCGCGGATGCCGTTGCCGAGCGGGCCGGTCAGGTCGGGGATCTTCAGCACCCCGGCCGCGAGGATCACCGGCGTGGACAGCAGGAAAGAGAAGCGGACCGCGTCCTCGCGGGAGACGCCGCGGAGCATCCCGGTCACCGTGACCACCCCGTCCCGGCTGATGCCCGGCAGCAGCGCGGCGATCTGCGAGGTCCCGATCAGCAGGGCCCGGCCGAAGCCCATGGCGGAAAGCCGCCGGTCGGCCGCGATCGCCCGGGCGCCCTCGCGCTCGCGCTCGGCCGGCTCGGCCGGCTCGGCCGGTCGTCCGGCCTGCTGTTCCACCTGCGGGCCGTCCGGCCGTGCGGGCCCGTCCGGCCGTGCGGACACGGCTGCCGGCGCGGCGAGCGGCGCGGCGAGCGGCTGCGTGCGTCGTCGCACTGCCCGCTCGCCGCCGAGCAGGATCACCCCGTTGAGCGCGAGGAAGATCGCGGTCGGTATCGGCTTGCTGAAGTACACGCGGAAGTCGTGCTCGAGCACCAGGCCCGCGATGCCGACGGGAATGGTCGCCAGGATGATCATCCACGCGAGCCGCTGGTCAGCCGTCGCGATCCGGCGCTCGCGCAGCGAGCTCAGGAAGCCGCCGACGAGGCGCACCCAGTCCCGCCAGAAGTACAGGATCAGGGCCGCGGCCGTGGCGACGTGCAGCCCGACGATGAACGCGAGGTAGGGGGACTCCGGCGCGGAAACGCTCAGGTCCTGCGCCCACGAGCCGCCGATCAGGGCAGGGATGAGGACGTTGTGCCCGAGGCTGGAGACCGGGAACAGCTCGGTCACGCCCTGGATCAGGCCGACAACCATGGCCTCCGCGTAGGTCATGTGGACGGACAACGGCGTGCTCCCTCTCTTCGCTGGCTTCCCTGGCGCTACAAGGCCATACCCGGCTCTGGTTATCTTCTACGCAACTGTAGAAGATACGTTAGCTTACGGAACGGCCGCGCGGGGAGACATAATCTTCTACTCTGTTGTAGAAGATTGGTCGGCGGCCCGGAAGGAACCGTTTGTGCAGCACCTGATCTCCCAGTACGGGTACCTGGCGGTGTTCGTGCTGATGCTGGCCGAGTCGGCCTGCGTGCCCGTGCCGTCCGAGGTCATCATGATGTTCGGCGGCGCGCTCGCGGCCGGCGCGGTCGCGGGCGCGCATCCCTCGCTGGCCGGCGTGTTCGCCGCCGGGGTGCTCGGCAACGTCGCGGGCAGCTATGCCTCCTGGGCGGTGGGCAAGTACGCGGGCCAGGCCGCGATCAGGCGCTGGGGGCGGCGGGTCGGGATCCGCGAGCACGAGATCGACAAGGCAACCGCCTGGTTCGAGCGGCACGGCCCCGTCGCGGTGCTCGTCGGCCGGGTGATCCCGGTGATCCGCACGTTCATCTCGCTGCCCGCCGGGTTCGCGGAGATGCCGCCCGGCGTCTTCGGCCTCTACACCACGCTCGGCGCCATCCCGTGGACCGCCGCCCTCGCCATCCTCGGCTACGCCCTCGGCGCGAACTGGGAGCACGTCGCCAACGACTTCCACGGCCCGACGTACGCCATCGCCGGCATCCTCGTGATCGGACTCGTCGTCGTGATCGTGCGCCGCCGCCGCGCCAAGGCCGCCGCCTCCACCGACCGGGGCGCCCGGGCCGCCGCCTACGCGGCAGACGGCCCGGCCAACCCGGCCAGCCCGGCTAGCAGCCAGGTGCAGGTCGCGATGGGTTCGAGCCACGGACGGCCGTCACGCCCCGGCCCCTACGCACCGCAGAACACCTGGGCGCCCCCGCCTGCCGACTACCAGCCCAACCCGGCGGCCCGGCGCCGCTAGTCACCGGGGCGGGCGGTGCTGAGGACCGCGGCGGCCAGCAAGACCGCGCCCGCTATCCCCGTCGGGCCGAGGCGGTTGCCGAGGAACGCCACGCTGAGGACCGTGGCGGTGAGCGGCTCCAGCAGGGAAAGGAGCGCGCCGGTGCTGGCGGGCGCCCTGCGCAGGCCGCGGAAGTAGAGCGTGTAGGCAAGGGCCGTCGGGCCGGTGGCGAGTGCCGCAAGCCAGCCGAGCGCCGCGAGAGTCGGCCGGAACGCCAGGCCGCCGGTGACCGCCGCGAGCGGCAGCAGGAGGAGGCCGCCAGCCGTGAACCCGAGCCCGGTCACCGTTTCCTCGCCAAGTCCTGGCACGGGGGTGGCGCCGGTCAGGGTGAGCACCGCGAAGCCTGCCGACGCGAGCAGCGCCATCGCGGCGCCGTCAAGCACGGCGGCCGGGCCGTAACCGCCGGCCGGCAGCCCGACGAGCAGGCCGAGGCCCGCCAGCGCCAGGGCGGTCCGCGTGACGGCTGACCGGTCGAGGCGACGCCGGCCGAGAAGCAGTTCGGCGACAAGCACGATGACCGGCGTGGCGCCGATCGTGACGAGGGTGGCGAGGCTGACCGAGGTCAGCGACACCGAGGAGAAGTAGGCGGCCTGGAACGTGGCGGCGAGCAGGCCGGTCGCGGCGATCCTCGTCCACGCGGCGCGCCCGGAGGGCCAGCGCCGCAAGGGGACAACGCGGAAGGCGACGATGAGCGCGCCGCCCGTAAGCAGTCGCAGCGCGGCCACCCAGAGCGGAGACAGCCCGGCCGTCGCGCCGAGCAGTGTTCCCGTCAGGCCGCCGGTGCCCCACAGCAGGCCGGCGAGCACGAGGCAGCGCACGGGGGCGGAGGACGGGCGGGGGGCGGACGTGAGGGATACGGCGCCCGCCTGGGCGGCGGTAGAGCCCGCCTGGGCAGCGGAAGAAGAGCATGCGGATGAAGACATGAGAAATCGCTCCAGCGACGAGAAGGGGGAGAGTCGCGGAAGCGGGGCGAAACCGGTCACCCGAGCGTGATAGAACACGAAAGACGCACGTCAGCCCCTGCGGCTAGACGCGCGGACCTGCCGCCCCGCTAGGAGCGCGGTGGCGGGGTGATCGGGAAGAGCCGGTGCACGAGGGACATCTTACAGGCAAGTGACATTTTGCCTCGTTTCCCTTCTGTGACATCACGGAACGAAATACGGTGCACCGGTGAGTAATAGCGATTTGCCCGGCCGAATCGTCGTGGTCGATGACGACCCGACGGTTGCCGATGTCGTCGGACGCTACCTGGTCCGCGACGGCCACACCGTCGAGTGCGTGCACGACGGCCACGAGGCGCTGCGGCGCATCGCCGAGCGGCAACCAGACCTCGTGGTGCTCGACCTGATGCTGCCAGGCATCGACGGCCTTGAGGTCTGCAGGCGGCTGCGCGAGCGCTGGCCGATTCCGGTGGTGATGCTGACCGCGCTCGGCGACGAGACGGACCGGCTGGCCGGGTTCGAGATCGGCGCCGACGACTACGTGACCAAGCCGTTCAGCCCGCGTGAGCTGGCGATGCGGGTCCGCTCGGTGCTCCGGCGCTCGCGCAGCGCCGCGCCCGCCGACAGGGCCGATGGGCCGGGCCAGGCGGAGCAGGGGATCCTCACCGACAGGGACGTGACAGTCGACCTGGCCGCGCACGAGGTGCACATCGGCGGGAAGCTCGTGCAACTCACCTCCCGCGAGTACGACCTCCTCGTGTTCCTGCTGCGCAACCCGCGACAGGCGTTCACCAGGGAGCAGCTGCTCAGCGAGGTATGGGGCTGGACGTTCGGCGATACCTCCACGGTCACCGTGCACGTCAGGCGGCTGCGGGAGAAGCTTGAGTCCGATCCGACGCTGCCAAGGCGGATCGTCACCGTCTGGGGCGTCGGCTACCGCTACGAGCCGGGGCCGGCATGACCGGGCAGCTAGCGGACGTCATGCCGCACGTCGCGGCGAGTGACCTCACGTACATCACCGAGTGGGTCGCCGGGGCCGCCATGTTCACGACGGCCATCGGGGTGGTGGGGCAGCGGGCGCTCGCGCGGCGGTCCATCGGAACGCAGGTTACGCTCGTCGCGCTGGTCACCGTGGTCACAGCGTTGGCCGCGGTGGGCGTGATCTCCTTCCGCATGTTCGACGTCGGCAACCGGGACGTGATGCTTGAGCTCATGGGCATCGCCGGGCTCGCGGGGCTCGCGGTCGCGCTCGTCATCGGGAGATCGGTCACCCGGGCGACCCGCAGGCTGCTCGCCGCGGTACGCGAGGTCGGCGACAGCGGCATCTACACGCCGCCTTCGGTCACGCTGCCGACCGAGCTCGCCGGGCTCTCCCACGGGCTGGCCGAGGTACATGACCGGCTCGGCCGCGCACGGGCGCGCGAGCAGGCCCTGGAGGCGAGCCGCCGCGAGCTGGTCGCGTGGGTCAGCCACGACCTGCGGACGCCACTCGCCGGGCTGCGGGCGATGGCCGAGGCACTCGAGGACCAGGTGGTCACCGACCCGCGCGAGGTCAGCCGCTACCACTCCCAGATTCGCTTGGAGACGGACCGGCTGGCGTCAATGATCGACGACCTGTTCCAGCTGTCCAAGATCCACGCGGGCGCGCTGCGCCTGTCACCGCGGCCTGTCGGGCTTGAGGACCTGATCGCCGAGGTGGCCGCGAGCACCGAGCCGGTCGCGCGGGCGAAGGGCGTCAGGCTCACCGGCGCGGCCGCGCCTGGCATGGGCGTGCTGATCGACCAGGCGGAGTTCGGCCGGGCGGTCAGGAACCTGGTCACGAACGCGATCAGGCACACGCCGCGGGGCGGGACCATCGAGGTGGTCGGCATGATTACGGGGGGTCTCGCCTGCGTGTCCGTGTCAGACGAGTGCGGCGGGATCCCGCCCGATGACCTGCCGCGCGTGTTTGACGTCGCGTTCCGCGGCGAGAGCGCGCGGACACCAGACCCGTCGGGCGGCGCGGGGCTCGGGCTGTCCATCGCCCGCGGCATCGTCGAGGCGCACTCCGGCCAGATCAGCGTGCGCAACACGGGACCAGGCTGCCAGTTCCTGATCAGCCTGCCGCTGGCCCGCCCAGCACCGTCGGCCGTGTCGCGGTCGGCCGCACCTGGCGCCCTGCTGACCGGGACCGGCGCACAGGGTTCCGCGGGACGTCATTCTTCCGTAAGACTTACAACAGGGGCAAATCACCACTAAGTGGTTAGCGTCTCCTTCATGGAGACCCAGTTTGCAGAAGGCACTCTGGCCGTCCAGGTCATCGTCCTGGTCCAGCCGCCCGTGTCCCTGGAGGACGCGCCGCTGCGGGAGACGCTCAAGGCGGTGCTCGCCGCGCCCGTGGCCCGTCGCGTGCTTGCGCTCGGCGGGCCGGGCGAGGACTGGCTGCCCGCCGGATTCGATCTCATGGGACAGCGCGGCGGAGACTACGGCGAGCGGATGTCGGCGGTGCTCGCCGACGCCTACGCCACGGCGGCGCTCCCCATGCTGCTGATCCGGGCGGACGCCCTGGAGATCAGCGCGGACATCCTCGAGGACGCCGCGCGGTCACTGATCTCAGTAGAGGCGGACACCGCCTTCGGCCCGGCCTCCGAGGGCGGATTCTGGCTGCTCGGGCTGCGACAGCCCGACCGGTCACTGGTCGCCGGCCTCCCGGCGCCGGGAGAGGGCCCCGGCGCCGGCCGCCTGCTGCTGCAAAGGCTCGCCTCGGCCGGGCTGCGCGTAGCGCTCGCGCCGCGCCTGGAGACCGCCGGGGCGGCGCTCCGTTTCTGAGCCGGGAACTCAGGCCACCGGGCCGGTGACGGTGACCAGGGTGCCGTAGGTCAGGTAGGACCAGATGAACTTGGCGGGGTTCCACTGGAGTTCCACGCAGCCGAGGCTCTGGTAGTACCCGTAGGCCGGGCGGTCGAAGTAATGCACCGCGTCGCCGCCGTCGAAGTAGGAGATCCAGTACACCGGGTCCGCGTACTTCGACCCGTCCGGGTTGGTCCCCTTCATGATCTGGAACTGCAGCCGCTCGTAAACGGGGAAGGTGCCATCGGCGGTGTCCGCACCGGGGATGCCGGTGTTGGCCGGGGTGTTAAGGATGAGCTTGCCGTTGTGCCAGACCTTAAGCGACTCGTGCGGCGAGTTCTGTGAGGCCAGCGCGTAGGTGTAGCCGTGCGGGTTGACCTGGTTCTTGGCCGCGGCCGTCAGCAGGTGCGCCCAGACGTCCGGCCCGGCCACGCCGTCCATCGTGAGGCCCTGGTCGGACTGGAAGGCCCGGATCGCGCCCTGGTCGAGCATGTTGTCCTTGCCGACCTTCCACTGGCTGGTCAACTGGCTCGGGTAGCCGGGCTTGAAGGTGAACGTCCCGGCCTGCGGCGCGTACGCGGTGGACACCGCTTCGTTCAGGCTCGCCGGAGCCGGGATGCCTGTGCCGGCGCCTGTCGCGCCGGGAGTCCAGGTGAACGGGAGGTACCCGAGCTGCGTAAGGATCTGCTGCAACCCAAGCGTGGAGTAAGAACCAGTCGTGTACGTGACGCTCGACGCCTGCTTGAGCGTGCCCGCCGAAGCGGCGGCCCCGGCCATGCCGCCGGGGATCTTCAGCGTGACCTTGGTGTCGGGCATGAACCCGGAAGACGGGGTGAACGTCGCGGTGGCGCCGGTGACCTGCCAGCTTCCCGCGATCTTGGGCGAGAGCGTAGGCAACGGCGTCGAAGGCGAGAGCGCGGAGGAGAACGTCAGCGTGACCGGACCGCCGCCGTTGGCGTCGTGTGTTCCGCCTGCCGGGGACACAGAGAGCAGGCGCAGTGGCTTGGCCGTGGCGGACGGTGCGGCCGAGGCGGCCGGCTTGTTGAGCTGCTTGCTGTCGCCTGCGTTGACCAGATTCTCCTGGCCAGAGGCATGAGCGGAGGTCGCGGCGAACGCGCAGCCCGCGACGATGACCGCGGCGGCGGTTCCGCCGGTCACCGCGATCAACTTATGCCGCAACAGCGCTGTGCTGACCCGGCCCACTCCACCAACGCTCCCCAAGAACGACACTACGGGGTCTCCTCAACGGTTAGTCAGATCGCTGATCCTGCCCGGGTCGCGATACGGCCCGATCGACGGGCATCGCGTCGACGCTGATCACAGCGCGCGGCTGACGGTAGACAACGAAAGTTTAAGGTCAATATCTATCAAATAGGGAAACTCGCGGTCACAGGTGGCGTACGCACACCTATGAGACGTCGGGGCGTCCGTAAAGGTTGCATGCCAGGGTCCCGCCAGACGTCACGGTCGCGTAACAAACGGCACGACCCTATGTGACTTTTCAATCACTAAAAGTGAGAAGTTCTTACGTTCGGCCGTGACCAAGTGACCGGGCAAGCGAATAACAGGCAGATCTCAAAGCTCTTTCCAGCGTCTCATCAGGCACGTTAGATTTTGGCAATAATTTACCTCGGATAACGCCCTAAGCGTGGCCTGAGGAAATCTTCTATATTCCCCGTTCCACCGCCCTCAGCTGGTCTAACGTAATCCACCGGGAGCCAATGACAGCGGACACGACGGAGGTGGATTGAATGCTCACGGGCCAGCGGCCGGTAACGCGGCGCCGATCGCAAAGAAGGCGTGCCGCACGCATTGCGGTCCCGCTAGCTATTCCAGTGGCGTTGGGTGTAACGCTCGGGATAGTCTTCGCGGTACAAAGCCACGGGACGACGAACGTTAACCAGGATGCGTTCAGGCATCATCACCCGACCGCCAGCGCGACGGCCACGCCGACCGCCTCGGGGTCGGCCACGGCGAGCGCGACGGCCTCGCCGAGCGCGAGCGCTACGGGAACGGCCGCGGCCGTCCCGCCGGCCAGCTCGTTCGCCAATGGCGCCATCGCCACCAACACGCTCGGTGACATCGCGACGACCCCCGTCGACGGCACGGGCGCGGCCATCAACATGAACCAGACGGCCGCCCAGGCCGCGGCGTCGATGAACTGCTCGCTCGCCGTGCCTGCCAACCCGCTCAGTGCTGCGGGCCTGGCGACGCCGTGGCAACTCGGCGACGGCTGCTCGATGGCCAACGCGGGCACCGAGGGCGCGTTCGTCGAGGCGACGATCCTCGCACCGAACGGGAGCGTGCAGGTCTACAGCCCGCTCGTCGTCACCGCGGGCACCCAGCCCGCCGTGGCACCCACGGCGCCGACGATCGCCGCCGGTTCCAGCGTGATCATCGACGTCGGCTTCAACGGCACCAACCTGGTGCTGACCGGAGCGGGCGCACAGCAGGGCAACTGCGTCGACGCGTCGGGCCAGTCGGTCATCGGCCAGGTGTCCGCCTGCAACGCGGTGAACTTCTACAACGCCGCGAACGCGGCCATCGCCAACGGCACGCTGAAGGTGCCGGCTGCCGGTACTGCCAGCGACGGCCAGGCCTGCGAGACCACGCGTGACTTCGCCCTGATCGACCAGGACCAGAGCGACAACGTGGTCAGCCAGTACCTGATCAACGGCAACGGCCAGACCGCGCAGAACTCGCCGGCCAACGCCACCGCCCTGACCGGCGCCACCGTGCTCACCAACGGCAGCGACGACGCCCTGCTGAGCGAGTTCGTCGACCCGGCGAACGGCTGCACGCCGTTCACCGCGCCCGACACCACCTACCCGAAGGCCGCCGCCCCGTCGCAGGCGCTCAACGAGCTCAGCGCGCGGGTCAACCAGCAGGGCACCATCGCGCTCAACCCGACGAACGACGAGATGACGCTGGTCGGCGGGCAGATGTCCATCACCAAGACCAACGTCTACCGCTCGCTGGTCGACCAGCCGCTGCTCGCGGCGAACACCACCCCGGCGACGGTCGCGGCCAGCTACTGCCAGAACATGGTCAACATCGCCCCGGCGCGGAACAACCTGGACATGGCGAAGGACGCCGCCTTCGGCACCCCGGTCGCGGCCGTCGGCAACAACCTGGCCACGTTCCTCGGCAACCGGCTGTCGATGTCCTTCGTCAACCTGGGCTGCGCGACCTACGGGCTGACCAACCCGGTCAACGTCACCCTCGACGGGAACGGCGTCGCGACCGCGGTCACCTACAACCTGACCCAGCAGACGGCGAAGGGCGCCGCCACCGCCACCACGACGGCGACCAACCCGAAGGCCGGCCAGGGAACCGGCACGCAGTCCCGCGGCGGCCGTCGTAACCGCTGGCAGGCCCCGTCGGGCGTCTAACGGAAACCCTCCCGGCAACGGGATAATCAGCACACAACTAGCCGGCGGCTCCGGGGAATCCGGGGCCGCCGGCTCGTGTCTTATGGTGGGAGAACACCCGCCATACGAGGAGAGGTAGGACAGCGTGAGCTCGGTATTCGTGGTGGATGCCTGCCGGACGCCCATCGGCAAGGTGAAGGGGGCACTGGCCGACGTTCGCCCTGACCACCTGGCCGCCGACATCCTCAAGGCGCTCGTCGCGCGCAACCAGAACCTCGACGTCAACACCATCGACGACGTCTACTGGGGCGCCGCCAACCAGGCGGGCGAGGACAACAGGAACGTCGCGCGGATGGCCGTGCTGCTCGCCGGCCTGCCCGTCGAGATCCCCGGCGCCACGGTGAACCGGCTGTGCGGCTCCGGCATGGAGGCGGTCAGCGACGCCGCAAGGGCGATCGCGGCCGGCGACATGGACATCGCGGTCGCGGGCGGCACCGAGTCGATGACCCGGGCACCGTTCGTCGTCACCCGCAGCGGCGACAGCTGGGCGCGCAACCTCGAGACCGCCGACACCCGGCTCGGCTGGCGCCTCGTCAGCCCGCGCATGCAGGAGATGTACCCGCCGATCAGCCTGGGAGAGACCGCGGAGAACGTGGCGGACAAGTACGGCGTCACCCGCGAGCGCCAGGACCAGTTCGCGCTGCGCTCGCACCAGCTGGCCGCCGCCGCCCGCGACGCTGGCCGCTTCGACGCCGAGATCGTCCCCGTCACGACCGCCAAGGGCGAGATGACGAGCGACGAGGGAATCAAGGGAAGCATCACCCTCGAGGAACTGGCGGGCAAGAGGGCGGCGTTCCGCAAGGGCGGCTCGGTGACGGGCGGCAACTCCTCGCCGCTCAACGACGGGGCCGCCGCCCTGCTGCTCATGTCGGAGGAGGCGGTGAACGCCGCGGGCGTCACGCCGCTCGCCCGCTACGTCGGTGCCTCCGCGGCGGGTGTCCACCCGGACTACATGGGCATCGGCCCGGTCCCCGCGATGAACCGCGTCCTCGCCAGGGCCGGCTGGCGCGTCGAGGACCTGGACCTGGTCGAGCTGAACGAGGCGTTCGCCGCCCAGTCCGTCGCCTGCGTCGACGAGCTCAAGCTCGACCAGGAGAAGGTCAACGTGAACGGCGGCGCGATCGCCATCGGCCACCCGCTCGGCTGCTCCGGCGCGCGGATCGTGACCACGCTGCTGCACGAGATGCGCCGCCGCGGCGCTACCAAGGGCGCGGCTTCCATGTGCATCGGCGTCGGCCAGGGCATCGCCACGCTCTGGGAAGCGTGCTGACCGGCAGTAGTCGCCCGGATAACTTTTGCTATCCACTCGATAACTGTTAAGTAACGGAGTTACGCTGGCTTCCACGGACTGACGGAACGGAGGAAGCCAGCGTGACGCTGATCCAGGGGGGCTTCGGCAATCGGGCTGCCAGTGCGAAGCGCCGCGCGAGACGCCGCCGCACGGCGCGCGCCGCGGCCCCGCTGCTGATCCCGCTGGCGCTGGCGATAACCCTCGGCGTGATCCTGGCGGTCTCTTCCGGCGCGCCCACGTCACACGTCAACCAGCAGTCAGGTAACAGCTCGCATCCGTAGCTGTGTTCGTTCTTTGAATCGTGAATTCAAAATCATGATCCCGAACGAGTTGTTGTTTCACGTGGTTGCGTCCCATGATTCTGGTCGCTGGGGCGGGGGAATCGCCCGCGCGCGTCTCGACGCCCCCGATCACAACCCAATCGGGTGCGCCGAAGCCGCGCGGGCTACATCCCCGCGCCCCCACTCCCGCGTCACGTGGGAAATCCGCCCAGAACCCGATCTCGGATGCTTACGCTCCTGCGGCCGCGCGGGCTGGCTGGTCGCCTAGCGCATTTCGAGGCACACCACATTGCACTTGCCAGTTGGGGCGCGTCGCAGCCAACCTCTTTGGGCTTAGACATTGCTCTGGTCGGCGGGCTGCGGACAACCTCTTGGGGCACTAGACATTGCTCTGGTCGGCGGGGCTGGCGCGCCGCGGACAATCTCTTTGGCTTAGACGTTGCTCTGTCGGCGGGCCGACGCGCCGCGGCCCGCGGCTTGTCCGTTTCGTCCGGGTTTGTCGCGGCGATGCCGTGGTCCGGACCATGATCATGTGGATTCCGCATCTCATTTGCTGCGGAATCCACATGATCAAGGAAATCCCCGCGATCAGGCCGCGCCCGGCGCTCGGGTGCCCCGCGTCAGCCTGCGCATGGCCCTCACGGTCACCACGCACCACTTAGGCGGCGCTGAAGTTGCCTGGGGTGGATGTGCCGAGGGGGGCCGTGGCGGTGTCTGCCTGGAGGGTGGACGGGTTCACCAGCGTGCTGCCGGTGGGGCCGGCCTCGACCGCCATGTGGGTGGCGCTGCCCGCTAGGTACTGAGACCAGGACCAGAACCATTGGGTCCAGCCGTCGTCCCACTTGCCTGCCTTCGCGCTGCTCGTGATCGTGATCGGGTCGCCGGGGACGGCCATGTTGTAGTACATCTGCGCGTCCTCTGGGGCCAGGTTCACGCAGCCGTGGCTGACGTTCGATTCGCCCTGGTTGACGACCGACCACGGTGCCGAGTGGTAGTAGTCGCCGCTGAACGTGAACCGGACCGCCCAGTTGACGAGCTCGTTGTAGTAGCCGGGACTGCCCTTCTTGCCGCCACCGATCATGCGGACGGGGTTGGCCTTCTCGACGGTCAGGTACGTGCCGTTCGGCGTCGGCGTGACGGACTTGCCGGTCGAGATCGGCCAGGTATAGGTCAGCTTGCCGCCCACGTAGATCTGCGTGCGGAAGGTGCTCGTGTTGGCCACGGCGATGACCGACTGGCCGATGCTGAACGTCTGGGAGAGGTCGTGGACCCCGTATACGCCCGGCGCGCCCTCCACGCCGTCCAGATGGCTTGAGAAGCTGACCGTGGTGCCGGCGGGCCAGTAGTCCCTCGGCCGGAAGTCAAGCTGCTCGCTGCCGTCCCAGTACCACGCGCCGATCACCGGCTTGGACGTGGTGAGGGTGAGCGCCCGCTCGACGGCCGCCTTGTCCGTGATCGGGTGGTCGAACGTCAGCATGATCGGCATGCCGACCCCGTAGGTGGCGCCCGCCCCCTCGAAGATCTCGGCGTGGAACACCGTCGACGGCGTCATCGTGGTGAACTCGCTTGTCGTGGTGACCGGGTGGCCATCGGGGCCGGTCCCGGTGGCGGTCACCGTGTAGGACTGCCCGGTGGGCAGCGCGTACGTGCTGTGCCAGCTCTTACCGTTGGCGCTGAGCGTGCCGGTGACCTGGTTCGCGCTCGTGGCCTTGACGGACACGGCGCTGATCTTGCCGCCGCTTACGGCGGTGACCGTGATGCCGTCGGACGGGTTCGCGGTCTTGCTGCCGGAAGCGGGGGAGATCTCCAGGTACTTGGCGACCGTGGACGCGGACCCGCTTGAGACCGCCGTCGAATTGAGCTTGCTGGCGACCGGAGTGCTGCCCTGGCAGGCGGTCGCGAGCAGCGCGGCGGCTGCGGTGAGCGCGAGTGCGGCGATGCGGCGCGCCCGGCGTGTTGGTCGGCCCGATGTCGTGCGGTGGCAGCCGTACACGTAGTCGCTCCTTGTTTCTCCCGGGGGAACCCCCGTACCCGCGTGCGGCGCGGTCATGCTCTCGCGCACGGGTGAGGGTGGGGGCTTCGGGAAGGTCTAGCTTATCGGCCTTCCGCGGTGTCGGCCGGGCTGTCGGCGGAACGTGGCCCGCGTCGCCCGCGCCGGGAGGCGGCAGCCTGCCCGGCCGCGAGGCAGAGCGCGAGCGCGGTCGCCCCGACGATCGCCCACTCCGGCCACGCGCCGACCCGCTCGGCCAGGGTCTGGTGGGTAAGCAGCGGGACGCGCGCCTCAATCTCGGCTTGCTGCCACAGGCCGGTGCGCTGGGTCACCTGCCCGTCCGGCGTGATGATCGCGCTGTAGCCGGTGGTGGAGTCGTAGATGACCGTGCGGTCGAACTCGACCGCACGGAGCCGGGCCATCGCGAGCTGCTGCCCGCTCTCCTCGGTGGTTGGTCCTTCCCGTTCGAACGTCGCGTCATTGCTCTGGACTGTCAACACGTTCGCGCCGGCGGTGACCTCGGAGCGGACGAGGTCGTCGAAGGCGACCTCATAGCAGATGACGTCGCCGAGCCGGATCTGGCCGACGTCGAAGACCACCGTCTTATGCCCGGGGACCATGTCCTGGGGCAGCAGCTGGGTCAGTGACGTGATCTTGCTGATCAGGCTGCGGAACGGCAGGTACTCGCCGAACGGCACGAGCCGCCGCTTCAAGTACACGGTCGTGGGGCCCTTGCCTGGCAGCCACAGCAGGCTGGCGTTGCGCATCGGGTCCTGGAGCACGGCACCGACCAGGATGGGGCGGTCGATGGCCTTGGCCGCGTTCGCGATCTCGTCGTAGATCGGCGGGTACTGCGTCGGGTCGATAGAGGTGGAGTTCTCCGGCCAGATCACGAGGTCGGGGCGCGGCAGCGTGCCCGCCGCGACCTCCGACGCCAGCTTCTCGGTGGCCGTCGCGTGGTTGAGTGTGACCTGCAGTTCGTCGATTTGCGCCTCAAGCGACCGCGCGCGTGGCACGTTGCCCTGGATGGCGGCGACTTCGGCGGTCTTGGCGTTCGCGGGAACCGGGTCGAGCGACAGCGCGGCGGGTAGGCACGAGATGCCGGCCGTGGCCGCGAACGCGAGTGCCGCGATCGCGGTACGCCGCCACCGCCGCGGGCGGCCGCCTGGCACCCGCGCCCGGTCGGTAAGCACCGACAACAGGACCCAGGCGAGCGTGGCGCCAGTGAGCGCGACCACGAAGGAAAGCACCGGCGCGCCGCCAATCGCCGCCCAGCCCTGCGTCGGCAGCCCGGCCTGGCTCATCGCCAGCCGGCCCCACGGGAAGCCGCCCCAGGGCCAGCGGTCCCTGAACGCCTCGGCGGCCACCCACCAGCCGGCCACCGCGAGCGGCCACCAGCGGAGGTTGAGTAGCAGCCGCTGCGCGACGGCGAACACCGCGAAGATAAGCGCCGAGGCGATGGCGAGCGCGACCCAGGCGTACCAGGCCAGGTTGATGACCCAGGCGAGCAGCGGGAAGAAGAACGCGAGGCCGAAGACGAGGCCGACGGCGAACGCGCCGCGCAGCGAGCGGCCGTACAGGACGACGACGAGCAGCGCCGGGCCGACGACGGCCAGCGGCCAGACCCCGACCGGCGGGAACGCGGCGGCGAGCAGCAGGCCGGCCGCGAGCGCGACGAGCAGCGCCCAGCGCAGCCGCAACAGCGGCGACGGGGTCACGCGCGGCGCCTCGACCGGGCCGTCAGAGGCCGCGAGGCTGGTCTCCGAGGCACCCGGTTCTGCGTCCGGCGGTCCAGTGATCACCTACGCAGGGTAGACCGGGATCGGGGGTGGACGCGAAGCGGGCAACTTTGCTATTTACCGTGAACATGGCAATCCGTTGCGTTATATTCGGTGCTGCTAATACAGCAACCGGGGGGCCGGTGCTTTGCCGCCTTTTCATCCTGGCGATGGTGACCTGCGCTGTTTCCAGGGGGAAAGGTGCGTTTTCCGCGTGCTTTCCGCATGCGTACGGGGTTTGGCATGCGTGGACGGACTGTGCTGTGATTCGCATTCGCTATAAGGACTTTTCGGCCGGAACGCATGAGGTGGCCGGACTGCACGGCAGGGTGGAGCGCTGCGCCGGCGGGGTCACGGTTTGCCTGCTACCAGGGCTGACCGCCCGGCAGCGCGGGGCGGTGATCCGTCGGCTGCGGCAGGAGGCGAGCCGGGGATTCGGACCGGCGCTGCCGCTGCCGCAACTGGCGATCGCGCTCGGCCTCGACCGGCTACGGACGGCGGCCAGGGTCGTCAGGGCGATCGTGCGGCTGCACCCGGCGGTGACGCTCGTGCCGAGTGCCTTCGTCGTGGCCATGATGACGCTGTTCGTGATCGCCGCCGGCGACCGGCCAGGCCTGGCGCCTGGCACAGGGCGTGGACTTGCGGATGCCGCCGCCGTAAGCGGCAGCGTCGCGCGGGCCTTGGGATCGAGCCCGAGCCCGGTGTGGGTGACCCGGGTGACGGCCGCCGAGGGGACCGGCGGTACCGGGGCCGGGGGAACGGAGCTTGGGTCAGGGCGGCGCGCCGCGGCCAGGCGGGTGCATCGCGGGCGGCCCGGGGGCATGCAGCCGGGCCGCGCCAAAGGTAAGCAGCCGGCTCGCGGACCTGTCCGGCCGGCCGCCTGGTACGTCTGCCCGTCGACGACCGCCGCGACGCCGCGGCCGCATGGCCGTCAGCTCGCCTGCCACCGACCGGCGCCGCGGGCAGTACGGCACACCGCCCACCTGCCGGGTCCGCTGGACTTCGCCTGGTAGAGCGCGGCGTCGGCGTCGGCGATCAGGGTCGCGGACGCGGGCGAGCCCGCCGCGCACTCGGCGATGCCGGCGCACGCCGAGATGGCGACCCGCCCGACGCGCAGCCAAAGCGGACGGCTCACCTCTCCGAGGATGCCCGTGACCAGCGCGATCATCCCGCCGATGCCGGGGGAGACCTCGGCCAGCACGACGAATTCGTCGCCGCCGATGCGCCCGGCGAGGACGCCGTGGCCGCGCGCCGTGTCGCCGATGCGCCTGGCCACCGCCACGAGCAGCTCGTCGCCCGCCTCGTGGCCGTACCGGTCGTTGATCGCCTTGAAGCCGTCGAGGTCCAGGTAGCAGAGGCCCACGCTGGTGTCCCGGCCGGCCTCAAGCCCGGCGGCCAGCCTGCCGAAGATGGCGGACCGGTTGGGCAGCCCCGTCAGCGGGTCGTGGGTCGCCTGGTGCCTGAGCTGGTCGCTGATGATCCGCTGTGCGTCCAGTTCGGCGCGCCTGATGGACTCCTGCTCGGCGAGGGTCCGGTCGCGCAGCGCGCGCACGTAGCCGTTCGCCAGCGCCTCCGTGACCTCGGCGACGCGCCCGTCGATGCCGCCCACGGCCGGTGCCAGGGCGAGCGCGTGCTGGCGGAGCAGTTCAGGTAGCCGCATGATCAGCACCCGCAGTGACCGGCCGAGAACGTCGGCGCTGACGAAGTCCGCCTTCACCAGCGCGTGCCCGACGGCCGCGGCCTGCCGCGGCCGGAACGGGCGGCCGAGCACGATGGCCACGAGCGCGGCGGACTGGGTGTTGAGAAAGGTCCGTGCGGCGGCGATGTCCATCGGCATGCCGTCCGGGTCGGCCGGCCTCTCGTCTCCGCTGACGGTCAGCGCCGTGAGCCACACGCGGGCTAGCTGTGCGGCTGGCGCGGCACCGCCGGCATACGGTGCCATGACTGCCGTCTCGGCCATAGATGTGCTCCTGTTCGGAACCAATGGAACCAACGGGACCAGCGTGCTATTGATCTCGTGCGTCACTATAGGCGATGTGACCAATACAAGTAGTGCTTATTCTGTTTTCCGTGACCGCTTGCTTGCGCTGCGCGTCCGGTCCGGGTTGTCCTTGTTGGACTAATCCGTGATGTCTGGGTAACTGTCCGTTCCGGGTACCGTGGGCCTTGGTACCGAGACCTAATCAATGGCCTGGACGGATGGGTGACTGAGATGGCCGGTGTGGACAGCGGGGACGTGACGGACGACGCCGCGGCGCGGCGGGCGGCCGAGGTCGCAGTCGAACTGACGGAAGCAAGCGGCCCGCCGGATAACAAGCGGATCAGCGCGAAACTGCAGGGGGTCGCGGACCGGACCTCGACCGCGGCCGCGTTCGTCGCCGCGAGCGCTCGGCGGGGCGCGGACACCGCGGCGCGCCGGGGCGCGGCTACCGCCCGCAGGGGCGCGGCCGGGGCACGCCGTGGCGCGAACTCCGCCAGCCGCGGCGTGGGGTCAGGCATGAACTGGCTGACCGCGCAGGTGGTCGCGATGGGACCGCGACTGCGGTTCCGTGACCAGGCCACCCTGCGCGCGCAATTCCCCGGGCAGTCCGACGACCAGATCGCACAGCGGCTGATCGAGCGGGCGGCGCGGGCGGCCACGGCCGTTGGCGGCGCGACCGGGGCGTGGGCGGCGCTGCCCATGCTGCCCGCGTTCCCCGCCGAGGTCGCGGCGGAGACGCTGGCCGTGGTGGGGATCGAGGTCAAGCTGGTGGCGGAGCTGCACGAGATCTACGGCATGGGCGCCGTGGGCAGCGGGACGGAGCGGGCGCGTGCCTACATCGGATCCTGGGCGTCGCGCCGCGGCATCTACCAGGTGGACGGCGGGCTGCTCCTCATCGCGGGATCACCGCTGGCCAGGCAGCTGACGCGACGGCTCGCCGGCCGCGTTCGCCGGTCGACGCTCGCGCTCGCCCCGCTGTTCACCGGCGCGCTGGCCGGGGCGGTACTCAACCGGAGGGAGACGCGGCGGCTTGGCCACGAGATCAGGGACGACCTGCGCCAGCGCCGCAAGACAGTGACCGCGACCGTGATCCGCTAGCGCGGATGCGCTGCCCGGGCTCGGCTGTGCCATTCCGCTCGCCATGGGAAAGACTGGTGAGATGGTGACGGACACGACACAAGGCCTGCGGTACAGCAGCCGAACCGGGCGTTGGGTGCTCGCGGCCACGGTACTTGGCTCCGGCATCGCGGCGCTTGACGCCACGGTGGTCGGCATCGCGCTGCCCGCGATCGGCCGGGACTTCCACGCCTCCGTGGCCAGCATGCAATGGGTCGTTGACGGCTACACGCTCCCGCTGGCCGGCCTGCTGCTGCTTGGCGGCGCGCTTGGCGACATCTACGGCCGGCGGAAGGTCTTCGTGATCGGCATCGTGTGGTTCGCGCTCGCGTCGCTCGCCTGCGGCCTGGCACCGGACGTCGAGTTCCTGATCGGGGCCAGGGCGTTGCAGGGGGTCGGCGCCGCCCTGCTGACCCCGGGCAGCCTGGCGATCCTGCAGGCGTCGTTCGCTCCTGACGACCGCTCGAGGGCGATCGGGGCCTGGTCAGGACTTGGCGGGGTCGCCACGGCGATCGGGCCGTTCCTCGGCGGCTGGCTGATCGGCGCGGTGTCGTGGCGGCTGGTCTTCTTCATCAACCTGCCGATAGCGGCCGCCGTCGTGGCCATCACGGTGCGGCACGTTCCCGAGTCGCGCGCCCCGGGTCCCCGCCAGCCGCTCGACCCGGCCGGCGCCATAACGATCAGCCTGGCCCTCGCCGGCCTCACCTACGGGCTGATCGCGGCCTCGGCGGACGGCTGGACATCGCCGACCGTGCTGACGAGCCTCCTCGCCGGCGTGGCCCTGCTCGTGGCCTTCTGCGTCATCGAGACGCGCAGCTCGCATCCCATGCTGCCCCTGACGGTCTTCAAGTCCCGCCAGTTCAGTGCCGCGAACGCCGTGACCTTCGTGGTCTATGGCGCGCTCGGCGGCGCGCTGTTCCTCGTGCCCGTCGTGCTGCAGGAGGTCAGCGGCTACAGTCCGCTTGAGGCGGGGACGGCGCTGCTGCCGCTGACGGCGATCATGCTCGCCTTCTCCGCGCGCTCGGCCGCGCTGTCCGCCCGAATCGGCCCCCGGCTGCAGATGACGGTCGGGCCGCTCGTGATCGCCGCCGGGATGGCGCTGTTCACGCGGGTGAACGGCACCGGTGATTACCTGACCGAGGTGCTGCCCGCCGTCCTCGTGCTCGGGTTCGGGCTGGCGACCATTGTGGCACCGCTCACCTCCACGGCGCTGTCCGCCGCCCCCGCCGAGCATTCCGGCATCGCGTCGGCGGTCAACAACGACGTGGCGAGAACGGCGAGCCTCATCGCGGTGGCGGTGCTCCCCGCGCTCGCCGGCATCACCGGCGACGCCTACCTGCATCCCGCCGAGCTGACGCAGGGCTTCCATACCGCGGTGCTGATAGGCGCCGCGGCGGCCGCCGTCGGCGGCCTGCTTGCCGCGCTGACGATCCGCAATCCGGCCAGGCGCCCGGTCGAGGACGGCAAGGACAAGGACAAGGACAGGGACAAGGACAAGGACGGACAAGGACGCGGTCGGGGCGCTGTACTGCGCCCTGGACGCCCCGCCACTGCGTACCGTGCCGGACAGCCCGGCGCGGCCGGGGCATAAGGACTAGCCGGATCCAGCCCTGCCTACTCGATGGGGACATGGCCCGCCCTTGCGGGCGGGACCGCGGCCGCCATTATCCGGTCGATCTCGTCCTGCCGTTCTACCAAGTCCACGGCTTGACCCAGTTCGCCGCGTTCAAGACGTCGGCGCTGGGCGTGGCGGCGCTGGCGTTCACTGGCGCCTGAGTAACCAGCCGGTCAAGCTCGGCGAGTTCGGCATGGAGCTTGCGGACTTCATGTTCACCCCAGGCCGGCGAGCTGAACTTGTGGTGGGTGATCGCCGTCAGCATGAGGAAGCGGGCCTCGGCAGAGCTCAGCCCCTCGTCCAGCCAGTCGGTGCGCTCCATTACGATTTCCTGCCTTTATCCGGGTGGTGATGTGCAAGGGCGTTTAGTAGAGGGTCGCTCCAACTACGGCGTCGCGCATCGCGGCTAGCACCGGTCATTCCGTGGTGCTGGCTTTACCCCCGGCGTTACCGCTAGCCGGTAGTGGGGTCGGGTGAGTTTGCTCGCTCCCGCCCTGGTGAGCGGCATCACATGATCCTTGTGATCTGTGCTGCGGTGCCTGCCCGTGCCTGCTTATTTGCCTGACGCGCAGCCGCGCATTTGGTGACCAAATGGCCAGCGAACGACGCGATCTGCGATCCGGCTATCCGGTGCGAAAACCATCAGAACTATGTGATGTCAGTTCACTAACCCCGGCGTGAGGCTGGAAGCAGCCCGATCGAGACGAAGGGACGGGCAGAGGCAACAACCCCTACTCAAAGCACCGAGTGAAGGAGCATACGAAAATGGCAGGAGTAACCACACAGGAGGCAGTGCCGCTATCCGCGACGCTCACCGCACCGCGGTATGGGATAGCGGCCAGAAAGTACGCGACCGAGTTCATCGGGGCGTTCTTCCTGACCTTCGCCGTCGGGATGGCCGCCCTCACCGGCAGCATATTCGTGCCGCTAGCGGCAGGCGCGACCCTGATGGTCATGATCTACGCCGGCGGGCACATCTCCGGCGGCCACTACAACCCGGCGGTGACGATAGCGGCGCTGGTCCGCCGGCGGATCGACATCGGCGACGCGGTCGCGTACTGGATCATGCAGGCGGCAGGCGGCATAGCCGCCGGGGCCCTGGCCCGCGCGGTGGTCAATCCAGCGACGGTCAAGACCCTGACCCTGTCCGGGCACACCGAGGCGGCCGCCGCCGTGGTGGAGGTGCTCTTCACCTTTGCCCTGTGCTACGTCGTGCTGAACGTCGCGACCAGCAAGGACCAGAAGAACAACGGGTTCTTCGGACTGGCGATCGGCTTCACCGTCGCGGCCGGCGCCTTCGCCGTCGGCGGCATCTCCGGCGGGCTGTTCAACCCGGCCGTCGCGCTCGGCGGCGCCACCGCTGGCCTGTTCGCCTGGTCGACGATCTGGGTCTACGTCCTCGTCGAACTCGGCGCGGGCATCGTGGCAGGCCTGGCGTTCCTGGCGCTCAACCCCGGCGATAAATGACCGGCTCGAATGGTCGCCAAATACCCCAGAACGACCACTCAGCCTCGTAACGCCCCGAGGGTTCCATCACCGAAGGAGAAATGCTCATGACCAGCAAACAGTCCTGGCCGACCACGACCGATGCGGGCATCCCGGTCGCGAGCGACGAGTTGTCGCTCACCGTCGGCCCCGATGGCCCCATCCTGCTCCAAGATCACTACCTGATCGAACGGATGGCGAACTTCAACCGGGAGCGCATCCCGGAGCGCCAGCCGCACGCCAAGGGGTACGGCGCTTTCGGCTACTTCCAGGTCACCAACGACGTCAGCCGGTTCACCCGTGCGGCCGTGTTCCAGCCAGGGACGCGGACCGGCACCGCGATCCGGTTCTCCACCGTGGCGGGCGAGCGGGGCTACCCCGACACCGTGCGGGACCCGCGCGGGTTCGCGCTGAAGTTCTACACCAGCGAGGGCAACTTCGACATCGTCGGGAACAATACCCCGGTCTTCTTCGTCCGCGACCCGCTGAAGTTCGAGTCCTTCATCAGCTCGCAGAAGCGGCGGGTGGACACCGGCCTGCGCGACAATGACATGCAGTGGGATTTCTGGACCCTGGTGCCCGAGTCCGCTCACCAGGTCACCTGGCTGATGGGCGACCGCGGTATCCCGGCCACGTGGCGGCACATGAACGGGTACGGCAGCCACACCTACAGCTGGATCAACGCCGCCGGCGAGATCTTCTGGGTGAAGTACCACTTCATCTCCGACCAGGGCATCGAGTTCCTCACCCAGGACCAGGCCGACCAGATCGCGGGCAAGGACACGGACTACCACCAGCGCGACCTGATCAACGCGATCAAGCACGGGGAGTACCCGAGCTGGACGCTGAAGGTACAGATCATGCCGCTCGAGGAGGCCAAGGCCTACCGGCTCAACCCGTTCGACCTGACCAAGGTCTGGCCGCATGGCGACTACCCGCTGCACGAGGTCGGCAAGCTGGTGCTAGACCGCAACGTGACCGACGCGCACGCGGAGATGGAACAGTTCGCGCTTGAGCCGAACAACCAGGTTCCAGGCACCGGCCTGTCCCCGGACCGGATGCTGCTTGCCCGTGGGTTCTCCTATGCCGACGCGCACCGGGCCAGGCTCGGGAAGAACTACACGGATATCCCGGTCAACGCACCCAAGTCGCCGGTGCACGCCTACTCCAGAGACGGCTCGATGCGGACGAGAAACGCCTCGGACCCGGTGTACTCGCCCAACTCCAAGGGCGGCCCGCAGGGCGACCCGGCCCGCGCCGGCCAGGTCACGTGGCACGCCGACGGCGACATGGTCCGTGCCGCCTACACGCTGCGTCGCGACGATGACGACTGGAGCCAGGCCGGCACCCTGGTCCGCCAGGTCATGGACGACGCCGCCCGCGACCGGCTGGTGTCCAACATCACTGGCCACCTGCTCAACGGCGTGACAGAGCCAGTGCTCGAGCGGGCCTTCCAGTACTGGAAGAACGTAGACAAGGACCTCGGCGACCGGGTCGAGAAGGGCGTCCGCGACGGACAGCCCTGAGCGGCGTCCGGCTACGCCAAAGCTGGGCCCGGCGCGCCGTCGCCGGGCCCAGCGCCGCCAACTGGAAAGAGAAGAAGACAGGCCCCCGCGGTGAACCAGCGGGGTCCTATCTTCATAACCTGCGCGCTGACTGCGCGAGGAGGCCGAGGGACCTGGCCTCCTCGACCGCCTCGGTACGGCTGTGCACGCCGAGCTTTTCGTACAGGTGCCGCATATGCGTCCTGATGGTGTTCACCGACACCGACAACTGGCCGGCGATCTCCGGCGCGGACAGGTTGGTCGGCAGGAAACGCAGGATCCTGGCCTCGCTTGCGCTGAGCGGCTCGTGGGGCCGGTCCAGTTCGCCGCGCGGCGAGACGGGCTTGTTGCCGGCCATCAGGTCGAGGATCTCCGCGATCAGGGCGGCGTGCGCGGTGCCGTGTCCGGCGTGGCGCGAGAGCAACTCTGGAGCGGGATGCAGCAGGAACGCGAAGACCGCGCCGTGGGGCTCGGCGAGATCGAGGGCGCGCTCTAGGGCCTGCCCCGCCGTGACCTGGTCGCCGAGCGCGTCGCGGGCGATCGCCTCGAGCAGGAACGCCTGACTCATCCAGCCTAGGTTGGTCACGGGGGCCGCGCCAGTCAGGACGGGTGCGAGCGCGCGGGTTGCCGCCCGCGGATCGCCCTGGGCGAGCCGCAGCGCCGCGATCGCGTTTCTTATCTCACCGCGTCCTGGTTGGCCTAGCCCCGCCACGGCCTGCTCGACCCGTCCGGTTTCACCAAGCCGCACCAGCGTCTGCAGCAAGTGCGCGCGCATGGGCGTCGAGCGGGGGTGCTCCTCGACGAGCAAGCCGGCTACTTGTTCGGCGGCCTCGAAAGCGAGCATCGCCTTGCCGTCACGGCCCGCCGCAAGCTCGAGCATCCCGCGGGCCTGGTGGAGCACGATCCCGGCGGCCGGCTCCACTTCGCCCCGCAGCGCACGGTCGGCGTGGTCAAGCAGGCCCTCCGCCTCCGCCAGGCGCATCTGCCAGACCCGGATGGCGCCGAGACCCGCGTAGGCCGGCGCCACGGCCGGCTCATCGGCCCAGCCGTGCTCCACGGCCAGCTCGATCGCCTGCCGGTACCGCTCGGCCGCAAGCCCGAACGACCGGAAGCTCACGGCCCACCCCCCGCGAGCCAGGGCGCTGACCTCGAGCCAGGGCCGCCCGATCTGGCGCGCAAGGACGGCGCCTTGCTCCAGGTGCAGCTCCGCCTCGTCGGCCAGAAGCGCCCCCAGCTCGGCGGTGCCGAGGTTGACCAGGGCCAGCGCGCGCAGGTCCTGGCACCGCGCGGGCAGCGCGCCGTCGGCGGACCCGTCGGGGGCAAGCAGTCGCTGCGCCTCCTCCATCACGGCGGTGAGGTCACCGCGCCGCTGGGCCAGCATCAGCCGCATGATGGCCAGGTTGACCTGGAAGCCTTCGCGCCGGTCGGCGGGCACGGACGTCATCTCCTGCTTCGCGCGCGCCAGATGCCGTTCCGCCGCACTAAGGGACCTGCGGAACAGCTCGTCGATGGCCATCAGCACGACCAGCTCGGGGTCGGCGGCGACCAGATCGGAGGGGAACCCCGCGAGCAGCTCGTGCGCGGTGGCGCCCTGCCCGTCCATGACGAGGCCGAGGAAGTGCTCAGACAGCATCCGGGCGGCCCGGCTCCAGTCCTGTGCCGCCTGCGTGTGACGGATCGCCTCGACCGGGTACCCGTGGGCCGCGAACCATCCGGCGGCCGCGCCGTGCAGTGGCGCCAGTTCCGCGGGCTGGGTCCGCCGCAGCTCGAGCTGCAGCAGGTCAGCGAACAGCCGGTGGTATCGGAACCACGACCGCTTGGCGTCAAGCGCCACCACGAAAGCGCCGGCCTCCTCCAGATCCTGCAGGATCCGCTCACCGCCGGAGCCGCCGGTCAGCAGGTCGGCCAGCTCACCGCTGATCCGCTCGCACACTGAGGTGCGCAGCAGCAGCCGACGTACCGGCTCGCTTTGCTGGTCGAGCACCTCGTCAAGCAGGTACTCCGCCACCGTCCGCTCGCTACCGGAGAACTCCGCGGCGAACCGCTCCGGGTCGGGGTTATGTGCCAGCGACAGCGCGGCCAGCCGCAGTCCGGCCGCCCAGCCCTCGGTCCGCCGGACCAACGCGCCCAGGGCTGGCTCAGGTAGTTCCACGCCGGCCGCCTTGAACAGCGCCCGCGCCTCGTCCTGGGTGAACCGCAGGTCGGCAGCGCGGATGTCGGTCAGCTCACCTTCCAGGCGCAGCCGGTGCAGGTGCAGCCGCACATCGCCGCGGGTGAGGAGCATGAACCTCAGCTCCGCGGGCGCGCGCATCAGCAGCAGCTCAAGCTGGGCAAGCGCCTCGGCCGAGCGCAGCTCGTACACGTCCTCGATCACGAGCCAGAGCGGTTCCTCTAGCCGGCCAAGGTCTTCAAGTAGCCGCTCGAGGATGGCCCAGCCGTCCAGGTCGGGCGCGCCGGTCAGCGGGCGGACCAGCTTGGAGCCGGGGATCGTGTCCCGCAGCGCGTCGAGTATCGAGATCCAGAACTGCTGCGCATCCTGTCCACCGTCAGGCAGCGTCACCCAGGCGGCGCGGTCAGCCAGGCCCGATTCGAACAGCCAGGACCTGATCAGGAACGTCTTTCCGCTGCCGGCCGGGGCAGAGATCTGGCTTACCCGCGGCGCCTTGGCGAGCCGCTCGAACAGCCCAGGGCGGGAGACGACCCCTCCCCGGGCCACCGGGACGGGACAGTGCCCAGCGTTGGCCTGGGACGAGCCATCTGGTGTCATGCCACTCCCGTGCGGGGTTCGACACGTTCACTACGTATACCGTCGACCATCGCCCACCTGAGCGGCTGCGTCTGCCTGGCAGGCACCCAATCCACCTACCGGCCACCTGGTAAGAAGCGTGGCACGGAAAAGGGCGCAGGGACGGACCTCATATCCGTCCCTGCGCCCTCTTCTGCTAACCGCCGAGCCGTGAACCGCTACGCGGCCGGGCGGGCCATACCGTCAGGCGGGGATCCGGTTGTCCTTTGCCGGGTCGCGGACCTCCAGCTGGTGAACGATCCGCTCGGTCGTCGCCTCGTGCGCCGCGAGGTCGGCGAGCGCGAGGACGCCCACCGCGATCGCGTCGGCGAAGACCAGCCAGGTCAGGGCCGTGCCAGAGAAGGCCAGGGCCGCGACGAGCGACCACAGCCCCACCAGGGAGAGCAGGCCGTGCCCGATCCGGTGCGAGGTCTTCTTGGCCACGGCGGCGCTTGCCGCCGCGAGCACGGTAATGCCGACCGATACGCCGAAGGCGGTCCAGCCGGCCGTGCCGGCCGCCCATGCCATCGACGCGACGGTCAGGAATGCGCCTGCCACCACGAACAGGCTGTCAAGCAGGAAACGAGAGCTGAGCTTCATGACTGAGCACCTCCTGTGCGCCGCCCCAGGCGGCGCAACCCGTGTCCTTCTCCAGTACACAAGGCGGGTCGTTGGCGGCCACCTGCTCTCGGGGGGCGACCGTCCGGCTCGTCTGGCGGCTCATCGTCCGCCAGTCGTTAGCAGCGCATAGGCGGCTAGCTATATTTCGCGGGGAAATGTCCGCGAGGCCACATCGCTGACAGCGGTGTCATAAGCGTGCCCCGGGCGAGCAATCCCGCCCTCGTTCTGACGGGTCGGTGGCCGTCGCGGACACTACCGCCAGCGGACGGATAACCTCAGCAGGGGAAGACCTGAAGGGATGGATCATGATGGCGGATGAGACGCAGGCCACCGAGGCGGTCAGGACGGCCGCGCGGGCGGCGCGGGCCGCGGCGCCCAGCCTCGCCGGCGCTGCTGACGGCGCGATCGACGCCGCGCTCGGCGCGATGGCCGGTGCCCTGCAGGACGCCGCGGCCGCGGTGCTCGCCGCCAACGCCGACGACATGCGGGCGGCGGCGGACAACGGGCTGCCCGCCGGGGTCCGCGACCGGCTCCGGCTGGACGAGGGGCGGCTGAAGGCGATGGCCGTGCAGCTTGAGATCCTCGCCGGGGTCGCGCCTGAGCCCGCTTCCCGCAAGATCCGCGACCTCCCCGGCGGCCTGGTGCTCTCCGAGCGCCGCCGCCCGGTCGGGGTGATCGGCGCGAACTTCGAGGCCAGGCCGAACGTCGTCGTGGACATCGCCTCGCAGCTCGTCAAGTCGCGCAACGCGGGCGTGCTGCGCACCGGGAGCGCGGCGCTGCGTTCGGCGATCGCGCTGGCCGATGAGGTGATCGCGCCGTCGCTTGCCGCCGCTGGCCTTGACCCGGCCGCCATTCAGCTCGTCCGGGTCCCCGGCCAGGCGGCCGCGTACGCGCTGGTCCGCGAGCCGAAGCTGATCCCGCTGGTGATCCTGCGCGGCAGCGGCGACTCCACCCGCGCGCTGGCCGCGGAAGGCGCGGCGCACGGGGTCCGCACGCTGGCGCACGCCGACGGCGGCGGGGTGCTTTACCTTCATTCATCTTCCGAACGAGCCGTGGCTTCTTCTTTGATCGCAAGCAGTCTCGACCGGCTCGGCGTGTGCAACCGGCTGAACCTCCTGCTCCTCGACGAGCAGCGGTGGGACGCCTGGCTGCCGGGCATCACCGAGCAGCTGGCCGGGCTCGGCATCAAGGCGTCCCTCCCGCCGCACGACCATCCGCTTGGCTACGAGTGGGCACTCGACTCCGAACGCGAGGCCACGGTCACGGTCGCCCCCGCCGCGAGCCCGGCGGCGGCGGCCGCGATCGCCAACGACGAGACCTCTGGCCTGGCGGCCGGCATCGCCGCGACCGACCCGGCCGCCGCGCAGGAGTTCCTCGCGGCCTACACCGGGACCGGCGCCTTCTGGAACGCGACGACCAGGCTGCTCGACGGGTTCAAGCTGCTTGACGTGCCAGAGACCGGGATCAACCTGGACGCGGTGCCAGGCCCGCGCGGCCCGGTGACCTTCCGTGACCTGTACCTCCGCCAGTTCGTAGTGGTGCCCTGCTTAGCCTCCGGGGGGATGACCCCCCAGGACCCCCCGAGCATGGGAGGGCTTCGCCCCCCCATATCCCCCCCACGGGGGGACGACGCCAAAACCGCGCCGCCCCCCGCGCTCTGGGACAGAAGTGATGGTTTTGGATCTTGATGTCCATTTGCCTGCGCGGTACTGGCTTATGTGCCGATACTCAGCATGTGGTGGGCGACGACTTCGCGCGGGTGCTTGCGGACGCCCAGGGCGGCAGCGAAGATCAGTTCGCGGTCCTCTGGCGTGATGCGAATCCCGCTCTCCTTCGCTACCTGCGTGTTCTCGCTCCGGAGAATGCCGAGGACATCGCCGCGGAGACCTGGGTCCACGTCATCCGTGGACTACCTCGGTTCATCGGCGACGAGGCGGCATGGCGGGCCTGGCTGTTCACTACCGCGCGGCGCCGCCTGATCGACCAGGCGAGGCTACGCAAGCGGCATCCAGCGGAGCCGCTTGATGGCGTCAGCGCCGCCGAGATGCCGCGGACTCCCGATGCGGCGCAGATCGCGCTGGAAAACCTCGCGACGGAGTCCGCGATAGCGCTGCTCTCCCAGCTCCCGCCACCGCAGGCCGAGGTGATCATGCTCCGTGTCGTCGCCGGGCTCGACACCGACGCGGTCGCCGAGCTTCTCGGGAAGACCCCTGGCAACATCCGCGTCATGGCGCACCGTGGCCTGAAGAAGCTGGAAGACCTGCTCGGGCGAGCCGGCATCACGTCACGGGCAGGTGTAACACTTTGAGCGATTATGGCGTTCCGGACGATGACATGTCAGACAGCCTGCCACCGAATGGTGGTCCCGATCCGTTCGACGGGTGGGACCTCGAAGGCTTGCTGTCCGGCGAGCGGGTCTGGCTACCCGACGGGATGCGGCCGGTGGCGGGAACCCTGGACTCACTGCGCTCCGCTCCGATGCGCGCCGAGCTGTCCGATGAGGGCGCGGCGAGGGCGGCCTTCCGTGAGATCATGCTGGCCGGCCGGAGCGGATCGGCTCCGCCGAGCGTCGCGGCGGGCGATGCCCGCACGTTGATTCTGCCCACGCGGGCGGCCGACCCGGGGCCGCACGTGGTGGCGCGCCCGCGCCCGCGCCACGCCCATCGACGGCCGCCGCGCCGTGGTCGCTGGCGCTCGAGGGCGCTTGTCGGTGCCGCTGGCGGCGCCGCCGCGGTCGTGATCGTCGGGGGCATCGCGCTCGCGGGCGTGTTCTCCGCCGGCAACGGGCACCCGGGAGTGCTCGGGCGCAGTTCCGGCGCCGCGAGCGCGGCGACGCAGACGAGCCGCCCGGGACCGAACGGAGTCGAGGGGACCGCGAGCAAGGAGCCGACCGCCAGTCCCACTCCCAGCCACTCCGCCGGCCAGCAGTCGTCAAGTGGTGCTAACGCGGCGCCGGGACCAAGCGAGCTCTGCCGCCAGTACCTCGAATCCTTCGCCCACCAGGGGTCGCGCTCAGACCGGGCCGCGGAACGGGTCAACCTACAGCAGTTGAGCAACCTGGCGGGCGGGCCATGGCACATCCTCGGCTACTGCATGCGGCTTCAGCCGTGGGCGATGACGCCGAACCAGTCCGGCTCTGACCCCGATGGCGTTGGATTTCCCGCAGATTCTCAGGATTCTTCTGGTGCGGCCGGTTCGCAGGGGCAGGGCGGCCTTGGCCAGCAGCAGGGAAACGCCGGAAACGGAGCGAACGCTAACGTCGTCGGCGGAAGCGGTAGCGGCCAGAACCAGCGGTAGCCATCGACGGTCAGCCGCTCCAGCGTTGCCTGGACCGCGTCAGGATTGCTCGGAAAGCGCGGTAACGATGGCCGCGCACGCCTCTTCGAATGCCGCGCGCTGCGCGTCGCTCAGCCGATCGAAGATCAGCCGCCGCACCGCCGCGACGTGCCGCGCCGCGGCCGCGCCGATGGCGTCGGCGCCCGCGGCGGTGAGCCCGATGAAGGCACCACGCCCGTCGGCCGCGCACTCCTGACGCGAGACGAGGCCACGGCGCTCCATCCGGGTGAGCTGGTGCGATAGCCGGCTTTGCTCCCAGTTCAGCGCCTCGCAGATCTGGAATGGCCGCAGCCGCTGCTGCGGCGTCTCGCTTAGCTGAACGAGCACCTCGTATTCCGGCAGCGTGAGCCCGGAGTCCTGCTGCAGCTCCCGGTTGAGCGCGGCGGGCAGCAGCGAGCTCATTCGCAGGTAGGTCCGCCACGCCCGCTGCTCGTCATCGCTAAGCCAGGCCCCTTGCATGCGGCCAGCATAGCGCGGGGATTAATGACGGATCATATATTTGATCCTGGGCATCTGGCCTTGGCGCCTCGCTTGGCGCCTCGCCTGGCGCCTGCCGCGAGCGCTGTCGCCCGGGAGGCGGCCGATCGGGAGAGATCGGTTTCGAGGGATGGCGGCGCGGTCCCGACCAGAGCGCGGGGACCGCGTCGATCGCCGCGGCGATCTGGTAGGCAGTGCTTTCGTAGTTGACCCGCCAGCCGACGAAGTCAGGCCAGGCGTCTTCCGGCTTGCGCGTCATGGGGAAGTCAACCGCGACCAGCCGGGCGTGGGCCTCGAGGAACTCCGCATAGGTCAAGGTGATCCCGGCATCCGGGTCTGCCTCCGCTGGCACGTCCATGCCCATCGCCCTGGCAATGCGGTTCAGGCAGTTGAACCCGCTGCGCAGGCAGAGCCTGGCCGGGACGATCGGCGCCTGTCCAGGCGAGAGGGTAAGGAGGAGCGCGGCGGAGTCGAGCACGGAGAGCAGCGCGATCACCCACGATGAGTACGGCTGCGGCGAGCGGAAGCGAACAAGGGGCAGGTACGTCGTGTGGCTCTCCGCGACGTCGGACGACCAGCGCTCCCACTCCTTGTACAGGTCGGGCAGCGAATTGAGCGTGGACGTGCCAGAGCCGAGCGCGTAGTGCGTCCTGGCGAGCAGTTCCGGTCCCCAGCTCGGGAAGCCGGCCCGCGAGACGAGCAGCGCCACCTCGGTCTCCCGCCGGTTGAAGGCGGAGTACAGCGTGGGCAGGTAGCCGATCTGGAGCGCGACCACGACCATTCCCGTGGCCGCGGCGATGAAGACGATCACGGCAGGCGACGTGCCCTGTGGCTCGGCGAAGCCGAGCGTGAAGAGCGACGACCCCGCGTCCGTCAGCGCTGAGGTGATGCTACGGCCATGGGACGGCCAAAGCATGAGCGTGAAGCCGATCAGGAAGATGCCGAGCCACGCAATCAGTTGGCCGACCAGGATCGCCGCGGACTGGGTGGCGAGGATCCGGTCGCGCCTTACCCAGTCGGTGACCGGCCGGGTCACCGACATGTAGAAGGCGAGCACCAGGCGGTCCACCAAACGGGTCAGCCAGGAGCCAACGGGTCGGGGCACGATCAGCGTCCCGATCACGGACTGCCATCCGGTCAGGACGAGAATGATGCCACAGGCCGCCGCGACCCAGCGCGCGGCTAGCGGTACAACCATGAAGGGAAACTAGCAGTCGGAGTAGGTCGGCTGGTAACCCGACGGGGCGGGGCCGATCAGGTAGCCGGCGCCCTGGGCGACCAGGTAGAGGTTGAGCGTCCAGGTGTTACACGCACTCTTGTCGACGCTCTGGGCAGGCGACTGGCGGCTCGTGAACGTAACGGTCGCGGTCAGGCCGCCGTTGCCTGCGCCGGACAGGCCCGTCAGCGTCATGCCCGAGTCGGTCGTCGAGGAGTAGCCGGAACTGAATTCCGACTGGGTCTGCTTCGCCTGCTCGGCCGGGTTGAGGGTGCCCACGTACTCCGCGTAGTCATGGGTGTTGATCCCGTGGAAGTAGTGGCTGAGCAGCGCCTCCACCTGTGGCTGGGCGGCGCTCGCCGGCAACCCGGGGGAAATGGCCACCAGGCTCAGCGTCGGCGTCGCCGACGGCGTCGAACTCCCGCTCGCCGAGGTGGCGGGCGAACTCGCCTCCTGCGTCGCCGCGCCCGTCGGAGAGCCGGCCGCCGACGTGGACGCGCCCGCGGCTTGGTTGGCGGTTGAGTGCTTGCCGAGCGTGGTGGCGAGGGCATACGCGCCGCCGCCGGCCGCCAGCACCACGATGACCGCGAGCGCCATGAACAGGCCTCTCCTGCCGCCCCGCGGTGGCGGCCCGGCCGGCGGTGGACCGGGCTGGAAGGGCGGGGCGGGCGGCATAGCCGGGTTAGCCGAGCCGAACGGGTTGACCACGGTGAAGCCGGACGGGTATCCCGCCGCCTGAGCGGGCGTGCCGCTCACCGTCTTGGTCGGCTGCCAGGTCGAGTCGGCGTCGCTGCGGACGCCCTGCGGCTCTCGCTGGTACCAGGACGCGAACGGGTCGGGCGGTACGGTGGGCGGCTCGACGCGGGTGACCCCGGGATCCACGTCCGTGCGCGTCACGCCGGCCGACGGGTCGTGCGGCGCGGCGTCCGCGGCGGGCACCCCCCGATCGTCCGTGCCCAGACCGTCCGTGATTGGCGGGGGATCGCTGAACTCCGTTCCGCAGCCCGCGCAGAAGCGCTCGGTCTCGTTACGCTGGCGCCCGCAACTGGCGCAGAAGCTCATTGCTGCCCGTCCAATCCCGGCGACGTACCCGACCTTGGACTTGACCCTACCTGCCGTGCCGGTCGCGTCGTGGCTAGTCTTCGGTAGCCGAGTTCCGGTTTGTCCGCTCGCCGGCCTGGTCACCGCCCGGCGGCTCGGCTTGCGCCGCGATGCCAAGGAACCTGGCGGCGACGGCGGGCCAGGCCGGCTGGTCGCGCATGGCGCTGGTCGCGTGGACGTGCAGGAACAGGCAGAAGGCGGCGTCGCCGCGGCCAGGATCGGCCGTCGGGAGCGCGGCGAACCTGGCCACCGTGTCATACAGCCTGCCGCGCAGTTCGGCCAGCCCACCGTCCTGGTCCTCCGGCGTGCTGCCCGGTCGCCCCGGCTCGCCCGCCGCGGCCGCCGCGCTCGTGATGTCCCTGACGATGCCCGGGTCGTTCACCATGGACAGCGCGGCGCCCCGGTAAGCGCACTGCGCGCGGCACGGGGCGCAGCCGGCGAACGGCGCCGCGGCGGCCGTCGGGACCACGCCAGGTGGCGTCGCGGCCGCCCGCAGGGCCCCCGCGACGCTCACGTGCGCGGCCTCGGCGAGCTCATCGCTGTAGAGCAGCGCCTCCCCGGCCTTCAGCCGGCCCGCGGACAACCGCTGTGCCTCGTCCATGCCCATGGTCTGGCCGAGGTAGCGCCGGTCGTCTTCGGCGGTGAGCCGGTGCATGAGCTTCAGGTTGCTGCTCTTGACCGCGTTCGCCACCAGCCTGGCGGGGAACTGCCCGGTGAAGATCACGCCCTCGCCGTACTTGCGGTTCTCCGCGAGCGCGGCGGCGAACGCCTCGGCCGCACTTTCCCTCGCCCGCGCGCCGGCCGGCTGATTACCCTCGGCGCGGGCGAGCAGCCGGTGCGCCTCCTCGACGAGCGTGACGTGCACGAGGTCGTGCGACGCGCCCCGGACCGACCGGCCGTGCTCGGTGACCGCGTTGAGCAGGAGCGCCATCATCAGCGCCTGCTCGTCGCCGGGGCCGAGCGACTTGAGTTCAAGGATCACCGGGTGGTCGAGCAGTCGCCCGAAGTCGTTGGGCCGGTCGGTCAGGAAGGCGGAGCCGGTGATTCCCCGCACGAGTTGCCGCGCGCGGCGGACCGCGGCGGCATCGACGCCGGCCGCGACGTCGCCCACGTATCCGAGGCCCTCGGTCGCCTCGCTCATGGCCGCGTGGAACGCGACGACGGTGGGCCAGGCACGGTTGACCCCGGTTGACCGCTCGCTCGACAGGAAGCCGGCCCGGAGGTAGGTCAGGTTGAGTGCGTCCAGGTAGATGGACGGCAGCGGCTCCGGAAAGGCCGAAGGCGACCGTGAAGCAGCCGAGCAGGTTCGTCACGTGCTCACCCACGAGCATCCCGGCCGGCACCTCGAACGGGTTGAATCGCAGCGGTGCGCCCGCCTCGTCGCCGACCGTGATGACCTCGAGCGCCGCGAAGCCCGGCTCGTCGGCGAGCTTGCGGTAGTCGTCGGTGTCGGAGTTCACCGGCTCGATGACCAGGAACGGTACCGCGTGGTCGGCCCAGAGCTGGCGGAGGATCTCAACTGCCGTGGTGGTCTTGCCGCTGCCTGACGACCCGGCGATCAGCGCGTGCCTGGTCAGCGACCGCAGCGGTATGGCCACGTCCCTGCTGGTGCCAGGCGCCTTGCCGAGCCGGATGACCTGCCCGGTCAACTGGTACGCCGCGGCCGCACCGAACAGGCCGCGCCGCACGGGGAAGCCTGGCACGGTGCCGTCGACCGCGATCGGGAAGCGGAACGCGCAGCTTGCGTCGCGCGCGTCGCCGAGCACGCCAAGCAGCGCGAGCTGCGGGTCCGGCGGGTCCTGACGGCCCCAGATCTCCTGCTGCCCGGTCAGCATCCCGAAGTTGATCACGTTGAGGTTGTACTCGGCCAGCCGCCGCTCGGCGACGCTTGCCGGGCGCCGCACCTCGCAGGCGGCGGCCCGCTGGTGCGCGGGCAAGCCGCCGACTCGCTCAGCGGGAGAGACGGCGTCGGCCACCGCCTCGACGATGCCGGGCGGCAGTTGCCTGGCGGCGGACACCTGGATCCGGAACGCGAACGCCTTCTTGGACAGCCTGCGGGAGAAGTCACGGAAGGTCTTCTCCGCGTCCACGGCGAACGCGTCAGGCGCCAGCCGTGTGCGGCCGCGGTAGGAACCCGTCTCATGTTCTCCCTCCCTGGCCAGCCGTCCGTAGTAGGTGGCAAGGGTCAGCAGCGTCTGCGCGAACTGGGGCGGCACCGGCATCGGCAGCACGGCCACCGACAAGACCACGGGTACCCGGCTCGCGGCCAGCGCCGAGTACACGGCGGACCAGTCGTTGCCCGACAGGTTGAACGGGACGGCGGAGTAGTAGTAGCTGACGCCCGCGTCCGGCCGGGATGGCGGGGCGATCAGCTCGTGCCTGGCGATGACCGCCGAGTCAACCGAGGCGCCGGCGAACGGCGAGAGCAGCCGGGCCACGGCGTCGGCGTCCTCGACAGGGCTTGCGGTGACGTGCCGCGGCACGGCGGCGCGCACCCGCGCGCGCAGGCTCTCCGCCCGCGCGCTCACCCCGTCGAGGGTGCCTCCCCAAACGCGACCAAGCAGCGAGACAGAGACCGGCGAGCTTGCCCCGGGGTCGGCCGTGATGCGCAGGTCAAGCGCCAGCCCGAGCATCGGGTCGAGGAACTCGTTCAGGAACTCCTGCTGCTCTGACTGCGCCTTCGCCAACCGTTCCGACCGGGAGAGGTCCCGGTACTCGCGGGCCTCGAGCAGGTCGACCGCGGCGTCAATCGTGACGCCGAAGTACGCGTTGGCGACCGGAGACCGGTCGCCTGCCACGTACAGGGACGGCGGGGGCGCGGTGATGGTGTGGAGCGTCCCCATGGCTCCGCAGGCTACTCGTGCCGGCGCTTGTTCACCAACAGGATGACCGCGACGATGACGAAGGCCCAGACCAGCGGCTGAATGAAGAACAGGCTGGTGAAGGCGTGCCAGGCGAAGTTCGCGCAGATGAAGACCAGGAGCAGCAGCAGGAGCGGGCGCACGATCCCCCCGCGCCTGCGCGGACCGCGGTGCTGAACCGGGCCTGGCCCGCCGGGACCGGCCGGGCCCGCCCCAGCGGGCCCGGTCTCCGGAAGGTCGTCGAACAGGCCCGACAGGTCGCCGCGGGTCTTGGCGGCCATCGTCCGGCCGACCCGATCGTCGAATTCGGCCTGGTCGAGCCGGCCGTCGGCGTAGTGCTGGCCGAGGAGTTCCGCGACCGCGTTGCGGTCGGCGTCAGAGACGCGGATGTGCTGGTCGGAGTAGCGGATGCGGCGGGTCCACTGCTGCGTGGATGACGGTGACATGTCGGTTGTCTCCTATCGGATGCCGTCGAGCAGCGAGGCGGCGATGGACTGGTCGCTTCCCTCTTCTGGGATCAGCAGCAGGCAGGCCAGGTACGCCGGGATGCCAGCGCCGCCGAGGAAGGTGAACACCACGAAGGCGACACGCACGATCGTCGTGTCGACCGCGAGGTAGTCCGCGAGGCCGGCGCACACGCCGGCGAGCATGCGCCCCTGGTAGGCGCGGCGAAGCGGAGGCCGGCTAACCGGGCCGTCCGGCGCCCGTGTTTCTGTGGTGTCTGACTGGGTGGTGTCCCCGAAAGTGCTCATGGCATAAGTCTTCGTCCGCGACGCGCGCCGGGGTATAGGGAACAGCCCTGGCTCAACCCTGACCCGCGGCGCCTTCACCCTGACGCACCCTCAGTACACCTCGGGGAAAGCCCCGATGGCATACATGGGGTTTCTCGGGCGATGATGGTGGGATGCACGACGTGACGCCAGACAACGGGCAGTGGAACGGGCACTGGCACGGCCCGCCGCCCTGGCACGGGCCGCCCGGCCGCCAGGACGATGCGCCCAACTGGGGCCACCGCGCCCGTCGCTGGCGGAACCGTGGCGACGGCGAGCCACTGCGCCGCGACCCCGATGATCAACTCGGGGGCGGCGTGGCGGCGGGCATCGCCGCGTGGCGCGGCTTCAGCCCTACCACGGTGCGGATCGCGCTCGCCGTGGCCGCGCTGATCAGCACGGGCTGGGCGGTGCCGTTCTACGTCCTCGGCTGGCTCCTGATCCCGGTCAAGGGGCAGGAGACCAGCATCGCGAGCAAGGCCAAGCACGACGCGCGTGGCGTGGCGCTCGCCATCGCCCTGGCGTCGGTGCTCGCCGTGTTCCTCCTCTTGGCGGGCGCGCTCAACAGCGGCTCCATCGAGGTCTACGTCTGGCCCCAGGTCATCAGCGTGGCCGGCCTGACGCTCATCTGGCGCAACGCGCCAGAGAACGAGCGGGCGGGCATGCGGCGCCTGGTGAAGGCGCTGGAGGACCTCGGCGGCAGCGGCGGGACGACGGCCCGCCGCGCCACCAGGCTGCGGTTCGCCGCGGCGGCGGTGCTGCTCGTCGTGGGCTTCATCGCGCTGCTGAGCCTGCACGGGGGCACTCAGCTGCTCGCGCCGCTCGGCGGTTTCTTGCTCGTCGCGGCCGCGCTCGTGCTGCTGCTCGGCCCCTGGTGGCTGCGGATCGCCCGTGACCTCGTGCTTGAGCGGCAGGGGCGGGCGCGGGCCGAGGAGCGGGCGGACATCGCGGCGCACATGCACGACTCGGTGCTGCAGACGCTCGCGCTAATCCAGCGCCGCGCCGAGGACCCGCAGGCGGTCGTGCAGCTCGCCCGGGCACAGGAGCGCGACCTGCGCTCCTGGCTGTTCGAGGGGCGCGCGCCTGGCGACGCCGACGCGTCGTCGTTCGCCGAAGGGGTGCGCCAGATCCAGCGGGACGTCGAGGCGATGCACGGCGTGCCCGTCGAGGTCGTGATCGTCGGCGACTGCCCGCTCGACGAGCACATCGCGGCGCTGCTCGCGGCCGGGCGGGAGGCGACGGTGAACGCGGCCAAATGGTCGGGTGCCGCCGTGATCTCGGTGTTCGCCGAGGTGGAGGCGGATAAGGTCAATGTCGCCGTGCGGGACCGCGGCAAGGGCTTCGACCCGGCCGCCGTGCCGGGCGACCGCAAGGGCGTCGCGGAGTCCATTCGCGGCAGAATGAGCCGCCATGGCGGCGAGGCGACCGTGCAGTCGGCGCCTGGGGAGGGGACGAAGGTGACACTGACGATGTCGCGGACGGCGCCGTCCGAGCCCGCGGGACGGGCACAGACGGCGGGGGAAGGCAAGCGGCGATGAGCAGCCAGGCGGCGGAGGCCGCGCGCGCCGGCGGGCCGCCGCGCGTGGTGCTCGTCGACGACCACGGCCTGTTTCGGTCCGGCGTGCGGGCCGAGCTCGGCACCAGGGTCGAGGTGATCGGCGAGGCCGGGGACGTCGGCCCGGCCATCGAGCTGATCGATAAGCTGCAACCGGACGTGGTGCTGCTGGACGTGCACCTGCCTGGCGGCGGCGGGCACGCCGTCATCACCGAGGTGAAGAAGGAGCACCCGGACATCAAGTTCCTCGCTCTTTCCGCCTCGGACGCGCCTGAGGACGTGATCGCGGTGATCAGGGCGGGCGCGCGGGGCTACGTCACCAAAACGATCTCCACCAACGACCTTGCTGACGCGATCAGGCGGGTCGCGGATGGCGACGCGGTGTTCTCGCACCGGCTGGCCGGCTTCGTCCTCGACGCCTTCGCCTCGGCACCATCGCCGGACGACGTCAAGCCCTCCTTCGACCCGGAGCTCGATCAGCTGACCACGCGGGAGCGTGAGGTGCTGCGGCTGATCGCCCAGGGCTACACCTACAAGGAGATCGCGCGCGAGCTCTTCATCTCAGGCAAGACCGTCGAGAGTCACGTCTCATCGGTGCTGCGCAAGTTGCAGCTCTCCTCCAGGCACCAGCTCACCCGCTGGGCCACGGAACGCCGCCTCACGTAACCTCCGTGGCCCCGACCCGGGCACCCCGCTCCGCGCCGACTACGGCGTGGTCCTGTCAATGGCCTGCGCCGGCGTGGGTCGCAAGCCCTGACCGGCTACCGCCGCTCCCCACGCCCCAGATGCGGTCGTCGTCGGGCAGGTCGGCGAGCCCGGCGGCCAGCCGGCCGCGGTCCGCGTCATCGCGGGAGCGGATCGTCTCGATCAGCGCCGCCGTGTGCGACCTGACGTGGGCGCGCCAGGCGCGCGTCGCGGTGACCGACGCGGACACCGGCGGCGGCTCGATGGCGAGAATCTGCGTCACGTTGCGCTCGAGCAGGGTGCCGACCGGGCCGCGGGAGCCGCGGACGTTCATGGCGAGGATCTTCTGCAGGTCGAATAGCCGCTCGGTCTCCGCCGAAGCGATCACCCGCCGCTGCAGGTCCCAGGCCGAGCTGGTTAGCCAGCGCGGGTTGGCGGAGCCGTCGGGGTTCAGCGCGGGCACGATGTAGGCAGAGCGCGCGCCAGGCGAGCGCCGCCACGCGCGCAGCTCGTCACGGCGCAGCGAAGCGAACGCACGGCTGTCGAGCTGGAGCTGGCGCTTGGCCCACAGGTACTCCTCAAGGAAGCGCGCGTTCTGCGGCCAGCCGAGCTCGTCGAGCGCGTCGAGGACGACCTCCCTGATCGGCGGCCCAGGCGTGGTGGCGCGCAGGCCGGCGCTCGCGGTGCGGCGCAGCTGGCCGATCAGCTCCGCACGCTGCTCGTCGAGCCGGCCAAGCAGCGTGGCCTGGGCGACGAGCTCCGCGACGGGCACGTCGGTATCCCTCGCGTCCTCAGCGAGTTGACGGGCAAGCTTCAGGGTTTCCTCAAGCGCGGCGGCAAGATCATCACGTACGGCAGCCAAGCTCACGGTGAGGACTGTACCCCGCATCCATGCGAGGTACCCATGGCCCCCATGCGATTGGCGCATGGATTTAGTGGGTATCGAATCACAAGCGGGGAATTTGCAAACAGCACAGGGGGATCGCCTTCAGGAGGTGCCTGTCATGTCCGCGACGTCCAGGGCCACGCGCCCGAACCCCTTTTTTCCTGACCTCCTGCCTAAAGACGTTGCTTACCAGGATCATCAGGAGAAAAAGAGTTCGGTAAGACCGTTGCGCAAGGCGAGCTATCGTTGGCGATTCCCCGATCGTGCGCTCCACGTGGTCGACATTGAGAACCTGGCGGGCGCCGCGGTGCCGAGCCTTGACCTGGTGAGCGCGGTGCAGGTCAGGTACCTGTCGTGCCTTGGCTTCGGTGCGGACGACCAGGTGGTGCTCGCCGCGAGTCACCTCGCCCTGCTGAACGCCGGGCTCGGCTGGCCGCACGCCAGGTACCGGGTGCGATCAGGCAAGGACGGTGCCGACCTTGCGCTCATCGACGTGCTTGAGCATGAAAACGTCGCCGCCAGGTTCAGCCACGTCGTGATCGGCTCTGGCGACGGGCTGTTCGGCGACGCGGCGGCGAGCCTCGCCGCCCGCGGCGTCTACGTGACCGTGGTGAGCCGCAAGGGCAGCCTGGCCCAGGGCCTGGCCAGGGTCGCCCGCGACGTGATCTACCTCGACGGCCCGCTGACCGCCGTCGCTTAGCCGCACGCGTTCATCGGCCGTAGTCCTTGACGAGGGCGCGGCCGATGATCATCTTCTGGATTTCCGCGGTTCCCTCACCGATGAGCAGCATGGGCGCGTCGCGGTAGAGCCGCTCGATCTCGTGCTCGGTCGAGTAGCCGTAGCCGCCGTGGATGCGCAGCGAGTCCTCGACAACCTCCTTGCAGTACTCGGCGGCGAGGTACTTGGCCATGCCCGCCTCTACGTCGGACTGTCCGCCCGCCGCCTTGCGGCGGGCGGCCATGACCATCATCTGATGGGCGGCGGTCACCTTGGTCGCCATCTCCGCCAGCTTGAAGGTGATCGCCTGGTGCTCGCCAATGGGCTTTCCGAACGTCTTCCGCTGTCTCGAGTAGGCCACTGCCAATTCGAATGCGCGGTGGGCCACACCGCAGCCGCGTGCGGCCACGTTCACCCGCCCCACCTCGATGCCGTCCATCACCTGGTAGAACCCGCGGCCAGGCCGCTCGCCGAGGACCCTGTTGGCGGGAACTCGAACACCGTCGAGTAGCAGCTCGGTGGTGTCCACGCCCCGGTAGCCGAGCTTGTGGATCTTGCCGGGCACGGTGAGGCCCTGCCGGGTCTGGCCGAAGCCAGGGTCCTTCTCGATCAGGAACGCGGTCAGGTTCTGGTGCGGTTTGGCGCCGCCCTCGTCCGTCTTCGCGAGCAGCGCGATGAGGCTTGAGGTGGCGCCGTTGGTGAGCCACATCTTCTGGCCGGTGATCACGTAGTCGTCGCCGTCGCGGATGGCGGCGGTCCTGATGGCCGCGACGTCGGAGCCGAGATCGGGCTCGGACATGGACAGCGCGGAACGGATCTCCCCGGTCGCCATCTTGGGCAGGAAGTAGTCCCGCTGCTCCTTCGTGCCATGGGTCGCGACCAGGTAGGCGACGATGAAGTGCGTGTTCAGGATCCCGGAAAGCGACATCCAGCCCCTGGCGAGCTCCTCCACCACGAGCGCGTAGGTAAGCAGGGACTCGCCAAGCCCGCCGTACTCCTCGCCGATCGTGAGGCCGAAGACGCCAAGCTCCTTCAGCTTGTACACGAGCCCGTCAGGGTAGGCGTCGGCGTGGTCAAGCTCCGAGGCGACCGGGATGACCTCCGCGTCGACGAAGTCGCGGACGGTACGCAGGATGTCGCGCTGCTGCTCGGAGAGCCCGTCGGTGTCGGTAAGACGTCGCATCCCCCCATTGTCCGCGCTCCGCCGCCCCAAGAGACGGGCGCCGGTAAGCAAGGTACGCGCGGGCCGGGTGTCTGGGGGACTTATCAGCTTCTGGGAAGTTCGCCGAGGATGGCGTCCGTGTCCGCGCCGAGGACCGGGGCTGGTGCCGGAGTCTGTGGCGTGCCTGGCTGGGCCAGCGGGGTGCCTGTGGCGAGGATCCGGCCGATCCCTGGCTGGTCGATGAGGCTGACCAGCGGGTTGGCGAGCGTCTCTGGGGCCGCGGCGAGCTCCGCGAACGTGCGGTAGCGCTCCCAGAGGACCGAGGTGCCCGCGAGCGCCTCGGCGACCTCGCCGGTTGTGTGCCCGGCGAACCACGGGGCGAGCAAGGCGGCGATCACCTCGCGGTGCGCGTAGCGGTGGCTGTCCTGGGTGAAGTCCGCGCCGAGCGCCCGCTCGACGGCGGCGAGGGCCTCGGTTCTCCCGGTGACTCGCGCGAGGTCCGCGTAGTGCCGCGTGGTGAGAGTCACGACCATGACCGAGTCACCCGATTTCGTGCGGAAGTCCCGCGCGAAACCACCGTACAAGTGGTTGCCGATCCGCGGCCGGCCCTGCGGGGGGTACGGGGGCCAGGGGGAACGGGGGGCGGGAGCCCCCGTGCTTGAAAGCCGTCCCCCCGGGAGATAACTGCGGGGTACGGGGGGTCGTCCCCCCGGGTGGCAGCGGCGAGCTGTCCTTCTGCCAGGAAGCCGAGGTGGCCGGTCACCGCGAGCGCGACGTCGGCGAGCGAGAGCGTGATCGCCCGGCCCGCGCCGGTGCGGCGGCGGTGCCGCTCGGCGGCGAGGATGCCGATGGCCGCGTACAGGCCGCAGGCGACGTCCCAGGCGGGCAGTACGTGGTTGACCGGGCCCGCTGTGGCCTCGTCTCCGGTTGTCAGCGGGAAGCCGATGCCGGCGTTGACCGTGTAGTCCACGGCCGGTGAGCCGTCGTGCCTGCCCGTGATGTGCAGGTGGATCAGGTCGGGGCGGGCGTTCTTCAGCGCGTCGTAGGAGAGCCACGGGTAGCTGGCGTTGGTGAGCACGATCCCGCCGTCAGGTCCTGAGCTCGCGACGAGGTCCGTGACCGCGCGCTGGCCGTCGGGGGAGCGGAGGTCGAGGGTGACGGAGCGCTTGCCCTTGTTCAGCCCGGCCCAGTAGAGGCTCCCGCCGTTGGGTGCCAGCGGCCAGCGGGTCGTATCGGGGGCGCCGCCGAGCGGGTCGACCCTGATGACCTCGGCGCCGAGCTGGGCGAGCGTCATCCCGCCGAGCGGCGCCGCGACGAAGGAAGAGACCTCGATGATCCGCAGCCCGGCCAGCGGCGCGTCGTCCAGAATCATCCCTCAGTATCGCTCGCGGGGGGACGACCCCCCTGCACCCCCCGGCCATGGGAGGGCTTCGCCCCCCCATATCCCCCCACGGGAGGACGGAGCAGAAACCGCTCCGCCCCCGCGCTGTGGCTGAGGTTAAGGTGTCGTTGTTCTCCGCGACCTACGGCCGGACGGCCCCGTCGGCGCCTGTCCGCGTACCACGAGGTGGACTCGGGGAGCTTTTCCACAACGGCACCGGTGTGTGGTGCGTCGATGATGTAGCCGCCGCCGACGTACATCGCCACGTGGCTCTCCCCGTTGTAAAGGATCAGGTCACCAGGCTGAAGGCTGGACATCGGGATGTGCGGCAGGTTCGCCCACTCCCCGTAGGTGTCCCGAGGGAGGGTAATGCCCGCCGCCCCCCACGCGGCGTACATGAGACCCGAGCAGTCATAGGAGTCAGGGCCGGTGGCGCCCCACACGTATGGCTTGCCGAGCTGGGCGTAGGCGAAGGCGACCGCCTTGTCGGCCTGGCTCGACGTCGGTCCGGTGTACGGGACCGACGATGTCGTCACGTTTGCTGAGGTTGTACTGCCGCCGACCGAAGCGGTGGCGATCGTGGCCTGCTGCTGCGCGGTAAGGCTGTCCAGCATGGCCTTTTGCTTGTCGAGCAGCTTGGTCATCGACGACTTCTGCGAGGCGTACTGCGCCGTGAGCTGCTGGACGCCCGTCTCGGTGCGCTGCCGCTGCTGCTTCATCGTGGAGAGCTCGTTGGCGGAGGTGAGCAGCTGCTGCGCTTCCTCGTTGTGGGTGCCCTCGATCTGCAGCACCAGCGACGCCTGGCTCAGCACCGCGTCAGGATTGCCCGAGGTGAGCAGGCCGATAACCGACGACTGCCCGGAGTTCTCGTATCCCGCCACGGCGACCGCCGCGAGCGTGGCGCTCGCCTGGTTGTACTGCTGCTGTGCGCGGTCGGACTGCTTGGTTACCTGGTTGAGCCGTGACTTCGCGGATGCGAGCTGCTGGCCCGCCGCGTCGTACTCCTCGCCGATCTTGTCGACCTTGCCCTGCAAGCTGTTGATTTCCGCCTGCACCTGGGTGATCGACGGCGCCGGCGCGGCGCCCGCACCTGAGGCCCCGGCGTACACGGCGATACCGCCCGCGGTCGCGAACACGGTCACGAGGACCGCGGCACGCCGCAGGCGAGTTCGACTGCCATGCTGCTTGGCCACGTTACTGTCACACTCCGTTCCCTGTTCCCCAGAGCTCCCCCGGAGATCGTGGAATACGGTAGTGAAGGTTACGGACATGTCTCAACCGCTTCGCGAAAACCTCACGAAAGTATTACGGATTAACAGGTATCTATGCCTGTCTGTCCAGTACCTTCCGATCGCGTCGCATGACGTCCGAATCACGGCTGCTCAACGTAGTAGAACAGTCAACTTCCTGCCGGGAGGGTGGCCGCGTGGCGGGGCTGGAGCGAGCCTGCTCCCGTTCCCGTTACCTGGCGCTGTGACATAGATCACAGCGCCAGGTAACGGGAACGGGGTTACGAGTTCCTGGCCAGGAAGTCGATGGTCCTCGCGTTGAAGTCAGCCACGTTTTCGTATATGGGCGCGTGCGAGCAGCCCTCGAAGATGACGAGCTCGGCGCCGCTTGATCGCCTCGGTCAGCGGGCCGGCGAACCGGACAGAGGTCACCGCGTCGAACTGGCCGAAGGTGATCTGGGTCGGTGCCTGGATGAGGTTGAGCGCGCTGGTCGCGTCGTGCGCGAGTACCGCCTCGGACTGGCGCAGGAAGGCGTCCACCGGCGCCATCGGCCGGCTGCGCACGAAGTCGGCGAGGGAGTCGATGTACTCGGGCTTCGACGCGTATAGCTCCGGGGTGAAGCACCAGGGAAAGATGCCTTGGATCACCATGTCGGTGGTGCTGTCGAGCGCCTTCGCCATCGTCTGCCAGCCCTGGACGACGGCCCGGAGGTACGGGTCCGTCGCGGTCCAGCCGCTGTGCACGGAGAGGGACTTCACGAGCGACGGGTACTTCGCCGCAAGCCACATGCCGGTGGCGGCGCCGAGGGACAGCCCGGAGACGTGGGCCCGCGTGATGCCGACCGCCTGCATGAACGCCGCGACGTCGTCGGCGAACAGTTCGGTGGTATAGGTGCCTTCCGGCTTGCTCGTCAGCCCCGCGCCGCGTAGGTCCACCGTGTAGCAGGTGAAACGCTTGGCGTAGTCGGCCACCTGGAACGCGTAGCATGCCTGATCGGCAGCCAGGTAAGGAATGAGGACGAGCGGCTCGCCCTCGCCCTGGACCTCGTAGTAGACCTCGATGTTGTTCGCCTGAACGTGCGGCACCGTCGCCTCCCCTGCCCGGCGGCGCCAGTGCCGCCTGCTTTGGGAAGATCTTCCTACCGACGCCCATGGCGCGCCACACGTTCGCTACCGTCGGTGTGCCCATGATGCGGAAGTGTCATATTTCGCGCGGGACGCGAAGCATGCCCCCGTTCGGCCTACTCCTGCTCTTGACCTTGAGCTTTAGGGGCGTAGCGCCGTGGAGCCGAGGCCGTTGTGCGCCTCCGCGCTCGTCGGCTGCCAGATGACGGGCCCGTCCGCGTCGCCGAACCCGTGCCGCTCGCGCACCACGTACAGCGGCCGCGCCCTGGCCTCGTCGTAGATGCGGCCGACGTACAGGCCGACCATTCCCAGCACGGCCAGCTGGATCCCGCTGAGGAACGTGATGACGAACAGCAGCGACGCGTACCCGGGGACGAGCGACTGGCCGGCCAGCTTCAGTGCGATCGCCACGATGCCGTAGATCACGGAGGCGATGGCCAGGAACACGCCCGCGCTGAGGGCCAGCCGCAGCGGCGCGGTGGAGAAGCCGAGTATCCCGTTGGAGGCGAGCTTCACCATCTTGCTCAGCGTGTAGTGCGTGGCGCCCGCGTGCCGTTCCTCCCGGGTGTACGGCACCCCGGTCTGCCGGAAGCCAACCCAGGAGAACATCCCGCGGACGTAGCGGTTGTTCTCCCGCATTTGCAGGAACGCGTTCAGCGCCTTGCGGTCGACCAGCCGGAAGTCGCCGACGTCCACCGGCGTGTCGATGTCGCCGATCCGGTTCAGTAGGCCGTAGAACATCGAGGCGGTCGCCGTCTTGAACAGGCGCTCGCCCTCCCGGCGCTCCCTGAGGCCGTAGACGACCTCATACCCTTCTTTCCACTTCTCGATCATCTGCAGCACGACGTACGGCGGGTCTTGCAGGTCCGCGTCCATGATGATCACGGCGTCACCCGCCGCGGCGTCCATCCCCGCGGTGATGGCCACCTGGTGGCCGAAGTTCCTGGAGAACTGGATCAGCTTGAACCGCGGGTCCTTGGCACTCGCGGCCAACGCCAGCTTGTACGTTCCGTCCCTGCTGCCGTCGTCAACCATGACGACCTCGGCCGGCCCGTCGAACTGGGCCATGATCTCCTGCAGCCGCTCGACGAGAACAGAAAGCCCGCTCTCCTCGTTATAGAGCGGGATCACGATGGAGTACTTAACCGAGTCCATGAGTTTCTCCGCGTTCCCGCGCGAGCACAGCCGACGCCGGGTGGTGTATGGGACAGGGCGTGTAGCTTACAAGGTATGGTGTGCTGGTTAATGCTTGGAACTCTCAGGATGCCTTCAGAACAGCAAGTTCCATCGCTGGGCACGTGATAGAAGTTAGCACCATGGAAGCAGCCGAACTGAGGACTCTCGCCGAGGTCGAGGACAGGCACTGGTGGTACAAGGAGCGCCGGAGCCTGCTGGCCCGCGAACTGCGTCGCCTGGGCACCCCCGGACTCGCCCTTGACATCGGGGCCGCAGGCGGCGGCAACACGAGGGTTCTGCGCGCGCACGGGTGGCGGCCTGTGGCACTGGAGTACGCGCCGACGGCGGCTCAGATCGCACGCGAGCGGGGCATCGACGTGGTCAGGGCCGACGCCAGGGAACTGCCGCTGCGCACCGGGTCGCTTGACCTGGTGACCGCGTTCGACGTTCTTGAGCACATCGAGGAAGATTACCTCGCCGCGGCCGAGATAACCCGGGTCCTCCGGCCGGGCGGCACGGCGCTGATCGCGGTGCCCGCCGACATGGCGCTTTGGTCGGCGCATGACGAGGCCGTCAACCACGTTCGCCGGTACGATAAGGACGGACTGACCCAGGTCATTACAAAAGGCGGCCTGGTGATCGAGGACGTGTGGAGCTGGAACGTGCTGCTGCGGCCGGTAGTCAAGCTGCGGCGCAAGTCGTCCGAGGGCAGCGACTTGGACGATGTCAACCCCATACTCAACACGGGCCTGAAGGCGATCATCACCGCCGAGCGCTACCTGCCGGTTAAGTCGCTGCCCGGCGTCACCTTGTTCCTGCGTGCCCGGCGACCCTGATCGCTGGTGAAGGAAAGGACAGTGTCTTAGCTAGTGCGGTGGGCGGCACCGGTGATTCGCGCTGGGGGGCAAGCGGACGCCACTGATGATTCCAGCGAGTCCGGGGGTCGGAAACCTCGCTGGCGGGTTCCTGGCCCGGTGTACCAGGGACTGATCGCGTTCGCGATCTACCTCGTGGCCATGGTCTTCGGGCTCGCGCAACCGCTGCTTCCGCACCTGGACGTGCCGCATGTCCAGCAAACCCAGGTAGACGCGAACTTCTACATCTGGGCCATCAGCTGGTGGCCCTATGCCATTACCCACGGGCTCAACCCGCTGTTCTCGCATCAGATCATGGCACCGGGAGGGGTCAATCTCGCCTGGGCGACCACCACGCCCACGCTGTCCCTGCTCATGTGGCCGATCACGGCCACGGCGGGCCCGATCGCGGCATACAACCTGTCGCTGATCCTCGCCCCGCCGGCCTCGGCCTGGGCGACCTTCATCCTTGCCCGCCGGCTGACCGGCAAGTTCTGGCCGGCGCTGTTCGCGGGATTCGTCTTCGGCTTCTGCGCCTACGAGATCACCCACGAGGCCTCGGGCCAGACGAACCTCACGGTAACCCTGCTGATCCCGCTCATCGCTTATCTCGTCCTGCGGTGGTGGGACGGGTCGCTTGGCCGGCGCGCTTTCCTGATCTGGATGGCACTCGCCCTCGCGGCGGAGTTCTACACCTTCCTCGAGGCCTTCGCCGACCTGACCCTGGTCGCGCCCATCGCCCTGGTCATCGCTTACGTGGTCGCGGCGCGGGACACGCGGCCCAAGGTGGTCCGGCTGGCCGTGGACTGCGTGATCGCCTACGTCGGGAGCATTGTGCTCGCGGCGCCGTACCTGTACGCCGCGCTGGCCAACAAGCCCAAGTCGTTCCACACGGCGGTGCCGCAGTTCTGGGTGGACCTGGCAGGCGTGGTCGTGCCGAGGTATCAACCGGTTGCTCGGGATGACGTGGCTGGCGCCCGTCGCCGGCCACGACATCACGCCCTCCATCTACGTGGGCGTGCCGCTGCTGTTGCTCTTCGTGCTCGTGGCCGTCTTCCACTGGTCCAACCGGCTGGTCAGGCTGCTGGTCCCGCTGTACGTGGTCATCTTCCTGCTTGCCCTCGGCCCCAAGCTGCTGATCGACGGCAAACAGGTCATGACCCTGCCGTGGGGTTACATCTGGGACCTGCCCCTGCTGGACAGCGCCGAATCCCAACGGCTCATGGACTTCGGCCAACTGGTCCTCGCGCTCCTCCTGGCGATCTGGCTCGCCCACGTGACCAGGAGCAAGGTGGCGCTGGCGGCCCGCTGGGGCCTGGCAGCGTTGTCGCTCGCGGCGATCTTCGCGAATGTGCCCACGTTCGCCTCGGTGGTGAATCCGGGCAAGCCCAGGCCCAGCGCGTGGGTGCAGGCGCTGCCGTCCCAGCCGCTCACCGACCTGATCCCGTCGTTCTTCACCGATGGGACTTACCGGAAGTACATAAAGCCAGGGGAGAACGTGGTGATCGTCTCGCACCGCGGGAACGCCGGGATGATGTTCCAGGCTTACACCGGCTTCTACTTCAACATCGCGGGCGGCTTCATCAACGCGTCGCTCTCGCGCGAGGATGCCCTGCCAGGTCCCGTCGCGGCCCTCTCCCACCTCCCCGGCAAGGTCGGCAAGCAGCGGGTCAAGGACTTCCACGCCTACGTTAAGTCAGCGCAAATCGGGGCGATCATCGTCGAGCGGGACTGGTCAGAGCACTGGATGTACGTTTTCGCCAAGCTAGGCTTGAAGAGCACCACCGTCGGCGGCGTAACCATCTTCAGCACCACCAACGGCTAACACCCGAACCATTAAGAACACCCCGCAGCCCTCTTGGGCCGCGGGGTGTTCTTGTTCTAGAACTGTTAGCTGACCGTCCGCAGCGGAGCAGACGGGCCGTCGGGCAAGCGCATCCGGCCGTTCACGACCTGCTGGGCGTATTCGGCGGACTCGCTGTCCGGGAGACGGGTAAAGCCTTCTTCGGTGATCGTCGTGATCACCGGGAAGATCTGCCTGGGCAGGTCGGGACCGCCGGTGGCGGAGTCGTCGTCAGCCGCGTCGTACAGCGCCTGCACGCAGGCCAGGACGGCGTCGGCGATGGGCATGTCGTCGAAGTAGTACTTCTTGAGCGCGGACTTGGCGAAGACCGAGCCGGAGCCGATCGAGTGGTAGCGGTGCTCCTCGTAGGGGCCACCCGCCGCGTCGTAGCTGAAGATGCGGCCGGTCCCGGTGTCCTCGTCGTAGCCGGCGAACAGCGGGATCATCGCCAGGCCCTGCATTGCGGCCGGCAGGTTGTCGCGGACCATCTTTCCCAGGCGGTTGGCCTTGCCCTCGAGGGAGAGGGGACGGCCCTCCATCTTCTCGTAGTGCTCGAGCTCGACGCCGAACAGGCGGATGAGCTGGTAACCCATCGCCAAGACGCCGGCTATGGCGATCGCGGAGTACCGGTCAGCGCGGAGCACTTTGTCCACGTCCCGCTTGGAGATCAGGTTGCCCGCGGTCGCGCGCCGGTCGCCCGCCATCACCACGCCGCCCTCGCAGGAGGCCGCGACGATCGTGGTCGCGTGCGGCAGGTTCTTGATCACGTCGGCGGCGCCGTAGCCGCTGGCCAGCGGACCAAGGTTCGCCAGCGGGAGCAAGCTGGGGTCATAAGAGGAAAGGAACTGCGTGAACGACGGGCTGCGCGTGGCCATCGCCATAAACGCATCCTGGTCTCGTCCAGTGCCGTCAGAAAAGCTTCCCACGCCGCCGCCTCCCTGCTGCTTATCTTGTCCTTAGGCAAGACACTATCGTCGGACCTGGTCCCGTGCACTACCCGCACTTTGCTGCCGCACCAAAGACCAAAAGGCCGGTTCCAAGATCGGAACTGGCCTTTACCCGCGGTGGACCCAACGAAGCTTAGTTGGCCGAAGGCCAACTAGCCGCGGGGCAGGCGGTGGCCTAGACCTTTGATCTAAACCAATTGTAACGTATTTTCCCTTTGCAAGAATGAAATCAGTCGCCGGAATGGAAAAAATGGAAAAAATTCACGGGCAAGGTGACGCCAGTTCGCGTGCTGGCACCACAGCATGGGTTCACGGCAGCCGGGCAGCACGGCCGGCGTAACCAGGAAGGCGTGATCGGCATGAGTGCGATCGGCAAGCAGGCGGCGCTCTTGCAGCACGAGTGGCAGACCGGCCCCCGCTGGGCCGGGATCACGCGGCACTACAGCGCGCAGGACGTGATCCGGCTGCGCGGCCGCGCCGCGGGGGAGCACGCCCTTGCCCGGCGCGGCGCCACCCGGCTCTGGGGCCTCCTGCACAGCCAGGACGCGGTGGCGGCGCTCGGCGCGGTCCCCGGCAACGAGGCGCTGCTGCCCGGGGCCGGGCTGCAGGCTGTCTACCTGCCGGGCGGGCAGGCGGCGGACGGGAACCCGGCCGGGCACGAGAATCCCGGTCAGTCACCGTACCCGGCCAGCCCGATGACCCAGGTGGTGCGCCGCGTCAACAACGCGCTACTGCGCGCGGACAAGGCCGGCCGGGCCGGGGAGCCCGGCGACGGCATCTTGCCCGAGGGGCGACTGGCCCCGGTCGTGGCCGACGCCGGCGGTGCGCCGGTGGCGTTCGAGCTGATGACGGCGATGATCGAGGCGGGCGCGGCCGGGGTGCGCTTCGAGGACCAGCTGCCGGCGGGCAAGGAGCGCGAGCATCTCGGGGGGAAGGTCCTTATCCCGACCGGGCAGCACATCGAGACGCTGACCGCGGCCCGGCTCGCCGCCGACGTGCTCGACGTCCCGTCGCTGGTGATCGCGCGGACCTGCGCGGGCACCGCGTCCCTGCTGACGTCGGATACCGACGAGCGGGATCATGAGTTCCTGACCGGCGAGCGCACTGCGGAAGGGCTCTACCGGGTGGATCCGGGCCTGTACGCGTCCAGCACGCGCGCGCTCGCGTTCGCGCCCTACGCCGACCTGCTGTGGATGGAGACCCCGGCACCGGACCTCGCCGCCGCCCGCGCGTTCGCCTGCGTCATCCACTCGCAGTACCCCGGCAAGCTACTCGCCTACAGCTGCTCACCGTCGTTCAACTGGCGGGCGCACCTGGACCACGCGTCGGCCGCGAGGTTCGCGAGGGAACTGGCCGCGATGGGGTACCGCTTCCAGGTCACCAGCCCGGCCGGGTTCCGCGCCCTCGGCGAGCCGGCGGACCGCCCCGCCGGCCAGCACGCGCACGCCGGCCTGCCGGCCCCCGCCCAGCCGCACGAGGCAGAGCTCGCCCTCGTGCCGCCCGCCTACACCGCCACCCGGCCCTAGCACAACGCCGGTACCGGCCACTGCGGCCTGTTCGGGCTACGCAATCCCACCTCAGCGCCCGGGCCTCTTCCGAACGGACACCAGTGAGCAGGCACAATGGCTCCCACGCAAAAAAGCGACAACCCGAAAGTCGCCGCTTGCCTGGTCTTTTGTTGTGGAGCTAAGGGGATTTGAACCCCTGACCCCCTCGATGCGAACGAGGTGCGCTACCGGACTGCGCTATAGCCCCTTGGAACTTGACCTAGCGTAGCAAACTTTGCGGCCTGCTCGCGCCACTCGCGGGGCAGACACGCGGTGCCCGCTAGTCGCCGACAGCGCGCAGGCGCGGCGTTTCATACCCGTCGTAGTAGTCCTCGTCGGCCGCCTCGGCGCCCGCGTTCGACGTCATGTACTTGCCCGCCAGGCCTGGGGCGAAGTCACGGCCAGGGCCGGAGTCCTCGTAGTCGGCAGGAACGGGCGCGGCGGCGAATTTCGCGGCGAGTACCGCCGCCGCCTCGGCGATGCCCTTGGTGGAGGTGCCGTCGGCCGGGGTGACCCGCGCCTGCGCGTCAAGGGCACGGGCGCGTTCCGCGGCGCGCGCGACGGCCGCAGCCTCGTACTGCGCCCGCTCGGCGTCGGCCTGCGCGGCCTCGCGGAGCAGCAGCAGGTAGCCGACGAGCATGATCGTCGGCGGCACGACCACCCACACGGCGGCCAGGCCGAGGACAGCTAGCGCGATCGCCGCGGCCTCAAGACCGATCAGCATCAGCAGGAGGCGACGGCGGGCTGCCAGCATGCGCCGCCGCGATTCCTCCGCGCTCAGCGGCTCTGCGGCCCGCGCAAAGGCAGGGACCCAGCGCGGCGCCTCGTCCGCCTCCACGGCCTCAGCCGCGTCCGCTGGCATGCCGTCCTCAGCTTCCGCCTCTGGCTCGGCGGTAACCGTGGGCTCTGCTGCCACCGGAGCAGAACCCCCGCGCGCGGAGTCCCGCCGAAGCCACCGGGGAATGAGCACGCATGCCCAGATCGCGACAATCGCCAAGTAAAGGATGGCGCTGCTCATCGGGCTCGTACCTCCCCTCGGTCATTCCGGCACCGGGCACACCGGACATGTGACGCAGCGTAAAGGGAGCGACTGCCGATAACGAGTACCGGCGCGGCGTGTCGCGAAGATCAACGGCAAAGTTCCGTTATGACACCGGTAAGGCGCCGGACCGTGACGCCCGCGATGCGGCGAGCGAGATCCGCCATCTGGGCAGCATTCCCGCCGGCACTTCCTCGGCGGTGATCGCGTAGCAGATGTGGTCGCGCCAGGTGCCGTTGATGTGCAGCTGCCGCACCCGGACGCCCTCGTCCCTGAACCCGAGCTTCTCCACCACCCGGCGGGACGCGGCGTTCTCCGGCCTGATGGACGCCTCGAGCCGGTGCATGCCCATCACGCGGAAGCAGTGGTCGACGGCCATCGCCAGCGCCGTGGGGATGATCCCAAGCCCGGCGTACGACTCGTCGATCCAGTAGCCGATCTGCCCGGACCGCGACGACCCCCACACGATGGAGCCGACGGTGAGCTGACCGGCGAACTGCCCGCCGTAGCAGACCACCCAGGGCAGCGCGACGCCCTGCCTGGCCTCCCGCCGCATGGTGCGGACCATGGACACGTACGGCCCGATCGGAGACCTGACGAGCGGCGTCTCCGGGTTCGACGGCTCCCACGGGCGCAGCCACGAGGCGTTCCGCACCCGGATCTCGCGCCAGGCGCGCGCGTCGGATACGCGTACCGGCCTGAGCATGACCGGCGCGTCCAGCAGGTCCGGCTCTGTGAGGGTGGCCGGCCACCCGTGGATGCGTCCCACGGCAGTCAATCGTTCCCCTGAGTGCTGTTCCATCTAGCCTAGGCCAGAGACGGTACCGCAACGCTATGCGTTCTCGGGGGCATGCTCGGCGTCTGCTTGATGAGAGTGCCCCGCGCCCGCGCCCGTGCTTGGGTCGGTCCGCACGTGGTCACCGCCGCGGATCTGGTCCACGGCGTGCACGAGGATCGGGCGCAACACGTTCATCCCGTCCTTGACGCCGCCCGTTGACCCGGGCAGGTTGACGATCAGCGTCCGTGACGCGATGCCCGCAAGCCCCCGGGACAGGATCGCGGACGGCACGCCGGCGGCGGCACCCGCGGACCGCAGCGCCTCGGCGATGCCGGGGATCTCACGGTCGACCACCCGCCTGGTCATCTCCGGTGTCTGGTCGGTGGGCGTGAGCCCGGTACCGCCGGTGGTGATGGCCACGTCGTACCCGGCGGTGACCGAGTCGCGCAGCACCTGCTCGACGGCTTCGCCGTCGGGGATGACCAGGGGACCGTCCACGACGTCGCATCCCGCCGTGCGGAGCAGCTCGACGAGTACCGGGCCTGAACGGTCCTCGTAGACGCCGGCCGACGCCCTGTTGGACACGGTGATGGCGAGCGCGCGGATCATGCGCGCCGCCAGCTGCCTGACTTGCCGCCGTCCTTGGCCTCAAGCCGGACGTCGGTGATCACCGCGCCCTTGTCGACCGCCTTGATCATGTCGATCAGCGTGAGCGCGGCGACGGACACGGACGTCAGCGCCTCCATCTCGACCCCCGTCCGGTCGGCGGTGCGCACGGCGGCGGTGATCGCCACGCCGGAGTCCTCGACGGTGAGGTCGACGGAGACGCCGTGGATGGCGAGCGGGTGGCAGAGCGGTATCAGGTCGGGCGTCCGCTTCGCGCCGGTGATCCCGGCGATCCTGGCGACGGCGAGCGCGTCCCCCTTGGGCACGGTCCCGTCGCGGAGCGCCGCCACGGCCTCGGCCGAAAGCAGCACCCGCCCGGAGGCCGTGGCCGTCCTTACCGTCACTTCCTTGGCTGAAACGTCCACCATTCGCGCGCGCCCCGCCTCGTCCAGGTGGGTCAGCCGCGCCGGTGCCGCATCACTCATGGCGCAAGCCTACGCGCCTCGTGTGCAATCCCAAGTCAAAGGCACAGACTCCGGCTTCCGAACGGATTCGTGCTCCGCCCTCCCGTTCCCGCGATCTCGCCAGGCGCGGGCAGAGCGGGTCACCCGGGTTCTTCCTTACGGCCCGCCTGCCACGAGCACGCGCGGCGCGGGGCGGCGTGAAACACGCAGTCGTTCGGGATAATCCGTGGCGGCATCCGGAAATGTCGGGCGCTGCGCGCCACGACATTCCCGGATATTTCATGACATGTGAATGTGGTCGGCTGCCCCGGACTAGGGGAGGATCAGGACGTCTACCGTGTCGTCGGCGGGGAGCCTGGTTTCCCACTCAGGGACGATGATGAGGGCGTTGGCCCTGCCCAGGTAGGCGATCTGGTGCGAACCCTGGCCGGACAGGGGCGTGACCTTGCTGCCGTCGAGCACGGCGCGCAGGTACGACCGGCGCCCGGACGGTGAGCGCACCGGTCCGGTGAGCGTGGCCCGCACCGAGGGCAGCGACAGGTCGCTCGCGCCCTGAAGGGCCGCGAGCGCGGGCCTGACGAACATCTGAAATGACACGTAGGCGCTGACGGGGTTGCCTGGCAGCGTGAAGATCGGCACGGCTCTTCTCGCGCCCACACCGCCCGCCCCACCCGGCGCGCCCACACCGCCCGCCCCGCCCAGCCCGCCCTCGCCGCCCTTGCCGAGCACGCCGAAGCCTTGCGGCATGCCCGGCTGCATCGCCACCTTGCGGAAGGTCACGGTGCCGAGCTTGCGCAGCGCCGCCTTGACGACGTCGTGCTCGCCGCCCATGGAGACCCCGCCGGTGGTGATCAGCAGGTCGGCGTGGGCCAACTGCTCCTCGAGGGCGGGCAGCACGCCGTTGGGGTCGTCGGGCACCCCGGAGCGCCGCCGGGCGACCGCGCCGGCCTCACGGGCCGCCGCCGCGATCATGTAGCTGTTGGAATCCCAGATCCGGCCGGGCACCAACGGGGTGCCCGGCTCGGTCAGCTCGTCCCCGGTGGACAGCACCACGACCCGGGGCCGCGGGCGGACGGTGACCGCCTTGCGTCCCGCGGACGCCGCGACCGCTATCTGCATCGGCCGCATGCGCGTGCCCGCGGTAAGCAGCGTCTCGCCCTCGGCCGCGTCGCCGCCCACGTAACGGACCGCGTTGCCGTGCTCGGCCGGACGGTAGATCGCGACCTGGGCGTCGCCGTCGTCGGTCCACTCCACCGGGACCACGGCGTCCGCCCCGGCGGGCAACCGCGCACCGGTCATGATCCGCATCGCGGTGCCAGGCGCCAGCCGGTGGGTGCCGATGTCGCCCGCCGCGATCTCGCCCGTCACACGGAAGGTCGCGGGCGAGTCCTCGGCGGCGCCCGCGACATCGGCGGCACGGACGGCGTACCCGTCCATGCTTGAGTTGTCGAAGGACGGCAGCGCGACGGCCGCCGTCACGTCCTCGGCGAGCACGCATCCCTCGGCGGCCGCGAGTTCAAGGCTGACCGGGGCGAGCGGGGTGATCGCCGAGAGGATCGCCGCCTGGTACTCCTCGACCGTGCTTGGCGCGCTGTCGGCGGCGGCGTCTGGCGTGGTGCCTGACGTCACCGCTGCTCTTCGAGGAACTTGCGGAGCCACGGGATGAACTCCCCGGCCAGGTCGGGCCGCTCGGCCGCGAACATCACCATGGTCCGAAGGTAGTCCAGCTTGTTACCCGTGTCGAAGCGGCGCCCGTGGAAAAGCACGCCGCGGAGCTCGCCCTTGCTTGCCTGCACCTTGAGCGCGTCGGTGAGCTGGATCTCCCCGCCCCGCCCGGGCGGCGTCTCACGGAGGATGTCGAAGATCTCCGGGTCGAGCACGTAGCGCCCGATCACGATCCAGCGGCTTGGCGCGGTGCCGGGCGACGGCTTCTCGACCAGGTCGGTGATCATGACCACGTCGTCTTCCGCGGTCGCCTCGACGGCCGCGCAGCCGTACAGCGAGACCTCCTCTGGATCGACCTGCATCAGGGCGACGACGCTGCCGCCGTACTGGTTCCTGATGTCGATCATCCGGGTGAGCAGCGGGTCTCTCGGATCGATGAGGTCATCGCCGAGTAGCACCGCGAACGGCTCGTGGGCCACGTGCTGCTCCGCGCACAGCACGGCATGGCCAAGCCCCTTGGGGTCTCCCTGGCGCACGTAGTGCATGGTGGCGAGCTCGCTGGACTCCCGGACGAGCCTGAGCTTGTCCCAGTCCTCCTTCGCGGTCAGCGCCTCCTCGAGCTCGTAGGCCCGGTCGAAGTGGTCTTCGATGGAGCGCTTACTTCGGCCTGTGATAAGCAGGACATCGTTGAGGCCAGCAGCTACGGCCTCTTCCACGACATACTGAATCGCAGGCTTGTCGACGACAGGCAGCATTTCCTTAGGCGTCGCTTTTGTCGCTGGCAGGAACCGTGTTCCCAGCCCGGCGGCGGGGACCACGGCTTTGGTTACTGCTGGCGTCCTGGCTTTGCCGGTATCGACCATGGGTCAAGCGTAGTGACTTCCCGGGAGCAACGTGCACGACATACCCGCCTCTGACACCCCGCGTGAGCCGTCCGACGCAGGTCGGGACGCTGCAGCGGCCGTCGACAAGGCCAACATGCGGCGCCGGCTGGTCGCGGCTCGCGCGGCCATGCCGGACGCTGAGCGCGCGGCGGCGGCCCGCCTTATCAGGGACCACGTGCTTGAAATGCCCGAGGTGTCCGCCGCTGGGACGGTGGCGGCCTATTACTCGGTTGGCACGGAACCGGACACGCACGGGCTCGTCTTCGCGCTGTGGAAGCGCGGCAGCTACGTGGTCCTGCCGGTGCTGCTCCCCGACGGTGACCTTGACTGGGCGTCCTACGAGGGGCCAGACTCGCTCGCGGCCGGGCCGAGGGGCCTGCTCCAGCCGGTGGAACCAGTTCGCGGCCCTGGCACCGTGGCCCGCGCGGACGTGGTGCTCGTCCCTGCCATGGCCGTCGATGTCAGCGGTAAGCGGCTTGGTCGCGGCGGCGGTTCCTACGACCGGGCGCTCGCCAGGGTCGGCGGGCAGGTGCCGACGATCGGGTTGATCTACGACGACGAACTGGTGCCAAGCGTGCCTGCCGAGCCGCACGACCGCGCGGTACGCGCGGTCGCCCGCCCGTCGCACGGCGTCACCTGGCTGCCTGCCGCCGTGCCAGGCGCGGAATCAGCGGGGCGCTCGCGCAGTTATCCTTAGCAGTCTGCGACTGCGAGTGCTAATCTATCGAACCGAATTGGTTCCGCCTGGGAGGAATCGTGCCCACATACCAGTACCTGTGCACCGAATGCGGTGGCCAGCTCGAGGCGGTGCAGAAGTTCACGGACGAGCCGCTGACGGTGCATGAGGACTGCGGCGGCCGGCTGCGCAAGGTCTTCTCGCCCGTGGGCATCGTGTTCAAGGGGTCTGGCTTCTACAAGACAGACAGCCGTACCAGCGCTTCGTCGGCCGCCTCGTCGTCGTCCTCGAAGGACGGCGGCTCGAAGGAGAACGGCTCGAAGGAGAACGGTTCGAAGGAGAGCGGCTCGAAGGAGAGCGGCTCTTCTTCTTCCTCGTCCGATTCTTCTTCGTCGTCCGGGAAGCCCGGTGGCGAGTCGTCGTCGTCTTCGTCCGCCGCCGCGTCGTCATCCTCGAGCAGCTCTTCTGGCGAGAAGGTCGCCTAGCCGCGATGACTGCTACCCCCGGGGCGGACGCCCCGCCGAAGCCGGTCGCGGACATCGGGGTAATCGGCGGGTCGGGCTTCTATGAGTTCCTGACCGACGCCGAGGAGGTCAGGGTCGAGACGCCGTTCGGCGAGCCGAGCGAGGCCGTGCTCGTCGGCCAGGTCGAGGGCCGCCGGGTGGCCTTCCTGCCGCGGCACGGCAAGGACCACCGGTTCCCCGCGCACAAGATCCCGTATCGCGCCAACATGTGGGCGCTGCGCGCGCTCGGCGTACGGCGGATCCTGGCGCCGAGCGCCGTGGGCTCGCTCACCGCGTCATACGGCCCTGGCACGCTGGCCATCCCCGATCAGCTGGTAGACAGGACCGGGGGGCGCGTCCAGAGTTACTACGACGAGTACGCGGTGCACGTCGCGTTCGCCGACCCGTACTGCCCGTCGGGGCGGGCGCACGCGATCGCGGTCGCGCGGCAGGCGGGCTGGGTGCCGGCTGGCCAGGGACGCTGGTCGTCATCGACGGCCCGCGGTTCTCGACCCGCGCGGAGTCGCGGTGGTACGCGGCGCAGGGCTGGACGCTGATCGGCATGACCGGGCACCCCGAGGCGGTGCTCGCCCGCGAGCTGGCCATGTGCTATACGACGCTGGCGCTGGTCACCGACACCGACGCGGGCGTGCAAGAAGGCGAAGGGGTCACCCAGGCCGAGGTCTTCGAGGTGTTCGGCAAGAACATGACCCGCCTCCGCGAGCTGGTGGCGAAGATCATCGCCGCCTTCCCCGAGGAGCGCGAGGACGACCTCTGCGCCCACGCGCTCGACGGCATCAGGCTCCCTCTTGAGCTGCCGTAACGGCGATCCCTCGCTGGTCACGGGTTCACGGAATCCGCAGACTTCACAGGTCAGGCATATCTGGAGGTAGCGCGTCGCGGTAAGGTCGGTCCCGTGACAGACTTCGAGATCCCGGCCAGGGGCTCAGCTGAGGTGCACGTGCTGCACGAGGGGTATGTCGGGCTTGAGGGTGACGACGAGCGCGTCAGCGGGACGGTAACGCTGATCGTCGACGGTGAGGCCGTGATCGTCGTCGATCCAGGGATGGTCGCCGACCGCGGCGCGCTGCTCGCCGCGCTTGCCGCGCACGGGCCGCGCCAGGAAGACGTCACCGACGTGGTCTTCAGCCACCATCATCCGGATCACACAGTCAACGCCGCGCTGTTCCCTAACGCTCGGATCCACGACCACTGGGCGGTCTACCAGGGAGACCGCTGGCTGGACAGGGACGCGCACGGGGCGGTACTCGCCCCGTCGGTGCGACTGCTGCGCACTCCGGGGCACACCAGCGAGGACATCTCCACGGTCGCCTCGACGGCCGACGGCGTGTCCGCGTGCACGCACGCCTGGTGGTCGGCGGCGGGCCCGGAGGAGGATCCCCTGGCCACCGACGCGGCGGCGCTGAAGGCGAGCAGAGACCTCCTGCTAAAGGTCGCCACGGTGATAATTCCCGGTCACGGGGCGCCCTTCCGTGCCCGGCGAGCCCGCGTAACGTTCCAGTGACAAGCGGCGTTCCGGCTGTTATGGGGTACTGTGCGCGGGTGGGGCGCCGTCCCCGGCTCATTGGCCCCCGGCGTGACTACCTGTCACAGTCGCGCTGCAAAAGCGGTATCGCTGGCCGGCGAACGGGTAATCTAGCCAGCCGTGCGGTTAATCCTCCGTTCGGCCCGGGGTCGCGCTCCGCGACCGTCGTGCCCAGGACAGAAGCGACGAGCCTCCCGTGGCTGACTGGCCACTGATATCCGATCTCGGCCCCCTCGGGGCGTTGCCGACCGTTCCCCGCCTCGCGCGCGGCTTCGTCAGCGTCACGCTCAACGGCTGGGGCTTGGACACGCTGGCCGACGTTACCGAACTGCTGGTCAGCGAGTTGAGCACCAATGTCGTGCGGGCAGCGACGAACCCGGACGGCGCGCTGAGGTATGACGCGGACGGCAAGATTCCGCTGCTGTGGATCCGGCTGCTCTGCGACCACGTGCGGCTCATGATCGAGGTCTGGGACACCCTGCCCGCGGTGTTCGGCGCCCCCGTGGCGCGCCATCCGGAGCCGGATGAGGAGTCAGGCCGCGGACTGGAGATCATCGAGACGCTGGCCGACGAGTGGGGCTGGGAAAGCGTCCCTGGCTGGGCGGGCAAGAAGGTCTGGGCAATCCTGAAGCTGGGCGCCTAGGGCGCGTAAAAGCTGGTGGAGGGCCGCGCGCGGCCCTCCACCAGCTTTGTTCGCGGCCGCTCAAGCGGAGCGCCGACGGGGATCCTTACCGGCACCGCGGCTACAGTCTTCGAGTTCGCCGTTAGCGTTTCCCCCGGCCGAAGTAGCTGGCGCGGACCCGGTCGAGAAGAATCGCGATGCCGAGGACGCCGCCCTGGACGACCTGCTGGTAGTACGGGGAGACATGCAGGGCGAGCAGGCCGTTCGCGATGAACTCGAGCAGGATCGCGCCTGCCGCGACGCCGAGGATGCGGCCCTCGCCGCCGAACAGGGAAACGCCGCCGATGACGGCGGCCGCGATCGCGGTGAGTTCCCAGCCGGGGCCGACGGACGGGTCGGCGACGTTCATCCGGCCAATCGACAGCATGCCGACGAGGCCGGCCAGCAGCGCGCTGGCGACGTAGGTGGAGACGATCCGGCGGCTCACGGGAATGCCCGCCAGCCGGGCCGCCTCCCTGTTGCCGCCGACCGCGTAGACCTGCCGCCCGACATAGGTCCGTTCCAGGACGAACCAGGCGATCAGCGCGGCACCGAGGAAGATCAGTCCCGGTACCGGCACCTGCCAGAGGTAGGCCGAGGACACGTTGGCGAACAGCCCGCTGATGCCGTTGATCGGGGTGCCGCTGGTGATCGCGAGCGACAGTCCCTGCGCGGTGGTGTAGGTGACCAGCGTGATGACGAACGGCGGCACGTTCAGCCGGGTGACCATGAGCGCCGTGCCAGAAGCCGACGGCGGCGCAGATGGCCAGGGTGAACAGGATCGCTACCGGGGCGGGCAGGCCCTGGTTGACGTTGAACCAGGCGGCGAGGATACCGGCCAGGCCCGCCAGCGCGCCGACGGACAGATCGATGCCGCCGGTGAGGATGACCAGTGACTCGCCGAGGGCGAGGATGCCCACCTGAGACAAGTCGCGGCCCATCACCTGGAGGTTGCCGGCGCTCGTGTAGGTGGGCGCATTGATGGATATGACGATGAAGACGACGACGCAAGCGAGGACGACGCCCGCCTCGGGGGATTCGGCCAGTCCCCGCGCGATCCGCGCGGCCGCGCGGGCGGCGGTGGGCTTGGTGGCCAGGGGTGCTTGCGGGGGAATGGTGCTCTGGGCGGTCATCCTCAGATTCCGTTCGTGGGAGTGGCGGGCAAGGCGGCTGCCGCTGCCGCGGTGACCTGTGCCCTTCCGGCAGCGGCCGACATGATGCGTTCTTTGGTGGCGTCCTGGTGGAGGAGCACCGCGGCGACCTTGCCGTGGTTCATGACCGCGATCCGGTGGCAGATGAGCTGCAGCTCCTCCAGTTCGGAGGAGGCGACGAGCACCGCCATGCCGCCGGCGGCGGCTCGTTCGATCAGCTCGTAGATCTCGGCTTTCGCGCCGACGTCGACGCCGCGGGTGGGCTCGTCGAGCAGCAGCAGCTGCGGTCGCGTCGCGAAGGCGCGGCCGAAGACTGCCCGCTGCTGGTTGCCGCCGGACAGCGAGCCGATGGGCTGGTCGACCGATTGCATGCGGACGTGCACGTTGTCGGCGATCGCCTGTGCCTCTGCCCGCTGTCGCTTGGGCGTGAGCAGGCCGCGGGTGGACAGCCGCCGGAGGATCGAGACGGTGACGTTGTCCTTGATCGGGGCGAACAGGACGAGCGACTGCTCCTTGCGGTCTTCCGGGATCATCACGATGCCGGACGCGGTACCGTCGCCGGGACTGCGGGGGGAGTACCGCGTGCCGTTGACCGTCATGGTGCCGCCGGTGGCAGGCTGCGCGCCGGCCACCGTGTGGATGAGCCGGCTCCGGCCGGAGCCCATCAGTCCGGCGATGCCGACGATCTCGCCCGCCCGCAGTTCCAGATCGACCGGGCCCAGGCCGTCCGCGGTCAGGCCCTGGACCGCCAGCCGGACTGGGGCGTCAGCCGGGTGCGGCGGCGGCTCGGTCCTGCTGATCTCGCCGCCCACCATTTCCCTGATGAGCTGCTCCTCGGTGGCTTCGCCTCGGGGTCAGGTCGGCGACGAGCTTGCCGTTACGCAGCACGATGATCCGGTCGCTGACGGCGCGCACCTCGTCGAGCCGGTGGCCGATGAACAGCACGGTGCCGTTCCGCTCGGCCACCTGCCGGGCGAGGCCGAGGACCATCTCCGCCTCGACGGGGCCGAGCGCGGAGGTCGGCTCGTCCAGGATCAGCAGCTTGGGGGCCCGGCCCCATGCCTTGGCTATCTCGATAAGCTGCCGGGTCGGCACCGGAAGAGTACGTACCTCGCGGTTCACACCGCCGACAGAGCGCGGATCAAGGCCGATGTCGCGGAGCATCTGCTCGGCCTCGGCACGGGTCGCGGCCCGGTCTACCAGGGCTCCGCGCCTGGCCCCGTTCGGGCGGCGCCCGAGCAGCAGGTTCTCGGCGATCGAGAGCTGCCCGACCAGCGGGAACTCTTGGGAGACCAAGGCGATGCCAAGTCGGCCCGCCGCCTCGGTCGAGCCCTGGGGCAGCGGCACCCCGTCGATCTCGATCTCGCCGCCGTCGCGGTGCACCGAGCCGGCCAACGTGCCCATCAGGGTGGACTTGCCGGCCCCGTTCTCGCCGACCACGCCGACGACCTGGCCGGCGTACAGGTCGAGTTCTGGCAGGTCGAGGACGCGGACCGGACCGTAGGTCTTGTGAACGCCCCGCAGCCGCGCGGTGACCGCGCGGCTGGGGGCTTGCGCTGCTTCGGACACGTCAGCCGATGCCGAGCTGCTGCTCAAGGGAGGTGTAGCCGCTCATGTCTGACTTGGTAACCAGACCGACGCCTGAGGAGACGGTGTAGCCGTCCGAGCCGATGTACGGCTTGAGGATGGCCTGCGTGGCGGCCGTACCAAGCACCTTCTCCGCGGTGAGGATGAAGGCGCCGGTGTAGCCCTGCTGGTACGGCATCTGGACCACGGTGCCGCCGATCACGCCCGAATTGATGAACGAGAGGGTTTGCGCGTCAGAGTCGTCGGAGACGATCGAGACCTGTCCGGTCTTCTTCGCCGACTGCACGGCCTGGGCTAGCGCCGGGCCGTCGTAGGAGTAGACGCCGTACAGGCCGTTGACGTCGGGGTTGTTCGCCAGGATGGTCTCGGCGTCCGATTGCGCGGTCGAGGCCGACAGGTTGTCGTTGACCTTCTGCACGACCTGGATGTTGGTGCCGGCGATCGCCTGCTCGAAGCCGGCGATCCGCTGCGTAGCGTTGGCGGCGGTCAGCGAGCCGACGAGGATCGCCACCTTGCCGGTGCCGTTCAGGAGCTGCTTCATCGCGAGTCCGGCCTGGTAACCGGCTGTCTGGTTCGGCGTGCCGAGGTACAGGCCCGCCGCGGCGGTGCCGGGCAGCGGCGAGTCGATTGGCAGCACGAAGATGCCCTTGCTCATGTCGGTGGCGATGGTGCCCTTCGCGGACGCCGGGTCGATCGCGGAGATCGAGTAGCCGGTGATGCCCTGCGACCGCAGCGTCTCGAGCTCGGAGGTCTGCTCGGTCAGCTTGCCGTTCGGCGGCGCGAAGTAGGTGCAGTGGCTGGACGGGAGGCCGACGGCCTTGCAGCCGGCCTGGAAGCCGACCTGTCCGGCCTTCCAGTAGTCGGCCGCGACGTTGACGACCATCGCGATGTTGACCGCCGACAGGCTCTTGCCCTTGAGGGCTGCCGCCAGCGCGGCGTCGAGCTTGGTGAGGGCGCTCTGGTTGAACGACAGCGAGCCGTTCAGCGAAACCGGCGCCGCGGCCGAGCTGCTGGGGGATGCCGCGCTGCTCGCGCTGCTGGCCGGCGCGCTCGCGGCGGCCGACGAGCTGCTGCTCGACGAGGAGGAACAGGCCGTCAGTGCGGCCAGTGCGCTCGCGGTGACGGCGAGGCCGGCCGCCATCTTTCTGTTCATTTACAATCTCCTTGTTTTGTTGCCGGAGCAGAGGTCTTGATAAACGTCGTCGTTCATTGATGTCCGTGGTCTCGCTGAAATTGCGAGATGTTCGTTGAATTGAAGTTGTCGTGCGTTATCGCGAAACGTATGTCGGCGTTCTGGATCATGTCAAGATCCGATAATTGGATCGTTATAATTGCGGTTCTATGGTCGTTAAAATGGCATGAGTAAGCCGCTGACCAGCAAAGATGACATAAATAATGAATGAATAAAATGCAGGCGTGCCTGATGGCATGAACGTGAAACGATGGCCATTTGGCACGGTGAAAGCGCGATGCGAGGCGCGGTGAAAGCTGGTGGCGCGAAGGGTCTAATTCGCGGCGGATTTACGCTATCGCGGTATGGCTAAACGGCTCCGCCGATGAAGGGTGACTCTTCTGCTGTGTGAGTATGGAAGTTTTCTGATACGGTCCCCCTTGCGCTCAGATTCCGCGCGCGAGTCGGTAATAGGCGGCGTTGGCCCTGATTTCGGCCTCGAACGACCGGAGCGTGGTCGTCGAGTCGATAACCAGGAACTCGGTGCCTGCCATGCGGGCGTAGTCCTCGAAGGCCTCAAGGCCGACCGCGGTGGACATGGCGGTATGGTGTGCCGCGCCGGCGGTGAGCCAGGCGGTGGCGGAAGTCGCGAAGTCGGGAGCAGGCTTCCAGACGGCCCGGCCGACGGGCAGCTTCGGGAGCGGGGCGCTCGGGGGAACGAGCTCGACCTGGTTGGCGACCAGCCGGAACCGGTCGCGCATGTCGGACAGCGCGACTACCACGCCGGGGCCAGGGTCGGCGGTGAAGACGAGGCGGACGGGGTCCTCGCGGCCGCCGATGGCGAGCGGGTGGATCTCCACCCGGGGACGGGCGGTGGTCAGGGTGGGGCAGACTTCGAGCATGTGGGCGCCGAGGATTCGCTCCTCTCCAGGGGTGAGGTCGTAGGTGTAGTCCTCCATGAGGGAGGCGCCGCCCGGCAGGCCGGCGCCCATGACCTTGGCGGCGCGGACGAGGATGGCGGTCTTCCAGTCGCCCTCCGCGCCGAAGCCGTAGCCGTCGGCCATCAGCCGCTGAACGGCGAGTCCGGGGAGCTGGCGCAGGCCGCCGAGGTCTTCGAAGCTGGTGGTGAACGCGCCGAACCCGCCAGCGTCAAGGAAGGTTCGCAGGCCAAGCTCCATCGCCGCGCCGTACCGCAGCGACTCGTGCCGCTCGCCGCCCGGCAGCAGCTCAGGCGCGACGTCGTAGCGGTCGGCGTACTCGGCGACGAGCGTGTCGATGCCTTCCTTGGGTGCCGCGTCCACGGCCGCGACCAGGTCGTTGACGCCCCAGGTGTTGACCTGGACGCCGAAGACGGCCTCGGCCTCGGTCTTGTCGCCCTCGGTCACGGCGACGTAGCGCATGTTGTCGCCGAAGCGGGCGAGCTTCAGCGACCTCGTGGCCGCCCATCCGGCGGCGGCCCGCGCCCACGTCGCGACCGAGGCGATCACCCGGGGGTCGGACACGTGGCCGGCGACGGTCTTGCGGGCGACGCCGAGCCTGGTCTGGATGTAACCGAACTCGCGGTCGCCGTGCGCGGCCTGGTTCAGGTTCATGAAGTCCATGTCGATGTCCGCCCACGGCAGCGCCACGTTGGCCTGCGTGTGCAGGTGCAGCAGCGGCTTGCGGAGCGCCTCGAGCCCGCCGATCCACATCTTCGCCGGGGAGAACGTGTGCATCCACGCGATCAGCCCGATGCAGGCGTCATCGGCGGTGGCGTCGAGGCACAGCCGCCTGATGGCCGCCGCGTCGGTGAGTACCGGCTTCCATACCACGCAGGTCGCGACGTCCGGCGCGGCGTCGAGCGCCTCCGCGATCACCTGGGACTGGCTGGCCACCTGGCGCAGGGTCTCATCGCCGTAAAGGCCCTGGCTGCCCGTGACGAACCAGATCTCTCGGGTGGGGGAGGTGCTCATGATGCGGGGGACTCCATTCGGGGTCAATGTGAATACTGTCGCCATAAATCGGTCGGGGACTCAGGACTTCCTGGCTGGCCGTAGACGTTCTGGTAGCGGTCGTAGAGGCGGTCTATGTCGGCCTTATCGATCGGCAGCGGTTCGCCGAGCTGACGGGCGAGGTGCACGCTGCGGGCGACGTCCTCGCACATCACGGCCGCCTTGACCGCCGCGCGGGCGTCCTTGCCTATCGTGAACACCCCGTGGCTGCGCATCAGCACGGCCGCGGATCGGTGGCCGGAGAGGGTCTCGACGATGCCGCGGCCGATGGAGTCATCGCCGATGAGCGCGAACGGCCCGACGGGGATCTCCCCGCCGAACTCGTCGGCCATCGCGGTGAGCACGCACGGCACGGGCTCGCCGCGCGCCGCCCAGGCGCAGGCGTAGGTGGAGTGCGTGTGCACGACGCCGCCGACCTCCGGCATGTGCCGGTAGACGTAGGCGTGCGCGGCGGTGTCGCTTGAGGGGGAGAGGTCGCCCTCGAGCACGACGCCATCCAGGTCGCAGACGATCATGGACTCCGGTGTCAGCTCGTCGTAGGAGACGCCGCTCGGCTTGATCACCATCAGGTCGTGGCCGGGGACGCGGCCAGAGACGTTGCCCGCCGTCCACACGACCAGCCCGTACCTGACGAGTTCGGCGTGCAGCGCGCTGACCTGCTCACGCAGCGCCTTGAGCTGTGTGGTGAGAGCGCTCATCCGGATGTCGCTCCGTTCCTGCGGTTGCGTAGGCGGTGCAGCACGTCGTTGCCCGCCCATTCCGGGCGTCCGGAGAAGTAGTCGTGCAGGGTCCGGTACTCGGCGAAGAGCTCGTCGTAGGCGTCCGCGCGGGCGGGCTCGGGAAGGTATGCCGTCTCATCGACCCGGCCCATCACGGCCGCCGCGGCGGCCACGTCGGCGTGCAGGCCGGCGGCGACCGCGGCGTGAATCGCCGACCCGAGCGCCGGGCCCTGATCCGAGGTGGTCACGTAGATGGGGCGGCGTAGCACGTCCGCGTAGATCTGCATCAGCAGCCGGTTGCGCTTGAGCCCGCCGGCGACGATGAACTCGGTCACCGGCAGCCCGGCGGCCTCGAACGCCTCGACGATCACCCGGGTGCCGTAGGCGGTGGACTCGAGCAGGGCCAGGTAAACCTCTTCCGGCGTGGTGGCCAGCGTGAGGCCGGCGATCACCCCGGACAGATGGTGATCGACGAGGATCGACCGGTTGCCGCCCATCCAGTCGAGCGCGATGAGGCCGTGCGCACCGACTGGCTGTCCCTCGCTCCGGCTGGACAGGTACTCGTGCAGGTCCTGGCCGCGTTCCGCGGCGTCCTCGAGGTAGCTTTCCGGGACGCCAAGGCCGGTCCACCACGCGAAGATGTCACCGACCGCGCTCTGCCCCGCCTCGTAGCCGAACTTGCCCGCGATGATCCCGCCGTCCACCACGCCGCAGATGCCCGGCACGTCCGCGAGCCGGTCGCCGTTCATCACGTGGCAGGTCGAGGTGCCCATGATCGCGAGCATCTGACCGGGCGCGATGGCCCGGGCGGCGGGAGCGGTGACATGCGCGTCGACGTTGCCCGTGGCGACCGCGATGCCCTCGGGAAGCCCGGTGAGCGCGGCGCCGCCGGCGGTGAGCGTCCCCGCGCGGCTGCCGAGCGGTGACAACGGCACGCCGGCCAGCCGGGTACGCGCGAAGTCGGCGAAGGCCGGGTTAAGCGCCTCGAGGTAGTCCTCGGCGGGGTAGTGACCGTCCTGGTAGATCCCCTTGTAGCCGGCCGTGCAGGTGTTCCGCGTCTCGGTGCCGCAGAGCTGCCAGATGATCCAGTCGGCCGCCTCGATCCACCGCTCGGTCCGCTGGTAAGTGTCCGGGTCCTCCTCGAGGAGCTGCAGGGCCTTGGCGAACTCCCACTCAGACGAGATCCGGCCGCCGTACCTGGCGATCCATCCCTCGTGGCGCGCGTGGGCGAGGTCGTTGATCCGGTCGGCCTGTGGCTGGGCCGCGTGGTGCTTCCACAGCTTGGGCCAGGCGTGCGGGCGTTCGCGCAGCCCGGGAAGCTCGCACAGCGGTGTGCCGTCCCGCAGCACCGGCAGCACGGTGCAGGCCGTGAAGTCGGTGCCGATGCCGACCACCGCCGCCGGGTCGGCCCCGGCGTCTCGCAGCGCTTCGCGGACCGCGGTGCCGAGCGCGGCACGCCAGTCCGCCGGGTCCTGGAGCGCCCAGTCGGGTGGGAGCGGCTGTCCGGTGGACGGCAGCGTCCGCTCGATCGCGCCGTGGGCGTATTCACCGACTCCGGTGCCGAGTTCGGCGCCGTCGCTTGCCCGCACCACCACGGCACGGGCCGAGAGAGTCCCGAAGTCCACGCCCACAACCAGGGGCAGCTTCGCGGTGCTGCTGTCCGCAGTCACGTTGTCTCGTCTCCCTTGACGGCCCGCCGGCGCTGTGCGGCGCCCGCCGATGTTGCGGCTGGATGTCGTCCAAGGCGGCCCGCGTGTGTCAAACCGCCTGTGGCTGATTGTTAACGTGCTCAAAGTAGGGTGTCAATACCCCGATGTCATCTCGTTACCGTGCTGCCCGCGCAACCCCATCAGGAAGCCTGCTGCTAGCCAGGCCAGCCTGAGCTGTGCGGATGCCGGGAAGTGACAAGGTGAGGCGCTTGGTGCATTGACAGGTTAATCTGTTAACGCTCACAATCAAGCTGCTGAAATGCTGCCGGGGCGGCAACGCCCGGCGACCCGGACATGCACTGACGTCGGGGGATAGAGTATTGACGCAGCGAGATGGACCAACTCGACAATCAATTGGGGTACTACGTGGTCAGACCCGCCAGGGAGCCGGCGATGACCGACGTCGCCAAGTTGGCAGGCGTCTCGCACCAGACCGTCTCGCGGGTGCTGAACGACCATCCGAATGTGCGGGAGCAGACCCGGCTTCGGGTGCAGGCGGCCATCAACGAGCTCGGCTACCGGCCGAACAAGGCCGCCCGCCTCCTCGTGACGGGAACGTCTCAGGTCATCGGGGTTGTCTCCCGGTCATCCACGCTGTTCGGGCCGGCCGCAACGCTCAGCGCTCTCGCGGAGGAGGCCGTCAGGCGCGGCTTCACGGTGAACGTGGAGAGCGTCCGCACGCTGGATAGGCAGCCGATCGCCGACGCGATCGGCCGCCACCTTGATCAGCGCGTCGCCGGCCTGGTCATCATCGCCCCGGTGGAGTCGGCCAACGACGCGCTCGACGACCTTCCAGAGGACATCCCGCTGGTGACCATCGACGGCGATCCCGCCAGGCCGACCGAGCTGGTGACCGTGGACCAGGAGGCCGGGGCGTACGCCGCGACGAGGCACCTGCTCGATGCGGGGCACTCCACCGTCTGGCACGTCTCAGGACCCGACGACTGGTTCGACGCGCGCGGACGCGTCGCCGGCTGGCGACGGGCACTGACCGAGGCAGGCGCGGAGATTCCACCGCTCATGTCGGCGGACTGGCTCGCCGCGTCCGGGTACCGCAACGGCCAGATCCTGGCCAGGATGAGCGACGTCACGGCCGTCTTCGCGGCCAACGACCACCTGGCCCTCGGCATCCTGCGCGCCTTGCACGAGCGTGGCCGCCACGTTCCTGGTGACGTCAGCGTGATCGGCTTCGACGACGTCCCAGAGGCCGCGTACTACATCCCGCCCCTCACCACCGTCCGCCCCGACTTCGACGCGGTCGCCGCCGCCAGCATCGACCTGCTCCTCGCGCAGATCACCAGCGGCCACCGCCTCGGCGACCGCCGCGTCCTGACCCCCACCCTGATAAGCAGAGAATCGGTAGCCCCACCCCGCTCCTAACCCCACAAGTCTCCTGACCCACGCACGCCCCATGCGCATCGGCGCTAACGCGGGCGAGCAAGCGTCGGCGTTCCCCGTGTGGCGTTGGGCGGGCTATAGCCGGCCCAACGCCACACGGGGAACGAGCTGCTCGAGAAGTCCGGGCCGAGTCGGCTCCGGCCAAGTCATGAAATTTCCGGCATGTCGTGGCGCGGAGCGCCCGACATGCCGGTTGCTAGGGACCGGTGGCTGAGCAGCCGAGGGAAGGCCGGAGGCGCGAAGGGACCCGGGCCAGGGCAGGCCCGACGCGAAGATAGTGGATAGCTGACCACGCCATATGGCGTGGTCAGCTATCCACTATCTTTTCGAATCACGTAACGTGCATGCCGATTTCATGAAATATCCGGCAGGTTAGGGGCGCGGAGCGGGCGACAACCGTTCGGGATGACTCGCTACATGAGCCGTCGCGGGCTGGTGCGATCTCCGTTCGCACCAGCCCGCGACTACCTGCCTTTGCGTTTGTGCCTAGTCGCCCAGGGCGTCGGCGACGCGGCGGTGGGCCGCCCAGATCTCCTCAGGGAGGTTGGCGAACTGCTCCAGGTGCGCCTGGCGGAAGCCGATCTCCTGCTTCCACCGGTCGATGTCGATCGTGAGCAGCTTGTCGAGGTCGGCCGGGTCGATCTGGAGGCCGTCGGTGTTGAGCTCGTCCTTGGTCGGCAGGATGCCGACCGGGGATTCCACGCCGGTCACCTCGCCGTCGCGCAGCTGCATCAGCCACAGCAGGGCGCGCAGGTTGTCGCGGTAGCCGGGCCAGAGGAAGTGGCCGTCTTCCGCGTCCCGCTGGAACCAGTTGACGTGGGCGAAGATCGGCTTGTTCGTGCACTCGCCGATGATCTTCAGCCAGTGCGCCGCGTACGGGCCCTCCGGGTAGGACATGAACGGGCGCATGGACATCGGGTCGTAGCGGAGCTGGCCGTCGAGGCCGTCGGCCGCGAAGGTCGCCTCGGCGCCCAGGGTGAGGCCGTCGTACACGCCCTCGGCCACGTCGGTGATCGCCCGGATCAGCGGCTCACGGTCGCGGGTCCTGCCGCCGAAGATGATGCCGTCGATCGGGACGCCGGCCGGGTTGTCGTAGTCGCCCGCTATGTTCGGCACGTTGGCGAGGGTGGTGGTGAACCGGCTGTTCGGGTGCGCCCACGGGTCGTCGGCCTCCGCCGGGGAGCGGTCGGCGATCGGGTTGCCCTTCCAGTCCAGCCAGCCGTCGAGGTCGGCCGGCGGGTTGGGCGTGCGGCCCTCGAACCACACCTCGTGGGTCTTCGCGTTGTAGGCGATGTTCGTGAAGATCGCCTTGGTGCCCGGCGCGATGGACTCGATCGCTCCCGGGTTGGTCTTCTCGTTGGTGTCCTTGGCGACGCCGAACACGCCGAACTCGGGGTTCATGCCGTAGAGGCGGCCGTCCTCGCCGACCCACATCCAGGCGATGTCGTCGCCGTAGAACTCGACGTAGTAGCGGTCGCCGAGCGCGTCCGGTGACAGGGTCATCGCGAGGTTGGTCTTGCCGGACGCGCTGGGGAAGCCGCCCGCGATGTGCCACTTCTTGCCGGTCACCTTGTCGGTGATGCCGAGCAGCATGAACTGCTCGGCCAGGAACTTGCGGGACGCCCAGCCGTCGTACGCCGCCTGGCGCAGGCCGTGTGCGATCTTGCCGAGCAGCGCGTTGCCGCCGTAGGACGAGCCGAAGTGCAGGATCGTCCGCTCGTCGGCGACCGTGACGAAGTAGCGCTTGTCCTCCGGGGTGCCCTGGCCCAGGTTCTCCAGGTCGCCGGTCACGTGCACGGCGCGCACGAAGCTGTCCGGGTCGGCCAGGTTGTTGATGTACTCGACGCCCACCCGGGCCATCCGGTTCATGTGCAGGACGACGCTGCGGTTGTCGGTCAGCTGGACGCCCGCCGCGTACTTCTCGAGCGGTGAGCCAGGCGCGGACATCAGGTACGGGATGACGTACATGGTCTTGCCCTTGGAAGCGCCCGTCATCAGGCCAGTGAGCTTGGCCTTCATCTCGTCGGACGGGTACCAGTTGTCGTAGACGCCCTTGTCGGCCGGGTCGCTCGTCGCGACGATCGTGCGCTCTTCCGAGCGCGCGGTGTCCTTGTAGTAGCTGCGGGAGTAGTAGAGGTCATCACCCGCCGGAAGGATCTCGCCAGCCGCCAGGGCCTCCTGGATCAGCCGGGTGTCGTCATCGGCGCTGACGACCTCGATGTTGGCCGCGCCAGTGATCCCGGCCCAGTAGCGAACGTACTCGCGCACGTGGTCGTTTTTCAGGTGGGCGGCTTCCAAGATGGCATCAACATCGACCACGTACTTGGTCCTCTCGGTTCGTCAAGCTCATCGCTTGAGAAGTTGGCGATTTATTCATCTTGACAGGAGAACGCTCGCTCTTGCAGTGAGGGATCTATCACGCTCTTCGCATCATCGGTTACACAGAGTATTTATGACATGCCCGCGGGGAGTCCGCCAAGGTTGGGGCATGCGGCGCGCGCTTTGGTCTAGGCCAGCTGGGGTGACCTGGCACTACGTGATTTCGGCGACATTCGGCGGCGCGCGCCCGGTGAGCTTGTGCGAGATTTCACAAAACGACGGCTGCCGGATCACGCCTTGGACAGTGTCTTGCTCACCATGAGCAGACGCATCTCGAGGTATGGCGCGGTGGTCAGCGTGTAGGTGCTCGTCAGATGATGACTGTCCTGGTAAACCAGGACATTTCCGACTACGGCCGGGCACTTGACGCGGCCGCAGATCACCGCGTTCATGTCGATCAACGGAACCGTGCCCGAGGCCGCCTTCGTGGCGTACGCCATGGGCAGGTCCGGCGCGATCGCCCTGGACTTCAACACGGCGCACTTTTTCGGCGAGGTGGGATTGTCGGCAACGCATTCCGGCACGTTCAGCCCCATGTTCGGCGATTCCTTGATGGCGACCACAGAGATTCCGTGGCCCTCAAGCTGCTTCCAGTACTGGGCCATCCCGAGCCCGATGTCCGACTGCGCCGCCGCGCCGCCCGCCGGATGGCTGACTGTTGACAGGCCGGATATCTCGCTGGTGATCACGACGTCCGGCTTGATCTTTGTTTCCAGATCGTGCACCACGGAGGCTCCCCAGGCGTGGCAAGCCGTGTAGGGGCCGGTTTTCGTGTTGATCATCGTCGCGGTCAGCGGGCAGGTGGCGTGCAGGTCGGTGACCAGCTTCCAGTGCCGCTGGACGGCGATCTGCTGCAGTGGCGTGAACCAGTCGCCTGCTATCGAGTCGCCCACCAGGGCCACGGTCAGCAGCGGGTGCGAGGTATCCCCGTAGACGCACGCCTTGGGCGTGGCCGAGGTTATGGAGACTAGGCAGCCCTGCTGCCAGTACGTGGGGAGCTTGATCTGGGACGGCGGGGGGAGGACGGGTTCTGGCTTGACCGTGCCCTTGGTCACCTTGTTAGCCAGCACGGCGGCGCCAGGGTAATTCGGGCCGAGACGGCCGTTCCACGGCCCTGGCTGGGCGACGATGTAGAGCGACACAAGGACGACGGGCACGACCGCGGCGAGCGCGGTGGAAACGGACCGCCAGCCGTGCCCGGACAGCAGTGACGCGGTCCGCACCTTGTCCTCGACCCAGACCTTGGTCAGCCAGGACAGCGCGATGGCGACCAGGACGATGGCCGGGCCGGTGAGCGCTCCGACCGCCCGGCCGCTCCACACGGTGTAGAAGACGATGAGCGGCCAGTGCCACAGGTACAGCGAGTAGGAGATGCCGCCGACGAACACCATCGGCCTGGCCGACGTCAGCCGGTGCGGCCCGAAGCGTCCCGCCGCCGAGCCGCCGAGGATCAGCACCGCGGCGCCGCCTGCGGGCAGCAGGGCGAGGTACCCGGGGAAGGCGTTCGTGCCGCTCAGCACGAAGGCCGACGCGATCACCAGGCCGAGCCCGGCCCAGCCGAGCAAGCCGAACCGGCCGATTCGCTGGCTAAGTCCCGCTGGCAGCAGCGCGAGCAGGCCGCCGAGGCCAAGCTCCCAGATCCTGGTCGTGGTCACGAAGTAGGCGCCCGCCGGGTTGACGCGCGTGTAGTAGACCGAGTACCAGAGCGAGCCGACGACGATCGCGCCCGCCAGGAGCAGGGCCACGTGGTGCCCGCGAGCACGCCTTTGCTCTGTCCGCCGCGCGGTCAGTGCCACGAGCGCGGCGAGGAGGAACAGCAGCGGCCAGCCCAGGTAGAACTGCTCTTCCACCGAGAGCGACCAGAAGTGCTGTACCGGGCTCGCGGCGCTGCCCGACTTGAGGTAGTCGACCGCGTTCCACGCGAGCTGCCAGTTCTGGAAGTAGAGCGCACTCGCCCTGATCTGGGAGGCGGTGTCCGCCAGCCGCGTCGCCGGCAGCACCAGCCGCGAGACCACCCAGGTCACGGTCAGCACGAGGGCCGCCGCGGGCACGAGCCGCTTGGCGCGTCGTCCCCAGAAGTCGAGCAGGGCGACCTTGCCTGTCTTGTGGTACTCGCGCAGCAGGTGCCCGGTGATCAGGAACCCGGAGATCACGAAGAAGACGTCCACGCCGGCGAAGCCGCCAGTGAGCAGCGACGGGTACAGGTGGTAGATCACCACCATGCCGACGGCCAGCGCCCGCATGCCCTGGATGTCCGGGCGGAAGCCGCGTCCCTTCAGTTTCTCCGCGGTCGTTGCCCTGGGTTCATCTCTGGGCTGCTCGCTCGGTGCCTCCCGAGGCGTCTCCCGAGGCGTCTCGCTGGGCGTCTCCTCGGGTCTCTCCTGGCACCGCCGGCGTTGGCCTCCTGCTGCTCTTGTTTTTGCGGTGGGACCGTCTCCTCCACGCTCACAAGTCCGCAGGACCTCCGATCGGCATGAGATGAATGGGCGAATGCTATAGAACCTACAAAGGTAATGCCGCCGCGCGTGGCTCAACCGGCGAATCGGCCGGCCGCAGAAAACATCACTTCCCCGGCTAATGCGGGCCAAACCGGAAGGAAGCCGCACGCGTCAGGGCCGGTCAGGGCCCCGGTACGGCAGTGTCTGGCTGTAGACGACGCTGGTGGTGGTTGCCCGGGTACTTCAGCCGGACGATGGCGAGCACCGGGTCGCCGGTATAGCCTCCCGGCCATGCACCTTGGCGTCAACGTACCGAACTACGGACCAGGAACCGATCCAGGCGTACTGCGCGAGTGGGCCCGGCTCGTGGAAGGGCTCGGCTTCGATCTCCTCATGGTGTCGGACCACGTGGTCATCACCCCTGATGTGGCCGTGCGCTACCCGGAACGGTTCTTCGAGCCCTTCACCACGCTGTCCTGGCTGGCGGGCATCACCACCCGAGTGCGGCTTGGCACGACCGTGATCGTGCTGCCGTACCGGCATCCGCTGCTGGTGGCGCGCATGGCAGGTAACCTCAACGAGCTCAGCGGCGGCCGGCTGGTGCTCGGGGTGGGCGTGGGCGGTGCGCGGCAAGAGTTCGAGGCGCTCGGCGTACCTTTCACCAGGCGCGGCCGGCTGACCGACGAGTACCTGGCCGAGCTGCGGCAGGCGTGGGGCGCGGAATCCTCAATCCCGATCTGGGTCGGCGGCAACAGCGAGGCGGCGATCCGGCGGTCCCTCAAGTTCGACGCCGCCTGGCATCCGCTGGGCGTCACCCTGCCCTTCCTGCGCGATGCGATGACCCGCCACGCGCCGTTGGCGCTCGCGCCGCGCATCACCTTTCGGCTGACCAGTTCACCAGCAGGCGACCCCGAACGGCTCGCAGGCACGGGCAGCCTCGAGCAGGTCCTCAACGACCTTGACGAGCTCAGCCGGCTCGGCGCCGACACCGTCGTACTCGACCCCTACCACGGTGACCCCGAGGAGACCCGCCGGCCCGACACGGCCTGGCGGGCGCTCACCGCCGTGGCCACGCACTGGAGGACAGCATCATGATCACACCTGCCGACCAGACCCTGCTGCGGCGCGCAATCGCCATCGCTGCCCACGCCATCACCGTGGGCGACGCCCCCTACGGCTCGCTGCTTGCCGACGCCGACGGCGCCATCCTCATCGAGGCGCACAACACGGTCCGGCGTGAGAACGACATCGCCGCCCACCCGGAACTGAAGCTCGCACGCTGGGCGGCCCGCGAACTCGACCCCGAGACCGCCGCACGGACCACGATGTACACCAGCTGCCAGCCCTGCGGGATGTGCACCGGCGGCATCGTGCGCTCCGGGCTCGGGCGGGTCGTGTACGCGCTGTCCGCCGAGCAGTTTGCCGGGCTCAACCTGGAGCCGGACTGGCCGACGGTTGCGCAGGAGGGGCCGGCGCTCTTCGAGGAGGCCAGGATCCCGATGGAGGATTACTACCGAACTTCCCGGTCCTGAGGTGTCACGCGAAGGCGGCGAGCACGCTCCATCCCAGGTAAGCTAGGGGTTCCGTAGGCCCCGATAGCTCAGTGGATAGAGCGACCGCCTCCTAAGCGGTAGGTCCCGCGTTCGAGTCGCGGTCGGGGCGCAGGTCATTCAGCAGATCCTTCACCCGAACGCCGGTTTCGTGCCGTTCGCGTGCCAGATGGCTTGGTCTTCTTTGGCTTCGACTTGGCGAGTTCGGCGCGTCGCGGTCTCGCCCACGATCATCAGCCAAAGCGCGCTGACGCTCTGCCGATGAGTGCAGGTAGATCGAGCGCGGCACGCTCACTGTCGTGGCCCATCCTGACCATGAGTTCCCTGAGGTTCGCGCCCGCGTTGGCAGTGGGCTGGTTTCCGGTGCCCCCACCAGACTGCCACCGGATGCCCTGTCACGGGCGCTGAGTCTTCCGCGCTCGGCACTGGCTGGATAGGATCCGGGCAGGACGCCAGCGCCAGGAGGCGGGCATGGCCGAAGAGGTCACAGCGCGGGTCAGCCGGTACGTTAACGACGGCTCAGATCAAGACCTCCGGCGGCTCTTGAGCGTCGCCGAGCTCGCCGCGAAGCCGGCCCGCACGGCGTTCCGCAGGGCCGGTGTCCAGCAAGGGTGGAACGTGATCGACTGCGGCTGCGGCCCCCTCGGCGGGCTCGCGGACCTGGCGGAGATGGTCGGCCCCGCCGGACGGGTCGTCGGCGTCGATGCCAGCCCGGCAGCGGTCCAGCGGGCCCGGGCGGTCGTGTCCGCCCTGGAGCTGGGCAACGTGGAGGTGATCGCAGGCGATCTGCACGACCTGGATGCCGCGGCGCTGGGCGGCCCGTTCGATCTGGCCTTTACGCGGCTCTTTATGATGCACCAGCCCGACCCGGTACGGACCCTCCGCCGCATTGCCGATCTCCTTCGCCCGGGCGGCTGGCTTGTCGCGCACGAGCAGCTGCCCAGCCCGCCGCCGCGATCACACCCGAACCTGGAGGCCCTCACCGGCACTTGGGATCTGATTTATGAGGTGCTGGACCGGAATGGAGTACCGGCCGGAGTCGTCGAGGACCTGCCGCGGTCGGCGCGCCAGGCGGGCTTGGAGGTCACTGCGATGAGCGGTTTCTTCGGGGTCATAGACCCGGAGGTGATGTTCGAGCTATACGCAGCCAGCATCGCGGCGCTGCGAGAACGCGGCATCCAGTTGGGCATCGCGGCCGAGAGGATCGATGACCTGGTGCGAGACCTCCGGGACGCGAAGGGCGGCGGGTACGAGTGGGTAACAGGAGGTTTCATGCTCGACTTGGCACTGCGTAAGCCCGCTGCTGGGTGACAGCCGGACGGGCGTGCCCTACCAGACGGCATCCTGCCGCAGCCGGGTAGGCGATGACCACCTGATCCGCGATGACCGCGGAAGCTGCAAAGGCCCCCCACCGGACTGCCGCCGGATGCCCTGTCACGGGCGCTGAGTCCTCGCGCCTGGCGCCGGGAGGCGGGCATGGCCGAAGAGGTCACAGAGCGGGTCAGCCGGTACATCCTCGACGGGTCAGATGACGTCCACCGATGACGTCCACATGCGTGCGACCATGCCTAGCTTCACTTGATGGGCGACACATCGACTCCGGTTGATGTGCGCCACACCCTAGTTTTTGGTGGGCGTTTGCAGCGTTAACGGGATGCGACGGGCGGCCCGGTTGCCTACGATTCTTCCGCGTAGGCGGTGACGGGTCTTCCGCGTAGGCGGTGACGGGAATGCCGTTTGCCGCGGAACGAAAGGCAGGACGGTGACGCCGGAGCAACGGCAGTCAATCATGGCGCTGGTGATCGTGCCCGGGCGTGATCGTGCCGGGTCGCCGGAACAGGTTCTGCGACAGTTCGGGACAGATGATGGCCAGGCACTGGGGCTGGACCTGCTCCGGGATGCTTCATGCCACCGGGACCAGCTGGATCTGGAGCTGGCCCTGGTCGTCTGCTTCACGTTCGGCTTCACGGCGGGCCATCTTGACCTGCTCATCCAGCTGGCTGGCGAGGACTGGCATTTCTGCCATGAGGACGTGGTAGCGGGGCTGGACACGCTGCGGTCACGACAGGCGATCGACGCCCTGGTGCATGCGGCCTGGTGGGTACCGCCGTATCTGGATTTCGATGAGAGCCGGGCGCTGGCTCGCAAGGCAACCTGGGCACTGGGCAAGATACCAGGCCCAGAAGCGGAGCTGGCGCTGACCGACCTGCTGGATTCTGATAGCGAGATTGTGCGGCAGGACGCTAAGGCCCAGCTGGCCCGGCGTGCCGACAAGTGAGCGGCATGGCTCGCTTCCTCCCCTTCCGCCGGACTTGGCCTCTCGTAGTTAGAGGCCTTATGCCAACTCAACCTCCAGCACGGCCCGGTATCTCTGCTCGACCACGCTCAGCTCCCGAAGCATTTCTTGACGCCCCTGATGCTAATCGGAGGAATGATCGGGGACCTGTGACGGGCGTCTGCTTTGCCGAAGCAGCTCGCTTTGAGCAGCCAGGCGGCGCGGTTCTCAACAGTTCCTGCATGCACGCGACGGTGAGGCATTAGGTCTCTGAGCTGACCAGGCTCAGGAGCCTTTCTTGAGCCTGTCGTACTGCTCCTGCAGCAGCGCCTTGGCGGCAGCAGGGTCCGGCGTGGCCGCCGTGTACTCCACCACGCGAATCATGGTGTCGCCGATGGCGACGTAGAAACTCGCATGGGCGTCTCCCTGCGAGTCCAGCGCCGGACTGCTCCAGCCGTGCCCACCGGTGGCAGGGTCGGTCAGCATCGTCATCGGCTGTGATGACTGCTTCCAGTTTGAAATCTCCTCATCGAGCGCGCTCGTGGCGCCAATCGAGGTAGCGAAGCGGACGAGCGTGATGTACTGCTGGGAGCCGTCAACATTGGCCCACCCCTGCTCTACGGCAGACACGAATCCGCGGCGAGTGGCCAGCGCCTCTTCCTGGGTCCAGACACTCTTGATGTAGGTCGATTCGACGTAGGAAGTACCGCCTATCAGGGCGTTGGTGTTCGTCGTCCATGGTCTCGCGCCCGCCGGAACCGGAAGTACGCCCAAGAGGGGCTGGCTCGGGCTGGCCACAGCGGACGGAGTCGCCGTGGCACGGGCCGAGGTCCCCGCGGAACTGGACGAGATCGTCACCGGATGGGACGTCGTTGATGCTGAACTGCCCGCCGAGCACCCCACGAGCAGGGCGGCGGCCACCGGGAAAACCGTATGACAAACGCGGACACGCACGGAGCCTCACACCAGGGAGAAGTTGCGCAAGACGGGATATCTGCGACATAGTAACGTCCGTCAGGTCATGGGGCTAGGCACCCTCAAGCGTCCTGTTCGGCACCGGGGGCGACCTGGCCGCTAGCCCCCTAGCGACCCGAGCGACTGCCGGCGACCGAGCTGGAGGACGGGCGGAAGTGCCGCGCATCAAGTGAAGCCACGGTGCCGCACATCAAGCGGAGCCAGACACCTTGCGTAACAGCTTGCGTAACAGCCTCCAGTGAGAACTTCCTGTACGGGTTCAAGGCGGCCCCGAGGGGCCGCTCGCGCCGCCGACTCGGCCGGCTCAGCCGGGCTCCCGCTTCGCTCCCTGCTAAACCACCGTTTACTGTCAAGCGCAAGTTGATGTAAAACGACGTACGGCATGCCGGGTACATCCAGGCACAAGGCTCGGCTTATTGACCACTCACAGGCTCTTCGCGGCACAGTCCCACTAATCTACCGGGCACTCGGCAGTCTTAGCTGGATAGTACTCTTCAACTTCGACTAGCCTCATTAACTTAATCAGTTTTTACGATCCTTTGCACCTGTTATGATAGTCCCCATGAAATCACAAGCTACCGTTTATCTGATTTGCGGATTTATCGGCGCCGGTAAGACCACTTTTGCAAAGAAGCTGGAAGAGAGAACCGGTGCAGTGAGAATTACGAAAGACGAATGGTCAATTCGTCTGATCGGAAACGATCCCACATTCGATGGATACGCGGAATGGGATGCGAAAATCATCGGTCTGTCACGGGATTTGGCGTTCTATCTTGCAGGGAAAGGAATCAACGTCATTATGGACGAGGGATTCTGGGGGAAAGAAGAACGCGACGACCTAAAGCGGCAGATAGGCACAATTGGCGCCGAAGTGGTAATGTACTATGTCGATACTCCGATAGAAACAATACGAGATCGGGTCACTAAAAGAAATAGTAATCTCACGAAAGAATCATTTGAGATTAGCCTGGAAATGCTGGAAGGTTATCTGGCGCTTTGGCAGCCTCCCGGCGAAGATGAAAATTACCGTCTAGCCAGTGAATTGAAATAGACTAAGCAGCCGGTCAGGCGGTGCTTGAGTGTCGGCAGAAGGCGCGAGAGCGGTCGCCGGGGCACATCGGGGGCACATCAGCGCGAGATCAGCCAGAAGACGCTGAGAACTGCCTAGATCTCAGCAGCAGGTCAGGCCGCGCGCCTAGTGCATCGACCGAGGTCACGGAGATCCGGGCACGATTCTCGGTGAGTAGCGGCCAGTCACGGCGATCGTTACAAGCGCTATGAACTGCACGAACGCCGGTCAGCCCGCATGTACTCGGAGCCTCCTAGGCGGTAGGTCCCGCGTTCGAGTCGCGATCGGGGCGCACTCCCGAACGCCAGCGCCAGTCTTCCTGCCTGCGGAAACGCAGGAAGCGAGGAAGTGAAGATGACGCAGGCACCGGCCGTGATCTTCAAGATCCCCACAGAATCCCCACAACCGGCACCGGGAAAGGCCGCGAAGCCCTCGGGGGCGGGCAAAAGATCCCCGCAGGCCGGAGCCCGGTCCTCGCGAGGGGGAACGGCCTCAGGTCGACGACCGCCGAACTCCCGCGCCTGCCCGCCGTTAGCGGCAGGGCGGACACCGCGGTCCGCGTATCCACTGCAGCCGTCGTGCTCGCTGTGGCGGAGATCGCGGCGTATATCTCCTACTGGCACGCTTACACTGTGGTCCGCCAGTAGGGCGAGAGCGGCGTGACGGCCATGCTGGAACCCGGCACGATCGACGGCCTGGTGTACGCGTCCTCGATGGTCATCCTGCACGCGGCGCGGCACCTGCTGCCGGTGCCGCGTCTGGATCGCTGGATGCTGGCACTCGGGATCGCTGCCTCACTCGCCGTGAACGTGGCCCAGCCCCGTGGCCCGCTGTTTCCCCAGTGCGTGAGACCGTTACGGCGGTTGCGCCCGGAGACCGTGCCAGCCGGGAGGCCGCATGAACCGTCTTGCGTGCCTGGCGCGGCCGCCCTCACGCGCCGGTACCGGGGATCGACCGTGAGCCGGCACCTGACTAACCAGGCGGTGGAATCTGTAACGGAAAAAGCATCCGCGACGGCTTTCTTTTATTGAGAAGCCTGTGCGGCACCAAAGATCTTGTGCAGCACGAAGGATGAGGAGACGGGATGTCGAAGAGACGGATTGTGCTGGCTGGTGCAATCGTGATAGCCGCGGCCGGCCTGGCGGCGGGCACCGCGACGGGCGGTCCTGCCACCGCGAGCACCAAAACAGTCACTACCGTCAAAGCCGGGACCACGGTTCTCGCGCCGCAGCTTGAGTCGGCTCCGGCGAGCAGTTTCACGTCGAAGGCCCCGGCCGGCGCACCGTGCGTGCTGCCCGACGGGACCGGCGACCTCTCCTACCACTGCTACACGCCGCAGCAGATCCGCAGCGCGTACGGGGTGGACAGCGTCGCACCGCTGACATCCGGCGCGGCGAATTACGGGCAGGGCCAGACGATCGTGCTCGTGGACTCCTACGGGAGCCCGACGGCCGCCGCCGACCTGCAGCACTTCCACGACACGTTCTTCCCGGGCATGCCCGCCCCGAAGTTCCAGGAGACCTATCCGCTAGGCAACCCGCAGGGCCAGGACTGCAACGGCAACGGCTCGCACTCCGGTACGTGCGCGGCGGCCGGCTGGACTGGTGAGGCCACCCTGGACATCGAGTGGGCGTACTCGATCGCGCCTGAGGCGAACATCATCCTGCTGGCGGTACCCCCCGCGGAGACGCTCGGCGTGCAGGGCCTCCCGAACCTGTTCAAGGCCATCTCCACCGAGATCACCGCGCTGCCCGCTGGCACGGTGTTCTCGATGTCCTTCGGCGTCACCGAGCAGACCTTCGGCGGCGCCGCCGCGTCGCAGACCGCGAAGTTCGACGCCGTCTTCCAGCAGGGCCTGGCCAAGGGCGACAACTTCTTCTCGTCCTCCGGTGACAACGGCTCGCTCGGCGCGGCGAAGCAGCAGGGGGAGACCGCGACCTACGACTACCCGACCGTAGGCTGGCCGGCCAGTTCCCCGTACGTGGTCTCGGTGGGCGGCACACAGCTCATGTACGGCTGGACCTGGGCGCCAACCAGCGACGACCCGTCCAACGCCGGCTACTTCACCTCGACTCCAGGTGGGGACACGCAGGCGGTGTGGAACGAGTCCTGGGCACCGATCGGCACCGGCGGCGGCGCCAGCGCCATCTACCTGCGGCCCAGCTGGCAGGCCGGCGCGGACGCGGGCTACGGCAACCACCGGATCGTCCCTGACACGTCGTGGAACGCGGCCGTGAACGGCGGCGTCGACGTCTACATCACCGCCTTCCCCGAGTACAACTGCGGGAACAGCACCGGCTGCTGGACGTTCTACGGCGGCACGTCGGCGGCTTCCCCGCAGACCGCGGCGCTGGTGGCGCTGGCCAACGCGGCACGCTCGGCGGCGGGCAAGTCCCCGATCGGCTTCCTCGACCCGATCCTGTACAGCGGCGTCGGCGCGTCGTCTGCGTACACCGACATCGTGCCCATGCACTTCGGCAGCGCCCCGGCGACGTTCGCCGGATCCGATGTCGGCGTGACCGGGCCGGTCACCAAGTCCGTCGGCGACTTGGTGGACAACCAGATGTGGGACGTCTCCGTGGCCGGCTATCCGACCACGGCCGGCTATGACGCCACGACCGGCTGGGGCACGCCGAAGGCCCCGGCCTTCGTCGCGGCACTGGCTGCCCACGCGTAACCGCTGGGTTAGCGGGCCACACGGGGCGCCGGGGACGTATGTTCCCGGCGCCCTTAGTGGCGTCGGCGTGGGGGCTGTTGACCCGAAGATCGAAATCCTCATCCCGAACGGGTCCGTGGTGACCCCGCACCCGGACTGCAAGGCCCGCGCCGTAGTCAGCCGTGCGCGCGCCCTGAGCAAGATCACGAACAATGACTCGCAAGCCCGCCCGGTGATCAGGCCTGGATGATCTCGTACTGGCCTTCGGTGAGGACGCCCTGGACGAAGTCGCCGTCGGTGCCGGCGGTCTGCGGGGTAAAGGCGAACTCTGCCAGGCAGGTCCCGTCGGGCTTGGCGTCGAGGACAGCGCCCCTCATCCCGGCGGGGATGGTCCGCCCGTCGTCGCTCACGATGTCGGTGGTCGTGCGGACCGAGTCGTATTCCCGTGCTGCGGTCATTGCCCTGTCTCCTTGTCGCGGTGAGGCTGCACCCAGGTCGTGATGAGCCGGGGAACGGCGGTGCCTGACCGGTCTTCAATCAGCCAGCAGGTGACGATGGTGGCGTTCTTGCCGTTCGGCCCGGTGATGCCGCTGATGACCCGGAGTCTCGGACCATAGGAGTCGTCTCTGACCTCGGCTACTTTCCCGTCCGCCAGCAGCTCGTTCAGGGTCAGGTCGCGTAGCTCGCGGGCGGCCTCCTGCCGCGCGAGCGGGTTGTCCACATCGTAGCCAAGGGCCCGCCAGCCCTCTGCTTTCCCCCCGTTGCCCGGGTGTCCGGGGTTCAGTGAGTACTCGCTGAACTTCCGCTCGTCGACCTCGGCCAGCTCCAGGTTCGGCAGGACGTCCCGCGCGTCCGGCAGATCCCGTGCGCTTGCGGGAAGGTCGGCTCCCCGCGCCGGCCGCCAGGCAGTGTCCTGGGAACGCGCGTCCTCCGCGCGGTGATCATCACCCCGGTCCCCGGTGTCCCGCCCGGCCGGCGGACCAGAGACGTGATCGCCCTTGCCGGACGCGTCATGGGCACGGATCCCCCGTTCGTCAGGGGAAGAGGTCTCCGGCGCGCCGGAGGCACCGTACGCCTCGACGCGTCGGGAGTACTCAAGCGCCAGCGCCGTGCGGGTTGCCGCGTCCCGCACGATCGCGATGGCCGGCCGACCAGAGTCGCGGCCGTGTCCCGCGGCAACGTCCGGCCTGCTGTCTGTCCCGGTGTCCGCGCCGTCGTCTGTGTCCCCCTCGTGGATTTCGCGCATCCGCTACCTCCGGGGAGTCCGGCGTCGCTCTCCTACAGAGATTGAACTGCGGAGGTCTCACGTCAAGATTGCGGGTCAAAAGCGGCCAGGTCTCGGCAGGGGCAAGCGATACGGTGGACATTTCCCCTGTTCGGTTACAAAACGCCGCATGAAACAAGCCGGCTGGGCGTGATCGTGGGTCAAAGGCGGCGCAATGCGCCGCCTTTGACCCACGATCCCCGGTGGATACCCAGTGGGGGTATCATTCGACCTTCAACTTCTGTAAGTAGGAACGGACACCGGGCGGAGCCGGTTCGAGTCACGGTCACATGGGCCGCCGACGGACGGGGACCAAGCCAGCCAACCGGATTCGGCTACTTCACGGCGATACCGGCCTGTCTTGGGTCCTAAGCCCTGAGCGGGAAAGTCTGGACGGGTAACGAGATCGCGGCGTCCCCGGCCAGGCGCGCCGCCGCGGCCAGGCCGGGAGCGCCGGCCGTACCGCCGAGCGCGCCGGTGGAGAGCGCGCCTGTGGCGCAGCCGAGTGCGGCGGCACGGGGCAGCGGCAGGCCCCTGGAGCAGGCCGGCGATCAGGCCGGCGTTGAAGCAGTCACCCGCGCCCGTGGTGTCGGCCGGTGTCACCGGCGGCAGGCTGACCTGGTGCAACTCCGATCCGGAGGCGACGAGGACGCCGCGCGCACCGAGTTTCACGACCACCTGAGGCCCGGCGGCCGCCAGCGAAAAGGCCGCCGCCGAAGCGGTAGAAGCCCCGCTCAGCGCCAGCGCCTCGGCTTCGTTCGGCAGCAGCAGGTCGGCCTGGGCGATCGCGGCGGACAGGCGTTCGTCGCGCCACCGCTCCGATGGGTCCCAGTTGGTGTCGAGCGAGGTGGTCGCGCCCGCCGCGCGCGCACTCGCCAGGGCGGCGGCAAGCCCGGGCCCGAGCGAGTCCGCGAGCAGGAAGTAGGAGCTCACGTGCACGTGCCGGGACCGGCCGAACAGTCCGGCAGGTATATCCGCCGCGGTCAGCGAGTCCATCGCGCCGAGGGCGGTCAGGATGGCCCGGTCCCCGCCGCGGGACAGCGCAACCGTCATGCCGGTGGCAAGGCCGTCCCTGATCGCCACGGCGCTGACGTCGACGCCCTCCCTGGCCAGCGCGTCAAGCATGAAGGTCCCCGCGGCGTCCGGGCCGACGGCCGCGACGAGCGCGACGCGCAGGCCGAGCCTGGCAGCGGCGACCGCGGTGATCGAGGCGGAGCCGCCGATCTCCAGGGACATCCGGCCGACCAGCTTCTCCTGCTGTCCGAAGACGGGAGTCACGTCCTCGCCGAGCACGAGCACGTCCGGATTGCAGTCGCCGATCACGACAAGGTCGAAGTCAGGCGACGACAACGTCGATCCCCGCGGCCTTGAGCACGTTCAGCTCGTCGTCGGCGATGCCTGCATCGGTGACCAGGGTGTCAACCTCGGCGGGGCCGCAGATCCTGGCGAACGCCCGCCGTCCCACCTTGGAACTGTCCGCGACGATGATCACCTTGCCGGCCTGGCGGCCCATCAGCTGGTTGATGCTCGCCTCTCCCTCATGGTGCGCGGTCGCCCCGGCGACGGCGTCGATCCCGTCCACGCCGAGGATCGCCACGTCGAGCGAGACCTGCTCAAGCACGTGCGTGGCCAGCGGCCCGGTCAGCTCGTAGGACTGCGGCCGCGCCACGCCGCCGGAGGCCACGATCTTGATGTGCTGCCTGACCGCAAGCTCGGTCGCGATGTTCAGCGCGTTGGTGACGACCGTGAAGGCAGGTGCCGCGGCCCCGGCGGACGGGTCGGTGCGGGTCGCCAGGGCCCTGGCCACCTCGGTAGTCGTGGTTCCACCGTTGAGGCCGACCACCTGCCCGGGCCTGACCATGCTGGCAGCGAGCTCGCCGATGCGCTGCTTCTCCGACGGATGCCGTTCCGACTTGTAGCGCAGCGGCAGGTCGTAATTGACCCCCTGGGTGACGGCGCCGCCCCGGATCCTGGTGAGCATCTGCTGGCTGGCCAGCTCGTCGAAGTCCCTGCGGATGGTGGCCGCGGAGACGTTCAGCGCGGCCGCCGCCTCCTCCACCTGGAGCTCACCCGCCGTCGCCAGCAACTCCAGCAGGTCATTCCACCGGCGATAGCGGCTCACCCAGCGCCTCCTGCCCGCGCACCCGTATCCGCTGCCGTCGCGCGCACGCCGGCAGCTCCGTTAAGCGTTTCATGCGAAGTATGTCCGGTCCACAGCAAGCGCAGCAGCCGGTTTACCTCAACCGCGATCGCGTCGCGTCCTGCCGCCCCGTACTTCCTCGGATCGGTCGCCGCCGGCTCGGCGGACAGCACCCGCCGGACGGCGGCGGTGAACACCTTGTTGAGCTGAGTCGCGATGTTGATCTTGGTCATTCCGGCGCGGACCGCGGCGGCAAGGTCCCGGTCGGGGACGCCGGATGAGCCGTGCAGCACGAGGGGAACGCTGACCGCTTCGTGCAGCCGGGCGATCAGCCCGAGGTCGAGCACCGCGTCGCGGGTCGCCATGGCGTGCGAGCTGCCGACCGCGACGGCAAGCGCGTCCACTCCGGTCGCCGCGACGAAGCGGGCCGCCTCGCCGGGATCGGTGCGGGCGAGCGGCGAGTGCACGCCGTCCTTGCCGCCGATCTCACCGAGCTCCGCCTCGACCCACATCCCCCGCCGGTGGCAGGAGCGGGCGACGTCGGCCGTGGCGCGGACGTTGTCGGCGTAGGACAGCCGGGACGCGTCGAACATGACGGAGCCGAGCCCAAGCTTGGCTGCGTCCTCGACGAGCGCCACGTCACCGGCGTGGTCAAGGTGCACCGCCACCGGCACCGCCGCGCCGCGCGCGAGGGCCAGGCACGCGCTGCCGATCGGCGCGAGCCCGCGGTGGTAGGCGACGCAGTTCTCGCTGATCTGGAGCACCACCGGCGCCGCCGCGGCCTCGGCGCCTGCGACGATCGCCTCCGCGTGCTCGATGCCGATGACGTTGAACGCGCCGACCCCGCGGCCCGCGTCCCGCGCGGGCCCGATGATGTCGTCCGTCGCGGCGAGCGGCATTAGCGGCCCCCTTCCGCGTGAGTGCCCGTGGCCAGCCAGGCCACGGCATCCGGCAGCTGGCTCACCGTCACCGAATCCACCCCGTCCTCGTAGTCCGCGTAGCTAAACTCCCCGGCGACCGGCGCGGCGACGGTCGCGGCGCCGAGGGCGGCCGCGTGCGCGAGCCGCTCGGGCCACGGCCGGCCGAGCAGCAGCCCGTGCGCCAGGGCGGCGGTCACCGCGTCACCGGCGCCGGTCGCGTTGCCGGCCACCATGGCCGGCGGCCGCGCCTGCCAGCAGCCGTCCTCGGTCACGGCAACCAGCCCGTCCGGGCCGAGCGAGACCACGACCGCCCGCGCGCCGGCCGTCCGCAGCCCGGCAGCGGCCGCCGTCACCGCGGACAGGTCGATCCCGTCAGCGGGCGTGCGCAGGGACCGTCCGGCCAGCGCCGCGAGCTCGTCGAGGTTCGGCTTGACGATGGCGGGGCCCGCGGTCACTCCCTCGCGCAGCGCGTCACCGGACGTGTCGAGCACCGCGGGCACGCCCGCGGCAGTGGCCGCCGCGATCAGCTCGCCGTAGGCGGCAGGCGGCAGTCCCTGTGGCAGGCTGCCGGCCAGCACCACGACCGAGGCGCGTTCCAGGGCCTCGCCGTACCCGACCAGGAACCGCCCGAACTCGGCCGCACTGACCTGGGGGCCCGGCTCGTTGAACAGCGCGACCGTGCCGCGGTCGTCGACCACGCTGAAGGTGCGCCGGGTCTCGCCGCCGGCCGGGGTGAAGGCCGCGGGCACCCCGAGCTGGAGCAGCCCCGCCTCCACCGCGGTGCCGGTGGTACCGCCGGCCAGCCCCGTCAAAAGAACTTTTATCCCGAACGAGTTCAGGGTTCTCGCGACGTTCGCCCCCTTGCCCCCAGGGCGGGCATAGACGGCGGTCGGCCGGTTCACCCCCGCCCAGTCCACGCGCGGCACATGATGGGTGATGTCGAGTGCCGGGTTGAGGCAGACGACCACGATCATGATGTCCGGCCTGGCTCCGCGAGGATCACCGAGCGGGTCAGGTTCCGCGGCCGGTCGGGGTCGAGGCCCGCCGCCCGCGCCATCGCCAGGGCGACCAGGTGGACCCGCACAAGCGAGGCCATCGGGTCCTCGTCGTCAGCCCAGACGAGGCCGCCGGCCAGCGCGATGTCATCGGCAAGTCCGGCGGGTGCCGGACCGAACAGCCAGACGACGCTGTGCTCGCCAGTCACCGCCACCGGGCCGTGCCGGTACTCCATGGCGGGATAGGACTCGGTCCACATGCCCGCCGACTCGCGCAGCTTCAGTGCCGCCTCGTTGGCAAGGCCGTAGGTCCAGCCGGTGCCGAGGAAGGTGAACTGGCGGGCGGCAAGCAACTCCGCGGGGACCGGCTCGGCGAGCACCCGCTCCGCCGCCCGCGCCGACGGCTCGATTTCGATCCCCAGGTGCGCGCGCAGCAGAGCGAGCTCCGTGGTCGCGAACCTGGTCTGCACCACGGACTCTTCGTCCGCGAAAGCGAGCTCGATCACCTCGTCCACGGCAAGGGCCGCCGGGGTCCGCGCGTCCGTGGTGATCGCGACGGTGGGGCTGGCACCACGCACTCGTTCCGCTGCCTCTTGAATTTCTGTCGTGGTGCCGGACCTGGACAGGAACAGGGTGCGGTCGTAGTGCCGGCCGTACGGCATCTCCGAGGCGGTGAACGCGTCGGTTTCCCCCTGACCTGACTGCTCCCTGGCGGCCGCGTAGGACTGCGCGATGAACCATGAGGTGCCGCAGCCGACGATCGCGACGCGTTCCCCGGGAGCGGGCAGCAGTGCCGCCACGTCACCGGCCACACCGGCGGCCCGGCGCCAGCAGGCCGGCTGCGAGGCGATCTCCTGCTCGGTGCGAACGCCCGCTGCTACCTGGTCCTGCGTCACTGAGGCCTCCCTGCCTGTCACTGAATCGATCTCCTCTGCTGTGCGCGTTCCCCTGGTCCGTTACCGCCGTGGCTCATGTTCCGGCGAGCCCCGTCGCGGCCACCGACCGGATGAAGTACCGCTGGGCGACGAAGAAGACCACCAGCATGGGCACCAGGCTCATCACGTTGGCCGCCATGAGCAGGTTCCATTCCGTCGCGTGCGCTCCCTGGAAGGTGGCCAGGCCGAGTGGCAGCGTCATCTGGTTGGTCGAGGTGACGGCGATGAGCGGCCACAGGAAGTTGTTCCATGAGTCGAGGAACGTCAGCGCGGCGAGCGTCGCGAGTGGCGGGGTGGCCAGCGGCAGCACGATCCGGACGAGCACGGTGAGCCTGCTCGCCCCGTCCACCCGGGCGGATTCCTCGTACTCGAGCGGCAGGGTGCGAAAGAACTGCCGCAGGAAGAAGATGCCGAACGCGGTGGCCGCGTTGGGCAGGATGAGCGCTCCGATGTGGTTGATGCCGACCGCGGCGAGCACGTGCACGCCCAGCCACTTCGTGATGATGAACTGCGGGATCATCGTCACCTGGAACGGCACCATGAGCGTGGCCATGATGACCGCGAACAGGGCGGTGCGGCCAAGGAACCGGAACCGGGCGAAGGCGTAGCCGGCGAGCGTGCAGAGCACCAGGTTGCACAGCACGGTCGTCACCGCCACCACGGCGCTGTTTTCCATGAAACGGAGGAACGGCGCGGTCGCCAGCGCGTCCGAGTAGTTCGCCAGCCTGATCGTGTGCGGTAGCAGGATCGGCGGGAAGTGCAGCGTCTCCGACGGCGTCTCCACCGAGGTGATGAGCAGCCAGGCGAACGGGAAGATCAGGGCGATCGTGGCCGGGATCAGCACCAGGTGCCAGGGGCTGAACGGCAGCCGCCTGCGTCGCCGGTACGCCGGGATGCCGTGTCCTGCCGCGGGGCGCAGGTCGCCGCGGGCGGGCGCCGAGGTCGCGCTCATGACCGGTAGTACGTGAACCGGCGGCCCACCCGGAACTGGATGACCGTGACCACGATGATGATGAGGAACAGGAAGTAGGCGATGGCGGACGCGTAGCCGAAGTTGAACTGCTCGAAGGCCTGGTTGTAGAGGTAGTAGACGAGGACGGTGGTCGCGTTGAGCGGGCCGCCCTGGGTGCTCAGGTAGACCTCGTCGAAGAGCTGCAGCGCGTTGATGGTGAGCCACACGGCGAGGAACAGCGAGGCCGGGCTGAGCAGCGGGAGGGTGACCCTGCGGAACGTCCGCCACGGGCCCGCGCCGTCGATCGCCGCCGCCTCGAGCAGCGACTGCGGTACCCCCTGGAGCGCGGCGAGGTAGACCACCACGGCGAACCCGGTCCAGCCCCAGATGGTCATCGCCACGATCACGTACAGCGCCTCGGACGGTGAGTTGAGGAACTGCTGCTGCGGCAGGCCGACCTTGCTGAAGGCGTAGTTCACGATCCCGTAGGAGGGGTCGAAGAGCCAGATGAAGACGATGGCCTCGCTGATCGTGGAGATCGCCATGGTCGCGTAGGCGGCGGTGCGGTAGATCGAGATGCCGCGGATCTTCCTGTTCATCGCCACGGCGAGGAACAGCCCGACGATCATCGTGCCGGGCACGAACAGCGCGGTGTAGATCAGCGTGTGCTGTATCGCCTGCGCCACGATCGGGTCGTGCACCATCTTGCGGTAGTTGGCCAGGCCGACGAACGGCGTGCTCGACCCGAAGAAAGAGGACTTCTGGAACGACATCACCGCCGACCAGACGATCGGCACCGCGCCGAACAGCAGGATGAGGGCCACGCCAGGGGTGACGAAGGCCCACCCGTTGAACTGCTCCGAGTCCAGCGCCCTGCGCACCAGGCCGGCCCGCCCGGCCCGGCGCGTGCCTGGCCGGGCCACCGAGTTCACCGTCATGGTCAGCTTCCCGCCAGCGCCTGGTTGACCTGGCTGGCCGCGGAGGCCAGGGCCGCCTGCGGGGTGGACTTGCCGAGCAGCACGGACAGCACCATGTTGCCGAGGATCGTGGAGATCGCCGGGTACTGGGTGATCTGCGGGCGTGCCTGCTTGACGTTGGCCAGGTTTTCGACGAACGTGCTCACGCCGGGCAGCATCTTGTTCATCTGCTGGTCGAACCCGGACGCGTCGGCCACCGACGTCCTGGTCGGCAGGTCACCGGTCTGCAGTGACCAGGTCTTGACCTGGGCCGGCGCGGTGAGCCAGAGCAGGAACTGCTCGGCCGCGCTGACCTGGCTGCTGCCGTTGTTGAACACGACCCAGTTGTCCGGCCCTGAGATGGTCTGGTGCCCGGCGCTGCTGCCCGGGTAGGACGGCATGACCTGCACGCCGTAGTCAATGTCGGGGAACGCGGACAGGTCCCATGGCCCGGTGACCAGCATGCCGATCTTGCCCGAGTTGAACAGGTTGGTGTAGGCCTCGTCGGTCGGGTCGAAGTACATCGACTTGTCGGTGACGGCCATGGTCCGCAACGTGTTGAGCGACTCAAGGCCGGCCGCTGAGTTGAACGCCGCCTGCTTGTTGCCCGGTGTCAGCAGGCTGCCGCCCGCCTCCCAGAGCAGTGACTCCCAGTGCCAGACGGTGTCCTCGGTGCCGGGCGTCACGTAGGCGGTGCCGTACTGCTTGGCCGCCGTGTCGGTCAGCTTCTGCGCGTCGGCGACGTAGTCCTGCCAGGTCCAGTTCGCGGTGGGCAGCGGCAGGCCAGCCTGGGCGAACAGCTTCTTGTTGTAGACCACGGCCAGGTTGTCGACCAGGGCAGGGATGCCGATCACCTTGCCGTTGACGGTGGCCACGTCCCGCTCGCCCGCGAAGAAGTCGTCCCAGTTGACGCCGGCCTGCTGCACCACCTTCGTCAGGTCGACGACCTGCGGGATCTGCGCGACGTTGGGCGCCCAGGAGCCGTAGAGGTAGGCGATGTCGGGCGGGCTGCCGCCCTTCACCGCGGTCAGCACCTTCTGCAGCGTGTCGTCGTTGTTGACGTACAGCGACTGCACCTTTTGCCCTGGGTGCTGCGCCTCGTACTCGGAGACCAGGTGGGAGAACGTCTTGGCCTCCTGGCCGGTCCAGCCCTCCCAGATCTGGATCGTGCTGGAAGAAGGGGACCCGGACGACGACGACCCGCCGCCGTTAGCGTCCGTGCCGCAGCCGGCGACCGCGAGCGTGGTCGCCGCGAGCGCGGCGAGCAGCCCTGCCAGGGCCCCGCGTCGATGAAGACTTGCGATGGTCATGCCGCACTCCGCTCGATGATGCTCTCGCCGCCCACCAATTGAGCAGTATTGTGCAGGCATACCGGGACAAGATGCAAGATCTTGCAAGAAACTGGCCCTTATGGAACAGTAATGAGCTGTGATCAAGCTGGCCTTCATTGGTGCTGGAAGCGTCGAGTTCACCAGGAACGTGACGACTGACCTGTGCAGCTACCCGGAGTTCCGCGGCGGACTGCACTTCGCGCTCTACGACATCAGTGCGCACCGGCTCGCGCACGCGGAGCGGCTTGTCAGCCGGATCTCCGCGCAGACCGGCGCCGACGCCACGGTGACCACGACGCAGGACCGCCGTGCCGCGCTCGCTGGCGCCGACTACGTGATCAACGAGGTGCAGGTCGGCGGGTACTCCGCCACCCGCGCCGACTTCGACATTCCCGCCAGGTACGGGGTGCGCCAGACCATCGGCGACACCCTCGGCATCGGCGGGATCTTCCGCGGCCTGCGGACCATCCCCGTCGTGCTCGACCTGGCACGGGACATGAACGAGGTGTGCCAGGACGCCTACCTGCTCAGCTACAGCAACCCAATGGCGATGCTCCCCTGGGCCGCGTACGAGGGGGCGGGGTTCGGCCGGGTGTACGGCCTGTGCCACTCGGTCCGCGACACGCAGTCGTTCCTGACCCAGCTCGTCGGCGCCGACCCGGAGCGGGTGCGGTTCCTCACCGCGGGGTTCAACCACCAGGCGTTCGTGCTGCGCTTCGAGCAGGACGGCGAGTCGCTGTACCCGCGGCTCGCCGAGGTCATCGAGTCCTCGCCCGAGCTGCAGCGCCGGGTGCGGGTCGAGATCTACCGCAGGTTCGGCTACTTCCCCACCGAGTCGAGCGAGCACTCCGCCGAGTACGTGCCCTGGTTCATGCACCACGACGACCAGATCGAGCGGTTCCGCATCTTCGTCGGCGACTACCTGGAGCGGTCGGAGGAGAACCTGCGCGAGCTTGAGTCGCTCGAACGGCAGCTGGCGGGTGACGAGCCGCTTGAGCTCGCGGTCGAGAACGAGCTCGCCTCGCAGTTCATCCACTCGCTTGAGACAGGGACCGAGCGCGAGCTGCACGTGAACATCCGCAACGGCGGTCTCATCTCCAGCCTGCCCGACGAGTGCTGCGTCGAGGTCCCCTGCATCGTCGGCGCGGGCGGCCCCAAGCCGGTGCCCGTCGGCGCGCTCCCCCCGCAGCTCGCGGCGCTGAACCGTACCTTCCTCAACGTGGTGGAGCTGACCGTCAGGGCCGCACTCGACGGGTCGCGCGACCACGTCTACCAGGCGGCGCTCCTCGACCCGAACACGGCCGCCACCCTCACCACGGCGCAGACCGTCGCGATGTGCGACGAGCTGCTCGAGGCACACCGGGAGCTACTGCCCCAGGCGCTGCGTCTCCCGGCAGTGTTATCCCGATGACCTGGACGGCTTACGCTCGTTCGACCACTCCACGCGTCTTACTCGAACCTCGCCGTTGGGACTCAAACGCCGCGGCCGTGGAAGGTGCGGCGCAGGTCGCTCACCCAGGCGTCGGGGTTCTCCCAGGGGATGAAGTGGCCGCCGTGGTCGTGTGCGTTGACGTTGACGTGGTTGAACCAATCGGACTGCGGGCCGTCTTTGAACGCGCGGACGCGCTCGTTGGCGGTGTGGATGCCCGGCGGGTTCTCGTACGTGACGAAGGTGAGGCCGACCGGGGCCTGCACGACCGGGGTGCGGTCGTGGGCGGGTGCCCAGGGGTAGCGGTTTGCGTTGGCGTAGTAGCGCATCGACGTGGCGATGGAGTTGTTCACCCAGTAGATCGTGGCGTGGGTGAGCAGGTCGTCTTTGGTGAAGACGGACTCGAGGTCGCCGCCGTTGTCGCTCCACGCGTTCCACCGCTCAAGCAGCCAGGCGAGCAGTCCGGCGGGTGAGTCGCTCAGACCGTGGGCCAAGGTGGCGCCGTCGAGCATGTGCACGGCGAGGTGCGACGCCGAGCGGTGGTCCAACTCGATGATGCGGGCGCGGACGTCTGCGGGCTGGTCGTCGGTGAGGGGCCGATTCCTGGCGAGGTCCCAGGCGCGGGGGCCGGTGAAGAAGTCGAGCGGCAGTCCTGAGCCGATGTGGATGCCGTACAGCTCGTCGGCATACTTGTGGCCGAGCTGGCTGGAGACGATCCCGCCGATGTCGCAGCCCCCGGCGGCGTACTTCTCGTATCCCAGGGTCTCGGTCATCAGGGTGTGCCAGAGGTCGGCGACCTTCCAGAAGTTGACGTCAGGAAAGCCGGTGAGCGGGCCAGGGAAACCGAAGCCGGGCAGGGACGGCACGATGACGTCGAACGCGTCGGCGGGGTCGCCGCCGAACGCGGCCGGGTCGGCAAGCTGGTCGATCACCTTCGACCAGTGCCAGAACGTCCACGGCCAGCCGTGGGTGAGGATCAACGGGATCGGGCGGGGGCCGCGGCCAGGGTTGCGCATGAAGTGCACCGGGACACCGGCGACGCTCACCTGGTAGTGCTCGTAGGCGTTGATGGCGGCCTCAGCCTTGCGCCAGTCGTAGCCGTCCCGCCAGTAAGCCACCAGCCCGCGGAGATAGCTGTCCGGCACGCCGTAGGACCAGTCCCCATTCCCTTCATCCAGCGGCGGGCGAGTCAGTGCGAGACGGGCGCGCAGGCTGTCGAGAACATCGTCGGGCACATGGATCGGGGTGGGCTCCAAGGGGAAGGCGAGCGGGGTAGTCATCCGTCGTTCCTTATCAGGTGAGGGGAACACTAACTTTGCGGAGCCGGGCCGGTGGAGTCGCGCACGACCAGCTCGGTGGCCAGCTCGACGTGCAGTGCATCGAGCCGCTGGCGCTCCATGAGCCGGATAAGCAGGCTGACGGCGAGGCGGCCCATTTCCTGCAGTGGCTGACGTACGGTCGTGAGCAGGGGACGGGTGGCCTGAGCTAGGTCGATGTCGTCGAATCCGGCGATGGAAAGTTCTTCGGGTACGCGCAGTCCACGCTGGGCCGCGGCGGCGAGAGCGCCGACGGCGACCTTGTCGTTGAAGCCTATTAGCGCGGTCGGCCGCTGTGGCAGGTCAAGCAGCTCGCCGGCGGCGTGGTAGCCGAACTGCGCGGTTGCCCCGCCGCTACGGATCAGCTCGGTGTCCGGCAGCACGCCGACATTGGCCAGAGCCGAGGCGTGCCCGGCGAGGCGGGCCTCGCTCGCGAGCCAGTTGTGCGGTCCCGCGATCACGCCGACGCGCCGGTGTCCCAGGTCGACCAGGTGCCTGGTGATGCTGCGAGCTCCGGCGAAGTGCGCCGCCGACACGGCCGCGATGTCGCGGGGCATCGGGGCGCGGGGGTCCACCACGACGAACGCGAACCCGCGGGCCCGCAGGGCCACGAGCTGGTCGCTGGGTTCCGGTGGCAGGACGATGATGGCGCCGCTGAGGCCGGGCCGGGAGGCGAGTGTGGGCAGGACCACCTCCTGCTGTGCGGCTTCTCCCGCATTGAGCAGCAGGGGCTTGCCGTGCAGCTCTAGCGTCTCGGCAATGGACGAAACGATGAGGCCGAAGTAGTCGGTCAGCAGATAGGGGCAGCGTAGGTAGACGGCACCCTGCGTGACGCTAGCCGGGGCCGTCCGCGGGCCGGGCACCTGCGCGTTGAGCCGCTCGACGGCACGCTGGACCAGATCGCGAGTGCCCGGAGCTACGTGGGGGTGGTTATTGAGGACGCGCGAGACGGTGGCAATGGATACACCCGTCTCCGCGGCGACATCCCGGACAGTAGCACGCTGGTTGCGCGGCCTGCTCATTTTGTTTCACGTACTTGTTTCACGATCTGCATCATAACTTCCCCGACGCGTCGCCACCGCGCTCGTAATTGGTTATTGACACCCCTACTCCTGGCTGTTTTCATCGTCGTAGCAGGAATGTTTCAATTCGTTACAAAATGTTTCATGAATGATGGAGCGGCTCTGAGCGGCGGAACATCGCCCCAGCCAGCGCAGGCGCGATCGGGCGCTCGTCGCGACCGCGACCGCGACCGGCAGGTTCTGAAGGAGGAGGACCGTGTCTCGCATCAAGAAAGTGACGGCGGCGCTGGGCGCAGCGGCGCTCATCACCGCAGGGGCCGCCGTGATGGGCCCTGGCGCAGCCCACGCCGCGTCCGGGCCGGCGGTTTCAGTCTGGGAGACCACGACCAACCAGAGCCAGCTGCTGGCCTCGCAGGCGGGTGCGACGTTCCAGAGCGGCAACGGCAGCGGGTCGCAGACCATCACTGTCGATCCCTCGACGACCTATCAGACGATGACCGGGTTCGGCGCGTCGTTTACCGACTCCTCGGCCTGGCTGGTCGCCAACTCCCCGCTGCGCAGCCAGATCATGACGAAGCTGTTCAGTCCCGCGAGCGGCATCGGCCTGGACTTCCTGCGGCAGCCGATCGGGGCGTCGGACTTCTCGCAGTCGTTGTTCAGCTATGACGACCTGCCGTCGGGCCAGACCGATCCCACGCTGGCGAAGTTCTCCACCGCGCACGACAACGCCTACATCCTGCCGGTGCTCCAGCAGGCGCTGAGCCTCAACCCGAACGTCACCATCATGGCGACGCCGTGGAGCCCGCCGGGGTGGATGAAGTCGAGCGGCTCGATGATTGGCGGGTCCCTCAACAGCGGCGACTACCAGGTGTTCGCCGACTACCTCACCAAGTTCGTCCAGGCCTATGACGCCGCGGGCGTGCCGATCTCCCTCATCACGGCGCAGAACGAGCCGGAGTACTCCCCGTCGAACTACCCGGGCTCCACCTTCACCGCGGCCCAGGAGGCCAGCTTCATCGGCAGCAACCTGGGACCGGACCTGCAGAAGGCCGGCCTCAGCACGAAGATCATCGCCTACGACCACAACTGGAACGACACGAGCTTCCCGGAAACGGTCCTGGGCAACTCCACCGCCGGCCCCTACACGGCCGGCGTCGCCTGGCACTGTTACGCGGGCGACCCCAGCGCCCAGACCACCGTCCACGACGCCTACCCGGGCAAGGACACGTACTTCACCGAATGCTCCGGGACCCAGTCGGCCAACCCGGCCAGTACCTTTGCCGACTCCCTGGACTGGCAGACCGAGAACCTGATCATCGGCGCCACCCGGAACTGGGCGAAGACCGTCGCTACCTGGAACATGGCCCTGAACCCGAGTGGCGGTCCCAGCATGAACTGCACCACCTGCACCGGGGTGGTGACGGTCGACAACTCCGCGGGCACCGCGACCTACAACGCCGAGTACTACGTGCTTGGCCAGGCCAGCAAGTTCGTCAAGCCGGGCGCGGTGCGCATCGGCTCCAATACCTTCGGATCCGGCAACCTCGAGGACGTGGCCTTCCAGAACCCCGACGGCTCCGACGCGCTGATCGCGCTGAACGCCGACACCTCCAACGCGCACACCTTCAACGTCGACGAGAACGGGCAGTACTTCACCTACACGCTGCCCGCCGGGGCCGTGGCCACGTTCACCTGGACCCCCGGTTCCACCAGCACGGGCGGCGGTATCAGCCCGAGCACGTGGTACCAGGTCGTCAACACCAATAGCGGCGACTGCGTCGACGACGCCAACGGCAGCGCCGCTAACGGCGCCGCCGTCCAGCAGTGGAGCTGCGGCACTGGCAACACCAACCAGGAGTGGCAGTTCCAGCCCACAAGCGGCGGCTACTACCAGGTCGTCACCCGTAACGCGCCCGGCGTGGTCTGGGACGTCACAGGCGGCCCGTCCGCCACCGGCAACGGCGCCCCGATCCAGTTGTGGAGTGCGGCTGGCGGCACCAACCAGCAGTGGCTGCCCACGCTGCAATCCGATGGCAGCTACACATTCACCGCCCGCAACAGCGGCAATGAGTGCCTGGACGTCACTAACCGCTCGACGTCCAACGGCACGCAACTCCAGCAATGGGCCTGCACAGCCGGTGACACAGCCCAGACCTTCCAGCTCGTTCCGGTGTCCTGAACCATCGGCTGGTTGACATCATCGAACCGGAGGCTAGATCCCAT
>CAVXAB010000029.1:0-98167 GCA_963759545.1 uncultured Actinomycetota bacterium
CTTGGGCGCGGGCGCGGCCGTCGCTGGAGCGGTCGTCGCTGGAGCGGTCGTCGCAGGCGCAGGCGCGGCGGTCGCCGGGGCGGAGGAGCAGCCAGCCACCAGGACGCCGCCGACCAGCATCGTGGTCGCCAAGACGGCGCGCAGCTGGTAAGGGCCGGTCAGCGACATGCGACCGGAGAACCTCCCCCCGTGGTTGCTCATGTCGCCGAGTCTCACAGCCGCCGCCATCGGCGCCTCCGGCAATCGACGTAGAAGGAAGCTCGCACCTGGACGAGGAAACCGTACTTGCCCACCCATAGCGTGAGTCTCGTCGCACGCAAACGAGGGGTGAACTGTGGTGGAAGCCAGCGAGACGGGTAGGCGTATTTTCTGGCGGCATCGGTGGTTGCTGCTGGTCTTGATAATCCTGCCCGCGATCGGGGTGGTGGCGCTGCGGGAAGGCCAGCCGGTGACCTACGCGGCTACTTCTGTCGTCCAGGGCCAGGACACGACACCCGACACGACCACCCAGGTGTCGGCCATCCAGAGCAGGGTGGCCGCGGTGGCGACCGATCCCGCCATGGTTCAGCAGGCGCTCCGCCAGGCCAAGATCAGCCGGGAACGCGTCTCAAGTCGCCAAGCACGACATCTCGGTGGGCCCGATGAGCAGTTCCGCCATCATGGCCATCACCGTCACCGACAAGAGCCCCCAGGTGGCCCTGGCCCTGTCCGGCACCCTGGCCACGGCCGTGGTCGACCAGCTGAATCAGCTGGGCGTCAAGGGCAACCCCGAGCTCGTTTCGCTCGCCAAGACGCACTCGCAGCTGGTGACCAGGCGTGACCAGCTGCAAAAATCACTCAGCCGGGGTCGGCAGCGTCGACGCGTCCACCAGCGTGCCGGTGCAGACCCTGCTGTCGCAGCTGGCCGCGGCCGAGCAGGAGCTAGCCAACAACGAATCCGAGCAGCAGCAGGTGCTGGCCACCCTCACCACCGAGACGGGCGCGTCGGTGGTCAGCGTGCCGACGGCCGCGGCCGCGGCGTCCAGGCACGCCGTGGTCTACGGGGCGCTCGCCGGGCTGCTTGGCCTGATCGTCGGCCTGCTGTTCGCCACGCTTCGTGAGGTGCTGCGGCCGACCGTGGCCCAGCCGGGCGCCGGTGCCAGGGAACTTGGTGCAGTGCTGTTCGGCACCGCAGAAGAACGCGGCGGCCAGATCGTCGCGCTTGGCCGGGACCTGCCCGAGCGCCTCAACCTGGCCGCGCACCGGGCCGGCGTCCTCGACCGTGGTGCTCACCGGGCCTGGGTCGCCCGGCCGGCTGTCGTCCCTGGCCGCCAGGTTGCGCGGCGAGATGCCCTCGACGGAACCAGCCGACGGGCTGTCGCTTGGCGCCGCCCGCATCGAAGCCGACCGCGGCGACGGCGCGAGCCAGAACGGCGAGGCCCGGCGACCGGCGATCGTCAGCAACGACCACCGTACGGTCGGCCTGGCCACCACCGACTGGCCGGTCGGCGTCACGGCAGCCCAGTCTCCTGAGCCGCAGCGAACGGTCGTCACATTGAACGACATCCGGCTCGGCGCGCCGCCGCCCGACGCCGCACTGGTGGTCGTCCTGCCCAAGTACGCGCCGCACGGCGCACTGGACCAGGCCGCAGACCTGGGCGTCACCGCGGACTGGCCGATCCTCGGCGTCATCGGGATCCGCCGCAGGAGCTGGCTGGCGACTTTCATCGACCGGGGCGCGGCACGGACTCGGGGCGCCGAGGTCCAGGAAACGGTGCTCCGCGGGGGATCACCGAACGATTTTCACTAGGGGGCACGATGACTGAGGCAAGGCTCGCCGGCCGAGGCTGGCACGGCGGCTTGAGACCGTGGGACCGGAGCAGGAAGGAAGTCCCTGGACTGGCGACGCTGATCGTCGGCGCCGGGTCCGCCGCCCGCACGCTCATGCGCGACCTGCGGAACTGTCCTGACTACGGACTGCGCCCCGCCGGCCTGCTCGACGACGACCCTGGCATCATGTCCGTGTTCGGGACGCCGGTCCTTGGCGGCCTCGCGGACCTGCGCCGCGTCGTCCGCGATCACCAGATCCAGGCGATCATCATCGCGATTCCTTCGCTGCCGCCCGCGGAACTCAGCCTGCTCGTCCGTGCCGCCGCCGACACCGGCGCGCACGTGCGCTACCTGCCTTCCTTCCTTTCCGCCCTGGAACGCGCGGCGAGGGCGGCGGACATGCGCACGGTGAGCTACAGCGACCTGCTCGGCCGGGCCGAGCGCAAAATCCTCGAGTCGTCGGTGCAGGAAATGCTGGCCGGCGCCCGGGTCCTGGTCACCGGGGCCGGCGGGTCGATCGGCCAGGAGCTGTGCCGCCAGATCAGGAGCCATGACCCGGCGTCCTTGCACATGCTCGACCACGACGAGTCGAACATGCACACGCTCCAGCTTGAGCTGAACGGCCGGGCGCTGCTCGACAGCGCCGAGATCATCATCGCCGACATCAGGGACGAGACCCGGATCCGGCAGGTGTTCCGGTCGGTCAGGCCCGATGTCGTCTTCCACGCCGCCGCGCACAAGCACTTGCCGCTGCTCGAGCAGCACCCCGGCGAGGGCGTGAAGACGAACGTGCTCGGCACGCAGAATGTGGTGCGCGCGGCGGCCGAGTGCGGGACGGGGCGGTTCCTGCTGATCTCCACGGACAAGGCGGCCGAGCCCCGGTCGATCCTCGGTGCGACCAAGCGGCTGGCCGAGATGATCGTGCAGGCGAACGCGAACGGCAAGATGCGCGTCTGCTCGGTCCGGTTCGGCAACGTGCTTGGCAGCCGCGGCTCGCTGCTCACCGTGGTCCGCGACCAGATCGAGCGGGGCGAGCCGGTGACCGTGACCGATCCCAACGTGACCCGGTTCTTCATGACGGTCGAGGAAGCGGTGGGACTGGTCCTGTCGGCCGCGCCCATGGGCGAATTCGGCGAGACGTTCGTGCTGGATATGGGCGAGCCGGTGCGGATCGTCGACCTGGTCCGCCGCTACGCCGAGCAGCTGCGGGTGCCGGACGTGGAGATACGGTTCACCGGACTGCGGCCGGGCGAGAAGCTGCACGAGACCCTGTTCGGCGAGCTCGAAGAGCCGCTGCCCACCGTCAACCCGGCCATCTCGGCCACCCGGCCTGGACGGTTGCCCGATGGCTTCGCCGGCTCACTGGACCTGCTCTATGCCAACGCCGCGAACGGTGATGACGGGCTGGTCCGGCTCCGGCTCGGCGACTTGGTGCCGGAGTACCACAATGCCGACGGCCAGGCGGCAACCGCGGCGATGGCACTGGCGAGTCCCTACCCGGATGAATTCTGATGCGGGGGCTGCTGCACACCGCCGGCGAGCGGGTGGAACTGACGTGCACGGTGCCCTGGATCGCCGACGTCATCGCCGAGGGCGCCGCCGGCCAGCTGACCTCGGCCGACGGCGCGACGCCGCCGGATGTCCGGGTAACGGTCGAGCGCGACTCGGCGGCGTTCGATGTCACTGGCTGGCGCGTGCTCACCCGCGACGCCTGGTGCCGCGAGGGCCAGGTGATCATAAGGAACGCCTGCTCGTCGGGCCTGGACCTGCAGGTAACCGTGGGCGAGCCGACCGTCGAGGTGGTTGCCCGCTGGCGGCCTTCTGGCCAGGGGCGAGCGGTAGCGGCGGTGCTGCGCGCTCGGACCCGGCTGCTCCTGCGGGCCGTCCTGCTGCAGTACCCGGCGCTGTGGCGGAGCCAGCAGCGCGGCCGGGCCCCGCTGCACGCCTCCGTCTGCGGCCTTGACGCCGCCGACGGCCGGGCGGTGATGCTGGCCGGGCCAGGAGGTGTCGGCAAGTCCACGCTGGTCCATCGTGAGCTGCTCAGCGGGGCCGTTTCCACCTGCGACAACGTTTGCGCGAGCGACGGGCAGTACACGTGGGGCCTGGTCGAGCCGTTGCGGCTGCCGGCCGAGATGCACGCCGGCAAGGGACGGCGCATGCCTTACGGCCGACGGGAGGCGGCCTGGCCGCGCCGCACCGACCGGATGACGCCCGACCTGCTCGTCGTGCTGGTCCGCGGCACCAAGCCCGGGGTGACCCGGTGCGATCCAGCGCTGGCGGCGCGGCACCTGGCGGCCGGGACCTACATGGCCGGGGAGCTGCGCCGCTACTGGGCGTTCGCGGCGACGCTGGCGCTCGGCACTGGCCTTGGCGGCAGCCATCCTCCCGTCCAGCACATCGCGCAAGAGCTCAGCGTCAGGCTGCCGTGCCTGCAGGTGAACCTCGGGGACCGCCCGGGGGCACCACTGCGCGAACTGCTCAAAGCCGCGAATACCGAGGAGTTGACATCGTGAGCAGTCGGCTGCGGGTGGCGCAGGTCGTCACCAGGTTCATGGCAGGCGCCGGCGGGGTGGCGCTGCGCGGCGCCCTAGCGCTTGACCCCGAGCAATATGAGATCGCCTTCATCACCGGCGAGGCTGATGAAGACCTGATGGCGAAGGCGCGCGCGGCCGGTCACGAGGTCGTGCTGCTGCCGCACCTGCGCAGCGAGATCGCTCCCCGTGACGACCGCCGTGCCCTCGCCGACCTGCAAGCCTGCCTCAAGGGCTTCGACGTCGTGCACACGCACAGCTCCAAGGCGGGCGCGCTCGGCCGCTTGGCCGCGCACCGGCTGGAGATGGGCCGCATCGTGCACACCTTCCACGGCTTCCCGTTCCACCAGTTCCAGTCCTGGCCGCGCCGGTCGGCCTACATCCAGATCGAGCGGTCGGTCGGCAGGTTCACCGACGTGTTCCTCGCCGTCGGCCCTGCTGTAGCGGCCGAGGCCGTTACCCGCAGGATCGCGCCGCCGGAACGGATCCGCACGATCGGGGTGGCCCTGGCCAAGGCGCTGAACCCGCCAGGTCCGCTGGACCGTGCGGAGGCCCGCCGGCTACTCGGCGTGCCTCCGGGCATGCAGGTGGTCGGCACGGTCGGGCGGCTGGCCTTCCAGAAGGCGCCGGAGGACTTCGTCCACGCACTGGCCGGGCTGCGCCGCAGCGACGTGTTCGGCGTGTGGATCGGCGACGGCCCGCTGCGCGCGAAGACCGAGCGGATCGCGCGGAAGCTCGGGCTGGCCGACCGGATGCTGTTCACCGGCGAGCGCCACGACGTGGAGGCGCTGCTGCCAGGGATCGACGTCTTCGCGATGGCCAGCCGGTACGAGGGCCTGCCGTGCGCCATCGTCGAGGCGATGAGCGCGGGGCTGCCGGTCGTCGCGACAGCGGTCAACGCGGTGCCCGACGTGGTCATCGCCGGGGAGACCGGCCTGCTGGCACCGCCAGGAATGCCTGACCTGCTCGGCCGGGCCATCGGCCACCTGCTCGACAATCCGGCCTACGCCGCGCGCCTGGGTGCGGCGGGCCGGGACCGGCTCGGCGAGGAGCTGTCGCCGGTTGCGCTTGGTGCCGTGCTCGGCGAGGCCTACCTGGGGCGGGACATCAGCGCACCGCCCGCACGATCCGAACTGGCTACATCGTGAGCGGGCCAGCCGTTCCCTTCTGCCGCACCGAGATCGTCCCCGAGGCGCAGCAGGCGGCGGTGCGGGTCCTCGCCAGCGGCTGGGTGACGATGGGCGCCGAGGCCATAGCGTTCGAGCAGGAGTTCGGCGCGTGGGTAGGCGCTCGGCACACGGTCTCGGTCAGTTCGTGCACCGCGGCCATCGAGATGGCGCTCACCGCCCTCGGCCTGCCACCGGGGGCGCCGGTGCTGACACCGACGCTGACCTTCTGCGGTGCCGTCCAGGCGATCGTCCACGCCGGCCTGCGGCCTGTACTGGTGGATGCGGACACGGAAACGCTTACCGTGTCCGCGGAAGGCGTGGCGAAGGCGGCCAGGAACGGCGCGGCCGCCATGGTCATCCAGCACATGGGCGGTTATCCCGTAGACGGGGCGGAACTCGCCGCGGCCGCAGGCATATCGGCGGACAACGTGGTGGAAGACGCCGCGCACGGCCTTGGTGCCACCGTCGGCGCGCGGCCGGTGGGCAGCTTCTCCCGGGCCGCCTGCTTCAGCTTCTACGCCACCAAGAACCTCCCGATCGGCGAGGGCGGCGCGCTCACCACGACCGACGGCGACCTGGCCGAGCGGTGGCGGCGGATGCGGCTGCACGGGATGAGCCGTGACGCCTGGCGGCGCTACGACCGGTCGGGCACCTGGCGGTACACGGTCGAAGACGCCGGGATGAAGGCGAACTTCACCGACCTGCAGGCGGCCATCGGCCGGGAGCAGCTGCACCACCTCGTGGCGTGGCAGCAGCGGCGGGCAGCCATCGCGGCGCGTTACGACGCGCACCTGGCCGACGTCCGCGGCCTCGAGCTTCCGCCGCGTCCCGCGGCGGGCACGCACGCCTGGCACCTGTACATCGCGCGGATCGATCACCGGGCTTTCGGCATGGACCGGGACAGGGTGTCGGAGCGGCTGGCCGACGCCGGCATCGGCACCTCCGTGCATTTCATACCGGTTCATCACCTGCCGTACTTTCGCGACCTGCTTGGCCTGGAAGCGTGCGGCGAGCTGGCCGCCGCGGACCGGATCTTCCCGCAGCTGCTGTCCCTGCCCATGCACCCAGGGCTGACCGATTCCGACGTGGACCGGGTGTGCGAGGCGCTCGCCGGTCTGGCCGCTTGAAGGGAACGAAATGCCGCTTGAAGAGAATGAAATGGACATAGCGGTCCTCAGTGGATCGCGGCTCCACGGGGACCGCCAGTTCACCGTGTTCGACAGTGAAGCTGCCCCCGCCGACCGCGGGCATGCTCGACTGCCTGAGCCAGGGCACGGACGGCGCGGGCCTCGCGGCGCCGCCCGTGGTGATGCCCGACTTCTGCCACAAGGCGAAGTCGGAGATGCCGTCGAGCATCGCGGTCGCGACCACCGGCGAGATCCGGCCGGCGCTCGCCGATGCCGGGCTCAACTGCGGGATGGCGCTGATGACCCTCGACATCGAGCGGCCGTCGGCCAAGGCGGTGACGGACTTCTACCGGCAGGTCGCCGAGCGGTACCCGAGCCCGCCGAGCTGGCGCAGGGAACTGACCGCCAAGGAGGTGCTGCGGGCCGCCGTCGAGGGCGCGGATTTCGCCGCCGAGCGTTATGGCCTCACTGAAAACGACCTGGACCACATCGAGGAGCGTGGCCGGCTCGACATCGACGCCTACGGCGGCGCCCAGCGCGCCGCCAAGGAACTGCCGTGGCTCGTCGTGCAGATGAGCCGCCTGCGCTTCGGCGGTATCGGGCCGAGCACCCATTTCCTTGAGCTGCAGGAGGTCGAGGAGATCCTCGATCCCGCCGCGGCGGAGGAACTCGGCATCCGCACCGGGCAGGTGACCGTCCAGTTCCACAATGGCGGCGGCGTCCTGACCGGCCAGCTCGGCGAGTTGTACGCCCGGCGCAAGAGCGCCTCGCGCATGCTCCGCGCCGAGATGGCGGTGCAGAAGCCGCTCACCCACCTGCTGACACCGCGATCCGGGCTCAGGCAGCGGCTGGCGGCCTACTTCACCGAGGGCACCCCGGCGGTGCCCGTCGACGGCGACGACGGGCGGCGTGTCCTGCTGGCCACCAGGCTCGCGATGAACTACGGCTTCGCCTACCGGATGGCCACCTACGACGCGCTGTGCCGGATGGCCGGCTCGGCGTTCGGGGCAACCGCGAGCCTCGTGGTCGACTCGCCGCACAACTCGATCTACGAGGAAGAGGTGGGCGGGACGCGGGCGTTCGTGCACCGCCAGAACTCCTGCCGCGCCTACCCGGCGGCGCAGATGAAGGACCATCCCGTCTACGCCAAGACCGGGCAGCCGCTGCTGCTGCCCGGTACCAACCGCACCTCCTCGTACCTGTGCGTGCCTGCGGATTCAGCGCACCGCAGCCTCTACACCTCCTGCCACGGCTCCGGCAGCGTCATCTCGGCCTTCGAGCAATCTGGCCGCTCCGGGCCGGACCCGCTCGGCCGCAGTACGGCTCGCTACCGCTACGACGGCGCCGCGCCCGCTGAGGTACCGCATCTCGATGACCACGGCGTCAACGAGGCGCTCGGCATCCTCACCGGATACGACCTGGTGCGGCCGGTCGCCAGAATGCGGCCGTTCGCGGTGCTGTCGTGACGGTCGCCGCACCGGCCGACGACGCCGCCTGGGCCGCCCTGCTGCCGGGCGGGACGGTCTGGCTGTCCCGGCCCCCGCGCCGGACCGGCACCGCGGCGGGTTTCGCCGCCGCGGCCGCGCCGTGGTCGCTGCGCCTGCGGCCCGGGCGCGGCGTCCGGGCGTACGTCGCGGTGCCGTCCCGGCAGCGCCCGCTGGTCGTGGCCAGCTGGGACCCGGCCGTGCTGCGCTACATCGCCGACACCGTGCTGTCCGTGCCGCCAGGCGCCGGGCAGGTGCTCAGCGCCGTGCTGACGGTCGGGCTGCGCATGCTCAGGTACCGCGCGCCATGGCTGCTCGCGGTGGCGCTCAGGGCGGGCGGTGCGGTGCTGGTCGGGAGAGCCGAATGACGATGGCGCCGCCGCGGACGCTGGCCGCCTTCATCGACCAGGCGGGCGGCCGTGACCGCCTGCCTGGCGATGTCGAGGGACCCGAACGCCAAGGTGACCATCCTGCTCTTCCCGCCCGGGGCGGCGCGGCCGGCCTACGTGGCCAAGGTGCCGACCACCGACGCCGCGGCGCGTAGCGTCGAACGCGAGGCGGAACGGCTGGCCGAGGTCGGCGACCGGGTGGCCGGACCGGTAAGCGCGACGATCCCGGAACTCGTCGCCACCGTCGAGCACCTCGGCAGGCCCGTGCTGGTCATGACCGCGCTGCCCGGTCAGTCGATGCTCGCCGCCTACCACTCCTGGCGGCACACGGCCCGCCGCGAGGCGGTGGCCGCGGATTTCGCCGCGGCCGGCGACTGGCTGGCCGGGCTGCACGGTGCCGTCGGAGGGAAGAGGCCGTCGGCGGGAACGGGCAGGCCAGCGTGGCGCAGATGCTGGACGGAGTCGCGGACGTGCTCGGCCGCCGGTTCGGCGGCCAGCCCGGAGCCGATGCGGACCTGGCCGAACTTGCCGCCCTGCGCGGGCGGCTGGAGGGCCACCGGACGCCGCAGTCCGTGGTGCACGGCGACTTCTGGGCGGGCAACCTGCTCACGGAGCGGGGCCGGGTGCTCGGCGTCATCGACTGGGAGCATGCCTGCCTGACCGGCTCGCCCGTCCGTGACCTGGCCAGGTTCGCGACCTCGTACTCCCTGTACCTCGACCGCCACACGCGCCAGGGACGCCGGGTGGCCGGCCACCCGGGACTGCGCGCCGGCCGGTGGGGAGCGGGCGTGGACTACGCGATCGACGGGGCCGGCTGGTATCCCGACCTCGTGCGCTCGTTCGTCATGAGCGGGCTTGAGCGGCTCGGCGCGTCCCCGTCCTGCTGGCGCGACGTGCTGCTCGCCGACTTGGCGATCACCGCCTCCACCGCGGATCACGACGAGTTCGCCCGCAACCACCTGCTGCTGTTCCGCCGCTTGACAGGAGGCCAGTCATGACGATGACGCCGACCCGCCCGGTGGCCGCTCCGCCGCAGGAGGCGCCCGCCAAGCCTGCCCGCGGCAGCGCCCAGCGCGCCGCCGTGATCACGCTCGTCCTCGCCGTCATCTTCGAGCCGGTGGTGCACCCGACCGGTCCAGGCAACAGCTCGCCGGTCGACCTGCTCCTGATCGCCTCGATGGTCACCGCCTTGGTCTGGCTGGCCGCCACGCATCGCAAGCTGCGCGCCCCCTATGTGATCCCGGTTCTGCTGTTCGTCGCGGCCGGCGCGGCGTCCGGCCTGGTCTCGCCGCTGCCCACCACGGCGCTGACCTCGATCGCTGATCGACATCCTGCTGTTCGCCTGGTGCACCACCGTGGTCAACGTGACGAGCGGGCCGCGGGCCATGCGCTACGCGCTGGTGGCCTGGAGCTGGTCAGGCATCTTCTGGGCCGTGCTGTTCGTGGCCGCCTGGGCCGGGCACCTCACGCCGCTTGAGGGGATCAACCCGGCCGAGGGCAACCGGCTGGCGTTCACCTTCGGTGACCCGAACTACGCCTCGTGGTACTGGGATGCCACGATCTTCGTGATCTTCGCGGCGCGCGTTCCTGGCAAGCGGTGGATGAGGTTCATCGGCTACGCCTTCCTGCTGTGGGCGCTGGTGCTCACCGAATCCAACGGCGGCGCGCTCGCGCTCGGCATCGGCGTCGTCTTCCTGCTGATGCGTCAGGTACTACCGACGGCACGGCTGGGCCGGGGCGATCGCGACCTTGCTGGTCGCCGGGCTGGGCGTCGGCGCCTTCTTCACCGCCGTCCCGCTCAACTCGATCAGGCAGTGGGCCCTCTACAGCAACCAGGCGCTGCTGGTCAACTCGATCGGCCGCAGCGCGCAGAGCAGCGGCGAGCGGAACCTGCTCATCCAGGAGACCGTTCAGCTGTACCAGCGCAGCGACGGCGTGCTCGGTCTTGGCCCGATGAGCACCAAGCAACTGCTGGCGGACTGGTACTACCCCTACTCCAACGAGGCGCACGACGACTGGCTGGCGGCGCTGAGCGAACGCGGCGTGCTCGGCCTGCTCGCACTGCTGATGCTGGCCGGCTGCGTCGTCTCGCGGGCCGGACCGGTGCTCAGGCGGCCGCTGTCGGCGCCGATGGCCGCGGCCGTGCCCGCCCCGGCGGGCATCGTCGCCGCCGTGCTGGCGATTAGCGTCAACTCGGTCTTCGAAGAGGTCCTGCACTTCCGCCCGCTGTGGCTGCTATTCGGCCTCACGGCCGTGCTCGGCCAGGACGCGTGGCGGCGGCACCGGACCGCCCGGCAGCGCCGGTTCGCCCGGCTGCGCCCGGCGGCCATGAGCGAGCTGGCCACCCTGCCGCCGGCCACGAGGCCCGCCGACCGCAACGCGGCGGGCACGCCCCGCCGTCACGCTGGGCCCTACATCCGGCCGGTTGCCGCGACCCTCCCCGGCGCCGCACGCGGGAGCGGACCGCGGGTCACGGCGAGACAGGTCAGCATGAATCTCGGCGCGCAAGGCGGCGCCCTGGCCTGCGTCTCCGTCGCCAGCCTGCTCGTCGCCCGGGTGGGCGGCCCGACCGTCCTCGGCTACTACGCGCTGCTGCGGGTGCTGCCGTGGCTGTTCGGTGTCATCATTTCCTGTGGCCTGCCGACCGCGGCGGCCTACTTCATGGCAGGCGAGCACGGCAAGGACCGGCGGTCGCGGCCCACCATCTGCCTGCTGGCCGTGATCGGCGCGGTGATCAGCGCGCTGGCCTGGATAGTCTGCGCCGTCCCGTTCCAGCACGTGTTCTTCCGGCAGATGCCGCTCGTGCTCATCCTGGCCATGACCATCTCGGTGGTCACCTCGCTGTGGAACGTCACGGCCAAGGCCTGCTGCCAGGGCAGCGGGGACCTCGCCGGGGCGAACCTGCTGATCGTGGCCGAGGAGTTCTGGTTCGTCCCGACCTATGTCACCGTACGGCTCGTCACCGGAGACGGCGGCTTGCGGCTCATGGTCGCCTCACTGATCGTCTCCGGTGCCCTGTATACCGGCACCGCGGTGGTGCGGCTGACCAGCCGCGGGTTCTTCCGCGGCTGGGGGCTGCCATCACCGGATCTGGCCAAGCGGATCGTCGCGTTCGGGGCGCGCGGGCAGCTGGGGAACATGCTGTGGCTGACGAACCTCCGGTTCGACTTCGTGCTCCTCGGCGCGCTGGCCGGACCGGCCGTGCTCGGGGTCTACGCGGTCGCGTCGAAGTTCGCCGAGCTGATGCGGCTGGTCCCCACGGCCGTCAACTACGTGCTCTACCCGCGGTTCGCGCGCCTCGGCAAGGCCAAGGCAACCGCCGAGGCCCGCAGGCTGCTGCCGCTGAACACCGCGCTGACCGTGGCGATGACACCTTTCCTGGCGGCGGCCACCCTGGTCGCGCTGCCGATTCTCTACGGGCAGGCGTATCGCGGTGCCATCACGCCGGCCGAGATCATCATCATCGGCCTGTCGGTGGAGGGGGCGGCCGCGGTCGCGTCCGCGTACCTGGTCGGCATCGGCCGGCCCGGACTCAACTCCGTCGGGATGGGCGTTGGCACGATCATCACCGTGACGCTCGACGTCATCCTCATTCCCCGGTACGGCGCGATTGGTGGCGCCATCACCTCCGCGGTCACGTACCTGACCACCACCATGGTGCTCGTCGTGCTCGCGCGCGGCCAGTTCCGCGCTCAGGCGCGGGTTGACCGCCTCGGGCCGCTGGCCCGACCGGAGATCCGCGCGGACTCCCGGATGCGCCGGGCGGTGGACCTGATCGTGTCCGCCGTAGCGCTCGCGATCTGGGGCCCCGTCATCTTTGTGCTCGCGGCCGCCGTGCGACTCACCAGCCGGGGACCGGCGTTCTACCGGCAGGTCAGGATCGGCCGTTCGCGTGAGCCGTTCACGATCTTGAAGCTGCGCTCGATGGTAACCGGCGCGGACCGGGCCGACCCGCTGGTGACCAGCCACGGGGACTCCCGCGTGACCAGGCTCGGCGCGGTACTGCGAGCCACCAAGCTGGACGAGCTGCCGCAGCTGGTCAACGTGCTGAAAGGCGACATGACACTCATCGGCCCCCGGCCAGAGGTGCCGCGCTACATCCCGTGTTACTCCAGCGGCGAGTTGGAGACCCTGAACGTTCGCCCCGGCCTGACTGGTGCCGGACAGATTTTCTACACGCAGATGCAGCAGGCGCCTGTCTCCGGCGCCGAGGACCCCGAGCAGCACTACATAACCCATGAGCTGCCCGCGAAGCTGGGCTTCGACCTTGACTACCTCAGGCGCCGCAGCCTCGGGTATGACCTCACGCTCGTGCTCCGCACCATCCTGCTCGTGACCGGGCTCGGTAAGCGCGTTCCCGCGCCCGCACCGTCCCAGGACGCGCCGGCGATCGTGACGGCCCCGCGCGTACGTGATCGCTCAGGCGACGAAACGCTGCCGCTCCCACTGATCAGGGATTCCGCGACCGCGAAGGCGGCGGAGCCGCTGAAGGAGGGATGGTTTACCCCACAGCGAGCCCGCGACCATGACCGGCTCCGCTGACGGTAGCTGCCGGGTAACTTCAGGCTAATTCGGCCGCAGGCCCGCCCTGAGACCAACTGCCACAGCCTCGATGGCGCTGTGGCAGTTGAGCTTCACGATCACGTTGCGGATGTGCGTGCGGACGGTGTTGGGTGACTGGTTCAGCTTCTCGGCGATGCCGTTGCGGTCAAGGCCGCTGACCATCAAGCCGAGCACCTGCTGCTCCCGCGCCGTCAGCTGCGCGATGAGCTGCGGCGCGCCAACCACCGGGTCCTGGTGCTCGGCGACCAGCTTGATGAGCAGCTCATGCGGCAGCCAGCTTCCGCCGAGCACCGCGGCCCGTACCGCGCCGATCACCTGCTCGACCGAGGCGTTCTTGGGCACGAAGCCAACCGCGCCCGCCCGGATCGCGTCCAGTGCCGTGGCCGTGTCCGTGTAGCCGGTCAGCACCACGATGGCGGGCGGGAACGGCAACGCGGCCATCTGCTTGGTGAGGTCGACACCGCTCACCTCGCCGAGGCGCAGGTCCATGATCACCACGTCGGGCTGCCATGACAGGACGATGCCGAGCGCTTGAGCGGGATTGCTGACGGTCAGCGGCTCGAAGTCGGGTTCAGCACGGAAGACCGCCTCAAGGCCCTGGCAGAAGACGCGGTGATCGTCGACGATGAGGAGGTTGCTTCGCATTATCCGCTGAGCGAGTCAGGTACGCGCTCCGCCTCACGGCTGCCGCGCACTTCGATGATCCCTTCCCTGACGGCGTAGGCCACCGCCTCAAGCCGCGAATGCACCCCGAGCTTGATGAGCACAGAGTCGATGTGAGTGCGGAGCGTCGACAGCCGCACCCCCATCGACCTCGCCATGCTCGGCGTGCTTTCGCCGTACACCAGCCGGGCGAGCACCTCACGCTCGCGCGGGGTCAGCAAGTGATCCAGGGCGGGATAGCGCGTGCTGCGCCGGGCCGGCCGGTGGGCGGCCTGGGCCGACAGTGACAGTACGGCTCCGCCCGGTGGACGTCGCGTCAGCCGTGCCGCGGCGCCCGTGAGTACCCGCAATACCTCGACGAAGTCGTCGGTCTTGAGCGCCGCCCCGTGGACACCGGCGGCCAGCGTCGCCGCGAAGCCGCTGGAGTCCGGCGCATCCGCGAGAACGACGAACGCGGTCTTTGGCGAGTCAGCCATGGCCTCTTGCAACGCGCCGGGCCGGCTGCTCGCGGCCAGGTGGACGTCGAGGACGCACGCATCGGCCTGTTCCCGCACGGTCAGTTCCACGGCGGCGGCCAGGCCGGCCACACACCCGACGACGTCGTGACCCGACCGGTTCAGCAGCGATTCGAGGGCGGCGGCAAAGATACGGTGCGCGTCAGCGATCACAACCTTCAATTGGAGGACCTCCCCTGTGCGGGCAACAGCACGGTGACCGCGAGCCCGCCAAGGTCGCTAACGCCGAGGTGAACGGTGCCGTCGTACTTCAGCGCGAGCGCGCCGATGATCTCAAAGCCAAGGCCGGCCCGGCCACCGACCGCGCCACCGGCGAGGCCGCGCCCCGAGTCAGCAATCGTCAGCCGAGCCTGGCCATCGACCTCGTCGACTTGTACGGTGATCCGGCCGACTGGTCCGGCCGCCCGGCAGGCGTTGGCCAAGATGTTGGAGAGAATCCTGATGATGTCGCCGGTGCGTATCAAGGCGGTGACGGGTTGCGACACGACATCGATCACTCCGGCGTAGCGCGCCCTGGCACTCGCGACGGCTTCGGCGGCGATCTGGTCGAGACGGACGCACGGACGGCACTGTGGCGGATCGAGAATGTCATCGCAGATTGCCGCGATCTGCCCGGCCGCGGCGGCGATTGCCGCTAGCCGATCGCGAAGTTCTTCTCCTGACTCGGCCTCGGCGGCGCGTACGAGCCATCTGATCGTCGCCGCCGGCTCTACGAGGTCATGACACAGCTCGCGCAGCGACGAACCAGTCGTGACCGAGGAAACAACCCCTGACGCGGACAGCTCACCCGAGCCGTCCGCGAGCATGCCCACTGTGCCCCATTGCACCGGCTCCACTTCATCACTCCCCTCGGGTTACCCATCAATGGACAACCCGTCCCCCTCCCTGAGTGGCGGGCCGAGCCAAGCGGCTGCGGTCCGGCTCCCAAAGATGATGCCGCGACGATGCCAAGTTGAACGTTGCCCGAACTTATCGTGACAAGACCATGACGCCCGATCCATCTCAGCGGTTTACAGTTCGTCGCGATTTTTCTTCCGATAAGCCACCAAGGATGGGCGCAAGGCAGCCCGGAGGAAGGCACGCCGCAGTCAAGCACGCCTAGGCATGTTTCCTTCGGGAGCCCGCGACGTCCTCGGCGTCGTTGGCCGCCTCTTAACGAAGCGACGGGCGGTCCCGCGAGCAGCATGTGGCCGGAGGCCGCGTTGGAATATATGCGAAATATCTGCGGCGACTCATGGATGAGTCATCAACACGTATGCGCGGCATCGAGACGACGCGCGGGAGGTGTCGCCGCCGCAGTAGCGAAATCGCCAGTTATGGATCGGCGGGCATCGGCCCGGTTCCATGTTTTCGTGCGGTCGTCTCTCCGGGCGCGTTGATCGTTTGGATCAACAGCAGAATTAGACGCATGTAACCTCACCCCTCGCTGTGTCGCGGCAGCGGAGGCGCCGCCGAAACACAACTCCCCTTTGGCAGGATTTCCTGCCTTGCCTGGCTCCCGCTTACGTGGCAGCCCAGCCAGTCCGACCGGTCTACCCCACTTCACCGGAATCGGACGATGACGCCACCATATGCCGCCTGACCGGGAAAAACGAGACCTGAGGCCAAAACAGTTGTCCTGACAACGATTTCGAGCTAATGACAACGATTTCCGCAATTGCACCACGCGCACGAGTCCATCAACAGCACGAAATCCGCATCAGATGGCAGCTCGCCGATGGCCCATCAGCAGTATCTTTTAGCGTAACAAGGTTTGCATTGCCGGCTTAAGGGGTAAAAGGCGCAAACGGTCACGCGATAGTGAACAGCTATTCCGCCACCGAGCCGACCGACCGCTCCCGCTCGCGTACCGACTCGGCGAAGCGACGCGCCGCCGCGCGCAGTTCCAGTTCCGGGTCGAGCCCCGCTTCCCGCACCAGGGCGACCAGGGCCATGAGCGCGTCGCCCGCGCGCTCGCCGGTCAGCTCCCCCGTGCCCGTCGCTGTGGCCGTCCCCGCGCCGTCGGCAGGAACCGCTTCATCCCCGGCACGAGCCGCGCCGCCGTTGGCGGACGCGGCAGGAACCGCGATCCCGGCCCGTTGCGCGCGCCGCTGCAACTGGGCGGCCAGGGACAGCGCGGGCTGGCCGAAGGGAACGCCGTCGAGCACCGAAGGCGCCGTCACGTCGCCGGAGGCCGAGCCCGCCGCCTGCGGCCTTGGCGGCCCGCTCGGCCTTCTTGATCTCTTCCCAGTTCGCGTTCACATCCGCCGCCGATGACACGGAGACGGAGCCGAAGACATGCGGGTGTCGGCGGACGAGCTTCGCTGCCAGCGTGTCGGCCACGTCGTCGATCGTGAAGCCCCCGTCGGCGGCAGGCCGCTCGGCGGCGATCCTGGCGTGGAAGAACGCCTGGAACATGACGTCGCCGATCTCCTCGCGCAGCGCCGCAAGGTCACCAGCCTCAATCGCCTCGGCCGCCTCATACGCCTCTTCAAGCAGGTACCGCAACAACGACGAATGAGTCTGCTCCCGGTCCCACGGGCAGGAGATCCGCAGCGTGTCCATGATCGACACCAGGTCGAGCAGGTGCGCGCCCGGCAGGTCATGCGACCCGTGGAGCACCTGATAAGGCACCGACAAGCCAGAAAGCAGCACCGGGTCCAACTCAGTACCCTGTGGCGCGAGCCACACGACCGAGGCGTCGGCGGCCTCGGAAGACAGGAACGCGGCAAGCGACGCGGCATCGGCGGTCGGCAAGTCGGCGACCACGGGCACCACGTCGGCGGCCGTCAGCGCCGGAATGAGGGGATGCCCGCCCGACCCGGCGAGCACGCGGTCCGCCGCGCGCAGCGCGGACCATGCCTGCCAGGTGAGCAGCCCGGGAGCGACCCGCGGACTGCTCAGCAGGACCGTCAGCACGCCGGGGTGAGACCCTCGGTGGACGCCGGCGTCGGCGTGCCCGCGGGCTTGGACAGCGTGTCCGGCGCGGGGACGACCGCGAGCTGCGTGTAGTCCAGCCGGCCGAACTGCGGGCTGATCTGGATGTTGAGCGACTTCGCCGCCGTGCACTGCGCCTTCGTGACCGCGGCGCTGACGTTGTTCTGCTCCGTGGTGGTGGTCGGCTCCTTGCCGCCGTTCGCCTTCAGCCCGTAGGCGGTCTGCTGAGCGTCCCACTGACCGACCTGCGGGAACAGCTGCGGGGGTACGCCGTTCGCGATGAGCAGCTGCGACGTGCTGCTGAACCCGTTCTGCTGAGCCACGGCGGAGAGGGAGGACAGCCCCGCCTGCGACTGGGCCTGCGTGACGGAGATGCCGTTGGCGGCGGCCACCTGGTCCTGGACGGCGAACCTGACCAGCCAGGACAGCACCGCGGCAGGCGCGTCCGCGCTCTTGAGCTGGATGGTGCTGGCGTACGGCTTGGCGGCCGTCTGCCAGTTGGACACCTGGGTGTCGAGCGAGGACACGGTGATCCGCTGGCTGCCGACGATCGCCGCGGCGCCCACCTGCACCGGAGAGCAAGCGGCGAGCACCGCGCACGCGCCAAGGCCAGCGGCGCCGAGCGCGGCCACCCGGCGGCCCCGCTTAGTAAAAAGAGCCTTGCGAGACAACAGACGATCCCTTCAAACAGTCAACCGAAAACATCAGCAGCACAAAACTACGACTCGGACAGTACCGAACGGACGACCTCCGCGCACCACGCGAGCAGCTCCATGTCGCGCAGCGGCTCCCCGCCGAAGCCTCCGCTTGAGGCCCCGGACTTCGGTACTGGTACCAGCATGGTACGCACCGGCGGCTTCAGCAGCGTCTTGGGGTATAGCCGCTGAACTCGCACCACACGCGAATCAGGCAGGACAACCGGGGCGAACCGCACGTGCGAGCCCTGGAGTGTGATATCCGTCAGCCCGGCACGCCGCGCGGCGAACCGCAGCCGCGCCACGTCGAGCAGCGTCACCACAGGCACCGGCAGCTCGCCGTAGCGGTCTCGCAGCTCATCGCGCACGGAAGCCACGTCATCCTCGGAGTCGATCGAGGCGATCGACGTGTAGGCCGCGAGCCGCAGCCGCTCGCCCGGAATGTAGTCGTGCGGGATGTGCGCGTTGACTGGCAGCTCGACCCGGACCTCGGGACGCTCGGCCGGCGCGTCGTCCTTCAGCTCGCGCACGGCCTCGCCGATCATCCGCACGTACAGGTCGAACCCGACCCCGGCGATGTGCCCGGACTGTTCACCGCCAAGCAGGTTCCCCGCGCCGCGGATCTCCAGGTCCTTCAGCGCCACGTACATCCCCGCGCCGATCTCGGTGTGCTGCGCCACGGTCGCCAGCCGCTCGTGCGCGGTCTCGGTCAGCGGCTTGTCCTGCGGGTAGAGGAAGTACGCGTACGCCCGCTCCCGGCTGCGCCCAACCCGGCCGCGCAGCTGGTGCAGCTGGGACAGTCCCTGGGCGTCCGCCCGGTCCACGATCAGCGTGTTCGCGTTCGGGATGTCGAGCCCGGACTCGACGATCGTGGTGGCGACCAGGACGTCGAACTCCCGGTCCCAGAAGCCGATCATGATCCGCTCGAGCTCGTGCTCGTTCATCTGCCCGTGTGCGACCGCGATCCGCGCCTCGGGCACCAGCCCGCCGAGCTGGGCGGCCACCTTCTTGATCGACTGCACCCGGTTGTGCACGAAGAACACCTGGCCGTCACGCAGCAGCTCGCGCCGGATGGCGGCGCCGATCTGCTTCTCGTCGTAGGCACCGACGAACGTCAGCACGGGGTGCCGTTCCTCCGGCGGCGTCAGGATCGTGGACATCTCGCGGATCCCCGCGACGCCCATCTCCAGCGTGCGCGGGATCGGCGTGGCGGACATCGCGAGCACGTCCACCTCGGTGCGCAGCCGCTTGAGGTACTCCTTGTGCTCGACGCCGAACCGCTGCTCCTCGTCGATGATCACGAGGCCGAGCTGCTTGAACCGCGTCTCTGGGGACAGCAGCCGGTGGGTACCGATCACCACGTCCACGTGACCATCGGCGAGCCCGCGCTGCGTCTCCGCCACTTCTGAGCCGGTCTGGAACCGGGACATCGGCTTCACGACCACGGGGAACGGCGCGTACCGCTCGGAGAACGTGTTGAAGTGCTGCTGCGCGAGGATCGTCGTCGGCACCAGCACGGCGACCTGCTTGCCGTCCTGCACGGCCTTGAACGCCGCCCGCACCGCGATCTCGGTCTTGCCGTAGCCGACGTCGCCGCAGATGAGCCGGTCCATCGGCACCGGCTTCTCCATGTCGCGCTTGACGTCGTCCACGGCGGAGAGCTGGTCGGGGGTCTCCACGTAGGGGAACGCGTCCTCAAGCTCGCGCTGCCACGGCGTGTCGGCACCGAACGCGTACCCGGGAGACGCCATCCGCGCCGAGTACAGGCGGATCAGCTCCGCGGCGATCTCCCTGACCGCCTTGCGCGCCCGTCCCTTGGTCTTGGCCCAGTCCGCACCGCCGAGCCGGTGCAGCGCGGGCGCCTCGCCGCCGACGTACCTGGTGACCTCGTCGAGCTGGTCGGTCGGCACGTACAGCCGGTCCGGCGGGTGCCCCCGCTTGTTCGGCGCGTACTCGACCACGAGGTAGTCGCGGGTCGCGCCCGCGGCCGTCCGCGAGGTCATCTCGACGAACCGGCCGACGCCGTGCTGCTCGTGCACCACGTAGTCGCCCGGCTTGAGCTGCAGCGGGTCGACCCCGCCGCGCCGCCGGGCGGACGGCATCCGCCGCTCGTCCCGCGAGGACGGCCGCGCGGCACCGCGCGCGGCGAAGTCCGCCTCGGTGAGCACGGCGAGCCGCACAGCCGGCCAGGTGAACCCCTGGCGCAGCTCTCCGGTCGCGACGTAGGGCACCCCGCCCTCTGGCTCGGCGTCGAGGTCGCCGACGCGCGCGCCGAATCCTTCGCCGCGCAGCACCTCGGCGAGCCGCTTGGCGGGCCCGTGCCCTTCGGTGACGAGGACGACCCGCCAGCCTTCGCCGAGCCACTGGCGAACGTCCGCGAGCATGCGGTCGGTATCGCCACGATAGGCCGTCGCCGACGAAGCGCCGATGGTTATCCCGAACGACAGCAGCTGACTCTGGTCGTCCGATTCCTGCCCCCGGTCCTCGGCGCCGAAGGCGCCGTCCCGGGGCTCCGCCCCGGCGAGGGGGCTATGGGGGAGGGACTCCCCCATGGGGGGGTGTCGGGGGGGCTCTGCCCCCCCGTGGGAAAACGGCGCGAGGGTCCACCACGCGATGCCGAGCTCGGCCGCCGTCTCGCGGATCTTCTCGATCGGCTGGAAGGCCGACCCGCCGAGGTCAACCGGCGCCTCTCCGCCTGATGCGGCGCTCGCCCAGGATGCCTCGAGAAACTCCTGGCTGGTCGCGACCAGCTCAATCGCCCGCGTCCTGATCCGCTCCGGGTCGCAAGCGAGCACGACGGCGCCGAGCGGCAGGTGGTCGAGCAGCAGGTCCATCCGGTCGGCGAGGACCGAGGAGAACGCCTCCATGCCCTCGACGGTGATCCCGTCGGCGATCTTGCCGAGGATCTCGGAAACGCCCGGGTGCTTGGCCGCGAGCTCCTTGGCGCGGGCCCTGACCGACGGGGTGAGCAGCAGTTCCCTGCACGGCGGGGCCCACAGGCCGTGCTCCGCCTGCCCGGCCGAGCGCTGGTCGGCGACCTTGAAGACGCGGATCTCCTCGACGGTGTCGCCGAAGAACTCGACCCGCAGCGGGTGCTCCTCGGTCGGCGGGAACACGTCGAGCAGCCCGCCGCGCACCGCGAGTTCGCCGCGCTTGGACACCATCTCGACGCGGGCGTAGCCGATGTCGACGAGCCGCGCGATCACGTCCTCTGGGTCGGCGTCGTCCCCCGCGGCGAGCCGCACGGGCACCAGGTCGCCGAGCCCGGCCACGATCGGCTGCAGCACGGCCCGGACCGGCGCGACGACGACCTTCAGCGGCCCGCCGAGCGAGTCGCTTTCAGCGACCGGGTGCGCGAGGCGGCGCAGCACGGCGATCCGCTGCCCGACGGTGTCAGAACGGGGCGACAGCCGCTCATGCGGCAGCGTCTCCCATCCGGGGAACGTGGCGACCAAGGGCGGCGGCAGGAACGCGCGCAGCGCCGCGGTCAGGTCCTCGGCCTCACGCGCGGTCGCGGTCACCGCGAGCACGAACCGGCCGGGTCCGCCGGCGGCGCCGGTCGCCAGCGCGGCGGAGAGCACCGGGCGCAGGGCTGACGGCGCGACGAGGTCGCGCTCGCCACCCCCGGTGATCCCGAGCATGTCGGACTGGATATCGAGTGCGGTACGGAGTTGGGGATCTTCGGCTACGGCGGCGAGTAGTCCGGCGAGGCTCATGCTGTCCCAATGTCGGTGGTGGTCAGGCGTTACGGGCGCCCTGCGAGACATCCGCCCGCTCCATGCGGGCAGGCCAGGTAAACAGGAATCCCCGTACGAACCCAAGCCGATGCTGAGGCGTTCGGCTTCACCGTCAAGTTTACGACTAGCCACGGCGCTGGGTCGCCAGAGGCCGCGATCGCCTTCCGGTCCCTCTGCCACGGCGTGGCGAAGAATTGACATGCGCCATTCGGCAAATCCAGTACACTCGGTAGCTGCTGAACTACTATACGTCACATGACGACTACCGAAAGAGGGTCGCCGAGCAACCATCGGGCGGCGAGCCGCTTCTTCTCGGAGCCGGTGCGCGATTACGTGGCGCAGTGCGCGGGCCGTCCGGTCAGCGTGCTCCAGGCGGGCTGCCTCGCCCCGCTGCGCGAACTCGGCATCGGCGAGCTCGCCCGGGGTGGCTTCGATATCTCGGTCACCGCCGTCGACGCCGACCAGCCGCTCGCGCGGCGCGTGCTGCGCGACACCCAGACGGCGTATGACGACGTGATCACCGGCGACCTGCGCACGGTCCCCATCCCGCAGCGGGCCTACGACGTGGTCTACTGCGCCATGCTGCTTGAGCGCGTCCGCCACGTTGAGCTTGTGCTCGACCGGCTGACGAGCGCGCTCAAGCCAGGCGGGCTGCTCCTGCTGCGGACCGGCGACCGCCACAGCGCGGCGGCCCTGCTCGACCGGATGCTGCCCCGGATGATCCGCAAGGTCGTCTGGTCGCGGTTCCGCCCCGGCATCCCCGGCCCCTTCACCCCGGTCTACGAGAAGGCGGTAAGCGACGAGGGCATCGCCTCCTACACCCTGATGCGCGGCCTCGTCATCGCCGCGCGCGGCAGCGAGCTGACCCGTCCTGAGAGCCCGGCCGGGCTAGCATCGTCGGTGCGCCTCACCTGCGCGGCCATCTCCAGGCTGAGCGGCGGCCGCTTCGCCGACGGCCACGACGAGCTGCTCTACGTGATCCGCAAGCCGCTTGACCGCTTCGCCCGCGTCGTGTTACCCCGTTACCGCGACCCCCCGGCGGGCTATCATCGTCGATGCGTATCAGCGGAGCGGCCAAGGGCCCGAGGGGGAGCCACACGTGACCGATCAGTTGCCCGCGGAGTTGGCCGACTGGCCGGCCTGGACTCCTGGCGAAGAGCAGCTCGGCGAGCTTGAGCTGATCACCTCCGGCGCGTTCGCGCCACTGCGTGGATACCTGGGCACTGACGACCTCGCGGCGGTCGCCGAGCGCGGCGAGCTGGCCGACGGCGCTCCGTGGCCGGTTCCAGTCACGCTCACCGTCCCGGTCGCGGCGGTTCCAGCAGGCGCGAGCCGGCTGGTGCTGCAGGACCCGGAAGGGTCGCCGCTCGCCGTCGTCGAGATCACCGAACGGGTGCCCGCCTCCGGCGGGTCGGCGCTCCGCCTGGCGGGGCCGGTCACCGCGCTGCGCCCGCCCGAGCACGGGCCGTTCCGCGCGCTGCGCAGGACGCCCGCCGACGTCCGCGCCGAGCTTGGCGCTGGCCTCAGCACGGGACGCGTGCTTGCGCTGACGACCAGGCGGCCGCTCGGCCAGCGGCAGATCGGCCAGCTCAGGCACCTCGCCGACCAGCTGCGCGCGCGCATCTTGCTGCTGCCGCTGGTGGCGGGAAAGGCCGAGGTGGTGACCCGGCAGGAGTCCCTGGTCCGCGCCGTCCTCGCCGCGGCCGAGCAGCTTCCCGCGAGCACGCTTGTCGTCCCTGTGCCGCTGCCACCGCGCGCCGACCCCGCGGCGGACCTGCTCGCCCGCGCCGTGGTCGCAGCAGGCTACGGTGCCACCCACCTCCTAGTGGATGCGGGTGACCAGGGAGCAGTAAGCCGAAGTCGTTCGGATGCCGCTGATTTTGATCTTTCCAAGCTCGGCATCGAGATCCTGGCGGAAGGCGAGTGGGCCTACGACCCGGCGGCCGAGGTCTGGCGGCCGCTCGGCCTGATCGAGCCCGGGCTAGAGCGGGGCGACTTGTCGGACGGCGAGCTCGGCGAGCTGCTCGACTCGGGCGACGAGGTGCCCGCCTGGCTGATGCCCGCCCGCGTGGCTGAGGAGCTGCGCCGGGCCAGGCCGCCGCGCGCCAGGCGCGGCGTCGTCGTGTTCTTCACCGGGCTGTCGGGTTCCGGGAAGTCCACGCTCGCCAGGGACCTGCGCGACGCGCTGCTCGAGCGCGGCGACCGTACCGTGTCGCTGCTCGACGGCGACCTGGTGCGGCGGCTGCTCTCCGCCGGGCTCACGTTCTCGCGGGAGGACAGGGACCTGAACATCGCCCGCATCGGGTACGTGGCCGCCGAGGTCGCGCGGCATGGCGGGATCGCCATCTGCGCGCCGATCGCCCCGTACGCGGCGGCCCGCGCCGGGGTGCGCAAGATGGTCGCGGAGACGGGCGACTTCGTGCTCGTGCACGTGTCGACGCCGCTTGAGGTATGCGAGGCACGCGACCGCAAGGGGCTGTACGCGCAGGCGCGCGCCGGGGTCATCGGCTCGTTCACCGGGATCTCCGACCCCTACGAGGAGCCGGACGACGCCGACCTGGCGATCGACACGTCGGTGGTGTCCAGGCACGACGCGGTCGCGGCGGTGCTCGCCCACCTCACGCGCGGCGGCTGGCTGGCTTCCTAGTTGGCCTGGACGGTTTCTTCTTCTTCGTCCCCGGCGTCCTCGGCCTTGGTGCCCTCGTCGAGGCGGTCGCGGAAATCGGTGACCTTCGAGCCGGCCTTGGACAGGCGTCCGTTCAGCCTGTCGGCGATGATCGCGCGCTGCTTGTTCAGCAGGATGTAGCTGGCGAGGGCACTGATGACCAGGCCGAGGGCGAGCAGCAGGACGCCGCGCGCCCCGGCCAAGTACAGCAGGATCACCGCGCAGCCGAACATCAGGATGCGGGCGGACGTATAGGCAAGGATGCTTGTCCAGGTTCTGCTCTTCATAGCACTACCCAGTGTAGGACTCCGTCTGGAGGATCTCGGTCAGCAGGGTTGGGTCGATGTTGCCGCCGGAGAGCACCGCGACGACCGGTTGTTCCGCGGCTGAAGTGATGCCCAGCTCGCTGGGATCACGGTACAACGCGGCGGCGACCGCGACCGCGCCGCCCGGCTCGGCGATCAGCCTGGCCTGCCTGGCGAGCTGGCGGATCGCGGCAAGCATCTCATCCTCGGAGACGGTGACGATGTCGTCGACGTACGCCTGGATGTGCGGGAAGTTCAGCTCGCCGACCTGCTCGACGCGGAGCGCGTCGGCCTTCGTGCGCGAGGTCTGCGCGGGCGTCCAGGCCACCCGGGTGCCAGCGCGCAGCGAGTCGCGGGCGTCGGCGGCCAGCTCCGGCTCCACCCCGATGACCCTGGTGCCTGGCAGCAGGACCTTGACCGCGACCGCGATGCCCGAGATGAGGCCGCCGCCGCTGATCGGTACGAGGACGGCGGCAGGCGGCTTGGCCCCCTGGAGCGGCCCGGTGGTGAAGTCCTCGGCGATCTCCAGGCCGATCGTGCCCTGCCCGGCGATCACGTCCCTGTCGTCGAACGGCGCGACCGGGTGGTAGCCCCGGACCCTGGCGATCTCGTCGGTGGCCGCGACCCTGGCGGCGAGCGTCGGCTCGACCCAGACAAGTTCCGCCCCGGTCGAGGCGATCGCGTCGGTCTTGACCGCGGGCGCGTTCTTCGGGACGACGATGGCGGCGCCGATGCCGAGCAGCCGTGCCGCGTACGCCACGGCGAACCCGTGATTGCCGCTTGAGTGCGCGACCACCCCGGCCGGCAAGGCGCAAGAATCCAGGCCGCGCGTGACCGCGTAGACGGCGTTGTAGGCGCCGCGCAGCTTGAACGCGCCGGTCGGCTGCAGCGACTCCGGCTTGATCAGCAGGGTGCTCGCCGCCTTGACTTGCCCGGTGAACGGGATCAGCGGGGTACGGACCGCCACGCCGCGGAGCCTGACGGCAGCGGCGCCTATCTCTTCAAGGGACACAAGCTCAGCCACGCCGCTACCCTAGCGGAGACCGGGCGCCCGTCTAACGACACGTCGTACCTGGACTACTCGCGGGTCACCTAGAGCGACCAGCGAATCGCTAAGCTAATTTCCCGAAATCTAGGCAGAAAGTACTCGTTTGTCGCCAAACTAGGGGCATACTCCGACCGAGTACTGAGGAGATGGAACTTGGACGGCAACAATGAGCGGCTGCTCACCCCTGGGGAAGTAGCCGCCCTGTTCCGGGTGGATCCGAAGACCGTCACGCGCTGGGCCGCGTCCGGACGGATCACCAGCATCCGCACGCCCGGCGGGCACCGACGGTTCCGGGAATCCGAGGTGCGCGCCCTGCTGCGCGGTGACAGTGAAGCTTCACCTGAAGGCCACCCCGCGGCATCCTAGCTGGGGGCTTTCTCCTGCCGGGCGGGCCGCGGAGCGCGGCACGCCCGGTCACTCAGGCCTTATTCCGGCTCGGGGTCGTCGCCTGGCCAGTAATGGTCACCGACGAGCCGCGCGAACTCCTGGAACTCACGCAGGAGCGCGGCGTCGCCCGCGCGCCACTGGTCCTTGCGCTCCTCGACCTCGTCGGGGGTGAGCGCCTGCTCGGCCAGCCTGGCGTACTCGGTGTCCTCCGGCCCGATCTCCACGTATACATCGCCGATGAGCCGCCCGTCCCCCGTGTGGACGGCGGTCTGCGGAACCTGCAGGTTACCGTTCGGTAGTCGTATGACGAACATCGCAGCTCACCTAGATGCCATAACGCCGGTTGAAATACAGCATCACCCGGAGTGCGATCCGGGTGTTACCGCTCAGCATGTCGACCAGCGCAGGCCGCTGCGCTGAAGCGATCGCGGCGAACGAGTCCGCGAAGAACTCCTTTCGGCCGAGACCGCCACGCTGGCGGTGGAAGTCACTCGCGACAAATGGCTGACACTGGTCGTATATAAGCCTGAACTCAGCCGAATCAGATTGCCACTTTCCTGGCGGACTGTCCAGGTCGTCCAGCGCATGGCCGACCTCATGGCAGATCACGTCGGGCGTCGGCGAGGGCCGCGTGCCCACCACGATCTTGCGGTCACCGTACGCGCCCGCGCAGGCGTCCCATGTCGCCTTGCCCGACGGCAGCGGCACGCCGTGCAGCGCGGCCATGTCGTCGAGGTCGGGCACCCCGCCGATGCCAACGTAAATGCCGTCGAGCCCGGCGGCGAGCTTCTCCTGCAACTGCCTGGGAAACTCGGCAAGCCGGTCGATCGCGGCGATCGCCTGCGGCGGCGGCACGGCCTTCGCGGCATCCCACTGCCGCCACAGGATCGACTCAAGCGGGCCGCAGTTGCGCCGCCCGTCTCCCGTCACCGGGTGGCCGTTCGGGTGCGGCGCGGCGAACGGCAGCAGCGCGCGGGTGCCGTTCGCGGGCGTCGCTGGCCGCCTTGGCCTGCGCCTTCTTGACCGATGCGCCATTGCGGCCCGCGGCCACGGCCTGGCCGGCCTGGGCCGCCTGACCGGCTTGGGCCGCCTGACCGGCCAGGCGCCTGGCCGCCGGCGGGCCGCCGACGACCTGGTACCACGGCTGGCGCGGCGCCTGCGCGGGCCGTCCAGGCGGAGCGGCACCGGAGGCCTGGTCCGCATCGGGTTGCGGGCGCGTGGCCGTGTCGAGCGGTGCGGCGCCGAATGGCGCCTCCCTGATCCGTGCCCGCCCGACGCCGCCGCCCTGGCCGGGCGTGTAGTTCCTTGGCAGCGGCGGCAGGGCCGCACCGCCTGGCCGCACGCCTGAAGTGCGCGGTGCGAGCCTTGGGGGCTGCACGTCGCGGCGCGGCAGCCCCGCGGGCGGCTGCAGGGGCGGTGGCGGCTGCGAGCGCCCTGTGTTGGTAGATACAGCGACACCAGCGACCGCGCGGTTGCGGGGCTGGCCGCCGACAGCGTTACGGCGATGCCGGCCGCTGGCTTCCGCTCCGCTGGCCCGGGAGTCCCGTGACCTGCCATCACGCTCGCCCTGCGAACCGAAACGCCAGCTGACGAGCCGGCGAAGCCGCTCGAAAAGGCGTAGCCGCATTCTGGGACTCCCTGTTGTCGCGCCCAATCACAGGGTATTCCTGATCGGCTCGCACGTCACCCCGGGTGACAGACCGCTACTAAACAGGCAGGTGGGAAAGAATGAGCATTCCTATGCGTGACAGGGACCAGGACGTTAGGCTTTCGCCATGTTTCTGTCAGGTGTCCTGTTTGTCCTTTTCCTGGCAGGTTGCTGGCTTTACTGCCTGACCGACGCCGCTCTCACTCCCGCGGCGGAGTTCCCAGGGATGCGCAAGCCCGTGTGGATCACCGCCATCGCCGTGACGTTCATCGTGGGGGCCATCGCCTGGGTCATCGCGCGCAAGAGGTGGCGCGCCGGGTACCGGCCGCTCCGGTCGGCCGCGCACCCCTCACTCACTGGCTGGCACTACCCGGAGACAGCCGACACGGCCTTCCGCAGCGCTCCTAAAGACGCCGCCGAGGCCCTGGCCCGCCACCCGGCGACCCGTTCGAAGAACACGCCCGCCGTTCCCATCGGCCCGGACGACGATCCCGAGTTCCTCCGCGAACTCGCCCAGCGGATCCGCGGCGAGCAGTAAGCACGCCGGTTCGGCACCTGTCCTTCTGAGGCCCATCGCCGCGATGACCCACAATCACGGGCGGCTGCCGTGCCGCGATCACTACAGCGATTGAACGGGCAGGTTCGTTCCTGGCGCGCCCGCAACCCATTGGCAAAAGGGACATTTCTCTCGCGCCGCCGGGGTGCCGGGACACGTCACGAAGACAGCGGATCGTTGTCCACGCCATAGCGTGGTCAACGATCCGCTATCCCTGTCACGCACCACGGGCTGCCCGGTTTGCCGTGGTTTGCGCCAGTCACGCTGGCACTTCAATTTTTGTAAGTGCGGCTGCAGTGTTAGCTGACGCCCGCGTAAGAGTGCATGCCGGTGATGAAGACCTGCACGATGAGCATGTTGGTTATCAGGCTGGCGAAGCCGAGCAGCTGGATGTAGTGGGCACGGGCGCCGCGCCAGCCGGCCGTGGCCCTGGCGTGCAGGTAGGCCGCGTAGATCACCCAGGTGATGAACGCCCAGGTCTCGACCGGGTCCCAGCCCCAGTAGCGGCCCCAGGCCTGGTCCGCCCAGATGGCGCCCGCGATGACGCCGAAGGTCCAGACGGGGAACCCGAAGACGACCGTCCGGTAGGTCAGCTTGTCGAGCTGCGCCGCCGACGGGATCCGCGCGATCAGCCCGTTCCCCGGCTCGGCCTTGCCCGCCGCGACTCGCTTCCTGTACCGCTCGGCGACCAGGTACATGATGCCGAGTACCGCCGCGACGAAGAAGATGCCCGTGGCCAGGGTCATCGCCGTGACGTGGACGGACAGCCAGTAAGACTGCAGCGCCGGCACCAGCGGCCCGGCCGGGGTGTTGATGAGCGCCTCGGCTAGGCCAAGCGCGACGACCACCGCGCCCATCACGAACACGCCGAGTGCCCAGGCGCGGTACCGCACGACGATGTAGCAGAAGAAGATCGCGGCCACGCAGGTCAGCGCCGTGATGAACTCGTACATGTTGCCCCAGGGAGCGCGGTGCACCGCGAGCCCGCGGGTGATCACCGCCACCAGGTGCGCGAGCGCGCCGAGGGCGCTGAACGCCACGGCGGCGCGGACCCACGGTCCCGCTGCCCAGAGGGCCTTGAACGCGCCTGCCCGGGGAGCCGGCGCCGCCGGGACCGCGGTGGCCGCCTGGGCGGCAGTGTCGGAGACCGAGGCCCCGCCAGCCGAACCCGCGCCGACGGTCGCCAGCTGGGCGGTGGCAGGGACCGCGGCCTTCGCGGCCTTCGCGGCCGCCGTCCGGCGCGGCCGCCCGAAGGCGTAGTCACCGGCGAAGGCGATCACCGCCAGCGAGTAGATCAGCAGCGCCGCGGTCAGGAAGTCGCTGCTCGCTTGCGCGAAGCCAAGGTTAACGGACACGAGCGGCTCCTATCTCCCGGGGGGACGACCCCCCGTACCCCCCGCTGTCGGCTCGTCCGGGCCTGATCGCAAAGACCGCGATTTTCTCAGGCCCGCCCGAGCCGACGGAGGGTGTGGCAATCATGATTTTTCCGTTGACTTGGCCTCCCGGGGGGACGATCCCCCGGGCTCCGCCGCGGCGATCTCCGTGGCCAGCTCCGCGAACTCTTCCTCGAACCCGCCGCTGGCGTCGGATCTGGTCAGGCCGCCGACCGTGACGACGGACCCGGCACCGGATGCCGCGGGCACGGCACGGACGAACACCCGCCGCCGCCGCACGAAGAAGGAAACCAGCAGCCCGGCGAGTGCCAGGATGCCGCACACGAGCGCGGGCACCTGGCCCGGGTCGTAGGTGATGGCCAGCGATGCCCACTGCTTGACGCCGACGAACGTGATCGACCCCTTGCCGCCGGGCAGCGTCCACGTCTGGCCGGGGAGCAGCAGGCGCGGCGACCCGGAGACCTTCGTCATCCCGGTCGTGTCGAGCTGGTAGACCGACTGCGGCACCCCGGAGTTCAGGCCGAGGTTCCCCGAGTAACCGATCAGCGATACCGCAGGGGCGTCGGCGGCCGGGAAGATCGACTCAACCGTCCCGTTGACCGGGATCGCGGTGGGCACGAATACGCCCATGAAGCCGAGCGAGGCGTCGGGGGCCTTGACGACCCCGTCGGAGAGGAAGGTGGCCGTGTTAGCCGGGATGAACGGGGTCGCCTCCTGGTACGCGACCTTGCCGTCGGCCCCGGTGACCTTGAACTCCGGCGCGTAGCCGTGCCCGATCAGGTACACCTTCAGCGAGTCCACCGACAGCGGGTCGTTGATCCGGATGTGGTACGTCCCCGGGTTGGCACCTGGCGACGACCTGTACGTGACGTCGGCGTCGAAGTTCGAGGGCTGGCCGCGAGACTGGCCCGACTCGATGTAGCTCGCGGTGAACTTGTTCAGGGTCATCGTGAACGGCGGGAGGTCGGAGCCGGAGACGAGTCGCCCCGGGTGGAACTCATCGAGCGCGGAGGTTGTGTCCGCGAACGTCTGTCCCTCGACGAGCAGCTTGTCGGCCTTGTAGCCGAAGAGGCCGCCGGCCGCGATCGAGAGCAGCACGCCGAGCAGCGACAGGTGGAACAGCAGGTTGCCGACCTCGCGCAGGTACCCCTTCTCCGCCGACACCCATTGATCAGGGCCGTCCGCCGCCGACCGCCGCAGCCGGAACCGCTGCCCGCCGAGCACCGCGACCGCCCCGTCGACCGCGGCCGCGGGCGACAGCGCGGAGGAGTAGGACGACGACTGCGGCAGCCGCGCCAGGTTCCGCGGTGCGCGCGGCGGCGGCGTCCTTGCCGAGCCGACGAGCCGGAAGGTCCGCGGCACCACGCACCCGACGAGCGAGGCGAAGAGCAGCAGGTAGATCGCCGCGAACCAGGGCGCGGCGAACACGTTGAACAGTCCGAGGTGGTTCAGCCAGGGCGCGAGACTGGGATGCGAGGTGTAGTACTGCTGCACCGCGGCCGGGTCGGTCCCCTGCTGCGGCAGCACAGAACCGGGGATCGAGCCGAGTGCGAGCAGGAACAGCAGGATCAGCGCGGTCCGCATGGAGGTGAGCTGCCGCCACCCCCAGCGCAGCCAGCCGGCATTGGCTGTTGTCCCCTGGGAGGGCGACCCCCCAGGACCTTGCGTGGCTTCGCTCTCGGCCGCAACGGACTCTGGCTGGGACTGGGGAGCGTGGACGTCTGTCATTCCTTGGTCACCGCCGCGTCCTTGATAAGCGTGGTCAGCTGGCCGTAGCTGGCCGCGCCGATTACCATGCCGGCGACATGCCCGGTCTTGTCGATCACCACGGTGGTCGGGGTGTCGCTCACCGCCACCCCCGCCACAGAGAAGTCCGCCACGACCAGGTACCCGTTGTCGCTGAAGCTCGGGTAGGTGATCCCGGCGCGCTGGGTGAACGCGAGCGCGTTGGCCGGGGTGTCTCCCACGTCGTCGCCGAGGAAGGCGACCCCCTTCGAGCCGTACTGCTCATCGAGACCGGCGAGCGTGGGTGCCTCGTCGCGGCAGGGCGAGCACCACGAGCCCCAGAAGTTGAGCACGACGGTCTTGCCCCGGTAGCTCGACAGCTTGATGGCGCTCCCGGTCAGCGACGTGCCCGTCACGTTGGGGGCGAGGGGCCGCTGTCCCGCCTGGTACTTGACGATGCCGTTGGCGTCGCTCGCGTTGCCCTTCCCCGAGGTCAGCAAGGTCACCGCGAGCGCGCAGGCGAGCAGCACGGCTACTACGGCCGTCACGGTGACGACCGTTCGGCGCTTGGCTTTGAACACCAGCGGGGCCCTCACGGCGGTTGCCTCCCGGGGGGACGACCCCCCGTACCCCCCGATGTCCGGCCGGAGCGGGCCTGATCGCAAAACCCGCGATCGTATCAGGCCCCCTCCGGCCGGACCAGAGCTACGGGGTGACTCCGGCCCCCGAACTCCTACGGGGGGTAGTACTCGGTCTATTGTGCCCTATCCGGGTCAACAACGGCACGGCGGGGCGGCACTGCGTAGGAAACGCCGGTGAGCTCGTCTCCGTCGAAGGTAAGGCTGGTGACCGACCCGAGCGCGCACTGGCGCGAACTCGGGTTGTGCCACAGCCGCCGGTGCTCGGCGGCAAGGCGGCTGACCCAGATTGGCAGTTGGTGGCTGACGCACACCGCCTCCTGGCCACGGGCCGCTTCCCTCGCCCGGTCGATGACCTGCCTGACCCGCGCGACTACCTCGCCATAGGGCTCGCCCCAGGACGGCGTGAACGGGTTCCACAGGTACTTCCAGTTCAGCGGGTTCACCGCCAGGCTGGCCAGGCTGACGGACTTGCCCTCAAGCACGTTCGCCGACTCGATGAGCCTGTCGTCGGTGGTGATCTGCAGGCCGAGCCGGTCGGCCACGGGCTGCGCGGTTTCCTGCGCCCGCTCGAGCGGAGACGCGAAGACGGCGGCGACCTGGCGCCCGTCGAAGTAATCGGCGGCGGCGGCGGCCATCATCCGCCCGTTCGCCGACAGGTGGTACCCGGGCAGCCGCCCGTATAGCACGTGGTTCGGGTTATGCACTTCACCGTGCCGTAGCAGGTGAACGACAGTGATCTCAGCCATGGCGCAGCCAGCCTACCGGCTTATCAGGCGGAACCCGTCGGCACCGCCGCCACTTCCGAAGAGTTGCTCGTCACGGTCAGGCCGTCAACGCTGATCCCGGCGAAGCTAGGGACGGCCGTCGCGCCGGAGGTGTCATCGCCAAGCGCGTCGCAAGGCTGATACCCAGAGAAACCGCTGCGCTCGTACGCGGTCCCGCCCTGGCCGTTCGAATATCCGACCTGCGTCTTGAAATCGGCCCCTACCCCGCACCAGCCCGCGCTCTTCTGAGAGATGGCCTTGTGCTCCCCCGTGGCCAGGTTCAGGGCGACCGTGCCACCGCTGGGCGTGGGCACGGCGACCACCTCGGACCCGAGGACTGGCAGCGACCCCACGAGGAGGGAGCCGTCGGCGCCTGCGTCGTACGACCACCGGGTCTTGCCCGTGGCCAGGTTGAAGCCCTCGATCTTCACGTCGCCGCCGGGGGAAAGCTTCGGCGTCGTGTCGGACTGGGTGGTGCTGGCCGTGCCGGTGACCCGCAGTCGCAATCCCAGGGTCGGGGCACCGCCGCCCATGCCCTGGCCGGGGCAGGGCAACAGGTCGCACACGTACATGGTGCCGGGATCCTGCCAGGCCACGCTCCCGTCGGAGATGCGGAACCCTGCGGTCATCCCCAGCGCGACGCTTACGGTCACCGAGGTGGCGGTATAGCTCACCGGCGGCCCGCCGACCGATCCAACGAACAGGCCCGCCGCCGGCACCCGGTCAAAGTCCCAGCCCCAGTCGGTGGAGTCTCCATTAGATGAGAACACGCTGGCCAGTGGCCGGGTCCAGGCCACCGAGGCACCGCTGACGGCCTCCATCGCCTCCGGGTCACGGACACCCGGGTCGTACAGATCCGGGCCTATCTTGCGTCCGCCGGCTGTCTGCGCGATCAGTGCGGCACCCACCTGGGCGCCGTCGCTGGCACTGAACCGCAGCGCCAGGGTCTGGTCGGAGTTCACGGAGCCGGTCGTGCAGATGTCACTGGGTGCGTCGGGGCACGGCGCGGGCCAGTCCTCGAACGCCGCTGTCGGGGTGTGCCACAGCCGAGCGGCCGGTGGCGGCGTCGACCCCCACCAGTTGGGATGACCCTGTCTTGTTATCGACCGGGCTCAGGAAGGCGACGGTGGAGCCGGCCACGCCAAGCAGGGGCGAGACCCCGGGGGTCGTGTCCCCTGGCGACGCGTTGTCGCGCCAGACGGTCTTCCCCGTCTTCAGGTCAAGCCCGACCACCTGGATGCCGCCGCCGCCTTCGGCGTAGAACACTAGGCGGCCGCCTGCCAATTGCGGCATGGTCACCGGCGTGAGGTCGGTGCGGGCCCAGCCGGCCGGCTTCGCATGGGCCAGCTTGGCACCCGGCTTGGCGCCGGTCGCGCTCGGAGTGGCGGCGGAGGAATGCCCGCCCGCGCCTGAGCAGCCCACGACCAGCAGCGAAACCGCCGCGGCCCACAGCCTTCGACTCATCACAGCCAGCGCCCTTCCGCCGCGTCGCGCCCGAGGAGATTTCCAGGGATATATGCGACAACGACCCCTGCCGCGCATGATGTTACATTTCCCAGCAGCCGCTGGGACGGAACGGCACGCCGGGGTCTCGCGGACGGGCCGCTCGCGCCCTTACCCAAGGCAAAGTGGACGTTTCGGCACACCAGGGTGTGCCGAAACGTCCACCAGTCTGCCGGATGATCGGAAGCAAACGGACCTGGCGGGCTACCCGCGTTCGGTCATTCCGCGCGGACCTTCGCCGAGCCAGCGTTCCTGCCTCACCCCGGCGACGCCGTGGAGCGGCCGACGCCAGCAGCCCTCCTCTCAGATAACGGATCGTCACGCGGACCGGCGTGCAATGCCGGTGACCTAGTGGTCTGTGAGTGGCCGTGAGGGCCGTGCGCAGGCTCGCCGCGGCGCCCGCGCTCCCGGGCGCGTCGTAATCGTGCAGGATTTCGGTTTTCATGTGGTTTCCGCAGCTTATAAGCTGCGGAAACCACATGATCATGGTCCGGGCCACGGTTCCGCCCGGACAAACCGGACGGAACGGGCACGCGCGGCCCGGCGCGGAGGCGGGGAGCGCCTCAGTTAATGGCATTCGGACCTGGGTGCTCCTGACGATCCACCATGACCGGCCCGGGCCGCCCCGTCGGGGCCGCCGCTGCGGGCCTGCCTCACGGCCCAGGCGAGCCTGGCAGCCGCTAGGCCTCGAGGGCCCTGGCGGCGGCGCGGGCGGCCGCCGGGACCGCGTCGGCGACCCGGGAGAGTGCCTCCTCGTCGTGCGCGGCGGAGACGAACCAGGCCTCGAAGGCGGACGGCGGGAGGTAGACGCCCCCGTCGAGCATGGCGTGGAAGAACGCGGCGTACGCGGCGGTGGACTGGTCTTTGGCGTCGTCGAAGTTCCGCACCGGGTCGGTACGGCCGAGGAAGATGGTGAACAGGCTTCCCGCCGTCGACAGGTAGTGCGGGACGCCTTCCTTCTCAAGGACCGCCGACACTTGCGTGCGCAGCGCGTGCGCGAACGAGTCGACCGTGGCGTACACGTCCGGCGTGCAAGACCGCAGCGTGGCCAGGCCGGCGGCCGTCGCGAGCGGGTTACCTGACAGGGTGCCCGCCTGGTAGACGGGGCCGACGGGGGCGAGCCGCGACATGATCTCGGCCCGGCCGCCGAACGCGGCGCAGGGCAGGCCGCCGCCCATCACCTTGCCGAACGTCACCAGGTCGCCGCGCACCCGGTCGAGCCCGTACCAGCCTTCGCCGGTGACACGGAAGCCGGTCAGTACCTCATCCATGATCAGCAGCGCGCCTGACGCGTCGCACAGCGACCGGAGCAGCTGGTTGAACCCGGCCTGCGGTGGCACGACGCCCATGTTCGCGGGGCAGGCCTCGGTGATCACGCAGGCGATCTCGGCACCGCGCGCCGCGAACAGCGCCTTGACCGCCTCCGCGTCGTTGTAGGGGAGGACGACCGTGTCGGCGGCGGATGCCCCGGTCACCCCTGGCGTGTCCGGCAGCCCGAGGGTGGCCACGCCAGATCCGGCCGCGACGAGCAGCGCGTCGACATGACCGTGGTAGCACCCGGCGAACTTCACGACAATCGACCGGCCGGTGTAGCCGCGGGCCAGGCGGAGCGCGGACATCGTCGCCTCGGTCCCCGAGTTGACGAGCCTGACCTGCTCCACGGGCGCCCGGGCGATCATCTCCTCCGCCAACTCGACCTCGCCAGGGGTCGCCGCGCCGAATGACGTCCCGCGCGCGAGCGCGGCCGACACCGCCGCCACCACGGCGGGGTGGGCGTGCCCGAGGATCATCGGCCCCCAGGAGCAGACGAGGTCAACGTACTGGCGCCCGTCCACGTCGAACAGGTAAGGGCCCGCGGCCCTGTCGATGAACCGTGGCACCCCGCCGACCGGTCCGAACGCGCGGACCGGCGAGTTCACGCCGCCCGGTATCACCTCGACGGCGCGTGCGAACAGCTCGGCGGAGCGATCTTCAGTCACGGGTCAGCCTTCTTCCTCACAGGCGTCAACCAGGTATTCAAGCAGCCGCAGGCCGTCAGGGAGTGGCCTGCCCGCGGGTTCGCGCACCCAGCGTACGTCCTGGCCGTTGCCGAACCTGGACGGCGGGGCGAGCACGTAGCTGTCCCGGGTGTGCCAGCGCACCGCCTCGGTCTGCATGGTCGGATCCGGCGACGCGTCAAGGCCGCAGGACCACCATTCGTCCTCGTCGTCCGGCGCGCCCCTGGTCGCGACGAAGAACAGCATCCGCTCGGTGCCCTGTACGGCGACCGGGCCGGTCTCTACACCCGCGGCGGCCATCTTCGCGAGCGCGTTCGCCCCGGCGACCGCTGGCACGTCAAGAACGTCAAAAACCCGCCCGGTGGCGAGTATCACATTCGCCTCCGGACGGGCTTCCCACCACTGTCCGATCACTGCGCTGTCCACGGTGGCCTGCATCTGCCAGGTCGGCGAGACCGGGTGCGCCCCCGGTGCCGGGCAGCCGACCCGGTCGCACGAGCAGGCGCGGCCCGGGTCGAGCATGCCGATCTTGTCGAGTCCCCCGCTTGGATGGGCGCCCGGGCACACGGGCCAGCCCATCGCCGCATACTGCCCCGCCGCCGCGCCTAGCGCTGGCGGCCGCTGCGCCGCCGAGCGGCGGCCTCTTCGCCGCATCATCGTTACCATCCGGCCCCCGCGTGTAGCTCGTTGTCCGCCACTTCCCATCATGGGAGGGAATGCCAAAGCATCCGCCGACCTGTTAGTGGGATTGCGGAAATGGTACCGCCACCCATCCCTTCATTAGGGGCAGACGGCAGTGACTCTTGCCACCTCGGGGTGCAGGGGGGTTGTCCCCCCGCAGTCACAACGATCGGCTCACCTCGGTGGCCCAGTAGGTCAGGATCACGCTCGCGCCGGCCCTGCGGATCGACGTGAGGGTTTCCATGATCGCCTTGTCGCGGTCCACCCAGCCGTTGGCCGCGGCCGCCTCAATCATGGCGAACTCGCCGCTGACCTGGTAGGCGGCGACCGGCACCAGGACCGTGTCCGCCACCCGGCGGATGACATCGAGGTAGCTGAGCGCGGGCTTGACCATGACCATGTCCGCGCCCTCGGCGAGGTCAAGCTCGACTTCCTTCAGCGCCTCAAGCGCGTTCGCCGGATCCTGCTGGTAGGTGGTCCTGTCGCCGAACTTCGGCGCGCCCTCGGCGGCCTCGCGGAAAGGGCCGTAGAACGCCGACGCGTACTTGGCCGCGTAAGCGCAGATCGGCACGTCGCGGAAGCCTGCCGAGTCGAGCGCCTTCCTGATGGCGCCGACCTGGCCGTCCATCATGCCGCTCGGCGCGACCACGTGAGCACCCGCCCGCGCCTGCGCGACGGCCGTCGACGCATAACGGTCAAGCGTCGCGTCGTTGTCCACGGTTCCCGCGGGGGTAACGATGCCGCAGTGCCCGTGGTCGGTGTACTCGCAGAGGCAGAGGTCGGCCATCACCACGAGGTCGTCGCCGACCTCGGCCCTGATGTCGGAGATGGCGACCTGGGAGATGCCATCGGGGTCGTCGGCGGCACTGCCAAGGCCGTCCTTGTCGGCGGGGACGCCGAAAACGATGATGCCACCCACGCCAGCCTCGGCCGCCTCCGCTGCCGCCTTGCGCAGGCTCTCCCGCGTGTGCTGCACGACACCCGGCATCGAGCCGATCGGCTGCGGGTCGGCGATGCCTTCCTTGATGAACACGGGAAGGATCAGCTCTGCCGGGCGTAGTGCCGTCTCCGCGACCATCGCACGAAGCGCCTTGGTCCCGCGCAGCCGCCGCGCCCTTACCTCGGGAAACCCTGCACTCATAGCCTCTCCTGTCCCAGTCGTGGGCTAGCGGATCCGGCGGCGGCCACCACGGCGGCGCTCGCTCGGGCGGCGCAGTGGCTCGCCTGCCGCCAGGGCCGCGTCGCGCTGTGCCGCGCCGAACTCGGCGAGAGCGTCGACAAGGGCGGTCACCGACGCCTTGGCGGCCGACACGTCAACCCGAAGGCCGAAGTCGGTCGCCGTCTTGGCGGTCTGCGGGCCGATCACCCCGATAACGGTCACCGCGTGCGGCTTGCCCGCGATGCCGACCAGGTTCCGCACGGTAGACGAGGAGGTGAACAGCACCGCGTCGAACCCGCCGCCCTTGATCGCTTCCCTGATGGCGGCGGCCGGCGGCGCGGCGCGCACCGTCCGGTACGCGGTCACGTCCTCCGCCTCCCAGCCAAGCTCGGTCAGCCTGGCGAGCAGCGTCTCCGTCGCTATGTCGGCCCGCGGCAGCAGCACCCGGTTAATGGGGTCGAGCACGTCGTCAAAGGGCGGCCACGCCTCGGCAAGTCCCTCCGCCGACTGCTGGCCGTCGGGCACCAGGTCGGGCCGGATGCCGAAGTCGAGCAGCGCCGCCGTGGTCTGGTCGCCCACCGCCGCCACCTTGACGCCCGCGAAGGCGCGAGCGTCAAGGCCGTATTCCTCAAGCTTCTCCCGCACCGCCTTGACCGCGTTGGTCGAGGTGAACGCGACCCACTGATACCGGCCGGTGACCAGGCCCTTGACGGCGCGCTCCATCTGCTGCGGCGTGCGCGGCGGCTCGACCGCGATGGTCGGCACCTCCTCCGGCACGGCGCCGTACTCGCGCAGCCGCTCGGATACCACCGACGCCTGCTCCCTGGTCCGCGGCACGAGCACCCGCCAGCCGAACAGCGGCTTGGTCTCGTACCAGGACATCCTGCTCTTCGCGGCCGCCGGCTCGCCGACCACGGCGACCGCGCCGCCGCGGGTCGTGGCGACGGTCACGCCCGCCGCCTTCAGGTCGGGCCCGATCCTGCCGAGCGTGGTGACGACCGTCTGCTGGTCGGTGGTCGTCCCGTCCCAGGTGATCGCGAACGGGGTGGCATCGGGCCAGCCGGCCGCGATCAGCATCTTGCCGAGGTCGGCCGGCGCGGTCTCCGCGCCGAGGACCACCAAGGTGCCTGCCGCGTAGCCGACCTGGCTCACCTCGTTGGCGTGCACGACCCGGAGCTCGCCCGCGCTGTCGGCGGGCAGCGCGATCCCCGCGTACGCCGGGACTCCGGTCACGGCGGGCACGCCTGGAACGATCTCGTACCGCACTAGTGCCTTGGCGCACGCCTGCACCTCGGCGGCCGCGCCAGACAGCAGCGGGTCGCCGGCGACAAGCCGGACGACGAACTGCCCGGCCTTGGCCGCCTGCACCAGCGCCCGCGCGGTTCCCGCGACGTCAGCGGATGGCTCGGCCACCGCGGCGTCCGCCACGAGCAGGTGCCTGAACCGGTCCGCTACCTCGGCCTCGGCGACCACGAGGCCCGCCGCGCCAAGCAGCCGGGCGCCGCGCAGGGTCATCAGTCCGTCGTCGCCGGGGCCCGCGCCAACGAACGCGACCCAGCCGTCCATATCAGTCATGCGTATCATTCCCGTTGGTCTTCTCCGCGCGCATCAAGCCTGCCGCGCCGAGTGCCAGCATTCGCTCGGCCAGCTCATACCCGAGGCGGGCCGCGTCCGCCGTCTCCGCCTCGCCATGTTCCCGTATCACCATTCTGCCGCTGGACGCCGACGAGTCCAGCGCGGCAGGCTGGAAACTTACGTCAGGTGCGCCAAGGACGATGCCCTCCAGGCGCAGCCTGTTGCCGTCTGCCTGAATTGCGTAGGCCCCGACGGGCGCGCTGCATCCCGCCTCGAGAGCGGCGAGCAGGCTGCGCTCCGCGGTCACCGCGGCGCGGGTTGGCGCGTGATCGACCCTGGCTAGCAACTCGGCGAGCTCGGCGTCCGCGGTGCGGCACTCGACGGCAAGCGCGCCCTGGCCAGGCGCGGGGAGCATGGTGTCCGGCTCGAAGATCTCGCTGACCAGGCTGGTGTGGCCGATCCTGGCAAGGCCCGCGTAGGCAAGCACGACCGCGTCGAATTCGCCCTCCCGCACCTTGGCAAGTCGGGTGCCCGCGTTCCCCCTGATGGGGACGCAGGTGACGTCGGAGCGCAGCATCGCGAGCTGCGCCGCGCGGCGCGGCGAGCCGGTGCCGATCCGCGCGCCTGCGGGCAGGTCGGCGAGCTTCGCGCCGTCCCGCGCGACCAGCGCGTCGCGCGCGTCGTCACGCGCCGGGATTGCGGCGAGGGTGATGCCGGGTGCGGCTCCGGTCGGCAGGTCCTTGAGCGAGTGCACGGCGAAGTCCACCTCGCCGCGCAGCAGTGAGTCTCGCAGCGCGCTCACGAAGACCCCGGTGCCGCCGATCTGGCTCATCTGCTCTTTGCTCACGTCACCGAGGGTGGTCACCCCGGCGATCTCTACCCGGCGGCCAGTGCGCTCGGTGATCAGCCTGGCCACGTCGCCCGACTGGGAGATGGCCATCGGGCTCTTGCGACTGCCCAGGCGCAAGGGTTCCGCGCTCACTGGTTCCCCTCCAGACGAATACTCTTATCTTGCCGTTCTCCTGAGATCGATCCACCAGCCCCATCAAGATAAGAGTGTTCGTCGAGTTCGGCGCGAGTCACCGCGTCGACCGTGCGCGGGTCAAGATCGAAGAGGACCCGCAGCGCGGCGGCATATTCCTCGCCGTCGGGCGACGATGCGAGTTCCTTAACCCGGACGGTAGGTGCGTGCAACAGCTTGTCTACCACTCGGCGGACTGTCTGGGCCATCTCTTCGAGCGCACGCCCGCTCACGCCCTCCTCGGACAGCCGGCCCGCCAGCCTGCTCAGCTCCGCGTCGACGACCGTCGCCGCCTTCGTACGGAGCGCCACGACGGTCGGCGTCACGCGCGCGGCGCGGACCGCGGAGCCGTAGGCAGCGAACTCTTCCTCGACGATCGCGCGGACCGCCGCGACCTCGTCGGCGCCCGCGCCGCCGCCGGTGGCGCGCAACTCGTCCATGCCGATCACGCGCACACCGGGCAGGTCACCAACCGCCGGGTCGACGTCCCTTGGCATCGCGAGGTCGAGCAGCACGATCTCGTGACCTGGCCGGCGTCCGTCGAGCACTTTCCGCACAATGGCCCTGGTGATCACCAGGTTGGCCGCCCCGGTGCAGGAGATCACCAGGTCGGCCGCCGCGATGGCGGCGGGCAGGTCCGCGAAGTCCGCCACGGCGCTCGCGACGTCACCGGCGACGCCTGCGGCCAGCCGTTCCGCCTTCGCGCGCGTGCGGTTCGCCACCGTCAGCCGCGCTGCCCCGGCGCGCGCCGCGGTCGCCACGGCGAGACCGCTCATCGCTCCCGCCCCGACCACAAGGACGTGCATGCCGGAAAGTCGGGTGCCCTCGTTCTTGCTGACGTCGCCCGGCCCGGGGACGGCGAGGTCGATGCCCACGCTGACCAGGCTGATGCCGAGCCGGTCGATGCCGGTCTCCGCGCGGGCCCGCTTGCCGGCGCGCAGCGCGAGTCGTCCCAGGTCGCGCAGCGACCTGCCGAGCGTCCCCTGCTCACCCGCAAGCTTCAGCGCCGAACGCACCTGGCCGAGTATCTGGTCCTCGCCCACCACCATCGACTCAAGGCCGCTCGATACCGCGAGGAGATGCTGGACCGCCCGGTCCTCATAGTGCACGTACAGGCAGGAGGTCAGCTCCTGCACCGGGATGCCCGAGTACCGCGAAAGCAGCTCGCACACTCCGGCGACCCCGCCGTGGAAACGGCCGACCTCGGCGTAGACCTCGACCCGGTTGCAGGTGGAGATCACGAACGTCTCGGCGATGTCCGGCAGGAGCGCGACCTCGTGCAGCAGCTTGCCAAGCGTGTCACCGCCGACCGCGGCGCGCTCAAGGACAGAAACCGGCGCGCTCTTGTGGCTCAGGCCAACGACGAGGACGCTCACTCTTGCACCGCCTACGCTTCCGCTGCTGCCTGATCCGCCGCCTGCCCGAACCGCTCGGCATTGCGCCGCTGTGCATGGAAGGCGAGGATCTGAAGCTCAATCGATAGGTCGACCTTACGCACATCTACGCCGTCTGGCACATTGAGCACCATCGGCGCGAAGTTCAGTATGCTCGTGACCCCAGCGGCGACCAGCCTGTCGCACATCGCCTGGGCCGCGCCCGCGGGTACCGCGATCACGCCAATCGCGATGCCATGCGCGGCCACGACCGCCTCAAGCTCGCTTACATGCCTGACGGTCACGCCGCCGAGCTTGCGCCCGAGCAGCGACTGATCGCTGTCGAGCACCGCCTCGATGCGGAACCCCCTGGTGAGAAACCCGCCGTAGTTCGCGAGGGCGCGACCGAGGTTACCGGCACCGATGATCACCACGGGCCAGCTCTGGTTCAGCCCTAGGGCCCTGGAGACTTGGTAGACCAGGTATTCCACGTCGTAGCCGACGCCCCTGATGCCGTAGGAACCCAAGTGGCTCAGGTCCTTGCGAAGCTTGGCCGAGTTAACGCCCGCCGACCGCGCGAGTTCGTCGCTCGCGACGGTGGTCACGCCGTGCTCCGCGAGCGCGTAGAGCGCGCGCAGGTAGATGGGCAGCCTGGCTACCGTGGCCTCGGGGATACCGCCTGGATCTGGCCGTTCTGAGGTATGGCCTGACTCGGCTTCTGAGTCTGATAGCTCGGCGGCACTGGACATGCGACGCTCCCGGGGACGGTTCGGCGCGGTGGCGGGCCGGAGGAACACGACCCGTGTGGGTTAAGTTGGCGCATGTTTGGTGCGCGACCTATCTACCATACGTCGTTTGTGAACAAATGCACAAAGTACCCGCTCTTCCCAAGATCCTCCGCGGCCTTGGTCCGAGCGGTCGGGCCTGATAAGATCGCGGTTTTTGCGATCAGGCCTGACCGTGCGGACATCGGGGGGTACGGGGGGTCGCCCCCCGGGAGATAACAGACCTCGGGGGGTACGGGCGGTCGCCTCCCCGGGAGAAAACAGCAAGGCCTGGCGAAGGCGATCCTCGGAGACCCGCCAGAAGTCGTGCTGCACGCCGTCTACGAGCGTGACAGGGATCTTCTCCCAGTACTCGCGCAGATCCGCCGCTGACTGCGTGATGTCACGTTCCACCCACGCCACGCCGAGGTCATCAGCCACCTTGCTGATGACCTGCCGCGCATCGTCGCACAGGTGACACCCTGGGCGGGCGAGCAGCGTGATCCTCGGCACGGTCACCGCTTCGCCTACCGGTGGTCCTGCGAGCGCGGCGGCCACTCGGATGACTGCGGCCTGGCGGACTGCCTATCGCCGTCCGCGTAGCGGTTCCCGTTGTCCTGGTAGCCGCCCGCATCGGCAGCGGGCTGCGAGCCACTGGTGAGCTCGCGGTACCGCGGCGTGTACTGCGTGCTCGCCGACGCGCCGTACGATGCCGCGCCGTTCCCGCCGTTCCCGCCGTGCCCGCCGGCCGCGTACCCGTTGCCGCCGGCGTTGCCTGAGGCACTGGGGTAGCCGCCGTTCGAGTAACCGTTGGCACCCGAGTAACCGCTGCCGTTCGAGTAACCATTGGCACCCGAGTACCCGTTTGAGCTCTGGTATCCGTTAGCACCGGAGTAGCCATTGTCGCTCGAGTAACCGTTGGCACCTTGGTATCCATTAGCGCCTGGATAGCCGTTGCTCGAGTAACTGCCACCATTCGCGTACCCCGCGGCACCCGAGTAGCCGTTGCTGTTAGCCGCCCCATACTGACCGTTACCCGGCCCATACGCCCCATTACCGGAGTTACCGTACTGGCTCGCCGGGGAGTACGCTTCGCGGCCGACCGTCGGCATCTGGCTATTGCCCGCGCCGTAGTCCTTCGCCGGCGTGAAGCTCGCCGCCGCCCCCGAGCCCTGCGCCGGCGAGTACTGAGCCTGCGAGTACTGAGTGGATGAGTACTGACCCGACGAGTACTGGGCTGGGGAGTACTGGGTTGTCGCCGCGTAGCGGTCGTTGCCCTGCGCGGCTTCCGCGCGCGGCGTCCAGCTCGCCTGCTGCGACGCCGCGGTCTCCGGCGCCGAGCCGAGCGCGGCCACCTTCGCGTATTTCAGTCGCAAGTCGATGATGTTCGTGGCGAGAACACACGAGGCGCGGTCCGCGGCGAACTGCCGGATGTGCGGCTGCCGCTCGTGGCTCAGGAACGCGCCACGATCCCGGTAGATTTCGTAGATGATTCGCTGCATCGGCGCCTTAGGCACCACGTGGATGACGTAGACAAGAGTGTCGGGCTCTGACGCGCGAACACCTTCCGCGGCCCGTTCAGCAAGCCGGTCGAATTCACGTGTCTTATCGTCATGCAATGTATAAATCGAGAGCCGACCGTACGGCCGGGGCGTGCTACCCGTGGCGTCGTCATCCGCGTCATCATTATCGACGGGGCTGAATTCAGGGCTAAAGCTTGGGCCGCCAGACCGCCCATTGGCACCCGCGTACCCGGCGCCGCCGCCGAAGCCAGAGTCGTTTCCTTGACCGCCGGCGCCGTACCCCGACTGGTCATAGCCGCCATTACCGCCGCCGACGTTACGTCCGTAGCCGGCCCCCTGGTAGGTGTCACGGCCGGCGCCGTACCCGGCGTCCCGTCCGTCACCGCCGTACCCGCCCGCGGCATAGCCGTTCGACGCGCCGCGCTGACCTGAACCGGCGCCGTAGCCGTCACCGCCGCTCCCCGTCTGGAACGACGGGAACGACGGGGCCGCGTAGGACTGGCCGCCTGGCGGGACGTTGCGCGAGTAAGCACCCGCCGCGCCGCCCTGGCTCGCGTAGCCTCCGCCGGATGGCGCGCCCGAGCGATTGGCGTCATCGCCATGATCGGTACCTCGGTCGCTCCAGTCGCCGACCGGCTCGTCGGCCCAAGGGTCGCGCCGGTCGTCCTGCGCGTCTAGGCGGCCGTCGCCCCACTCATCGTCGCGTCGCCGTCTGCCGCTCATATCCGCTCCGATCTCGGTATAGGGCTCCCGCGTCTTCCATTGTCGGCCAGGCCGGCCACTGCGGCCAACGTGTCACCGACAATCCGCTTCATCCGACCGTGCGCAACTGGTTCGCACGCCGACGCGAGCGGGCTCCTGCCCACCGGATAGGTCGCCGTCTCGCGGGGCGGAGACCGCGGGCACGCCGCCGGCGCGCCCGCGAGATCCGCAGTACCCGCCGGCTACTTCTTGTTCCTGCGCTGGATCCGCGTCTTCTTCAGCAGCTTGCGGTGCTTCTTCTTCGCCATCCGCTTACGACGCTTCTTGATGACTGAGCCCATCAGGCCACCATCCCTTCGGCACACTGGCAGACGGGCACGCCATCACTCACCGGCGGCCGGGAGGCTGGGCACACGCCCGAAATTAGAGGGAAGCGTGAACGCCAACCGCTCACGCAGTCCTCCAGCGTACCTGCTACCGCACGGCGGCGGGACTGCTATCCCCAGGGGACGACCAACTGCCCCCGGTGCCCGGGGTGACTCGTGCGTTCCGGCTACCTCAGCGGACGCCCTCCCGTCCGCTGAGGAAGCACGGGCACAGCCAGCGACCCGGTTTCGCGGGCGCCGCACACCGACCCTCAGATGTCCGGCACCCGCGAAAACGCCAGTCGTGGCCCAAGAGCGGCTCTGGGTGCTGCGGGCGGTTCCGGTCACCCGCGCTCAGCAGCCATTACGCGCTCAGACGGTGCCGACGAAGGCCGCCCGCAGGTACTGGTTAACCGCCTGCTCGGGGACCCGGAAAGAACGACCGACTCGTATGGCTTCCAGTTCGCCGGAGTGGACCAACCGATAGACGGTCATCTTTGATACCCGCATGATCGTGGCCACTTCGGCGACGGTAAGGAATCTAACGTCGCTAAGGGGAGTAGTTTCGCTTGCCATCATTGCCCTCTTCCGCGCGAAGCCGAGCACGCCTGACCGGATTCAGCGCACCAGTCACGTACGTATCCCAGGGTAAGTCTCGTACGGAAAAGAGCAAGGCCCCTAATAGCCTCATTGTTCTTACTCTTCCGTCGGTAGCAGACGCGTGCACCTTGCGACCCCGTAGACGATTCTATGAAAAGAACGGAAAGGAGCACGTCAAGCAGCTCGCAAGGTGACCGAAGATCTCGTCCGTCACCGCTACTACGCGTGGTCGTCCGTGCGGAAAAAAATAACATCACCGGCAGGCCGTGCGAGGGAAACACGGCGTTCCTGGTTCGCATGACGGCACGATCCACCGGATCGCCGGGATCGATCCCGGACGCGAATGAAACATAGCGGGCCGACGCTTCGTCGGTCATCACCCGCGGCGCGGTTTCGCCGGTCAGGGACAGCGCGAGTTCCCGCCACCGCGCCGGGGTCGCCATTTCCGGCTCGAGTGGCGTCCCCGCCGCGACGGCGAGCAGGTGCGTCCAGGTTCTCGGCACCACCTGGACGAGCGCGTACCCGCCGCCTCCGGTCGAGATCCAGCGCCCGTCGCACAGTTCGTGCGCCAGCTCGTGCATCATCAGCTGGGCCTGCCGCTGCCCGTCAACGCTCAGCGAAAGGTGCGCGAGCGGGTCGAGCCGGTGGCTGTCACAGCCGTGCTGGCTGACGAGCACCGTCGGCCTGAAGGCCCGCAGCAACGGCAGCACCACGCCGTCGATGGCCCGCAGCCAGCCGGCGTCCTCGGTGCCCGGGGGCAGCGCGACGTTGACCGCGTACCCCTCGCCGTCGCCCGTCCCCGTCTCGTCGGGCAGGCCAGTGCCAGGGAACAGCGTGGCGGGATGCTCGTGCAGGCTGATCGTCAGCACCCGGGGATCGTCGTAGAACGCCGCCTGCACGCCGTCACCGTGGTGCACGTCGAGGTCCACGTACGCCACCCGTTCCGCCCCGGCGGACAGCAGCCACTTGATCGCGACCGCGAGGTCGTTGTAGACGCAGAACCCGCTGGCGTTCGCCCGCATCGCGTGATGGTGGCCGCCGGCGATGCTCACCGCGTGCGCCGTGGCCCCCGACCAGACCGACCTGGCCGCCGCCAGCGTCGCGCCCACGACCAGGGCGGCCGCCTCGTGCATGCCCTCGAAGACCGGGTCATCGTCGGTGCCGAGCCCGTACCAGACGGCGGGCACCAGGGCACGCCCCACGTGGCGCACCACCGCGACGTACTGGGGGTCATGCACCGTCTCGAGCTCGCTGTCGGAGGCGGGGGAAGGCGAGACCATGCTCACCGTGGGGGCCGACAGGACCCCGAGCGCGCCGGCGAGCTCCATCGTGAGCCGAAGGCGTACCGGGTCGAAGGGATGCCCGGGACCGAAGTCGTAGCTGGTGAGGGCCTCGTCCCAGACAACCGCCGTCAAACCGCTCACGCTGTCACGCGCCGCCAAGCTCGCGGCCACGGTCGCGAGCCGCCTCGATCGCCGCGAGGAAAGCGGCGCGCACCCCGTGCTTCTCAAGCTCGCGGATCGCCGCGATCGTCGTGCCCGCGGGCGACGTCACCGCGTCGCGCAGGATCACCGGGTGCTCCCCGGAGTCGCGCAGCATCGTCGCCGCGCCGTAAACGGTCTGCGTCACCATCTCAAGCGCCGTCCGGCGCGGCATGCCAAGCAGGATGCCCGCGTCCACCATGGCCTCGACCAGGTAGAACACGTACGCGGGACCTGAGCCGGACAGCGCGGTCGCCGCGTCCTGCTGGGACTCGGGTATGCGGATCACCTTGCCGAGCGGCGCTAGCAGCTCCTCCGCGTGCCGCAGGTGCTCCTCGCCCGCGAACGAGCCAGGGGAGACCACCGACATCGCCTCGTCCACGAGCGCGGGCGTGTTGGACATCACCCGGACCACCGGCACGTCGACCGGGAACCGCCGCTCGATGAACGACGTGGTGATTCCCGCCGCCATCGAGATCACGAGCTGCGACGGCGAGACAAGTTCGGCGATCTCGTCGAGCATCCGCTCCATGTCTTGCGGCTTGACCGCGATCACGAGCGTCTCCGCCTTCGCCGCCGCCTCCGCGACGCTCAGTACCGGGATCCCGTAGGACGCGCGCAGCTCATCGCCGCGCGCGGCCCTGCGCACCACCGCGGCCACCTCCGCCTTCGAGCGCCCCGCCCGGAGCAGCCCGGACAGCAGCGCCTCGCCCATCTTCCCGGTGCCAAGTATCGCGATCATGATTTAGACCCTAGCGAACGGAGGAAAAGCGCCAGGTTCGCCGGCCGTTCTGCCAGCCGCCTGACCAGGTAGCGGTACCAGTCGCCGCCGTAAGGCACGTAGACGCGGACCTTCGCGCCTGACGCGGCAAGCCGCCGCTGCTCGTCCGGGCGTACCCCGTGCAGCATCTGGTACTCGAAGCTGCCCGCCGGGCGGGCGAGGCCGAGTGACCTGGTGATGGCGATCAGCCGGGGGTCGTGCGTCGCGATCATCGGGTAACCCGGGCCCGTCATCAGGATGCGCAGGCAGCGCGCGTAGGACTTGTCGACGTCGTGCCTGGCATCGAACGCCTCGGCGACCGGCTCGGCGTACGCGCCCTTGCACAGCCGGACCCGCGTCCCCAACGTGGCGAGCGCGCGCACGTCGGGCTCGGTGCGGCGCAGCGCCGCCTGCACCACGGTGCCGACCGAGGGGAAGCGCGAGCGCAACGATCCCGCGATGCGCAGCGCGGCGTCGGTGGTCGTATGGTCCTCGGCGTCGATGGTCACGGTCGTTCCGGCGTCCCAGGCGGCGCTGACGATCCGCTCAAGGTGCTCGGTCGCGACCCGTTCGCCAAGTGCGTTCGGCCCGGACTGGCCCTCGGTCCCGAGCAGCAGCCCCAGGGCGGTCGGCTTCACCGAGACCTCGACCGCGCCGTCCTCGGTAAGTCCCTCCGCGCCGAGCTTGCCGAGCAGGTGCACGTACTGTGCCGCCGTCGCCGCCGCGCGCTGGGCGTCGGTGGTGTCCTCGCCCAGGTAGTCAAGCGTCACGAGCAGCCCGGCGGCGCGCAGCGCCCGCGCCACCGCCACCGCGTCCTCGCTCGACTCACCGGCCACGTACTGGTCCACGACGGCCCGCGCCGCTTGTGTCCCCGTGACCGCTTTCCTGACCCGTTCGCTGGCGGCAGCCGCCATCAGCGCCCTGCGCAGCACAAGCACCCCTCCCTGTTCACAGCCACACCCTTTCGCCCGCCACGGCGGGACATCGGGGGTACGAGTACTCTAATTTTGCGCTCCACCAGGAAATTGCTTAGTAGCAACGGCAAAATAAGAGTACTCGTCCGGGGGTCGTCCCCCTGGCGATAAGAGCATCTTGCGGCCGGCCGGCGGCTGCGGCACGCTGTCCCGCCGCAGCGTGACCTTGACGTTGGCCCCTGCCTCCGGCGAGACGACGACCTCCTGCGCGGCGGCCACCCCGTCGGCAAGCAGCGTAGCGCTCACGTCCAGGGACCGCTTGACGAGGCCGAGCCCGATCGGCCCGAGCTCGAAGTGCCGCGCCGCGGACCCGACGAACCCCACCTGCGTGCCGTCCTCGAGCGTCAGCGGCGAGCCGTGCGCGGGCAGCCGGTCCACGGAGCCGTCTAGGTGCAGGAAGACCAGCCGACGCGGCGGGTGCCCGACGTTCTGGATCCGGGCGACGGTCTCCTGGCCCCGGTAGCACCCCTTGTTCAGGTGCACGGCGGAGTCGACGACACCAACCTCGTGCGGCAGGGTCTTGTGGTCGGTGTCGAGCCCCGGCCGCGGCACGCGCGCGGCGATCCGCGCCGCCTCAAAGGCCCACAGGCCTGCGACGGGGAAGGTCGCGGCCAGACTTCCCGCCGCCTCCGGTGGAACGATCAGGTCGATCCCGAACGGGTTCTGCATGACCGCGGTCGCCCCCGCCTCTTCGAGCGCGTTCGATACTCTCGCGTCTCCATCGGGCGCGCCTCGGGGGGTACGGGGGGTCGCCCCCCCGGGAGATGACTGCGTGGCGGGCAGGGAGTCAGCCGCTTCCGTTCTGGATATGACTCCGCCCTCGGCCGGGAGCGGGCCGGCCAGCGTCTGCACCACGAGTACCCCGGTCAGGTCCTCGACTTCCACCCGCAGCATGAAGCGCATGGAGTTGAGGTAGTCGACGAGGGCCTTGGCGGTGTGCGGCTCGACGTGAATCCAGGTGGCCGTGCCGTCGTCCGTGAGCGTCAGGTGGTGCTCAAGGTGCCCCTGGGGGGTCAGGATGAGCGCCTCCTTGGTGCTGCCGGGTGCGAGGCGCTCCACGTCTTGGCTGGTTAGGCTGTGCAGCCAGCTCAGCCGGTCCTGGCCGGTGACCTTCACGACGCCCCGGTTGGACCGGTCGACGAGGACCTGGCCCTCCGTCATCGCGCGCTGCTCCCGCATGGGGTCGCCGTAGTGCGCCGCGACGCCTTCGTCCGGCCACTCCGCCTCGACGGCACCGTTGATCTCAAGCACTGTTTTTGCTCCTACAGTCGTTGCACCGGCCGAACACGGTCAGGTGCGAGACGTTGATCTCGAACCCGTGCTGCTCGTCGAGTGCCCTGGTGAGCGGCGCGATCGCGTCCGGGCTGGCCTGGTCGATCTTCCCGCAGTCCTGGCAGACCAGGTGGACGTGCGCCGCTTCCGTGGCCAGGTGATAGGTCGGCGCGCCGTGGTTCAGGTGCGTGTGGGCGACGAGGCCGAGTGTGTCGAGCAGCTCAAGCGTGCGGTAGATCGTCGAGATGTTGACGCCCTTGGCGGTCTGCTGCACGCAGGCCGCGATCTCCTCAGGCGTCGCGTGGTTGAGCTTGGCAACCGCCTCGAGGACGAGCTGGCGCTGCGGGGTGACCCGGTAGCCGCGGGACCTCAGCTCCTCGTCCCAGCTGCGGTGTCGCTGCGGCCCTTGCTCCATGGCTTCGAGTCTAGTTCGGCCGCATGGGTGTGCCATCGTGTTGCGCTGGCGGCACCGCTGCCCCATCCACGTCAGTCGATGGACCGCGAATATTCTCTTGCATCAGTCCGGGGAACTCGCGTAGCGTCTGAGGTACGCGGAAGGGAGGTGGTCCTAGGTAATGCATACTTTTGGGACTTGCGAGGTGGCTGCTAGCTAGCCGCCGCCCCCGCTGTGTGGGTCCGCGTGGCGGATCCCGGCCCTGATGGGCGGCGGTGGGCTAATTTCTGGCAATCACCGGACCTCCGGGCTGACCGACCTTGTCCAGTCGGTCCCGCGTCTTAATGGCGCGCGAGTCGCCCGGGGGTTCTTTAATTTTCCCGTGGGGCGGCCTCCGGTACCCCGGCCAGGGACTTCCTGCCCTACTCGACCCAGTCCCACTGCAAGACGGCCCACAGGTGCGGGGTGAGCGGCTGGCCCATGGCCGCCATGTCGAAGGCGTAGGCCAGGTCCTTCTCCCCCTCCCTGGTCTGACTTGGGACCAGGCCGTAAAGCCGCTTGCCCGCGGTGTACGGCTTCGCGGTCGCGGTGCGGGCCACCGCGTCGGTGACCATCTCGATGCTCGTCAGGCCGCGGAATTCGCCCGCGTAGATCTCGGTGATCCCGGTGGGGTGGGTGAGCAGCACCTCCACCTTGCCCTCGGGCTGCGGGCGCCAGAAGCCGGTCTCCACCGCGAGCGGCTCAAGCCTGACCAGGTGGCCGTTCTCGTCCTGCCGCGGCTCGCCGTTCTCGTCTTCCGCCAGCCGCCAGCTGCGGCTGGTGTAGATCAGGTACGGCTTGCCGATGTGCGAGAACGCGACTTCCTGCAGGAAGTTAAACGGCTTGATCGTCGGGTAATCGCCCTTGCCCGTGCCCTTCCAGCGGCCGAGCAGGAAGCTGAGCGGCGCGATGGCGGGGTGCTCCGCCGGCAGTTCAACGCTGGTCACGCCGGGTTCCGCCGTGTCCTCCCCTGACGTGCCTGACGTGCCTGACGTGCCGTCATCCGTCATGCGGGCCTCCCCTGATCACCTTGACGGCCGTGTAGCCGGCTGCGATGGCGACCACGGCATAGGCAAGGATAATGACCGTCGCGCTCAGCATCCCGTGCATGGGGTGGAGTCTAGGTCCGGCGTCCGATTTGCGCCTGGAGGCACGCCGAGGGCTAGAGTTCTGCTGTGGCGCGAAAGCTAGTGATCAAGGTCACGGCGGGCAAGGATGAGCCCGAACGGTGCAATCAGGCCTTCACGGTGGCATCGACGGCGGTTGCCAGCGGGGTGCCCGTCTCCCTGTGGCTCACGGGCGAGGCGGCGTGGTTCGGGCTGCCAGGCAGGGCGGACGACTTCTCGCTGCCGCACGCCGCGCCGCTCGCGGACCTGCTCGCGTCGGTGCTCGCCCTCGGCACGGTGACGATCTGCAGCCAGTGCGCGGCCCGCAGGGACATCACGCCGCAGGACGTGATCGAGGGGGTCAGGATCGCCGGCGCGGCCACGTTCGTCGCCGAGGCGGTCGCGGACGACGTCCAGGCCCTGGTCTACTAGCCGGGGCTCGCGACGGCGGCCAGGCGCTCTTCCCGCAGCCGGTTGGCCAGTTCCTCGGCCTGCGGCGGCAGCGGCGGCAGCGGTCCCGCGGCCCAGTACAGCAGCAGGTCGGCGAGGCCAGGATTGCGGACGAGCGCAGGGCCGTGCAGGTACGTGCCGAGTACCCGGCCCGCGTAGGCGCCCTCCGTCCCGTCGCCGTTGCCTGTGCCGAGCGTGGTGCGGGCGAGCGGCAAGGCGTTCTGGCCGAGTCGCGTGACCCCCTGATGGTTCTCGAAGCCGGTCAGCTTGCCCACGTTCAGCCCGGGGTCGACGTCGGCGACGATCTCACCGACCGCGCGCCGCTCTCCCCGGCCGCTGCGAATGTCGAGCAGGCCGAGTCCCCGCACGGGTACGTCGTCGGCGCCGCCGAACTCCATGCCGAGCATCTGGTAACCCGCGCAGACCGCGAACACCACCGCGCCGCGTTCGGCCGCGGCGTGCAGCCCGCCGTCGGCGAGCAGCCGCCTGGCCGCCAGCGTCTGCGGCAGGTCCTCGCCCCCGCCCATCAGGTAGATGTCGCCGTCGCGCGGCACCGGCTGGTCGGAGTTGACCTCGACGATCTCGACCGGCAGGCCGCGCAGCCGCGCGCGCCGCTCAAGCACGAGCGCGTTGCCACGGTCGCCGTAGGTGCTGAGCAGGTCCGGGTAGACCCAGACAAGGCGGAGCGCCCTTGACATAACTGAATCCTCCCGAGAGCCACGCGGTACTGCTGGAACGCGGTGTAGTTCGCGAGCACCTCGAGGTTCGGTGCCACGGTCAGTGCCGCGTCGACCGCCTCGTCGATGTCCTTCACCAGCCTGAAGGCCACCTCGTCGGCCTCAAGGCGGACAGCCAGGTCAAGACTGCGCTCGCCGCCGACGAGGACGTGCCTGCCGCGCAGCCGCCGGAAGTCCACGTCCCACAGCCACGAGGTGTCTCTGCCGTCGGGTCCCTGCGCGTTGACTGAGAGCAGGATCGGGGTCGGCGCCGGGGCCATCACGTCGAGCGCCTCAAGCCACCCGGCCGGGTTCTTGGCGAGCAGCAGCCGGATGTCGCAGCCCCGGCGGTTCACCTGCGTGTACCGCCCCGCCACCGAGGTGACCGCGCGCAGTTCGTTGAGCGCCTGCGTGACGTGCACGCCGAAGGCCTCGGCCACGGCGAGCGCGATGACCGCGTTGGACCGGTTGGCCCGCCCGGGCAACGCGAGGTCAAGCGGGGTGGCCCGCCCCGTGGGGTCGATCACCTCGTTGTCGTAGAGCAGCCAGCTCACCGGCGGCCGCCGCAGGCCGCATTCCCTGCAGGACCAGTCGTCACCGTCGCGCTGCAGGTGGGCACCGCAGTGCGGGCAGCACCAGGAGTCCTCACGCCACCGCTGGCCGGCGGCGACCCAGGTGGCCTTTCGCGCCGAGCTCGCCGCCCAGGCGACAAGCGGATCGTCTGCGTTGGCCACCACCCGGCAGTCCGGTGCGTTCTCGAGCGCCTCCCGCCAGCGGCGGGCGAGCAGCCAGATCTCCGCCGCGCGGTCCATCTGGTCGCGGCTGAGGTTAAGCAGGACGACCACCGCGGGCCTGGTCGCCTTGATCATCGCCGGGATGTACTTCTCGTCGGTCTCAAGGACCGCGACCCGCGCGTCGGGTGCGCGGCTGAGCGCCGACGTGAGCCCGGCCTCCATGTTCGCACCGTAGATGTTCGAAGCGATCTGGCCGCCGAGCGGTGCGAGCGCGGCGGTGATCAGCTTCGTGGTCGTGGTCTTGCCGTTGGTGCCGGTGACGAGGACGACCTGGCGCCCCGCGGCCAGCAGGGACAGCAGGTCGGGCGCCAGGCGCAAGCTGATGACGCCGCCGATGACAGAGCCATCGCCCTTCCCGGCGAGACGGGAGACGGTGGCGGCCGCGCCGCCCACGGTGGTCGCGACCCTGGCCCGCATCGGCAGCCTGAAGCGCTGTTGGGTGTTGTCATCCATCGTGGGGCCGATGCTATCCGCTCAGCGGCCTCACGCGGGCGGCGTCGGCCCGCCGGCGTGTGACGGGACCGTTAACTGTGCAGATGGGGTCGAGCGCGCCGTTGCCCAGGGCTCCGGTGCTCACCCGTTGTCGCCATCAACACGTCCCGGCGAGTGACAACGGGCGCCGCCACGAAAATGGGTACTGGCCTCCGAGACTGGCCCGGCCGGGTCAGTGCCGGGTCCGAAGGTTTCTGGCGTGGAGGAATCCGGCCAGGCCGATCAGGGGGACGTGGATGGCGGGAAGGTTGCGGGCGAACCACCTGGGCAGGTAGATGTCGGTGACCGAGCCCCGCTCGGCCCCCAGACGCTCGGCGACCTGGGTGAGCGGGCAGCGGAACCCGGCCCCGGCGAAGATCAGGCTTTCGGTCGCGACGACTCCCGCGGCGATGCCTGCGCGCCAGTCCGATCGCCTGGCGAACCCCGAGTACAGGACATAAACCACGCACGCCTCGATGGAGAACCAGGCCAGCGTGTGAATGGCCATGACCGCCCTGAGCGCTGCATCCGAACCGCGTGCGGACGCTTCCTGTGGTGCCGGGCGCGGCTCAGCCCGGCCTTCGAGCTTGGCCTTGATAAGGGTGATGTCGTGCATCGCCGGGTGCCCCTCGATCTCATGGGTGTCACCCCAGAGGGTATTCGTTAGCTGGCGACTGGCTGCTGACCGTTCTGCTGAGCGGTGCGCTCGGCGTAGAACTCCTGGAACGCGGCGAACGCCCGCGCGCCGTACACGGTGGCCGGGCCGCCGTTCATCAGGAACGTGACGCCGATCGCCTCGGCCGCCTCAGCCGGGGTCGCGCCGTGCAGCACCGCCGCGTGCGCGTGCGCGACGATGCACCCGTCGCACTCCTTGCTGACCGCGATCGCCAGGGCGATGAGCTCCTTGGTGCGCACGTCTAGCGCGCCCGGGGCCAGCGCGGAGTCATAAAGCTGCTTGTAGCCCGCGTACACCTGCGGGATCGCGTGCCGCAGTTCGCGGGACGGCACCCGTAGCTCCTCGCGAACGTTCTTTCCGTAACCCATCGCCCGCTCCTTCCGATGACAGCCAGCCATACGGCTACAGCATCGCCCGGGCGGCCCGGGCGGGGCAGCGGCCGCAAGTCGCCTGCTGCCCGCCATTGGTCCCGAGCACCCGCCAGCTGGAGGGGTCAGGTGAAGATGATCTCGCCGCCGGCTGCGAGGTCGTAGAACTCGCCGACGGTGATGATGTCCTTGACCTGGTCGATGAGGTCGCTCTTGGCGAGCCCGAACAGGTCGGTGGACGCCTTGCAGGCGTACAGCCCGGCACCGGTGTCGGCGATCATCTCGACGAACTCAGGGATAGAGGGGATGTCGAGCGCGTCCATCTTGCGGGCCATGTAGTGGGTCATGACCGAGGAGACGCCTGGCAGGCCGCCGGCCCAGGTGGCCAGGTGCAGGCCGGGGTTGCCGACGGTGGCCAGCTTGATGTGCTCGTGCCGTGCCTTGTGGATGGCGTCGAGGCCGAAGAAGGTGAAGAAGAGGTTCGCCTCCATCCCCTCTGCCCGCGCCCCGTTGGCCATGATCAGCCCCGGGTAGATGCCCTCGATCGACCCCTTGGAGATGATGACGGAAACCTTCTCGATCTTGGCGGCCATGTAGCCGCCCTCCTTTCCGCCTCCGCCGGCCGCTCAGATGCAGCCGCGAGGCTTCGGGATCCCGGCGATCTTCGCCGCGATCTTCGCTGGCCCCTTGGGGAACAGCTGGTAGAGCTCCCTGACGCTCACGCCGGAGGTCTTGCCGAGCACCCGGACGGTCGGCCCGGTGCCCTTGACCTCGTACTCGTGCCGCATGAACTTGATGACCTGCCAGTGCCGCCCGGTGATCTCGGCGATGCCCTCGGCCGCGGCGATCTGCGGGGCCATCTCGTCCCGCCATTGCGCCGGATCGGTGAAGAAGCCCTCGTCGTTGACGGCGACTGCGGTTCCTGCGTAGGTCGCGGTGGGCATGATCGTGCCTCTGTCTCTCTCTATCGCGCTGACGCCGCCGCGCGGCTGTCGCGGGGCAGGTCCTTCCCGGCGGCCGGCATCCGGCTGTGCACGGCCGGAATCTCCCTGCCCGGCAGCAGCACGTGCCAGTACAGCCACCGGAAGCCCAGTTTCCCGAGGTGGTTGAGCCGCGACTGGCGCAGCAGCGGCAGCCCGACCCGGCCGGGGAAGCGCCCGGTCAGCGGCTCGGTGTCGTAGTTGAAGTCGATCAGCAGGGCCTTGCGGGACCCGCTCTCGATGAAGCAGTTAGTGTGCCCGTCGTAGCGAGGCGTCCATCGGCTGGCCCGCCAGGTACCTGGCGATGTTCCCGGCGACGACCTCGCCCTCGAAGTGGGCGACCGAGCCCGCCTTGGACGCGGGGACGTCGGTGGCGTCCCCGATCACGAATACGTTCGGCTTCGCCCTGGACTGCAGGGTCTGCCGGTCGGCGGGCACGAAGCCCAGCTCGTCGCCGAGGCCGGGCGAGCGCCCGATGTAGGCCTGGCCGCCGTGCAGCGGTATCACCACCGCCAGGTCGAACGGGACCTCGCGCCCGTCGAAGGAAATGAGACGGCCGCCGGGGCCGTCCACCTCGCCGGTGTTGAACTCGGTGACGACGCTGACGCCCTTGTCCTTAAGCAAGCCGCTGAGCTCCCGGTTGCACGCCGGCTTGGTGAACGCGCCGTCGAGCGGCGTGACATAGGTCAGGTCGACCTTGTCCCTGATGCCGCGCTGACGGAAGTACGAGTCGGCGAGGAAGCAGAACTCCAGCGGGGCGACCGGGCACTTGATCGGCATGTCCATCACGGCGACGACGAGTCGCCCGCGGGCGAACCCCGCGAGAGCCTTCTCCAGGGCAACCGCGCCGTCCAGGGTGTAGAAGGTGAAGGCCTTCTCCATCCAGCCCGGCCCGGTGAGCCCATCGGTTTCCTCCGGGACGAGCCGTGCCCCGGTCGCGATGACCAGGACGTCGTAGCCGACCTGCGTGCCGTCGGCCAGGCATACCTCGTTCTTGTCCAGGTCGACGCGGTCCACTGCAGCCTGCCGGAAGGTCACGCCGGGCCCGAGCTGACGGTGCCGCGGGCGGATCAGGCTGGAGGGCCTTGCCAGCCCGAACGGCACGAACAGCAGGCCCGGCTGGTACAGGTGCTCGGCAGCGCGATCAGGCGGTGGTTCAGCCGCGTCCGAAGAGCTTGCGAAGCCAGCCGCTGCTGCTGTCGACTTGGTCGCGTGGGTGGCCGGCGCACCGCTCTGCGGCCGGGACGCTGGCCATCACCTGCTTGACGTGCTGGCCGCAGCCGGCCCAGGTAGTCTTGCCGCATTTCCTGCAGGTGACTGTTCGGCACATGATGGTTCTCCTTAAGAGTCGGGTGTCGTAAGGCGAGTTGCTAGCGGTCAGGTGAGCGCGGGCAGGGCCCGCCAGGCCGTATAGCCGGCGACCGTCAGGAGGAGGACAGTGAATGCTGCCTGGAGCCTGGCTGTGTCGGTCCGTGACGTTAGCCGGGCGCCGACCCAGCCACCGAGCACAGCCACGGCGGTGAGCAGCGCTATCAGGCTCCAACTCGGATGCGTGCCGGTGCCCGCGCGCACCGCCAGTGCCGACGCCGAGGTGATCGTGATGACCACAAGGGAAGTTCCGGCTGCGTATGACATCGGCAGCCCGAGTGCGAGGACCAGTGCAGGAACGACGAGGAAGCCGCCGCCGACGCGGAGGAACCCGGTTAGCAGGCCCACCACGGTGGCGGTGGCAAGCACTTTGAGTGCACGCGGGCAGTGGCATGCGAACGAGGGGCTGAAAGTGATGATCGGGTCGCCGCCGACCGCGAGTGTCATCGAGCGTCCGGGACAGTGACAGTCAGGCCCACTCCGCGTGCGTTGTCGAACGCGTCGTCGATTGCGACGGGCGGACGTCCGGCGGCCGCCAGGAGCGACGCGGCGATTGAGGCGCGGTAGCCAGCGGCGCAATGCACCCAGATCTCACCCGCGGGGACCTCGTGCATGCGCCTGGGCAACTCGTGGATCGGGATTTTCACAGCTCCCTTGATCCATGACGCACTGGACTCGTCGGTGCGGCGCACGTCGAGCACTGTTACCGCGCGGTGGTGCTGCACCCGGGCAAGGTCCGCGAACGTGCCGGTGGCAATGGAGGCCAGCTCACGGCCGGTACCGGCGATCCAGTCCCCGGGCTCGCCGGTGGCCGCCCCGGCCGGGCGGTCTATGCCGATGCGGACGAGCTCGCGCTGTGCACGGGCGACGTCTCGAGCGGTCTCGCCGAGCAGGGTCAGCGGGGTGCCCCACTCGATGAGCCAGCCGAGGTAGGTGGCGAAGTTCCCGTCGAGCCCGAAGTTCAGCGAGCCGGGCACGTGCCCGGCGGCGAACACTGTCCGGTTGCGCAAATCCACCACCCACTCGCCGGCCTCGATGCGGCGCCGCACGTCCGCCGGGCCGGCGTTGCCGGGGGCAGACAGGTCAGGCTCGGACGGGCCCGCCGAGTTGGCGGGGGCCATGTGCGTGTAGTACGCGGGGTAGGCGTTCAGGCCGGCCAGCAGCCCGCGGACGTAGGTCTCCTCGTCCTGGGTGAGCACCGGGTTGGCGGCCTTCTCGAGCCCGATCGTCGAGCTCGCCGCCTCTGATTGCGTCGCCGAGCAAAAGGACCCGAATCCGTGGGTAGGGAACACCGCCACGGCGTCAGGCAGCATCCCGGCCAGCCTGCGGGCCGAGGCGTGCTGTGCTCGCACGAGGTCGCCAGTGTGCCGCGGCCCGAGCAAGTCCGGCCGGCCGGTCGCCCCGTACAGCAGCGAGCCCCCCGAGAAGACCGCCGTCCGCTCGCCAGTGCCGGCATCAGCGAGCACGTAGGACAGGTGGGTGAAGGTATGACCCGGCGTGGCAACCGCGGTGACCCGCATCCGCGTCCCGATCTCCAGGATGTCGCCGTCGCGCACCGGGGTCCGCTCAAAGGACACCTCATCGCCGGCGTTGACCAGGTACGCCGCGCCGACCCGGCGGGACAGGGCGAAGCCGCCGGTGACGTAGTCGTTGTGGATGTGGGACTCGAAGACGTGGGTTAGCCGCAGGCCCTGCTCGTCAAGCAGTCCCAGGACGCGGTCGATGTCCCGCTGCGGGTCCACTGCGAAGGCGACCTCGCCGTCGTGGACCAGGTAGCTGCGGTCGCCAAGCGTTGGCGTCTCGAGCGGGATCACCGTAATGGCGGCGGTGTCAGTCATGACTGTCTCTCGGGGAGTCTTGAAGCGGACGGGCAGGCTGCTCTCAGACGTTGGGGCGCTGTCGCCGACGACGGGCCGCCCCTCACCGCCTCGGCGAGTTGGTCGATGTCGAGCTCGTGCGTGTCCACCGGAACCACAGGGTCCCTCCTCGCTGCCGTCCAGACGCCAAAATACCCCTGGGGGTATTCGTTTGGTCCACCATAACACCCCTGGGGGTATTCCAAAACAGATGCTTCTGATCCAGGCCCGCTCCGCGGAGACGCAGGAAGCGAAGCGCCATGGCCGCCGCGGCATCGGCGACGCTGGGGAATCCCTTTAGGAAGGCGCTGGACCGGACTGCCGCCAGGCTCCGGGCCCGCCGCTTAGTATTCTGGCCTCGGTCGGCCGCCCGGCGATCAGTGCCCGGTGAAGAAGATCTCCCGCACTTCCCGCGCGGCGTAATAGACCAGCACGTACCCGGCGGCGGGGTCGGCCCACCACCAGCCGGCCGCCGCGTTCAGCACCAGGCCGGCCAGCACGGCGACGGCCAGGATGCCATCGATCAGGGTCACCCGGCCCTCGGTGCACAGCACCGGGTTACCCAGCGCGCGCCCGGTCCGGGCCTTCCCTGCCGCCAGCGCGAACATCACCACCGCGGTCACCGCCGTCCACACAATCCCTACGAGGGAGTGACGGGGGTGATACCCGGCCGCCAGCACCACGGTCGACTGGACGAGCAGGTAGACGGCCAGGCCGGTGAACGCGTACCCAATCAGCCGCAGGCCCCGGCGCTGCCGGTCCTCTCCAGTCCCGGACAGCTCCCAGATCACCACGGTCGACGCGCCGATCTCGATCAGCGAGTCCAGCCCGAACCCGGCCAGCGCCACCGACCGGGCCGCGACCGCCGCGACCCCCAGCACGATGATCCCAGCCACATTCCAGCCCAGCGTCACGTACTCCAGCGTGAAACCCCGGCACAGCAGCCGGGCGCGCACCGGATCATCGGCAACCGTCACGCCAAGATCATCACCGCTCCGGCACCCGTATGCCTAGCCCTGCTGCCTGCTGTTCACGCACAACCCGCCGCCAGGAAACCGAGGATTACCCAGGCCGACAGTTAGCATGGATGGGTTACCGCTGGGCCGTACCGTCCGCGTGCGCCTGGCATTCTCGTTCGGCGGCGGCCGCCTGGGCCAGCACCGCCAGGGCGAGCTGCCGCGCCTCAGCCACCGTGAGGCCTGCCCACCCGGTGCCTTCGCAGCCCGGGCACTCCCCGAGGCCGACGAAGACCCGCACGGCGGGATGACGCGCATCGCCGAGCGCGAGCCTGCCGACCGTGAGTTCCCGCCCGCAGCTCGTGCGCTGGTACTCATGCCTTCCGTCGGGACCCGCGCCCGTGTCTGGACCTGGTCTCATCACGCACCTCCTGGCTTTCGCCTGGCCGCCGCCGCCTATACCCCTATGGGTATAGGCAATAACCGGGCCGACGTTATTCCTGCCTGCACCACGCATGCGCTGGACGGACGCGCTCTTCTAGCAACGGCCGGCCGCGGGCAGGGAATGCCCCGCGCCTGGTGGCGTTATACCCAGGGGGGTATATTAGGCATCAGCGAACCGAAGGAGCGAAAATGAGTACCGTCGCACTCACCGAGGGCACGTTCGAGGACGCGGTCACCAAGCCGGGTATCACGCTCATCGACTGGTGGGCATCGTGGTGCGGGCCGTGCCGGATGTTCGCGCCGGTCTTCCAGGACGCCAGCGAGAAGCACCCGGACATCACGTTCGGCAAGGTCGACACAGAGGATCAGCACGAACTGTCCGCAGCCGCCCAGATCTCCTCCATCCCGACCCTGATGGCCTTCCGGGACGGCATCCTGGTGTTCTCCCAGGCCGGCGCGCTGCCCGCGGCCGCACTGGAGAAGGTCATCCAGGCGGTCCAGGAACTGGACATGGACGACATCCGCGGCAAGATCGCCGCACGGGAAGGGGCGGGCCGGTGAGCTACGGTACCAGCCGCACGGTCCGGGCGCCGTTCGCGGAGACGCTCACCCGGGTCCGCCAGGCTCTCGCCGGGCAGGGGTTCGGCGTGCTCACCGAGATCGACGTCACCGCCACGCTGCGGGCGAAGCTAGGTGAGCAGATGGAGGACTACGTGATCCTCGGCGCCTGCAACCCGCCGTTCGCGCACCAGGCACTTGGCATCGACCGCAGCATCGGGCTGCTGCTGCCATGCAACGTCGTCGTCCGCGCTGCTTCGGACGCCACGATCGTGGAGGCGCTCGACCCGCAGGTCATGGTCACGATGACCGGCCGGCCAGAACTGAAGCCAATAGCCGACGAGGTCGCCCGCAGGCTCGCGAACGCACTCGCCGAACTCACTCCGGGAGACACCGCACACTGACCGCGCGCGGAACATCATCATCACCGGCTCGCCATCCCACGCAACGGCGCGCAACCGGTGGGGGCACAAAGCAGTCAGAATCCCGCCGCCAGTCATCGGTCGGCTAGCGGGGCTTAATACCCCGCTGGGTATAGTGGAACGGTACAGAACCTGCGGCACCCGGGATTCACGGACCGGGTGCTCGACCCCGAGGGAGCTGGCATGGACGTGGACAGCGAGACGATGGCCAGCGTGCTCAGGCGGCTCCGGCGCGCGCAGGGCCAGATCGGCGGCGTCATCAAGATGATTGAGGACGGGCGCGACTGCGCGGACGTGGTGACGCAGCTTGCCGCCGCGTCCCGGGCGCTCGACCGGGCCGGCTTCAAGATCATCGCGACCGGCCTGCAGCAGTGCGCGCTCAACGGCGACGAGGCGAGCGACGCCGACCGCGCGCAACTCGAGCGGCTGTTCCTGTCGCTCGCCTGAGGCATGACGGCACAAGGGGAGAACAGTGGAAACCACCGAACAGGCGGCCTGGGACCAGCGCTACTCGGGGCCGGACCTGGTCTGGGGGCCGGCCCGAACCGCTTCCTCGCGGAGGAAGTGGCCGCGCTGCCAGCGGGTCGGGCGATCGACCTGGGCACCGGCGAGGGGCGCAACGCGATCTGGCTCGCCGAGCGCGGCTGGCAGGTCACCGCGGTGGACTTCTCCGCCGCAGGCCTCGCCCGGGCCGCCCGGCTGGCCGCCGAACGCGCGGTGAGCGTGGACTGGGTGCAGGCCGACCTGCTGGACTACCAGCCCGCGCCCGGCGGCTACGACCTCGTCCTCGTCGCCTACATTCACCTGCCGGCCGCCGGCCTTGCGCGCGTCTTCCGGGCCGCGGCCGCGGCGGTCGCGCCGGGCGGCACCCTCCTGGTCATCGGCCACGACCGCGACAACATCGCCCGCGGCCACGGCGGCCCGCAAGACCCCGGCTGGCTCTACACCCCCGCGGCGGTCACCGCGGAACTGGACGGGCTGGCCGTCCTACGCGCGGAGCAGGTCATGCGGCCCGTGCGGACGCCTGAAGGCGAGCGGACCGCGATCGACATGCTGGTCCTGGCTGAGCGGGCCGCGTAGCTCCCGCGGGGCGGGCGCCCTGGCAGGATATTTCTGGGGCAGAAGGACCCGGCGGCGGTCAGACGAGCGATGCTGGCCGCCGCCAAGACAGGCCTACCACGGCCCGTGTCTTGTCGGCTGACTCGGTAGAGGTGAGCTCGACGGTGCGCACCGAGTACGTCGACAGGTGCAGGTCTGGGTGCATGCCCAAGGGTGTCGCGAATGCCGACGGGGCCAGCGTTTCCAGCTCGTCGGCATCGTTCAGCCGCAGCGGCGGAGGATGCCCGCACACCACCATCTGGAGCCAGCCGCGCGGGTCGAGTTCGGCGAATACTGCGGTGACGAAGTCTTCCTCGCCCGCCAGAGCGCTCTGCGCGACCCGCGCTACCGCGCGGGCTTGGCCGAGCCGTTGCTGGGCCCAGCTGCGCAGCACTGAATTGGTCACCGCGAAGGTTGCCAGCAGCAGAGGAGCACAGTCCAGCCAGCCAGTAGTCGCCCCTGCGCACTCACCCCGAACTCGGCCCCGGCGGCACTCGGCGCCGCTTCGGCAGGTAGAGGCGCGCTGGCGGGCAAACGCGGCTCTCATCTTCATTTACTCACCACTGCGGCCTGGGCCTCGCGCCAGTCGAGGAGGGTAAGGAGGCCTCCGGCCGAGGTTAGGACGGTCACGGGGAACCGGCTCGGGGTTTGGCCCGGCTGCCACGCTGCCCTGCCGGGGGAGCATGATGTCCAGCTCGGCGGGCTCGCCGTTCGACTCGGCGAGGGACTCCAGCGTGGCCACGGGTAGTGCGCCGATCGCCGGGTTGGCGTCGGCGAGCAGCACCCGGCGCCCGGCGCCGGCTCCGTGGCTGACGATCATGGCGGTGACCGGCAGCCGCTGCAGCTCGGACGGCTCGACGATGAGCTCGCGCGAGCGCTGCAGCGAGCGGGCGAGCGACTCGCTGTCGCCTGTCGCCCGCGAAGTGGACACGCCCCACGCGGTGCTCGTGCTGATTCCCGTGGTGAGCGAGGCGGACTCGGACGTCCCGCGCGAGGTGCCGTGCTGCGCGGAACGCGACCCGCCGCCGCGAAGCGGCAGCACGCCGGCCCCGGACGGGCTTGTGCTGCCCGTGCCCGTCGACCGCGACTCGCTGTCCGAGGTCGACGTGGCGGACGAGGCGGAGTCGCCGACAGTGCTCGTGTACGACCCGCCGAGCGTGTCGGTGACCGACGTGCCGATGGTCTCGGTGAGCTGGGACAGCACGAACTTGTGGGCCATGCCGATCTGCTCGCTCGCCGCCTTCGCGTCCTCCGCGTTCCCGAGGCGCATGAACGCGACCGCCGCGTTCCCCCGGCCGACCCGCTGCCTGACGTGCGGTGGCATCGACCGGTAGGCGAGCACCAGGCCGGTGCGGCTGGCCTCGCAGGCGTCGGTGAACCGGTCGAGCACGTCACCGCGCAGCCGCTCGGCCCCGAGCAGGAACAACGTGTGCCGCCACGAGGTCGGCCCCGCGGCCGCCGGTACCCGGCCGAGCAAGTGGGTGAGCGCGGTCACGACGAAGCTGCCGAGGATCGTGGCCGACTGCGGGCTCGCCCGCCTGTCCACCGCGATCACCCGCAGCCGGCCACGGGGCAGCCGCACCGGGTCGGTGCCGACGCCGGCGAGCCTGCGCAGCTGCGCCTCCATCCCCAGTGCGCGCTCGAGGACCACGCGGTCGGTGGCGCCCTGGCCGTACAGCGCGCTCAGCGCCCCCGCCTCGCGCTCGGTGAGCAGCCCGGCCGCCAGGTCCGCGCGCGGATCACCGACCTGGGCGAGCGCCCGCAGCGCGGCGGCGACCCGCCGCACCTCGACGGCACCCGCGCCATCGCCGTCGAGCACCTCGATGACGCGGTCGAGTATGGCCGTGTCGACCGCGAGGTCGCGCGCGGAGCCGTGCTCCTCGGCCACGCTCACCGACAGCGCAAGCACGTCCGCGAGCTCCGCGGGCGAGAGCGACCCCGCGAGATCGAGCCGCGGCAGGTCGCGCGGCAGCACCCAGACGGCCGGCCGGACGCGGCCAGCCGACGCGGCGAGGCCGGCCAGTTCGGCCGCGACGGCCCCGCCGGACAGGTCGACGATCGTCGCCTCGCCGTCCGCGGCGAGCCGGTAGGCGGCGGCCATCGTCAGCATCGCCGACCAGCCGGCCAGCGTGCCGCCCGCGACGTCCACCCGGTCGATCCCGTCGGGAACGGAGACGGCGTACCACCGCTTCTGGCTGACGAAGGCGGACCGCTGCTCCTGCCACTGGCTGACCAGCCGTGCGTGTTCCGCCTGCGACGCGTGCAGCGAGCGCTCCTGGTCCGCGCCGAACCGCTCGACCCGCAGCCGCTCCGCGTCGATCCTGCGCCGCAGCACCCGCTCGCCTCGCCAGATCGAGTAGCCGCTCAGCCCGGCGGCAAGCAGGCAGGCGGCAATGGCAGGCACGGCGACGACCGCGGGCACCCATCCGGCTGCGAGGAGAGCCGCGAGCGCCAGCGCGGTCACGGTCGCGGCGACGACCGCGAGGCGCAGCGGCCGAACGATGAGGTTCTCCTCCCGCCGCTGTGCCGCCAGCCAGTCCGGTGACAGCTCCTGTCGCTCCCGCGGAACCGGTCGGCGGGGCGGCGGCCCGGGATCGACGGCCGGGGTCGCGTACTGCCACCCCAGGTACAGCGGTGTCATGCCGCTGCCTCCTTGGGGCCCGGTCGACGGCCAGCTTGGCGCGCCGCTTGGCGGGCCGCCGTACGCGGCAGCCTGGCCGGCACCATCAGGCCAGGGGCGATGAGCCGCTGTCGCGGCCAGCTCGCCGCGAGGACAAACTCCGCCTGGCCCAGCGTCAGCAGGATCCGTGCCGGGATAACGGGAGTTGGGACAAGACCGGCCGCGGCCGGGATGGCGGCGCCAGGGACGGCAGCGCCCGGGTAAGCGGGGTCGCCTCGCGCGGGTGGCGCCGGCCCCGGGTCGGTATCCGGGCGCTCGCCTGCCAGCGCGGCGGCGAGCGGGCGAGGGAGCAGCTGCGTGCCTGTCCGCGCGGCGAGGCCGATGGCCAGGCCCGGGTCGGCGACCCGATGGATGAGCGCGGTTCCCGCCAGGCCGGCCAGTTCCTCCGCCGCCGCGGGCGACGTCGTGCCGATGAGGACGGACAGGCCGGCGTGCGGGCCGTCGCTGAGCAGCTGGCGGAGCGCCGGTGCGGGCACCCGCTCGCCGCGCGGCACCCACACGAGCGCGTCGCCGTCGACGCCGATCCGGCGCAGGTCCCCGGCGAGTGCCGCGAGTCCGGCGCAGGCACGGGCGGCTAGTTCCGCGGAACCCGCGGGGAGCAGCGCGGCGGAGCGCTCCCGCACCACGCCGCCGAGATCGGTGGCCGCCGCGCCACCGAGATCGGTGGCCGCCGGGTCGCCCGGCTGGCGCTCCCGTCCGGTGCCGCGTCCCCAGAGCCCGCTCGCGGACGCCGTGCCCGCGTCCGCTGGAACCACGGCCGCCGTGCCCGCGACGTGGACGGCTTCCCCGGCGGCCGCGGGCAAGCCGGCGGTCACCAGCGGCGTCCCCGTCGCCAGGCAAGCCGCGCCAAGTGCGCGGGCGATGGAGGGGTCACCTCCGGGGTCAAGGACGATCACCGGCTTGCGACGGCGGAGCGCGGCGTGCACCACCTGAAGCCCGGCGAGCGTCACGTCCTGCGCGGCGGCCCCGACGACGAGCGTGCCGCGCAAGGCCTCCGCCCAGCGCAGCTCGGCGACGGCGCCGGTGGCCGGCACGACGCCGAGCGCGCACCCCTCCCTGGTGACCACGGTCCCCGCGCGGGTCACGTGCGTCGCGATGGCGCGGCGAACCGCCGCGATAAGGCCGGGGCGCGGCGGCGGGACCGCCCACTCGTCTGTGTGCAGCCAGGCAAGCCAGCCGATCAGCGCGGCCTCGGCGGCACCGCAGACAAGCGCGATGGGAAACTGCCTCGGCAGCCAGTTCCTGGCGCCGCCGAACCCCGCGAGCGGCTGGCCGGCCCGGCCAGCCAGGTGCCCGCCACCCAGGTGCCACAGGATGGCGGATGGCCCGGCGGTAAAGCCGGCGGCGGCGTGGGCCGGACCGGCGGCAAGCGTCCAGGCCAGCCCGGCCGCCGCGGGCGCGGCGAGCCACCACAGCCGCCACCTGCTCGCCTTGCTGACGACCACGAATACCAGGGCGAGCACGAGGGTCAGCTGGGCGAGCAGCAGGTGCGCCACGAGGATCGCCACGGCGCAGACCGCGATCAGCTCACCGCGGCGCGGCAGTCCGGCCGGGATCAGGTGGCGGGCACGGCGCGGCATCGGTCCCGCCCATGGCGCCGTCCCAGCCATCACACACTCTAGGTTGCCAAGAATGTACCCTCCGTGTCGATACCTGGCTAATGCGCAGTGTCGGTGGAATTGCGCGGGCACGGCGGCTAGTCGGCGGGGTGCGGTGCCCTCGGCAGCTCGTCGCCGGCCTGGATGACCACGCGGAAGTGGTGCGGCTTGAGGGTGACCGTGGTCAGGCCGACCGGTTTTCCCGAGTCCTGGTCGTCAAATCGGATGGTCACGGAGATGGCCGACTGGCCGGGGAGCAGCCGGAGGCTGCGCGCGACCGACGGCTGCGGCGGTGCGAGCTCAAGGTCGACCGCCCTGGCCTGCACGTTCCCTATGCCAGGGAACGCGACCGGGGGCGTGCGCAGGATCGCGTCGAACTCGCCTGGCTCATCGGGCGCGACGTCGGCGAGCGCGCCAGGCACGTAGGCGGTGGAGATGGCCACCGGCTCGGCGCCGACCGCCCAGGCGCACCGGATGATGCGGATCGGGTTATCTCCCGCGACGCCGAGCGACCAGGCGACGTCCTGCGGCGCGGCGCGCAGCGACACGTGCCTGGCGGAGCAGCCGATCTCGCCGCCCATGGGGTCGAGCCTGGTGCTCAGCCCGCCGATTCCCTCGAGCGGTATCAGGTACTCGGCCGCGCTCGCGCGGTAGAGCTGCCCGTCCGGCAGCCTGCGGATCAGCGACCTGCGCGTGAGCTCCACGATGGCGGCGTCGATCTCCGCCATGCTGACGTTGTACCGGCGGGCGAGCGCACTGCGCCGCGGCAGCTGCCAGCCCGGTTCCCTGTGCACGAGGGCGGCGGCCATCCGGTCGGCGAGGACGCCGCTTGCCGCCCGCTGCGCCGGCACCGCCGTTTCGACTTCCATGCCCGCCTGCCCGTGGCCGCGCGAACCCGCCGGGCTTCCGCTCCCCCCGGAGCCGGCGGTCATTCGCCCTGTGGGACGTTCGCCAGCCGGTAAGCCTGCGCCGAGTCGATGGCGGCCGTGGCTGCGCGCTTGGCTGGCTCTGCTTCCCACATGCCTGTCCATGCCTCCAGACTGCCCGCGATGACCCCATCGCTCAGCTAAGCGGGCGATTGGCAAACCGCCCGAATCCGCTACATATGCGCCAGCACGCGACTTAATCGACAACAAAGTCCGCCCCGCCAAGCCTTATAAATATGCAGTCCAGGTAAACGGCAGTTGAATTCAAGAGGAATGAAGGCAATCTGCTGGATGTCATGTACGTAAATCATGACGCGTGGCGCAGCCGTCGCGTGCCCGCGACTGGCCGGTCACCTGCCAGCGACCGCCCCGGACGGCCACCCGAAGCGACCTGCGCTTACACTGCCGATTAGCACCAACGGCACCCTGCTGCCAGGTAACAGACAGATCAAGTCACCAGAAGTTAACCTAGCAGACGCCGCGAATCCACCTTACGTTCAGTAGTTGCTACTTCTACAGCCTATCACTGAACACGTTGACATCCATTTGCGGCTACGCCGACCGATCAGACCGTAATTCCGCGCGGATGCGCTTCAATTACAAGGAGAATCTCTAAATGCAGCTCCGAGGCAGCAAGCAGGCCGCGGTGGCCGGGGGTGCCGTCATCGCGGCGCTCGCCATAGCCGCCTGCTCTTCGTCAAGCTCGTCGTCAAGCTCGTCGGCTCCGGCGTCAACAGGGTCGTCGTCCCCGGCGGCGTCAAGCGCCGCGGCATCGGGGAGCGGCACGATCAACGCGGCCGGCTCGTCGTTCCAGAACACCTTCCAGGAGGGCGCTATCGCGGCCTTCAAGTCGGTCAACTCGGGCATCACGGTCAACTACGACAGCGTCGGCTCCGGCACGGGCCGCAGCGACCTGTACTCGAACACCGTGCTCATGGCCGGCTCGGACTCGCCCATCCCGGCCAGTGAGCAGTCCAAGGTTCCCGCGGGCAAGACGGTGCTGTACTTCCCGGTGGTCATCGGCCCGATCACCCTGTCGTACAACCTGTCGGGCGTCAGCAACCTGAAGCTGTCCCCGACGGTCATCGCCAACATCTTCCAGGGCAACATCAAGACCTGGAACGACCCGGCGATCAAGGCCATCAACCCCGGCGTCAGCCTGCCGTCCACCGCGATCACCACCGCGGTCCGCTCGGACTCCTCCGGCACCACGCAGAACTTCACGCTGTTCCTGCAGGACGCCGCGCCCAGCGCATGGAAGCTCGGCAGCGCCTCCACCATCAAGTGGCCGTCCACCGCCCACGCCGGCGCCCAGAACGGCGGCGTGGCGTCGATCATCAAGTCGACGCCCGGTGCCATCGGCTACGTCGACTACAGCACCGCCAAGGCCTCCAACCTGACCTTCGCGTCGGTGCAGAACAAGGCGGGCGACTACGTCGCCCCGTCCCCGACCGCGGCCTCCGCGGACGCGGCGGACGCCACGATCAAGTCGAACCTCACGTTCGCCGCGGCCGACGCGAGCAGCGCGCCCGCCGCCTACCCGGTCACCTACCAGTCCTGGGACCTGGTGTACGCGCAGCAGCCCAACGCCAACGACGCGGCGATGCTCAAGGCGTACATCGGCTACCTGCTCGGGGCCGGCCAGCAGCTGCTGCCCTCGCTGTTCTACGCGCCGCTGCCGTCCGGCCTTGACCAGAAGGCCGTGGCGCAGCTGAGCCAGATCACCTCCTCCTGAGGATGACCTTCATGACGCAGGCATCTGAATCGCTGACGGGCCTGTTCTCATGAGCGCGACCGTGCAGGCGGACCCGGCCACCCCGGCCGGGCCCGCCTCCGGGCTTTCGCCCCGCAGGCCGCTCGGAGATCGCGCCTTCCAGGTCATCGCGCTCGTGTCCGGCCTGCTGGTGCTGGTGATCCTGGTCCTGATCGCGGTCACCATGACGCAGCAGTCCACCTCCTGGTTCACCACGGAGGGCTGGTCGGGCATCTTCTCCACCGACTGGGACCCGGCGCACGGCAAGTTCGGCGCGATGGCGTTCGTGTACGGCACGGTCATCACGTCGCTGATCGGGGTCATCATCGCGTTCCCGGTCAGCATGGGCGTCGCCCTGCTGCTCACCGAGGTGGTGCCGCGCCGCTGGTCGCAGCCGATCGTGTACGTGATCGACCTGCTCGCCGTGGTCCCCTCGGTCGTCTGGGGACTGTGGGGCTTCCTGATCCTCGTCCCCTGGCTGCAGCCCATCTACGCGCACGTCGCCTCGGCGGTCAACGGCATCTGGATCCTCGGCAACCTGTTCGGCTTCCTGAACGGCAACTACGTGAGCGGTGCCTCGTTCTTCACCGCGGGCCTCATCCTGGCCGTCATGATCACCCCGATCGTGACCTCGCTGTCGCGGGAGGTGATCGCGACCGTGCCGACCGCCGACAAGGAGGGCGCGTACGCGCTCGGCGCGACCCGGTGGGAGATGATCCGCGGCGCCGTCTGGCCGCACAGCCAGACCGGCGTCGTGGGTGCCACGCTGCTCGGACTCGGCCGGGCCATGGGCGAGACGATCGCGGTGGCGCTGGTGATCGGCGCCTCGCCGACGATCTCCTCGCACCTGTTCACCCCCGGCTACTCCATGCCCTCGGTCATCGCGAACCAGTTCGGTGAGGCCACCGTCGGCGTGTTCCGCGCCGCGCTCATCGGCATGGGCGTGCTGCTGTTCCTGCTCACGATCCTCGTCAACCTGTCCGCCCGCGCGATCGTCGAGCGGAACGCACGGCGCATGAGGGGGACCGCCTGATGGCCGCCACAACAGGACAGCAGCAGGTCGACCTGCGCGAGCCGGGCGGCTGGCGGCGCGCCAAGAGCCAGCTGGCGACCGGCGCCATGTGGCTCGCGTTCCTCTGCCTGCTGGTTCCGCTCGGCTTCGTCCTGGTCACCGTGATCGCCAAGGGCGCCTCCACGATCAGCTGGCAGTTCCTGACCAACAGCACGATCCCGCCGAACATCCTGCCCGCGAACATCGACGGCATGGGCGCGGCGGTCGTCGGCACGCTGGAGATCACCGGCTTCGCGGCGGTCATGGCGATCCCGCTCGGCATCCTCGGTGCGGTCTACATCAACGAGTACGGCGGCAACCGCCCGCTGGCCAAGCTGATCTCGTTCCTTGCCGACGTGATGACCGGCGTCCCGTCCATCGTGATGGGCCTGTTCATCTTCACCATCTGGGTGCTGCACTTCGGCTACTCGGGTCTTGCGGGCTCGTTCGCGCTGGCCTGCCTGATGCTGCCGATCGTGATCAGGTCCACCTACGAGATGCTCCGCCTGGTGCCAGACAGCCTCAGGCAGGGCAGCTACGCCCTCGGCGCCACCAAGGCCCGGGTAACGCTGACCGTCGTGCTGCCGACGGCGGTCGGCGGCATCGTGAGCGGTGCCCTGCTCGCCGTCGCCCGCGCGGCGGGCGAGACGGCGCCGCTGCTCTTCACCATCCTCACGGTGGAGGCCACCAACTCGAACCTCTTCTCCGGTGCCGACACCGCGTTGTCCACGCAGATCTTCGTGAACGCGTCGCAGCCCTACGTCGGCGCGGTGGCCCGCGCCTGGGGTTCTGCGCTCACCCTGATCGCGATCACGTTCATCTTGATGATCGTGGCGCGTCTCGTCACCGCCCGCTTCAACCGGTATCCTCAGTAGGGGTGCAAAAATGGAACAGCCTGAACAGGAAGTCGTCGAGCAGACGGTCTCCACGAACCTCCCGCGACTCGAGACGACCGTAAGGGCGCCGTCGACGGCTCCTGGTACGACAATCTTCGACGTGCGGGACGTCTCCATTTTCTACGGCTCCTTCAAGGCCGTGACGGGCGTTTCGCTGCCGATCTACGAGCACGAGGTCACCGCGTTCATCGGCTCGTCTGGCAGCGGCAAGTCGACCGTGCTGCGCGCCCTCAACCGGATGAATGACCTGGTGCCTGGCGCGCGCGTCGACGGCGAGATGCGCTACCGCGGCACGGACCTGTACGGCAAGGGGGTCTCGGCGACGGCGGTCAGCCGCCGCATCGGGATGGTCTTCCAGAAGCCGAACCCGTTCCCCAAGTCGATCTACGACAACGTGGCGTACGGGCCGCGGATTAACGGCATACGCAACAAGGCTCGCCTCGACGAGATCGTGGAACGGTCGCTGCGTAGCGCGGTGCTGTGGGACGAGGTGAAGAACCGGCTGAAGCAGTCGGGTCTCGCCCTGTCCGGCGGCCAGGCGCAGCGGCTGTGCATCGCCCGCACGATCGCGGTCGAGCCGGACGTGGTGCTGATGGACGAGCCCGCCTCGGCGCTCGACCCGATCGCCACGCTCGCGGTCGAGGACCTGAGTCCGCGAACTCAAGCGGAACTACACGATCGTCATCGTGACCCACAACATGCAGCAGGCGACCCGGGTCAGCGACCGCACCGCGTTCTTCTCGGTCCTCACCGACTCCAAGAACGACACCCGCACCGGCATCCTCGTCGAGTACGGGCCCGACCCAGCAGATCTTCGAGGACCCGCACGACAGCCGGACCCAGGCCTACGTCACCGGCCGGATGGGCTAACGGCAAGGTCCACAACGGAAAACCGAGCACGAGGAACGGGTGCGGCTGACTCTGGCCGGGCCCGTTCCTCTTTTACTCGTCCTTGTCCTTGTGGGGGGCGGTGCCGGCCAGGTAGACGACACGGCGGGCGATGTTGACGGCGTGCGCGCCCAGGCGCTCGTAGTCGCGCGCGACCAGGGCCATCTCCATCGCGACGGGGACCGCCATCTGGCCGGAGGCCAGCTCGGCGGTGAGGCTGGAGTACAGCTCGTCCATGCCCTCGTCGCGCTCGGCCAGGGTCGCCGCGGCGGAACGGTCGCGCTGGTACCAGGAGTCCGCCGCCTCGCGCCACATCTCGGAGGCAAGGTCGCCCATCCGCCCCACGAGGCCCTTGGCCCGCGGGGTGAGGTCACTGCCAAAGAGGTGGCCCGCGGCGGCGGCGATGTGCACCACCAGGTCGTGGGAGCGCTCAAGTTCCGGCACGATGCGCAGCACGGAAAGCAGGAAGCGCAGGTCGGAGGCCACCGGCGCCTGAAGCAGTATCTCCCGGTTGGCCAGGCCCTCGACCTCGACGTAGAGGGCGTCGATGGCGCGGTCGCGCTCGGCCAGCGTCGCGAACGCCGCGTCATCGTTGTTCAGCAGTGCCTGGGTGGCGACGGGCACGCCCTCGGCGACCATCGCGAACAACTCGATGACCTTGCTCTCGATCGCCTCAAGCTCGCTATCGAACTCTTGCCGGTGCTCGCTCATGCTCAAACCCTACGCGGCGCCGCGCGACCGGCACGCGGACGTAAGGCGACGGCCAGGTGTACGCGCGTTGAACGGGAGACACCGTCGGCCCCCGGGGCTTTACCCCGGGGGCCGACGGTGTCGCTAACCTCAGACCAGGAACTCGACCTTGGTGATCTGGCCGATGTCCGCGGTGACCTCCTGCTCAAGGCGGACGTCACCAGGAGCGAGGACGCGCAGCACCCACTCGCCTGGCGCGGCGAAGAAGCGGAAACCGCCGTCGTCGCCGAGCGGGACCTCGGCGACGAACTCGTCGCCGCTGCCGAGGAGCCTGGCGTAGCCCGTGGACACCGGGGCGCCACCGCGGAGCACCTGCCCCTCGATGATCGCCTCCTTGCCCGCCTTGTCCTTCGTGATGGTCACGCCGCCCGCAGGCGCGCCGCAGCTGTCGTTGCTCACTTGCCCTCACCTAGTTCGATCGGCACGCCCACCAGGGAGCCGTACTCGGTCCATGATCCGTCGTAGTTCTTCACGTTCTGCAGCCCAAGGATCTCGTGCAGCACGAACCAGGTGTGCGCGGAGCGCTCGCCGATCCTGCAGTACGCGATCGTGTCCTTGCCGAAGTCCACGCCGGCCTCGTCCTTGTAGAGGGCGGTGAGGGCGTCGTCGGCCTTGAACGTGCCGTCCTCGTTCGCGGCCTTAGACCACGGGACGTTCTTCGCGGTCGGGATGTGCCCGCCGCGCTGCGCCTGCTCCTGCGGGAGGTGCGCCGGGGCGAGCAGCCGCCCGGCGAACTCGTCGGGAGAGCGCACGTCGACCAGGTTCTCCTTGCCGATCGCGTCGATGACCTCGTCGCGCTTGGCGCGCAGCGCGGCGTCCTGCTCCGACGCGGTGTAGCTGGTCTTCGCGCGGCTGGGCACGTCGGTGGTCAGCTCACGCGAGTCGAGCTCCCACTTCTTGCGGCCACCGTCGAGCAGCAGCACGTTCTGGTGGCCGTACAGCTTGAAGTACCAGTACGCGTAGGCGGCGAACCAGTTGTTGTTGCCGCCGTAGAGGATCACGGTGTCGTCGTTGGAGATGCCGCGCTCGGAGAGCAGCGCCTCGAAGCCCACCTTGTCCACGAAGTCGCGGCGGACCGGGTCCTGCAGGTCCTTCTTCCAGTCGATCTTGATCGCGCTTGGGATGTGGCCCTTGTCGTAGGCGCTCGTGTCCTCATCTACCTCGACGATGACGGTGCCAGGCGCACCAATGTGGGCCTCGACGTAGTCGGCGTCGACCAGGACGTCGGAACGGCTCATGTCTGAGATTCCTCCTTGTGCGGCCCGCCCCCTAGTGGGCCGGCCGGATTCTTTGGATGAGTAGGTACATCTGGCAACCGAGGCAGTAGTCGAATGCCGCGTTGAGGAACGCGGCGGCCAGCGCGAACGCGGCGAAGACGATACCGAGGAGCGGCACACCGGCGGCGAAGCCGATCACCCCGATCCCGGCGAACACCATGCCCACTCCCTGAGAGAAGCGGGGCGGGGCCTCCGGCTCGGTCTTGGACGGTGGCCCGAGCCTCGGCCGGACCAGGTGACGGAAGATGAGGCCGTAGGGGGCGTAGCGCAGGCCGGCCAGCGCGCCCACGGCGAAAACCAGCGTCTGGGCGAAGAGGATCAAGCCGGCGGCGAGATGCGAGACGCCGGAGGTGACCAGGACGACCGCGAGTACCACGGTCGTGATCACCGCGCCGAAGCGCGGGCCACGCGAGTCAATGGTCATGATCATGCTCCAGACACAGGATGGGCCTTGAACGTTCTTCGCCTGCCCGCGGCGCGGCCGCTAGTTTCAGGCGACGAAGGGCGCGGTGTGACGACACATGGCGGTCGCGACACGGCAAAAGTCGACAGCCCGCCGCTTCGTGAGCATCTTGGCTGTTCTGGAAGGCACGTACTCGATGCTATGCACTGGGGAGACCGCTGTCACCATCAGGCCTACCGAGACCGGGCCTATCGACACGTGGCCTATTGTCGCCTGGTTCGGTGGGAAATTCAAGGCCTGCCGCCCGCATCGACGACCGCGCCCACGGCCGTCAGGAGGTCGGCCTTGCGCAGCGGACCCGAGGCACGGCTGGTGATGCCGCCCAGGGCGTCGAGCACCAGGACCGTAGGGGTGGACAGCACGCGCAGCCGCCTGGTCAGGTCCATCCGCTCCGCGGCATCGATCTCGACAAACGAGACGCCGTCCCGTTCCCTCGCCACCTCGGTCAGCAGTGCCCTGGTCGGGCCGCAGTACGCGCACACCTCGGTGGAGAACTGCACGAGAGTCGCCCGCGCGCCAAGTGGGGCGCCGAGGTCCGCGGCGCTGAGCGCGTCTGCCGACGAGGGCTGGTCATGGGCAGGAGTCCGCTGGTGAAACCGGCCCTGACGCTGGCGCAGCGCAAGCCCCGCCGCGGACGCCGCGGCGAGGACGACCACGAGCGCTATCAGGCCTCCGACCATGACTACTCAAGCACCGTTACCTCTGGCGGCTATTCCCGGCGCGCCGGGAATAGCCGCCAGGATCACGCCGTGACCTGGATCGGCTGCCCGTGGCCCACCGTGACCTGGAAGCCAGCCACGTCCTTGGCCGGCAGTCCCACGGATCCGGGATACCAGACGTTGCCCTCGAGGTTGTCGGTGTCCCAGTTCCCGGCCAGGTAACGGTTCCCGCTTGAGTCGATCACCCAGAGCTGGCAGTTCGTGCCGACCGGTATGCCGGTGACCTTCGTGTCGAGCTGGGTGCCCCAGCCCATCGCGCTGTAGCTGACGGTGGCGGTCATGTCGCCCGACTTCCCGGTCACGGTCTGCATCGGGCCGTTGGGCGGGCCGACATAGAGGCCAGACTGGGCGCTAGACGGCTGGCGCGGGGCTCGACCCGATTCGCAGGCCGCCGAACACGCCCGCGGCGATGACCAGCGCCGCGGCCACGCCGAGGCCGGCCTCCAGCCAGCGGCGACGGCGACGGCGGGCCGCCGTCAGGTCGAGCACCGTGGCGAGCAGCTCGCGCGGCGGCTTCGGCGCCTCGTCAACGACGGCCATCGGCGGTTCTCCGGTATCGGCGAGCGCGATGGCCTCCTCCATCGAGACCCGGGAGAGCAGCGCGGGAAGTCCGGCTAGGCCGGCGAGTTCGTCCCGGCAGTCGCGGCACGTCGTCAGGTGGGCGTCCACCTGCGCGCGCTCGGCCGGGTCAATGGCGCCGAGTACGTAGACGCCGAGGGATATCCGGGCCTCTGGGCACTCCATGGCCCGGGAGGCGGATGGTGTCTGCGTCATGGTGCCAGCCCCCGTTCCTGCAGGGCCAGCTTCAGCGCCTTCAGCGCGTAGTAGGTGCGCGACTTCACGGTCCCGGCAGGGATGCCGAGGGTAGCCGCCGCCTCGGCGACCGAGCAGCCGCGGTAGTAGGTCTCGACGATGACAGAGCGGTGATCGGGCCGCAGCGACGCCAGCGCCTCGGCCACCGCCCAGGATTCGAGCGTGCGGTCCGCGTCATCGTGCGCGGGCAGCGTCTCGAACGCGTCCTGGCCGGTTTCCGGTGGCCGGGACTGACGCGCCCGATAGGCGTCTACCGCAAGGTTGCGAGCCACGGCGAACAGCCACGGGCGCGCCGGACGGTCCGCGAGGGCCTCCGGATGTCGCCAGGCTCGCACGATGGTCTCTTGCACAAGGTCCTCCGCCTTCTGCCTGTCTCCGCCAGTCAGGTGCAGGGCGTACCGAAGCAGCGCTCCGCCGTGTTCGGCGTACAGCGCCCGGACAAAGGCATCGTCGGCGATGCGCTCGTTGCTGGCCGCCCCCTGGGAGTCATCCCCCCGGGAGGTCGCTGTGCTCGGCACATTAGGGAGAACGTCCGCTTCCGCCGACTGGTTCAATGACGGCGGAGAATTTCGCTGCGCGGGAGGACCCTGCTCGGTGCTCACAGTCACCGGTATACCGGCTGGAAGTAGCCGAAAGCAACCAGATCGCGCCAATTGGTGACCGTTTGTAGCCAATGTTTCCCGTGTTTACTGGGGATTACTGGCGTGAAGCTAATCACGTTTACTACCGGGATGACCGCTTCAGGCGGAGACCGTTACGGACAGCTGGTAATCGCCTGGCTACCGGTAGCGGCCGATGCCTTCTCACCCGCCGGCGAAAGGCGGCAGCACCTCGATCACCGCACCCTCGTCGAGCACGATCGACTCCTTGGCCACCCGGCCCACCGGATCGGCGTTTACCAGGAACGATGACCTCGCGATGACGGTCGCCAGCCGGGTGTCCGGCCGCCGGCTCGCGACGGCCGCGTCAAGCGCGTCACGGAGAGTCACCGCTTCGACGGACTCTTCCGGCATGCCCGCGGCCTCCTTCGCCGCCGCCCAGTACCTGATGCTGACCATGGCCATGTCGGTTATCCTTACCTCAACGGGACCTCGGGCAATGTTGCCCCCGGGTCCCATTTGTGTTTATACAGATGAGATGAACCTTCTCATCCTGCCGTGGTCCCGGTGGTCCGGCCAGCGGGAAGCGGTCGGGATTGGAAGGTCCGCAGGCGTTCACGCGCCCCGTAAGCCTGGAGGTGGCATCACGTGAGCGAGTTGCTGTTGGTGACCGGCGTCCTTGAGCCTTCGTCGGAGGTTCTGCCAGCCCTTGGCCTCCTGCTGCACTCCGTCCGCGTGCTGCCCGCCGACGCCTCCGCGCTGGTCGAGGCGCCACCCGCCGACGTCGTCCTCGTCGACGCGCGCCGCGACCTCGCGCACGCCAAGAGTATCTGCCGCCTGCTGCACACGACCGGGCTCGACTGCCCCATGCTCGCGATCGTCACCGAGGGCGGGCTTGCCGCGATCAGCGCGGAGTGGAACGCTGACGATGTGATCTTGAACACAGCCGGCCCCGCCGAGGTGGAGGCCCGCCTCAGGCTTGCCACCGGGCGCCGCGCGATACGTGCCGCGGCGGACGCGCCAGACGAGATCAGGTCCGGTGACCTGGCGATCGACGAGGCGACGTACTCGGCGCGGCTGCGCGGCCGCGTGCTCGACCTCACCTTCAAGGAGTTCGAGCTGATCAAGTTCCTCGCGCAGCACCCCGGCCGGGTATTCACCAGGGCGCACCTCCTCCAGGAGGTCTGGGGTTACGACTACTTCGGCGGCACGCGGACCGTGGACGTGCACGTCCGGCGGCTGCGGGCCAAGCTCGGTCCCGAGCACGAGGCGCTCATCGGCACCGTGCGGAACGTCGGCTACCGGTTCGTCCCGGTGAAGGGCTCCGTGGAGGACAGGGGTGCCGCCGACCTGATCCCGCAGGACACCGTGATCCCGGCGGACCGGTGACCTGGCCCTCGCCTTCCGGCACGGCCATTACCGAGGGGCCGCTCTCCCCCGAGCTTGCCAGCCAGGTACAGCGGCTCGCCGCCGCCGCGGCGCGGGCGGACGGCGTCGCACCGCTGTCGGAGGACGTCCTGCTCCAGGTGCGGCACGGCAGCGGCGCGCGGGCCCGCGACCTGGTGCTGACGTCAGGCGACGGCGTGCTCGCGGGGTACGCGCACCTGGACGCCCCCGATGAGGAGGCACAGGGCGGTGACGCGAGCGGAGAGCTCGTCGTCCACCCTGACCACCGGCGCCGTGGCTACGGCGCGGCGCTCAGCGCCGCGCTGCTCGCGGGCGCGGACGGGGCCGGCGTCCGGCTCTGGGCGCACGGCGAACTGCCCGGCGCGGTTGGGCTCGCGAAGGCGGCGGGCTTTACCAGGTTCCGTGCGCTGTGGCAGATGCGCATGCCGCTCGCGCGGGTGCCCGCCGGCGACCCGGCGGTCCCGCCTGGGGTAACGATCCGCACCTTCAGGCCCGGCGCCGACGAGGAGGACTGGCTCGCGGTCAACCACCGCGCGTTCGCCCACCATCCCGAGCAGGGCGCATGGACCATGTCCGACCTCCTGCTGCGGGAGGCCGAGCCGTGGTTCGACCCGGCCGGCTTCTTCCTGGCGGAGCGGGACGGCGCGCTCGCGGGGTTCCACTGGACGAAGGTGCACCAGGAAGGCGGCGCGCCGATCGGCGAGGTCTACGTGGTGGGCGTCGACCCGGGCAAGCAGGGCGGCGGCCTCGGACGCGCGCTGACCCTCGCGGGCCTCGCGCACCTGCGGCGCCTTGGGCTCGCCGACGTCATGCTCTACGTGGACGAGGACAACACGGCGGCAGTCCGCATGTACACGGCACTCGGCTTCAGCCGCTGGTCAACCGACGCGATGTACCGCCACCCCTGAGCGCAGGCCACCGAACAGGCTCAGCCCCTGAGGCCGAGCGCCTCGTCAAGCTCGCTCTTCGTGAGCGGGCCGTCGCTCGCCGCGACGGTCGCGAGAACCTCGGCGTAGAGTTCTATCTCACCGAGCGCCACGTCGTCGTGAACACGAAGGTCAACCTGCATGGGAATCGTGCTCACCTCCTTCAACCGGGCGCTCCCCGCCCCGCCCTTCAGGTTACGTCGCGACACCATTCCTCCGCATGACCCATCGGGGCCATTCGCAGACCACCCTTGCGTACGTTTTACCCGGCTTCCCCATAACGATTCCGTGACTAGGCAGCGGAAATCTTCTAGTTCCGGTATGTGGCATTTATGCACCTTAGGGACCGCAAACACCCTGCGTAGCGGCAGTCCCAGCAGCACCATATGTCCGTGTATCTTGCGGAAAAGGAGTAGATGTCCGCATATCGTAGGGTAACTGACTGACTACAGCTTACGTCACGAGTTGCCGCTAGCGCCATGCCCTGAGCAGGACATCTACCAAACTCAAAGCCTGCACGGCCTTAATCCCACGAATGCGCTCGTAACCCGAAACTCAATATCTGCAACTTTCGCATCAGGCCAAGTTGGGATATAACGGGACACTCGGTCGTTTCGGTTGCGGACGGTGGCTCCCGGGAGAAGAGTCGTGTTCGTAACTGCTACCAGGGGGAGCTCGCTACCTCGGCGATCCCACTACCAGGCCCGGCACCGTTAGACTCCGGACATCGTCCCCGCAGACCTCTCAGGACCCATGATTCTCGTGATGCCATGAATGAAAACAGTGACCTCCTGCCGAACCTGCTGCACGAAGAGTTCGAGATGCAGATGCGCGGCTACAGCCGCCGCCAGGTTGACGACTTTGTAGCGCGCCGCAACAACGAGATCCGGGAACTAGAGCAGCGGCTCACCCGGTCCCTCGATGACTCTGAGCACCTGCGCCGCGAACTTTCCACCGTGCGCCAGCAGGCGCTCTCCGGCAGGCCCGCGCACGAGGAGGTCAGCGAGCGCATCTCGCAGATCCTCAAGCTGGCGGACGACGAGGCCAAGGCACAGAAGAACAAGGCCGACGACGACATCGCCAAGCAGCGGGCCGAGGCGCAGCAGGAGTCTGAGCGGGTCCGTGCCGACGCGCGGGATCAGGCCGAGCGGATGCTGACCGCCGCACAGGAGCAGGCCGAGCGGACCATTTCCGCCGCCCGCAACGAGGCCGACAAGACCCGCACCGCGGCGCGCACCGAGGCTGACCGGTTGACAAGCGACACGCGGAAGAAGGCGGATCAGGCCCTCGCCCAGGCCAAGTCCCAGGCGAAGAAGGTGCTTGACGAGGCCACGGCCCGCGCGACCGCCATCCACGACGGCGCCGAGCGCAGGCTCAACCTGCTCAGCACCAGGCACTCGGACACGGTCAGGCGACTGACCGACATCCTGGACGGCGTGCAGGGCCTCGTCGCCGCGGAAGCCGCCAGGATGTCGCTTGAAGAAGAGGTCAATCAGTCGGTCAGCAGGGCGGTCAGCCTTGCGGAGGCCGCCGACGCCGCCGCTGGCCGCCGCCGCCGTCCCCGAGGATGGTACCGACGGCGAAGGCGACCGCGACCTCGCGCTGCTCGCGCCGCCCGCGCCGGAAACGGTCGCCACGGGGACCGTCGCGCCGCCGAGGGGCGAGGACATCCGCCCTGCGGGACCTGGCAGGCCCGGGCTGACCGGCCGGCTGAACCCGCCCGTCACCGACCAGGACCACGACCCGCTCGACGGCATGGCCCCACTTGGCGGCCTGCTCCCGCCGCCGGACGCGCCGCGTGGCCCGTTCGGGCGGCCGGGCGCGACTCCGCCACCGCCTCCGCTTGGCACGGCCCCCGGCCGGCATGGCGGCGGGTCGCAGGACGGCATGCCGCGTCCGCCGATGCCGCTGCCAAGCGGCGCGCCGGTCACCGGCCTCGGTGACCCGCTCGCCGACCGCGAGCCCCGGCACGGCAGCGGCCTGATCGACCCCGACGAGCCGACAGAGGGCATCCGCCTGCTGCAGTAATCGCCCGGGGGGGCGACCCCCGTACCCCCGATGTGCGCCCGCGCGGGCCTGATCGCAAAAACCGCGATCTTATCAGGCCCGCGCGGGCGCACAAAAAGCTGCCGGAGATCTCTGGCCCTCCAGGCAAAGCACGCACTCGTTCGGGAGAAAAGTTTTTGAATTTATCCGAACGGGTGCGTGTTTTACTTTGCCCGGTCCGGGTGGCTACGCCCGCGTGGCGGGGTCGGCGAGGTTGTCGAGGCGCTTCAGTATGACGCCCTCGCGCAGCGCCCACGGGCAGATTTCCAGCTGGCTGACGCCCATCAGGTCCATCACCGCGTCCGCGACGATCGCGCCCGCGGTCATCTGCGCCGCCCGGCCCTCTGACACCCCGGGGAGCCTGGCCCGCTCGGCCTTGTCCATCGCCGCGAGCCGCTTCGCCCACAGGCTCACGTCGCTGTGCTTGAGGAACCGCTTCACGTAGAAGCCCTCGCTCGACGGCGCGGCCCCGGCGATCCTGGCGAGCTGCCTGAAGGTCTTCGAGGTGCCGACCGCGTGGTCGACGGTGCCGCCGCGGCGCAGGCTGCCCGCCTTCCTGGCGATCTCCGCCCGCACGTGCCTGCGCACCGCGCGCACCTGGTCGGGTGGCGGCGGGTCCGCGGTGAACCAGTCCCTGGTCAGCCGCCCGGCACCGAGCGGCAGCGACATCACGGCCTCGGGCTCCTCGTCCAGCCCGGCGCCGATCTCAAGCGAGCCGCCGCCGATGTCGACCACGAGCAGCCGCCCGGAGGACCAGCCGAACCAGCGCCGCGCGGCGAGGAAGGTCAGCCTCGCCTCGTTCTCGCCGGACAGCACCCTGATCGACGCACCCGTCTGGTTCTCGATGCGGGCGAGCACGTCGTCTCCGTTGACCGCGTCGCGGACGGCGGACGTGGCGAACCCGAGGAAGTCCTCGACGCCCTTGTCCTCGGCGATCCGCAGCGCCTCGGCGACCACCTCGGTCAGCCGCTCCTCGCCGACCCCGGACAGCGTGTTGTCCCGTTCCAGGTGGGCGGCGAGTGACAGCTCGGTCTTATGCGAGAAGGCGGGCAATGGGCGCGCTCCCGGGTAAGCGTCGACCACAAGCATGTGAACCGTATTTGAGCCGACGTCGAGTACCCCAAGGCGCATAACTCGTAAAGTACCCGCTCAGCGCGACCACCTCACGATGCCCGGCCCTGCCGCCATCGGGTACCGTCACCCCATGCGTAACGGCGAAGTCTCCTACTGGTGGCGGGCGCTCGGCGGGTTTCCGCCCAGGCGGCCGTCGTTGCCCGGGCCGACAGAAGCGGACGTGTGCATCGTGGGTGGCGGCTACACCGGGCTGTGGACCGCCTATTACCTCGCCGGGCTGCGCCCCGGCTGGCGGATCGTCGTGCTTGAGGCGGCGTTCGCCGGGTACGGCGCCTCCGGGCGCAACGGCGGCTGGGTGACCGCGGAGCTGCCAGGGTCGCGGGACCGCTACGCGCGGGCCGCCGGGCGGCGCGGCCGGCGTGCGGGCGCTCGAGGCGGAGCTCAGGTCCACCGTCGACGAGGTGGGGCGGGTATGCGAGGCCGAGTCGATCGCCTGTGACTTCGTGAAGGGCGGCCGGCTGTCTGTGGCGACAACGCCCGCACAGCTCGCGCGGTTGCGCGAAGGCCTGGTCGCCATCAGGGAGCACGGCGACGGCGAGGACGTGTACCAGTTCCTTTCCCGCGATGAGACGCGCGAGCGGGTCAACGTCTCCGGTGCCCTCGGCGGGCTGTTCGCGCCCGCGAGCGCCCGGGTTCAGCCGGCCGCGCTGGCCGCGGGTGTCGCCGCCGCGGCGGAGCGGCGCGGGGTGGAGATCTACGAGGCGACGCCGGTGTCCGCGATCGAGCCCGCCGCCTCGGGGGAGGCGGGCGCGGTGGCGCGGACGAAGTTCGGCGACGTGCGCGCGCGCTCGGTGCTCCGCTGCACCGAGGGGTACACCGCGGGACTGCCCGGGCTGCGCCGCGCGCTGCTGCCAATGAACAGCCACATGCTGGTGACCGAGCCGCTCGACAGCGCGGCCTGGCGGGAGATCGGCTGGGCGGGGTGCGAAACGCTGTCCGACGAGGCGCACGCGTACATGTACGCGCAGCGGACCGCGGACGGCAGGATCGCGCTCGGCGGGCGCGGCGTCCCGTACCGGTTCGGCTCAGCGGTGGATCACCTGGGGATGACCGACCAGTCGACCGTGGCCGCGCTCACCGGCGTGCTGCGGCGGCTGTTTCCCGCCGCGGCCGAGGCGCAGGTCGCGCACGCGTGGTGCGGCGTGCTCGGCGTGCCACGCGACTGGTGCGCGTCGGTCACGTACCACCCCGCGTCCGGCATGGGCTGGGCGGGCGGCTACACCGGGCACGGGGTCGCCGCCGCCAACCTCGCCGGGCGCACGCTCGCCGACCTGGTGGCCGGGGAGCCGTCGCCGCTGACCACGCTGCCCTGGGTGGGGCACCGCGGCAGGTCCTGGGAGCCCGAGCCCGCGCGCTGGGCGGGCGTGCACGGGCTCTACGCGCTGTACCGGCTTGCCGACCGGCTCGAGTCGCCGGCACCCGGTGACACCGCGGGCGACTCACGGGTCAGGCTTGGCGAGGCCCTGGGCCGCGTCGGCGACATGATCTCGGGCATTCCGCACTGAAGTCCTTAGGTATGTCCCTCGTAGTCTGGTGCTCATGGCTGGCATGAGTGACGATGAGGTACGCTCGGCGCCGCTTGCTGACGACAAAGCGGCCCCCGAGGTCATTGACGGGATCCGGTCGCTGCACAGCCGGATCGACGAACTCCACCGCCTGGTCGCGCAGCGGCTCGAGGCGGAGGGCATGCACGCGGGCGAGTGGCTGCACGAGGCCGGCGGGGCGGCGCACCAGGGCCCCTCCCTGCCCGCGTGGCGCCGCAGGACCCAGGGCGAGCTGCGCTGGCCCGTCGCGCTGACCACCGCCGCGGGCATCGCGCTCCAGGTGGCGGTGCCGGACAAGCTGGTCCTCGTCAGCCCGTCGTGGATCTTTCCCGCCGCCCAGGGCGCGCTGCTCATCGTGCTTATCATGGCGAACCCGCAACGGATCGACCGGCAGTCCACGATCATGCGGTCGCTGAGCCTCGTGCTCGCCGCGATGCTCAGCCTGGCCAACGGCTACTCGGTCGCCGCGCTCGCCGTCGGCATCACGCGGGGCACTATGGGGCGCGAGCCCGGCCAGTTGCTCATCACCGGCGGCGTCATCTGGCTGACGAACGTGATCGCCTTCGCCCTGTGGTACTGGGAGTTCGACCGCGGCGGCCCCGTCGCGCGGGCGCTGAACCTCAAGCGGTACCCGGACTTCCAGTTCCCGCAGATGACCAGCCCGGGGATGGCACCGCCCGACTGGGAGCCCGCCTTCTTCGACTACCTCTACGTGGCGTTCACGAACGCCACGGCCTTCAGCCCCACCGACGTGATGCCCATGTCCCGCTGGGCCAAGGCCGCGATGACCGTGCAGTCGCTCATTTCGATCGTGACCGTCGCCCTCGTAGTGTCCCGCGCGGTCAACATCCTGCCGACCGGCTGACGCCGGGCACACGGTTATCCCCAGCGTTCACGAGCGCGCTTTCGCTTAAGGATCTTCGGGCGTAGCCTGCATGGCATGCTGCTGCCCACGTCACTCGTTGGAAGTTATCCACAGCCTGACTGGCTTATCGACAGGGCCAGGCTGGCCGGCCGGTTTCCGCCCAGGGTCCGCGCCAGGGAGCTATGGCGGGTCGCTCCCGAGTTCCTCGACGAGGCACAGGCCGACGCGACGCTGCTAGCGATCCGCGCGCAAGAAGACGCCGGCCTTGACATCATCACCGACGGCGAGATCCGCAGGGAGAGCTACTCGAACCGGTTCGCGACCGCGCTTGACGGCGTGGACATCGACAACCCAGGATCGGCGCTCGACCGCAGCGGGCACCCGAACCCGGTGCCCCGCGTGGTTGGCCCGATCCGCAGGAAGCACCCGGTCGAGGTGTCCGACCTTTCGTTCCTGCGCGACCACACGCGACGCACGGTCAAGATCACCGTGCCTGGCCCGTTCACGATGGCGCAGCAGGCGCAGGACGACTATTACGGGTCTCGTGAGGCGCTCGCGTTTGGCTACGCCGAGGCGGTGAACGAGGAGATCAGGGACCTGTTCGCGGCCGGGGCCGACATCGTGCAGCTCGACGAGCCCTACCTGCAGGCACGGTCCGCCGAGGCCGCGCAGTACGGCGTCAAGGTGATCAACCGGGCACTGGACGGCGTGACCGGGCTCGGGACGACGGCGCTGCACCTTTGCTTCGGCTACGCCGCGATCATCCACGAGCGGCCTGCCGGGTACTCGTTCCTGCCGGAGCTCGCCGCGTGCGACGTCGAGCAGATCTCGATCGAGACCGCGCAGTCGAACCTGGACTGCTCGGTGCTCGCCGCGCTTGACGGCAAGACGATCATCCTCGGCGTGATCGACCTGTCCGACCCCGCGGTGGAGACCCAAGAGGTCGTCGTTGAGCGGGTGCGCCGGGCGCTGCCGTACGTGCCGGCGTCCAGGCTCGTGCTCGCGCCTGACTGCGGCATGAAGTACATCACGCGCGAGGCGGCGAACGGCAAGATGGCCGCGCTGGCGGCCGCGGCCGCCAGCCTGCGCCCCGAGTTGGCTTAGTCCGGTGCTACCTGGCGGCTGGCTACTCGTCAGCCGCCCGGTAGTACGGCCGTCCGAGCAGGCTTTGTCCTGCGTGAGCGAGTGTCCTGCGTGGAGCGGAAGGAGCCGGTAGCACGCGGCTGCGTGCCGGTAGCGACGCGGAAGGTGCCGGTGTTGCGCAGCGCCCGCGAGGCGCCGGTGATGCGGCTGGTATCCACCGGCCTGACGCCGCCGGGGACGGCCGGCTGGCCGCCCACCACGGTACCGACGAGCGGCGACTGCTCGTCATGCCGCCGCGTCCTGTCGTCCGTCGTCACCGTCGACAGGTAATCGTCCACGTCGCTGGTGAACGCGTCAGCTTCCGCCAGGCGCGGCGCGCGCCAGCGGGACGGTATGAACATCGGGAAGACCATGACCGCGCCGACGGCACCGAGAATCCCGTTGAAGAGCAGGCCCTCCCAGCCCGCGCCGAACGAGTGCGAGCGCAGCGGGATGAACTCCACCGCGCGCCGCACGCTCACCAGGTAGAGCGCCGTCCAGGCAAGGAGCAGCAGGCCCGGCAGGCCGGACGCGAGCGGTGAGAACCACGGAACGGCGGCGAGCACGCCGGCCAGTACGGCGGTGGCCACCAGGGCCGCGAGCGCGAGCAGCACGGTGCTGTTCGACAGCAGTGACCCGCCGCCGGCCGGCAGCGCGTTCGCCTGGCCCGGCGGTACCGGAAGGTGGAGCAACTGGAGGTAGCCCCACGCGCCGGCGAAGAACATGACCGCGGTCATGACGACGGCTAGGGCAGTCCCGTATAGATGTCGCACGTTCTCACCTTCGTAGTCCGCTCCCTGGCCCATTTCTCAGGGTCACGGATTTATAACCGCGATGTCCGATACGTTACATGTGCCGCTTGGCGCTGCGAGTACGGTTTGGGAATGATGAGCCTGCGGGCACCGCGCCGTACCCGGCGCGCGGCGGCGACCGCGCTGCTTGCTTGCCTGGTCAGTGGGCTGGCCGCGTGCACGAGTGCGGGACTGGCCGGACCGGTAAAGAACGGCACCGGTGCACCGCCCCCGCCGTCGCGTTCCTCCGCCATGGCGCGGGTGGCGAGCCCGCGGCCGACAGGCCCGCGGCCCCCGCTGCCCGCACCGGCGGCCCTCGTTCCGTTCACTGGCCAGGATTCCGCGGGCCAGGACGGCTGGCACCCGGCCGGACGGCCGGTCGACGGCATGCCGGCGGTATACGAGGCGACGCTCGTCCCGCCTGGTGCCGCGCTGCGGGCGGGCATCGCGTGGATGGACACGAAGCTGCTGTCGGCCAGGCTGTACTCGGGATCGATCTCCCCGGGTGGCCTCGGCTACAAGTTCACCGCCCCGGTCCTGCCTGACGCGGCGGCGACGCTCGTGGCGGCGTTCAACGGCGGGTTCAAGATGGCCGACGCGCATGGCGGCTACTACACCGAGGGCCGGCTGATCGACCCGCTGGTAACCGGCGACGCATCGGTGGTGATCTACGCGAGCGGCGCCATCACCGTCGGCGCGTGGGGTACCGACGTGCGCATGACGCCGTCCGTCGTGGCGGTCCGCCAGAACCTGGTACCGCTCGTCGCGGCGGGCAAGCCGACCGCGCTAGCGGAGGGCCACGACTGGCGGGCCTGGGGCAACACCTGCGGGCTGAAGTCTTGCGCCGCGTCGGTCCCGAGCATCGAGCACCAGTGGCGCTCCGGGCTCGGCGTCACGGCCGATGGCGCCCTGGTCTACGCGGTAGGCCCGGCGCTCGACCCGTTGCAGCTTGCCCTCCTGCTGGTGCGGGCCGGGGTAGTGCGCGGCCTGGAGCTTGACATCAACCCGGGCTGGCCGGTCTTCGCCGCTTACCGGCCCGCGACACCGAACGGCCTCGCCGCGCCGTCGAACGGCACCAGGCTCCTCGCCACTCACCTTGGCGCCGCGACGTTTTTCCAGGAGTCCTACGCCCGTGACTTCATAACGATGTCCGCCCGCCCGGTACCGGGCGGGCGGACATCGTGACTCCAGGCTTACTCCGGCTGGCGGTCAGGCTCGTTCACGCCGAGTGATCCCTCGACGTAGTCGCCGCCCTTCTTGATCTGACCGTCGTAGTTGCTGCCGATCTTGTTCTCGGCGAGGTCCTCGCCCTTCTGGACCCCCTTGTCAACCTGGTCAGGATGCTTGCCGGCAAGCTCCTTAGCCTTGTTCATGAGCCCCTTGAAGTCTGGCATTCGCATATACCCCCGTACTTTTTGTAACAGTTCCGTTACCAACGGTAAGGCCTCAGCCGTACCAACGGCAACTCGGGACTCAGCGTGAGCCAGTTTTCTCCCACTGAGCCCAACTGTCTCCCTCAAACATCCAGGCCCGCGGCGGTGCTCAGGCGGGCAGGCGGCTGGGGTCGGCCGGTGCCGGCGGGGTCAGCAGTGACTGAAGGAGTGACCAGCGGGTTGCTGCCTGAGGCTGCCTGACTGGTTCGGAGAAGCTCGGGCCGGGGAGGTCGGAGATCCGCCTGGCGATTTCGCGGAGCGTGCGGGCGGCCAGCACATCCTCCAGCCTCTCGTCGAGTTCGGCCAGGGTCAGACGGCCGTCCGCGACGGCGGCGCACAGAATGTCCGCCGCGACGTCACGGTCGGCGTTCGACGCCCGCAGGTCCGCGCCGAACACGGCGTCCCAGTCGGGGTAGGGAAAGACGGGCATGGGGACGATGGGGATCATTGGCGTCGGACCTTGGTCACACCGTGGCGCGGCGGATGGTGGCGTGCCCGCCGGCGAGCAAGGCCACCGCCAGGACGGCGAGCAGCCCGGTCAGCCCCGCGGCGGTCAAGCCGGTGAAGAAGTGGCCGACACCAGTCCAGCCGTGCGACCAGGTGACGACAAGCGCGGCCGCGAGCAGGACGGTGACCTGGGCGGCGATGAACGTGAGCGTGCCGACGAGGCTCCACCGCCGGTAGACGATACCGAACCACATCCCGTACACGAACAGCAGCGTCAGCCCGACGAACGACGTCAGCCAGGTCAGGTACCACGGACCGTCGAGCAGGTACGGCACGCGGAAGAAGCCCATCTGCACGCCCCAGCCGCCGGTGGCTCGCTCGATGGCCTGGAGCGCGGCCAGCGCCAGCCCGTCCGCGCAGGCCAGCACGACGGCGAGCAGCGCGGTGCCCATGTAGTAGGAGCGGCGGCTCACGCCCAGGGCCAGCCCGAAGGGCAGCGACCGGCCGATGCTCTGCACGCCAAGCACGAGGAAGAGGATGAAGAAGCTGGACAGCGCGCCGGTAGACCGGCCGTCCGTGCTCGCGGTCAGCGCCGTGTGGTGGTCGACCGGGGTAATCCCGAAGACGATCACGTTCACGGCAAAGCTGAACGCCAGCACCATCCACGCCAGCGCCAGGTACTGGAACGGCTGGACGAGGTGGTAGCGGGCGACCTTGACCAACGTGCTCATGCGCTTACCCCTTCCATGGCCGAGGGCGGGAAATCTGCCGCCTCAGATGAGGCTGGCCAGCCATCCGCGTGTACCACAAGCTGCTGCAATGTCAGCGGTACCAGGTCCAGCCCCAGCGACCTGGCCCGCTCCCTGGCGGTCTCGTCCAGCTGCCCGACCATGACGACGGACGCCTGCGACCCGAGACGGCGCCGGTTCCAGACCGGGCGCCCGGCGGTGAACTCGTCCACGGCGAGCACGGGGCCGCTCACCGTGGTGGCGACGCCCCGCAGGCTGTCGGCCGCGGCCTCGAGCACGACCCGGCCCCGGTCGATGACCACCACGCTCTCGAACAGCGCGGCGGCCTCGTCGATCAGGTGGGTGGACAGCAGGATCGTCCGGGGGCACTCGGCGTAGTCCGCAAGCAGCCGGTCGTAGAAGACCTGCCTGGCCACCGCGTCGAGGCCCGCGTACGGCTCGTCGAACAGCGTCACTTCGGCCCGCGCGGCGAGGCCAATCACGATCCCGAGCGCGGAGCGCATACCGCGCGACAGCTTCTTGATCGCCTTGTTCGGCCGCAGGTCGAAGTCGGCGATCAGCGTGTCCGCCAGCCCGGCATCCCAGTTCGGGTAAAACCAGGACGCGGCCCGCAGCGCGTGGCGCACTTTGAAGTCGGGGTAGGCCTGGTCCTCACGGACGAACACCATGCGCCGCAGCACGTGCTCGTTCTCCGCGGGCGTCTCGCCGAGCACCGTGACGCTCCCTGATGACGGGAACTCGTGGCCTGCGAGGACGCGCAGCAGCGTGGTCTTGCCCGCGCCGTTGCGGCCGAGCAGCCCCGTGATCGTCCCCGCCTCGATCTCGACGCTCAGGTCGTCGAGTGCGACCTGGTCGTGATAGCGCCTGGTCAGGCCAGGCTACCGATATCGCCGACGTCATACCGCGACACCTCCAGGTGAGTCACTGAACTGCTCGTGGGCGCATTCCTTGATCGCCGCGGTCAGTTCCCCGCTGTCCATGCCGAGCCGGGTCGCCTCGGTGAGCAGCGGCCGCACGTAGCGTTCGACGAACTGCTCGCGGCGCTGTGCGAGCAGCCGCTGGCGCGCACCGGCCGCGACGAACATGCCGATGCCGCGGCGCTTCTCCAGCAGGCCGTCATCGGCGAGCAGGTTGATGCCCTTGGCCGCGGTCGCCGGATTGATCCGGTAGTAGGCGGCCAGTTCGTTCGTAGACGGCACGCGCTCGCCCTCGGCCAGGCCGCCGTCCGCTATCTCCGCCGCCAGCCGCTCGGCAACCTGGGCGAACAGCGGCGTTCCCTCGTCGAGACCAGCCATCTCCGGCAACGGTCCACCTCCTCGGCGGCTCATTGGTTCATTAGTTGAGTAATGTACCGACTAACAACCGGGACGGTCAAGTGGCGACGTCAGCGGCCGAAGCGGGCAGCGAGCTCGGCGACCCGGCAGACATCCTGCCTCGGGAATGATGGTCCTAAGCTGGGTTGGCACAGGGGAAGGGGGCCCGCATGGCGTCGGCATCGTCCGGTCACCCGGGGCGCCTCGGCTGGGCGATCGGCGTTGTCCTCGTGGTTCTCGTGGCCGTCAACGTGGTTGGCGTCCTGGTGTCGCACGCCGCGCTGGTAGCCGGGCCGGCTGGTGCGGTCGGCCTGCTGGCGCTGGCGAGGTGGGCCGGGCTCAGCTGGCAGGAGCTTGGCCTCGGCCCGGGGACATGGCGGCGCGGGCTGGCCTGGGCGGGCGCTGAGATCGCCGCCATCGCGGTTGTGTTCGCGGCGGGCGCGGCGCTTCCGCTGACCCGCGGCGCGTTCCGTGACAGCCGTTACCACCTGGGCTGGGGGCACGCCCTGCTGACAGCCTTCGTGCTCATCCCCGCGGGGACGGTGCTGTTTGAGGAGGTCGCCTTCCGCGGGGTGCTCTGGGGCCTGCTCAGGCGGGCACGCGGGACGCGCGTCGCCACTGTCGTCTCGTCCGTGCTGTTCGGTTTGTGGCACGTGCTGCCGTCGCTCGGCCTGGCCGCGAGCAACCAGGCGGTCGGCGGCGCGGTCGGCAAGGGAACGTCAGGTCAGGTTCTCTCGGTGCTGGGAACGGTCGTGTTCACGGGGCTTGCAGGGGTGCTGTTCTGCGAGCTACGGCGGCGCAGCGGAAGCCTGCTCGCGTCGGCCGGGCTGCACTGGGCCACCAATGGGCTCGCCGTCCTCGCGGCGGCGGCCGTGTGGGCCTGGGCGCCTGGCTGACGAGCGGTTACCTGACACTCGTGATGATGCTCCTGAGGGTGGCGAGGTCCTGGGTGGTGAGGCAGGCCGGCCGCAGGACCGCGTTCCAGCCGTCCACGTACTCGGCCGAGTACCTGTGACCGTGGCCGTCTGGAACCCCGGTGGAGAATGGGAGATCGGCGGTGACCTGCCAGAAAGTCACGAACGGCAGCCAGATGGTGCCTCGAAGCACGTCACTGCCTGGCGGCTCGCTGATCCAGTCGGGCGGGGTGAAGATGAGGTTCGGGCTCCACCAGACGATCGGGTCGGACGGGTGCATCAGATAGAGCACCCGGGTCCCCGTCCAGGGCTGGCCGTCCGGCGGAATGTCCCTGGTCGCATCGTTCGCGAACCGGACGATCTGTCCGTGGTCGTAGACGGGCTGGACCTCCGGGCTGCCAGGGTCGCGGTGGTTTACGAACTGCCCGAAAAGCACGTTGAAATTGGGCGGTCCCGCGAACAGAATGCCGCTGGTCACATTGGCCATGCTGTGTTCGCCGCTGAAGGCCGCCTCGCCGCCGAACGTGCCCAGGCTCTCGCCTGCTACCAGCAGCTTTGGGCGCTGGCTCGGGGGCTGCTTGAGCCAGGCGCCGTAGACCGCGTCGAAGAGCGCGATGCCAGATTCGCGGGCCTTGTCCTTGTCCACCAGGTAGGAAATCCAGGACGGCAGGTAAGAGTACTGGATCGCGACCGTCGCGGCGTCGCCGCCGGTGAGGTACTCGAACGAGTCCACCAGCGCCGGGTCGACCCAGCCGCTGCCGGTCGTGGTCACCACGAGCAGGTACTTGCGCTTGAAGCCGCCCGCCCGCTCGAGGTCCGTGACCGCTAGTTGTGCGCGGGCCACGGCGTCGGAGGCCGACGCCAGCCCGGCGTAGGCCCGGATCGGCTCCATAGCGGGGTGGCCGGTGAACTTCGCGATGTCGCTCGCTGAGGGGCCTTTGCCGATGAAGTTACGGCCCTGGTAGCCCAGCGTGTTCCACGGCACGAGCGAGCCAGGGCCGCCCGAACGCAGGCTGGTCGCGGGCTGGGATATTCCTGCCGCGGTTGTCGTGTCACGCGTTGAGTACGCACTGTTGGCGAGCTCGATGAAGCCGTTGAATAGCACGCCGCTGAGGACCCCGTAGGTGAGGGCGGCGACCAGGATCCAGCCGGTCGCGTGCGCCGCGCGACGCCCGATCCAGCGGTTCAGTAGTTTCGCGAGCCAGCGGTACAGGCCGCGGATGGCGCGGCCGATCAGCAGGATGAGACAGAAGACCAGCGCGGCGATGAAGGGCGAGGCGATGACGAGCGGGATGTTGTAGTCCGTCACCCCCATCAGCCCGCGGATCTCGTACTGCCAGTACTGCCCGATCCCGAAAGTGACCGCGTAGAGGATGCCCCCGCCGATGAAGAAGGCGGGCCAGGCCCACGGCCGCGGCGGCCGGGGATCCCGGTCGGCGAAGGCACGCCAGATCGACGCGGCGAGCACCCCCAGCCCATACCCGATGGCCGCGGTGATCCCGAAGACCACGCCCTGGATGATGCCGCCGCGCGGGAGCAGCGACGGCGTGAAGGAAAGGCAGCCGAAAATGACCCCGCCCCAGCAGCCTGGAAGGGTCACGTGGAGCAGCCTCCGGGGTTTCGCGGGCTCCGGCGACGGCCGCGGGACTTCCGCCGACGCCTCCGCGGCCGGCGGGATCCCCGCGATCGTCGGCGGCTGGTTACCCAGGTCTCCGGTCGAAGCGTCCTCATCCATGGGACTCAACCCCCACATGGCAGTTCCATCCCGAGTCTGACCGGGCCCGTCGCTGGATCATCGCCTGAACATCCGCTAAGCATGGCCGCGCGCCGCGCCGGCGGCATCACCCGCGGAGGGGTGATCTCGCGTGGCTGTTACTCGTAGGCGGTGCGGGCGGCGGCGACCACTGAACCGCCGTGCTGGCGCCTTGTCTTGCGGCGTTGATCACCCGAGCCGGGTGAGCCTCGCGGCGGCGCAGCCAGGGAACCTGGATATACCCCACGTCTCACGACAAACAGGAGGGGCCCAGTGTCCGACATTGAGATGGCAGGGCACGTTGGAGTCGGCTGAACACGGCTTGAATCAGCTCCTCACCGCCGTGCTGCTGCAGACGCTCGACGTCAACGCTGTCGCTCGGCGGATCGACGTGAACGCGGTGCTCGATCAGGTCGACGTCAATGCCCTCCTGAACCGGGTGGACCTGAAGGCGCTGCTCGACCGGGTTGAGGTCGACGCGCTCCTGGACCGAGTCGACGTCAACGCGCTCCTGGACCGGGTGGACGTGCGGGCGCTGCTCGACCGGGCTGACCTGAACGATTTGCTGCGCCGCGTCGATATGGACGCACTGGTCCGGGAGACGGACCTGGGAGCGGTCATGGCGAGGTCATCCGGTGGGATCGCGACCGAGGCGCTCGACGCGATCCGCAGCCAGGCCGTCGGGCTGGATCGGTTCATCGGCCGCTGGGTGGCACGACTGCTACGGCGAAAGGCAGAAAGCGACGGGAGCGCACGGAACTACGCGGGAGCGGTGTCCAGGCTCACGGCGTACGCCATTGACCTCGCGGTCGGCTCCGGCCTGCTGGTCCTCATCCTCGCGGCGATCTCGTACGCGGCCCAGATCGTGACCGGACACTCGATTGACTGGAGCCACCACGGCTGGACCAGCGGCATCGTATCGGTCTGCTGGTACTTCCTGTACTTCGGCTATTCCTGGGCAGTGAGCGGCCGGACGTTCGGCATGGCGGTGCTCGGGCTCCGCGTGGTCGGGGCAGATGGCGCGGACCTGGACCCGTGGCGTGGCATGGTCCGCGCAGCCGCGTTCCCGCTGAGCTTTCTGCTCTTCGGCCTGGGGTTCACTGGCATCCTCTTCCAGCACGAGCACCGCGCCTTGCATGACCTCATCGCGGGCACCGCCGTCCTGTACGCGTGGGATGCGCGCGCGGCCCGGCTCCGGTTCCTCGCCCGTGACAGCGCCGCGGCCCTCCCCGGTGGTGAATGATGCCGCGCTCTCGCCGTGGCCCGCCACCGGCCAGGCCGCTCACCCTGACGGGGTGGTGCGGCCTTGCCATTGCGGCCTGATGCTTGCGGGTAAACAGAGCAAGCGGAAGGGGCATGGGCATGGCGATCGGGCCGGTACAGCTCATTGTGCTGGGATTCAAGAACCCGGACTTCCACGGCGAGATCATCGCCGAACTCGAGCGGCTTCGCGACAGCGGCACAGTCCGCGTCATCGACTCCCTGGCGGTCTACAAGGACGCCTTCGGGGAGATCGAAGTGGAGCACCTCAGCAACCTTTCCGAGCGCGAGGCGATCGAGCTCGGCAGCAAGATCGGCGCCCTGGTCGGGCTCGGCATCGCCGGCGAGGAGGGGGCCGAGGCGGGCGCGGCGGAAGGCGCCGAGGAGGTGGCCGACGCCGGCGGCGTGCACATCTTCACCGACCAGGAGGAGTGGGACGTGATCGAGGACATCCCGAACAACTCCGCGGCCGCGCTGATACTCCTGGAGCACCACTGGGCCGTGCCGCTCCGCGACGCCATCGCCCGGGCGGGCGGGTTCCGCGTCAGCGACGGCTTCATCAGCCCGCTCGACCTCGTGGACATCGGCCTGGTGTCCGCCGAGGAGGCAAAGCAACTGCACGACCTGGAAACGTCCGGGGCGGCAAGCACGCCGTGACCGTCACCCAGCACTAGCACCTGGAGGATGAGATGTTCGGAGGACGCAGAGTCGCACGGCGCACGTCACGGCGCACCGCCCGGCGCGTTTCCCGCCGCCGTCGGTGACAGCCGGGGAACAACGCCGTAGGTAACAGCAACGGATGTCACGGCAAGACGGTCCGGATCATGATCATGATCCGGACCCTGCCCCAGCTGCTGAAACTCCTCCCGGCCAGCGGGACACTCACCCCATGCGGGTGATGGCGAGGTCACGTTCCAGCAGTTTGACTGCCGTTTGAGTGTGAACACGCGACTAACAACAGCCGAGCTCGTGACGAACAGCGACCGGGTTCGGTGCGGTGGGAGAGGAGCCGAAGATGAGTGTACTGACCGCGGGGGCTCCTCCCAGGGTTGCGTTGCGGTACCAGCTCGACACATCGCTTGCCCGCATGACTCCCGAACGCGACCACAAAGCACTCGTCGACGCCGTCGCCTCGGGACGCATCGCCGCCGAACCCGACCTTTAAGACCCGGACTCCGTCGCCTTGATCAGCGACCCGCCCGGGCAGGGCACCTGCTTTCCAGCTGAACTTGATGGGAGCCAGCGATGACCGCGGCACCGCCAGTACCTACGCCGAACCCACTCGGACCGCTCGCCCGCTACGAGAAGAACGTCGTCGAGCGCATCACCAACTTCAACGACCCGCGCCAGGAGTGGCGGCGCCTTTTCTCCGAACTGCTCGGCACCTTCTTCCTGGTCCTGGCGGCGGCCGGCGGTGGCATGATGAGCCACGCCTTTCCCGGCGTGATCAGCCACAGCGCCGCCGTCGTGGCCCCCGCGCTGACTGTCATGGCCATCATCTTGTTCATGGGCAAGATCTCCGGAGCCCACCTGAACCCGGCCGTCAGCATCGCCTTCGCCCTCCGGCGTGAATTCCCGTGGGCCCGGGTCCCTGGCTACATCGTGGTGCAGTTGGGCGGCGCGACGCTGGCCGCCCTGGTCCTGCATGCCATCATCAACGTCTCCGCCACCTACGGGTCCAACTACCCCGCCAGCGGCTACTCCGGCATGGCCGCCTTCTGGATGGAGCTCATCTTGACCACGGGCCTGGTCAGCGTGATCCTTGGCACGGCCTCCGGTGCCCAGAACGTGGGCATCATCGGCGCATTCGGGGTCGGCGCCTACATCGCCCTAGCCGGCTTGTGGGGCAGCCCCATCTCCGGCGCCTCGATGAACCCGGCCCGCACCTTTGGACCCGACCTGGCCAGCACCACCTTCACCAGCTACTGGGTCTACATCGCCGGCCCGGTCGCCGGCGCCGTGATCGCCATCGGCATCGCCTTCGTCCTGCGCGGCCCAGGCGGTGACAAGGCCGCTACCGGGGCCGCCCAGGGCGACCTGCTCGCCGAGGCCTACGAGCCAGGCAAATCCTGAGGATCCCGCCATGCCGACACCCAGCGGAGAGCGTGCGCACAAGCCGGCCCGACATGCGCTTCCAGAAGCGAGACATGCAGCCCCGGGGCGAGCGTGACAGGGCCGGTGCGGGAGCTACTGACGATGACCGCCGAGCCGCTTGACAGCCAAGTCACCGAAGCGCTGCGCACCCTTGAGGTGCGCTGGATCTTCCCGGGCCGGCTAGCGGCCGAGGTGGCCGGATGGTTCGCCAGGTTCCCGGCAACGGTGGAGTCACGCGAGGACGCCTACCTCCTGGACCCGCGGTTGCATGGGCTGTCGGTGAAGGTCCGTGGGGGCAGGGCACTGGAGGTGAAGGTGTACCTCGGCAGTCCGGGAATCCTCGACCTGGCCGGACGCGCCCGCGGGCATCTGCAGGACTGGCAGAAGTGGTCCTTCCCCTGCGGCCCGCTGAGCCGCGGCAGCGCCGACTCGACCGGTTGGCAGCCGGTCCGCAAGCGGCGGCGCATAAGCCGCTTCTGTCCGGTCAACGGGCCGGTCACGGCGTGCGTACCGGGGCCCTGCAAGGAGCCGCACTGCGAGGTGGAGCTCACCGACATCGTTACCCCTGGCCAGGACTGGTGGACCCTGGGCTTCGAGGCGACCGGCCCCGCCGACCTGCTCCGCCGCGAGCTCCAGGCAACCGCCGCGCTTGTGTTCGCCAAGCCCCTTCCTGGAGGGGTGGAGCTCAGCGCCGATAAATCCAGTTCCTACGTGGAATGGCTAGGACAGCGGCCGGGCGTCGAGAGCGATGCTGACGCCTTACGCCCGAGCAACCACCC
>CAVXAB010000030.1:0-40128 GCA_963759545.1 uncultured Actinomycetota bacterium
GGAGGCGGACGGGAATCGAACCCGCCAGCGACGCGGCACGCCGCTCCACTGGTTTTGAAGACCAGAATGAGTCACCCAAGTGACTGTGCCGCCAAGAAATCGGGCTCACTCGCTGTCGTTGGCGCAGGTCATCCGGGATCTAGCGGGATCGGCAGGGACAGGACGGGACCGCTCGTGCACGGCACGCGTGTTCCCATCCTGTTCCCATCTCAGCAGACGGCGCGAATCCCGCTAGCCCCGGCACACTGATCGGCTTGGGCAAGAGCGCTGCGGGGAGTCCTGCAGACGTCGCGCTAGGTGTGGCGAAAGCTTGAGGTCGTCGGCGCGTAGTTCGCTGTTGGTCTCTGGGTCTCCCGACCACGCCTGGGTTTGGTGGCGGGGGCGAGGTCATCGAGGGGCATGGGCTTGGCCCTGTAATGCTAGCGCCTCTCTCCGCGGGGGAGGGGGAGCGTGGCCCGCATCGACGCCGAGCGGTACCGGGTCGGCGCTGTCGCCACCCTCGCACTGGGGCGGCGGACAGGCGCGACACGCGAACCCCGACGGACAAAGGTGTCCAGAAAGACTGGGACACGAGGGTGCTATTTTGCGCGTGACATCGACCGGCGATCAGCTGCGGGCCTGCTGGACGACACGGCGTTCCGCGCGCTGAGTCGCTGGCCCATTCCAGCGTGCCGGTGAGCGGGCGGGCCCTGGCCCGCGCGCTCGGGCATCGCGCCGACGACCGCCATGGCCGCGCTCGCGGTGCTCCAGAGGCCGGCTTCGTCATCTCGAGCGTCGGGGCCGCTCGAGCTGTGGCTCTGGACGCGAGCAACCCGATGATGCGCAGCTGGCTGCAGGAGGCTGACGGGGCGGCGCCGGCGACGAGCGCAGCGGGCGCCCCGGCTGACCGCGGTGATATTCACCGCGCTGCAGGGGGAGTACGAGGCGGTGGCGCGCGCACCTGCCGGAGCGGCGGCCCGCGGCGCGTCCGCACGACGCGTTCGAGGTGGGCGTCGCCGGGGACCATGGGGACTGGACCGTCACGTCGCGGAGCTGGGCGCGGGCAACATCCGCACCGCCATCGAGGTCGCCGCGGCGGTGCGCGGCTCGAGCCGCGACCTTGTGCTGTTCGTCGGCGTCGCCGCATCGGTCAAGCCCAAGGACTTAGTCACGCGGCGACATCATCGTCGCCGACCGGGTCTACGACCTGCACGCGGCAAGGACGCGTGGATGAGGCAGAGGGGTCGGTCCACCTGACGCGGCCCCTCTCCTTCCACGCCGCCCACGGCGTCGTGCAGCTGGCGAGGGACGTGCGGCGGCGCGACTGGACGAGTGAGTGCGCCGCAGCGGCCGTCAACGAGAACGGCAGGCACCGCGGGTCGAGATCAGGCCGATCGCCGCGGGCGAGGTCGTGCATGCCGACGGCCGCTCGTCACTGATGGAGAAGGTGCGCCGGAACTTCAGCGACGCGGGCGCAGTCGACATGGAGTCCCTCGGGCTATACGAGGCCGCCCACAGGGACGACTTGCCCGCGCTGGCCGTGCGCGGGATCTCCGACTGCGTCGGGGACAAGCAGCCCGACGCGGACCGCGAATGGCAGCCGAGGGCCGCGCGACCACGCGGCCGCGTTCGCGTTCGCGCTGCTGCGCCAGGCCGAGCCGGACGACTTCCCGAGCCAGCACCCGGGCGGTGCCGGCGGGCGGGCCGCGCGCGCTCGCCGACGCCGTCGCCGGTCCAGCAGATGCTGCGCTGCCGCCGGCCGTCGGCGCTGGCCTATGAGTGGGCGCTGCCCCTGGCCGGGGCCCGGGCCAGCGCGGTCCTCGGGGAGCTGGCGGAGCTTGGCGGCCAGCCCGCGACGTGGCTGAGCCGTTTCAGGCACCGGCCGCCTCCGATGTTCCGCGGCGAGGACAGCGCGGCGCTGTGGGTCCTGGTCGCCGAGTTCGCCGACTCCCACGAGCACCCGGGCGCGCCCTGGTTCATACGAGCAGGCGGCGGGCAGCGCTGGCACGGCGACGTGCTGTCGCGCATACCTGTACTGCAAGGGGGCGGTCGCCGCCGCCCGCGGTGCGGACCCGGGGAAAGCGGACGAGCTGCTCAGCCCGCGCCGAGACCGCCGCGCCCGGCGGCCGGCGCCTGTGGGAGTTCTTCCGCGCCGCCCTCGGCTCCGACATCCCGGCCGCGGCTCCGGCGCTCCTCAGCCGTAGCGGGAGCACTCGAGCTCCGCGTTCCCGAGGCCGGTTCTGCAGGCGCTCGGCGGGGCCGGACCGCGACGGCAGCAGCGGGATGACGCCTTCGCGGCGTTCGTCGAAGAGTTCGCCGAATGCCACCCCGCCTTCCTGGAATTGACGAGGCTGACCGTCACGCTCGCCGCGGCCTCGGTGCTGCAGCGCGACGCCCGGGCAGATCGGCGCCGCCCTGATCCTCCTCGGAGGAGGTCGCATGCGGGTTCCCGGAGTACCGTCGGGGCCCGGCGAGGAGCGTCGGCGCTGAGCCGCGCTCGCCGGGTCGAGATCCTCCAGGGTCCGCACTGGGGCTGGCAGAGGACCCTCTGCGGCGAGGGCGGCCGATCCGCGCCAGCCGGGTCATCGGGCTTCGACCGGGACGCCGCGCTGGCCCGCGCGGAGGAACTCGCGCTCGGCTGGCCCGTGGCCGACGCCAGGACTGGGGCGGCCCCACCGGCGAGCGCGCTCGCCTGGCCGCGCAGGCGAGGGCGGTCGAGGCGACATCCCGGCGCCCTAGCCATGCTCGTACCGCCGCCCGCCGGCACGGCCAACGCAGCCGAGGCGGCATCGCAGCCCGTGATCCGGGCCGCGGCGGAGCTGGCCGCGGCGCGCGGGGACATCGGGCTCGCGCTGGAGCTGGCCGCGAGGATCGACGAGCCCGTGGAGCGGCGACTGGCGACCGCGCTCGCGCTCAGCCTGCGGGAGGACTCCCGCCCGAGGCTGCCGCCGAGTTCCGGGCGGCGCTGTCCGACGAGGCGGCGTCCCCCCGGCCCGCGACCAGCAGATTAGGGCGCTGCTCGGCCTGTCGATGGTCGCGCAGCTCGAGCGAGAACGAATTGTCCCGGCTGGGGCGGCTCGATGCCGAGATGGCCGACTCTGATCCGGGCGCAATCGTTGCTCACCGTCGGCAAGGTCAGCCAGGCGCAGATCCTGGCGCGACGGTACCCCGATTCGGACGGGGCGCTGCAGATCCGGGTCAGCTGCCTGCTCAGCCAGGGCAGGGCCGCCGATGCAGTCGCCGCTCTGGAGGCGTACGCCGCGCGGCGCGGCGACGAGCGGTTCCTCCTCCAGGCAGCGCTGCTGGCGATGTCCTCCGGGACGGCCGACGAAGCAGCCCGCCTGGCGGCAGGCGTCGCCTTGAGCAACGTCCCCGCCCGCCGGAAGACCGCCCGCGAGGTGCTCATCGACGCTGCGTCAAGCCGCGGGGACTGGGGCGCGGTCCTCGCCGAGGCGCGTCGGCTCGCCGGCGACCCGGATATCGCCGAGGCTGACCCGGACCGCGATAAGAGCCTGGCGAAGTACCGGTGGGCGCAGGCTCACGCACTGCACCAGCTCCGCCGGATGGATGAGGCCTACGAGGTGATCCGCGCCGAGCCCCGCCTCATCCCGGCCGACCTCAACCAGGCCAGGCTCGTCGCGTCTGTACTGCGGACGATTGCGCCCTCCGTCGCCGCAGCCGGCCAGCGCCCGGCGGCGGGCCGCGGCGTCACGCAGGCGGAGGTCCTCGCGGCCGTGGCGGAGGCCGCCCAGGCCTTCCCGGACGACGAGGAACTGGTCGCGACCGCGGTGATGACCGCCTTCTCGATGCCGGACGGCGAGCCGACCGACTTCCGCCTCATGGCCGAGGCCCGCCAGCTTCACCAGCAGTTCTTCGAGCGGTTCCCCGGCAGCAAGCTGATCCAGGCGATACCGCTCGGACGATGGCCTGACCGGTCTGCAGGAGGTGCTCCGAGCCGAGGTGGCCCCGATGGCGGAGGCCGCCGAGCAGATGGCGCGCAGCGCGGTCGCCGGGCAGCTCCCGATCAGCGTCTGCATCTCGGCGTTCGGCCGGAACTACGCGGAGGCGCTGATCCGCAACACCGTCGGCTGCTACGTGATCCGCCATCCCGATGACCACATCTGCGCGCAGGAGGCTGACGCGGCGAGGCGCGCGCTCGACGGGACCGTGGTCGTCGACACCTCCGCCCTGTTCATCGCGCCGGTCGCCCTCGGGCACGCGACCGAGCTGCGGGCCCATTCGAGCGGCTCCTGGTCGCCGCGCCGCAGCGCGACGACATCCTCAAGGCCCGGGCCGCGTTGATAATGCGCAGCTCCGGCTGGCTCGGATGGGATCCCGACTCGGACCGGCCCGCGTTCGTCCAGTACGATTCCGAGACCACCGACCGATGGGCCGACGAGGCGGAGAACCTCGCCCGGGCGCTCGAGTGGTGCGATGTCATCGCCGACCCGCCCCCGGACCATGATGACCCACGCCACAGGGTCTGGAGCGCGCCGATCCGCCTGGCGCGACAGCGCGGAGTCAGTCTGGTCGCCGACGACGCGGCGCTCCGCGCAGTCGCCCGTAGCGAGGGAGTCCCCGCCTTCGGCAGCCTGCAGCTCCTGTCCGTCTTGGTGGAGGACCACGCGTTGCCGCCCGACGTCCTTGACGAGTCCTACCGGCGGCTAATGGGAATCCGGGCGGCCGAGCTTCCGGTCTCCGGGCGGTTGCGCGATATCGCGGAACGCGAGGAGTGGAGCCCGGCAGGCTACGCCAGCTTCTTGCTCCAGCGGCCCACGACGTGGCTGCCTCTCGCCAACGGCTGGCGCGACTACACGGCCCTCATCACAGCGCTGCCCCTGAAGAAGCCGGAGGAGATAGCTGGCTGGTGCACTGCCGCCGCGCGCGGGCTCAGCCTCGTCACAGCCGCGTCGACGGTCCCGGCGGTAACCGCGTCCATCGTGGTCTGGACGCTCCTCGCGGTGCAGGACGCCACGTCCCTCCCGTCCCTCCTAGCTGGCGCGGAGCGCCGTCCGGGCAGTTCGCGCCTGACGCCGACACGCTGGAGGCGGTCGTGCAGCGGCTGGTGACGACCGTCCGGCAGGTAACGCCGCCGGAAATGGTCGGAAGCATCGTCCTGCCCCTGCTCTCCGGGCTCGAGAAGGAAGCGCACGCAAAGGCCATCAAGCATTTCTTCACAATGCCTTGATACGTAGCTAAGACCCGGATCATATTGAGAAGTACTTCCGTGATGGCTGGGGCAGTGCAGGACCGAAGGGCGGTGCCTCGCTCCGACGCCGCCTCTCTCAGTGCCCCCCCGGGGGACGCCGGGTGGAGAGAGTTTGAGGACGCGGCGCTCGCCGTCCTCTGCCATTTGTTCGTTCCTCCCCTAATGGCCCCGATAGTTCAGGCCAGGACGCTCTCTGGCCTTGATCGGCGAGACACAATGGGGTCCTGGGCGGCTGGGGTCAAGAGCAGCGTCCTCGCGTATGACGCGCATCGCCAGCCGGTGCGTGACGACGGTCGTCCGATCTACGCTCCAAGTCACTAGCGACCACGCCGGAAGTGCTGCAGGTCAGCGTCCATCACCGCTTCACTCAAATTCATCGGCTTACGCGCGGCGCTTCGGTCGACGAGGCGTCTGCATCCGGCCCAAAAATATGGGACGCTGCGGTTATGCCAGGCGCAAGGAACTGGAGTCACTGGAAGCCGGAGCCCGACCGGCAAGTACGCCGTGCCGGTGTCGTCGCCCTAGCCGTGCTTCTCGGATCCATTCTCGTGACGCTCCTCCTGGCTCATGTATACCGCCTGGGTGTCGCGCAGACGTCGGTAGCCATACTGATCGGTGGGGGCAGCCTGACGGGGGTTTATCTGGCGTGGGCAGCTTACAGAGACAGCCAAGTAAAGGAGGCGCCAACGCTTGGGACGATAGCAGATGAACTCGCGACGGCCGTTGGCGCTCAGTGGGAGCATGAAGCCTCACTTCGTCGCCTGAATGACCCGTATCCGCTGCCCGTCCGGTGGGTGCCCGTTGACCCTCCTCTCGCGGAAGACTGGGACGCCCTTGTTACTCTGGCTTCCAGCGGCGCTGGATGGCCTGCTCGCGCCAGGACATGGGCGGCCGGGCCCTCCGAATTGGCTGGTAGCGGCAATCAATTGGCGGACGCTCTGGACCGAGTGCCGACTGAACGACTCGTGGTCCTAGGCGAACCGGGGTCCGGCAAGACCATCCTGATGGTTCGACTGGTGCTAGATCTCCTGCAGCGGCGTTCCAAAGGTGATGCGGTGCCCGTACTGGTGTCGGCGGCGTCTTGGAACCCCTGAGTCCAGGATTTGTACTTCCTGGCTCGTCAGGCAATTGCTGACTGCTCACCCCGCGCTGGCCGCCCCATATCCTTCTGATAGTGGGCAGGCGGCCCCGCGGGTGCGGGCTGTTGCAGGCACGACTGGTCATGCCGATCTTGGATGGTTTCGATGAGCTCCCAGAAGGCGTCCGGGGCCGTGCGATCGCTGAGATCAACAGACAGCTCAGACCGGGCGAGCGTTTGATAATGACAAGTCGCACGGCAGAATATCGTGCTGCGACGCGACCCAGTGTAGGACCTGAGATTACGCTGTCCGCAGCTGCGGTTGAGTTGTGTGCGCTGGAACTTCCGGATGTTGTCGCCTACCTTCGACAGTCTGCGGGCGGGCCAAGGAGTGCCTCCCGTGGGAACCGGTCTTCACCGAGTTGGCGGGGCCGGGAGACCTAGGCGAGGTTCTCGCTAATCCCCTGATGGTTGGACTGGCCAGCGCCATCTACAATCCACGACCTGATGAGCAGACTGATGAGCTGCCTGACCCAGTGGAGATCTGTGCGCTCGTTGGCAAAGAATCTATTGAGGGCCATCTCCTGGACTCGTTTATTCCAGCGGCCTATCGACCAGTCAATGGGCAGCGTGCTGCGCTGCATCAATGGAAAGCGGGACTAGCCGAACGATCGCTGACCTTTCTCGCCGATCAACTTGAACGAGTTATCCACGATCCCGGATTCTCTGGTGGGATCTCAACATAACGTCACCGGCCATGGCGTCCTTGGCGTCCGGTATTATCGCCGGACTCGCCGTCGCGATCCCGATAACTCTGGTACCTTTGCTGCTCGTTGCAACGAGCTTCATCAAAGTAGACCCGCGGCAATATCGTCTTATTCCAAAGGGTTCTTTAGTCAGCTGGTATTTATCTATCAAATGTATTGGGAACGCATCGTCGAGATTTCCGTCTTTTTTGGAGTGGCGGGAGGGGCCGCCAGCCTAGCCGTAGCCTTCGGGCCGCATGGGTTTCAGTCGGCTAAGTCGATCTTTACCTCCTGGAATGGTCGAATTGCGATTATAGCAAATACGCTCTGTCTGCTGAACGGTACGGTATACGGCCTGCTCGCATACCTTACCGTTCGATCAATCCTGCTTGCATACCTTACCCTTCGATCACCATTGAGCTCGCCCGGTTATCTTGAAGTGCTGTGTCCGCTTGCATTCGGACTGGCGTTCGGGCTGGCGACCGGATGGGCATCTGCCAACGATCGGTTCCGTAGCGGCACTCCCGTTGTAATGGTAGTGGGCGCCATAGTGGGCGCACCCTTTTATCTGTACATGGGTTACTCCCAGTCGTATGGCGATATCGGGCTCCCGGTAGGCATGATCGGCGGTCTCTTGGCTGGTCTCGCCGCCCTAGCGGTGCCAGTAGAGGGCGAAATAGATACTATCCATCGCGTTCGGTACGCTGGAGGCCTCGCAGCCTTCTCGGCGTTCTCACGATTAGTGCCGCGATTGCGCTTCTTGCAGAAAGTTTCACAGATCGGATTTCGATCGGGGTAACTGTTGGGGCTAGTGTTTGCCTTGGGTCTGCCGTTATAGTGGGTCTAGAGAGGGTTCCCGGAAACCTTCGGATTGCAACGAGCCCGAGTTTGGTACTAAAACGCGATCGTACCGCAACGGTAGTCCTTTGCCTTGTAACGATGCTTGCATCGGGGCTGATCGCCGGAGTCGCGACCTTTGCAGCATCCGCGAGCGAGCTTGTCCCAGACATAAGCCCGGTTGTGGACGCAATAGTATTTGGCCTGGCAATAGGACCAGCAGTTGGATTCGCCTTCGTATTTGCACTCAGCGGCCTCGGCTCGGCATGGCCGCGGTGGGTATTCGCGCGTGAGGTGCTCGCCATCCGCCGGGCTACTCCTCAAAGACTTCTCGCGTTTCTAGAGGATGCTCACGCGCGGGGAGTGCTTCGGCAGGTCGGCCCGGTATATCAGTTTCGGCATATAGAGTTGCAACATCGACTTGCAAGTCGGGCCACCCGTAGCACTTCGCCAAATTGGCTGCAGCAGGTAGCGGTTTCGGCGAGATGGAACGAGCTTCAGACAGGATCGCAGCTACGCCCGTTTAAGCCATTCGACCACGAGCAATCCCGGCGCCGAAAGTATGTTCTTCGCATTGCGGCGATAGCCATCGGGCTCGCGGTAGCCGTCGCCACCGGGAGTGCCCTCGACCATGTAGCAATCACCCATACGGCCGATGAAGCTGGGCAGTCGCTGGCGCTTGTGCCTGTAGTAACCTGTCCGGCAAGCAGCGACGCTGTTCTGGGTGAGCCTCCGTGCATGGACCAGCAAGGGAATCTGCACCTGTGTCGACAAACCTAGGAAGTATGATGGCATACTTCACCGACCCGGCACGGTTCATTCCAACGATACTTGGACCACGAGGATGGGTATGCTCAGCCGGCATTGGCGCAGACGGTAGTTGGAACATGGACATCTATCCTCGAGGCCAATCAGCCAATGGCCCAATCGACATACAAGTCAACGGTCCTGGCTGCATAGGATGCGTTTATTCTCTTGTCTGCCCGTTGATTACACAAGCGGCAGTAGAGCTTTCTTTCCCGGAGCAGTGTCCTGCGGAACGCCCCTCGCGACAGATCGTTTCATGGATCGTTGGCTCTGCAAACTACTCGCGAGCCGGAGTTGACGTTGTAAAGATCTTCGATCCACCTGGAGTAAAAGGTTATGTAGTACACTCGGGGGGCAAGTACGCCTCAAGGGGGATGCTGCTCTATTACTGGGGGCAGCCATTCTATTACGACGGATTCCCTGAAGCTTCCGGTGCGTTCAATGCGGTGTTGATCAGCTGTGTCGTGCCGAATTCTGAATCCTCTCTATGTCAGGCCACATTTTCAACATTCAGAGAGCGGCAATGGAATAACGGCTGAAGAGGCTCATATTTCGGGAATTTAAGGCCGACGCGACGGTACCCCCTGGATCGTCGGCAGCCCGCAGGCCACCCGGCGGAAATCCCAGGCCAACCCAGTCCGCAAAGTCGGCAGCGTCCAGACCAGCGAAGTGCAGGCCCGTTGGCCCGATCGCGTAGACGTCGGCTAAGGATGGTCCCTGGATGTGGACCCTGACAGGAGGGCTGCCACCGTCCATGGCCCTGGCCGCATCGTGATGTCAGTCCAGATACAACCGGAGCTCGCCTCGCCGCGGCAGAGTCGGCCACTCACGACCTGGGTCGACTTCGAGTGGGCGCTCGGTCCCTTCGGGCGCGTCGATCCGCCGCTCGGCCGCGCCTGCGCCGCTGGCCGGTTCCTGAGTTGGGCGCTGACCGACGCGGAGCCGCGAACTCTCCGCCTGATCCAGAAGTTGGCGCCCAGCGAAAATGTCAGACCCCTCGTCGACAATCTAGTTGGCGGCCCGCCGCCATCCCTGATGGCAGTCGAGGAGTCAAGCATCGTGAAGTCACGCATCGAGGGTGAGTGGACTGGCTGGGACGGAAGCACGGTAGTAACGCTCGTGGACGGATCTGTATGGCAGCAGGAGGAGTATTATTACCGCTACCAGTACAAGTACCGGCCGGAGGTCACTGTGGAAGGAAATCGAATGCAGGTCGATGGCATGCCGAATGCGATCAGGGTGCGTCGGCTCCGCTGAGGCGCTGGTACCACGGATGCTGGCCGGTATCTGGGCGCCACCACTCCCGCCCGCCGGTCGCGCTCGGGGAGCATCCACGATCTGACTGAACTGTTCCTCGGCGCGGGCGGACGAGGTAGTCGAAGAACCGGAGCGCGATCGATCCGCGCTGCAAGTTGGGCCTCTCAACATGAACCATGAACGCGAACCGCGAATGGCCATGGCGGCCGACGGCCGTCCATCCTGGGACCTCTACCGTAGAATGGCCGACTCCTCACTAGTCCCCGGCGCGACGACATGCAACCCTCTGGGCTCTTGACCAGCTTGAGCAGTCGATGGGGCACGACTGGCTTCAACGGTACTGGCGGGCCGCCGGGCATGTACCCGAGGAAGTCAACCTCGGCGGGGCACATGTCGCGGCGCTAGCAGGCCTGCTTGAACTCGCGCTCCGGCTTCGACTCCTGGCCGGCACGCCGGGACTCGGAGGTGTGCAAAAGGAGATGAGGACAGACCTGCGAGACGACCAGCCGACGCCACGCAACTCTCCAGCTTGAGGTCGGCGGCCTCGCCATGCGAACCGGCGCTGCTGTTGCGCTAGAAAATCGAGCGAGCCGAGACCCGCCTCCCAGTGACGTGCTGATGCAATGGGACGAGGTAGACGCTCCGCGTCGAAACGTTCGCGATCATCCTCGACAAATCTTCGCGAGAGGGCCGGGCGTACTGGGACCGCATGACGCACGCCATCATGTGGATCAATGCGAAGTTCGACGTCAACGTCACCGGCGATCTCGGCGGCCGTCTAGATGACGACGATGCCGCAGAACTGCTCCGCCTGATCGAAGCGGCTGCCAAGGCCGTTTCCGAGACTGGACAAGAGAGGCCAGTCGTGTTCTGCCAGGCCGAATTGCAGGTACTACCTTCGAGAGCGACCGCGGCGAACTCCGGGGCGGGGTGGAGACCTCGCAGGGTTGGCCTCGCGTCGAGGCTGCGGCTGCGGCAAAAGGCCGCGCAGTCCGCCCGCGCCGGCGGCGGCTGGCTTAGGGCCGACCTCATGGACGGAACCTGGCAGTTCACCCCATGGGCACGCGCCAGCCTGCATCAGAAGGTCGGAGAGCTAAGCAAGATGGTGAAACGAGCGCTCGCACAGGTCGACGGCGTCTCCGGGATTGTGATCTCGAGCGGGCCTGTGTCGCTCAAGGGCAGTTCCTCGGGTTGTCAACGCGCACCGTCGATCGCTGCTATGGATTCGTCCGGCCGCTGCCCGGGCACCGGGTGCGGGAGACGATGATCATCCCGGTGACCGCAGCAGGCCGGAGTGAGTCCGACATCTGGGCCGATCTGTACAACACCGAAGATTCCTGGCTTAACTGGGCGCTCGGCCAGGCGGGACTTCCATCCTGCCAGCAGATCTTCGGATAGTTCGTGTAAGACCAGCGACGGCTCGGCACCCGGTGCCGATCACCGAGCTCGGCCTATAGCGCTAGGTCCCGCGCCTTTTTTTCTTTTACTCTCCTTCGTCCACCGCTCCTCGTAAATGATCATGCTGGCCGATTTTGCCATCCTTGATCCATGATCTTAGAATGCGTCACACCCATGCACCATCTGATGATCATGGACAGTCCCGCCGCCTTCGGCAGGCGGAGGTAGCCGCTGGCTGTCGTCGGCACGCTCAGCAAGGGCTACGACCTGGACTACGTCTGGAGGCAGGTCGACCCGTCCCTGGCGATGAACCCGGCCGCTTATTACATCGACGCAAGCGATAAGGGCGGTGAGCCTCCGGGCCTCTGGTGGGGCCCCGGCGCCCAGGCCCTCGGCCTCGCCCCTGGCCAGTTGGTCGAGCGCGAGCCGTACGACCTTCTGTTCGGCGAGCGGAAGGCCCCCGACTGCACGCCGCTGGGCCGCCCGCCCGGAGGCAGCAAGAGGGCCGCCGACATTTACGCCGGGCTGCTGGCCGCCGAACCGCAGGCCACGGCGGAACGCAAGCGGGAGCTGCGCGCCCAGGCGACCCGCGCAGGCGCGGCAGAGCCCGCTTTTCTTCGACCTGACCCTGTCACTGTCGAAGTCGATCTCGATCTTCCACGCCTCCCTCGGCGAGAACGCCCGCCTGGCTCATGAGGCCGGGGACGCCGACGGCGAGCAGTACTGGTCAGGCCTGGTGGCCGAGGTTGACGCGATGATCATGGCGGCGGTGCACGCGGGGTTCGGTTACTTCCAGCGGGAGGCCGGCTACACCCGCACCGGGTCGCACCACTCCCGGGCCGGCGGGTAGAGACCGGGCAGTGGCACGAGGCGGACCTGGTCGTGGCGCACTGGCTGCAGCACACCTCCCGGGACGGCGACATGCAGCTGCACGTCCACTCCCAGATCGCCCATATCGTCCGGACCCGGAAGGACGGGAAGTGGCGCGCCCCGGACTCTCTCGGCTACGGAGAGCACGCCGGGGCGGTGGCGGCGATCACCGCTCAGCACCTGGAGGAGGCGCTGACGGCCCGGTTCGGCGTGGAATGGGAACCCCGGGAGGACGGCAACGGGTTCGAGATACGGGGCATCGCGCAGGAGATGATGGACTTGTTCTCCTCGCGCCGCCGGGCGATCACCGCCGACGTGCGCCAGCGCGCGGCGCGCTTCGAGGAGCAGTTCGGGCGCGCGCCGTCGCAGCGGGAACTGGCGCAGCTGGCGCAGGCGTCGAACTTCGCCACGCGCAAGGGGAAGGAAGGCGCGCTCGACCTGGCGGCCGCGTACGCGGGCTGGGCCGACAAGCTGACGCGGACACTCGGCGTGCCGCTCGCGTCCGTGGCCCCGTCAGTCTGGCACGCCGCCACCGACCACGCGGGCGCAGCCGGTGGCGCGCTGAACGCAGATACCGGACTGGCTCGTGCGGCTGAGCGGGCCCTGGCGCTGGCGCAGCAGGAGAAGTCGGCGTGGACTCGTGCGGACCTGGTCAAGTACCTGGGCCGGGTCCTGCCCCGCACCGGCCGTGACCCGGAGGCCGCGGCCCGGTTGCTGGAGGAAACCGCCGACCGGATCCTGGGTTCGGAGTTCGGCCCGGTGCTGTGCCTGGAGGTACCCGACCCGGTCGACCTGCCGGGCGACCTGGTCCGCGCGGACGGGCGCAGCGTCTACCGGCGCCACGGCGGCACCCGGTACGCCACCCGCGCGCAGCTGTCGATGGAGGAACGCATGGTCGCCCAAGCGCAGGCCACCTCCGCGCCGCGCATGACACGCGAGGCCGCCGCAGCCGCGCTCGGCGCCGACCTCGCGCGGCTCGAGCGCGAGCTGGCCGGGGACGCGCGAAGCCGATACGGACGCGGTGGGTACTGGTTCCGGGTTGCGCGAGGACCAGGCCGCGGCCGCGCTGTCGGTGCTGACCGACGGGCGGCGCGTGTCGGTGATCAACGCGCCCGCAGGGGCGGGCAAGACCCGCGTCCTGGCCGAGATCGCCAAAGCGTGGCAGCAGGCGGGGCTCGGCCCGGTCATCGGGATCACCGCGTCCCAGTCAGCCCGCAACACCCTGGCAGCAGGCGGGATCGAGTCCTACAACAGCGCCCAGTTCCTCGGCCACCTCCCCGGTCAGCGCGGCGCCAGGGGCCACCTGCCAGTCGCGGAGGGCACGCTTCTGGCGGTCGACGAGGCATCGATGATGACGACCCCCGACCTGGCTGACCTGATCACCCTGGCCGAGCAGCACGGTGGCAAGGTCATCGCCGCCGGCGACACCGAGCAGCTCCAGGCGGTGCAGGGCGGCGGCGGGATGTCCCTGCTCGCCGACCGCCTCGGCTTTGTCCGCCTCGCCGAGCCGGTCCGGTTCAAAGCTGCGTGGGAAAGGGCCGCCAGCCTACGGCTCCGCGACGGCGATGCCACTGTGGTCGAGGAGTACGACGAGCACGGCCGTATCACTGGCGGCGACCCGGAGCTGATGACGGAGACAGCCGCAGCCGATTACACGGCACTGACCGCCAGCGGCACGGACGCGCTGCTGATCGCGGCTGACCATGCCCTGCGCCGGGAGCTGTCCCGCCGCGTCCGCGAAGCCCTGCTCGACCGCGGCCTGGTCGACGATACCCAGACGGTGATCATCGCCGACGGCACTGAGGCGGGCTGCGGTGACCTGATCATGTGCACCCGCAACAACCACCAGGTCGAGGCCGGCGAGCCGGGCAGGACCCTGGCCAACGGGGACCTGCTCCGCATCGACGCCATCACCAGCCGGGGGCTCCTCGTCCGGCGCGCCCTGGACGCCGACCGGGAAACCGGGCAGCGCCGCTGGACGGACCAGCAGTTCCTGTACGCAGACTTCGCCGATGCTGAGCTCGGCTACGCGGTGACCGGGCACGTCGCCCAGGGCCGCACGCGTCCGCGCCGGCGTGGCCGTGCTCACCGGCAGCGAGGACCGCCAGCACGCCTACGTCGCCCTCACCCGTGGCACCCACGAGAACACCGCCTACGTCTTCACCACCCCCGTCAAGCTGGCCGACCTCACCCCCGGCGCCCGTCCGGCCCCCGAGCTCGCCCGCTACGACCACCTCGGCGCCCATGCGGGCGGCCCCGACCAGGTCGACCGGGACGACCCGGGGTCGACCAGCCCGGTGAGCATGCTCGCCGAGATCATCGCCGGCCGCGACGGGGCCAGGCAGTCCGCAGCCCAGGCTTGGCGGAAGGCGCTGAGCCGACGCCGACCACCTGGCCGTCCTGCACGCCATGTGGACCGAGCGAGACCACGCCCGTCCGCGAGCAGCGGTACCGCGCCCTGCTGCAGTCCGCGCTCCCTCCCGGGACCAAGCCGCAGCAGCCCAGTCATAAGGAGCAGTGGCTGTACCGCACGCTGCGCGCCGCCGAACTCGCGGGCCTGGACCCGGGCGAGGTCCTCGCCCAGGCCGTCGCCGAGCGGGACCTGGTCGGCGCCCGGGACATCGCCGCCGTGATCGACGCCCGCATCCGCCGCCGCTACGACCTCGTCCCGCTCCCGGCCGCCGCGTGGTCCGCCCAGGTCCCAGCAACCAGTGACCCCGAACGCAGCCGCTTCCTCACCCAGCTCGCCGCGGTCATGGACGACCGTCGGCGCCGCATCGGCGAGCACGCCGCCGCCAGCCGCCTCCCGTGGGCGGTCACCGCCCTCGGCCCGGTCCCGGACGACCCCGCCGCACGCCTGGCCTGGCAGCAGAAGGCCGCCGCCATCGGCACCTACCGCGAACTGTCCGGGCACGACCACCCGGATAACCCGGTCGGCCCCGAGCCAGCCGCGAACAACCCGGACCTGCGCGCCGCCTGGCACGCCGCCCGCGCCGCCCTCACCCCGGACCACGCCCGCGACAGCGGCACAGCAGCGCGTCATGCCCACGCCGAAGCCGGCGCGGCCCACAGCCACGGCGAGCATGACGGAGCAGTCCGGCAGGCCGGCCAGCGACAGGGACACGGCCAGGCAGAGCCGGCTGCCCGACCTGGCGGAAGCCTCCAGCCGGATCGCGGAACTGGCCGCCCAGCGTCGAGAGCTCATCGCCGGGATGGCCGAGCGCCACAGCACGGCCGTCCCCGCGGAAGACCGCGGCCTCCGTCTCGGAAGCAGTCCCGCCTTCCCTCTGGAGCATGCTCATCACAGGGCCGCGATACTTCAGCCACCCAAGCCCGAGATCCAGCCGTCACGCCTGGATCCAGGAGACGGCTCGCAGGCCGGGACCTAGACCGCGAAGCCGCCGACTGACGCTCCGCGCCTGCCCGGTCGCCTCATGCAAGCGGCGGCCGGCAGGCCCGCCCCGCAGGGCGGCACTGCACGCAGCGCCTCGGCAAAGGTCCCGCCGACCACCTGGCCCCGCCGCGCCCAGGGACGCTCACCGAAGGGAGCATCAAACGCCGCGGGACTTGCCGGAATTGTAGAAGACAACCGTTTGCCACCATGGTCAGCCTTGCCCGGGCGCCGCTAGGATTCCGTTGGCCAGCCTGGGAGCGACCAGGCCTGATGCCGCCGAGCCAGCCGCGTCCGCGCGGCTGCCCGAGGAGGTAGCTGCGATTCCGGCGATCGACGGGCGCCCGGTGATCAGCCGCGCTGACATGGCCGCTCGCGGCGTGCCTTACTCGACCGTGAGCGGCTGGTACCGGGACCGGCTTCGGAACGGGCACCCGGAGAAGGCGGGCCGCATCGGCCGCACCGACTACTGGTTCGAGGACGAGTGGACGGCATGGCTGCGGGCGTACCGGGCAGGGAAGATCGAGGCGCTGACTCGGGTCGACCGGGACGGCGACCCGGACGACCTGGTCGACGCGGCCGAGGCCGCCCGGATGCTGCGCTACTCGAGCCGTTACGTCATCCACGCCAACCGGCGCCTGGGCTACTTTCCCGAGCCCGACGCTCACAGCCCGGCCCGCCGGGGTCGCCCCGTCCCGCTATGGAAGCGATCGACCGTGTGGGCCACCGCCGACCGCCGCACCGGCCCGGACGGCGGTCACCGCCCCGGGACCCCCGGCGCCCCGCCGAAGCCGCACCCCTACGCAGGCGACGCACGGCTCGCACGCGCCTTGGCCGGGCTGCGGGCCGGCGAGCCGCTAACCACGGCCGGCCTGGCGGGGGAGTGGGGCGTCAGCCGCCGGACCGCCGCGCGGATCCTCCGCGTGGCGAGGGAAGTGACGGAGTAGGTCGGCCGACTCAAGCGTCAAGTCGGACGATGACAAGAGGCAATGTGGGTTTCCACGTTCACTGGAGACTCGTGCCATGGCAAATGAGACCCCAGCCGGGCTACTCACCGTAGGTGAGCTCCGGCAAGCGCTGGACGAAGCCGACCCTGAGCAGATCGTCGTCTTCGCTCTCACAAGCCAGGAGATCGCAAACCTAGAAGCGTCCGGCGCCCAGGGCTTGGCAATTTCCTTCGCCGTTAGAGTCGATCGAGCTGGCGTCGAGGGCCCGGTCTTCAGGCTCGCACCGGCCAGGCCATGGAGCCCATCGATTGGGTAGCGCACGTGCAATGAAAGGCGGATGGCCGGATGAGCCGGTACGAGCCTCAATCGGGAGCGGTTGTGTTCTCGGCTGGCCCCTGTGCCCGGGTGCAGCGGTTGCAGCTGTGAGCATGATCCGCCGGGCTCGTCCAGATGCCTGGTGACGACGAATCTGCTCGTTGCCCCAGGAATCGCGGAGCGATCCCCGGTCCATTCGAGGGTGGCCCAGCACTCCTCGAACCGCACCCCGTACTCCCGGTTCGCCGGGTAGACACTAGTGACGGTAGTCGGCGCACCTCGCAGCCAACCGGGAAACGGCCCTGCGTGGCGACCCACTCCTAGCGCGGCGTTCCCAGATGGTGACTCGGGCCGAGCGGAGCCGCTCAAGCGGAAACAGCCGAACCTGGCCTGGCCTGTGCTAGGACTTCGAAAGCGTGACCGCCCCGACTGGAGGCCACGGTCGGATCGCGCGGCAGGTGAAGGACGTCGCACAAGCCCTGCGGTTCGTGGCCCAAGTCCACGAACACCCGATCGCGCGGTCATCATGCGGTCACCCGCCGTGATGTCCTCGCCCACCGAATGTTCTCCTGCGGCATCTAGTTCCGCGCCTGGGCGCTGTTACCTACTGAGTTTCTGCACGAGGGGCCTGCTGCATGATGTCCCAGACGAGGACAACTTGATGCCGTCCGCATGTGTTAGTAGCTTAGATAATGTCTTGAGGGCGGCAACCCTCTCGGCATCACAGGGACAACTCAACACCGAAGGAGGAGCCGTCATGGTTCCTGCACCTCCCGTCCGGCGCCGCCTGGTTGGCCGCGCGCTGCGCCGCTACCGCGAGAACCTGGGCTACACGCTCAGCGACGCGGCGCGGGTCCTGGAGTGCCACGCCTCCAAGGTCAGCCGGATCGAGACCGGCGAACGCGGCATCCGCGCCAAGGAGCTCAGCGAGCTTCTCGCGGAGTACGGCATCGGCGGCGAGCAGCTGGAGATGCTCACCCTGCTGTCGGACCCGCGCGGCGCCTTCGGCTGGCACCGCGAATACGACGACATCCTGCATGGGGCGTGGAAGGACTACCTGCTCCTGGAAACCGCCGCCACCCGCGTCTGGTCCTACGAGGCGCAGCGAGTCCCGGCGCTACTGCAGACCCCCGGCTACGCCCGCGCCCTGGCCGACGCCGACCCGGGCCTGGAGGACGCGGCAGCCCGAGACCGCGCCGTCGATGCCGTCATGGCCCGGCAGCACGCCATCCTGGGCGAGCATCACCCGGCCGTGCACCTGGTTATCGGCCAGGCCGCGCTGCACCAGCAGGTCGGCAGCACCGCAGTGATGGACGAACAGCTTCGCCGCCTCGCTCAGGCCGCCGCCGACAGCGGCACCGTGACCGTGCAGGTGCTGCCGTTCGAGGCTGGCGCGCACGCAGCCACGGCGGAAGGGGCGCTCGGCATCCTGCAGTTCACTGGTACCGCCGGGCTCGGCCTCGTGCACTTGGGCGGCATCGCCGGGGGCGTCTGCCTGGAGGACCGAGGCGACCTCGTCGCCTACGCGACCGCATTCGACGCCTTCGCTCCACTGCCTCGCCCCCGCGCAGTCCGCGCTGCTCCTGCGCGGCCTCGCCGGTCTCTAGCGGCGCGGCCGGTTCCACCGCCAAGCACGGCGGTGGAACGCGGCACGGCCACCGACCGAGAAATCCGGCCAAAATAGTTTCGAATATCTCACTGTGATATCCCACGGTGATATTGGCTGACCTATTCTTCGCTGCCTAGCGTTAATTCATGACCCATCAGGTGAATGCATGGCACTAACCATCCTCGACGACAGCATGAGCAGCGACCGCACTACTCACCGCGCCCGCCTGATGCCCGGGCGGGCGCACCTGTGGGAGGTGTCCTGGCTTCCCGGCCATCGCCTCGACCGCAACGGCGCCATCACCGCCATGGTGCTCGCCGACTCAGCCGGCCCGGGTGACCTTCACCCGGGTGACCGCCAATGGATCTTCGTCGAGGGCTGGGCTGACGAGCTCGGCCTCCGCGCAGACGAAGCCGTCGAGCGGATCAGCCAGCCGTCCGCCTGGGCGGCCGCCGAGAGACAGGCCGACCGGGAAGCCGGCGAATGAACCGGCCCTCTCCAGTGCCATCGCCGAGGGAACCGCCGCGGCCCCGAGTGCAGGCCTACACCGTGGAAGAGGCCGCAGACCTACTCCACATCGGCCGCGACAAGGTCTACTACCTGCTCCGAACCGGGCAGCTCCGCAGCATCAAGATCGGGAAGTCGCGGCGGATCACCGAAGAGCACCTGGCCGCCTTTGTCGCCTCGCTCGAAGACCGCGCGAGCGAGGTCACTTCTCCGCTATAAGCGCAAGCCATTGCGATCAGCGGCCCATAGAAACCGGCGAATTCGCAAAGACTTGCCACCGCATTTTCGCGCTAACGTAAGCGCCACCATCCCTCCAATCGAGAAAGATCAAGAAAATGACAGACGCCAGTGATCCCGGCCGGTCACGGAAACGCCGCCGTGGCCGCGGCGAGGGCGGGATCTCCTACGACAAGACCAACAAGGCCTACATCGCCACGGTCTCGCTCGGCCACGCCCCGGACGGCAGCCGGATTCGGCGGACCGTCCGCGGGCGGACCAAGACGCAGGCCAAGGACCGCCTCCAAGAAGTCCGCGACGAGATCAAGGCGGGCATCCGCACCTCGCCGACCTACACCATCGAGGACTGCGTCAAGGACTGGCTCGCCTCGCTCGAGCGCGACCCGCACACGATGGAGACCATCACCGGCCAGGCGCAGAAGTGGATCTATCCGCGGATCGGCGCGAAGAAGCTCAGGCGGTTCAAGGTCGACGACGCCGACAAGTTCTTCCGCGAGATCGCCCCGTACCTGAGCAAGCGGTCACTGGTGATGATCAAGAGCACCCTGCGCAGGTCCATCCGCCGAGCCCAGGCCCGCGACCTGATCGGCCGGAACGTCATCGACCTGATCGACCTCCCACCGGGAAGGCCCGGCAGGCCGTCCCGCGCCATGACCGAAGAGCAGGCGGGCGCCGTCCTCAAGGCGGCCCGGGGCAGGATCGACAGATACGTCAGGGTGGTCAAGGCGAGCAACGGCCGCTACGGCGCCACCCACGCGGCCACCGATAGCGGCACGCTCGCCTGCGGCACCAGGCCGCACCCGAAGGCGTCGATCACCGAGGTCGGCCGCGACCTGCAGGAGGCGACCTGCCGCTCGTGCCGGACCCAGCTCGGCCTGGACAGCGACGGCGACGCCAACCAGCGCCTGGCCGCCCTCTTCGTCGTGGCGATCACCCTCGGCCTGCGCCCAGGGGAGCTCCGCAAGCTCACCTGGGACCTGGTCGACCTGAACCGGGGCGTGGTCCACGTCTGGCGCAGCGCGAGCAAGTCCGGCGACACCAAGACGCCGCAGTCCAAGCGCTCGCTCGTCCTCCCCAGGCGCGCCATCACCGCGCTGAAGGCGCACAAACATGCAGGACCGCGAGCGCGAGGCGGCGGGCCGAAGCTGGCAGGGAACCAACCTGGTCTTCTGCCACGAGGACGGCTCGATGTACACCGCCGACGCACTCAACTGGCGCTTCGGCAAGATGACCAGGAAAGCCGGCATCGGCCACTGGCACGCCCACGAGGGACGGCACACCGCGGTCTCGATCATGAGCAGCAACGGCGTCCCGATCCAGGACATCAGCGACACGGTCGGCCACAAGTCAACCCACGTCACCGAGACCGTCTACCGGCACGTCATCAGGCCCACGATCCGGGGCGGCGCCACGGTCATGGACAACGTCTTCGGCGACCCGGACGACGAGGCGGAGAACTAAAAAACTCGCCCGGAGATAGTCACTATGTTAGTCACTATCTACTCGAACGAGTTCTCGAAAAATGCGGTGGAGCTAAGGGGATTCGAACCCCTGACCTTCTGCATGCCATGCAGACGCGCTACCAGCTGCGCCATAGCCCCGCAACCCAACAGGAGGCCCGTTCGGAGCCGCCCGCAAGGTGGAACGCAGTTAGCATACAGGCTCCGCAGCCATGTGTCGTACTCGATCGCCACGACACCACCGCGCCGCCGCCACCACACCACCGCGCCGCCGCCGCGACGGCACAGCAACGCCACGGCGACGCCGCCACGACGCTCTCCAAGGATCGCCGGCCGGGCCCCGACGGGCATCAATCCCACCCAGGACCGGCGCGTTACCCTACTCCCGTGAGCCCAGCGAGCAGTCAGCACGACCCGCACCTCGCCACTCCTACCGGCAAGCCGCGCGCCCGCGCCGTCGGACTGAAGTACCGCGGTACCCCCGGCCCGCACAACGCCATCACCGATGTCCCCGGCGTCGAGGTCGGGTACCAGACCCTCGTCGAGGGCGACAGCGTAAGAACCGGCGTCACGGCTATTCACCCCAGGGGCAAGCACAACCCGGGCGACCCGCTGGCCGCGGGCTACTTCAGCCTGAACGGCAACGGGGAGATGACCGGCGTCACCTGGATCGAGGAGTCCGGCACCATGCAGGGCCCCATCGTGATCACCAACACCAACTCCGTCGGCATCGCGCACGCGGGCATCATCGCCTGGATGAACCAGTTTCACGTCGAGCTCACCGATGTATGGTTGCTCCCCGTCGCCGCCGAGACCTGGGACGGCTACCTCAACGACATCAGGGGCCATCACGTGGAGGAGGAACACGTCATCGCCGCCCTTGAGTCGGCCACTAATGACCAGCCCGACGAAGGCAGCGTCGGCGGCGGCACCGGCATGAACTGCTATCAGTTCAAGGGCGGCAACGGCACCGCCTCTCGCCTCGTGGAGTACGCAGGCTCTACCTATACCGTCGGTGTCTTCCTGCAGGCGAACTTCGGCCGTCGCGACGAGCTCACGCTCAACGGCATCTACCTTGGGGAGGAACTCGCCGAGGACAACCCGATGGCGGGCCAGCCAACCACAGCGCCGCCCGGCGCGGGCTCCGTCATCGTCGTGGTGGCCACGGACGCCCCGCTGTTCCCCAGCCAGTGCAAAGCGATGGCCAGGCGGGTGAGCCTCGGCTTGGCGCGCACCGGTACCACGGGCTCACATTCCTCCGGCGACATCTTCCTCGCGGTCTCCACCGCCAACCCCGGGGGATTCACCGGGGGCGACCCGATGAGCAGCGTCGGGGACCAGGGGAGGGGTGGCAAGGACTACGACAGCCTCACCTTCGTCCCATGGGGCAAGATCAACCCCTTCTACGAGGCCGTCGTCCAGTCCACGGAAGAAGCCGTCGCCAACGCGCTCATCGCCAACGAGGACATGACCGGCCGGGACGGCCACCGGTCCCCGGCCCTCCCGCGGCAGCGCCTCGCCGAGATCCTGGCCCGAAGCCAGTGCCGTTGACTTCAGTGGCGGGTGGTGGCCGTGAGTGCGGTGCGCGGGCTGGGGTGCGGCGCCGCGCGCCGGGCGCGGCGTAATCGCCAAGGATTTCGCTTTTCATGTGGATTCCGCAGCTTATTAGCTGCTAAATCCACATGATCATGGGCCAGGCCGCGGGCGCCAACGGGATAACCCGGACGAAACGGACGCTGGCGGCCTCTGGCGCGAACGGGCGAGCGCCTAAGACAACGGAATGACACCACGGACCGCCCGATGAGTCGCTATCCCGCTGTCACCGGAACGCGCCCCGCGCCAGCCGCCCGGAACGCCGCCCCGCCCCGAACGCGCCCGCCACGCGCCCCGAACCCGCCCACCACGCCCCCCAAGCGACGCGACCCGTTAAACGTGACTAAGTAGACTCACGCAGCGCTACGCTCGTATACCTCTTCGTCGACATTTGTCGATATACTCGTTTCCCGTCGTTAACCCTGCGTCCATTTCGCAGGCGGGGGATCGGAGCGAGTTCAATGCGGTCAACGTCGCCGGTATCCCGTCCGGCATGGGTCGGTGCCATGAACGCCCTCACCGGCACGCGGGGTGCGAGCAGGAAGTCCCCGGTGGAGATCTTCGCGGACGCGGCGTCCGTCGTTACCCGCAGCCCGTACGCCGAAGTCACCGGCCTCAAGCACGGCAAGCTCGGCCGCTGGACCGACGGCGTGGCCGAGCTGCGTTCCGCCCGCACCGAGTTCGCCGCCTACTGGGACGCGCACAACGACCAGGTGCTGACCAAGCGCGAGCGCGCCGTGCGGGACGGCGCCGACCTCGACCCCCTGTGGGTCGTCCTCGGCGACTCGACCGCGCAGGGCCTCGGCGCGCCAGGCCCGCGCGGTGGTTACGTCGGACAGACCCTGTACCAGCTGCGGCGCACGACGGGCAGCCACTGGCAGGTGCTCAACCTCTCCGTCTCTGGCGCGCTGATGCGCGACGTGCTCGCCGACCAGATACCGCGGCTGGACGGCCAGCGCCCCGACCTCGTCACCTGTGGCGCGGCCGCGAACGACATCATGTACAGCGCGCCGGGCAAGCTCTTCGGCGACCTGCGCACCCTGCTCGCGGCGGTCCCGGAGGACACGGTCATGCTCGACCTGCCGCTGCTCTCCGGCTTCTGGGGGATCGTCGGCCGCATGAGCGTCCCGTACATCACCCGCATCAACCGGGTCATCCGCGAGGTCGCGACCGAGCGGAGGCTGCGGGTGGCCGAGGTCAGCAGGCACTTCGTCCCGCCGTGGGTCGGCAAGTTCTCCGTCGACAACTTCCACCCGAGCCAGGACGGCTACCGCGACTGGTCAAGGGCCCTGGTCGAGGCCCTCACCCCAGGGCCAGCCGCGGTGGCGGCCGCTTAGCGGCGGCAGCCGCCTAGAACGTCAAGAACCCCGGCCGCCTCACTGTCCGCCGCTCCCGGCGCCCGCCTGCACCACGCCGATCGTCAGCAGGTTCACCGAGTTCGACGAGCAGCCCGTCGACGAGTAGGCCAGGTAAATCGGCGTCGTCTGGTTCGGCGGGTAGATCTGCAGGTACGTGGTCTTCGCCGGCGAGCAGGTCGCCGACGGGTAGTTCACCGCCTGCGAGATCCGCAGCAGCGCGTTCGCGTTCTTCCCCGGCGCCAGCGTCACGACCGCGGGGCCGGCGACCGGCGACCGCGAGGCCGCCTGGCCGACCTGGGTGACCGGCGTGCCCGCGGCAAGCGACACCCCCGGGTACCCGTACAGCGTGCACGTCACGCTGGAGATGTTCGTGAAGACGATGACCTGGTAAATCGATCCGGCCGCCCCCTGCGCCACCCCCGCCTTGGCCTGCAGGTCCCGCGTCGCGCAGCCGGCCGCGCCGCCGGCCGCGCCGCCGCCGGCCCCGCCCGAGGACACCGGCGCCGCGGTGGCATGTGGCGATACCGCTCCGGCAGAAGAGACGGAGCCGCGGACGCCGCGGCGGAAGACGAAGCCGCGGACGCCGCAGCCGAGGCCGATGAAGCAGAAGAAGCAGCAGAAGAAGCAGGCGCCGCCGGCGGTGCCGTGGACGACCCTCCGGACGAGCACCCCGCGGCCGCGGCCGCGACAGCCGCGGCGGCCACCGCGCCACCCAGCCTCAGCATCAACGCAGCAGAACCGAACATAAACCAACCATCTCCTTCTGGTGGCCGGCGGGCTCGCGTATGCGCACCTCAAGAGAGCGGCCTTGCGGCCGCCCTCGCATCCCCTAAGACGACGTCCCGTTAGCTACGGTTGGCGGGAGATTACGTCACTTCGCGAACGGGGAAAAAGAGTCATATGACTGTTCCGCTGCCCGACCTGTTCAAGCGAGTCACCCTTGCCCCGGGAGGGGTAAGGATCAACACCCTGATCGGCGGCAACGAAACGGGCACCCCCGTCCTGCTGCTGCACGGCTACCCGCAGACCCACGTCATGTGGCACCACGTCGCCCCCGTCCTGGCCAAGGACCACATGGTCATCCTCACCGACCTGCGCGGCTACGGCGACAGCGGCAAGCCGGCGGGCGGCCCGACTCACGATGCCTACGCCAAGCGCACGATGGCCTACGACCAGGTCCTGGTGATGCGCGAGCTCGGCTTTGAGAGCTTTGCCGTGGCGGGTCACGACAGGGGCGCCCGCGTCGCCCACCGCATGGCCCTGGACTACCCGAGGTCGGTCAGCAAGCTCGCCGTCCTGGACATCGTCCCCACCAGGCACGCCCTGCGGACCGCCGACAAGGACTTCGGCCTCGGCTACTGGCACTGGTTCTTCCTCGCCCAGCCGGAACCCCTCCCCGAGCACCAGATCGGCGCCGACCCGGTCGGCTGGGTGCGCGGCCGGATGAGCACCTGGCGGCGCGGCGGCCAGCCCTTCGACCCCCAGGCGGTCGACGAGTACGTCCGCTGCTTCTCCGACCCGGCCGCGATCCACGCTTCCTGCGAGGACTACCGGGCCGCCGTCGGCACCGACCTGGACGACGATGACGCCGCGGCGGGCCGCGGCCAGAAGGTCATCGCCCCGCTGCTCGCCCTGTGGGGCGAGCACGGCTTCGTCGGCCGCCACTACGGCGACGTCGCGGCGATCTGGCGCGAGTACGCGGAGAAGGTCCAGGGCCGCTCCCTCCCGGCCGGCCACTTCCTCGCCGAGGAAGCCCCCGGGGAAACCACCGCTGCCCTGCAGGATTTCCTCAAGGACTGAAGTCAAGATCAAGAGTCATCCGAACGAGGGCGTGCTTCACCCTGCCCGTACAGGCAATACGCTCCCAAGTGAGCCTTCGAAAGCCCGGAGGCCTGGGGATTAACATGTAAATTCCGCGCCCGAGGTAAAGAAAGCTTGCCCTGCGCGAGTTTTCTTTACCTGTAGGACGAAGTCTTCCTGTTGTACGAAGTCTTCCCGTTAATCGCCGTCGCGCAAAACGGACGGCAAGCACGTTGCGTCACCCGACTCTCATGCGCGCCAGCGTTCGCGGCGCAGGCGGCGGGGCAAAGCCTCCGGCCGGCTGTAAAGGGCTGGTCGGGAGCCGACCGGCCCGCTGCAACATAACGGCTCCGATGGCGCATACAGCCAGTCGCTCGCCGCGTAGTCGTCGGCCGGGCGCCGGGGGAGCGGGCCCGACTCCCAGACCTGCCGCGCGCGCGACACCCGGGTGGCCCGCGGGACGCGCCGCGCCTGGTAGCCGGCCAGCGCCGCCGCCACGCCGTTCGGTCCCTGGCAGTCGGCGAGCACGCTGGCCAGCGCGTCGGCGTCCTCGATCGCCTGGCAGGCCCCCTGGGCGAGGTAGGCGGGCATCGGGTGCACCGCGTCGCCGAGCAGCGCGATCCGGCCGTCCGCCCACAAGGGCGGCGGTACCTGGTCAAGCATCCGCCAGCAATGGTCCCTGCGCAGCAGGCGCACCGCGGCGCGCACCGGCTCCGCGGCCCAGGAGAACGCCTCGTCGAGCTCTTCCGGCCCGCCCCAGTCAAGGGCCGCGGGCCGGGGGCCCTGGCCGGCGCCGCCCGGGGATGCGGCGCCGACCAGGGGATACAGGTGGCTTCGGAAGACGGCGACCTGCTCATAGGCTTCGCCGACGCGGATCGGGTAGCGGGTGAAGTGCGCGTCGGGCCCGGTCCAGGCGACCACCTCGTCGTCTGCCTCGTCGGGGGAGAGCGCGTCCACGGGGACGGTGCCGCGGTAGGCGGCCCAGCCGTCGCCCGCTGGTTCACCGCCGCCGAGCAGCGCGCGGGCGGCCGACTCCGCGCCGTCGGCCGCCAGCACCACGTCGGCGGCGTACATTCGCCCGTCGACGCAGGTCACGACCGCGCCGCCCATGATGGAAGAAGCGAAGGAAGACTGGTCGACCGAGGTGGCCTCGCGGCCAGGGCGGAGCTCGACGTCCGCGTCGGCGCACGCGTCAGCGAGCAGGGAGAGCAGGTCGGCGCGGCCGACGACGACGTACGGCGTCCCGTAGCGGGCAGTTAAGGGAGCGCCGAGGTCAAGCTCGGCGAGCTCGGCGCCGCTGCCCAGGTCGCGGAGCAGCGCCCGGCGGGGCCGCGAGCCAAGGTCGAGCACCTGGTCGAGGAGGCCGAGCCGGGCGAGCACGGCGGTCGCGTTCGGCGCGAGGCGCAGGCCGGGACCCCCCTGAGCGAACCGGGGCGCTCGCTCGAGCACCTGAATCCGGTGGCCGCCGAGGGCGAGCGCCAGCGCGGCCGTGAGCCCGCCGACTCCGCCGCCGATGACGACGATCTCCACCGCGCTCACTCCCATCCACGGGACTGAATCCGCTCCCACCGGTCACGGATCAGCACGTGCCGGTTACAGTAGTGTAGAAGTGAATCACCGGGGTTTCCCCTAAAATTCTGTTGTGAAGAACAAGCCGCCGTATTCGATCGATTCTGTCGACAATGCCTTGCGCATTTTGCAGATGTTGCGCGATTCCGGTCAGGTCCGCGTGTCCGACGTGGCCGCCGAGCTCGGCATCGCGCGGTCGACGGCGCACCGGCTGCTCGCCATGCTTGTTTACCGTGACTTCGCCGTCCAGGCCGAGGACCGCTCCTACCGGCCAGGCCCGGCGATCGCCGCGGAGCCGCTGCGCGGCGAGCCGGCGCAGCGGCTGCGCCAGGCGATGCGCCCGCACATGGAGGCGCTCTGCGACCAGGTGGCGGAGACGATCAACCTCGTGGTCCGTCTCGGCACCCAGACGCGCTTCCTCCACACCGTGGAGTCCGCGCAGGTCCTGCGGGTGGGTGACCGGCAGGGCATGGTCCTGCCCGCGTGGAAGACCTCGGGCGGCAAGGCGCTGCTCGCCGAGCTCCCCGACGCCCAGCTCACGGCCCTGCTCCGGGGCGCGGCCGGCCGCCCGCCCGAGGGAATGACCGCGGCCGAGCGCCGCTCCCTGGTCAACGAGCTCCGCCTGGTCCGCGACCAGGGCTACGCGGAGAACATCGAGGAGTCGGAATCGGGCGTCTGCGCCATCGGCCTGTGCGTCAGGGACAAAACCGGCGACCCGGTGGCCGCCCTGTCGGTCTCCGCCCCGTCGGTCCGCTACACCCCCGACCGCTCCCGCGTGTTCCTCAGCGAGCTAAGGACGACGGTGGCGAAGGCGCAAGCGGACATCTCCTTCTAACGCCCGGCCGCGGCGGCGTGAACCAGAAGCCCGTCCCTAGGCCGGCGAGAGTGAACCATCCTGCCGCGAGTCCGCCCCCAGCCCCCGTACGAGCGCGGTCAGCGTGCTGCCGAGCGGCGCGTCGAGCGTGGCGGTCGCCAGCGGGTCCCCGCGCGTCGCGCCCTGGTTCACGATCACCACGGGAATCCCGAGCGACGAAGCGCGCCGAACGTACCGGAGTCCCGACATAACCGTCAACGACGATCCGAGCACCACCAGGGCCGACGACGAGGAAACCAGCGAGAAGCACGCCTCGACCCGGGGCTTGGGCACGTTCTCCCCGAAGAACACCACGTCCGGCTTGAGCAGCCCGCCGCACGCGAGGCAGTCCACCACGGTGAACCCGCCGGTCTCCTCAAGCGCCACGTCCCCGTCAGGATTCACCGCGGGCTCGAGCCCCGCGGTGGTCCACGCCGGGTTCGCCGCGCGCAGGCGCGCGTCAAGCTCCTCCCGCGACGACCGCGACCAGCACGACAGGCACACCACCTGGTGCAGCGAACCGTGCAGCTCGGTCACGGCCGCGGCACCCGCCGCCTGGTGCAGCCCGTCCACGTTCTGCGTGATGACACCGGAGACCAGCCCGGCCCGCTCGAGCGCGGCGACGGCGCGGTGCCCGGCGTTCGGCGCCGCCCCGGTGACGTGCCGCCACCCGAGGTGCGACCGCGCCCAGTAGCGCTGCCGGGCCCCGGCCGACCCGGTGAACTCCTGATAGGTCATCGGCTGCGCGGTTCGCCGCGCTTGCCCGCTAGGCCCCCGGTAGTCGGGAATGCCGGACTCCGTCGACAGCCCGGCGCCGCTCAAAATGGCAACGTTGCCAATTCGAAAAGCCTCAGCCAATATTCCGAACGACCTCGACTTACTCTCCATCGCGACCGCTTCTTACCAGCTCACCAGGCGTCATGGCAATAGTTTGCCAAAAATTACGCTGAAAGCGAAATTCCAATAACGCGTCAAACGCGGTCCACTGTCGGATCGGCTCGCTACCGTAACCGCATGACCACACCCCTCGAAGAACTCAAATCAGACGTGGACACCCTCCGCGTCCGGATGGACGTGGCAGACTCAAGGGCCATGGAGACCAAGCAACTCCTGCTGGACCTGAAGTCGGGCATGAGCGACGTCAGGTCGGACCTCGGAAGCTTCAGGTCCGTTGTCGCGAGCGAGACTCAGATTTTCAAGGACGAGGTGGGACGTCTCTATGGCCTCGCGAAGGCCACGTCTGACGACATCCTCCGGATCGACGCGAACATCGACGAAATCAAGACAGACGTCTCCGGGCTCAAGTCGGACATGAGTGAGGTGAAGGCGGACGTTTCCGAACTGAAGACGGACGTCGCAGGCCTCAAGTCGGACATGACCGATGTCAAGGCGGATGTCGCCGGCCTGAAGTCGGACATGAGTGAGGTGAAGGCGGACGTTTCCGAACTGAAGACGGACGTCGCAGGCCTCAAGTCGGACATGACCGATGTCAAGGCGGATGTCGCCGGCCTGAAGTCGGACATGACGGAGGTCAAGGCGGATGTCGCCGGCCTGAAGTCGGACATGACGGAGGTCAAGGCGGACGTCGCCGGCCTGAAGTCGGACATGACCGATGTCAAGGCGGATGTTGCTGGGCTTGAAGTCGGACATGACGTGAGGTGAAGGCGGACGTGTCCGGCCTCAAGGAGCACGCCACCCGCATGGACCGGAACATGGGGGCGATCATGCGGCACCTCGGCGTCGACGAGCCCGGGGAGTCCTAGGGCGCGTTACAAGTGTCATGCTTGTTGCGTGTGCACCGTTGTCGTCAGCCTTGCGCCGGGCGAGCGGGTTCCGCTGCGCCTGCTTGGCATCAGGGACGAGCTGACCAGCCGCCCCTGGCGCCCGCCCGCCCGGCACTGGCCGGGATCGCCGCTGGTCGGCGGGATCGACGAGCAGGCAGGCGGCACGTGGCTGGCCGTCCACCCCGGGATCCCGCGCGTCGCCTGCCTGCTGAACGGCCGTGGCCTCCTCGCCGACCCCGCACGCCGCCGCAGCAGGGGAGACCTCTCGCTGCGCGCCGCCGCCGAGGGGCGCGGCATGCTCAGCCGGCTCGCGGGCGACCTTGACGCGCTCGCCGCGTATGACCCCTTCCACCTGATCTGCGCCACCCCGGACTCGGTGACCGCGCTGACCTGGACCGGTGCCGATCCCGCGGCGCCCGCCGTGCGCCCGGTCGTGCGCGACCTCGCCCCCGGCACGCACTTGTTCACCAACGCCGGGCACGCCTACCCGGTAGAACCCGGTGATCCCGCCGCCGAGCCGAAGGCCGCTCATTTCGCCGACAAGTTCGCCGCCGCCCGCCCGCCCGCGGACCCGGCGCTGCCCGTCGCCGAGGCCTGGGGCGACTGGCTCACCCTGGCGGCCGGTGACGGCCTCGACCCGGACGACCCCGCGGCCATCATCGTCCGTCGTGACCTGCCCGACGGCCGGATCTACGGCACGACCTCGGTGACGCTCGTCGCGCTGGCCGACGACGCGGTCCGTTACGACTTCCAGCCGCACCCGGGTAACCCGGACGGCTGGTATCCGGTAACTCTTGGGTAGTAACCAGATGTGCGCGACTACGGTTCATGCAGGCCCAGAGGTTCCTGGAGGCCCAGTGGTTCCTGGAGACACAGTGCCAGGATCAGCCTCGCCGCCTGCCTTACGGCGGTAACGGCGGCCGCGCTGGCCGCCTCGGCCGCGGTGAGCACTGCCACCGTCAGCACGGCCTCGCCCGCCCCGCCGTCCTCCGCCCTTGGCACGTCCACGGCCCGGGTGACGGTGCGCCCCGACGCGATCAGGCTGCCAGGCGCGGCGACGCGGGCACCGGCCTCGACGGCGGACTGCGAGCAGCTCGACGGCATCGCCTGCTTCGATCCCAACCAGCTCAGGGCCGCCTATCAGCTGCCGCCGCTGTACGCGAAGGGGATCACGGGCACGGGCGCGACGATCATGATCGTCGACGCGTTCGGCTCGCCGACGATCAGGGCTGATCTCGCCGCGTTCGACCGGCAGTTCGGCTATCCCGCCCCGCCCAAGTTCACGATCATCGCGCCGGCCGGCAAGATACCGCCGTTCAACCCGGGCGACACGGACATGGACGGCTGGGCGGGGGAGACCACGCTCGACGTGGAGTACGCGCACGCCCTCGCTCCTGGCGCGAACATCCTGCTGGTCGAGACCCCGGTCTCGGAGACCGAGGGAGTCACCGGCTTCCCGCAGATCGTGCGGGCCGAGGAGTACGCCCTCGCCCACTACCAGGTCGGGGTGATCAGCCAGTCATTCAGCGCGACCGAGGAGACGTTCACCAACTACGCCCAGCTCGACCCGCTGCGCGGCGCGTACAAGGACGCCGACAGCTCGCACGTGACCGTCCTCGCCGCCTCCGGTGACGCGGGCGCTACCGACTACCGCTCCGATCAGGTGAACTACTACACGAGCCGCGTCACCTCCTGGCCGGACAGCGACCCCCTCGTCACGGCGGTCGGCGGCACCCAGCTGCGCCAGCAGGGCGCCGGGTACACGTCGGTGGCCTGGAACGACACCTACGACCGCGCGTGGACCCTGTACGCCGAAGGCTCGACAGCACCAAGCCCGGTGGCCAGCGGCGGCGGCACGTCGCAGTTCTTCGCCCGCCCGCCGTACCAGGACAGCGTCGCGGCCGTCACCGGCGCGCGGCGCGGCGTGCCTGACATCGCGATGAGCGCGGCCTGCGACGGGTCGGTGAGCGTCTACAGCAGCTACCAGCCGGGCCAGGCGGGCTGGTCGCTGACTTGCGGCACCAGCGAGGCGACCCCGGAGTTCGCCGCGATCGTGGCGCTCGCCGACCAGGTCGCCGGCCACCCGCTCGGCCAGATCAACCCGGCCCTGTACCGGCTCGCGGCGCAGCACGCCCCGGGGATCGTGGACGTGACCGCGGGGAACAACACCGTCTCCTTCGCCCAGGGCGCCAGCGAGAAGCCGGTCACGGTCGCGGGCTACCCGGCCGGCCATGGCTACGACCTGGTCACCGGCGTCGGCACGGTCAACGCCAAGCAGCTCGTCTACGAGCTGGCGGGCAAGTGACTCCGGGCCGCCGGCCAGGCAACCCGGCCTGGCAACCCGGCCTGGCACGTCCAGTGAACTGTTAACGATATCGTTAACAGTTAGCGAAGCCGCCGGACCAGGTCCGCGAGTCCTGGCGGGTAGACGTCCTCGGCGGTCTCGTCGAGCTCGGCCAGGGTCCACCAGCGGTGGCTCACGATGCCGTCGGAGGCGTGCATCGCCGCCACCGGCCCGAGCGGCCGCTCTTCTTCCGGGACCCGGCCGACGAAGTAGTGGTCATGCTGCAGGCACAGCGTCGGCGTCCCGTTCAGGTTCGACCACTGCACGTTGGAGTCGACGAGCAGCTCCTCCGGCGACACGGGCACGTCGGCCCAGCCGGTCTCCTCGAATAGCTCCCTGCGGGCGGCGGCGCCGAAGTCCTCGCCCGCTTCGACGCCGCCGCCCGGCGTGCTCCAGTGCTTCCCCTTGGGCGGCATGTCGTCGTAGAAGAAGAGCAGCACCCGCTCCGCCGGATCGATCGCGATCACCCGTCCCGCCAGCCGCACGGGCAGCTCTGACTCATCCACGAGACCATTGTCCGCCACCGGGTCCGGCGGCTTGTCCTCCCCGTGTGGCGTTGGGCCGGCTCCAGCCGGCCCAACGCCACACGGGGACTGGGCGATACCCTGACGCGCGTGCTTGAACGTGTCACGGTCACCAGCTACCTGGCCCCGCTGCGCGAGGGCGGCAGCCTGCCTGGTCTCGTGGAGGCCGACAACCTCGGCACCTACGTGCTCAAGTTCCGCGGCGCCGGCCAGGGGCCGCTCGCGCTCGTCGCGGAGATCATCGCGGGTGAGCTTGCCCGCGCGCTCGGCCTGCGGACGCCGGAGCTCGCCCTCGCGGACCTGGACCCGAGGATCGCCGCGAGCGAGCCCGATGAGGAGATCCAGGACCTGCTCCGGGCCAGCGCCGGCCTCAACCTCGCCGTCGACTTCCTGCCTGGCTCCGCCGGGTTCGACCCGCTTGGCTGGACCGTGGACGAGGACTTCGCCAGCGAACTGCTCTGGTTCGACGCGCTGATCCAGAACGTCGACCGCACCTGGCGCAACCCCAACCTGCTGGTCTGGCACGGTGACGTCTGGCTGATCGACCACGGGGCCGCGCTCTACTTCCACCACGACTGGTCGCGGGCGGCGCCGGACAAGCCCTTCGACGCGCGGCAGCACGTCGTCAGGGACAGGGCCACCAGGCTCAAGCAGGCACACGAGAGGCTAGCCCCGCTGATAACGGCGGCAATCCTGGAACGGGTCACGGGCGACGTACCGCCCGAGTGGTTCGGCGAGCGCGGCGCGGACGCCTACATCGACCAGTTGCTCAACCGCGCACCCTTGGTCCCGGAGGTCATCCGGCTGTGAGCGAGATCTTCGAGTACGCCCTGATCCGCGTCGTCCCAAGGATCGACCGCGGTGAGTCGATCAACGTCGGCGTGCTCCTCTACTCCAAGTCGTTCCGCTACCTCAGGGCGCGGATCGAGCTGAACGAGACCCGACTCAGGGCGCTCGACCCCGGCGCGGACGTCGCGGCCGTCCGCGGCGCGCTCAGCGCGTTCGGCCGGGCCTGCACCGAGGGGCCGCTCGCCGAGCAGAGCCTCGGCGAGCGGTTCCGCTGGCTGACCGCGCCGCGGTCGGCGATCGTCCAGCCGGGCCCCGTCCACGCCGGGATCACCAGCGACCCGGGCGCGGACCTGGACCGCCTGTTCAGCACCCTGGTGGCCGGCTAGCGAAGCCGCACGGCGTCCCGCTGACCGTGTAGCGGCAACGGTGCACGGCCAGGCGAAGCACGCACCCGTTCGGAGTGATGGACTTTTTTACAGACAAGTCATCGGGCGGATTCGGGAGTTTCCCCAGGACCTGGCATGATCGCCCCGTGATCGCAACACTGTCGGCGGCAAGGAAGCGGCTGTCGGCGTACCCGGAACTCGCCGCGGTCCTGGCCGCGGCGGTCATCGGCCTCACCGTTCAGCGGCCTCTCGCCTGGCTGGCGGCCCGCCAGGGCATCAACGTGCTGCTCGTCATCCTCGTCTTCGCCACCGCGGTCACCATCGACCCGCGAGCGCTGCGCCGCCTCGCGGCGGCGTGGCGCCACGTCCTCGCCGCGGTCCTCGTCGGCGTCACCGTGCTCCCCGCGCTGTCGTGGGCGGTCGCCCGCCTGGTGCCGGCGGCCCGCTCCGCGACGGCGTCCTGGTGATCGGCCTGGCCCCGTGCGAGATCGCGTCGGTCGCCACGACCGCCCTGGCCGGCGGCGAGGCCGCCCTCGCGGCGGGGGTGCTGATCGGCTCTACGCTGGCGACGGTCGTGCTCGCCGCCCCGATCCTGACCCTGGAGGCCGGCCGGGCCGGCTTCTCCCCGGCTGGTGTCATCGCGAACCTGGCCGTGGTCGTCGCCCTCCCGCTCGCGGTCGGCATCGCACTGCGGTCCTGGGCCAGCCCGGTTTCCCGCGCCCTCGCGACGGCCCGCGCGGAGACGGCCGCCGCCCGCACCGCGCTCGCCGCGGTCGCTGCCCTGGTCGCCCTCGTCGCCGCCGAGGTCCACCTCACCGTTAGTTACGCCGCCGTCGCCGGGGCCTTGGCGTTGTTTCTCGCGGCCACGGCGGTCATCGGCCGCCTCCTCGGCGCGCGTTCCAGCCGGCCGGCGGGAGCGGCGCTGCTCCTGACCACCTCGATGCGCGACTTCGCGATCGCGGCCGCCCTGGCCGCGGCCGCGTTCGGCCCGCAGGCCGCGGCCCCGCTTGGCCTGTACGGCGTCGCGGTCCTCATCTGGGGCACCGCCGCCGCCGGCGCCCTCCGCGCCCGCGCCGGGTGACCATGGGGGCGCTGGCATACCGCGGAGGTACCCGCGGCCTTGTTCAACCTGGCCACGGCCGGCAATGCTGGTGGCGACCAGCCTCACCGGAGGGGAACGGGGGACAGCCATGGGCCCTGAGCTCAGCTACACGTCCGCAACGAGCGACACGCCGCTGCTCGGCGACACGATCGGCGCGAACTTCGACCGCACGGCCGCCAGGTTCCCCGATCGCCTCGCCCTGGTCGACGTCCCCGCCAGGCTGCGCTTCACCTACGCGGAGCTGAAGGACGAGGTCGATGCCCTCGCCTACGCCCTGCTCGGCCTGGGCATCGCCAAGGGTGACCGCGTCGGCATCTGGTCGCCCAACCGGTCCGAGTGGATCGTCACTCAGTACGCCACCGCCAAGATCGGCGCGATCCTGGTCAACATCAACCCCGCCTACCGCACCAGCGAGCTTGAGTTCGTGCTCAACCAGTCGGGTTGCAAGCTGCTGATCGCCGCCCAGCGACTGAAGACCTCCGACTACGCCGCGATGATCGCCGAAGTGAGGCCGCGCTGCGCGGACCTGGAGCAGGTCGTCCTCCTCGACTCCGACGGCTGGCGCGAACTGCTCGAAACGGGGAAATACGCCGATATTTCCATCCGTAACGCCGCCCTGGAAAGCATTCAGCTCTCCACCGACGACCCCATCAACATCCAGTACACCTCGGGCACGACGGGCTTCCCGAAGGGCGCCACGCTTAGCCACCACAACATCCTCAACAACGGCTTCTTCGTCGGCGAGCTGTGCCATTACACCGAAGAGGACAGGATCTGCATTCCCGTCCCCTTCTACCACTGCTTCGGCATGGTGATGGGCAACCTGGCCGCAACCAGCCACGGCGCGGCCATGATCATCCCGGCCCCGGTCTTCGACCCGGTGCTGACGCTCAAGGCGGTACAGGACGAGCGCTGCACGAGCCTGTACGGCGTCCCCACGATGTTCATCGCCGAGCTGTCGGTCCCCGGCATCCAGACCTGCGACCTGTCCAGCCTCAGGACCGGCATCATGGCGGGCTCGCCCTGCCCGGTCGAGGTGATGAAGCAGGTCATCGACCAGATGGGCATGTCCGAGGTCAGCATCTGTTACGGCATGACGGAAACGTCTCCCGTGTCGACGCAGACCCGGGTCGACGACTCGATCGAGCGGCGGGTCGCCACCGTCGGACGCGTCGGCCCGCACATCGAGGTCAAGGTCATCGACCCGAAGACCGGCCTGACCGTCCCGCGCGATACCCCGGGCGAGCTCTGCACCAGGGGCTACAGCGTCATGCTCGGCTACTGGCGCCAGCCGGACAAGACCAGCGAGGTCATCGACGCGGCCCGCTGGATGCACACCGGCGACCTGGCGGTGATGGACGACGACGGCTACCTGTCGATCACCGGGCGGATCAAGGACATGGTCATCCGGGGCGGCGAGAACATCTACCCGCGCGAGGTGGAGGAGTTCCTCTACACCCACCCCGACATCCTGGACGCCCAGGTGATCGGCGTGCCAGACGCCAGGTACGGCGAGGAGCTCATGGCCTGGATCAGGCTCCGCCCGGGCGCCGCGCCCATCACAGCAGAATCACTAAGAGATTTCTGCACCGGCAAGCTCGCCCATTACAAGATTCCCCGCTACGTGCACATCACCGACGAGTTCCCGATGACCGTCACCGGCAAGGTCCGCAAGGTCGAGATGCGCGAAAAGTCGGTCGAAGACTGCGGCTGCCCCAGTAGCCGGGCGCCCTGGCCCGATCTACGCTCGTGCGCAATTCATGACCCGAAGACCGGCCTGACCGTCCCGCGCGAACCCGGGCGAGCTCTGCACCAGGGGCTACAGCGTCATGCTCGGCTACTGGCGCCAGCCGGAAAAGACCAGCGAGGTCATCGACGCGGCCCGCTGGATGCACACCGGCGACCTGGCGGTGATGGACGACGACGGCTACCTGTCGATCACCGGGCGGATCAAGGACATGGTCATCCGGGGCGGCGAGAACATCTACCCGCGTGAGGTGGAGGAGTTCCTCTACACCCACCCCGACATCCTGGACGCCCAGGTGATCGGCGTGCCAGACGCCAGGTACGGCGAGGAGCTCATGGCCTGGATCAGGCTCCGCCCGGGCGCCGCACCCATCACAGCAGTATCACTAAGAGATTTCTGCACCGGCAAGCTCGCCCATTACAAGATTCCCCGCTACGTGCACATCACCGACGAGTTCCCGATGACCGTCACCGGCAAGGTCCGCAAGGTCGAGATGCGCGAAAAGTCGGTCGAAACCTTGCGGCTGCCCCAGTAGCCGGGCGCCCTGACACGGTCTACGCTCGTGCGACATTTCCCCGCGATGGAGAGGGAGCAGGAAATGTTCGCAACGAATCGGAGTTCGCCTTGCCGCCGCGCACAGTGAGCCGTGGCAGCTGCTCGGCGACGGTGCGGCGATCGCGGCCGCGGACGGCAAGCGCCAGTGCCAGCCGCGGGCGCACGTCACGACGCGCCGGCTTGAGCCTGAGACCGGCTCAACCGTCAAGGGTGCTGCGTGTTAGTCAAGACGGCGCAAGTACACGACTGGCCGCAACACGACGGCAACACCTGTCAGCAGGCTACGCCAACGGGCACGGTCGCGTCGGGCACCCCGAGTCGGACCTGGCGGCGAACGATGCGGTGCCGTGAAGTTCGAGCAGGACCGTAGGCTGCGCGGCGACGACCAGATCTACATACCGGCTCGAGGCCCGCACGACGGACGCGATCGTCGACGTCTTCGTCATGGAAGCCGCTGACCGCAGACCCACACGGTCTACGACTACGCCCCAGGCAGCGCCAAGCCGGAATCGGCGGGCTACATCACGGTGGTGAGCTGGCCCAAGCACGGCTTCCCGCGCTAAAACCGCGAACGGGTAACGGCGGTCAGGTCAGTGGCGCGCAAATGCCGTTAACTTAATGGTGCGTGGTGACCGTGAGAGTAGTGCGCGGGCTGGCGCGCGCAGGGCGCGGCGTGCTCACGGAGTTTCATGATCGTGTGGATTCCGCAGCAAATGAGCTGCGGAATCCACACGATCATGGGGCAGCGCCGCGGTGCCGCGAAGCGAGCATGACCGCAGGCTGCGCGGCGTCGACGATTCCATAGCCGCCTTTGAGGCAGATAGCACCGGAATTGCGCAAACTATTGCCATTTCGGTAACCCGGCAATGGATGGCCGGAAGATCGGGGGTGCCAGAACTACTCCGCGCGCCGCTTGCCGCTACTCCCGGTCGGTGATGAGCAGGCCGTCGTAGGCGAGGTCGTTGCGGCGGTCGACCGTGGTCCGGTCCTGGCCGCGGACCACGCGCAGCGGCATGCCGACCCAGCGGGCTTGCGCCTCGTGGCGCGGTCCGGCAGGCGGTCCGGCCGGCAGCCAGGTGCCGTAGCGGACCACCAGGTCCGCGAGGTCCTGGGCGGTGGCCTGTGCGGGCAGCGAAATGCCGACGGTCTCGGCTGTCTCCTGGCGGGGTGCCGCGAGCACGGTGTCCCCGGCGAAGACCGCGCGGTGGAAGCGGTCGAGCAGGCCGGGCACGTCCTCGGCGGCGAGCCGGTCGGCGCCGGCGGCGAGCAGCCAGCCGAGCGAGTCGGCGCCGAGGCCGTCGAACAGCGATCCCGCCGCGTCGAACGCCACGTGCACCGCCGGCACCACGAGGAAGAACGACTGCCACGCGGCAAGCCGCAAGCCGGCCAGCTCGGTGTCCGCTCCCTGGAAGTCAGGGTCGTCGGCGGGCCCGGGATCCGTCGCGATGAGTTCCATCAGGGCGGCGAGGTTCGCCTCGAAGACGTCCGCCTGCGCGACGATGAGCGCCTTGTGCAACTCAAGTGCGGCGATAAACGCCTCGGCACGGGCCTTCGCGTACTCCTCATCCGCCCAGGGCGCCGACGTCTCGCGCCATTCGATCAGCGCCGGGTCTTCGGTCTCGGCCTGCGAGGGACCGACGGGAACGCAGTCGCCCCATCGCTGCCTGGCCGCGGCGGCCACCGCGGCGAGCGGCTCCATCTCCGCGGTCAGCCTGGACAGCGCCGTGGCGCAGTCATCGACGGCCAACCGCGCCGCGGTCACGTCCGCCCGCAGCGTTTCCGCCTTGTGGAGGGCCTGCTCCCAGCTCTGCTCCGCCGTCGCGCAGGCCGCGCGCAGCTCCCGGCGTGCGATCGACCAGCTCCGCATGTTACGGCCCTGCCGTACCGCGTCGGCGAGCGCGACAGAGAGCGCCCCGTGCGACCACAGCGCCGCCACAACCTGCGGGGTCATCGCCGCCAGCTCTGGCCGGCCAAGCTCATGCGCCCCGAGGGCGGCGAGCGCGGCCAGGTGCGCCTCCTCGGCCGAGGTCACCGCCGCGCGCGCGGCGGGCTCGCGCGCTACCAGGTCCGCCAGCCCGCACCGCGCGGTCTCGACCGACAGGGAAGCCTCCTCACAGGCCTGCTCGAGGAGGGAGAGACGGGTGAGGGCGGCTGCCACCTCCGTCCGTTCTGCTGCCAGGCGCCTGACCTTTTCCAGCGCGGACCTGAACCAGGAGACGCACGCCGGCCAGTAGACCGTCGTCCCTTTGAGCCGCCGCAGCGCGGCGGCCATCGACTCGCCCGCGGGGAAGAGGACGTCGGCGCCGCGGACCGCGCCGTGCCACCAGCGGTCGGCGAAGGCCCGGTTGACGGCCCGGTCACCGAGCCGGGCGGCGAGCATCGCCCAGGCCCCGACCCCGTCGGCGAGCCGTGCCGTGGACGCGAAGTAGTCGGCACGGACCGCGCGGTCTCGCCATGCCGTCCCGATGGGCGGCAGCCCGGTGCCCGACCTGACCAGCCCGTCGCCGGGATCTGGAGTCGTCAGGACGATCTCGAAGCCAGCCAGTTCCCCGACCGGCTCGGTGACCGTGTGCGGTCCCCAGGTGCGCGTCTCCCCGAACGCCGCCGCCGGGGTAGCCAGCTCGGCGATGCGGCGGGCACGCTCGGTGACGATCGCCGCGACGAGGTCGCCGAACACCTCGGCCACTCCCGTCCCAGGCGGCGCGTGCACGCCGAACACCCAGTCCCTGCTCTCGCTGTCTTGCCGGCCGCCGTCCCCGTGCCCGTCCCGTCACGCCCCGGCCCGTCCCCGTCCCCGTGCCCGTCATCGGCGAGATACGCGATGGCCTCGTTGACCGCGAACTGCTCGCTTCTGACAAGCGCCTCGTCCGACGGCCAGCGCCCGGCGGGTATGCGCTCAGGCGCGCACCCGTCACGTACCACAAGCGGCTCGCGCCGCACGTCGATCCGCTGAGTGTCCACCGGCACACCTCGTTCCCCGGCATCGCGACCGCGGCCCCCACGGACCCTGCAAACACTACGCTGAGTCATATGGTTATGCGTGAGAGTTAGCAAATGTCGGGCGCCGTACGTCGGTC
>CAVXAB010000031.1:0-244474 GCA_963759545.1 uncultured Actinomycetota bacterium
CAGTCGATCCCGGCCTACGTTGCGGCCGCCGCGGGCCTCAGCCCGGCGGAGTTCGAGCAGCTTCGCCTCCTGCTCAGGAAGCTGACGGCCAACTCCATCAGGGCCGCCGCGTCTCCCGCCCCTGAGCTTCCCGGCTGACTGGCCCCGGCCGCGGGCCCCAAGGCGGCGAGCTCCGCCGGGCCGCTAAGTGCGGCCAGGTCGACCTCAAAGGTCGTGACGGTTCCCTCCGCCGCGAGTTGGTCCAGTTCCACGCAGGAGTGCCGCGTCCCGGCGATCACATGCGCGGCGCTGGCGGTGAGCGCGCGCGTCACGGCGAGGCCGATGCCACGGCCGGCACCAGTGACGACGGCGGTCTGCCCGGTGAGATCGATGTTCATCACGCATACAGACAGTACGGTGCCGCACGCCGGTTGGCTTGGATCAGCCGACGTGCCGTTGCGCCGAGGGCAGGCGACCCCTTCGAGAGCGCGACCGGGCACGGGAACCACGCACCCGTTCTGATTAAATTCAAAGAGGGTTACTAGGGTCAAAGCTGTCATCCGAACGACTTCGGCTTCCCGCTACCCGTCAGCTGTATCCGGCGGCCTGGATGCGGTACAGGTCGGCGTAGCGGCCGTCGCGGGCAAGCAGTTCCTCGTGGCTGCCCGCCTCCGCGACGCGGGCGCCGTCGAGCACCACGATGAAGTCGGCCATCCGGACCGTGCTGAACCGGTGCGACACCAGGATGGTCACGCTCCCGTTCTTCCTCGCCTCCCTGGCGGTGGCGGCGTAGCGCTCGAACAACTGGTGCTCGGTCTCCGCGTCGAGCGCCGCCGTCGGCTCGTCGAGCGCCACGAGCAGCGGTTCGTCGCGCATGAACCCGCGGGCAAGTGCGAGCTTCTGCCACTGGCCGTAGGAAACGTCGACGCCCTCGTGCCAGGAAGGCCCGAGCTGGGTGCGCAGCCCCGCGGGCAGGGCGTCGACGAGGTCACGGGCCCCGGCCCGCTCGGCGGCGGTGACCAGCGCGGGCTCGTCGTCAAGCCGTGGCAGGTCGCCGATGCCGATCGCGACGGCCGCGTGGAACTCGAAGCGGAAGAAGTCCTGGAACGCCCCGGCCAGGTGTTCCCGCCAGCGCCAGGAGTCAATGCGGGCCAGGTCCGTGCCGTCGACGAGAATGCGGCCAGAGGTGGGCGGGTAGAGCTTCGCGAGCAGCTTGACCAGCGTGGACTTGCCCGCCCCGTTCTCGCCCACGATGGCGACCACCGATCCGGCGGGGAGGAACAGGTTCACGTCGTCGAGCGCGAGCCGGTCGGCGCCCGGGTAGCGGAACGTGACGTGCTCGAGCCGGATGCCCTCGCCGATGGCGTCAGGCGCGGGCAGGTCCGCGTGCTGTACCGCGGTGCTCGCGTAGTCCTCAAGCCAGGCGAGCCGCTGCGCCCCGTCCATCCAGGTGCCGCGCAGGAAGCCGATCTCGCTCACCGTGGCGTTGAGGTAGGAAGAGAGCCGGGCGCCCGCGGTCAGCACGAGGATTGTCCCGGCGGTCGACGCGCGCGGCCCGGTGGCGACCAGGGCGATGGCGCCGACATAGCCGAGCGCGAAGACCGCCCAGCCGCCCGCGTACCAGGCGGCGGACCGTGACCTGGCGGCGGCCACCGGCCCGTACCAGCTCTCCCACGCGGCCCGGCGCCGGTCGGCGAGCCGTTGGCCGATACCGAGCACCCGCAGCTCCTTGCCGGGGGAGGCCGTGGTGGTCAACGCGTACAGGTGCGTGGCGAGCCGGGTCGACTGCGCGCCGCGCTCCTGGGCGCCGCGCTCGACGGCCGGGCGCCAGGAGGTGGTCGCCACCGTCGGGATCGCGAACAGGACGAGCAAGATGAGGACCGGGTTCACGGTGGCCAGCAGCGCCACGGTGATGGCCAGCCGCAGCAGCCAGCCGACGGTGGAGAAACCCGACATGTACATGTGGTCGAGGGTGTAGGTCTCCTCGCGCAGCACGGACAGGCGGTCCAGGTACTCCGGCCGCTCCTGGTGCGCGATCGTGGCGATGCTGGCCTGCAGCCTGGCCACATGAGACTCAAGGGCGATGGTTACCTTGTCCCTGAAGCGACGCTGGATCCGCGTGGACACGGTGGAAAGCAGCCAGGTCGCCGCCGCGGAGACCGCGAGCGCGACGACCGCGAGCCGCAACAGGCCGCTCTGGTGCTCGAGCAGCCCCTCGCCGAGCAGCTTGAACCAGAAGGCGAGCAGCGCGTCGGGCACGGCGGCGACTAGGGCGAGCACGAAGGCGATGCCCATCAGCGCGGGCTCGTACCGGAAGCCGAGCAGGCACAGCCGCCACATCGACCGCAACGCCGGCGGCAGCCGGTCTACCGGATCAGCGCCAACGGGATCAGCGCCAACGGGGTCAGCGCCAACGGGGTCAGGAGAGGACATCGAAGGTCACCTCTTCCTCGCCTTCCTCTGGCGTGCCTGCGGCGAACCGCTCCGCCTGCAGCGAGAACATCCGCCAGTAACGGCCGCGCAGCGCCATCAGCTCGTCGTGGCTGCCCAGTTCGACGACTCTCCCGTCGTCCACCACGGCGATCCGGTCGACGTGCCTGACCGTGTTGAACCGGTGCGAGATGAGGATCGTCGTGCACGACCGGGTGGCCGCGAGGATGCGCTCGAAGATCTCCGTCTCGCCGCGGACGTCAAGCTGCGCCGTCGGCTCGTCGAGCAGCACGAGCCCGGCACCGAGCCGGACGGCGGCGAGGGCCCGGGCGAGGGCCACCCGCTGCCACTGCCCGCCAGACAGGTCGGTGCCGCCCGTGTATCCCTTGGCAAGCACCGTGTCGAGGCCTGCCAGTCCCGTTGCCCCGGCTTCGCCAAGCGCGGCGTTGATTGTCTCGTCCAGGCTCGTGCCGGCGTCGTCTTCTGCGGTCTCTCTCGGTGCCACGTTTTCTCTCAGGGTCAGCTCGAACCGGACGAAGTCCTGGAACACCATGGTGACCTGGCGCCGCCACGCTTCCAGGTCGAGGTCCCTCAGGTCGGTGCCGTCGACCTCGATCGCGCCAGACTGCGGGTCATACAGCCGGCACAGCAACTTGGCCAGCGTGGTCTTGCCCGCTCCGTTCTGGCCGACGATGGCGAGCGAGCTGCCCGCGGGGATCTCCAGGCTGAGCCGGTTCAGCACGGGCCGGTCGGGGCTGGCCGGGTAGGCGAACGTCACGTCGCGAAACGTGACCTGGCGGGCCGGCCGCCCCTCGGCCGGCCCGCGGCCAGACGCGATCGCGCCCGACCGGCCCATCGCGCCCGACCGGCCCATCGCGCCCGACCGGCCCATCGCGCCCGCTCGCCCCTTGGTGCCGGCCAGCCGGGCGACCGCCGCGACCGGCGCGGCGGCGCCGTCGAGGGCCCAGTTGAGCCCGCCGAACGCGATCATGGACGTGCCCGCGGCCGCCGAGGCGTAGGCGATGAGGGAGCCGAGCGAGAGCCGGCCATCGAGCGCGGCCGACCCGAGCATCCAGAACACAAGGACGTTGGCCGCCAGGACGAGCGCGAGGCTCAGCAGGACCGAGCGCTCGCGCATCCGCGTCGCCTCGTACTGCAGCCGGTGCAGCCGCCGCCTGCTGACGACGAACCGCTCGAGTACCCAGTCGGGCAGCCCGAAGATACGCAGTTCCTTGGCCGCGGGCGGGTCCACCGCCAGCCGGTAGGCGTAGTCGGCGTCCCGCTGCGCCTGCCGCACTTCCGGCGTGTTCCTGTCCCGCCACACGGCGCTCTCGCGCAGCAGCCAGTGCGTGGCGAGCCAGCCGCCCGCCAGCGCCGGCGGCGCCCACCAGGTGAAGCCGAACAGCACGCACGCCTGGGCGAGCCCGGCCACCATGTTCACCAGGCTGCTGGCGATGAAGTCCATCGAGATCGACAGCGGCGGCCCGGTCATGCCCCGGTCGAAGTCCCGCGCCACCTGCAGGTCGGTGGCGAGTTCGGGGTCTTCCAGGTGACCAATCCCAGGGACCGCGACGCATGCCCGGGTGAGCTCGTCATACAGCCAGGCCGCCGTCCTGTCCCCGAGGTTGGCGGAAAGCGCCGTGTGCAACGGGCCGAGTACCTGCATGAGGACGAAGACCACGGCCACGGCGATCAGCGGCGGCGCCAGGCCGGAACGGCGCTCGACGGCGGCCACCAGCAGGCCGGTGGCGATGGCGAAGCAGGCGGGCAGCAGGCCGCGGGCCGTGAGCAGCCCCCACCAGCCCACGGCCATCGGCCGGTCGGCCCGCCAGAGCGCCGCGGCGAGCCGCAGTTCCTGCCGCTCCCGCACCCGCGCGAGCACGGGCCTCCCTGGGGATCCCTCTCCAGTCATAGCCCCATAATCTCAGGCGCCGGCCGCCACGCCTTGTACAAATCGGCACTGAAATTCGAACGATCGAGGGTAGTTCGGGTGCTCAGCGAACGCGGCTCCGCGGAACCTGCCGGGTCACGATGCCCCGGGCGGACAATCCACGCAAATCGCCCCACACGTTCCCGCGGACATCTGATGATGGATGTTTAGGCACGCCAGAGAGTGCCTAAACATCCATCATCTTCGAAAACCTGACCCAGACGCCGCTGGCCATCGTCGGCTAGCAGGACAACATCGTCCCTCTGGCCATCTGAGACGGCCCGTTCCTGCCTGACCCGTGATTGGTCGTGCGTCTCGACGCCGGAGGCGTGAAAGCCGAGAGCAGAAGCAGTATCGGGGTAAGGAAAAACAGGTAGAGCATGGCGCACTGAGCGCCGAATTCTTGAACAAGGGTCCCCCTATTATCGGGCCGATAGCGCCGGCGGTGAACGAAGTCGGCTTAGGCTGGTCACTCGGCCCAGTATCTCTTGTTTGATTTCTGTCTAAGATGGGTATCGAGTGCGATATTTCCCAGCGAGCCGGTAAATCCGAGAATTGCCATTATGATTGCCATGAAAAAAAATCTTGCCCGACCGGAAGGATGAGAAACACAAATCCGATCCATCCATATAGTGCTTGATATCGCAGCCAAGTAGTGCCGGCCCGCGGAGGATCCGCTGCAATCGCGACCCGAGGAAGCCGCCGATGCCCGAGGCGGCAAGCTCAATCCGGTGTAGAAGGCCGAGAGTTGATGGCGCTGGGCCTCGCCCAGAAAGATCATGATCAGCGCCTGAAAAATGAGTGTGCTAACCGAAAACGATACTATCGTCGTACGGGCGAACTTGTTCTCGCGTATGCAGCGTAGACCTTGTCTGATTTCGGTCATCAGGCTAGTCTTGCCGGTGAAACCGCGGAGCGTTTCGCTTGCGGGCAGGTCCAGCGTGCTGTCTTTGATTCTGATTATGGCAAAAATTGAATAAGCAAAAGAGAGTGTGTCGGCGAGGAATGGAAATATTGGTCCGATGCCGAATAGGAGGCCGCCGAACGGCCGTCCCGCCACCAGCGTGACATGCATTCTCGCCTCAATGCTGGCCGCCGCGGAGGAAACCTGATCGCACGGTCACCAGCGAGCCGACGAAGCGGGGCTCGGCGAGTCCAGAGAAGACCTCAAATACTCCTTCGATAATGGCGGCGGCCATCAGTAGGGTCACCGTAGGCCGCCCTAGCGCCATTTCATCACAACTGTCGCGATAGCGAGTCCGCGGCCAAGTTCGCTCATCAGCATGACCCGCCTTGGGTTCCACCGGTCAACCAGAGCGCCCGCGGGTATGTACGCGAAGATACTTGGCGCGGTAGCGATGAAGACCGCGAATCCGGCGATGAACGGTGAACCAGTCAGGCGAAGTACGAGCAACGGATAAGCGATGGTGGTGACATGGCTGCCGAGCATCGAAACAGATGATGCCGTCAGTAGCCGCCGAAACGTCCTGTTTTCCCCTATCAGACGGGTGGAAGTGGACCTCGTAGGTGCAGCTATGGACACAATCTAGCCTCGATATCCTCGAAGGATGCCGAGATTTTCCAAGATTTGGATGGCGGGCAGGATGGCTGCCGTATGCCGCCGCCGAGCGTAATTTATCCTCTTTGTAAGAGGGGCGCGACAGGTTCGCAGAAGTGATCAAATCTATCGCTGCGAAGAATGAACTGTAACTTCAGGTAGTTGTACAACTACCTGGAGTCACAAGAGGGTTCGATGCCCTGCCTTGAAGGTACTCCCGGACAGTCTTCTGTGTCCAGTGTTGTCCATGTGACTCAAGCCAAGCTTTTGCAATGGTCGGCTGATCTGGACACGGGGCATCTGATGTTGCGAATCGTCAGCCATCGTTGCGATCGGCATCAATGGTCCAGTGCATTTGTGTCCTGGCGTTTCGGTGCCAGCATGGTTTAATTGGCCCATGAGGGGACTATCCGGACTCGAATGGCCTTTTACCCTTGATATACACGGGCTTATGGCAGGCGGTTGAGGCCCATTCCCTTCCGTGAGCTCGTTGTTAAGGTTCACATCCGGTGCGATTTCGCATGTGACTACTGCCATATGTGCGAGATGGCGGATCAGTCCCGGCGCGCCAGTCAGGCGAGATGTCGGTGGAGATCGCTCCCCGTACTGCGATGCGCATCGGCGAGCATGTTCACGTTCTCCAGATGCTTAGCGTGGCGCTCATCCTGCACGGCGGGGAACCGCTGCTCGCCGGACGCGAGCTTACCGCTGGACTCGTGGGCGCTACCCAGGCCGCCCTCGGCCAGGACGTGCGCCTGGACGCGCGGGTACAGACGAACGGAATCGGCCTTAGCGATTCCTACCGACGGCTGCTCAATGACCTCGACATCCACGTGGGCGTCAGCCTTGACGGGGGACGAAGGCGCAAGACCGGCATCGCCGGTTCGCCACTGGACGCGGCAGTTAGGCCGCGGTCGCGGCGGGCTTGGACCAGCCAACCAAGGCACCCTTCAAGCACCTTTTCAGCGGCCTGCTCTCCACTATCGACCCGCGAAACGACCCCGTGGGCGGGTTACAAGGCCCTGGCCGAATTCGATCCACCCGTGATCGACTTCCTGCTTCCCTACGGGAACGTGGGCATCTCCTCCACCCGGGCGAATGCCCGGTGCGGCGGACACCCCGTACGCCGACTGGCTCATCGCGATCTTCGATCACTGGTACTCCGCTCCTGGCACCCGGGTACGGCTGTTCGAGGACATCATGCAGACTGCTGCTTGACGCGGACGCATCAAATGAAATGCTCGGTCTTTCTCCCGATGGGAATTGTTGTCATCGAGACCGATGGTGCGATTGAGCTAGCCGACAATCTCAAGGTGGCTTATCACGGCGCCGGGATGACCGGCCTGCACGTGACGAGGCACCCATTGGACGAGGCGCTGCTGCTGCCGGGTGTGGTGGCCCGCCAGCTTGGCGAGCGATCGCTCTGCCGGCAATGCCGGGCCTGCGATATCCGTCGTGTGTGCGGCTCCGGCCACTATGCGCACCGCTATCGCCCTGGCACCGGGTTCTATAACCCGTCGGTTTACTGCCCGGATCTCATAAAACTACATCGGACACATCCGCCAGACTATGCGTGCCGATATCGCCGAGCGGCGGAAGGATCAGGTCGTCGGATGAAGTTGCGGTATCACGCGATACCACGGGATCTGTTCGACGCACTGGCGAGCGGGGGCGGGGGGCCTGAGGCGATCGGCGTGCTGGCGGCCGCGGAGTACAGCAAGCACGTCCTCTTGCTGCGCGGCGTCTTGGCGGCCGCGGAGGCCGCCGATGCCGCGTAGGCCCGGTTCGCGGGGATCGGTTGGGACGTACTCACCGAGGTTGAGCGTCGCGACTGACCTCGCCGGACGATGGCCGCCGCTACTACGCGCCGTGGCGAGAGGACCCACGGCCAATCGCCGGCCTGCTCCAAGGGGCATACGCGCACGTAGGCGTGACCGAGTTCTGGCGGCGGCGACGTCACCTGGCCGTCGGCCCGGCCCAGTTGCGGGCGGAAGGCCAGTTCGCCTTGGGGCGGGCAGGCGCCATGCGGGTCATCGACAGCTTGCTGGCAAGCGATCGACTGACAGCCGCCGGCTCGGACTTGTGCGGCGCATATCGGAATCTGCCACTGGCGTGATGACCCGAGGCCGGCCGCTGGGCTGCTTCAGGGAGCGTACGCCCACGTCGGCGTGACCGAGTTCTGACGGCGGCGCCAGAACTCGCTCGGCAGCGCCACGGGCCCGTCCCCCGCTTGGCCCGATGGGAGTCAGATCGGTGGCGGGTCGAAGTCGACGTTGATTCTTGACCCGTTGGCGGCGGACTCTGTCAGCGGGTCATGCGGCCCAAGGACGTGCGCGCACCTGCTCGTCGTCGTGACGGAAAGCATTCTGGCTTCCTCGGCGGCCCCGTCGGCAGCGAGGTCAAGCGCTAGGTTTGCCGCGCAGCTCAGGGTCAAGAAGTGATCCTCGCCGAACAGGCGGGTGAGCCGCGCCAGCGAGTCATCGCCGAGTGCACGAGCCGCTTGTATGTCACCGAGCGCTGCTAGGTCGGTGGCGAGGTTGACCGCGACGGTGAGCGAGAAGAAATGGTCGCGAGTCAGTCTCGCGTCCAGCCCCGCAAGCGCCGTCTCGTTCAGCCGGCGGGCCGAGTGGGGGTCTCCGGTCAGTCGGCGCAGCAGCGCGAGGTTCCCAATGCAGCCGTAATTGTAGGGATGCTCGGCGCCGTAGACGTCGGGATACGTTTCCGCCGTTGCCGCGGCCAGTTCGAGCGCCTCAGTAATCTGCCCGACAACCCGCAGGACATTGGAGAGGCTGATCGCGGCGGCCATCGTGTCCGGGTTCTGCTGTCCGCGACGGTGCTTGCACTGCTCCAGTGTGTCGGTGGCCAGTTCAAGCGCCTCATCGTAATTGGCGGGGATCCTGCGCATGGCGATCGACAGGTCTATCGCCGCGCGTAGTATCAGGTAATGCGCGGGGCCGAGCTGGTCCAGTCCGTAAACCATGACATCCTGACCGAGATCGCGGGCCTGGGGGAAATTGCCGCAAAGCCGCACTGCCCTTGCCAGGCCTATCCAGGAGTTCAGTATCTCGGTCGCGGAAACACCACCATTGGCGTCGCGCTGCGCTATATAGACGTATTTATACAACTCGCGTGCCTCGACGTACCTGCTGTCAAGTACGTAGTCGAGCGCGAGATTGTCCATGACCCGCAAGCTCTGCGGGTCCGTTGGCCCGAAGATTTCATTATGCAATGCGCGGGTCTCTTCATCGAGGGCTAGCGCGGAGGTGAAATCGCCGCGTGCCCGCAGGTCGGCGCCGAAAGCGTTCCGCAGGGCAAGAGTGAGGGGACTGCGCGGCTCGAGAACTCGCTCGGCACTGCGCAGCGTCGTTTCGATGATCTGGTAGGCCGCCGCCGCTTCGCCGAGTTCCCTGAGCGCGTTGCCTAGGTGACGGTTCGCATCGAGAACGTAAGGATCCGCGGGTCCCGAGTCTTTGGACCACTGCTCGATGAATCGCTCTGCGAATGCCCGGCAACAAGCGAAGTCACCAGAAACGTAGAGATACCGCACCACCTCAAGAGCGAAGGCACGATGTGCGGGAATCTGGCAGTGCGCAAGGTCCGTCGTCGCGGAGCCGACATGCGCTACCAGGTCGCGGTACAGGGGCCAGTTCGTTGAGTTGGTGGGATTTCCTGGCGCTCCTGCGGCGAGGATCGAGTGAGCGTCCTGCCGGTAGCCGTCCTGCTCGCCCGGCCCGAGTTCGGCACGGAGCAATGCCTGGATCAGGCGGTGCACCGTAATGTACGGGCCATCCATCTTCACCAAGGCGAATCGCCCGAGCACGCTGATGGCCATGGACAACTCGATCGGGTCAGCTATGAGCGCGCCCGCCCCGGTCTGGCTTTCCTGCGAACCGAGCTTGAACACGTCGCGCGGGATCGGCTCGGGGCCGAGGAAGGCGCAGCACCGCAGCAACTCGAGTGCCTGTGGTGACTGCTGCCGCAGTTGGGCAACCGAGATCTGCCAGGCGGCCGTCATCGACGTCGGGTACTCAAGCGCGGTCCCCTGCGCCAGGATCTCCGGGGTCCGCTCCTCGAGCAGTTGAAGGTAATCGTCGACAGACGTTCCGCTTTCGTAGAGCACGGCGCCCGCCTGCTCAAGCGCGAGCGGCAGGTCGCCCAGGCTCTCGGCAAGCTTGTCCGCGTCCGACTCAGTGAGGCGCTTGGGTACGCGCTTCAACAGGAACTGGACGCTCTCCGCGCGCTCGAAGACGTCAAGCGGGATCGTGTCCACTACTGGGCCCCAGCGGTGGTTCCGTGAGGTGATTAGCACGTCGCCGGGTCCGCCGGGGATGAAGGGGAGCAGTTCCTCCGGCTGGTCGGCATTGTCGAAGATCAGCAACCACCGGCTATACGGCTCGCCTCGCCGGAGAGCGTCGAGTACAGCTCGCGTAGTCAAGTCGATTCCGGAAGCGGAAGGTGCTGGCAAGCCAAGGCACTCCGCCAGCCCCGCAAGCGATGCACGGACGAGCGGCGTCTGGTCCGCGCGGATCCAGCAGACAAGATCGTATTCAGCGGCGTAGCGGTACGCGTATTCAATGGCTACCGCGGTTTTCCCCACACCGCCGAGGCCCTGCAGCGCCCGCGGAAGTGATTCCTTCGACAGCAATACAGCTGGCTTGCTGCCTTCGGTGCGATGCCCCAATTGGTCGAGGATATCGGCGCGCCCCGTGAAGTTCTTGTTGCGCGGCGGAACGCCCGCCCAGATACGGGCGGTCGACCATGACCTCTGCGGATTACCCGGAACCGTCACAGCGTCATCCTAATGCGTCCCTTCCATTTAGTGTTTCTGATGACTTCAAATGATGATGCTAGTAAGTCTTGGGAACGCGGACTTCCCATACTCGACAAGCAGGAGCTGGCCGGGAATCCTAGAGCGTGTGGTGGGCACCTCGGTCATGCCACTGCAGGTTGACCGCTGAGGAGGAGCAGTGGCGGATGGTTCTGCTGTGAGGAGGATCGGCGCTACGGAGAAGGAACCGGGCGCGCCTTATCCCGGCTTGTTGCCCTTCCGGCAGACCGATCAAGACCGCTTTTTCGGACGCAGGATCGAGTCCAAGGCGCTGGCTGATTTCTGGCACGACAACCGAATCGTTCTTGCCGTCGGGCCGGTCGCTTGCGGGAAAACGTCACTGCTCCACGCCGGCGTTCTGCCGATCCTGACGCAGCAGCACGCGCACGTCCTGCCGCCCGGCCGGCTCTCCTACGGCGCGACGTTTCCAAGCGCGGCGCTGCCTGAGCACAATCCTTACACGCTCGCGCTGCTGCGTTCCTGGTCGCCGGGCGAAGCGCCCACCCGGTTCGTGGACCTCACCCTTAGGGACTTCGTCAGGACGCACGCCCAGCGGCACAAAGGCCCCCTCTATGCCGCGATCGACCAGGTCGACGACCTGCCTGGCGATTCGGGCCCGCGACGTGACCACCGCGACAAGCTCCTCGCCGAGCTAGCGGACGCGGTCGAGGCGGAGCCGCGTTTGCATCTGCTGTTGGTGGCACGCGATGACGTGGCCGACCTGATCTCCGCGCTACTGCACCCCGCGGCGAGATTCGATCTCGCCGCGCTGACCCGCCTCGGCGCGATCGAGGCGGTGGCCGGGCCGGCCGCCGCCGCCGGGCGGTCATTCGCCGAAGGGGCGGCAGAGAACCTGATAACGGATCTGCAGACCAGTCGCATCATGGGCGCCAACGGTGCGGAGCGGCACGTCCACAGCGACCAGGTCGAGCCAGCTCTCCTGCAGGCCGTCTGCCCCCGGCTGTGGAATTCGCTACCGGAAGCCGAGCATGTGACCATGCGCGATGTGCGCCTCTTCGGTGACGCCGATAAGGCGCTTGCCGCTTACTGCGGCAAGGTCATCGCCTCGGTCGCCGATGACTTCGACCGGCCGGTGACCTGGGTACGCAACTGGCTGCTGCGCACCTTCATCACCGAGCTCGGCACGCGCGGGACGGCGTACGAGGGCGTCGCGGAAACGGCCGGCGTGCCGAACGAGATCGCGCGGGCGCTCGCGGACAGACACCTGCTGCTGGTGGAGCAGCGGTCTGGTTCGCGCTGGTATCAGCTCCTCGCCGACCGGCTCATCCAGCCGCTGCGGGACGCGGCTGACGAACTCCCGCCCGCCGCCGCCCCGGCGGGCTACCTGGCCGCCGCCGAGCGGGCACTGGCCCAAGGGGAGCTAGCCGTCGGCGAGCGGTTCGCCGGGCTGGCGCTGCGCTGTTCGGCCGACACCGACCTGCGGCTGCGCGCGGAGACCGAGTCCCTCCTCGGCAACATCGCGGCCGAGCGCGGCGAGGCCGCGGAGGCCAAGGCAGAAGCCGAGAGCCATCACCGCGCCGCCGCCCGGCTCTTTGAGACGCTGCGCGACACCCCCGCGGTGGCCAGCCAGCTTGCCGCCATCGGGCAGTTGCTCATCCTGCAGCGGCGCCCGGAGGAAGCGCTCGAAGAATTCAGGGCGGCCATCGACCGGATGCCAGGCGATCCCGTCATCCAGACGGACCTCGCCCTCGCCCTCTGGCGGCTCGGCGAAAGTGAGGCTGCCGTCACGGTCCTCACGTCGGTCCTGGCGTTGGACGGCGGGAACACCGTGGCGCTACGCGCGCGCGGTGAGATTCTCGCCGAGCTCGGCCGGGCTCGTCAGGCGATGCTGGACCTGGACCGGGTGACGCTGGCGGAAAGGCCCGCCACCCGTGCCGCCCGCGGGCTCGCGCTGGCCAAGCTCGGCGACCGATCCGCCGCCGACCGGGAAGTCGATGACGCCGTCGCCGAGGCACCGTGGAACGGTTCCGTTCTCTTGCACGCGGCGCGAGCCAAGGCGCTCAACGGCGAGGAGGATGCCGCGGAAGAGCTGGCCCGGCGCGCGGTCGACGCCACGGATCCCGGGCTTCCGCCCTATCACCGGGAGGTCGCTCTTCAGCTCGCCGGCCACACGCACGGCAGATCCGCTTTAACTCCGCCCGAGGCAGGCGGGGACCGGCTAGCTGGCGCGGTCGCGAATGTGCGCGGGCAGCGGGATCTCCGCGCGCAACTGCGGGTCAGGCACCGGCGAGCCGAACGTGACGGAGAGCGGCAGCACGCCGGCCCACACGTCAAGCTCGAGGTCCTCCGGCTCGTCCGCGGGCATGCCGGTCCTGACCTTCACCGATGCCTCCGTCAGCGGGAGCGAGAGCACAGCAGTGGCCGCCAGCTCCTTCGTCGTCGGCTGCCTGGCGGCGGCCCACCGGCCGGGGATGAGGTGGTCGGTAATGAGCCGGAGCGCCTGCCAGCGCTCGTCGTCGTCCGTGACGACGGTCGCCGTGCCGAAGATGACGGCGCTGCGGTAGTTCACCGAGTGGCTGAACACCGACCGGGCGGCGACAAGCCCGTCCATGTGCGTAACGGTCACGCAGATCCGCTGGCCGTCCGCCGCCCAGAACGCCCCGTTCGCCGACGACCCGTGCAGGTACAGGGTGTCGCCGTCGCGCCCGTAGGCGGTGGGCAGCACGACCGGGGTGCCGTCGGACACCACGCCGAGATGGCAGATCAGGCCGGCGTCGAGCACCTCGTAGAGGGCGGCGCGGTCGGTCTGCCCGCGCTCACGGTGCCTGCGCAGGGTGGTGCGGGACGTGCTGGACAAAGGCATGGTCTCACTGCTCATGATCCCGTAGCCTAGGCGGTAACTGGACTGGCACAAAGAGCCAATCATGGAGAAGTTCCGATGACCACTTTGCCGTCCGGCCTGCCGGTCGTGGTGGACCGCGCGGCCCCGACGCCGCTCGCCGTCCAGATATCCGCCCAGCTCCAGGCGGCCGTCACCGGCGGCGCGCTGCGGGCGGGAGACCGGCTGCCGTCCAGCCGCGACCTGTCGGCCACCCTCGGCGTCAGCAGGACCGTGGTGACGAACGCGTACGCCCGCCTCTTCGCGGAAGGCTGGCTGGAGGGCCGCCACGGCTCAGGCACCTACGTCGCCGACGTCACCCCGCCCCCGCCGCTAACACTCAGCAATGCAACCGAGCCGGATCAGCGGCCGGGCCGGCCGCACGGCCGCGGGTCCGCGTGGGCTGATGTTCCGGGTACTCCAGAACGGAATCGTGTTTCACCTCGTCCCCTCGCTGCCTTTGGCGAGTTGGCGGCGCCGACGGGCCTGATCGATCTGCAACCAGGGATCTCGTGGGCGGAGGGGATCGAGCCCGCTGTCTGGCGCCGCGCGTGGCGGCAGGCGGGCGCGCACCTCCCGTCCCGCTGGCCCGACCCGTACGGCCTCCCTGAGCTGCGCGAAGAGATCGCCGCCTACCTGCGCAGGTCCCGTGGTCTTGCCGTCACCCCGGCCCATGTCCTGGTCACTCAGGGCGTCTCAAGCGGCCTCGCGCTGCTCGCGGACGCACTGCTGACCCATGGCGACAGGGCCGGCATCGAGGAACCCGGCTACGCCACGGGACGCGAGGTGCTGCACAGGGCCGGGGCGCGGATCGTGCCCTGCCGGGTCGACGCGCACGGCATCGTCCCCGAGGAACTGCCCGGCGACCTCAAGCTGCTCTACACCACCCCCGCGCACCAGTACCCGCTTGGCGGCCGGCTGCCGGTGAACCGCAGGCAGGCGCTCATCGCCTGGGCGCGGTCCACGGGGGCGCTCGTTGTCGAGGACGACTACGACAGCGAGTTCCGTTATGACGTCGGCCCGCTGCCCGCGCTGCACAGCATGGACCCCGACGTCATCGTCTACCTCGGTACCGCGTCGAAGGTCCTGGCGACCGCCTTCGGCGCGGGCTGGCTCGTCGCACCGCCCGAGCTGGTGGACAGGCTGGCGGCGCTGCGGCCACGGATCGGCACCCGCATACCTGAGGCGGTACAGCACGCCGTGCTCGCCTTGCTGCGCTCCGGCGACCTGGAACGGCACGTCCGCAAGATGCGCCTGGAGTACGCCCGCCGCCGCGCCGCGCTCGTTGACGGCTTGACCCATGCGGACAGGGACGCCGCGAACGGGCACCGGACGTCGGCGCGAGTGCCGTTCCGGCTCCTCGGCGACACGGCCGGCCTGCACGTGGTGCTTGAGCTGCCAGGCGACTACCCCGCCGAGCGTCTGGTCGACGCGGCCGCCGCCCGCGGCGTCGCGATCTACCCGCTCGACCGCTACTTCGCTGGCCCGCCCACGATGAGCGGCGTCATCCTCGGCTACGGCACCGCCACGCTGCCCCAGGTCAGACGCGCGGCCGCGGAGCTGGCCGAGCTGCTGACCAGCCGCCCCGAGCGGGATCGATAGGCCGCGGGCTCAGCCGGTCATGTTGAAGGCGGCAATCACCTTGGTCGGGCGCAGCCGGACCACGAGCTCGCCGGGAACACCGTTGCGCTTGCCGACCTCCTCCGCGCGGTCCTTACCCATGTACCGCGCGGCGATCGCGATGGCGGTGCGCAGCAGTTCTGCTGGCTCCTCCGACAGCTCGGCGGTGCCCTGGACTTGGACGAACCCGTAGGGCCGCTCCTCCAGATCGACGCAGAGCGTGGCCCTGGGATCGCGCGCGAGCGCCCGGCCCTTGGCCGTGTCCTTGCCGGTGTTGAAGACGAGGGTGCCGTCCTCGACGATGAACCAGACAGGGACCACGAGCGGCCTGCCGTCCCGGCTGGTGTAGGCCAGCTTGCCCGTCCGGGTACCCGCGCTGAGGAAGGCGCTGATCTTGGGGTCTGTCACCGATGCCACACGGACAGTCTACGAACCCGCCCACCGCGCCACCTCGCCCGCCCGGGCTAACTTGCCTTGCCCGGTCAGCGCGACGGTGACTCCGACGCCGATCATCGCCAGGCCGCCCGCGCCGCCGACGAGCTCGTACCGGCGCGGCGACCGCGCGAACCAGCCACGGACCACGCTGGCGGCCAGTCCCCAGGTGCAGTCGGAGGCCAGGCCAAGGCAGACGGAGATGATGGCAAGCAGCAGCATCTGCGCCGGAACGTTCCCCGCGCTCCGGTTGACGAACTGCGGGAGGATCGCGCCGAACAAGATGTACGCCTTCGGGTTGGTCACGCCGACGATCACGCCGTCCCGCAGCGCCCGCCAGCCGTCGCTCGCGCCGCCCGCCTGCGCCATTGCCGACGCGAGCGAGTGCCTGTGCCGTATCGCCTGGACGCCGAGGTATACCAGGTACAGCGCCCCGGCCAGCTTCACGACGGTGAATACCTGCGCGGAACGCTGGAGCAGGCTCCCGAGCCCGACCGCCACGCAGGCGGCCACCACGTAGTTTCCCACCGCGTGCCCGGCCGCGGTCGCGACCGCGGTTCGCCGTCCGTGCGACAGTGCGCGCCCGATCACGAACAGCACCCCAGGACCGGGGATGACGATGATGACGAGCGACGCGAGCGTGAAGCCGATCAGGTGCCCCGACGAGATCATCGGCCCTCATTCCTCGCGAGTACGCGCAAGCTGGGGCCATATGTCGCGGTCATGCTCCCATTGAACCAGGCGGCCGGAACCTGGGTAAGTCCGTGACCGCCGCATAACCAGGTGCTGGGCTGGATAGGTGCGGGACATGACGGCTACGCGCAAGCAGGTGACGGTCGAGGGCGGTGGCGTGGCGCTCCCCGGTGACCTCACCGTTCCCGATGACCCGTCCGGGCTCGTGCTGTTCGCCCACGGCAGCGGCAGTTCCCGGCGCTCGCCGCGGAACCGGGCGGTGGCGGCGAGCCTCAACGAGGCCGGCCTTGGCACGCTGCTCTTCGACTTGCTGACCGCCGAAGAGGAACGCGTGGACGCGCAAACGGGTGCGCTGCGGTTCGACATAGCGCTGCTCGGGCGGCGCCTGACGATGGCCGTCGACTGGCTCGGCGGCAGCGCGCGGCTGGCGGGGCGGCTGCCGTGCGGCCTGTTCGGCGCGAGCACCGGGGCGGCCGCGGCCCTCGCCACCGCGGGCGAGCGGCCCGCCCGCGTCCGCGCGGTAGTGTCCAGGGGCGGCCGGCCCGACCTGGCGGGTCCGCTGCTCGCGGACGTGCGCGCGCCCGTCCTGCTCATCGTCGGCGGCGCGGACACCCAGATACTCCAGCTTAACGAGGCGATACTGGCCGACCTGCCCGACGGCAGCGACCTGACGGTCGTGCCAGGCGCGAGCCATCTGTTCGCCGAGCCCGGCGCCCTCGACCAGGTCGCGCGGCTGGCGGCCGACTGGTTCAGCGGGCACCTCGTCGCCGCTACTTGACCAGCTAGGTCGGTACCTCCCTGACCACATCGCGCGGGTCCTTGTCGTCGCGCAGGCCCTGGAACCGGGGGTGACGCAGCTCGCCGTCGTCGGTCCACTCGGAGAAGCCGACCTCGCCAACGAGTCGCGGCGTGACCCAGTGCACTCCGCGCGGGCTTGGCAGCTTGCCCTTGCCGAAGGGCGCGGAGTCGCGCTCCAGGTCGGCGAGCACATCGTGCAGGCTCTGCAAGGTGCGGGTGTCGAACCCGGTCCCCACCTTCCCCGCGTACACCAGGTCGCCGTCGGCGTCGTAGTAGCCGAGGAGCAGCGCGCCGAATCCGACGCGGGAGCGCTGCGGGTCGGTGTAGCCACCGATCACGAACTCCTGCCCGTTCTCGCACTTGAACTTGAGCCAGTTCTTGGTCCGACCGGCCAGGTAGGGGGCGTCCGCGCGCTTGGCGACCAGCCCTTCCCAGCCGTCCTTGCAGGCCTGCTCCCAGAAGGGCACGCCGTTTCCCGCCCGGTCCTCGGTGAACCGCAGCGGGTCACGGAAGTCGACAAGTGCGGCAAGCTGCCTCTTGCGCTCGGTCAGCGGCAGCGTCCTGGTGTCATGGCCATCCGCGTAGAGCACGTCGAACAGGTAGTAGTACACCGGGATCTCGTCAAGCAGCCGCTGCGGCGGACTGGCGAGACCGAGCCGCTGCTGCAGCCGCTCGAACCGCGTCTGCGCGCCGTCAAAGGCGACGACCTCGCCGTCCAGCACCAGCTCGCCGTGCCCCTGAGTGGCCAGTGCCGCGGCGACCTCGGGGAAGGTCGTCGTGATCTCGTGCTTGCTTCTGCTCTTCAAGCTGACGCCGTCCCGGCCGCAGAACGCCAGGCAGCGCTCGCCGTCGAGCTTGCGCTCGTAGATCCATTCCGGGACGGAGAACCGCTCATGAGTGAGGGTCGCGAGCTGCGGTTCCACCCAGGACGGCAGCGCAGCGGCACGCTCGGTATTCGACGCCATCGTCATCCTTCCCGTCGTCCGTCGGACAGGGACTTGAGGCGGCGCCTGGCGGCAGTCAGGCCGTGCCGGTGCCTGGACATGCCGGCCCACGGGTCTGGCGTGATCGCGAGCCGATCGCCCATGGTACGCATGGTAAACCGCCGCGGGTTCAGGTCCGCGTCCTCGGCCTCGGCCCAGTGCAGCGGGGTGGCGACCGGCGCACCGTGACGGGCCCGCACCGAGTAGGGCGCGATGGCCATCTGAGCGTAGCCGTTGCGCTGCAGGTCGAGGTAGAGCCGCTTTCCTCGCTGGTCAACGCGCTGTTGCAAGGTAAGACGAGCCGGATCGTGGCGGACCATCAGCTCGGCGACCTCGCGGGCGAACTCGCGGACCTGGTCGAACCCCTCGTCGGCGCGCAGCGGCACGTGGACATGCAGGCCCTTGCCGCCGGTGGTCTTCACGTACGCGGTGAGGCCGAGCTGCTCCTCAAGCAGCCGCCGCAGGTCAAGCGCGCAGCGGCGAGCCTCGTCGAACGCGGCCTCGGCGGGCGGGTCAAGGTCGAACACCAGCTGGTCGGCCCGGTCGAGCGCGGCGACCCGGCTGAGCAGCACGTGGAGTTCGATGCAGGCCTGGTTCGCCAGGTAGATCAGCGTCTCCGGCTTGTCGCACACCACCTGGCAGACCGCGCCGCCCCGGCCCCGCCGTTCCACTTCCACCCGCTTCACCCAGTCGGGAAAGTGCCGGGAAACGTTCTTCTGGATGATCGCCTCGCCCGTCACGCCGTCGGGATAACGCCCCATCACAACCGGCCGGTCCCGCAGGTAAGGGAGCATGCGCGGCGCGACCATGCGGTAGTAGTCGACGAGGTCGCCCTTGCGCAGGCCCTCGTCGGGGAAGAACACCTTGTCCAGGTGGGACAGCTGGACGGTCACCCCGCCCGAGGTGACCAGGTTCGCTTGCCGGCCAGTCATATCCGCAGACATACCGTGATCACGCCCACCGAAACTCTGCGGACCTACCGTGATCACGCCCACCGAAACGCGCCGGTCGCCTGCCGGCCTGCCTCTTGGCTTATCAGCGCGGCCGCGGGCTTATCAGCGCGGCCGCGCGCGTCCGTTCCGTCCGGTTTGTCCGAGCACCCCCGTGGCCCGGTCCATGATCATGTGGATTCCGCAGCTTATTAGCTGCTGAATCCACATGAAAAGCGAAATCACTGTCGATCGCGCGCATCCCGAGCATGGGCGCCGCGTCCCAGGCCGCGCGCGGCCCTCACGGTCACCAGGCACCACGCATGTCAACGGCATCGCCCGCCGGGCGGACAATGGTCACCGGGTAGGTAAGGTTTCTGGTCACCTCAAGTCGTCCCGGAGGGATGTTGTGCGGCTGCTCAGGTTTCTGGTGAATGGTGGCGCACCCCGCGTCGGGGTGCTCGACGGCCACGTGGTGACCGAGTTCGCGGCGCCCGGGTCGCTCGGGGACCTTCTCGCGCTGCCGCTCGACCGGATCCGCGAGATCTGCGCCAACCCGGGCGGTGCGCGGATCCCGGCCGCCGACGCGGAGGTGCTCGCCCCGGTGGACGGGCGCATGGAGGTGTGGGCGGCCGGCGTCACCTACGAGCGGTCAAGGACCGCGCGGATGGCGGAGAGCGAGCAGTCGGCGGACATCTACGACCGCGTGTACGCGGCGCAGCGGCCCGAACTGTTCTTCAAGTCGGCGGCGTGGCGGGTCAGCGGCCCCGGCGGGCCGGTATCGGTGCGGTCGGATTCGACCATCGACGTCCCTGAGCCCGAGCTCGCCGTGGTGCTCAACGCGGCCGGCGCGGTCGCGGGCTACACGATCTGCAACGACATGAGCTCGCGCTCCATCGAGGGCGAGAACCCGCTGTACCTGCCGCAGGCCAAGATCTACCTCGGCGGCTGCGCGGTCGGCCCGTGGATCGTCCCGGCCTGGGAAGTTCCCGACCCGTACGCGCTGACCATCGAGCTGACCATCGCCCGTGACGGCTCGACCGCCTGGGCGGGCAGCGCGAGCACCGCGGCACTGCACAGGAAGATCGACGAGCTGGCCGCCTACCTGTTCCGCGCGGATGAGTTCCCTGCCGGGGTGATCCTCTCCACCGGCACCAGCGTGGTCCCTGAGCTGCCCTTCACCCTTGAGGCGGGCGACGAGGTCCGCATCAGGATCTCGGGCATCGGCGAGCTGGTCAATCCCGTGGTCCGCGGCAAGCCCGCCCGCGCCACTTTCCGCTGAGCCAGCACCGCGGCAGGCCCGGCGCTGACCTTGGGATGCGTTCTTACCTGCTACGCAGCCGACGGAGCATTCTGGCGTCCTGGAAGCCGACCGCCCGTGCGGCTGCCGCTACGGTCGCGCCGTGGCCGATCAGGTGCTCCGCGCGCTCCACGCGGAGCACCTGCTGGTAGCGCAGGGGCGTCATGCCCGTCGCGGCGACGAAACGCCGGGTCAGGGTGCGCTCGCTGACGCCGCAGGCGTTCGCGAGATCCGCGAGCGGCAGGGCGTCGGCGAAGCGCGCCTCGATGCCGTCCTGAGCGCGGTGCGCGAGGTCGCTGAGGTGGTTGCGGTGCCGGAGCATGGCGCTGGCCTGCTGCTCGTCACCGTTGCGGCGGGCGTAGACCACCATCTCCCTGGCGACCTGTGCGGCCATGACCGGGCCGTCGCGGACGGCGATCATGTGCAGCGCGAGGTCGATGCCGCTGGCGATCCCCGCCGAGGTGGCAACCCGGTCGTCGACGACGTAAAGGACGTCGCGGACGACCGTCGCACCCGGGTAGCGCGCCGCGAGTTCATCCTGGATGTCGTGGTGCGTCGTGCAGCGACGACCGTCGAGCAGCCCGGCACGGCCAAGCGCCTCGGCCCCGGCGCAGACGCTGGCGACGGTCCCGCCGCCAGCATGGTGCGCCACGATGCGGTCCAGCGTGACGGCAGACAGGGACCCGGTGCCCGCGATCTTGGGGGCGCGCCAGCCTGGGACGACGAGGAGGTCCTCGGCGGTCAGGCATGGCCAGTCCGTCTCCGCGCGGACAGTGAGGCCCTGCGCGGTGGGGACGTCCTCCTGCTCGGCGACGTAGCGCAGCGCGTACCCGCGGCCGAGGTCCGCCGCGGTGCCGAACGCCTGGGCCGGTCCCGCGAGGTCGAGCAGGTGCAGGCCTGGGACGAGCAGGAAAACAACCGTGGTCACGATCTGGTCAACGCCGCCGGCCTGCCGGTCACTTCCTCGATTGTCGCGATGGTCGCGAAGCGCCCGGCGAGCGCGTACTCGGTCCGCTCGATCACCGCGCCGGCCGGCAGCGTGCGCGGGTCCGCGAGGAGCTCGGCCAGGGTCTGCTCCCGTGGCGCGTCACGATGCGCGATCGGATTGGTCGCGGTGGCCTCGGTGACGAACGTGACCTGGTAGCCGAGGTCGGACGCGACCCGGGCCGTGGTCTCGCAGCACTGCTCGGTCCTGATGCCGCAGATGACGAGGTCCGTGATGCCGCGCTGGGTGAGCAACTGCTGGAGGCCGGTCGTCGTGAACGCGTTATGCGACGTCTTGGTGAAGACCGGTTCCCCGGCCCGCGGCGCGAGCGGATTCATGAGCCGGACGTGGCCGCTGGCCGGGTCAAACGTGCCGCCTGTCCCCGGTTCGGTGTGCAGAATCCACACGACGAGGTCGTCGCGGGCCCGGACGCCGTCGACGAGGCGGGCGACATCGTCGGCGATCCTGGGGTTGGAGATGGCCTGCCACAGCGGGCGCTGGCGAAACGACTCCTGGACGTCAATAACGAGGAGAGCGCGAGTCATGCCCCAAGCATCCCCCGCGCGCCCGCCGACCTGAAAGGCAGGATCAAGCCCCGCTGCGGACCGATCCGGTCACGGACACGGCCGAGCGGGCAGCTCCCTGCCGACCGGGGCGGGCGGGCCGCTAGCCTGCCTGGCCGCGCGCGGCGGCGATTGCCGCCAGGCCCCCGACGAACAGGTCCACGCCGAACTTGTAGTGATCTTCCGGGTTGTCGCACGCCGTCATCGGAAGTGCGCACTCGACCAGCCGAGGGAACTTGACCGGGGACTGCGTGGCCAGCCCGACTTGCTTCTTCCGCTGCACTTCCGTGCGCTCGACGTCATCAAGTGACTCAATCCCCGGCTCGCTCATCACGAGCATGATGCCGGTCCACAGCGCCGAGCGTGCCGCCATGCTCGCGTCCTCCGGGCTGAATCCCGCCTTCAGCAGGATGTCCAGGGTGAGCTCGGTGGCGTTGAGCTGAGCCTCATTGCTCAGCGTCTTAGTTTGCAGCAGCAGCCCCGGCGCGGCGGGATGGGCGCGCAGCACCTTAAGCAGGGACTCAAGCAGGTTGCGGATCTGCTCGGTCCACGGGGCCGCGCGGTCGACGGTCAGGTCGATCTCGCTCCAGAGGCGCTCACCAAGGCCTTCGAGCAGTTCGTCCTTGCTGCGGAAGTGCCAGTACAGCGCCATCGGGGTCACGCCGAGCTCCGTCGCGAGCTTGCGGATCGTCAGCGCGTCAAGCCCTGTCTTGTCGACGAGCGCGAGCGCCTGGTCGACCACGGCGGCCTTGGTCAGGCGGGTCCGCTCGCCGTCGTCGGGGAGCGAGGAAGAAGTCACTTGACAACTATACGTCGTACAGGGCAGGATCGGCAATGAAGGACCTGTACGTCGTATAAGAACGTCATACAGGTACGGCGGACAGGTACGCCGTACACGAAATCTTCCGGGGAAGGCAACGGACTCATGGCGGAACGGACACGGTGGTGGGCGCTGACGGCGGTCAGCCTCGCCACGCTCATGACCTATCTCGACAACAACGTGACCAACGTGGCGCTCCCGACCATCGAACACAGCCTGCACCTGTCGGTCAGCGGGCTTGAGTGGATCGTGAGCAGCTACATCCTGGTGCTCGGCGGCCTGCTGCTGGTCGGGGGCAGGGTCGCCGACATCTACGGCAGGCGGCGGGTCTTCCTCATCGGCCTGGTCATCTTCACGCTCTCCTCGCTCGCGGCCGGCCTCGCGGGCAGCGGCGGCGTGTTGATCGCCGCCCGGGCGGTGCAAGGACTCGGCGCGGCACTCAGCATGCCGGCGACGCTCGCGATCCTCGCGGCGGCGTTCACCAACCCCCGCGAGCGGACGGCGGCCATTGGCATCTGGGGCGGCGTCGGGGCGCTCGGCCTCGCGCTCGGCCCGGCTGTCGGCGGCCTCATCAGCCAGCACCTCCACTGGGGCTGGATCTTCCTGCTCAACGTGCCGCTCGGAGCGATCACCCTGGCGATCTCGATCCCGTTCATCACCGAGTCGCACGGCGTGCAGGAAGTAGCGGAAGCAACGGGCACCAAGCCCGCGACGACGGCGGCACGGCTGGACATCCCCGGGCTGATCGCCTCCGCCGTCGCGCTCTTCACGCTGACCTACGCGCTGATCGAAGGCGGCGACAAGGGCTGGACCTCGGCATTGATCATCGGGGCGTTCGCGGTGGCCGCCGTCACCTTCGCCGCCTTCCTGGTGATCGAGTCGCGCAGTGCCTACCCCATGATCCCGCTGCGGATCTTCCGGTCCGCCGCACTCAGCGGCGGCCTCGGCACGATGATGATCTGGTCGTTCGGCATCCTGGGCATCTACTTCTTCACGTCGATCTACCTGCAGAGCAACCTGGGGTTCTCGCCCACCAAGGCGGGACTGGCGTTCGTGCCGATGGCGCTGGCTATCGCGGTAGCGGCGATACTGTCGCCGCGCGTGGTCCCGGTCCTCGGCGTCAACCGCACGGTCGCGCTCGCGATGGCGGTCATGACGGCGGGCCTGGTGCTTTTCGTCCGGATCGGTGCGGGCGCGACGTTCGCTGACCTGCTGCCCGGCTTCCTAATCTTCGGCGTCGGGGCCGGCCTGATGAACGTGCCCGTCACCAACGCGGTGATCGACGGCGCGCCCGCCGCGCAGGCGGGTATCGCTTCCGCGCTGCTCAACGCGTCACGTGAGATCGCTGGCCTGCTCGGGGTGACGGTGATCGGCGCGGTGGTGCGGACGAGCGAAAGCGCGTCGCTCCGCTCGGGGACGCAGCCGGGCCAGGCCTTCATCGACGGGTATCACTCCGGCCTGTGGCTGACAATCGGCCTGCTCGCCGTCGGCGTCGTGCTCAGCTACATAACCCTGCGCCAGCGCAAGCCGTCCGTCACCGAGCAACTGGCCGCCGGAGTGGCCCTAGCCGAGTCGGAAGAGGCATTCCCGGTGGACGTTCGGATCGAAGGGTAAGAGCACGGCAGCATCATGAAATATCCGGTATGTCGCGGCGCGCCAGCGCCCGACATACCGGATCGACATACCGGATCGGCCGGCTTTCGAGGATTGAGCTCTCGGGAGCCGGCCGCTGGCGCTGTCGGGGAACTTGTTGGATGGCCTGAGCTGAGGTAAGTTACCCGCCAGTCATATATCGGGGTCGATGTTGATGGAGGCGGCGATGCATGACGTCCTCGACCCGTGGATGAACCCGGTGACGTGGGCCGTTCCGTTCTTCCTGCTCTTCATCGGCATCGAACTCGCCGCGCTGAAGTGGCTCGACCACGACGATGTCAGCGGCTACCAGGCGCGGGACGCCTCGACGTCGATCCTGATGGGCCTTGGCTCGCTGGTCTCGACCCTGCTGCTGAAGGCCGCCGCGTTCTTCGTCTACATCGCCCTCTACCTGTACGTCGCGCCGTGGCACCTGCCGTTGCGCACCTGGTGGTCATGGGCCCTCGTCCTCGTCGGCGTGGACCTGGCCTACTACTGGCAGCACCGCTTCGTGCACCGCGCCCGCGTCGGCTGGGCCGCCCACCAGGCGCACCACTCCTCGGAGTACCTGAACTTCGCGACCGCGCTGCGGCAGAAGTGGAATCCCTGGTTCGACTTCTTCTTCTGGCTGCCGCTGCCGCTGCTCGGGGTCGCGCCGTGGGCGATTTACTTCGGTTACGGGATCAACCTCGTTTACCAGTTCTTCGTCCACACCGAGACGATCAAGAAGCTGCCCCGGCCGGTCGAGTTCGTGTTTAACACGCCCTCCCATCACCGGGTGCACCACGGGTCCGACCCGATCTACCTGGACAGGAACTACGCGGGCATCCTGATTGTCTGGGACCGGATGTTCGGCACCTTCCAGCCGGAGCTATTCCGCCCGAGCTACGGTCTCACCCACCGGGTCGAGACCTACAACCTGGTCAAGCTCCAGTACGGCCACTACGCCGACCTGTGGCACGACGTCCGCCACGCCGCCTCATGGCGAGACCGCCTCGGCTACCTGTTCATGCCTCCGGACTGGCAGCCGGGGACGGACCGCGGCGACCGAATGGCTCTCCGCCTGTCTGAACGGTTAGAAAGAGCGGGTGACGGACACGCCAGGAAGCCCTGATTGGGAGCCCCGATTGGTGAAACCACCAGTCGTTCGGAATAAGAGATTTTGATTATCCGAACTGATACCGGTTCCACGTCACCGGCGGCGCGCCCGCGCCTATGATCGACCCCATGCGGCCGACGGGTCCCATTCCATGGTGGCGTGCAGCCGGTGATCCGGCCGCTGCACCGGTCGGGCCCGCGATGACAACCCTGAGATCGGTGATCGCCTATCTCGCGACGATGATCCGGTGCGCGGGCATCGTCTATATCGTCGTCGAGGTCGTCATCTGGCACTCGTTCTACACGGCCGCGGCCTGGCACCTGGCAGCCCCCGCCGTGGCGGTGGCCTGGGGAGCGGCGATGATCGTCTACCTCCGCCGGTACCTGCCATCCCCGGTCGTCGCCTGCGTAGACTCCGCTGTTTACGTGGCGCTCGCGCTCGGCGCGCAGGCGTGCGTCCCGCCCGCCGTCAGGGACGCCGCGTTCAGCTGGCTGGTTATCGCCATGTCGGGCCAGCTCATCGTCCCCGCGTGGTACTGGTACGCGCCTGGGGCGCTCCCGGTGCTGCTGGCGCTGGCTTCGCCGCTGGCCTTCTGGGCCGGCGCGATGCTGCAGCCGGTTACCGACGCCAGGACACTGGCGGGAGCGGCGATCTTGCTGCTCGTGATCGGGCTCGTGCACGGCGGCGGGCGCTGGCTACTCTACGGCCGCGCGGCGGCGGCGGACGCCGACCTGGACCGGGCTGACCAGGCCGCCAGGGAGCAGTACGCCATCTTGTGCCGGAACATAGAACGCCGCGAGCACGAGCGCCTGGTGCACGACACGGTGCTCAACACGCTCACGAGCGTGGCTCGCTCTGGCGGCGATGCCGTGGCCGAGGTGGTGGCCAGGTGCAGGCAGGACGTGGCCCTGATGGAGGCCGCGCTCAGCGCCGACGACCTGGCGCCGTTTCCCGCTCGTCCTTCCGGCGACCTGCGCGGCGAGGTGCGCGCCGTTGTCGCCGGCATGCGCGGTCGGGGGCTGACCGTCCATTTCGAGGCCGACGACACGGCCGGCGCGGCTGTCCCCGCTCCGGTCGTCAGGGCGATCTCGAACGCCGTGCGCGAGGCCCTGTCGAACGTGGCGGCCCACGCGGGAACCGGGGAGGCCTGGGTCACTGTCCGGTACATGGCGCTGGAAGGGGATGCCGAGGCCCCGTGCCGCCTGCTGGTGGTCATCCGCGACAGGGGCGCCGGATTCGACCGCGCCCGCGTTGACCAGGCGCGACTGGGCCTTCGGCGGTCCATCGCGGAGCGCACCGCCGAGTGCGGCGGGCAAGCGTCAATACGGTCCGCGCCCGGGCAGGGCACCGAGGTGTCCCTGTCCTGGCCCGCGTCCGGGCAATCCGACGCGGGCCACCCGGCTGACCGCACGCTCGCTCGCGATGGCCTGCCATGGTAAGCCCGCAGCAGGCGGCGTGGGACACCGTCGAAGCCGGGCTGACGAGCCTGCTCAGAGCGCTGGCGTTGGTCCTGCCTTCCCTCGCGCTGCTCCAGGTGCTGGCCGATGCGCGTGATTACCGCCAGCCGGTCGTGGCGGTCCTGATCTGGCTCGCGGTCCTCGGCGCCGGTTCCTGGCTCGTGCCGCGGTCGCGCGCGGGCGGCCTCACCACGCGCGAAACGGCTGCGGCCATCGCTATCGCGGCCGCGGCCGTGGCCGCGATCGGGGCGGTGCACCGGGCGCACAGCGATCCGGGGAACGTTAACCTGGCGGTCTTGGGCACGGTGTGGCTGCTGGCACTGGTCGTCATGAGCCATTCCGCCCGGGTATGGATTCCGGTAGCGCTGCTCGTCTTCGCCGTCGAGGGCGCGGCGGTGTTCCGCGAGCAGGGACTGAACCGGCTGAGCATGTCCCAGCTGGGGGCAGCCGGCTACATCATCGCGGCCATTCTGATCGCGTTCGCGGCATTGCGGCCGACCCTGGACACGCACGTCACCATGGCCGTTCGCCAGGCTGCCCTGGCGAGCAGGGCGGCAGCGGAACGCGCCGCGGCGGCCGCCATCAAGCAGGAACGGCACGGCAGGCTCGTGGTGCTTGAGGAGGAGGCGCTGCCCCTGCTGCGCGGCATCGCGGACGGGACGCTCGACCCGGCCGACCCTGGCGTCAGGGAACAGTGCGCCCGGCATGCGGCGGTGCTGCGGGATGCGCTCACCGACGGCGCGCCGGGCGGTGAGGTGCTGGCCACGCTTCAGCCCACGCTGCGCGCCGCGGGGGCGCGCGGGCTGCCGGTGACCGTCCAGTTCATCGGCGACCCGGGAACCCCGCCGCCACCGGTCGCCCGCGCGGTCCTGGCGACGGTTGACGCCGTGCTCGGCGCGCTTCCGCCGCATGAGGCCGTGCTCACCGTGCTCGCCGCCGGCGATGACGTCGAGCTTTACCTGAACTTCAGCGCGCCATTGCGGGCAACGCCCGACCTGGCGCGGGCCGGGAATGACGTGCCCGCCGCCGCGCGCTGGCAGGCCGCGCTGAACGTGACGGAAACGGGTGAGGGATTCCTTGAGATCAGCTGGCGGAAGGGCGGTGCCGCTTGACCGGTGTCATTGACATCGCGGCCGTGGACGATCATCCGATCATCCTCGACAGCGTCGCGGGCTGGGTCGATGCGGGCCAGGGCGACATCCGCGTCGTCGCCACCGCGGCGACCGTGGGCGTGCTGCTCGCGGGGCCAGGCCGGGACGCGGACGTCGTGCTGCTCGACCTTGAGTTGGGTGACGGGAGTACCGCGGAAGGCAACGTGGCCGCGATCCGCGCGGCAGGCCCTGAGGTGCTTGTCCTCTCGGCGTCCGACCGGCCGACTGCCGTCCGGGCGGCGATGCGCGCCGGCGCCCGCGGGTACGCACTGAAAAACGAGCGAGCCGGCCAGATACGTTTCGCGATTAATGAGGTTGCCGCAGGCAGGGACTGGATTTCTCCTGGCCTCGCCTACATCTTCGCGACCGATGACGAGGCCGACAGGCCAACTCTGAGTCATCAGGAAAGGCGTACGCTGCAACTCTACGCAACCGGTCTGCCAATGAAATCCGTGGCCAAGAAGATGGCCATCAGCGAGGAAACAGTCAAACAATATCTGGGGCGCGTGCGCCAGAAATACATACTTGCCGGACGAGCCGCGCCGACGAAATTGGAGCTGTATCATCGAGCCGTCGAGGACGGACATCTCCTACCACCTCCTTAGCCTGCCACCCCCCAGGGTTAAGGAGCCGGAAACGCCCGTCCTCGGCCTCGTTCCTTAACTAAAGTACGCGCTGCTTGCGCCTGAAGTCATGACCCCCATTCTGGGGTCATGACTTCAGGCTTGCTCTGACCAGCGCGGACCGTGGTCTTATCGAAGGAATTGAATTCCTCAGGAGCGCGGTAACCTCCCGATTGCACCTAACGGTCCAGGCCCCGCGCCGCCTTTCCGGCCGACAGGTCGCCGCGGGCCGCCTGTCTCTCTGCCAGCCGCGAGCCGCGGCCGCCGCCGCGGCCGCGGGCCGCCGCACCCCGTTGCCTCGCGGCTGATACGAGACGCCACCGCCGTTGCGGGAGGTCCCCGCGACCCCATCACGCGGGCGAGGGACATGATGAGCGCATCGTTTCCGCGAGTCAGCAAGGAGGTGGCGCGATGACGCGACTCGTCGGTGGCCGTCGACTGACGTGGCCGCGAAGCCTGCCCGTGCTGCAGGGAGTGCTGCCGGTCGAACGCTCGCGCGTCTGGCCGGATGCGCTCGCGGGCATCACGCTGGCCGCGCTCGGTATCCCGGAAGGGCTTGGATACGCCAAGATCGCCGGGATGCCGCTGGTGACCGGCCTCTATACGATGCTGCTCCCGATGGCCGTCTTTGCCGTCCTCGGCTCCTCGCGGCACCTCGTCGTGGCCGCCGATTCGGCCACCGCGGCCATCCTCGCCGCGGCGCTGACCGGCCTCGCTGTGCAAGGTTCGGAACGCTACGTGCGGCTGGCCGGGCTCGCGGCCCTGCTGACCGGCGGACTGCTCCTGCTCGCCCGGCTGGTCAGGCTGAGCTTCCTGGCGAACTTCCTGTCCCGTACCGTGCTTGTCGGGTTCCTGACCGGCGTCGGGATCCAGGTGGCGGCCGGGCAGATCCCCGCCATGCTTGGCGTCACGGTGCCAGGCAAGCAGCCCCGTGCCCGTGCTGGTGAATACGGTGCGCGCCGTTCCGTCCAGCCACGGCGTGGACGTGGCGATATCGGCCGGGGTGATCGTCACGGTGCTCGCGCTCAGGGCCCTTACCCGCCGCGTCCCCGGGCCGCTGATCGCCGTCGTCCTCGCGATTATCCTCAGCCGGCTGCTTGACCTGGGCAGCCACGGCGCGGCGACCGTGGGAACGATCCCGCGCGGCCTGCCGACTCTCGGGCTCCCCGCCTTTGACCGGGCGGACGCCACCGCGCTGTTCGGCCCCGCCGCGGCCATGTTCGTGGTCATCCTGGCGCAGAGCGCGGCGACCGCGCGGGCCTACGCCGCCAAGTACAACGAGCCGCTCAGCATCCCCGATGACCTGAGCGCACTCGGCGCCGCCAACGCGGCGGCCGCGTTCTCTGGCACGTTCGTGGTCAACGGCAGCCCCACCAAGGCGCAGATAGTGGACAGCGCGGGCGGCCGCAGCCAGCTGGCCCCGCTCACCGCCGCCGCCGTGGTCCTGGCCACCGTCGCGCTGCTCACCGGACCGCTCGCCTACCTGCCGCAGGCAGCGCTAGCCGCGGTGGTCTTCCTGATCGCGGTCGAGCTGATCAACGTCAAGGAGATGCGGCGCATCCTCACCGTGCGGCGCGACGAGTTCGCCATCGCCCTGCTCACGGCCGCGGCAGTAGTTGTGCTCGGGGTCGAGGACGGCATCGTGCTCGCCGTCATCGCCTCGGTCATCGATCACCTGAGGCACAGCTACAACCCGTCCAACCACGTCCTCGTGAAGTCACCCGCGGGGTACTGGCAGCCGGAGCCGGTCACGCCGGGCGCGCGGACCGAGGACGGGCTCATCATCTACCGGTTCGGCACGAGCCTCTACTACGCCAACGCGGCCAGGCTGCTCGCCGACTTCCACGCCCTCGCAGAAACCGGAGGGCCGCTGAGCTGGTTTGTCTTCGATTGCGCGGCCATCGAGGACATCGACTACACCGCTTTCACGATCCTTTCCCGTGCCGTAGAAATCGCCAGGCAGCAGCACGTGCGGTTCGTGGTGAGCACCGTCATTCCTCGAGTGCGACGGCAACTGGACGTTTACGGCATCAGCAAGGCCCTGGACCCCGATGCGTGCTACGAGACTCCCAGGGACGCCATAGACGCCTTCCACGCCGGGCAAGGTTCCGCGGCCGGTGACGCCCGGCCGGCATCCACATGAATCTGATGGATAAAGATGCATTGAGGCTGCCCATGGGCGTCCGGCGCGCGACTCGGTATGGTTCCGACATGACGAACGTGAGCGGTGCCGGGGTCGTGGTCACCGGCGGAGGCGGCGGGATCGGGCGGGCGATCGCGCGCAGGCTCGCCGCCGACGGCGCCAGGGTCGTGGTCAACGACCTCAACCCGGCGGCGGCGCAGGCCGTAGCCGCCGAGATTGGCGGCTTCGCGGTCCCCGGTGATGCGGGAACGGAGCAGGGCGTCGAACTGCTCATCGGGACGGCCACCGATCTCCTTGGCGAGATCGACATCTACTGCTCGAACGCGGGGACTGTCGCGGGCACCGGCCCGGAGACGCCGGACGAGTTGTGGCAGCGTGCCTGGGAGGTCAACACGCTTGCCCACGTCCGCGCGGCGCGACTCCTGCTGCCTGGCTGGCTGTCCCGCGGCGCGGGAACCTTTGTCGTCACCGCGTCGGCGGCTGGCCTGCTGACGATGCTCGGCGCGGCGCCGTACTCGGTGACCAAGCACGCCGCGGTCGGGTTCGCGGAGTGGCTCGCCGCGACCTACGCGCACCGCGGGCTGGCCGTGCACTGCATCTGCCCCCAGGGCGTGCGCACGCAGATGCTGGCCGGATCCGGGCGGGCGGGCGACATCGTGCTTGCCGCCGCCGCGATCGAGCCCGAGCAGGTAGCGGAAGCCCTGGCGGCCGCGATGGCGGTGGGCAAGTTCCTCGTCCTGCCCCATCCAGAAGTCCGCGATTACTACGTGCATCGCGCCACCGATACCGACCGGTGGCTGCGCGGCATGTCGCGGCTGCAGCGGCGAGTCGACGATGCGAACGACGCGACGGGAGAGGGAGCTTGAAGGCCTGGCAGCTGAACAGTTGCGGCGAACCGGAAGACGTCCTGGAACTAGCCGACGTGCCGCGGCCCGTGCCCGGCCCGGGGCAGCTCCTGGTCAGGGTCCTGGCCGCCGCCGCGAACTTCCCCGACGTGCTCATGTGCCGCGGCGCCTATCAGGTCCGCCCGCCGCTGCCGTTCACCCCGGGCGTCGAGTTGTGCGGCGAGGTCCTCGAGGTCGGTGCCGGCGAGACGCGCTTCAACGTCGGCGACCGGGTGATCGGCGGAGCGTTGCTCCCGTCCGGTGCGTTCGCCGACTGCGCCGTCATGGATGCGGCGCGGGCGTTCCCTGCACCCGAGTCATTCGATGACGCCGAGGCGGCACCCTTCCTCATCACTTACCAGACCGGGTGGTTCGGGCTGCACAGGAAGGCGAGGCTGGCGGCCGGCGAGACGCTGCTCGTGCACGCGGCGGCCGGCGGGGTCGGTAGCGGCGCGGTCCAGCTTGGCAAGGCCGCGGGCGCACGGGTCATCGGCGTGGTCGGCGGCCAGGAGAAGGCGCGGATTGCCGAGCGACTCGGCGCGGACGTCGTGGTGGACCGCCATGCGGAGGACTTCGTCGCGGTCGTCAAGGAAGTGACCAAGGGCAAGGGGGCCGATGTCGTCTACGACCCGGTAGGCGGCGAGTCATTTCGCCGGTCGACCAAGTGCATCGCGTTCGAGGGCCGGATCGTGGTCGTCGGCTTCGCGAGCGGTGACATGCCGTTGGCCGCGCTGAGCCACGCGCTGGTGAAGAACTACGACATCCTCGGCCTCCACTGGGGCCTTTACGAGCAGCTCAAACCGGCCGCGGTCGCCGACTGCCAGGCGGAGCTGACCAGGCTCGCCGCCGCCGGCCTGATCCGCCCGCTGGTGACCGAGCGGCTGCCGCTTACCGACGTCCCCGACGGCCTGCGCCGCCTCGCCGCGGGCAGCACCGCCGGCCGCCTCGTCTTCTTGCCCTAGCTCAAGCCACCCGCGGCACTGAGCTGGTGCAGCGTCCAGCCGTGCCCCGCCGGGTCGAGTGGCCTGGTCAGCGTGGTGAACAGCTCCGCCGCGCGCCGGTAGGACATGCGCGCCTGCCCGGTCAGCGGGCAGCGGTCGGCGGCCGCGCACGTCGCTCGCGCCCGCCGCCCGGTCACGAACACCGGTCCGGAGGTCCGCCCGGCGACCAGCCAGTGCAGCACCTGGCTGGTCGCCTCCTGCCAGGCGATACCCGCCCCCGGCCAGTCGCCAGGCCGGAAGCGGGTCCGGTGCCGCGCCAGGTCCAGGTGGTCGACGTCCAGCGCGAGCACTCGCGCCGCGGCCGCGCCCGAGTCGAGTAGCAGCCGCCAGAAGGCGTGCTCGCGCAGGCTGACGGGAAGCCGCAGCACCTCCTCGACCTGTGCGGCGGGCAGCGGCGCCGCGAGCGCGTCCGGCTGCCGGTGCCGCAACTTCGCGGTCGGGTCCGCGCTGATCCAGCCCTCGTCGAGCCACCAGCCCGCGGCGCTGCGCAGCGCGGACACCTCACGGTTGACGGTGCGCGCGTCGGCCAGCCCCGCCCGCTCCGCGAGTGCCGCACTCAGCCGGGCCGCGGTCGCGGGCTCGTCGAGCAGGGCCAGCGGCACGATCGGCGGTGCCGCGCACCGCCTTTCCGCCCCCGATGGAATCGGCTTGCCGACGATCGGCCACGCCCACCCGGTCAGCGAGACCCGGTAGACCCGGCGCGATGCCGTGCCGAGCGCCGCCTGCCCGAGGTACTCCTCGACCGCGACCGCGTACTCCACCGGCGCCTGCGTCCCCATCGCCGCCTCCATTCCGCCCACCAAATCCACTCCTCAGCATAACTCCTCCCGATAGCGCATTTACTGCGGTAATAAATGTTTGCCGCAAGCTCTTATATTGAATGAATGGCCAAATATTTGACAATCAAAAACCGCAGTAAATCATCCCGAACGACTTCGGCTTACTTCCGCAGTAAATATTTCCCTGAAAGGCTTGCGATACTGCGCGCCCGCGATTTCCGCCTGTTCTACGTCGGTTACTCCGCTTCGCTGCTCGGCAGCGCGATGTCGTCGGTCGCGATCGCCTTCGCGGTGCTCGGCAACGGCGGCACGGCGACCGGGCTCGGCCTCGTGTTCGCCGCGAACATCGTGCCCATGGTGGCGTTCATGCTGTTCGGCGGCGCGCTCGCCGACCGCCTCGGCCGCCGCCGGGTCATGCTGGCCGCCGACCTGGTGCGCGGCGCGGCCCAGGCCGTGCTCGCGGCCGCCTTGGCGATCGGGCGCCCGAGCCTGTGGCTGTTCGTGGCCGCCGCGCTCGTGATTGGCACGGGCAACGCGTTCTTCTCGCCCGCGCTTTCCGGCTTCCCCGTTCAACTCGTGCCGCCCGCCAGGCTCGGCGACGCGAACGCGCTGCTCGGCTCGGCCCAGCCGGCCGCCCAGGTCGCCGGGCCGGCCCTCGCAGGCATCCTCATCGCCGTGACCAGCCCCGCCCTGGTGCTCGCCGTCGACGCGGGCAGCTACGCGCTTGGCGCCCTGGCCCTGGCACGGCTCCGCCTCCAGGGAACCGACGAGCGCCAGGCGCAGCCGGCGCACCGGGCGCGGTCACTGCCCCGCGAACTGGCCGAAGGCTGGTCGGAGTTCACCGCCCGCCCCTGGCTGTGGCCGCAGACCGTCCAGTTCGCACTGTTCAACCTGGTGACCTGGGGACCGTACCTGGTACTCGGCCCGGTCCTCGCCGGGCAGTACCTCGGCGGCGCCCGCGCCTGGGGCACGATCCTGGCCTGCTACGGCGGCGGCGCGATCGTCGGCGGCCTGCTTGCCCTTGGCCGTCAGCCGGCCAGGCCGCTGCTTGTCTCCACCCTGACCACGTTCGGCTTCTCGCTACCGCCGCTCGCGCTGGCGTTGCACCTGCCACTGCCCGCGGTGGCCGGGGCCGCGCTCGCGGCCGGCCTGGGCACGGCCTTCGGCGACGCCTTCGATTCAACCGTGAACCAGCGCCTTATCCCGGCCGAGGCACTGTCCAGGGTCAGCGCGTACAACATGGTCGGTGCCTTCGCGTTCGGCCCCGTCGCGTTCGCCGCCGCTGGCCCGGTGGCCGCCGCCCTTGGCGCCCGCGCGGTACTCGCGTTCGGCGCCGCCTGGTCCGTCGCCACGACCCTCGCGGTCCTAACGGTCCCCGCCATCCGCCGCCAGCCCTGGCCAGACCCCCCGCAAGTCACCCCCTGAGCGCCACCGGGCGGCAGCGACCCCCGTCACACGGCAACCCGCAGGCCCCCGCCCAATCCTCAGGGCAGCGCGACCGCCGCGGCGACCAGCGACCCCCGCCCACAGCGGCAACCCGCGGCCCGCGCCCGAATCCTCTGGGCGGCGCGACCGCCGCGGCGACCAGGTGCCCCGCCCAATCCTCAGGGCAGCGCGACCGCCGCGGCGACCAAGCTTAAGTGGTGCGTGGTGACCGTGAGGGCCGTGCGCGGGCTGGACGCGCGGCACCGGCGCGCGGGCGCGGCCTGATCGACGGATTTTCATGATCATGTGGATTCAGCATCAAATGAGCTGCGTAATCCACATGATCATGGTCGCAGCCGCGGCGGGGCCAGGACAATTCGGACGGAAACGGGCACGCGGGCCGGGCGCGGAGGCGGGGGGCGCCTAAGCCAACGGCATTGCGCGAAGAGCATGCGCCTTATGCGCAGAATAATTAGCGAATTTACGGAAATATCCAAGATTTTCCATTAAATCCGGCGTGTGAAATAATGCCGTCGTGCTGATGGGTAAGGGCCTGACGGCGACGGTGGTGGGCGGCGGAATGACCGGCCGCTCAGCCGCCTTGGCTCAGTGCGGCGGCGGTGGCCTGGTCCGCGGGCAGGAACGCCTCAAGTTTCAGCTCGGATATCGTGACGTCTACCGCGGTGGCGAAGCTGGTGATGGTGGTCATCAGGCGCAACTCGCCGTGCGGCGTGCGCAGCTGGAGCGGGACGGCGAAGCCCAGGTGACCGGGCGCGACGCGGGCGGCGGGGACGTATTGGCTGAGCTCGGCGTGCAGCGCGGCCAGCCGCTTGTCGGGATTGCGGTTGAGCTCGGCGGTCATGGCGTTAAGCACGTGCCAGCCCCACTCGGCGAAGTTGGCGATGCGCGGTGCCATGCCCTCCGGGTGCAGGGCGAGCCGGTAGGCGTTCGCGCGCAGGTGCTCGGCGCACCCGTCGGCCAGGATCCGCAGGCCCGCGTTGGCGGCGACGATCTCGCCGTACCGGTCGATGACGATCGCCGGGTACGGCATGTGCGCGTCGAGGATGTGCGTGAGCGCGGCAAGGACCGGGGCGAGGTCGGGGCTGTGCAGCGCCGTCTCGGGGTAGGCGGGCGCGTAGCCTGCCGCCAGGAGCAGTTGGTTGCGCTCGCGGAGCGGCAGGCCAAGCGACTCGGTGAGCCGGATGACCATCTCGCGGCCGGGCACCGAGCGGCCGCTCTCGATGAAGCTGAGGTGCCGCTGCGTCGTTCCGGCAAGCAGGGCCAGCTCAAGCTGGCTCGAGCCGGCGAGAGGCGCGGCGTTCTTTCAGCGCGGCGGAGAAGTCCACGAGTCCCAGTTGTAGCCGCCCCTGTGCGCTCGCGCGATTCCCTGCAGGGAATTGCCGGCCCGCGCGGCAACTCACAGGATGGCTCGCATGGATGACATCGAGCTTGGTGTGCTTATCCCGATCGGGCAGGCCCAGTGGGGTCAGGGAATCGACCCCCGCGAGCTGCTTGGCTTCGCGGTGCGGGCGGAGGAACTCGGGTACTCGTCGCTGTGGGTGAACGACTTCCTGCTCACGCCGCGCGTCGAGGCCCTGACGATGCTCGCCGCGGTGGCGCCGCTGACCAGCCGGGTGACACTCGGCACGGCGGCGCTGCTCCCGGTGCTGCGGCGGCCGGTCCAGGCGGCGCAGACGCTGGCCTCCATCGACCTGCTGTCCGGCGGCCGGCTCGTGCTGACCGTGGGCGCCGCGTTCCCCGGCCGGTTCGGCGTGCCGCAGCACGTGCTGTCGGAAGTGCCGTGGGAGCGGCGGTTCACCCGGCTGGACGAGACCGTCGCGCTGTGGCGGCAGTTGTGGGCCGATCCCGAGTCAGGCGGCTCGTTCCATGGCTCGCTGCTCCGCTTCGAGGAGTTGCCGGCGATGACCGCGCCATCCCGCCCAGGCGGGCCGCCGGTGTGGCTTGGCGGCGCGTCGGAGTCGGCGCTGCGGCGCATCGGACGGCATTACGACGGGTGGATGCCGTACCCGCCATCGGCCGACGGCTACGCGGAAGGGCTGGCCACCGTGCGCGCCGCGGCCGCCGAGGCAGGCCGCGGCGCGGCGGCGGTGACACCCGCGCTGTTCGTGTCCGTGGTGGTCACTGACACCGTCGAGCAGGGCCGTGAGCTGCTCGGCGAGTTCGCCGAGGCGAGCTACGGGCTGCCATTGGAGCAGCTGGAGCAGATCCAGGCGCTCGCGGCTGGACCAGCGGACGTGGTCGCGGAGAAACTGCGCGGGTACGTGGCGGCGGGCGCCAGGCACCTGGCGGTGCGGATCGCGACCACGACCCTGGAATCGCAGCGTGAGCAGCTTGAGCAGATCATCAAGCTGAAGGGACACCTGTGATGACCACGATCGACGAGTTCACCGCGCGGTACGAGGCGGTGTGGAACGAGCGGGACGAGGCGGTGTGGAACGAGCGGGACGAGGCGGTGCGGAACGAGCCGGACGAGGCGGTGCGGGACGCGAGGCGTTGGGCGCCCGTCGCGGTCATAGCTCGATGCGGGCGCCCATGATGACGGTGCGGTTGCGGGGGAGGTGGAAGTACTCGGCGGCATCGGCCGTCAGCCGCGTGGTGGCGATGAACAGGCGCTTGCGCCAGCGGCTGAGGCCGGGCGTGGTCCCCTTGCGGACCTCGATGGTGGACAGGAAGTAAGAGACCCCTTCGACGTCAAGCGGCCCTTCCGCGCACGCGTCGCGGATGAGCGGCAGCAGCGCGGGGACGCTGGGGGTGTCCATGTAGCCGAAGCGGGCCGCGACGTGGTAGATCCGGTCGTCCTTGTAGCCGAGGTCGTCCACCTCAAGCCGGGCGGGCTGCTCGACGTGCGGCACCGGGAGCGTCTCGATGGACAGGATGATGACGTGCTCGTGCAGCACGTGGTTGTGCTCGACGTTCGCGCGCATCGCCAGCGGCGCGGTGGCCTTGCCCCGGTTGAGGAAGATCGCGGTGCCAGGCACCCGGGGCAGCGGCGGCTTCTTGTTGTGAATTTTGTCGATGAACTCGCGCAGCGATCCCTCGTCGAGCGCACGCTGGCGGCTGACGAGCTGCCGCCCCTTCTGCCAGGTGGTGAGGACGGTGAACACCACGATGCCGATGGCTAGCGGCAGCCAGGCGCCATGCGGCAGCTTCGTGAGGTTGGCGGCGAAGAACAGCAGGTCGATGGTCAGCAGCACGCCGCCGCCGAGGATGACGAGCCACAGCGGCTTCTTCCACTGGCTGCGGACGATGTAGAAGAACAGCAGCGTGGTGATCGTGATCGTGCCGGTGACCGCCACGCCGTACGCGTAGGCCAGCGCGGTCGAGGTGCGGAACGTGAAGACGAGCGCGAGCACCGCGACGCACAGCGCCCAGTTGATCCAGGGGACGTAGATCTGCCCGACCCGTTCCTCCGAGGTGTGATCGATGCGCAGCCGCGGCAGGTACCCGATCTGGGCGGCCTGCTGCGTCACGGAGAACGCGCCGGAGATGACCGCCTGGGAGGCGATGACGGTCGCGGCCGCGGCCAGGATCACCATGGGGATCCGCGCCCAGCCGGCCACCAGCAGGAAGAAAGGATTGCTGATCGCGGTGGCGGGATGGGACAGGACGAGGGCGCCCTGGCCCAGGTAGTTGAGGATGCAGGCCGGGAAGACCAGGAAGATCCACGCCCGCGTGATCGGGGCGCGGCCGAAGTGCCCCATGTCGGCGTAGAGCGCCTCGGCGCCGGTCACCGCGAGCACCACCGCCGCCAGCGAGAAGAACGCCGTGCCGAAATGCCCGAACAGGAACGAGGCCGCGTAGGTGGGCGACAGCGCCTTGAGTATCGACGGGTTACCGACGACGCCGTGGATGCCCCAGGCGGCGATCACCGCGAACCAGACGGCCATCACCGGCCCGAACAGCCGCCCGACCGCGCCCGTCCCGAGCCGCTGAATCATGAAGAGGCCAATGAGGATCACCGCGGTGATCGGGAGCACGATGGAGCCCACGGACGGCGCCGCGACCTGCACGCCCTCGATCGCGGAGAGCACCGAGATCGCCGGGGTGATCATGCTGTCACCGAAGAACAGCGACGCGCCGAATATGCCGAGCAGGGCGAGCGCCACCGCCGTCCGCCGTCCGCTTGGCGCGTTGCGGCGGATCAGGGTGATCAGCGCCATGATCCCGCCCTCGCCGTCGTTGTCGGCGCGCATGACCAGGAGCACGTAGGTGACCATCACGATGGCCACCACCGCCCAGAAGATCAGCGAGATGACGCCGTACACGTTCTCCGTCGTCACCTGGACCCGGTGCGGGTCGGACGGGCTGAAAACCGTCTGCACGGTATACAGCGGGCTCGTCCCGATGTCGCCGAATACGACACCGAGAGCGCCGAGTTCAAGCGCGCCCCGCGCGGTGCGGCGCCTCTTCGACTTCCCCGTCGGGCCCGTTACCGTCCCGCCAACCACAGCGTCAGACACCATGCGGCCGGCCTCCGATGCTGGTCGTACGCGTTACGCCGATGACACCCCACTGGTACCCCCGTCACGCGCTATGGAAGCCCGTCACTTTATCGCGGTATAGAGGTGGTTATCGCGATAGGGGCGGGTTATCACGGTACGTGGGCCGACCGGTTTCAGCACGTCAGGACCGCGGCGGCGCGGAGTCCTCCGGTCGCAGCAGCAGGCAGCTGCTCGTGGCGGTGACGTACACCTTGCCCGCGGCGTCGGTGATGCGCGCCTCGGCGAGTGCCGTCCGCCTGCCGAGGTGGACGACGGCGCCCTCGGCGCTGATCGGCCCGGTCTCGACCGTGACCGGGCGAAGGAACTTCACCGACAGGTCCAGGCTCGTGTAGAAGACCCCCGCCGGGAGCATCGTGTGCACGGCGCAGCCGCACGCGGAGTCCAGCATGGTCGCGAACACGCCGCCGTGCACCGTGCCCAGCGGGTTGTAGTGGAACTCCTGCGGGGTCAGCCGGAACGCCGCGCGCCCCTCACCGAAGGAGACGCCGTCGAAGTCGAGCGCCCGCATGACCGGTGGCGGCGGGATCGTGCCCGCGCCGATCGCGGCGAAGAACTCGGCACCGCTCATGCCCGCTCCCGCGCGGGCGATGGCGACCGGATCGTCCCAGGAGAACGTCCGCTCCCGCCGCAGCGCGTCCGGCTCGGTCTCGGTCGCGGTTTCTGGCGCTGTCGTCATGGCCACCTCGCATAGCGTCTGAGTTTCTAAAAGCAACCTAGCATGCGTACCATGCCAGTCATGAGGCCGTATAGCGCGTACGACAGCGACGCCTGCTCGATCGCCAGGACGCTCGCCCTCATCGGCGACCGGTGGACGCTGCTCGTGCTGCGCGACGTGGCCAACGGCGTGGGAAGGTTCGATGAACTGGCCAGCCACCTGGGCATCGCGCGCAACGTGCTGTCCCAGCGGCTCGCCCGTCTGGCGCAGGCCGGCCTCGTCGACCGGACCGCCTACCGTGAGCCGGGCGCCCGTGAGCGGCACGAGTACCGGCTGACCGGGCCTGGGCGCGAGCTGATCCCGATCCTGCTGGCGTTCATGGACTGGGGTGACCGCAACCTCGCCGGCCCAGATGGGCCGCCAGCCGTGGTGCGGCACGCCGACTGCGGCGCCAGGATCAGGGTCACGCTGACCTGCGAGGAGGGCCACGAGCTAGGGGAGCGGCCAAGGCTCAGGACGGAGCCTGGTCCTGGCAGCCGAATGCGCCAGTGAAGTCGCGCTAGCTGATCACGGTGAGCACTACGTTGCCGATCTTCTGCCCGGTGGCGACGTACCGGGTTGCCTCAAGGACCTGATCGAGGGGGTACTGCCGGTCGATGACCGCGCGGTATTTTCCGGTCTCCATGAGCTGCTTGAGGAAGAGCACATCCTGTTTCGTGTAACGCGGCGGTATTGGGAACACCACCCGCCTGTCGGAGAAGCGCGTCCACAGGACCAGGGCCAGATTCGACAGGTGATCGGTGGCCAGGTACTTCCCGCCCGGCTTCAGCGATCCCTTGCACCGCGGAAACGACACCTTGCCGACCGCGTCGAAGACGGCGTCGTACGCCTGCCCGTTTTTCGTGAAGTCCTCCTTGGTGAAGTCGATGACGTGCTCCGCACCGAGTGACCGGACGAGCTCCTCGTTCGCGGTCTGGCACACCGCCGTCACCTCGGCACCGAAATACCGTGCCAGCTGCACCGCCGCGGTGCCGATGGACCCCGACGCGCCGTAGATCAGGATGCTGCGCCCTTCCGTCAGGTTGGCGGGCCGCAGGCAGCCCAGTGCCAGAAGCGCGCCGTCGCAGACCGCCGCCGCCTCCGCGAAGCTCGCTCCGCTCGGCTTATGGGCGAGAGCGGCGCCCTCCCGCACGCAGACGAATTCCGCGTGGGTGCCGAACCGGTACGCGTTGACACCGAAGACCTCGTCCCCGATGCGCGAACTCGCTGACCCGCGATCCCTTAGCCACCACCACGCCGGCCACCTCGGTGCCGAGGATGCGCCACGCCCGCCGCGGTCGAGGGAAGCCGCTGACGATCCGTGCGGCCACTGGCTGCCCGGCCCGGACTTCGCTGTCGGTCCGGTTGACCGTCGTTGCGTGGACCTGGATCAGCACTTCATCGGGCTTGGGTACCGGCTGAGGCACGTCCTCGACCCGCAGCACCTCGGGCGGACCGTACCGGTCCCAGATAACCGCTCGCACGACACAACCGTGGTGTCCGGCCCGCTGGTTGTCAATGCGGGCGGGTGCACCGGAAGTGGGCGGCGGCGCGCTCGGCCTGCCGGCGAGCGGCCTGCCGCGTCTATATCCTGCTGCGCATGAGCGATTCCGCGCCCGCGTGGGTGGTGGCGGGCCCGCCAGGCGCAGGCAAGAGCACGGTCGCCCGCCTGCTGCTGGCGCGACTCGACCCGGTGCCCGCGCTGCTCGACAAGGACACGCTGTACGGGTCGTTCGTGGCGGCGACGCTGGCGGCGGCCGGGCGCCCGCCTGGCGAGCGCGAGGGCCCGTGGTACGACGAGCACGTCAAGCTCCACGAGTACGCCGGGATGACCGCGACGGCCCGCGAGATCCGCTCTTACGGCTGCCCGGTCCTGCTTTCTGGCCCGTTCACCCAGCAGATCCACGATTCCGGCCGCTGGCGGTCATGGGTCGAGGGGCTGGGCGGCGGCACGGTCCGGCTGGTCTGGGTCCGCTCGGACGCCGCCACCCTGCGCCACCGGCTCGTTGACCGGGCGTCCGGCCGTGATTCCGGCAAGCTGGCGGACTTCGCCGCCTTCACCGCCAGAATGCGCCTTAACGACACACCTGCCGTCCCGCACGCCGTCATCGACAACCGCCTGACGGCCGCCACCGCGCTGGAAGACCAGCTGGCCGCACTGATCGCGGCCAGCATGGCTTAACCGCCGCCTGTGCTCAAATGACATGCCCCGCATTTGCCGTAAATCGGACATGATTATGGTCATTTGCTAAGCGGAGAAACTGCCTGCCCCAGTTATTGTGTGTACTTTCGCCCAACAGCAAATACGGTCGCTAAGTACACACAATAACTTCTGGTTGCGCCCAGTGGGACGGCAGAGCACTCATGTCCCAGGTCACGGCGAACGCGTTGGCGCCGGTCAGCGCGGACGGCGTAGCTTCGGTAACCCCGCCGGATGACACCATGGTCAGCGCGGAGGCGTTCTCGTCGCCGATCGGCTGGTTGTCGGTCGTGGCGTGTTCGGCTCAGCGGAACGCTTCGCAGTCAGCCGAACTCGTTCGGGCTAATTCAAAAACAAAGCGCAAAACAAGAGAAGTTAATCCGAACGAATGTCCGGTTCCCGGGAAGCCCCGGCCGCGGCCCCTAGTGGCGTGGTAGCCGTTTCCCGGCGTGACTTCTCATAATTCGGGATTAGGAGAGCTCGGGCCCTGGCCGGACGAAGGCTGGACACCGCCACCGATCGCGCCGGGCGGGCAGGTGCCGCTACGCCGGCTCCGCGGGGACCTGGAACCACGTCGTGAGGCGGCCCTCGCCGCGGTGGTATCCCCAGCGAGTCGACAACTGGGCCACGAGCACTAGCCCGCGGCCGTCTTCGGCGCACGGGTCCTGCCCCTCACGGATGACCGGCCACGTCGGCCCGCCGTCGTCGGTGACCGCAACGAGGATCTCGCCCCGTGCTTCCGTCACGGTCACCGTGACGGTTCCGCCAGGAAGGCGCGAATCGCTGTGCCGCACGGCATTGGTCACCAGTTCGCTGCCAAGCAAGCAAGCGACCTCGGCGCAGAGCCCGCGAGCGGCCAGTGCCGTGGCGATGAAGGCGCGCGCCCTTGGCACCTGCTCGGCGCGGCCGGGCAAGGTCAGGCTTTGCCGGATACCGCTGGCTCCTTCCGCGGGCAGGAAGGGCGGTAGGTGCGCATCACTGCCGGTCACCTGCGTTCCTGCCCCGGGCATGGCGCTCCCCTTGTTGTTCATTCAGGTGAACTTTGCTGCGGCGTTGCGGAGCCGTTGGGCCTACGTGCTCTTACATTGCCGGATGCAAATAGCAAAATGCTACGTACAACGGAGCTACACTCAAGGACAGTTATTGACTGTATGACGTGTAAGGATTGCGCAGTTCGTCCGGTTCGTGGCACGCTGACCCATAAGCGGTTGTGAAGGGCATGACGAAGAATGAGTGATATTCACGCGGTCGGCCCGACCGCGCTGCGCATGATCCTGGGCAGGCAGTTGCAGGCACTTCGCGAGAAAGCGGAGATGAGCTTCGACGAGGCCGCGGCGGCGATCTTGTCCTCACCGTTCACCATCCGCCGGATGGAGCGGGCAGAAGGCGGGTTCAAGCCCCTGACCGTCAAGAGCCTGCTGATCGCCTACGGGGTCACCGACCCGGCCGAGATCGAGTCGTTCCTGTCGCTGTGCAGGGACGCGGCCAAGGCCGGCTGGTGGCACAGCTACGGCGACGTGCTGCCCGAGTGGTTCCGTACCTTCGTCGGACTGGAAGAAGCCGCCAGCCTCATCCGGGGTTACGAGCCGCACTGGGTCCCCGGCCTCCTGCAGACCGAGGACTACGCCCGTGCCAGCGTCAGGACAGGCTTCCCCGATGCCCCGGACGCTGAGGTGGAGCGGCGCGTCACGCTGCGCCTCGCCCGGCAGAAGATCCTGGACCGGCCGGATCCGCCGCAACTGTGGGTCGTTATCGACGAGACCGTGCTGCGCCGTGCCGTGGCGACGACCGGCGGGCAGGCGATGCGCGCCCAGATCGACCGCCTGATCGAGGCCACGGAGCGGCCGAAGGTCACCTTGCAGGTGCTGACTTTCGCGTCTGGGATGCACCCGGCCGCGTTCGGCCTCTTCTACCTGTTGCGTTTCCCTGACAAGGAGATGCCAGACCTGGTGTACGGCGAGACCATGACCAGCTCCTGGTACCTCGACAAGCCAAGGGAAACGACTTCCTACCTGGAGGCGCTTGACCGCGTCAGCGCGCAGGCAGCCCCCGCGGACAGCACTGCCCAGGTCCTCCGCACCATTCGCAAGGAGATCTCATGACAAGTCACGTGTACAGCGGGATGCCGGCCGAGGCCATCCAGGGTGCCGTCTGGCGCAAGCCGTGGAGCGGCTCAAACGGCGGTGCCTGCCTCGAGGCCGCGAAGCTGCCCGAGGGAAGGGTCGCCGTCAGGCAGTCCACCGATCCAGCGGGACCCGCGCTGATCTTCGAGCCCGCCGAGATCCGCGCGTTCCTGGCCGGTGCCAAGGAAGGGCTGGCCGACTTCCTGCTGTAGTCCCCGACCTGGAAGCAGGCGTGCCGCGGGCCTGACCGCGGCACGTCACCGGTTCCGGGGGGCTCGTTTACGGGGGGCGAGCCCGCCCGGCTATGAGGAAGGCACGATGTCTGAGCAGGCATGCGCATGGCTGCGCCGAGAGCGCGAGTCACGTGGCTGGGACCGGCCGGAAATGGCTCGTCAGCTCATCGCGGCGGTCAGGTCGACGGGCGGCGGGCAGTTGCCTGGCGTCAAGAGCCTGACCCACAACATCTACCGCTGGGAGAGCGGGGACGGCGTTTCCCAGCGATACATGCTTGCCTACTGCGCGGCGTTCGGCATCGAGCCTGCCGATTTTCCCCGTCCGGCGAGCGCACCGCGGTTGCCGCCTCCGCCGTCCGGGCTGCCCGCGGAGGCGGCGCCCCGCGCGGCCGGCATTGTCGCCGCCCGCGGGACGCTGGCGGGCAAGGCGGTGGAACCCGACCCGCTCGTTGAGCAAGAGGTCTTGGTGGCGGCCCACGAGGCGAGCGAGCGGGCATGCCAGGCCGAGCAGCGCGGCATCGGCGATACCGCGCTCGAGCAGTTCCACGCCGACGTGACCAGGCTCTCCCGCGACTACATGACCGCGGAGCCGGTTCCCCTGTTCAAGGAGATGCTGAGGGTTCGCGGCCGCATGCACGACGCGCTTGACCGGCAGCTCTGGCCAAGGGACAGGACGGAAATCTACTTCCTGCTCGGCTGCATCAACGGCCTGATGGGATGCGTGGCCGCTGACCTCGGCTACGCGGCCGCCGGCGAGGAACTCGCCAGGGCCGGCTGGGCCTTCGCGGCGGTGACGGGCCACCACGGGCTCATGGCGAAGCTCCGGCTGGACCTGGCGGGCCTGTGCTACTGGGACGGCCAGGTCCGCCGTACCGCGGACCTAGCGTCAAGCGGCCTCGGGTACCTGTCCGGCGGGCCGACGGCGGTGCAGCTGCACATCCGGTACGGCCGGGCGGCGGCCCGCATGGGCGACGCGGGTGCGGCCCGCAGGTCCATCGAGGCCGCCCGCCGGGCGCACGACCTGGACTACAGCGACGACCTGACGGCAATCGGCGGGGAATTCGACCTGTCGAGCGCGAGCGCGCAGTACCTCATCGGGTCCGTCCTGATCGACATCCCCGGCGCCTCGGCCGAGGCGGTGGCGCAGCTCGAGCGGGCCGTGGACCTGTACCAGGCAGGCCCGGGCCCCGGTGAGACCCACGGGTACGGGACCGCCGCGCTTGCCAGCATCAGCCTGGCCGAGGCGTGGCTCGGCGCGGGAGAGCTGGAGGCGGCGGCCGCCGCATTGGAAACGGTGCTCGACCTGCCGCCAAGCCGGCGGATCGACCCGATCCCGCAGGGACTGGCCCGCGTCCGCGCCGGACTGGCCGCCGCTGCCTACCACGGGTCGCCCCTGGCGCGTGACCTGGCCGAGCAGATCGACACGTTCAGCACTGAGGGCGTCGGTACCGAGACCGACTTGCGTGATCTTCCCGCTTGACCGGCAACGGCGGGCCGGCCAGTTCGGCCCGCCGCGCGGGCTCATCGCTCGCTAAGACGCGCCACGCCCCCGTAGATCCACAGCTTGTCCATGTTCACCGGCAGGTCTCCGTCCGGCCGCCAGAGCGGCGACTGGACGAGGCCGGGCTCGACGAGTTCGAAGCCGGAGAAGAAGGCCGAGATCTGATTGTGGCTGCGCAGCGTCACCGGGGAGGTCGCCTGGTTGTAGACGCCCATGGCGTCCGCCGCGGCCCTGCTGCGGAAGTCTCCGGTCACGTGCGACAGCGCCAGGTAGCTGCCGGCGGGAAGCACATCGCGCAGGGTGGCCACGAGTTCCGCCGGGTGCTCGTCGTCCTTGATGAAGTGCAAGACCGCGATCAGCAGCAGGGCAACCGGCTCATCGAAGTTGATGAGGCGGCGGGTGGTCGGGTGCGACAGGATCGCCTTCGGATCACGCAAGTCCGCCAGGACTATCCCCGTCGTGCCCGCCCCGGTCAGCAGCGCGTTGGCGTGCACGTTCACGATCGGGTCGTTGTCGACGTACACCACGCGCGCATCCGGGGCCACGCGGCCGGCCACCTCGTGCACGTTGCCCGCCGTCGGGATGCCGGTGCCCACATCGAGGAACTGCCGGATCCCCGCCTCACCCGCAAGGAACCGCACCGCCCGCCCGAGGAAGTCACGGTTCACGCGGGCGATGTCGCGTATCTCGGGCGCGCGCCTGATGACCTCTCCCGCCGCTTCCTTGTCGGCCGCGTAGTTGTCCTTGCCGCCGAGGTAGAAGTCGTACATCCGCGCCGGGTGCGGCTTCGTGGTGTCGATGTCGGCGGGGGCGAAACCGGTGTCCATCGGTGCCCTTCACTGTGAGGGGTTGGTCGGGTCCGTTCGGCAACAGTATCTCTAAGCATGACCCCGATTCGGGCGGCCCGGAAGCCTACAGTCGCGGACACTTCAGGGCAGCGCGCGAAAAGTAGCTGCCCCGTCGGAAATCGGTGGGGCGTGGTTTGTCCGGCCGCGGCCATGGGACAGATCCGGTATGGGAGACATCCGGGTAGGCACGGCGGGGTGGACCGACAAGACGCTGATCGATTCCGGCTGGTACCCGGCCGACGCAGGCAATCCGGAGAAGCGGCTCAGGTACTACGCGACCCAGTTCCCGCTGGTCGAGGTCGACTCCGCCTACTACGCGCTGCCCGCCGAGCAGACCGCGAAGGCCTGGGCGGAGCGCACCCCAGACCACTTCACCTTCAACGTCAAGGCGTTCAGCCTGTTCACCCAGCACCCCACCCCGGTAAAAGCGCTGCCAGCCGACCTGCGCGAGGCCGCCGCCAAGGCGGGCAAGGACCGCGTCTACCTCAAGGACATCGATCCCGACGTGACCGGCCAGGCGTGGGACCGCTTCCTCGCGGCCCTCGCGCCGCTGCGGCAGGCGGGCAAGCTCGGCGCGATCCTGCTGCAGTTCCCGCCGTGGTTCCCAATCGGCCGCGCGAACAAGCAGTACATCCTGGACTGCGCCCAGCGTGTCGCGCCGGACCGGGTGTGCGTGGAGTTCCGTAACCACACGTGGATGACCGAGGACAACCAGAAGGAGACCCTGGAGTTCCTGTCCGCGCACGACCTGCCCTACGTGTGCGTGGACATGCCCCAGGGCTACTCGAATTCCATCCCGCCGGTGGTCGCCGCCACCAGCGACCTCGCGGTGCTCCGCATGCACGGCCACTCGGACAAGTGGGAGAGCAAGGACATCCAGGAACGGTTCGGCTACCGCTACGACGGCAAAGAGCTGAAGAAGTGGGCAGGCAACGTCAAGCGGCTGGCCGAGGACGCCGCCGAGACCCACGTGGTGTTCAACAACTGCTACCGCGACTACGCCCAGGTCAACGCCAAGCAGCTGGAAGCACTGTTCGCCGCCTGACCTGCGGAGCGGCACATTTGACTTCAAGCGCTTGAGGTATGTGACCCTGAACGCATGACAGCTTTGACGATCCAGGAGGTCTCCAGGCGCAGCGGGCTGAGCGAGCCGACGCTCCGCTACTACGAGGAGGTCGGACTGGTCGGCCCGGTTGACCGGGATGCCAGGAGCGGGCACCGCCGCTACGGCGACGATGACCTCGACGTGCTTCAGGCGCTCGCCTGCCTGCGCGCGCTCGGCATGGGCATCGAGGACATGCGCACCTACCAGGCCAACCGCGGCCGCGCCAACCGGGGCGAGCACGGCCGCGCGGTGGCGGCCGAGCAGCGCGACCTGCTGCTGACGGCACGCCGGGCGGATCGAGGCGGAGATCGCCGCCCTGCACACCCGGCTGGACTACCTCCGCGAGAAGTCGGCGCTGTGGGACGCCAGGGCGCGCGGTGATGCCGCGGCGGAGGCCGCGGCGCAGCAGCGGGTGCACGCCGCCCTCAGCCGCATGGACATGGAAATGGAGATCAAGCGATGAGCCAGATTCTGGTGACCGGGGCATCCGGCTACGTGGGCACGCAACTGATCGCGGCGCTGCTCCGCGACGGCGGGCAGCCGCCGGTGCGCGCCGTGGTGCGCTCGGCGGCCCGCGAGGACGGCCTGCGCGCGGCGGTGCGCCGAGGGGGTGCCGACGACCACGGCGTCGAGGTCGTCACCGCCGACCTGATGTCCGACGACGGCTGGAAGGCCGCCATGACCGGGGTCGACGAGGTCTACCACGTCGCCTCGCCCATCCCGCCCGCCCAGCCGGAAGACCCCGACGAGCTGATCGTCCCGGCTCGCGAGGGCACGCTGCGGGTGCTGCGCGCCGCGCGCGACGCCGGGGCCAGGCGCGTGGTGCTCACCTCGTCGTTCGCCGCGATCGGCTACACCCCCAAACCGGGCGCCGAGTTCACCGAGGACGACTGGACCGATCCCGACATGCCCGGCCTGCCGCCCTACCCGCGCTCCAAGACGATCGCCGAGCGCGCCGCCTGGGACTTCATGCGCGGCGAGGGCGGCGGAGCGGAAACCGAGCTGGTCGTGGTCAACCCGACGTTCATACTCGGGCCGCCGCTGACGGCCGCGGCGGGCTCCTCGATGTACCTGATCAAGGCGATGTTCGGCGGGGAGATGAGCGTCGCGCCGCGGCACCGGTTCGGCATCGCCGACGTGCGCGACGTGGCCGACCTGCACATCCGGGCGATGGCGGCCCCCGGAGCGGCGGGCAAGCGCTTCATCGGCGTCTCCGACCACCCGGCGATGAGCTACCTCGAGCTGGCCGAGATCCTGCGCCGCCGGTTCGGCCCGCTGGCGGCCCGGGTGCCCACCGAGGAGGCACCGGGGGATGACCTGCCGCGGCTGGTGATCCACAACGACCGGGCCAAGGACGAGCTCGGCTGGCGCCCGCGCCCGGCGGAGACGACGATCGTGGATACGGTCGAGAGCCTGCGCGAGCGCGGCGAACTGCCAGAGTAATGACGGTGACTGGGAGTCAGCCGCCTACGTTCGGAATAATCAAAATGAGCATCCAGAACGTAAGCGGCTTACTCCGGCACCCCCGCCTGCTTCCCGCGGTCGTGCCAGCCCGCGCGCCCGTGCTACTCGGTCCGTGCGAGTCAGTAGTGCCAGGGGAAACGCGCCCAGTCGGGGTCGCGCTTTTCCAGGAACGCGTCCCTGCCCTCGGCGGCCTCGTCGGTCATGTACGCGAGCCTGGTGGCCTCCCCGGCGAACAGCTGCTGGCCGACCAGGCCGTCGTCGATCGCGTTGAATGCGTACTTCAGCATCCGCTGCGAGGTGGGGCTCTTCCGGTTGATCTTCGCGGCCCACTCCAGCGCGGTGCCTTCCAGGTCCGCGTGCGGCACCACCGCGTTGACGGTGCCCATCCGGTGTCCTTCCTCGGCGTCGTACGTGTCGGCGAGGAAGAAAATCTGCCTGGCGAACTTCTGCCCCACCTGCCGGGCGAGGTAGGCCGAGCCGAAGCCGCCGTCGAAGCTTGCCACGTCCGCGTCGGTCTGCTTGAAGCGCGCGTGCTCGCGGCTGGCGAGCGTGAGGTCGCAGACGACGTGCAGGCTGTGCCCGCCGCCGGCGGCCCAGCCGGGCACGACGCAGATGACCACCTTGGGCATGAACCGGATGAGGCGCTGCACCTCCAGGATGTGCAGCCGCCCGCTCCGCGCCGGGTCGATGGTCTCGCCCGTCTCACCTTCCGCGTACCGGTAGCCGTCCTTGCCGCGGATCCGCTGGTCGCCGCCGGAGCAGAAGGCCCACCCGCCGTCCTTCGGCGACGGGCCGTTGCCCGTCAGCAGCACGCAGCCCACGTCGGAAGTCATCCGGGCGTGATCGAGCGCGGTGTAAAGCTCGTCCACCGTGTGCGGGCGGAAGGCGTTGCGCACCTCGGGCCGGTTGAACGCCACGCGGACGGTGCCGGAGTCCACCGCGCGGTGGTACGTGATGTCGGAGAAGGAGAAGCCGTCAACCGCGCGCCACCGTGCAGGATCGAAGATCTCAGAAACCATGGGTTCCATTGTGGGCCCCGCCCGTCGTGCCGGTGACGGCGCGGCCGTCACCGGGCGACTGACACACTCAGTTCTCCACGGTGACCGTCGGCGCGTGCTGGTACCAGCTGGCGATCAGGGATGAGACCCGCGCCCCCGAGCTGAAGTCGACGCGCAGCCAGCCCGTGCCTGACCACGTCTGGACGGAGTAGCCGGCGTCGGGCACCGCTGTCACCAGTTGCGCCGCGCCGCCCGTCAGGTTCAGCGTCACGATCCCCCCGGCTAGCGTGTAGGCGTGAATATCGCCGGCCGACGGTGCGGCGGACGCGCTGGCGGACCGCGAAGCGCCGCTGCTGCTGGCGGACCGGGACGGAGCCGCCTGGGCCGGCGTTGTCCGCGCGGCGCTCTGAGCCGGAGTGACCGCGCCCGCTGGCGTCGCGGCGGCCGGGGACGCGCTGGCCGACGGAAGCACCGATGCGCTGATGACCGGCATGCCCGGCCCCACTCCGGCGTTCCTGACCACGACGTTCGCGCCGAGCCAGGCGACGCCGACCGCGATGGCGGTGCCGGCCACCCAGGCCGTGAGGCCGACCACGAGCCGCACCATATCGGCAATAATGCCGCAAGCCACACCCTCGGTACGTACGGTTCGGGTTATGGCCCGTGTGCTCATCGTCGAGGATGACTCGTACGTGCGCTCGGCGATGGTCGCCGACCTCACCCGTCGGTCGCACGCCGTCCGCACCGCCGGCACCGCGCTCGACGGCATCAGGGAGGTCAGCCATCACCCGCCGGAGCTGATCGTCCTCGACCTCGGCCTCCCCGACCTCGACGGCGGGCAGGCGCTGAAGATGATGCGCACGGTCACCACGGCGCCGGTTATCGTGGCCACCGCGCGCGACGAGGAGGCGGAGATCATCCGGCTGCTCAACGACGGCGCCGACGACTACGTGGTGAAGCCCTTCTCCGGCGAGCACCTCGCGGCCAGGATCGCCGCACTGCTCCGCCGGGCGTCGCCGGGGAGCGCGCCGCCCTCCGTCATCGCCGTGGCCGGCCTGCGCATCGACCAGGCCAGGCGGGAGGCGCTGCTTGACGGCCGGCGCCTGGAACTGTCGCGCCGCGAGTTCGACCTGCTCGCGTACCTGGCCGTGCGGCCTGGCACGGTGGTATCCCGCAGGGAACTGCTGACCGAGGTGTGGCACCAGGCCTACGGCGATGACCAGACCATCGACGTGCACGTCTCGTGGCTGCGCCGCAAGCTCGGCGAGACGGCCGCGCGGCCCCGGTACCTGCACACGGTGCGCGGCGTCGGCGTGATGCTCGACGTCCCGCGGTGACTCGACGCCCCCGGATGACTGGCACGGTGATGATGAGCACGGGGATGAGGGCGCCGGCCAGGAACTCGGTCAGGACGACGCTCGCGCTGGTGTCGGCGGCGGTCACGTCGATGGTCGCGATCGCCTTCCTCATCCCGCTCGCGGTCATCGTCAGGGACGTGGCGCGGGACCGGGCGTTCACGTCGGCGCAGCTGACCGGGGCGGCGATCGAGCCGGTGCTCAGCATCACCACCGACCGGGCGACGCTCGACCGGGCGATCGTCAGCACCCCGGCGGGCGCGGCGGGCCAGCTCGCCGTCTACCTCACCGCCGCGCCCGCCGCCGTGAGTGGCAAGACAGTCGGCGGCGAGCCCGCGAGCCAGGCGGGCATGTTCGTCGGCGGCCCGCAGCGCGCGAGCGCGGCCGACCTGCGCATGGCGACCACCGCGGCCCGGTCATTCATCGCCCCCGTGCCTGGCGGTTACGCCGTCCTCCAGCCGGTGGCGCTCGGCGGCGGGCGGCTGGCGGTTACCGAGGTCTACGTCCCCGCCGCCGAGGTCTCGCGCGGCGTGGCCGCCTCCTGGGCGGTGATGACGGGCGTGGCGCTCGCCCTGGTGGCCGTCTCGGTGATCGTGGCCGACCGGCTCGCGACCCGCGTCACCCGGCCGGCCCGCGAGCTCGCGGACGCCGCGGCGCTGCTCGGCGACGGCGACCTGAGCGCGCGCAGCACGGCGCACGGGCCCGCCGAGCTGGCCGCCGCGGGACACGCGTTCAACGCGATGGCGGAGCGGCTGAGCGGCCTGATCACGGCGGAGCGGGTGATGTCGGCCGACCTGCCGCACCGGCTGCGCACGCCGCTGACGGCACTGCGCATGAACGCCGCCGCGCTCGGGCCCGGGCGGGCCGCCGACGACACCAGGACCGCCATCGAGCGGCTGGAACAGCAGGTCGACCTGATCATCAGGGCCGCGCGCAGGCCAGGGCCAGACGAGCCCGCGGGATGCGACGCCGCCAGCGTCCTCGCCGACCGCTTTGAGTTCTGGTCCGCGCTCGCAGAAGACCAGGGTCGCCCGTGCCACCTGACCGGCGCCGACCTGCCCGTTCCCGTGCCCGTACCGCGCTCCGACCTGGTGGCCGCCGCGGACGCGCTGATCGGCAACATCTTCAAGCACACCGCGGAGGGCACCGGGTTCGCCGTCACGCTGCACCGCGGCGAAGACATGGTCCTCGTCCTCGTGGCCGACGCGGGGCAAGGGATCGCGGACACCGGCGCCGCCCTGCGGCGGGGGAGCAGCGGCGCGGGCTCTACCGGCCTCGGGCTCGACATCGCCCGCCGCGTGGCCGAGTCCACGGGCGGCGGGCTGAAGATCGACACTTCCGCGCTCGGCGGCGCGCAGGTCCAGCTGCGGCTGCGCACGGGGTCGCAGGCGCCGGGCGGGCGCCTGGTCAGGAGACGTCGCTTATCCGGCGATGAGCCGGGACTTAAGCGCTGCTTAAAAGCCCCGGGTGCGGGCAAACGCCCTCGTTAGCGTGTCGCGGGAAAGCACCGTTCCCCGTGAAAGGTCACCCGATGTCACGTTCGCGCAGGCGCCGCGGCCCCCTCCGGCCGGTACCGCTCGCCGCCGCCGTCGCGGCGGTCGGCGTCGCGCCGCCGTTGCCCTCGTTGTCGCACAGAACGACCAAGGGGTGACCATCCACGACGCCGCCGACTCCGCCGTTCCCCTCGCGGCCAGCTACCAGGCGGGCACCGGCTGGGGCACGGGCTACAACGGCCAGTACACGATCACCAACCCGGGGACGGCGGCCGTCACCGGCTGGACGCTCGCCTTCACGCTGCCGGCGGGCACGGGCGTGAGCTCGCTCTGGGACGGCTCGTACACTGACGACGGCGGCCAGGTGACGGTGAAGAACGACAGCTGGGACGCCACCATCCAGCCGGGTGGGACCGTCACCGTCGGCTTCGTTGCGAGTTCGTCCGGCGCGGCGGGCCAGCCCGCCGGCTGCACCATCAACGGGACACCGTGCCAGGGCACGACGGCGAGTCCCGCACCCGCGTCGTCCTCTCCCGGCAGTACTTCCCCCGCCGCGCCGACCGCCTCGGCCACCCCCGCGCCGGCCAACGCGACCACCAGCCCCGCACCGGGTACCTCCTCGCCAACCGCCCCGGCCAGTTCCTCGCCGAACCCGTCGGCCGGGTCACCCTCGGGCGGGCGCGGCCGGCTTCGCCCCGTACGTCGACACCAGCCTGTACCCGCCGTTCAGCCTGGTCTCCACCGCGCAGGCGACCGGCGTGAAGCAGTTCAACCTGGCGTTCGTCGTGGCCGGGGACAGTGTTTCCGGAAACACGGGGGCGAGTTGCACGCCGGAGTGGGGCGGCGTGACCGCCATCGGGTCCGACCCGGTCGCCGCGCAGATCGGCGCGCTCCGCGCGATCGGCGGCGACGTGCGGATCTCCTTCGGCGGCCAGGCCGGCAGCGAGCTCGCCATCACCTGCACGAGCGTCTCCCAGCTGCAGGCCGCCTACCAGCAGGTCATCTCGGCGTACGACGTCAACAAGATCGACTTCGACATCGAGGGCGCGGCGGTGGACAACACCGCGGCCAACGCGCGCCGCGACCAGGCGCTCGCGGCGCTCCAGGCGCAGGACCCCGGCCTCCAGGTGTCGTTCACGCTGCCGGTGCTGCCGTCCGGCCTCACCGCCGACGGTGACGCGGTGCTGACCGGCGCGGCGCAGGCCGGCGTCAAGATCTCGGCGGTGAACGTGATGGCGATGGACTACGGCGACGGCGCCGCGCCGAACCCGAGCGGCCAGATGGGCACGTTCGCGATCGACGCCGCGACCGCGACGGACGCCCAGGTCGCGTCCGCGCTCGGCATCAGCGCCGACGCGGCCTGGTCCAAGGTCGCGGTCACCCCGATGATCGGCGTGAACGACACGAGCGACGAGGTCTTCACGGTGGCCAACGCGCAGCAGCTGGCGGCGTTCGCCGCGAGCAAGCACCTCGCCTGGCTGTCCATGTGGTCGGCCGCCCGTGACACCGAATGCCCCGGCGGCGCGCAGAGCTTCGCGCAGCCGACCTGCAGCAGCATCGTCCAGGCGCCAGATCAGTTCATGGAGACGCTCGGCGCTTACTAGCCACGGGGAGAACGGGGAGAACGGGGGAAGCCCCGGCTTCCCAGGGCCGCAGACCTGGGAAGCCGGGGCACTATCCGCCCCTTGATCATCCCCTTGCCCCGTAGCCGGACATTTCGCCCGCCGACGTGACTTACGGCAACGGAAGTGGGTGGTGACCGGCGCGCAACCAGGACAAACCGGGCAGCCCTGGGTGCGTGACAGGGATAGCGGATCGTTGGCCACGCCATAGCGTGGCCAACGATCCGCTATCTTCGTGAGGGCCATTGGGCTCTTCGCAAACCCCGCCAGCGCCCACCGGCAGGACGCCAAGTGGGCACTAAGACGCGCCGCCTAGCCCACGCTCAGCGTGTACACGCCCTGGCCGAACCACCAGGAGGAGCCCCCGGTGTCGGTAAAGCCCGTTCTCGGAACAGTTGTCGTACTCACCTGGCATCTCTCATCGACGTCGGTACTTCTTTGCCTGGCCGTTTGCCTGTCCGCCTACTCGGCGCGGGCCAGTTCCGCGTTGCGCATCTCGATCCGGCCGGGACCGGCGAGGAAGACGCCGAATATGACGCTATTGGAATCCTCGAGGACCCGCGCCGTGACCTGGTGGCTGGTCCAGTCGCCGTCGCCCGAGATCATGACCAGGTTGTTGTCTGGGTCGTTGACGGCGGCGCGCTCGGTGACGGGCAACCGAGTGTCATTCCCGCTGACCACCCGCAGGAACAGCCCGACGCGGTCAGGAGCGGTGCCCCGGGTGCGGAACTCGCCGCGGAAGCTGACCGCGTCGCCGCGGTAGTCATCGGCGAACATTTCCTGGCCGAGGAAGGCGAATCCGGCGGGCCGCGGCACGCTCGCCGACAGCACCGCGATGCCGTCGTCCGCGCCGCTGGAGTAGTCCTGCCAGTGCGAGTCGCTGGCGTGCTGGGTGAAGCTGCCGCCGAGCAGCCAGCCGTCCAGGCCGTCAGCGAACGCCAGGTTGCGCGGCTCGTAACGTTGCCTGCGGCCAACGCTGAGGACGGCCAGCGCCGCCGCGGGCTCGGGGAGCGGGACTGGCCCGTTGTCTGGCAGCGGAACCGCCAGCCGGTCCAGCACCGGATCGGCTACCCGGACCGGCGCGCCCGTCGCGATCGCGACGGCCAGGCCCTCGGCGACCCGCGCGGTGACGTGCTTGGTTCCGGCCGCAGTGGCGAGACCGATCCGGGCGGCGGCCACCTCGGGGCCGATCTCGTCGATGTCTACTCCGGTGACGCTGGCGCCGGCGGCGTGCAGTAGCCGGGCGGTGAGCTGGTCCACGGTAAGCGCCGCCGCGGTCCCGGCGTGTTCGCCGCCCGCGGCCGGCGGCTCGAGGCGCCGGGGGTTGATCCCCTGCACCCAGAGCGGCAGTGCCCGGCGCCCGGCGTCGTCGGCCAGGATGGCGACATGGCTAGGGAAACCGATGGGCTGGGGACCCGGCGGGATGCGGCGTTCGATACGAGCGATGCGGACGGTGATCATGGGTGTCCTCCTGGAGGCGGCGGGAACAAGGTCGGGGCGGTGCTCGGTGAGGTAGGCGCGCAGCCTGAGCCGGGCCTTGTGCAGGCTGGCCCTGGCCGCGCCGGCTTGCTCGGCGATCTGGCCGGCTGGCAGGTCGGCGTAGTAGTGCAGGGCGACGGCGCGCCGCTGCCCGGCGGGCAGGCCGGCCACGGCCGTGCGCACCGCGTCGGCCCGGTCCAGGTCCTCGGCCGAGGGCAGGCCGTCGGCCGCGGCCGGGTGCAGCGGTTCTGGCCAGTCGGGCAGCAGCGTGACCGGGGGACGCCGCTGCAGGCCACGGCAGACGTTCGCCGTGATGCTGCCAAGCCAGCCCGCGAACCGGTCCGGGTCGCGCAGCCGGTCGAGCCCGATGTACGCCCGCAGGAATGCTTCCTGCACGACGTCGTCGACGTCGCTGGGATTGCCGCACAGGCTGCGCGCGCGGGCGCGCGCCATCGGCTGGTACCGCTCGACGAGCAGGCGGAAGGCTACCGGATCGCCGTCACGGGCCAGCCGGACCAGGTCACCGTCACGGATCTCCGCATTCATGGCTCAGCCACTCAAGCGTTCGCGGCCGGCTCGGCGATGCGCAGTTCCGGGTTCCGCAAGGCGATGCTGCCGGTGCCGGTGAGAATGATGCCGAACCGGATGATGTCCGCGTCTTCTGGGATCAGCGCGGTGACCTCATACCTGGGCCAGTCGCGGCGGCCGCCGGCCAGCGTGATGCCGTGGTCTTCGCGGGGCTGCCCGTTGCGCCACCAGTGCCGGAGAATCTCCAGGCGGAGCCCGGCCTGTTCGGTAAGGGGCTCGGTATCGATCTCGCCGCTGAAGGTGACCGTGGCGCCGCGGTAGTCGTCGGCGAAGATCGACTGGACCAGCGAGGCAGACCCGGCGGGCCGCGGCACGGCCGAGGACAGGACCGCGGACCGGCCGTCGGCCGCGGCCGAGTAGTCCTGCGGGCGGGACGGGTCCGCCTCGCGGCGGGAACCGCACTCGAGGTCCCATCGGTCAAGGCCGTCGGCGAAGTCCAGGTTGCGGGGCGCGAAGCGGGGCCGCTTGCCGGGAAGGACGCCCACCGCCCAGCCGGCCAGCCCGCGGCCGGGCGGCACCTGGGCGAGCGGCGGCACGTGGCCGAGCAGCGGGCCGAGCAGGTCGTCGCCGGGGATCGGCACGGCCACGCGGTCCATCACCTCGTCGGCCAGCCGCAGCGGGGCGCCCGCGGCGGCCGCCATCGCCAGGCCAAGGCTCAGGACCGCGGTGACCTCCCGGCTGCCCGCGTGCCCGCTGAGCCCGATCCGCGCCACGGCGCCTTGCGGGCTCAGCTCATCGGTGTCCGCCGCGGTCACGTCGATGTCCACCCCGGTCACGCTGGCGCCGGCCGCGTGCAGCAGCCGGGCGGTGAGCTCCTCAGGGGCGTCGGCGGTGAGGATCTCCTCGTCCGGCCGGGCGGCGGCTTCAATAAGCTCCGCCAGGTCGTCGGTGCCTGGCTCTCCGCGCAGCCAGACCGGCACCGCCCGGCGGCCCGCGTCGTCGGCCAGCACGACCAGCCAGCCCAGGGTCTGAAATCCGCCGTGCTCCAGCTTCCCTGGCCGGGGCTCGGCATGCGCGATACGGACGATGGTCATGAGCGTCCCTCCGAAATGACGGCAACGGGAACCTCGGGGGTCTCCACACTTCCTAGTGTCCGGCGGCCATCGCGGTGTTACCCGGGCGCGGGCAAGCATTTATGCCTGGACTGCGTACAGCCCGTCGTCGGAGGAGCCGATGAAGACGAGCCCGTTGGCGACCACCGGGGTGCCGAGGAGCCCGGAGTTGTTCGGCGCGCTGAAGGCCCATACCGGATCGCCCGAGTTGGCGTCGAGCGCCTGCAGGGCGAGGGTGGTGGTGTAGTAGACCCGGCCGCCCGCCACCGCCTGGCCGTATATCCCGGTGGAGGTGGCCGTCTTGGCCCACAGCTGCTTCTTGTTCGCGGCGCTGATCGCGTGCACGGTGCCGTTGTTATCCCTGACGTAGACCACGCCGTTGGCGACAACGACGTTGGACTCCATGCCGCTGCCCGGATGATAGGTCCACTGGACCTGCCCGTTCGTGGCATCGATCTTGTACAGCGCGCCAGACAAGGCGCCCACGTAGATGCTGCCGCTGTCGATCGTCAGGCCGGTTCCCGGCAGGTCGTCGTTTGAGAGCAGTTGCTTGTGCCAGATCTCGGTGCCGGTGGCGGAGTGAAAGGCGTAGAGCATGCCGAACGCGTCGATCGCGTAGAGGATGCCGCCCGCCACGCTCAGCGCCATGACGTACGGCTCTTGCGTGGCGAAGCGCACGCCCTTCGTGCCCGTGGCGGCGTCGTAGGCCTGCGGCGACGTGGTTTCTGTGCCGAGGATGACGTTGCCGCCGTCGACCGCCCAGGTCCGCTTGTAGGTCGCGGGCACGCTGCTATCCACGTCCCACGCGCGCGTGCCGTCGGTCACGTGCAGGGCGTAGAAGTGGCCCGCGCTTGTCGACAGGCAGACCACGTTGCCGACGACCTCGGGAGCGGCGGTGACCGCTCCCGCGGGGAACGTCCAGGCCTGCCGTCTGGTCGCGATGTTAACCGCGTAGACGTTGTTGTCGGTGCTCGCGACGCACACCAGGCCGCCCCCGGTACCGGCGTTGCCCTCGATGGCGTTGCCCGTCGGAAACTTCCACGCCGCCGTCCTGCGCGTCCCCGTGCCGTAGTACTGCTGCAGCGACCCCCCGGTAGGCAGCCCCTGTCCCGTCGGCAGCGAGCCGTCCGCGGTCCCCGTCGAGGGCGTGCCGCCCGCCGACCGTGAGCTGAGCGCCCAGCCGACCGTGCCGCCGATGACCGCGAGGCTCCCCGCGCCTGCCCCGATGAGCAGGCCCCGGCGGCTGATGCCGCGGCGCGTGCCCGGCCACACGGGAACCGCGAGCCCGCCCGGGGCGATTCCGGTGCCCGGGCTCGCCCTGGACGCCCGGGCCGCCTGGTCCGCCCGGGCCGCCCGGTACGCCTGGGCCGCCACCGGCGACGGGACCGATGCCACGTGCCGGAGCGGGGTCGGTGACGGGAGAGGCCGCGGAGCGTGGCCAGGTTGATGCGGGCGCCGAGGGACGAGAGGAACCCGTGGCCATGCCGTTTGCGCCCCAGGGGCCCTCGACATGCGTGCCGGGAGCAACCTGGAGAGCCTCGATCTGCGCGCTCAGCGCGGCCTGCTGCGCCTGGATGACCTTGGCCACGTCGTGCGGCCAGAAGGCGGCGGGCGACAGCCCGAGCCGCTCCGCGGTCGCCGTGCTGTGCGCCGCGACCCGGGCCAGGTCCGGCCGCTGCCGCGGGTCCTTGGCCAGGCACGCCTCGACGAGCCCGCGGATGTCAGCGGGAACCGCCCCGAGGTCGGGTTCCCCGTGCACGATGCGGAACATCACCGCGGCCGACGGCGTACCCGGGGCCACTCGGAACGGGTCGGCTCCGGTCGCGGCGAAGGCAAGGACGGAGCCGAGCGAGAAGACGTCGCTCGCGGGCCCGGTCTCGAGCGCCTGCACCTGCTCAGGGGACATGTAGTTCAGGGTCCCGATGATGGCCCCGGTGGCCGTCAGCCTGGTATCGGTGACCGCCCGGGAGATGCCGAAGTCGATGACGCGGGGTCCGTCGAGCGCCAGCAGCACGTTGGCCGGCTTGAGGTCGCGGTGGACGAGCCCGGCCCCATGGATGGCGCGCAGCGCCTCGGCCAGCCCGGCGGCAAGCCGCCACACCGCGGGCAGCGGGAGCGGACCGTGCCTGGTGACGATGTCGTCTAGGGACGGCCCTGGAACAAACGCGGTCGCCAGCCACGGCGGGTTGTCGTCGACCCCTGCCGCCACGACGGGCGCGGTGTACCAGCCGCTGACCTTCTGCGCTGCCTCCACCTCGTTGCGGAACCGCCGAACGAAGTCCGCGTCCCTGCACAGTTCCGCATGGATGACCTTTACCGCCACGGTCCTGCCCGCCAGCGAAGACGCCAGGAAGACCTGTCCCATGCCGCCAGAACCGAGCCGCGCGAGCAACCGGAACTCCCCGACGGCCCGCAGGTCCGTCGCACTCAACGAGTCCATCCCTGATCAGCTCCCGTAGCGGTCCGCCGGCACGATCAGAGATTATTGCGACGATGAGCCAGAGTTTCGGAAATACGGTTTTACACCCCGCCGGTTAGCGTTATGCCGCCGTCGAGCACCACGGTCTGGCCGGTGACCCAGCTCGCCTGGTCGGACAGCAGGAACGCGACCACGCCGGCGACGTCCTCGGGCATGCCGAGGCGCTTGAGCGGGTAGGCGGCCGACACCTGCTCCTCGCGGCCCTCGTACAGGGCGGTGGCGAACCTCGTCTTCACCACGGCGGGCGCCACCGCGTTCACCCGGATGCGGGGGCCCAGTTCAACGGCCAGCTCCGTGGTCAGCCGGATCAGCGCGGCCTTGCTGACCCCGTACATGCCGATCCCCGGGCTGGCGCGCAGCGCGGCGACCGAGGACACGTTCACTACCGAGCCGCCGTGCTCGCCCATCCACGCGTCCCGCGCCAGCCGCGTCCAGGCGAGCGGCGCGAGGACGTTCACCGCGAGGATCTTGGCGGCCGCCGCCGGATCGACGTCGACGAGGGGGCCGTAGACGGGGTTGATCCCGGCGTTGTTGACCAGCATGTCCAGCCGGCCGAACGCCTCCATGGTCCTGGCCACGGCTTCCGCCTGGTGGTCGGCGTCGTCGGCCTTGCCGGGCACCGCGATGGCCACGTCGGGCCCGCCGAGCTCGGCCACGGCCGCCTCAAGCGCCTCAGCCTTGCGTGCCGTGACGCATACCCTTGCGCCTTGCCGCACGAGCTCCGCGGCGATCCCCAGGCCAATGCCCCGGCTAGCACCGGTGACGATGGCGACGCGATCCTTCAGCGATTCCATGTGCCTCTTCCCAGCCGTCCGTCTCGCTCACGGCGACGGTACCAGGAGGACACGGGCTAAGTGGATGGGACATGGAGCGCAGGCGACCGCCCGTGGAAGGGAAAATCCGGGAATGCCGGGCGCAAGCAGCGCCCGGCATTCCCGGATCCGGTTGGCGGGTCCTGTGGACCTACGGCAGGCCCACGAAGCCGTCGGTGTTGCCCGCGGCGTCCGTGTAGAAGCCGACGATGTCACCCTCGTTGTTCACGCCGTTGACCGCGGTGGAACTGGCCGCCGGGTAGTTGATGGTCGTGAACTTGCCGTTCCACCAGGTGAAGCCGTGCGTCACCGCGTTGTTGCCGGTGCCGGTGGTGTAGGTGCCGACGACCTCGCCCCGGTCGTTAATGCCGAACGCCTGGGTCGCTGACGCGCCTGGCACCGCCAGCGTGACGACATGGCCGTTTACCCACTTGACGAAGCCGTCGGTGTTGCCCGCCGCGTTTGTGTAGAAGCCGGCGATCGTGCTGGAGTTGTTGACCGCGGCGGCGGTCAGCGAGGTCGCGCCGCGGACGGTGACCGGCTTGAACCACCCGCCGTTAAGGTTGTACGCGTAGCCGTGGGCGTTGCCCTTGCTGTCGTTGTAGAACCCAACCGCCCAGCCGGTGTCGTTGACGCCGAGCAGCTGGTTGACGGGCGGGTTGGAGTTGTTTCTGGTCGGGAAGTCGACCTTGTGGAAGCGCCCGTGCTGGCTCCAGAACCCGAAGTTGTTGTCGTCCGCCGGGGTGGCGCCGTTCTGGGTGGAGAAGAAGCCGACGGTAACGCCGAAGTCATTGAGCCCGGTAACCTGCGTCTGCGCCGAGTGAGGGAAGTTGACGTTGATGAAGTTGCCCTGTGAGAAGGGCGGGGTGATCGCGTATCCCTTGTTCGGGTGGCCGGCGTTGCCGCTGCCGAAGTAGCCGGCGATTTCACCCTCGTTGTTAATGCCAAGAAGTTGATTAAACGTGATGTCGCGCTGGTCGTTCAGGGTGAGGACCTGAAAGCCGCCCGCCTTGCCGTTGGCTATTTGCGCCGCGCTGCTCGTGCTCGATCCGGACAGCGTCACATTCTCAGCCCCGCTCGCGCTGGTGCCGCCGAACGCGGAACAGCCAGCGGCCGCGAGCGCCGCGGTCAGCACCGCTGCCCCTGACAGGAGCGCGCGCGGGCGGAACTTACCGGGGATGAATCCAGCGGCCCTGCCGGGCGTCCTGATCGCGATCTTCATGCGGAGGTCCTTTCGGTTGGCTATTTCGGCAAACAGAAAGGCCCCGCCCAACGCAGCCATTCGTGACTTGCCGGAGCCGAGCCTAACCAGCCAGCGGCGCGTCCCTCCGTGTTCAGATGACCGCTTAATGAGCACGTAAGTTCCGGCGAGGCAAACACTAAGAACTAGTAAGTATGGGAGGTCAGGCGGCGCTGCCCATCACATTTACGAAATGGCCCTTACGGTCCGGTGATGCCGTTATTCGTGGACGGCACCGCTTCGCTCACAACAGGCCAGCCTGGAGCGCCAGGCGGGTGAGGTCGGCGCGGCGGCGGCATCCGGTCTTGTCCCTGATGCGGTCCAGGTGGGAGCTGACCGTGCACGGGCTGATGAACAACTCGGCGGCGATTTGCGTGTCGGTGCGGCCCCGCGCGACCAGGATGAGCAGCTCGCGCTCCCGTGCGCTGAGCGCTGTGCATCCCGCCACCATGCTCGCCTCGGGTGATGGCGCTGGCCCGGTCGCTCGCGCCACCGTCTCCGCGGCGGGCATTAGTTCCCCTCGGGCCAGCGCGGACATGCGTTCAGCCCACCCAGTTACTGCCGTAGCGGTGATCCGCTCGGCTTCCCTGGCCATGGTCAGCGCCGCCCCGGTACGCGCGGCGACCGCGCCAGCCCGGCCTTGCCCGAGCAGGGCAGACGCTTGACCGCGCAGAGCGGCCGTCCGGCCTGCCAGACTGACAACGCCGTAAAGGGCGTCATGACGGCTGTAGCGGCCCGCGCCGCGAACTGTGCTCGCTGACATGACTGGGACCTCTTCTCCCACGACCTAGTGCTGTTACTCATCGGAAGCGGCTCGCGGCGGCCGGCCCAGCCTGCGCATCTCCCGCACGTGGCCGGTCACCTGACCTGCCTCCATGACAGATCTTATATCACACATCTATCATACTGATATCAGTTTTTTATGGCAAGCCCAAGCGCGCGGCAAATGGCATCGCCTTGGTTTCTCAGTGGTGGCAGGGGATCGCGCGCAGGTCCTCGTGGGAGGCGGACAGGTATCGTCGGCTCTCGGCGCGGTCCCGCGCATCGGCTACGCGCGGGCCGGCGTCAAACATTTCGAATGAGGATGTCAGCGACGCTCACGAGCCGTGGAAGGCCGGCTTCTCCTTCGCGAGGAAGGCCCGCACGGCGTTTCCGTGGTCGGCGGTCATGCCCAGCCGGCGCTGCGCGGCGCCCTCGGCGGCGAGCGAGTCAGCGAACGGGCGCGACCCCCCGTCGACGAGCAGTCGCTTGGTCTCGGCGTAGGCAGCCGTCGGCCCGGAAGCGAGCGCGGCGGCCAGCGACGCGGCCGCCGCGCGCACCTGGTCGGCGGGCACCAGCTCAAACGGCAGCCCCCAGGAGACCGCCTGCTCGGCGGTGAACGTCGTCGGCCGCAGCAGCAGGGCCCGGGCGCGCTGCATCCCGACGGCCGCGGGCAGCGTCACCGAGAGCCCGGAATCGCAGGTCAGGCCGATGCCGGTGAACGCGGTCCCGAGCACGGCGGCCTCGGCCATGACCACGAAGTCGCACGCGAGCACGAGCCCGAGGCCAGCACCGACGCAGGTGCCGTTGACGCCGGCGACCACCGGCTTTGGCATGGTCGTGAGCATGGTGACGATGGGGTTGTAATGCTCCCGCACCGTGTCGAGCGCGGTCGCCGGGTCCTTGTCGAGGGCCGCGGCGTGCTCGGCCAGGTCCTGTCCCACGCAGAAGGCCCGGCCAGTTCCGGCCAGCACGACGGCCCGCACCTCGTCGTCGGCGGCGACGGCGCGGAGCGACTCAAGCAGCCCCTCTTTCACGGCCAGGCTCAGCGCCGGGCCTGGCAGGATAACGGAGGCGACGGCCCCGTCGCGTTCGACGGTCACACTGGTCATAAGTGTCAGCCTTCCCCTTAGCTGCCTGCGGACGCCTGCCCTACTCCACTTACCAGCCGCAAAGCGACGTCCTATTATTGACCGAACGTTCGGCAATTATCTAGCCGGGGAGACCCATGTCGCAGCCCGTCGACCAGTCCGGTCCCGTCGAGACCATGATGGCCGCTGACGCCGCCTCGCGGATGCTCGGCATCGAGCTGCTCGACTACGGCGCGGGCTGGGCCCGGGTCCAGCAGACGGTCAGGGACGACATGGTCAACGGGCACGGCATCTGCCACGGCGGCGTCATCTTCTCGCTCGCCGACACGGCCTTCGCCTGCGCCTGCAACAGCTGGGGCCCGGTCACGGTAGCGGCGGGCGCCGACATCTCCTTCATCGCGCCGGCCCGTCTTGGCGACCGGCTGACCGCCGAGGCCCGCGTGCGCGCCCGCTACGGGCGCAACGGCATCTACGACGTCGCCGTCACCCGCGGGGAGGAGCTCATCGCCGAGTTCCGCGGCCGAAGCCACGAGCTGCGCGACCGCCGTGCCTAAGCGTCACCACCGCGTGCCAGCCAGTGCCGTTGACTTGAGTGGCGGGTGGTGACGGTAGGGACCGTGCGCGCGCTGGGGCGCGGCGCCCGCGGCAGGGCGTTGCATAATCGAAAGGATTTTTCATGATCATGTGGATTCCGCATCGTATTAGCTGCTGAACCCACATGATCATGGTCCGGGGCGCGGGCCGCCGGGGACAAACCGGACAGAACGGGCACGTGCGGGCCCGGTGCGAAAGCCGGGAGCGCCTAGGTCAACGGCATTGCGCGCTACGCACGCTTTTCCTTCCGCTTGCGAAAAAGTCTTCACGATAAGCGCACTCGCGGCTACCTGCGCACCCGCAGGCCGTCGAACGCGATGACGCACACCCCGTCCGCCAGGGCGGTCGCGGACACGGTCGAAGTCGGCCGGTACCACTCGACGATCGAGTTGACCGTGCCGAACAGGAGCCGCGCGGCGAGCTTCGGGTCAACGTCCGCCCTGATGTCGCCGTCCCGCTCAGCCTCCTCGACCAGGCTCGCGACCAGGGCGTCGAACGCCCTCCGGCGGGCAAGCGCCGCCCGCTCGACGTCGGTGTTGCCCCGGACGCGCAGCAGCAGCGTGACATAGGGGAGCCGCGAGACAAGCACGGCCACCGCGTCGCGGACGAGGGTCTCGAGCCGCACGACCGCCGGCGCGTCGAGCGCGCGCGCCCGCTCGGCGGCCTCCCATAGCCCGTCGAGCGCCCGGTCGAGCGCCAGCCGGAGCAGCTCTTCCTTGCCCGACACGTGGTGGTAGATGCCGGACTTGGCGATGCCAAGGCGCTTCGACAGGTCCTCCATGCTCGCCCCGTCGTAGCCGCGCTCGTTGAAGACCTCGACCGCCGCCCGCAGCACCGCTTCCAGGTCGTGGCCGGGGCGACCGCGACGGCGTGGTGCCTGGTCCTCGGTCGTGACCGTCACCTGTTCCGACACGCCGCGCGACCTCCTGGCTCGATGCTGAACGGTCAAGGGTATCCCTCCCGGTGCCGGGGAACCGTGACCGTGACGTTTTCTCTCGCCGGCATCTGGTCAGGCCCTCATCTATAGAGTAAATTACCGAATGATCGGTATGTAAAGAAGTGACGCCGACACAGGAACCGAGGAACGCTCATGGCGGTAGTCCGCAGCTACATCGCAGGTCGCTGGTTCGCGCCGGACAGCGGCGCCCCGGTCTACGACGCGGTGACCGGCGACCTGGTTGCCGAGGTCTCATCAGAAGGCATTGACTTCCAAGCAGCCCTCGCCTACGGCAGGCAGGTGGGCGGCCCCGCGCTGCGCGACCTGACCTTCCACGAGCGCGCCGAGCTGGCGAAGGGGATCGGCCAGCTGCTGCGCGAGCACCGCGACGAGTTGTACGAGCTCTCCTACCGGACCGGCGCGACGCTCTTCGACTCGAAGTTCGACATCGACGGCGGCATCGGCGTCCTGCTCAGCTACGCGAGCAAGGCCAAGCGCGAGCTGCCCAACGACAAGGTGATCGTCGAGGGCCCGCCCGAGCAGCTAGGCAAGGAGGGCCAGTTCCTCGGCCAGCACCTGCTCACGCCCCAGGCTCGGGGTCGCGGTGCAGGTCAACGCCTTCAACTTCCCCGTGTGGGGGCCGCTGGAGAAGCTGGCGCCCTGCCCTTATCGCCGGCGTGCCGACCCTGATCAAGCCGGCCTCGCAGACCGGCTACCTCACCGCGCGGATGGTGGAGCTCATCATCGGCGCGCAGATCCTGCCCGAGGGTGCGCTCCAGCTGGTCAGCGGCAGCGCGGGCGACCTGCTCGACCACCTCGGCGAGCAGGACCTGCTCAGCTTCACCGGCTCGGCGAGCACCGCGAACCGGCTGCGCAGCCACCCGAACGTCGTCGCCAGGTCGGTCCGGTTCAACGCCGAGGCCGACTCGCTGAACATGTCGGTCCTCGGCCCCGACGCGCCCCCCGGCTCAAAAGCGTTCGACCGCTACGTCAGGCAGCTGGTCACCGAGATGACCGTCAAGGCCGGGCAGAAGTGCACCGCGATCCGCCGCGCCTTCGTCCCCGCCGCCCAGGTCGAACCGGTCGCTGAGGCCGTCAGGGAAGAGCTGGCCAAGGTCACCGTCGGCAACCCCGCCGACAAGGCAACCAGGATGGGCGCGCTCGCCAGCCTCGACCAGCGGGAAGAGGTCCGCCGCTCGCTCAAGGCGCTCGAAGACGCCGCCACGATCGTCTTCGGCGACCCGGAGCACGTCAACGTGCAAGGCGCCGACGCCGAACGCGGCGCGTTCCTGTCCCCGATCCTGCTCAAGGCCAACGACGCGCGCCGGCAAGAACTCCACGAGGTCGAGGCGTTCGGCCCGGTCAGCACGCTGATCGGCTACAACGACACGCACGACGTCATCGAACTGGCCGCCCTCGGCAAGGGCAGCCTGGCCGGCTCGATCGTCACCGACGATCAGGACTTCGCGCGCGAGGTCGTCCTCGGCACCGCCCCCTGGCACGGCCGCCTCCTCATCCTCGACGACGACGCCGCCCCCGAGTCCACCGGCCACGGCTCCCCGCTGCCGATGCTCGTGCACGGCGGCCCAGGCCGGGCCGGCGGCGGCGAGGAGATGGGCGGCATGCGCGGCGTCTACCACCACATGCAGCGCACCGCCATCCAGGCAAGCCCGCGCATGCTGCAGGCCGCCACCGGCCGCTGGGTCAAGGGCGCCCCGCGCAACCTCGACGACGCCCACCCGTTCACCAAGCCGCTCAGCACCGGCTAAGAATCGGCGACACCATCCAGGCGGGCCCGCGCACGGTCACCCTGGCGGACATCGAGCATTTCGCCGAGTTCACCGGCGACACGTTCTACGCCCACATGGACGAGGAAGCCGCCGCGAAGAACCCCTTCTTCGGCGGCCGCGTCGCGCACGGCTACCTGATCGTGTCGCTGGCGGCCGGCCTGTTCGTCCAGCCCGACTACGGCCCCGTGCTCGCCAACTACGGCATCGACAACCTGCGGTTCCTCACGCCGGTCAAGCCGGGTGACGCGATCACGGTGACCCTGACCTGCAAGCAGATCAGCCCCAGGGCCGGCGACTACGGCGAGGTCCGCTGGGACGCCGAACTCAGGAACGCCGGACGGCACCGTCGTGGCCACCTACGACGTGCTGACCATGGTCGCCAAGGAGTGGGACGCGTGACCGAGCAGGACCTGGAGGCCCACTTCGCCGGCACGATCGACAAGATGAGCAGGATCGAGCCGCGTGACTGGATGCCGGACAAGTACCGGGCGACCATGATCAGGCAGATCGCGCAGCACGCGCACTCGGAGATCATCGGCATGCAGCCGGAGGGCAACTGGATCACCCGCGCCCCTTCGCTGCGCCGCAAGGCGATCCTCCTCGCCAAGGTGCAGGACGAGGCCGGCCACGGCATGTACCTCTACAGCGCGGCGGAAACACTAGGCGCCGACCGCGCCGACCTTACAGAAAAGCTCATCACCAGCCGCCAGAAGTACTCCTCCATCTTCAACTACCCCACGCTCAACTACGCCGACGTCGGAGTCATCGGCTGGCTGGTCGACGGGGCCGCGATCTGCAACCAGGTGCCGCTGTGCCGCTCCTCCTACGGCCCCTACGCCCGGGCGATGATCCGCATCTGCAAGGAGGAGTCCTTTCACCAGCGGCAGGGTTACGAGCTGCTCCTGACGATGATGCGCGGCACCCAGGCGCAGCGCGACATGGTCCAGGACGCCGTCGACCGCACCTGGTGGCCGTCGCTGATGATGTTCGGCCCGCCCGACGACGCCTCGCCCAACACCGACCAGTCGATGCGCTGGGGCATCAAGCGGCACACCAACGACGAGCTGCGCCAGCGCTTCGTCGACATGACCGTCCCGCAGGCGGAGAAGCTCGGCGTCACGCTCCCCGACCAGGAACTGCGCTGGAACCCCGAACGCGACCACTACGACTTCGGCCCCGTCGACTGGGACGAGTTCAAGGCCGTCATCTCGGGCAACGGCCCGTGCAACGCCCAGCGCGTCGCCCGGCGCAAGGCCGCCCACGACGAGGGCGCCTGGGTCCGCGAGGCCGCGCTCGCGCACGCGGCGAAGGTCGAAGGCGTGAAACCACAAGTCGTTCTGGATGATCAAAATCAAATACTGCAAGACGATCAGTCCGAACGACTTCGGCCTACTGAGGAGGCGACCCGTGACTGACGACAGCTGGCCGCTGTTCGAGGTGTTCCTGCGCGGCAAGCGCGGGCTCAACCACGTGCACGTCGGCAGCCTGCACGCCGCCGACGCCGAGATGGCGCTGCACCACGCCCGCGACCTGTACACCCGCCGCAACGAGGGCGTTAGCATCTGGGTCGTCAGGGCGTCGGACATCACCGCGTCGAGCCCGGACGAGAAGGACCCGTTCTTCAAGCCGTCGGGCGACAAGGTGTACCGCCACCCCACGTTCTACGACATCCCCGCCGACGTCCCGCACATCTGAGTGCACTGTCTCGAGGAGCACTGGCGAGATGAGCACCGCTGACATGAGCACCCCGGAAGACGACTTCGCCGACAACCCGTACGACCTGCTCGCCGAGGACCACGACGAGGGTCACCGCTGGGCGTTCGGCACCGGGTTCACCGATCCGCTCGAAGGCGTCGACACGTCCGTTCCCGAGGGTCTCGACCCCGGGGCGCTCGTCCGCTTCTGCCTCGCCCTCGGCGACGACGCGCTGATCTACAGCCACCGCCTGCAGCAGTGGGTGGCCGGCCTGCCCGAGCTCGAAGAGGAGACCGCGGTCGCCAACATCGCGCTCGACCTGCTCGGCCAGGCGCGCCTGCTGCTGGCCAGGGCCGGGGGGATCATCGGCCAGACCGAAGACCAGCTCGCGTTCTTCCGCGAGGAGAAGGAATTCAGGAACGTCCGCCTCGCCGAGCACGCCGACCGTGACTTCGCCGAGCTCGTCGTCCGCCTGCTGATGTTCTCGACGTGGCGGCTCGCCCTCTTCGAGTCACTGGCAGGGCTCGAATCGTCATCGGGCACTGTTTCGTCAGGCGCTGGCGACCCAGTGCTCGCCGCGATCGCCGCCAAGGGCGTGAACGAGCTGGCATACCACCGCGACTACGCGGCGAGCTGGGTGATCAGGCTCGGCGACGGCACCCCCCTGTCGCATGCCAAGGCGCAGGCGGCGCTCGACACCCTGTGGCCGTTGATGGGGGAGCTGTTCTACCCCGGCCCCGACGCGCTCGCCACGGTCGATCGCGGTGCCTTCGACGCGATACTCGACACCGTCCTTTCCACGGCGGGCCTCGACCGCCCGGCCGCGCCACCCCTGGCGCCGGTAGGCGGCCGGGCGGGCCGCGACGGCGTGCACACCGAGGCAATGGGCTACATCCTCGCGGAGCTCCAGTCCGTCGCCCGCGCCCACCCGGACGCGACATGGTAGCCCCCGTGACCGCGCGGACGCCGGCGTACGACGTCGCCGCGGGCACCCAGGACCCGGAGATCCCGACGCTGACGATCGAAGACCTCGGCATCCTCCGCTCGGCTGATTACTCTCCCGACCGGGGCGTCGTCGTGACGATCACCCCGACCTACAGCGGCTGCCCGGCGATGCGCGAGATCGCCGCGGACGTCCAGGCCCGCCTCAACCGGGCCGGGTTCGAGCGCGTCACCGTCGAGACCCAGCTGGCACCGCCCTGGAGCACCGACTGGATCACCGCGGAGGGCCACCGCAAGCTCGCCGCCGTCGGCATCGCCCCGCCGTCGCCCGCGCCGCGGCGAACCGGCCCGGTCCCGCTGACCCTCGGCCGCTCCCCGTCGCCCCGCTGCCCGCAGTGCGGATCGCCCGACACCAGGCTGACGGCCCAGTTCAGCGCGACGGCCTGCAAGTCGCTGCACCGCTGCAACGCGTGCGGCGAGCCGTTTGAGGGGGTCAAGGCCCTGTGACTGAAACCCCAGTGCGCCGCGCGAGGCGCTCGGACTTTCACTGTCTCACCGTCAAGCGCGTCGAGCGCCTGACCGACGACTCCGCCGCGATCACCCTCATGGTGCCCGACGACCTGGCCGGCGCCTTCGCGTTCGCCGCCGGGCAGTCGCTGACCGTCCGCCGCGGCGAGGAGCGGCGCACCTACTCGATCTGTGCCCCGGCGGGCGCTGCCCCGAGGATCGGCGTCCGCGAGGTCGCCGGCGGTGTCGTCTCCGGGTGGCTCGTGCGCACACTCAAGGCAGGCGACACTCTCGAGGTCCAAGTGCCAAGTGGCACTTTCACCCCCGACCTGTCCGTCCCTGGCCGGCACGTCCTGATCGCGGCGGGCTCGGGCATCACCCCGATGATGTCGATCGCCGCGTCGGTGCTCGCCGCCGACGACAAGTCCACCGTCACGCTCCTCTACGGCAACCGGCGCAGCGACACGGTCATGTTCGCCGACGAGGTCGCCGACCTCAAGGACGCCCATCCGGCCAGGATGCAGATCGTCCACGTGCTGTCCCGCGAGCCCCAGGAAGTCGAGCTGCACAGCGGCCGGCTCGACGCCGCGCGGCTGTCCGCGCTGCTGCCCGCGACCGTCGACGTGCCGGCCGTGGACCACTGGTGGCTGTGCGGGCCCTTCGCCATGGTCACCGACGCCATCGAGGTGCTGCGCGGGCTCGGCGTGGACGGCGCCCGCATCCATCGCGAGCTGTTCTGGGTCGGCGACGAGCCTCCTTTGGAGGCGACCCACGACGATGCTCCCGTCGGCGAGGGCGCGAGCCTGACCGTCATCCTCGACGGGCGCAGCTCCACGCTCATCCTGCCCGCGGGCACGCCGATCCTCGACGGCGCCCAGAAGGCCAGGCCCGACCTGCCGTTCGCCTGCAAGGGCGGCGTCTGCGGCACCTGCCGGGCCATGGTCACCAGCGGCGCGGCCGTGATGCGCCGCAACTACGCCCTCGAGCAGCGCGAGATTGACGCCGGCTACGTCCTCACCTGTCAGGCACTGCCGCAGACCGAGGAAATCACCGTTGATTACGACAGTTAACCGTTGATTACGACAGTTAAGGGGAAAGCGCCATGACCGCCGCCGTCAGCCCCCCGGGCGAGCTTGAGCCCATCGAGACCGCCTCGGTTGACGAGCTGCGGGCGCTGCAGCTTGAGCGGCTGCGCTGGTCGCTGCGGCACGCCTACGAGAACGTGCCGTACTACCGGAAGATGTTCGACGTCGCGGCGATCCATCCCGACGACGTCAAGGACCTGTCGGACCTCGCCAAGTTCCCGTTCACCACGAAGGCGTCGCTGCGCGACAACTACCCGTTCGGCATGTTCGCGGTGCCCCGTGAGCAGGTGGCGCGGGTCCACGCCTCGTCGGGAACCACCGGCCGCCCGACGGTCGTCGGGTACACCGCCGCGGACATCGACACCTGGGCCGACGTCATGGCCCGCTCCATCCGCGCGGCAGGCGGCCGTCCCGGTCACATCGTGCACGTGGCCTACGGGTACGGCCTGTTCACCGGCGGCCTCGGCGCGCACTACGGTGCCGAGCGGCTCGGCTGCACCGTGGTGCCAGTCTCCGGCGGCATGACCGAGCGGCAGGTGACGCTGATCAGGGACTTCCAGCCGGACGTCATCATGGTCACCCCCTCCTACATGCTCAACATCATCGACGAGATGGAGCGCCAGGGGCTTGATCCGGCTCAGTCATCCTTGAAGTACGGCATCTTCGGCGCCGAACCGTGGACGAACGAGATGCGGTTTGAGATGGAGGCTCGCGCCGGCCTCGACGCGACCGACATCTACGGGCTGTCCGAGGTCATGGGGCCAGGCGTGGCCCAGGAGTGCGTGGAGACCAAGGACGGACTGCACGTCTGGGAAGACCACTTCTACCCGGAGGTCATCGACCCGGTTACCGGCGAGGTGCTGCCCGACGGCGAGCAGGGCGAGCTGGTCTTCACGTCGCTGACCAAGCAGGCGATGCCCGTCATCCGCTACCGCACGCGCGACCTCACCCGGCTGCTCCCTGGCACCGCCCGCACGATGCGCCGCATCGAGAAGATCACCGGCCGCACCGACGACATGATCATCCTGCGCGGCGTCAACCTGTTCCCGACCCAGGTCGAGGAGCTCATCCTTGGCGTCCCCGCCCTGTCACCGCACTTCCAGCTCCACCTGGCGCGCAGCGGCCGCATGGACGCCATGACCGTCCACGTAGAGCGGCGCCAGGACGCGACCGAGGCCGACGCCGAGGCAGCCGCCGTCCAGCTGGCCACCCAGGTCAAGAACACCATCGGCGTCACCACCGCCGTCGTGGTAGAGCCCCCGGACACCATCGAACGCAGCATGGGCAAAATGCGCCGCATAGTCGACGAACGCCCTCGCTAGCACAACTAAGGCAAACCACGCCCGTTCCGTCCGGATTGTCCCGGCGGCACTGCCGCCCGCCCATGATCATGTGGATTCCGCAGCTTATAAGCTGCGGAATCCACATGAAAAGCGAAATCCTTGTCGATCAGGTCGCGCCCGCGCGCGGATGCCGCGTGTCAGCCCGCACACGGCTGGCCCAACACGGTACGTTCTTGGACATGAGCCTCATCCACCACACAACGCTAAAACCGGCCAAGCTCGAGCTGCTGGCTGACTGGCTGCCGACTCGCCCGTGGTACCGGGGAGGCGCGGGCCAGCCATCGCTGACCAGGGTCGGCGGGTTCCGCCTCGACGACCCGGCCGGGGAAGTCGGCATCGAGTTCATGGTGGCCTCGGACGGCTCGACCGCGTATCACGTGCCGCTCACCTACCGGGGGAGCCCGGTGGAGGAGATGGACGGCGCGCTGATCGGCACGTCCGAGCACGGGGTGCTCGGGCCGCGCTGGATATACGACGGCACCCGCGATCCCGTGCTGGTAAGCCAGCTAGTGGCGCTGATCCAGGGAGTGGCGGAACCGCAGGCGCAAAGCCAGAGCGACACGCCCGACCCGACGGTGCTGAGCTGGCCGGCGGCGGACGGAACCCTGGGCGTCGCCGCCTTCACGGTGTCGGATGACGCGGAAGGAACGATGGTGAGCGTGAGCGCGGCCGCCGGCGAACTCGCCTTGCGGATACAACGCGTGCTGCGGCCGCTGACCGGTGACGGAGCGGCGCCGGGCGCGGTCTCCGCGACCTGGGGACTCGCCGACGGCACCCGGGCTCGCGCCGTCTTCGCCACCGCCTCCCGCGAGCCGCTCGCCTGACACGCTCTACCCGCTCCCGCTTATGCCGCGGGAGCCAGGACCTTCTCCTCCGCCTTGGCGACCAGCGTGGCGGTGCGGGCGGCGCTGGCCTTTCCGCTGCGGCTCGTCGTGATCAGCGCGAGGACGATGACCACGACTCCGGCGGCGGCGACTATCCACCATCCCGGCCGCGTCGCGGCCGCGAACCCGGCCGTCATCGAGCCGTGCAGGTTCGCGGCCAGCACCGAGCCCATGACGGCAACGCCGAGCGACGAGCCCACCTGGCGGCTCGTCGAGGCGATACCCGACGCGACGCCAGCCTGCGACCGGGGCATCCCGGACACGGCGGAGTTCGTGATCGGGGCGTTCACGAAGCCCATCCCGATGCCGAACACGAAGAAGGCAAGGACCAGGTAGGCAGGCGCGGAAGAGTTGGTGAGCTGCGTTAGCAGGATGCCTCCGGCGGTGATCCCCGCGCCCGCGATCAGCAGCGGCGCCCTGGCGCCGCTCCTCGCGAGCATGCGGCCCGCCAGCGGCGCGCTCACCGCCATGGCGGCGGCCATCGGCAGCAGGAACAGCCCCGCGATCAGCGGCCGGTAGCCGCGGACATCCTGAAGGTACAGCGTGATGAGGAACAGGAACCCGCCGAGCGCCGACATGGCGCTCACCGCGGTCAGGGTCGCGCCGGAGAACGGCAGGCTGCGGAAGAACCGGACGTCGATGAGCGGATCTGCCCGCCGCGGCTCGTAGCGGAGGAAGGCGATGACGGCGATCACCGTGACGGCGAAGAACGCCAGGATGCGGGCGGAGCCCCAGCCGTAGGCCGGCCCTTCGATGATGCCGAAAGTCAGCGAGCCGAGCATGGCGATGATCAGGATCTGGCCGATCGGGTCGAACCGCCTGGCTCGCGCCGCCTTGGACTCGGGCACGAACAGCGCGGTGAGCAGGATCGCCGCGATGCCGACGGGGATATTCACCCAGAACACGCCGCGCCAGCCCACCGAGTCGACCAGGGCGCCGCCGACCACGGGGCCCATCGCCATGCTGAGCCCGAAGACGCCGCCCCAGACGCCGATCGCCCTGGCACGTTCCGCGGGCCTGGTGAACGTGTTCGTAATGATCGACATGGCGACCGGGTTGAGCATCGAGCCGCCGACTGCCTGCAGCATCCGGAAGGCGACTAGCCAGCCGAGCCCGGGCGCCAGGCTGCACAGCAGCGAGCCGATCGTGAACAGTGCCAGCCCGATCTGGAAGACGCGGCGCCGGCCCAGCCGGTCAGCGGTGGAGCCGGACAGCATGAGCAGGGCGGCCAGTACCAGCGTGTACGCGTCGATCGTCCACTGGAGTCCGGAAACGGGCGCGCGGAAGGTCCGGCCGATATCGGGCAGCGCCACGTTCACGATCGTCGAGTCAAGACCGACGATGAACAGGCTCATGCAGCAAATTGCCAGTACCAGATACCGGCGCTTGCGGCTCAGCTCAGGCAACGCGAATCCCTCCCGTGCCAGGGATCAATAGTTGCTACATGACAACTAATGATGACGCGTTGATTATGCCCGCTGTGGAGGCCGCTGAATGTGACGTTCGTCTCGAACGTAATTTCGTACCACTGGCGAATGATTTCACTTCCTGCGATGCAGAGCAAGCACGCTATGCCGGGTCATGGTCGTGGCGGCGAGCCTGGGCCGTCCTGAGCTGCTGGACTAGGGGCAGGATGCGGTAGCCGACGCGCTGGTTGAGTGAGATCTCCGTCCGGGTGCGGGTGACGCCGGGCAGCGCGAGCAGGGTCTGCACGATCTCCTCCAGGTGGAGGTTGCTCCGGGCGGCCACGCGGCAGAGCAGGTCGCCCTCGCCGGTTGTGGTGTGCGCCTCAAGCACCTCAGGCATCCCGTTGAGCCGGGAAACCACGTTGTCGAGCTGGCCCTGGGCGAGGTAGAGCTGGACGAAGGCTTGCACGGCGTAGCCGAGCCCGGCCGGGCTGATCGCCGGGGCGTGCCCGGCGATGACGCCCTCGCGCTCGAGCCGGGCGAGCCGGGCCTGCACGGTGCCCCGCGCGACGCCGAGCACCCGGGCGTACTCGCGCATGCCCGCCTGCGGCTCCTCGAGCAGGAGGTTAAGCAGCTCAAGATCTAGTTGATCCAGATGCACAGGCCCAGGGCTCCATTACTGCAAGACTTGACGATGGACGCTGAGCCAGTGGCTCAATGAAGGCTCTTGATACTAGACCAATTGATCAGTGCGAATCTAGAGTGACCTCATGACGGCAGCTTTCAGCCCTCGCGTGGCCAGCCTCGACGAGCGCTATCAGCGCCAGGACGGGACGATCTACCTCACGGGGATCCAGGCGCTCGTCCGCATGCTGCTCGACCGCGCCCGCCACGACCGGGAGCACGGTCTCGCGACGGCCTCCTACGTGTCCGGTTACGAGGGCTCTCCGCTTGGCGGCTACGACCTCGAACTCGCCCGCCACGGCGACCTGCTCGGCGAGTACGGCATCCTGCACCAGCCCGGCCTCAACGAGGAGCTGGCGGCGACGTCGGTGTCCGGGACCCAGCTGGCCGGCCGGGTCGGTGACGCCAAGCACGACGGCGTGACCGGCGTCTGGTACGGCAAGGCACCCGGCCTTGACCGGGCCACCGACGCGCTGCGGCACGCCAACATGATCGGGACGTCGCCGACCGGGGGAGCGGTGGCGCTCGTCGGCGACGACCCGGCCGCCAAGTCCTCCACCCTGCCGTGTTCCTCCGAGATGGCCCTCGCCGGCCTCATGATGCCGACGTTTTACCCGGCCGACCCGGCCGAGGTCCTCGTGCACGGCCTGCACGCGGTGGAACTGTCCCGCGCCAGCGGCCTGTGGTCCGCCATCAAGGTGGTCACCGCCATGGCCGACGGCGCGTCCACCGCCCAGGTCAGCCCGCACTGGCAAGCGCCCGACCTGTCGGACCTACCCGGCGGCCTGCGCGCCTACGGCCACCAGCCGCGAGCCCGCCTGCTCGGCGCCGAACTCGCCGAGCTGGAGCGAAGCCAGAACCTCACCAGGCTGCCGATCGCCGTCGAGTACATCCGCCGCAGCGGCCTCAACGCGATTACCGGGCCGCGCAACGCCAGGATCGGCCTGGTGGCCGCGGGCAAGACCCACCTGGACGTCCGCCAGGCCCTTACCGCGCTCGGGCTCGGCGATGACGAACTCGAACGGCACGGCATCCGGCTGCTCAAGCTTGGCGTGATCTACCCGCTAGAACCAAGCATCGTCACCGAGTTCGCGGCCGGCCTCGACGAGATCGTCGTCATCGAGGACAAGCGCGCCTTCATTGAAGACGCGGTGAAGTCCGTGCTCTACGGGCAGTCCGCCCCTCCTGCGGTTTACGGCAAACGGTCCAGGGACGGCTCTCCGCTGTTCTCGGCCGTGGGCGAGCTCGACGCGGACTCGGTCGCGGACGGCCTCGCCCGCCACTTCGAGGCCGCGGCAATCCCGGTCAGGAGCCGGCCGCCCCGCGAGCGGGTCATGCTGCCGCTGGCGCAGCGCATGCCGTACTTCTGCTCCGGCTGTCCGCACAACTCCTCCACCAAGGTCGCACCGGGCACCCTCGTCGGCGGCGGGATCGGCTGTCACGCCATGGTGGCGTTCATGCCGGAGGAGCAGGTCGGCGAGGTCATCGGGCTGTGCCAGATGGGCGGCGAGGGCGCGCAGTGGATGGGCATCGCGCCGTTCGTGACGCAGCGGCACCTGGTGCAGAACCTCGGCGACGGCACGTTCGCCCACTCCGGCAGCCTCGCCATCCGCGCCGCGGTGGCCTCGGGCGCGAACATCACCTTCAAGCTGCTGCGCAACTCCGCCGTCGCGATGACCGGCGGCCAGCGGGCGGTCGGCGAACTGCCGGTCGACCGGCTTCTCGCGCTGCTTGCCGCGGAAGGCGTCCGCAAGACCGTCGTCACCACCGACGACCCGGCAGGACTCCGGCGGCAACTGGGCGCAAGCGATGTCAAACACAGGGCCGACATCCGGCACCGCGACGACCTGGTCGACGTGCAGCTGGAACTGGCCGCGATCGACGGCGTCACCGTGCTGATCCACGACCAGGAGTGCGCGGCGGAGAAGCGGCGCAAGCGCCGGCGCGGCAAGGTGGCGGCGCCGGCCCAGCGGGCGTTCATCAACGAGCGAGTCTGCGAGGGCTGCGGCGACTGCGGCCGGGTGTCCAACTGCCTGTCCGTCCAGCCGGTGGCCACCGAGTTCGGCCGCAAGACCCGGATCCACCAGTCGTCCTGCAACCTGGACTTCTCCTGCCTCAACGGCGACTGCCCGTCGTTCCTGACCGTGACCACGGCCGCGTCGAAGACCGTCCCTCCCAAGGCCCGCGAACCCGAATTGCCTGCGACGCTCGAAGAGCCGGCGCGGCTCTTCGAGCCCGACGGCTTCACCATGCGCATCACCGGCGTCGGCGGCACCGGCGTGGTGACCATCGCGCAGATCCTCGGCACCGCGTTCGCCGCCGACGGGCGCCAGGTCCGCTCGCTCGACCAGACCGGCCTGGCGCAGAAGGGCGGCGCGGTCGTGTCCGACTTGTGCGTCAGCACCGGGCCAGCGGCGCGTTCCGCCAAGCTCGGTTACGGCGAGTGCGACCTGTACCTCGGCTGTGACTCCCTTGTCGCCACCGACGGCACACAGTTGCGGGCCGCGAGCAAGGACCGGACGGTGGCCGTGGTCTCCACGACCGAGGTGCCAACCGGGCAGATGATCGCCGATGTCGGTGAGCACTTCCCCGCGGTCGGCCGGGTCACGGCCGCGATCGAGGCGCAGGTGCGCTCGGCCCGCTTCCTTGATGCGGCGGCGGTGGCCACGGACCGGTTCGGCGACGAGCAGTACGCCAACATGATCCTGGTGGGCGCCGCCTACCAGGCGGGCGCGCTGCCGGTCAGCGCGGAGGCGCTCGAGCACGCGATCCGGCTCAACGGCGTTGCGGTGGACGCCAACATCCGGGCGTTCCGCGCGGGCCGGTCGGTGACCGGGCAGGCGGCGTCCACCACCGAGGACGCCAGTCCAGCCGAGCGGGACCTGGCCGATGTGCTCGCGCTGCGCGTCAGCGAACTGACGGCGTTCCAGGACCGGGCCTGCGCGGAGGACTATGCCAGCTTCGTCGAGCGCGTCCGGGCCAGCGAGGCCGCCATCGTCGGCGGCGAGACCCTCACCAGGGCGGTCGCGGAGAACCTGTACAAGCTCACGGCCTACAAGGACGAGTACGAGGTCGCCAGGCTCAGCCTGGACCCGGCGCTTGACCAGGCGGTACGGGCACAGTTCGGCGACGGTGCCCGCTACCAGTACCGCCTGCACCCTCCGGTCCTGCGCGCGCTAGGCCTGAAGCACAAGGTCAGCCTCGGCCCGTGGTTCCGCCCGGCCTTCGCCACCCTGGTCGCCATGCGACGGGTACGCGGCACCCGGCTCGACCCGTTCGGCCGCACCGAGGTCCGCCGCACCGAGCGCGCCCTGATCACCGAGTACCGCGAGGTCGTCGAGCAGCTACTCGCCGGCCTGACCGAAGGCAACCACGACCTAGCGGTCGAGGTCGCCGCGCTGCCCGACATGGTCCGCGGCTACGAGGAAATCAAGCTGGCAACCGTCCGCGCCTACCACGAGAGGCTGGCAGAACTCCGCGCCGAGTTCGCCGCGTCAACCTCGCCAACGCTGGTCCCGTAGTCCTACCTGGCGGCCGCGGCCGCGTTGTGGACGCGGAGGGCGACCGTCGCCGCGTCGAGCAGCGGGGTGCGCACGCCGGCCTTCCGGCCTTCCGCGACCAGGTCGCCGAGGATGGTCTCGACTTCCACGGGCTTGCCTTCGCGCAGGTCACGGTACAGCGAGGAGGTGAATGACGATCCCGGTGCGGTCAGCATGGTCGTGATCTGCCTGAGTGCGCCGTCCGATAGCGGGTAGCCCGCCGCGCCGGTGATTGAGCTTGTCTCCTCGACGATCGCGCGGGCGATCTCTTCGCCGCCGTCCACGGCCACGACCTCGCCCACCGAGCCGCCGAGCAGGCAGTTCAGCGCGCCTACCGACGCGATGAACGCCCACTTCTGCCACATGGCGGCCATGATGTCGTCGCTGGCGGAGGCCGGGAACCCCGCGCCGGACAGCTGGCCGCCTGCCCGTTCTACGACTTGTGTCCGCTGCCCGCCCTGGTCGCCGAAGGTCAGGCTGGCCAGGTCGTTGAGCTGCCTGACATCGCCGTTGTCGTCGAGCTGGGTGGACACCACCGCGACGCCGCCGAGCACCCGTGACCGGCCGAAGGCGGCGTTGAGCATGCCCATGTGGCGCATCCCGTTGAGGACGGGGACGATCGCCGTACCGGGGCCCACGGCGGAGTGGATCTCCGGGATGACCGCGTCAAGCCCGTCGGCCTTGACCGTGACGAGAACCACGTCGGCCACCGCGCCGGACGGGATGCTGGTGACCAGCCGCGGCTCGATCACGTCGGTGCCGCCGGGGCCGACGATGCGCAGCCCCCGCTCCTTGAGTGCCGCCGCGCGGCGCTCCCTGACCAGGAAGGTCACGTCGCGGCCGGCCTGCGCGAGACGGCCGCCGAAGTATCCGCCGGTCGCCCCGGCGCCAACGACAAGGATGCTCATCGGGACCTTGACCTTCATCCAGAGAGGCAGTGACAAAGCGAGCCTACGGCGGCACCAGGCAGGGCTCCTCACCGCATGCCGGCCCGCAGCTCCGCGCTAACCGAGCGAACGGCGGAGACTGCCGCGGCCATCCGCGGTGACCGGTGCTCTCCGTCGCGGACGAGGAGGACGCTGTACCGGTTGGTGTCAATGCCCTCGATCGGCAGCCGGACGACCGTGGTCGGCGTGCCCGCAGGGGTGAGCTCGGGAGCGATCGTGATGCCCCACCCGATGCCGACCAGGCCGATGGCGGTGCCGACATCGTTCACCGTCGCGCCCACCCTGGGCTGGAAGCCCGCCGCGATGCACATGCTCCGCACGAGGCGGCCGAGCGAGGTGGCCGGGCACATCACCCACGCCTCGTCGGCCAGCTGGCTCATCGCGCAGCCGCGGGCGCCGGCCAGCGGGTGGTCCGGCGGGACGCAGAGCCGGAGCGGGTCGTGCCCGAGGGTCCACTCGCGCAGCCCCGGCCTTGCCGTCTCCCGCGCGTTGCCGTAGCGCGACACGATGGCCATGTCCAGCTGGTCACGGTGCACGGCGTCGGGGCCTTCCTCGTCGCTGATCGCGGCGAGCCGGATCTCCATGTCGGGGAACCGGCGGCGCATCTCCGTCAGCGCGCGGCTCATGATGTGCGGGCCCTCACGGAACGGGATTCCCACCCGCAGCAGCCCGGTGATCCGCGTCCCGGCGCCGGCCAGCGTGGCCTCGGCCGACCGCAGTTCCACGAGGATCCGCTCGGCGTGCTCCACCAGCGCGCGGCCCGCAGGGGTGAGGGTGATGCGGTTGCCTGTCCGGTCGATGAGCGGGGTGCCCGCCTCGGCCTCAAGCGCCGATATCTGCTGGGACACGGCCGACCGGGTGTACTGCAGGCGGCGGGCGGCCGCGGCGATGGTTCCCTCGGCCATGACGGCCTCCAGCATGATCAGCTTTCGCACGTCCAGCACGTCAAACGTCACATCCATTAACGCTGCATGTCGCGGATAGTAACTCCAGATTACTTGTATGCGGGAAGAGCGGTTGCTGTAGTGATGCCATGCCAGTGACCCTCACCGAGGTCCAGCGGATTCCCACCTGGGGCGCTCGAGCCGTCGAGCCCCTCCGGGTGGGAGGCCACGACCTCCTCGCCATACCGCAGCTCGCCAAGGACGTACCGGGCGGGCCGCCGGGGATGAACGGCGGCGACAGCGACACCGACCTGCTGCTGCTGAACCGGGCAGGTGGCCGCTTCTGGACCTGGGCCACGCTGCCGGCGCCTGGCGGCGAGGACGCGGAGTTCTTCACGATCGGCGACCGGTCGTTCCTCGCGGTCGCGAGCATCAGGACCGGCGCCGGCCCCTACGAGTTCGCGGCCATGTCGACGATCTTCGAATGGCGCGATGGCGCCTTCGCCCCCTTCCAGGAAGTGCCGACGTTCGCGGCCAAGCAGTGGAAGCACTGGCAGATCGGCGACCGGCACTTCCTCGGGCTGGCCCAAGGGGTGATCCTCCCGTCCGCGCAGGCCGGACTGGAAAACCAGGACTCGGTCGTCTACGAGTGGACGGGGGAGTCGTTCGCCGAGTTCCAGCGGATCCCCTCGCGGTGGGCCTACAACTGGCACGCCTTCCAGGCCGGCGGCGAGTTCTTTGTCGCGCACGCCGAGCACGCCGGCCCCAGCATCCTGTACCGCTGGGACGGCACCGGGCTACAGCCGTGGCAAACCCTGGCCGCCGAGTCCGGTCGTGCGTTCGCCACCTTCGCCGACGGCGGCGAGACCTACCTCGTCGTCGCCTGCATCGCCGCGCCGACGCGGGTGCTGCGCCTCGCGGGCGGCGAGTTCACGCAGACCCAGGTGCTTGACGGCCTCGGGGCCAGGGAGCTGGCCGTGGCCTGGTGCGCGGGCCGCACGCTGCTCATCCGGGTCAACTTCATCCTTGGCACCCCGGCCGATCCCCAGCCGGCCCTCGACTCCCAGGTGTACGAATGGGACGGCGGCAAGCTGCAGGAGGTCGCCACGTTCCCCACCTGCGGCGGCACCGACGTCGCGGTCCTGAGCAAAGACGCCGCGGTCCCGAGCGACAGCGAAGGGAACGCCGACTCGGTCGAGTTTGTCGTGACGAACTCGCTGACACCGGAACTGCGCTTCGCCGCCGAGACGGTGCGCTACGAGCTGACCGCGGGAGCCCGCTGATGCCCGCGGCCAGCTTCGAGAGCCCCGAACTCGTCGACCTGTTCACCACCTACACCGCCAGGCCCGACAGCATTGGCGCGCACCTGGCGCAGGCCACGGCCAGGCGGACGGAGCACGACCCGCTGCTCGTCGTCACCGGCACCGATCTCGCGCTGTACCCAGGCGGCGGGGCGGCGCCGGTCATCGAGCCCTACCGGCTCGCCAGCCGTGGCTTCAAGGAGCTGGCCGGGATATCCCACCTCGGCCCCGCGCTGGCCACCCTCGCCCGGCTGCGCGAGCTGGCCAGCGTCGCGATCAAGCCAAGCGACCGCGACGACGGCTGGCGCGCCGACGCGGCACGCCTGCTCGACGCCACCAAGGCGGCCCGCGCGGCCAGCTCGGCGACCCTCTGGCGCGACCAGTTCGCGGTCCGCGCGTTCGCGGGCCGCGAGGAGAGCATCGCCGCGATGATCGACTACTCGTGCCTGCTAACCGAGCGGTTCCTGCAGCGGGCCCTGGACGACCCGGCCTACCTCACCATGACCGCGGTGCGCCGTGATCACCTGGCGGGCCCGGCCGGGCACGGTGACCTCCCGGTCCCGTTCAGCAAGGTCATGATCGCGACGTTCTACCTCACCGGCATGGACATCGCGCACCGGCTCATCACCTGGCTCGAGGTGGTCGGCATCGACTGGGAGCGGGCGATGGTGATCTTCGCGGGCCAGTCCGGGCGGCCGACCGCTGGTGTCACGCAGGAGTCGCACAGCATCGCGGGCGTCGTCCGCGCCGTCTCCCGTGGCCGGCTGGTCCCCGAGCGGGTGTTCATGGCGCCGCACGCCCCCGTTTTCCCGCCTTACGACCCGGCGAAAGAAGACGGTTCCCATGCCATGGCCATGGAAACTGGCTACCGACGGCTGTGGGCCGGGCTGCGCGCCACGTCCGACCTGGCAGGCGGCATGTTCGATGGCTACCCGCGCTTCGCCGCGCTCTCCGCGGAGCGATTCACCATCGGCCCAGGCACGGCGAGCGTCCACGCCAAGCCGGCCATCAAGGGCCCCGACGACTGGCTCGCCCTCGTCACCCGGCTGCGCGTGGTGATGGAGGACCCCACGCAGCTGCTGTCGGGCGCCGTCACCGACTACGCGAGCAGCGAGCTCGTCGCGCACGGCAACGACCCGTCCGCCGTCACCGTCCCAGGGCTCGACGGCGAACCGTACCCGCACATCACCCAGTAAGGCAGCGCACCCAGTAGGCACACTCAGCAAGAAGGCAGTCTCATGAACAGACAAAGTCGTCACAGGCTCCCCGCACTCGCCGCAGGCGCGGCGCTCGCCGTCGCCGCCGTGGCGGCCTGCAGCTCGGCCGCCACCGGATCCGCCACCGGATCCGCCACCGGATCAGCCGCCGGATCGGCCTCGTCGAGCCCCATCACCATCGGCATGTCGCTGCCCATGACCGGCCCGGTCGCCGACGTCTCCAAGTCCGGCTACCAGGGCTACGAGCTGTGGGCAAGCCAGGTGAACGCGGCCGGCGGCCTGCTCGGCCGCCAGGTCAAGCTCGACATGCTTGACGACGGCTTCGATCCCAACCAGACCGCCGCCGACTACACCAGGCTGATCAGCCAGGATCACGTCAGCCTGCTGCTCGGCACCTTCTCAAGCCTGCTGAACGCGCCCGCCTCGGCGATCGCCGCCCGGCAGGGCATGCTGTACGTGGAGCCGTCCGGCGGCGCCGCCACGCTGTTCACCCGCGGCTTCACCGACCTGTTCTTCGCACAGCCGGGCACTACGACGAGCCTGCCCGACCAGTTCGTCGCCTGGATCGCCAGCCTGCCCGCCAGCGAGCGGCCCGCCACCGCCGCGTACGTCACCCAGGACGACCCGAGCGCCAGCCCGGCCGTGGCGGTGTTCAAGACCAGCCTCCAGGCCCTCGGCGTCAAGACCGTCTACTACCAGGTCTACGACCCGAGCACCACGAACTTCGACTCGATCGCCTCCGCCATCGCGCACACGCAGCCGCAGATGATCATCCAGGGCGCGGTCGCGGACGACGGCGCCCAGTTCGTCCGGTCGCTGCAGAAGCTCAACTACAACCCGAAGATCCTCTTCCAGACCAACGCGCCGACCGACGAGGCCTACCCGAGCGCGATCGGCGGCGCAGGCAACGCCAACGGCGTCTTCACCGCTCAGTCCTGGAGCGCCACCGCCGGCTACCCGGGCAACCTGAGCTTCGTGCAGGCGTACACGAAGAAGTTCGGCGCGCCGCCAACCGAAGACGCCGCCAACTCCTACACCGCCGGCCAGGTCCTGCAGGCAGCCGTCAAGGGCGTCGGCAGCCTCGACCAGAGCGCGCTCGCGACCTGGCTGCACGGGCACGCGGTCAGCACCATCGTCGGCCCGCTGAAGTGGGACAAGGCCGGCGACCCGGAGGGCACCCTGCTGCTCTCCCAGTGGCAGCACGGCACCTTGCAGGTCGTCGCCCCTGGCTCGGCTGCCACCACCAAGACCGTCCTGCTCACCAAGCCCGCCTGGGGCAACGGCGGCACTGGCGGCAACGGATGACCGAGCTGCTCCAGGTCCTGATCTTCGGCGTGCTCACCGGCGGCGTCTACGCGCTGATGGCCACCGGGCTGACGCTGACCTTCGGGGTCATGAAGATCGTCAACATGGCGCAGGGCGCGTTCCTCATCCTGTCCGCCTACCTCTGCTGGACCCTGTGGGCGCACCTGGGCATCGACCCGCTGCTCGGCTCGCTCATCGTGACCGTGCCGCTGGCGGCGCTCGGCATCGGCGTCTACCGGTTCATCGTCGAGCGCGTGCAGCGCCACGACCACGGCCTGACCATCGTGGTGACGTTCGCCGTCGCCCTGGTCGCCGAGGCGATCATCGCGCTGCTCTGGGGACCGAACCCGGTCGCCGCCACCCCGGCGTACTTCAACCAGGCCTTCACCCTGGGCTCGGTCACGGTACCGCGAGCGCAGCTGTACGCCTGCCTGCTCGCGGTCGCCGTCACGGTGCTGCTGCAGCTCTGCCTCAGGCGCACCTGGCTCGGGCACGCGATCACCGCCGCCGCGGAGAACCCGGAAGGTGCCAGGCTCATCGGTGTCGAGCCGAAGCGGATCGGCACCTGGATCTTCGCCATCGCCACCGCGACCACCGCCTTCGGCGGCGCGGCGCTCAGCTTCCTCTACCAGTTCACCCCGGACTCGCAGGACACCTGGATTGGCCTGACGCTCAGCGTGGTCATCCTCGGCGGCCTTGGCAGCGTCACCGGCGCGTTCGCCGCCGGGGTGCTGCTCGGCCTGGCCGAGTCGGTCACGTCGACCTACATCTCGGTCCGCTGGTCAGAAGCGGTCCCCACGATCCTCATCCTCCTGGTCCTCCTCATCAGGCCACAGGGGCTGTTCACCCTGGCCGCCAGGCAGGACGCCGCCGCATGAATAACAGGGTCATGACCCAGGCAAGGATCCGCCGCGCGCTCATCGCCCTCGCCCTGGTAGCGCTCGCCGTCTTCCCGCTGGTATCCGGCGACCTGTACTACCAGGCGATGCTGATCCTGACGTTCCTGCTCGCCATCGGCGCGACCGGCTGGAACATCATGGGCGGGTACGCCGGCTACATCTCGCTCGGCAACAGCGCCTTCATCGGCCTCGGCGCCTACACCACAGGCATCCTCGCCGCCAAGGACAACGTGTCTCCGTTCCTTGGCTGCCTGGTCGGCGGCCTGGTAGCGGCGGTCGCGGCGGCGATCCTCAGCCTGGTGACCCGCCGCACCCGTGGCATGTACTTCATCATCGTCACGTTCGCCGCCCTGCAGTTGCTCGGCATCGTCGCGACGATCTGGTCCGGCCTCACCGGCGGCAGCCAGGGCCTGGCCCTGCCCATCCCCACCTGGCCGCTGGCCTACCAGAACTGGCCCTTCTACTACCCGCTGCTCGCCCTGCTCGTGCTGGCCGTCGCCGTCTCCGCCTGGGTCAGGCGCAGCAAGCTCGGCCTCGGCCTGTTCGCCATCCAGGATGACGAGGACAAGGCCGCCGGCCTCGGCCTCGCGACCAACGCCTACAAGCTGATCGCGTTCGTCCTCGGCGGCACCTTCCTCGGCGTCGCGGGCGGCATCTACGCCTACGACGTGACGTTCCTCAACGTCAGCGCGGTGTTCGACATCGTCACGAGCATGCTGATCGTGCTGGCCGCGCTGCTCGGCGGCCGCGGCACCCTCTGGGGCCCGGTCCTCGGCGCGTTCATCATCGAGCCCCTCGCCAACCTCACGAGCACCAGCCTGGGCGGCGCCAACGCCGGCGCGATCCGCCTGCTGCTGTTCGGCGGCCTGCTCGGCCTCGTGGTGCTCTTCCTGCCCCGCGGCCTGCTCCCCACCGTGTCGGGGTGGAAAAACCAACGGCACAGTCAAGATCAACAACAGCCCGATCCCGAACGACTTCGGCTGACTTCGTCCGGCACCATTACTCCCGAGGATGGGCACCCTCAGGACCCCGCCCGACCGTCCCACCTGCTGGACGATGACCGCCGCAGCGGAAACCCAGCTCCGGTCGCCCCCGATCCCGCCGACCTCGCCCTCGCCCTCACCGGCACCGTCCTGGAGGTGCGCGCCCTGTCCAGGTCATTCGGCGGCCTGCGCGCCGTCGACGACGTGGACCTCGATCTCGCCCCGGCCAGTGTCACCGGCCTAATCGGCCCGAACGGCTCGGGCAAGACCACCTTGTTCAACCTCATCGACGGCACCGTGCGGCCGTCGTCCGGCCGGCTCACGCTCGCGGGCCACAGGCTCGACCGCGCGGGCCGCCAGGCCCGCGCCCACGCCGGCCTGGCCCGCACCTACCAACTGCCCCGCCTGTTCCCCAGCCTGACCGTGCTTGAGAACGTGGTGCTGGCCGAGCGGCGGCTTTCGCTTGCCAGGCTATTTCTCCCACGGGTGACCGCCGCCGAGCGCGCCAGGGCCATGCCGGTCCTCGCCGACCTTGGCCTCGCCCAGCACGCGAGCACCAGCCCGGCGGCCCTCAGCTACGGCCAGCGCAAGCTCATCGAACTCGCCCAGGTGCTCTGGCTAGCCCCGGCGGTCGTCCTGCTTGACGAGCCGGCCGCGGGCATCAGCCCGGCGCTGTCCCAGCGGCTCGCCGGCCTGATCCGCCAGCTGCGCGCGGCAGGAGTCGGCGTGCTGCTCGTCGAGCACGACGTCGCTTTCCTCGCCAGCCTGTCCGACCGGGTCTACGTCATGGCCAACGGCAAGATCATCGCCAGCGGCACGGTGGCCGAGGTCAGCGCGGACCAGGCCGTCGTCGACGCCTACCTCGGCGACCAGGTGGCCCTCGCCGCGGGCAACCCCATCGCCGTCGGAAACACGGGGGAGTCGGCGTCATGATCGAGATCAGCGGCCTAGTCGCCGGCTACGGCGGCCTCGACATCCTGCGCGGCGTCGACCTCAGCGTCGACCGCGGCGGCATCACCTGCATCGTCGGCCCGAACGGAGCGGGCAAGTCCACCGTGCTGAAGGCGGTCAGCGGCGTCCTGCGCCCCAAGGCCGGCTCGGTGACCATCGACGGCACTGACCTGACCGGACGGGACCCCGAGGCGATCCTGCGCGCGGGCGTCGCGCAGGTCCCGCAGCGGAACGGCCTGTTCACCAGGCTGACCGTCCGGCAGAACGTGCTCATGGGCGCCTACGTGATCAGGAAGCAGCGCAGGCACATCGAGGCCCGCTACGACGCGCTGGCCGAGACCTTCCCGATCCTCGCGACGCGGCCTGGCGTCGCGGCGGGCACGCTGTCTGGCGGGCAGCGGCGGATGGTCGAGTTCGCCCGCGCCCTCATGCTCGAGCCCACGGTGGTCCTGCTCGACGAGCCCACCCTTGGCCTCGACCCGGCGAGCCTGGCGATCATCCGCGACAGCGTCCGCGCGATGATCGCCGCGGGCACGACGATCCTGATGGTCGAGCAGAACGTCCGGTTCGGCCTTTCCATGGCGACCCACGCCACGGTGCTGACCGCCGGGACCGTCGCGCTCAACGGCACGGCCGCCGAGGTCGCCGCCCACCCGGGCCTGATGGACCTGTTCTTCGGCGACGCCACGGCCGCGGGGAGACACGAGGCAGGCGCCCGGTGAACGCGTTCCTCGACCGGCTGCGCGGCAGCGACCCGGTGCTGATGCTCGCCATCCGCAGCAGCCGCACCGCCGACGTCGTACGCATCGCCAAGTCCACCGGGCACCACGCCGTGCTGGTGGACCTGGAGCACTCGACGATGCCGCTAGACGTCGCGGCAAGCCTGTGCGCGACGGCGGGCGACCTGGGCCTGTTCCCCTTCGTCCGGGTCAGGGAACGTGACTACGGCGCCCTCGGCCCGCTGCTCGACTGCGGCGCGCAGGGGATCATCGCGCCGCGCGTCGAGACGGCGGCCGAGGCGGCGACCATCGCCAGGGCGTGCCGGTTCGCCCCGCGCGGCCAGCGGTCTCAGCTCGCCACGGTGCCCCTCGCCGGCATGCGGCCGACTCCCGCCGCGACGCTGAACCCGGCACTCGACGACGCGACGATCGTCCAGATCCTGATCGAGACCCCCGCCGGCGTGGCAAGCGCGGACGAGATCGCGGCGGTCGACGGGGTCGACATGCTGGCGTTCGGCGCGAACGACTTCACCGCCGAACTCGGCGCGCCAGGGCAGTACACCGACCCGCGCGTGACCGAGGCGATCGGCGCCCTGGCCGCAGCCTGCAAGCGACACGGCAAGCCGCTCATGGTCGGCGGCATTCAGGACCCGGTGTTGTTGCGTGACCTGGACTCGGCTGGTGTCTGCCCGCTGCGGCTGACCGGGACCGACACCGACATGCTCTACGCAGGCGCGGCCGCCCGCACGGAAAGGTTCCTGAAATGACGGAGATCCTGCGATGCACGCCGATGCGGGCCGCCGAGACCAACACGCCCCCGGCCTTCGCCATGCCGTCCGGCGCCTGCGACGCCCACTTCCACGTGTTCGAGCCCGGCTACCCGCACGTCCCCGACCCGCTCTACACGTTCCCCGACGGCACCGTCGAGCAGTACCTCGCGCTGACCGCGGCGCTCGGCATCGAGCGCATGGTCCTCGTCCAGCCCACCTTCTACGGCACCGACAACAGCCTGCTCGTCGACGTACTCAAGCGGCTTGGCCCGCGCTGCGGCGGCGTGGTCCGCATCGAGGAGGACACCACCGACGCAGAGCTCGACGCCTTCCACGAGATCGGTGTCCGCGCCATCAGGCTCGACCTGTTCGCCCGCGCGAGCTGGCCAACGGCGGACCTCATCGCCTACATCCGCCGGATGGCCGCCCGCGCCACCCCGCGCGGCTGGCACCTGCAGTTCTACACGCCGGGCGCGATCGTCCGCGACCTGCTGCCGTTCCTCGCCGACCTGGAGGACACCTTCGTCATCGACCACATGGGTTACATGACGGAACCGGACCAGGACTTCGAGCGCCGCCTGCTTGCCCTCTTGGCCCAGGGCAGCTGCTGGATCAAGCTGTCCGGTGCGTACCGGGTGGCGAAGTACAAGCCGCTTAGTTCTGTGGCCCCGCTCGGCCGCGCCCTCGTCGCCGCCCGCCCCGACCGCCTGATCTGGGGTTCCGACTGGCCGCACCTCCCTGACGGCCAGCGCGACACCGGCGAGATCCTGAACCTCCTGGCCGACTGGGCGCCGACCGAGGAGGCCCGCCAGGCGATCCTGGTCGACGGCCCGGCCCGCCTCTTCTTCTCCTAGCGCCCTGTTCTCGTAGCGCCCTGTTCTCCTAGCGCTAGGGCCGCACGGGAAGGGAGCCGGCCTAGGCTGGGAGGGTGAGCGAGGAACCGTCCGCTGCGGCCGAGGCCACGGTGGCGGGTGCCCGGTACGAAGGCACGTGGGGATCCGTGCTGAGCAGTCAGGAGTTTGCCGCGATCGGCGGCGTGGGCTTTGCGCCGGTCGGGCAGGTGTTCGGCGCGGCCGTGTACGCCGCCGGGTCCGCCAGCGGTTACGCCTGCCCGGGGGCGCCGGGATCCTCGGGCGGCGTGCTGCCCGCGCGGCCGGCCGCCCGGGTGCCGGCGCGGGGCGATCCCGGAGTCTTCGGGCCGCTGGTGGAAGCCATGTACCAGGCCAGGCGCGTGGCCGTTGACCGGATGACCGCCGAGTGCGCGGGGCTTGGCGGTCACGGGGTCGTGGGGGTCAATCTGTCTAGCGGGTCGTTCTTCCTCGGCGGCCTTGAGTTCACGGCCATCGGCACCGCGGTGCGCGCGACGGGCGCCGCGGGGCTGCGGGTTCCTTTTACTTCCGCTCTGTCCGGCCAGGACTTCGCCAGGCTGATCACGGCGGGCTGGGTGCCTGCCGGGCTGGTGCTCGGCATCGCGATCGGCTCGCGGCACGATGACCGGACGACCACCAGGCAGGGCCGACCGTGGTCAGGCAACGTCGAGATGGCCGGCTGGACGGAGCTGGTGAACCAGACGCGGCAGGACGCCAGGCGCCGGCTGGAACAGGACGTACGGCGGCTCGGCGCCGAGGGCGTGGTGACCGGCGACATGCGGCTGCGGGTTCGCGCGCGGGACTGCCCGGCCGCGGTGGGCCGCCGCGACCACATCGTGGAGGTCACGCTCATCGGCACCGCCATCGCCAGCTTCTCCAACGCCGGCCACCGTCCCGCCGGCCCGCCCCTGGCGGTCATGCCACTCGGCCCGCGGCGCTGATCACCCGGAGCAAGCCCGGGCGCAACGGCTATCAGTTCCTTCCACCCATCCCCGCCAACCTGGCAAGGCGCAAGCTCGCCCGCCGGCAGGCGACCGGCCGCCCGCAACCTAATCACCCGACCCGGCCGACATCACCCGACCCCGCCGACCTGGCGGAGCTGAAGCTCTCGGGCCGGCAGGCGACGAGCCGCCCGCAACCTAATCACCCGACCCGGCCGACATCACCCGACCCCGGCGACCTGGCGGAGCTGAAGCTCTCGGGCCGGCAGGCGACCAGCCGCCCTAAGCAACCCCGGGCACTCAATGCCGCTGATTCAAGTGGTGCGTGGTGTCCGTGAGATCCGTGTGCGGGCTGGCACGCGGCGCCCGGGCACGGGCGCGGCGTGATCGCGGGTGATTTTCATGATCATGTGGATTCCGCATCGAATAAGATGCCGAATCCCCATGATCATGGTCCGGGCCGCGGTGCCGCCGGGACAATCCGGACGAAACGGGCACGCCCGGACCCGGGGCTCGCATTCCTTGGCCACCAGGGCGTCCCACCGTCGCCACGTCTCCCACGACGCGGGCCGCCGGACGGCTGGCGAGCTCAGCCCGGGAGATCCACCGGGCGCTTTACGGCAAGGCCGCCGTGCCGGACTCCGGTGCCAGGCCTGGTACCTGGGCTGAGAGGATCGCACTGTGGAAATCCTGAGCAGCCGTATCCTGCTGCGCCCCGCCGACCTCGACCGGAGCCGGCGCTTCTACCGTGATGCGCTTGGCCTGGCGGTCTACCGCGAGTTCGGGCCCGCGGCCGATCCCTCGGTCGTGTTCTTCCTCGGCCAGGGACTGCTCGAGGTCTCCGGGCACGGGTCAGGCCCTTCCGGGGGTCCGGTCATGATCTGGCTGCAGGTTCGCGATGTCCGGGCCGAGCACGGCCGCCTCGCCGCGGCAGGCGTCCGCGTTCTCCGGGAGCCAGCCGAGGAGCCCTGGGGCCTGACCGAGATGTGGATCGAGGACCCCGATGGCGTCGCGATCGTCCTCGTCGAAGTACCCGCCGACCATCCGCTGCGCCGCGACCAGCGATAACGCATTAGCCCCGCCACCCGCGGCAGCTTGATTACATGTCGCCTAGGGCGGTGGCCGGGGACTCGACGCAGTCGGCGACGTAGCGGAGGAAGCCGCCGGCCGTGCCGCCGTCGCAAGCGCGGTGGTCGAAGGCCAGGGTGAGCTCAGTGACCTTGCGGACGGTGAGCTGGCCGTCCACCACCCACGGGCGGTCGATCACGCGGCCCATGCCGAGGATCGCGACCTCCGGATGGTTGATGATGGCGGCGGATCCGTCGACGCCGAACACGCCGTAGTTGTTCACCGTGAATGTGCCGCCGGTAAGGTCCGCCGGGGCGAGGCGGCGCTCGCGGGCCGCCGTCGTGCGCTCCGCCAGACGGGCAGAAAGGTCCCGGGTGGTCAGCCGGTGCGCGTCGTGCACGACGGGGACAACCAGGCCGTGGTCGGTCTGCGCGGCGAAGCCGAGGTTGACCCGCTCCGGCACGATGATCTCGTCCCGCTCGATGCGGGCGTTGAGCTCGGGGTAGCGGCGCAGCCCGAGGATGGTGAACCTGGCGAGCAGGGCGAGCAGGCTGACCGGCCGCTTGGGATCGGCCGTATTCAGCGCGCGCCGCGTCTCGACCAGGTCGGTGGCGTCGACGTCGACCCAGACGGTCGCCTCGGGGATCTCCCGGCGGGAACGGGACAGCTTGTCGGCCGCCGCCCGGCGCGCGCCGCGCAGCGGGATACGGCGCTCGCCAGTCCCGGTCTCCGTGTCGACGTTGGGCCTCGGAGGCTCCTGCTCCGTGGCGCGCCCGGTGATGGCCAGGCGGACGTCCTCGCGGCTTATCACGCCTGCTGGACCGGTTCCGGTGAGGGTGGTCAGGTCAAGGCCGGCGTCCCTGGCTTCCTTGCGGACGAGCGGCGAGATCACCGCGACCCGGCGGGGCCGGTCAGGTGCGGCGGGCGGCGCGGCCGGCCCGGACGCTGCTGGCCCGGACGTTGCGGGTACGGACGGCGCGGGTACGGACGGCGCGGGTACAGACGGCGCGGGCGTTCCCGGCGGTGGGGCCGCGGGCCTGGCGGGACGGGCCGGGGGAGCGCCCGCGGGCGGCGCGACGGCCGTGCCGCCGGCCCGGCGACGGCCGCGTCGGCTGCGGGTCGGCGCGGCCCCGGCGAGAGAGCCGGTGCCGTAGCCGATCAGGACGCTGCCGCTGGCTTCGTCGCCGCTAACCGGCGCGTCGCCTGCCACTTCGCCCGTTGCCGCCGCGCCTGTTGCCGCCGCGTCCTCGGTCGCCGCGTCTCCGGTCGCCGCGCCGCGGGCGGCGGCGTCGGCGACTCCGTTTGCCGTGGCCTGGGATTGCTCGGGTACGACGACGCCTGGCTCGCGGAAGCCCGCCGCCGGCTCTTCCGCCTCGACGGTGAGCAGCGGCTGCCCGACGGAGATGGTGCTTCCGGCCGCCGCGTGCAAGGCGGCGACCACGCCCGCGTAAGGGACGGGAACCTCGACGACGGCCTTGGCGGTCTCCACCTCGGCGATCACCTGGTCGACCGCGACGCGGTCGCCCGGCTTGACGCGCCAGGCGATGACCTCAGCCTCCTCAAGCCCCTCACCGAGGTCGGGGAGCAGGAAATCAGGCATTGTCCCCCTCCCACTGCAGGCGCGCGATGGCGTCGAGTATGCGGTCGGTGTTCGGCAGGTGGAACCGCTCGAGGTGCGGCGGCGGGTACGGGATGTCGAGGCCGGTGACCCGCAGGATCGGCGCCTCAAGGTAGTGGAAGCACTGCTCGGTCAGGCGGGCGGCGACCTCGGCGCCGTATCCGGCGAAGCCCGCCGCCTCGTGCACGATGACCGCCCGGCCGGTGCGGCGCACCGACTCGGTCAGTGTCTCGTCGTCGAAGGGCGAGAGCGAGCGGAGGTCGATGACCTCGACGTCCCAGTCTTCCGCCACGGCGGCCTCGGCCGCCTCCATCGCGGTGGCCACCATCCCCCCGTAGGCGATGAGGGTGACGTCGTTGCCTGGCCGCCGCACGACCGCGCGGTCGATCGGCGGGCCTTCCGCCGTGAGCACGGCGGTCTCCTTGGACCAGTAGCGGCGCTTCGGCTCAAGGAAGACGACCGGGTCCGGGCAGCCGATCGCCTGGCGCAGCAGGCGGTAAGCATCGGCGGGCGTGCCGGGCGCCACGACGCGCAGGCCAGGGGTGTGCGTGTAATACGCCTCGGAGGAGTCGCTGTGATGCTCGACGCCGCCGATGCCGCCGCCGAACGGCACCCGGATGACCACGGGCAGCGCGAGCTTGCCCCTCGTCCGGTTGCGCATCTTGGCGAGGTGGCTGGTGACCTGCTCGAAGGCGGGGTAGGCGAACGCGTCGAACTGCATCTCCACGACGGGGACGAGGCCGTTCATGGCCATGCCGATGGCCGTGCCGACGATGCCGGACTCGGCGAGCGGCGTGTCGAAGACGCGGTGCTCGCCGAAACGGCCGGCCAGCCCGTCGGTAACGCGAAAGACCCCGCCGAGCGTGCCGACGTCCTCACCGAAGACGACGACGCGGTCGTCGGCGGCCAGGCTGTCGGCCAGGGCCCGGTTGAGCGCGGCGGCCATGGTGACCTGGGACGGGCCAGCGGGCGGCGTGGCCTGGGACACGGGGGCCTGGCGGGCGCTTGCCGCCGCCAGGGCCGGTGGCAGCACGGTGGTCATGGCGCGGGCTCCTCAAGTTCCGCAAGCTCGGCGAGTAGCGCCGCGCGCTGTCGCTCAAGCGCGGCCGTCGGGCGTGCGTAGACGTGCTCGAATAGCTCGGCCGGGTCGGCGCTCACGTCGGCGTTCATCCTCATCCGCAGCTCACCGGCGAGCCGCTCGGCCTCGTCCGCCAGCCGTCCGGCCGCCGCGTCGTCGAGCAGGCCGGCGGCCCTGAGGTGAGCCTCAAGCCTGGTGATCGGGTCGCGTTCGAGCCACGCGCTGACCTCGGCGCTTGTCCGGTAGCGGGTGGCGTCGTCGGCGTTGGTGTGCGCCTCGACCCGGTAGGTGATGGCCTCGATGAGAGTGGGGCCGCCGCCGTCGGCGGCCCGCTCGACGCCGGCCCGCGCCGCCGCGTAGACGGCGGCGGCGTCGTTGCCGTCGATCAGCAGTGACGGGATGCCGTAGCCGATCCCCTTCGCGGCGAGCGTCGGCGCCGCGGTCTGCTTGGCCAGCGGCACGCTGATCGCGTAGCCGTTGTTCTGCACCAGGAACACCACGGGCGCCTTCCATACGGCGGCGAAGTTAAGCGCCTCATGCGTGTCGCCCTCGCTGGTGGCGCCGTCACCGACCAGTACGAGCGCGACCTGGTCCTGCTTCTTGAGCCGCGCGGCGTAGGCGAGGCCGACGGCGTGCAGGGTGTTCGTGGCCAGCGGGGTGCACTGCGGCGCGACCCGGTACTCGTAGGGGTCGTAGCCGCAGTGCCAGTCGCCGCGCAGCAGGGTCAGGGTCTCCTCGGCGGGCACGCCGCGGGTGAGGATGGCGACCGAGTCGCGGTAGGTGGGGAACAGCCAGTCCTGGTCGCGCAGCGCGAGCGCCGCACCGACCTGGCAGGCGTCCTGCCCGCGCGAGCTCGGGTACACCGCGAGCCTGCCCTGCTTGGTCAGCGCGGTGGCCTGGCCGTCGAAGCGGCGCCCGAGCACCATGTGGCGGTACAACTCGCGCAGGACGTCGGATTGCGGGAAGGTCAGCCCGCCCGGGTTACCGCCGGGCAGGCCGTCCTTATCGATCAGCTGAAGCGGCGCCGCGCTCGGCAGCAGGCTGCCGGCGTTCGCCGTTTCGCTGGGGCGGGCGAGGGTCGTCACGGCCCCTCCGTTCAACGGCTCTTTCCGGAAAGTCTGCCCTGAAACGGCCAATCTTCTAGTGGTCGAGCGAAAGACGAGACGTCTTGCTTCCACTGGCGCGATATTTTGGCCATATGACTTCTCATGACCTTCCCGCGGACAGCCTGCATGGACATATGGCAGCGATGGACGACACCGACCGGATGATCGTCGAGGCGCTGCGCGCCGACGGCCGGATGTCGATGCGCGCCCTCGCCGACCTGATCCATATCTCGCGGGCGAGCGCGTACGCCCGGGTGGCCCGCCTGGAGCGCGAGGGCGTGATCACCGGGTACGCCGCGATCATCGACCCGGTGCGGGCCGGGTACGCGCTGTCGGCCTACGTCTACCTCGACATCGCGCAGCGGTCGTGGAAGTCGGTGCGCGCCCAGTTGCTGACGATGCCAGAGGTCGACCACATCGCGTTCGTATCCGGCGAGCACGACATCCTGCTGCGCGTCCGCGCCCGCGACGCCGTGTCCCTGCGCGACGTGGTGGTGGCGCGGCTGCAGGACATCCAGGAGGTCAACTCGACCCAGACGATGCTGATCTTCGAGGAGGCGACACCCGTCAGGGACCCGCGCGACCTCACGCGTTAAGCGACCGGGCCGGGCCAGGCGCCAGTCCAGTGTTCCGTTTGAAGGAATTGTGTTTTCAGCTATTCCGCGAAGAGGGGTTGCGGGAGTTATGTTCCATCCAGGACTACCGGATGGGAACGCTAGTACATGACTGTCATGATCGCGGGCGGCGGGATCGCCGGCCTGACGCTGGCCCTGAGCCTGCACCGGGCAGGCGTGCCGTGCCACGTCTACGAGAGCGCACCGGAGGTCGGCGCGCTCGGCGTCGGGATCAACCTGCTGCCGCATGCCACCAGGCTGCTGTGCGAGCTGGGGCTGGAGGACGATCTCGCTCGCGAGTCGGTCACCACCGCGGAGTCCGTCTTCTACAACCGGTTCGGCCAGTTCATCTACCGTGAGCCGCTTGGCAGGTTCGCCGGCTACGCGTGGCCGCAGTTCTCGATTCACCGCGGCTACCTTCAGCGGATCCTGTACGACGCCGTGGTGGCCAGGCTCGGCCCGGATAGCGTCAGCCTTGGCTGGCAGTGCACCGGCTTCACCGACAACGGCGCGGACGTCACCGCGGAGTTCGGCGACACCGCGACCGGCCGGCCGCGTCCCGCGCAACGCGGCACGGTTCTCGTCGGCTGCGACGGCGTGCACTCCGCCGTCCGGAGGCAGCTGTACCCGGAGGAGGGCGAGCCGCGCTATTCGGGCGTCAACATGTGGCGGGGCGTCGCCCTGTGGGAGCCCTTCCTCAGCGGCGCGACCTTCACGCGGGTCGGCTGGCTCGCCACCGGGAAGCTGGTCATCTACCCGATCGTCGACAACGCCGACGGTGCGGGCAGGCAGCTCGTCAACTGGGTCGCCGAGCTGGACACCCCGCGGCACAGCCTGCGCGACTGGACCAGGGAGGGGCGCCTGGAGGACTTCATCGACGCGTTCGCCGACATGCACTTCGACTGGCTTGACGTTCCCGCGCTGCTGCGCGCCACCGAGCACGTCCTCGAGTACCCGATGGTGGACCAGGACCCGCTCGACCGCTGGAGCTTCGGCCGGGTGACGCTGCTCGGTGACGCCGCGCACCCGATGGTGCCGCGCGGATCCAACGGCGCGGGGCAGGCCATGCTGGACGCCAAGGCCTTCGCCGAGTGCCTCACCGCCGACCAGGACCCGGTAGCGGCGCTCGCGCGCTACGACGAACTGCGCCGGCCGCCGACCAGCCGGGTCGTGCTGACGAACCGGACCAACCCGCCGGACGCGATCCTCCGCGAGGTCTACGAGCGGACGGGGGACAAGCCGTTCCGTGACATCAGCGACGTGCTCAAGCCCGCGGAGCTGCGGGCCTTGTCCGATGGCTATAAGCAAGTCGCGGGCTACTCGAAGGAGGCACTCGAGTCACCGGGCAGCCCGGGCTAGCGCCCTTCCTCCTCGGTGAGTGCTTACCCGACGCGAACAGATGACGGGCGGCCGCGCGGCTAGGGGACCAGAATTTGCATCTCAGGTACAGAAACCGCGGCCTGCGTGCAATGCCGTTAACTTATGTGGTGCGTGAGGACCCTGCGCGTCCTGGTACGCGGCGCCCGCGAGCCGGGCGCGGCGTGACGGCAGGGATTTCCTTGATCATGTGGATTCCGCATCAAATGAGCTGCGGAATCCACATGATCATGGTCCGGGCCGCGGTGCCGCCCGGATAATCCGGACAGAACGGGCGTGCGGGCCCGGTGCGAAGGCAGTGAGCGCCTAAGTCAACAACCGCCGGGCTGGCCCTTGCGTGCGCCGGAGGACTATTCGCGGTGCCCGCGGTGGGGCCGCACCAGGGCGCGTAGCGGCGGCGTCAAACCGTTACTTTCCACGCTCTAACGGATAACGCGATAGTCGACGAGCAGGTAGCCGGTCGGTGAGGTATCGCTTCGGATCGACTCGAGCTGAATCGGCGGCAAGCCGTCGAGGAGTCGTCGTCCGCGGCCGGCGATCCTCGGCGCTATCACGAGCCTGAGTTCGTCGACAACGCCGGCGGTGAGCAGCGCCTGCGCGACCGAGATGCTTGCGTGGACGCCGACATCGCCGCCGTGCTGCTGCTTGAGCTCCCGAACGAATTCGACCAGCCCGCCGTCGAGCACCGTCGCATTGGCCCAGTCTCGGTCAAGGGGCGTCGATGTCGCGACGTACTTCCTGACCCCGTTGATGAATGTCGCGAATGGCTGGATCTGGCTGCTCGGCCAGAACTGCGCCCACTCGGTGTAGCTACGGCGGCCGAGAATGACCGCGTCCTGTGTCGCGATCACCGCGGCAAGGTTGGCGTCCATCGCGTCGTCCCAGTCGGCGAAGAAACTATCCGGGGCCTCGGCAACCCCGTCGAGGGACAACAACTCGTACACGACGATCTTTCGCACGCCCTACACCTCCGATTGGTCTCGATGCTGCTGGTTGACTGATCAAGCCGCAGAAACTCATCGCTGCGACGTGCAGGAGACCACCTGAACCGTTATTTTCAGGCTCTCAGGTCTGCAGCGGCATCAGCTCGCGGGTGAAACCCGCGATGAAGTCCTCGATGGCTGCCCCTTGCGTCGCGTCGCGGGCCTGATGACGAACTTGCTCAGGCCCGCGTCGACGAGCGCGGAGATCATCTCCCTGGCGCCGGCCCAGCCGTCCGCGACCAGCGACGCGGGGTCGGCATCGGGCCGGCGCCGCCTGATGGAGGCCGCGAGCGCGTCGGGGATGCCGCCGAACGCGACCGCGAGGCTGGTACCGAAGTGGTCCTGGTCCACCTCGCGCCCGGCCTCGTCGGCGGCGGCGTTGATGGTGGCGACCGCGGCACGCGCTTCCGCCGGGGTGAGCAGCGAGCCGAGCCAGCCGTCGGCGAGCCTGCCGACCCGGCGCAGCCCGGCGGGCGCCGACCCGCCGAGCCAGATGTCGAGCGGCTTGGCCGGCAGCGGGCCTGCCGAGGCGCCATCCACGGTGAAGAAGGAGCCGTGGAACGTCACCTCGTCGCTGGTCAGCATCAGCCGCAGCAAGGTCAGCGCCTCGTCGAATACCGCGCCCCGTTGCCCGGGCGGCACCGGGAACAGCGCGCGCTCTGCCGCCTGCGCCGGCTGGAGGCCGAACACGGGAAGCACCCGGCCAGGCGCCAGTCCCGCGAGCGAGGCGAGCTGCTTGGCGACGAGCACGGGATGACGCCCGGGCAGGACAGAGATCCCGCTGCCCGCCTTGAGCCGCGTGGTCTTCGCCAGCGCGTAGGTCATCCCGGTGAACGGCTCGACCGTGGGCCCGTACACGTTCTCCGGCAGCCACAGCGAATCGACCCCGGCCGACTCAAGCAGCCCCACCGCCGCCCCGAAGTCGCCGGGAACCCCGGCCGCCCCCAGTGAAATCCCCATCCTGACCCGCATGCCCGCCACGCTACCCGCGGCGGGGAAAGTTGCGGTGGCGCGGGGCAGGAAGCCGAAGTCGTTCGGACTGATGATTGGTTGTTCAGGTGATCAGCCGGTCATCCCGCCGGACGCGCCCGTGCCGCGTCGCGGACGGCCGTGATGATTTCGTCTGCGACCCGGCCGGGGTGGTCGAGGGGCAGGAAGGTGCGGCCGGCCGGCACTGTGGCGAGGGTGGCATGCGGGAAGGCTTCCGCGAGCTGGCGGCCGAGCTTGAGGCGGAACATGGAGTCCGCCTCGCCCCACAGGATCCGCACCGGGCCCGTGAACTGGCCGAACCGGCTCGCGGCGTCGAGCAGCACGCGCGGGTGAACTCCCCTGGCGAGCTTGGCGAGGTCGCGGCGGATCGCCTCGTCCGCCAGGGGCTTGACCCAGTCGAGGGTCAGGTCGGGGTCGAGCGGTCCGCTGGACAAGGGGCCGTAGGCAAGCGGGCCGTTCCGCATCGCTTTCGACCGGAGCGTCGGCGCGATGCAGGCGACGAGCCCTGGATGGCGCAGCGCGCGGAAGAGCGGCGCGAGGGCAAGCGGCGGGAAGGTGTCGAACGCGTCGCAGTTGGTGAGGACCGCGGCGCTGATCCTGCTCGTGTCGGCTGCGAGCACGAGCTGGCAGATCGCCCCGCCGGTGTCGTTGCCGACGATGAGCACGTCGCTGAGGCCGAGTGCCTGGACGAAGTCAAGCACCAGCCTGGCGACCCCTTGGGGCGATAGGTCGGCGTCGGCGTTCATCGGCCGCTGGTGCGATCCGAGTGGCAGCGTCGGGGCGTAGCTGCGGATGCCCGCGCTGGCGAGGCGTTCGGCTACTGGTTCCCAGAGGCGGGCGTCGACGAGCAGGCCGTGGACGAACACGACGGGCGGGTGGTCACCGGTGGCGGGGCCGGCGGCGCGATAGGCGAGCTTGCCTTGCGGCAGGTCGACCGTCGCGGAACCGGCGGGAGCTGGATCGGTCGTCATGAGCAAAAACATACATGCTGCATGTATGTTTGTCGAGTATCCGTATGCCGAAGGTGACGAGCTTCGGGCACAATCGAAGGGTGTCAGCATCGATGTCCGCCCACCAGAAAGTGCGCCGCACCCAGGCCGACCGCTCTGCCGCGACCCGCCAGGCCCTCGTGGCCGCTGGGCGGCGGCTATTCGCGGCGCAGGGCTTCGCCGACGTGTCGACCGACGCGATCGCGGCGGAGGCAGGGGTCACCCGGGGAGCGCTTTACCACCAGTTCGCCGACAAGCTGGCATTGTTCGACGCGGTGGTGGACGCGGTCGAGGGCGATATCGCCGCGCGGCTAGCCGAGCACGTGGCCGCCTCCGGGGTGACCGATCCGGTGGAGGGCATCCGGCAGGCTGTGCGGCTGTGGCTGGAGATCTGCGTCGAGCCGGAGAGCCACCGCATCGCCCTACTCGACGGGCCGTCGGTCCTCGGCTGGGCTCGCTGGCGGGAGGTGTGCCAGCGCCATGTGTTCGGCTTGGCGCAAGCGCTCCTGTCGAACGGGATGGAGACGGGGCGCATCCGGCAGCAGCCCTTGCGCCCGCTCGCCCACGTGTTCATGGGGGCAAGCGACGAGGCCGCGCTCTACGTCGCGGAGGCGGCCGACCGCGCGCAGGCGCGGGCCGAGATGATCGAGGTTCTCGACCAACTTATCGATGGAGTGACGAATGGCGATGATTGAGCGGGGCCGCCTCCTCGGGACGGTGGCCGTGCTGCGGCGCTACCCGGTCAAGTCGATGCTCGGCGAGAGCCTGCGGGCCTGCGACGTGACCGGGCGCGGCGTGGCCGGCGACCGGGTACTGGCCCTCGTGCACCGCGAGACCGGCAAGGTCGCCAGCGCCAAGAACCCGCGGCTGTGGCGGGACATGCTCAGGCTGTCCGCCGCCTCCGGCCCGGACGTGAAGATCGCGTTCCCTGACGGCACCGCCATGGCCGGCACCGACCCAGGCATCCACGGCGCGTTGTCGGAGTTCCTCGGCCACCCTGTGACGCTGACCGCCACCCCGCCGCGGGACGCGACGTTCGACCGGGCCGACCCCGAGCAGGTCTTGCGTGACGGCATCGAGGCCTCGGTACCGGTCGAAATCGGCCAGCTTGGCGGCGCGTCCCCTGAGGGCACGTTCTTCGACTACGCCCCGCTTCACCTGCTGACCACCTCGACGCTGGACCGGATCGCCGAGCTCAGCCCCCGTGGCACCGTGGAACTGGAGCGCTACCGGCCCAATGTGGTCATCCGGACTACGGTCCCCGGCTTCGCAGAAAACGACTGGGCGGGCCGCGACCTGTGCATCGGAAGCGACCTAACCATCCGGATCATGATCCGTACGCCCCGCTGCGCCATCCCCACTCTGGAACACGGCGACCTGCCACGTGACGTCGCCGCGCTCCGGGTACCCGCCACGCACAACAGGATCAGCCCCCTGGGTGACTGGGGTCCCCAGCCCTGTGCCGGGGTCTATGCCCAGGTTCTCCGCCCGGGCCGGGTCCAGGTCGGCGACGCGGCGCGCCTGGCGTAGCCGCGGCCAGCCGGTCAGACCGTTAGCGCTAGCGCTTGCGGTCCTTGCCGCCCTTGGCGAGCTCCCGCCAGTCTGATTCCGATACCTCGACGTCGTGGCGCTTCGCGGCGGCCAGGATCCGCTTCCACGCCTGGTCCCGCTCGGCGTCGCTGACGCCTTCGACCTGGTCGAACCGGGCGATCGCGTTGCGCACGTGCCGCGCGTCGGTCAGCGGCTCCTTGCGCTCCTTCGGGAAGGCGAACTCCTTGTCCGCCAGGTCATCCTTCTCCGCGGTGCTCAAGCCCTCCCCCTGACGCGGGACGTCCTTGCCGTGCGCCCGGGCACTCTGCGCGTCCCTGGCCTTGGCGATGTTGCGCCGAGCCGCTTCCTTCTGCCGGTCGGTAGCCATGAAGTTCCCTCCTGCGCTGGTCTTGGCCAACGGCGGATGCCTACCCGGCCAGAGCAGCCCCATGCGGTAACGAGGGCCGGGCCTGTTCAGGACACGATGACCTGGGTCATGTTAGGGCGCGACCGGCTTGCTGGCCCGGATGGCGAGCACCTGCGGGCTAGGGGTGCCGCCTTCGGCGAAGCCGTCGAGGGTCAGGCCGGCGGTGGTGAAGGCGTGCAGCAGGGTGGGGAGCGGGAAGTGGGTGGCACCGACCTTGTCGCGCACGCCCTTGTCCGTCCACGACGCCTTCGTCCAGTGGCTGTCGAGGTAGCCGGGCCGGATGACAACGGCCCGCGGGTCGCTCCGGTCGGCGAACCCGCCGCAGAAGCACGGGTGCACGCCGACATGGACAAGCGCCCCGCCCGGCCGCAGCACGCGCGCCGCCTCGCGCACCACGGCCAGGTACCCGGGCATGTCGGTGTGCACCATGACGGAGATGACCGCGGGCAGTGACTCGTCGCGCAACGGCAGCCGCTGAGCGTCGGCCCTGGCGATGGCGAGCCGTCCACGGGCATGACGCAGCATCCCCGCCGAGACGTCAACCCCGATCGGGGTCCAGCCAAGCTCGCGGACGGTGGCGGCGTGCACGCCAGTCCCGCAGCCGACCTCCAGGCAGGCCCCGCTGCCCGGGCCGAGCAGGGCGCGCAGGCAGTGATCGATCTCAAGCGGATCGCTGGCCCGCGCGTCTTGGCTGCCGAGGAACTCGTGCTCATACCAGTCGGCGATCTCGTCGTACACCGCGCGCATAACGCCATTCAACCGTTCCGCCCGCCGCGGTCACCAGAGACTTCGCGGTAGGCGATCACCGCGCGCCGGTATGGTCGGGGAGGAGCCGAGCCGGAGCGTGACGATGGGCGAGAAGCGGGTGACGCTGCGGGACGTGGCCGCGGCGGCTGGCGTGTCGCGCGCCACGGCGGGATTCGTGCTCAGCGACGCTCCGGGCATCGCGATCTCGGAGGCGACGCGGCGGCGGGTCAGGGAGACCGCGCGGGATCTCGGCTACGTTCCGCACTCAATCGCGCGGGCGCTGCGCGAAGGGTCATCGCGAATCATCGTTCTCACCATCGACTCCGGCTACGAGGGCAATTACTCGCGCAGCTTCACCAGGGGGCTGGACGACGAACTGGCCGCGCACGACCACGTGCTGCTCGTCCGGCACGGTCACTCCGCCCCGGGAGCGCGGCAGCGGCTCCTTGAGGCGATCTCGCCGCGCGCCGTGATCGGGATGCCGGACTACCTCGCGCCCGGCCACGAACTCGACGACGGCGGCTGGGACGGCGGCCTCGCCGGTAACACGGCCGTACAGCTCGGGTACCTCGCCGGCCGTGGCCACGCGCACGTCGCCGTCGCGCTCCCCGATGGCCATCCGCCGCTCGGGCCGGTCCGGCTCAGGTTTGCGCGCGAGGCGGCGAGCAGGGTCGGGCTGCCCCCGCCTGAGGCGCTCACCGTGTCGCGGGAACGGGCACGTGCCGCGGCGGCGGTCCGGGCCTTCCTCGACGCCCATCCGGTAGTTACGGCGCTCGCCGCATTCGATGACGAGGTGGCGCTGCGCATCCTGGCCGCCGCCAGGGACCTCGGGCTGAGCGTCCCCGCCGACCTGGCCGTCATCGGGTTCGACGACACCGACTACGGCGCCCTGTTCACGCCCACGCTTACCACCGTGCACATCGACGCCGAAGATCACGGGCGCCGGACAGCCCGCATCATCCTGGGACTCGACGGCGCGGGGTTCGTCGCCGCACCCGCGCAAGTCATCGTCCGCGAGTCCGCCTGATCCTGTCCCGAGGCGCCCGCGGCTTCCGCAACGGGCGGCTGGCGGACTAGCCGCCCGCGCCGCCCAGGCCGCCGGGACCGCCGGGGCCGGGAAGCCGGGACCGCCGGGACCGCCAGGGGCAGGCGGGATGACAACCTCGTGGGCGCTGTGCGCGGCGAACGTGAATACCAGCACCCCGAGCAGAACGATCAGCGCGAGCGCGCCCCAGCCGACGATCAGCCCGGTCAGCGCCATGCCTGCGCCGCGCTCCCCGGTCCTGCGCACCGCCCGCCGTGCCGCGTGGCCGAGTATGATCGCCGGGATCGCGGTCAGCCCTGAGGTGAGGAAAACGGCGATGCCGCAGGCAAGCGCCGCCACGGCCAGCGAGCTGACGCCGGGCTGCGCCGGCGGGTACAGCGCGACTGGGTACCGCGCCTGGCCGCCCAGCGGCCCGGCCGGCAGGTCCGCGACGAGCGATCCGAGTTCGCCGTAGGTGCGAGCGGCGTAGACGCGGGCCACCCGGTCGTCGTGCTCTGCCTTGGTGAGCCTGCCCTCGGCGAAGCCGGCCTTCAGCACGTCGACGGCACGCTCCCGGTCCGCGTCCGCGGCCAGCGCCTGTGGCGGTCCGGCGAACCTCGGGTATGACATCGGGTCGACTGTCATCGAACCTCCTGGCCGTCGTCCTCTGCCCAGAATGACAGGTCGCAGGTGTCAGCAAGGTGACATTGCCGCCGCGCGGCGCCAGCCGCGTGGGCGTATTCGCCGCGTGCGACCCACAATCTCCCGCTATCTCCCCGTGTGCCGTTGAGCCGGCACCGGCCGGCCTAATGGCACACGGGGACGCCGGCGTCCCGGCCCGTTCCGGCTCAGCGGGACGCCGCCACAGTCAGCCGCATCCGTTCGGGATAATCAACGGCATTAGCCCGAACGAAGGCGCGGTTCCCACGGCAACCTCGGCCGGCTGCCCCGGGTGGCGAGCGGGCTTACCTGCCGACTTCCGCGCGGCCCGCCGCCCACAACGTGTGGAAACTGCCCTCGGCGTCCGTGCGACGGTACGTGTGCGCGCCGAAGAAGTCGCGCAGGCCCTGGACGAGCGCGGCGGGCAGGCGCTCCGCGCGGAGCGCGTCGTAGTACGCGAGCGCGGCCGAGAACCCGGGCACCGGGATGCCGTTGTTCACCGCGGCCGCGATCACTTCGCGCCAGCCGTCCTGCGCCTCGGTGACCTCCTTGCCGAAGTCCGGGTCGGCAAGCAGCGTCGGGAGCTGAGGGTTAGCCGCGTAGGCGGCGCGGATCCGGTCGAGGAATGCGGCCCTGATGATGCAGCCGCCGCGCCAGATGACCGCCATCTTCCCGAGGTCGATGTCCCAGTCGTACTCGTCGCTGCCCGCGGCGATCATGTTCCAGCCCTGGGCGTAGGACACGATCTTGGACGCGTACAGCGCCTGCTCGACCTTGTCGGCGAATGAGTCGGGGTCTGAGACTGCCTCGCGGCCAGGTCCGGCGAGTCCGCGGGCGGCGGCGCGCAGGTCGGTGTGGCCGGACAGCGACCGGGCGAAGGTCGCCTCCGCGATCCCGTCGACTGGCACGCCCAGGTCAAGGGCGACCTGGACGGTCCACCGGCCGGTGCCCTTCTGCTCGGCCTGGTCGAGGACGATGTCGACGAAGGGGCGGCCCGTCTGCGCGTCGGTGTGCGCCAGCACCTCGGCGGTGATCTCGATGAGGTAGGAGTCGAGGCGGCCGCGGTTCCAGGTACGGAAGATCTCCGCGATCTGGGCCGGCTGGTACCCGCCGGCGTACCGGAGCAGGTCGTAGGCCTCGGCGATGAGCTGCATGTCGGCGTACTCAATGCCGTTGTGCACCATCTTCACGAAATGCCCGGCACCGTCCGGGCCCACGTGCGTCGTGCAGGGCACGCCGTCGACCTTCGCCGCGATCGCCTCAAGCATGGGGCCGAGGGCTTGCCACGATTCGGTCGAGCCGCCAGGCATGATCGACGGGCCGTTGAGCGCGCCCTCCTCACCGCCGGACACGCCCATGCCGACGAAGTGGATGCCCAGGTCACGCAGGGCGGCCTCACGGCGGCGGGTGTCGATGAAGTGCGCGTTGCCGCCGTCGATGATCATGTCGCCTGACTCAAGCAGCGGTGCGAACTCCTCGATTACCGCGTCGGTCGCCGCGCCGGCGTTCACCATGATCACCAGGCGGCGCGGGCGCTCCAGGCTGGCGACGAACTCTTCCGCCGTGTGGGCGGGGACGAAGGTGCCCTCGTGACCGAACTCCGCCATGATGGCGTCGGTCCTGGCGGTGGTCCGGTTGTGCAGGGCCGTCGCGTAGCCGTGCCTGGCAAAGTTGCGGGCAAGATTTCGGCCCATCACGCCAAGTCCCGTAACGCCGATCTGCGCAGTCGCTTGGGCGGTCATGTCGTTCTCGTCTCCTCAAGTGTTCCCGGTTCCTGGCTACGGCTAGGTTACTTCCGCGGCCGCTAGGGGCCGTGGCCGGTACGCCGGCCTGGCTCGCCAACCGTAAGATCTCGCCGGCCTCCACGAGCCTTCTCCTGGCCCGCACCGAACGGTGGTGAGCTGCGGTGTTGCGCGGATCGAAATGCGTCATGCGAAACAGGCAATGGACCGGGGAGTGGCCCGGCTCATACGGTGAGGCCATGGCATCCACGAGTGTTGTCGAGACAGCCAGGCGGTCACTCGGGCCGGTCGGCGCGTACCTGCCGATCCCCTTCACCGGCGCGCCGCCGATCGACCTGCAGCGCGAGGCCGCCCGACGGCTGGAGCACGCCGGCTACCCGGCCGCCTGGACCAACGAGACCGTCGGCGGCAAGGATCCCATGGTGCAACTGGCCCTGCTGCTTGCCGCCACCGAGCGGCTGACGTTCGGCACCGGCATCGCCAACATCTGGGCCAGGGCGCCGCAGACCGCGCACGCCGCCGCCGCCCTGCTGTCCCAGGCCTATCCGGGGCGGCTCGTCCTCGGACTCGGGACCGGCTACCCGCAACAGGCGGCGGCCGTCGGCCGGGAGTTCGGCAGCCCGCTGGCCTCCATGCGCGACTACCTGGAGCGGATGGCCGCGCCGACCATGACCCCCGCGCCAGCCGCGCCCTATCCCAGGATCGTCGCCGCGAACGGCCAGAAGATGATGGCGCTGGCCGGCGAACTCGCCGACGGCGCACTGCCCGCCGGACTGCCGCCGCAGTTCACCGCGCGGGCAAGGGCGGCGCTCGGCCCAGGCAAGCTATTGGTCGTGGCGCTGCCTACGATCATCGACACCGACGACGCGCAAGCGGCGCGGGCACAGGCCAGGCAAGCGGCCGCGGCCTCGCTCGGCCGGCCGTGGTACGCCGCGGCCATCGCCGGGCTCGGCTACTCCGAGCAGCAGATCGCCTCGGTGGCCGACGATCTCGTCGGCGCGCTCGTCGCCCACGGGGACGCAGACTCGATCGCGGCCGCGGTAGCCGCGCACCTGGCAGCCGGCGCGGACCACGTCATACTCATGCCCTCCGGCGCCGTCGACCGCGACTTGATGACCGGTATCGAGCTACTGGAGCGGCTCGCGCCCGCCGTCCGCCAGGTCCGCTAACGCCGCGCCGGGGCGAGCGCCGTCGCCCGCCAGGTCGCACCGTCAGCCGGCTCGCATGGTTGCGCCGCGAGCCGGGCGGACTCATGCCGCGAACTCGCTCCACCTTGTCGGCCGCGCGGGCCACAGGGCCTGAACCGGGATACGCATGGGTGCCACGAGGCCAGAGCGGGCATGCGCGTGGTGCCACGAGGCCAGAACGAATCGCGTCCGGGTGCCGCAAGGACGCTAGACGCGGTTCATCAGGTCCATCGGCGCCGTGCTCTCCGGGTACGGCGTCGCGCCCGAGCAGACGGACCACGCCATCCGCGCGCTCCGCTGCGTCGTCCACGGGTTCGCGCTGTTGCAGTCGGCCAACGCGTTCCAGTGGGGCAATGACCCGGACGAGAGCTTCGCCTGGATGATCCGGTTCGTCGACGCTGGCCTGCGCGCGATGGGCGGGCAGCTGGCATGATCATCGCGATCTGGATCGTGTCCCTGCTGCTGATCGCCGAGTTCATCATGGCGCCGATCAACCTGTGGACCGGCCGCACGATGCCGCTGTTCAGCAAGTTCACCGGCTTCTCACCCGGCACTGCCAGGCGCGTCTTCGCCCCAGTGAAGCTCACCGCCGCCGTCCTCATCGCCGTCGGCCTGGCGCTCCGGCCGGCGGGCATCGCCGGCGCGGCGATCACTACTGCCGTCTGCGCCCTGTACCTCGTCCGCCTCGCCGCCCCGGGCAGGCGCGATGCCTCAGGCATCGTGGCCTTCCTCCTCTTCGGCGCGCTGGCGGTCGCGCTGCTAGCCCTGCAGCTGATCCGGTGACCCGCCCGTCGCTTCCGCCTTCGCGCTTGGCAGCCTGCGCACCGCCCTCACGCTCACCACACACCACTAAGCCAACAAGTGTCCACGACCCTCTCAGCTGGGCGTCGACCGCGGACCGGCGGTGGCGAGGCTGCGGCCGAGGACATGCCGAAGCGCGCCCTCCAGGTCTGGGTACCGGAACACGTGCCCGGCGCTGGCCAGCGCCGCCGGGCGGACCCGCTGGCTGGCCGCCGCAATTTCCCTGGCGCCTTCGGCGCCGAGCAGCAACCGCGGGCCGGCCGGCGGGACGGGGATCAGCGAGGGCCTGCGGAGCACCCGGCCGAGGGTGCTCGCGTACTCGGCGTTGCGCACCGCGGCGGGCGCGACCGCGTTGACCGGACCGGCGAGCGCGGGGTCGGTGACCGCGCGCAGGTAGATGTCGAGCAGGTCGTCGATCTCGATCCAGGGCTGCCACCCGGTACCGTTGCCGAGCGGGCCGCCGAGGCCGGCCTCGAACAGCGGGTACAGCAGGCGCAGCATCCCGCCGCGCGGGGTCTGCACGATGCCGGTGCGGACCTGGACCGTCCTGACTCCCGCCGCCGTGGCCGGGCCGGCGGCGTCCTCCCAGGCGGCGGCGACGTCGGCGAGGAACCCGTCGCCGCGCTCGCTGTCCTCGGTCAGGATCTCGTCACCACGGTCGGCGCCGTAAAAGCCAACAGCGGCCGCGGAGACGAAAGCACGCGGCCCGCCGGGAAGCCCGGCGGCCAGCGTGGCCAGCGCCCGCGTCGGCCCGGTCCTGCTCGCCAGCATCTCCCGCTTGCTCGCCTCGGTAAACCGTCGGCCAATTGAGGCGCCGGCGAGATGGACCACCGCGTCCACGCCTGCCAGCAGCTCAGGATCAGGGGCTTCCGGCGTCCATTCCCGCTCGTCCGGATGCCGGGGCGCCCTGCGGACCAGCTTGATCGCGCGGTGCCCGCCGGTGGTCAGCAGAGCTACCAGGGCAGAGCCGATCAGCCCGCTCGCCCCGGTGAGCGCGACTGTCAGCGGCTGCGGGCAGACATTCCGTGCGCGCGCGTGCGCGGCCAGGTCCGCAGCGAGTTGCCGGTGCCGGTACTCGAACATCGGCCGCAAGACCCTGGACGGGACAGGCGTGGAGACGACATCGACCACGGCAGTTCCGCCGGCGTCGGCGGGTGTGAAGCTGTGGGTGTGCCGCCAGCGAAGCGCCTTCCCGAGCGGCGGCAGCAGGACGTCGGCGAACTGCCGCGGCGGGTCGTAGCTGGCTGGATCGTGGCCGGCCACCCAGCGCAGCCCGCCGGGCAGCACGAGGACCGCCTGCCCGTCGCGGACCGAAGGTGCCTCCCACGCCACGCGTACCGGCTGCCATGGCGGCATTAGGCGCGTGATGGCCCCCACCCGGGAATGCCAGGCGAACACCTCATCGGGCTCAGCGCGCACCACACTTGAGTACGTCAGTCCCATGCTCGTGTCGCCCCCTTCGGTCCGCGACCTGTAATCAATACTAAACTACACTAAAAGAAAGAGGTTGGAGCGCCCCCCATGCAGCTACGTGACGCGGCCGAGACGCTCGGCGTGCACTACCAGACCGCGTACGGCTGGGTGCGGCAGGGCACGCTCCGCGCGCGGAAGACGCCGCGCGGTTATGAGGTGAGCGAAAGCGACGTGCGCGACCTGCTGGCCAGGCGGGCAGCCGGTGCCGAGCCCGCCAGGGAAGTCCAGGTCAGGGACTGGGCCGCGCAGGCCACCCGGTTGTACGCGGCGCTGGCGGCCGGCGACGAGGCCCAGGCGCGGCACGATTTCGCGCGCCTCGCCGCGGGAGTGCCGCTGTTCGAACTGTGCGACCAGGTCATCGCTCCCGCACTGCGCCGGGTCGGCACGGACTGGGCCGCCGGCGAACTGTCTATCGCCGCCGAGCACCGCGCGACCGCCATCTGCGAGCGGCTCGTCGCCGCCCGCGTCCGCCAGCCGCAGGGCCGCCCGCGTGGCGTCGCCGTGACGACGACGCCACCAGGCGAGCGGCACGCACTGCCCGCCATGATGGCGGCGGCCTGCCTGCGCGAGGATCACTGGCAGGTCCATGACCTGGCCGCGGACCTGCCGGTCGCCGAGGTCATCAGCCTCGCCGCCGACACCGCGGCCGACCTGATCGTCCTGTCGTCGGCCACCGTCAGCGCGGCCAGGCTCGCCGTCAGGGAAGCCAGGGAGATCCGGGAGGCGCTGCCGGACGCGCGCGTCCTGGCCGGCCGCCAGGGAGATACCCTCAGCCGGCTGCGTGAGCTGGCCAGAACCCCCGAGACCGCCGGCGGCCAGGCGCGGAAAGGTGGCTAGACGACGGGCGCGTCCGCGGGCAGGACGCGGTCGAGCTGGCTGCGTGAGGTGATGCCAAGCTTGGCGAAGACCTTGCGCAGGTGGTACTGGACGGTGTGCGCGCTGATGAACAGCCTGGTGCCGATCTCAGGATTGGACAGGCCGTCCCTGGCGAGCCGCGCGACAAGCAGTTCCTGCGCGCTTAGTTCCTCGTGGCCCCCGGCGGAATTGCGCTTGCGCGTCGCCGCGGCCAAAATCGCCGTTGGTACCATGGCCGTGGCGATTACTAACGCCGCCGCCGACACGCTGGCCCGCTCGCTCGCCCTGGAACTGGCGCCGATCCGGGTCAACGCGATCTCTCCCGGAGTGATCGACACCGGCGCCTGGGACGCGTTCGGCGAGCAGGGGAAGGCCGACTACTTCGCCGGCATCAGCTCCCGCAACCCGGCGGGCCGGATCGGCACGATAGAGGACATCGCCCAGGGGGTCCTGTTCGCACTGACCAACACGTTCCTCACCGGCCAGACGCTGCACATCGACGGCGGCGAGCCGCTGACCTGATCCACGCATCACGAGGGAGAAAGCAGAAGGAGAAAGCAATGGGCCTAGCCTGGCAGCAAGGACCACTCGCTTCTGGCGCGGTGGGCCAGTCCGTGATCCCGCACGGTCCCGACCGCGACCTCACCACCGGCGAGCTTGCCCCTGGCAGGCAGGCGTGACGGCAGGGCAGCGCCAGACGCCCGTGCTGCTTTCCGTCAACGTCGGGATGCCGAAGGACGTGTCCTGGCAGGGCAAGACCGTTTACACCGGCATATGGAAGGACCCGGTATCCGGGCCGCGGATGGTCCGCCGCCTCAACATCGACGGCGACGGCCAGGGCGACACGAATGGCCACGGCGGCGAGCAGCGGGCCGTGTTCGTCTACCAGATCCAGTCCTACGAGCACTGGCGGCAGCACCTCGGGCGCGACGACCTGGGCTACGGCAACTTCGGTGAGAACCTCACCGTGGACGGCCTGGCCGATGACGAGGTCTGCATCGGCGACCGCTACCGCATCGGCGAGGCCGAGTTCGAAGTTACCCAGCCCCGCGTCACCTGCTACCGGGTTGGCATGCGGCTCGGCGAGCCGGAAATGCCGGCGCTGCTTGTCAGCCATCACCGTCCCGGCTTCTACATGCGCGTCATCACCGAGGGACGCATCCAGGCCGGCGACCAGATCGTCAAGACCGCGACCGGTCCTGGCATGCTGTCGGTCGCCGACACCGACGCGCTGCTCTACCTCCCCCATCGGGACCGCGCGAAGCTGCGGGCCGCCCTGCAGATCCCGGCGCTCAGCCCGGGCTGGCAGGGGTCGTTCCGCGACCTGCTGGCCGGGCCGGAAGACGGCGGCACCGCGTCGGCCGGCGGCACCGAGCCTGCCCCGCCGGCCTGGCCCGCCTTCCGGAAGCTGCGCGTGACCAAGGTCGTGCGGGAAAGCGAGAACGTGTCATCGTTCTACCTCACGGCCGCCGACGGCGCCGCGCTCCCGGCGGCCTGCGCGGGTCAGTACCTCACGCTGCGGGTGAGCGGCGCCGGGCAGCCGGCCCCGGTCCGCAGCTACTCCCTGTCGTCTGACCCGGAAGGCGGGACCTACCGGATCAGCGTCAAGCGGGAACCCCACGGCGTCGCGAGCGGCTACCTGAACCAGGAACTGCGGGCGGGAGCGATCCTCGACGTGGCCGCGCCGCGCGGTGACTTTACCCTCGGCGAAGGCACCGGCCCGGTCCTGCTCATCTCCGCGGGCATCGGCGTCACGCCGGTGCTGTCCATGCTCCACGAGCTCGCGGCGCGCGGCAGCCAGCAGGAAGTCTGCTGGCTGTACGGGGCACGCGGACCACGCGAGCACCCATTCGCGGCGGAGGCCCGCGCCCTGCTCGACTCGCTGCCCAACGCTCGCGAGCACGTTTTCTACAGCGCGGCGACCCCTGCCGAGCGCCGCCGCGCCCGCGCCGCCGCCGGGCGCCTCACGAAGGAGGCACTGGCCGGACTCGGCATCCCGCCGGGCGCGAGCGCCTACATCTGCGGGCCCGCCTCGTTCATGGCCGACATGCAGGACGCCCTGACCGTGATCGGCCTCGGCCAGGCCGCGATTCACACCGAGCTGTTCGGGGCACTGCCCTCGATCAACCCGGGAATCACCGGGCAGGTCCGCAGGCCGCCGCACCAGCCGCCAGGCCCGCCAGGACCTCCGCCGCTCGTCACCTTCGCCCGCAGCGGCATCACCGCGCCATTCGGCGACGACCGGCACAGCGTCCTCGACCTCGCCGACGCCTGTGACGTGCCCACCAGGTGGAGCTGCCGGACCGGCGTCTGCCACACCTGCGTCACCCCGCTGCTTTCCGGTGACATCGCCTACGCCCCCGACCCACTGGAACCCCCGGCCGAGGGCCAGGTGCTCATCTGCTGTGCCAGGCCAGGCACCGACATCGTCTTGGACATGTAATGACAAGGGAGGACGAATGACAGTGGCATGGGGCAAGGTTGCCCGCGATAACGTGGTACGCGCCATCCAGGAGTATGACCGGCTCGGGCCGCAGGAGTTCTTCACCGCGCACGGTTTCGCGCCCACGACGACCTACGACCTCGTCTGGGAGGAACGTCGCTACCCGCCCAAGGCGATCCTTGGCACGGCCTACGAGTTCGCCACGGGCCAGCGCCTTGCCTCCGGTGACTTCGAGGGCGGCAAGTCCGGCGCCGTCAAGGTGCTCGGCGAGCTCGGCTTCACCGTCCAGGCGCGAAACCAGCACGGGTAGTACTCCACCCGCACTGAGCCATGAGCGCTTGACGGTAATGCCGCACCCGTTCTGCTGGATATTTTTGAATTTTCCCGAACGGAAGCTGGCTCTACCCCGTCCCGCGCTGTGCCTGCTGTCGCGTCGTACCGAGCCACAAAGGTCTAGACCAGGGGGCCGTGGGCTGCCAAGATGATCCACCATGACGAAGGCGCGCGGTGGTTCTGTCCTCATCGGTGCGCTGATCGTCGATTCGCTCGGCAACGGGTTGTTTCTCCCGCTGTCCCTGGTGTTCTTCCTCAAGCTGACCACCGTTTCGCTCGGCGTCCTCGGCCTGCTGGCCAGCGCGGCCACGGTGGTAACCCTGCCGGTGCCGGTGTGGACAGGAACGCTGGCCGACCGGTTCGGCGCTATACCGCTCGTGGTCGCCGCCCAGCTCCTGCAGGCCGTTGGCTACCTCTCATTTAGCTGGGTCAAGACGCCCGCGGGCATCTTCGTCGCCAGCGCGCTGGTAGCGGTCGGGGTGCGCGTCTTCTGGTCAGCGATCTTCACCGCCATCGCGGATTACGCCGACGCCAGGCCCGGGCAGCGCAGCAAGGACTCCTGGTTCGCGCTCGCTAACACGGCCCGCACCGCTGGCCTTGCCGCCGGGGGGCTAGTGGCAGGCGCCGTCGTCGCCTCAGGCAAACTCGACGCGTACCTCGCCATCGCGTACTCCGCGGCGGCCAGCTTCGCCGTGGCGGCGACGCTTATCGCGCTCTTCGTCCGGGCGCCGCGGGTCGGCGGCCACGACAGCCCGGCCGGGCAGGGCTACCGGGCGATGCTCAGCGACTACCCGTTCCTTGCGCTCATCGCGGTCAACACCATCTTCGCGATGTCGAGCATGATGCTGCCACTCGCGCTGCCGGCTTTCGTGCTGCGTGGCCTGCACGCGCCCGGCTGGCTCACGGCTTCGGTACTGGCCGGGAACGCCATCCTGATCTCGGTTCTCGGCGCGCCAGTCACCAAGCTGGTGAGCCGGTACCGGCGTACCCGGATCCTCGCGGCCTCGGCCGTGCTGTGGGCGACGTGGAGCCTGTTGTTCGCGGTGCTCGTCCCAGGACATCCCGCGTGGGTAATACCGCTGCTCATCGGGGCAACCCTGCTGTTCACCCTGGCGGACGTCATGCACGCGCCCGCCTCCACCGCGCTGGCGGCGGCCGTCGCTCCTGATCATCTGCGGGGCCGGTACCTGGCCGTTTTCCAGTACTCGTTCACGTTCGCCAGCATCATCGGCCCGGTCTTCTTCACCTCGCTGTTCGGGGTCGGCCGGGCCATGCCGTGGATTGTCCTCGCCCTCGTCGACTGTGTCGGCGCGGTCGCTATCGTGGCGCTGGAACGCCGTCTCCCGGAAAAGTCGCTGCGCTGACTCAGCCGAAATAAAAGCCACGGGTTCCTGTTATCCGAAGGAAGGCAGCAGCAGCCGCTCACCGAGAGGGTTCCGCCATCATGACCGTTCAGGACACCCAGGTCACCCAGGCCGCCGATTTCGCAGCCGAATGGGAGCGCTGGCACAAGCAGCACGAGGACCGGCTGGCCGCGCCCGACGGCTTCCTCGCGATCACCAGCATCAACTGGCTCAGCGAGAGCCCGGCCCGATTCAGCGATGCCCCGGGCGCGTGGGCGGCCGACGACTCGGGTGTCTGGGTCCTGCTCGACGACGGCGAGGAGCTAGAACTCGACGGCGCGGTGATCAGGGGCAGGCACCACTTCGGCCGGATACCCGAGCGCGGCGGAGTGTTCCCCGGTGACGCCAACGGCGTGTACGAGGTGGCCAGGCGCGGCGGCAACGACATCCTGCGCCCGCGTCACCCGGACAACGGACTGCGTACCGCGTTCCGCGGTACTCCCGCCTACGCCCCGGACCCGCGCTGGGTGATCCGTGGCCACTACCGGCCCTTCGAAACGCCGCGCGACACCACCGTCGGCTCGGTGGTCGAGGGACTGCAGCACGTATACGCGGCGCCGGGCGCGGTCGAGTTCGAGGTCGACGGACGGCCGCTAGCGCTGACCGCCTTCAACGGCCACGCCGCGGGCAGCCTGCACATCCTGTTCACCGACGCGACAAGCGGCGTCACCACCTACGCGGCGAACCGGTCGCTGCAGGTCGCCGCGCCGGACGCGGACGGCACCGTGGTCCTTGACTTCAACCGGGCGACCAACCTGCCGTGCGCCTACACCGAGTTCGCCACCTGCCCGCTGCCCCCGGCGGAGAACCGCCTCCCGATCGCGGTCGACGCGGGCGAGCAAAACCCCTACGAGGCCTGACCGCGTCCTGGCTTCCCGGATTGTGGGTCATCCGCGGCGGATATCGCCGCGGATGACCCGCAATCACCAAAATAGCCGGGGCAAAGTATGACATAACGGGATAAAATAATGAGCTTCGAAGGCCCTGCGCCGCGATGACCCGCGATCACGGGCGACTGCCAGGCCTCCATCGCTCCGTAGGTCAAACGTAGTTGATCGAAGTACGATCGACCGTCTCAGGGTTTGCGGCCCATCGGCACCCCGCACTCCGGGGGCCTCGCCACGCGATCGGCCGGTACCCCTGTTCATCGCATGTTCACGGAACGCGTCAACTCGATTTGTCCGGATTGTCCAGCAGGCGCCGGCCGACTAGGTAGGTCCTGCGGAGCGCGTTGGCTGAGCACAGCGGATAACCCTCATCGAACTCGTCGGCCTTCACCTCACCTGGAATGCGGCGACCTCGGAGTAGGCGTAAATCCGCAGGTCCACGGCGAACGTAAAAGTGCGTGACGCTTTTACAAAGTGGGAGCAAGATGGCCGTTGCGAAACTTGCGCCGCCCGGGAAAGGGAGTCACAGGTAGCGGAACATGACGTGCAGGCCGACCAGGCCGTGCTCCGGGTGGTCGAAGGTGTCAGGCACCGTCCCGATGACCTGGAACCCGAGTGCCTGCCACAGGTGCACGGCCGGGGCTGTCGTATCAGGGCTTGAATCTGACGTTACGTCAGGTGCGATGCTGGGCTCATGGCGGTGGAAGAGCGGACCTGGCGGATCGGCGAGGTCGCCACATCAACCGGGCTGACCGTCCGGGCGCTGCAGGCGCGGAGCCGGCGGCTGGCGTCAGCTCCGGTCCGCCGGGTGGCTGGTTTCCGTGGTGGAGAGGCCGAGCAGCGGCTCGTCGGGCGAGCGGAGGCCCGCGGCGGGCAGCCCGCCCGGGTATAGCTCGCTGACCTTCCGTGTCAGGGAGATGGCGATCTCGACGTGCTCGCGGCGGCTGGCGGTGTAGAACTCCTGGGCGTCGCCGCTGATCTTGGGCTGGCCGTGCAACGGCTTGTCGCTGACGGCGAGCAGGGTGGCGGTGGGGATCCGGTACCTGAACCCGTTGGTGGCGACCGTCGCCGACTCCATGTCCACGGCCAGGGCGCGGGAGGCCCGCAGCTGGTCCTCGACCATGGACAGGTTCAGCTCCCAGTTCCGGTTGGCGGTGGTGTACACGATGCCCATCCGGCCGCGCAGTCCGCGTGCGGTCAGCTCGCCGAGCAGCAGCGAGTTCAGCGTGTGGTTGGAGACGACGGGAACGCTGAGCGGCAGCATGTCATCGAGCACGCGGTCGTCGCGCATGTAGGCGGTAGCGAGCACGAGGTCCCCGATGTCCTGGTGATTGCGCAGGCCCGCGCAGTGCCCGATCATCAGCACCATGTCGGGCCTGAGCACGGCGAGGTGGTCGGTGATCGTCTTGGCGTTGGAGGGGCCGACGCCGATGTTCACCATGCTCACGCCCGTGTTCCCTGGCAGCATGTAATGCCAGGCAGGCATCTGGCGGCCGTCCGAGTCGGGCCCGACGGCAGCCGGCAGGGCGGCGCGGAATTCCTCCACGTGCCAGGAGTAGTTGGTGAACAGCACGTACCGCTGGAACATCGCCGCGCTGGTGCCCGTGTAGTGCTCAAGCCGGTCGACGGACAGGGCCATGCGCTCGGGAGCGAACAGGAACAGCTTCTTGCGCCGCAGGTCCCACAGGGTCTCGTCGACGGCGGGCCCGAGCCGCGGGTCGTGCAGGTCAACGGCCTCCCGGCCGCTTGACACCGATATCCGGGCACCGTCGGCCGCCAGCCGGGCCAGCTCCCGTTCCAGGTACCAGCGGATCGCCGCCGGCGAGGCGAACTCGCCCTCAATCCGGGGATTGTCCGCCGACCAGGGCCGCTCGACGGCCAGCAGCGGGTAACGACCCGCCGCCGCGGCCGCCTCCATGGCATCGCACAGCCGGCTGATCTCGGCCGCGTAGTCGGCGGCGGGTATCGAAGCGAAGTCCACGGCCATGGTCACCAGGGCATCAAGATCCATAAGAGATGCTAACTCTCGACCCGTGGCGATCCCTGGCCGCGCCTGGTAACGCCCGCACCCGTTCGGGTAAAAGACTGAGATCTCCCGAACGGATGCGGCTGACTCGCTACCGGTCCTAGTCCTTGAACGCGTCCCTGACGTTCTTGCCGGCGTCCTTGACCTGCTCGCCGACCTGTCGCCCGGCGCCGTCGACCCGCTCGGCCTGGCCCTTGGTCTCCAGGTAGGGGTCGCCGGTCGCCCGGCCCACGTCCTGCTTGGCGTGGCCCTTACCCATCATGAACCGGTTGCGGAGCTTATCCATGAATCCCATGTCGCGCCTCCTTTGGTGCGTAGCGCCCCAACTTCCCGCGACAGGACCTTCTAACCTCCGATCGCCTGCGCGATGATCGAAGGTCGCGCGGTCTTTCGCGGTGGTTACCTGGGTCAGCCGAGCAGTTCCCTGACGCGGGGGATGACCTGGTGTCCGTAGAGGTCGATGTTGGACATCAACTGGTCGTGGGTGAAGCCCGGCATGCCGTACTTCAGGTCGAACCTGGTGGCGCCGAGGACGCGGAGGTTGGCGGCGATCTTCGTGGCCACGGTTTCCGGCGAGCCGACGTACAGCGCCCCGTGCGGCCCGGTTTCCCGCTCGAACGACGCCTCGGTGGGCAGCGCGAAGCCGCGCTCGGCCGCCATCGCGGTGATGATGTCCCGCCAGCGGGGCCAGAACTCCGCCTTGGCCTGCTCATCGGTGGCCGCGACGTGGCCGGGGGAGTGCACCATGACCGGCAGCGGCGGGCGGCCGAACTTCTCCAGGGCCCGCTGGTACAGCTCGGAGAACGCGGCGAACCTGGCGGGCGGGCCGCCGATGATGGCCAGCGCCAGGCCGAACCCGAGGCGGGCGGCGCGGACCACCGACTCCGGGTTGCCGCCGACGCCGATCCACGCCGGGAACGGCCCCGACTCGGTGTGCGGCACCACGTCCTGGTTGAGCAGCGGCGCGCGGGTCTTGCCCTCCCAGGTGACCGGCCCGCCCTTGAGCAACTCGGCGAACAGCGCGGCCTTCTCCTCGAAGAGCTCCTCGTAGTCGGCGAGGTCGTAGCCGAACAGCGGGAACGAGTCGACGCTCGACCCGCGGCCGATGATGACCTCGGCCCGGCCACCGGACAGGGCGTTCAGCGTGGAGTACCGCTGGAACACCCGGACCGGGTCGTCTGAGCTGAGCACGGTGACCGCGGATCCCAGGCGGATCCTGGACGTGCGGGCCGCGATCGCGCCGAGCACCACGTCCGCGGCGGGCATCGGGAAGTCCCCGGTGTGATGCTCGCCGATGCCGAAGAAGTCCACGCCCGCCTGCTCGGCGAAGACGCCCTCTTCCGCGACGTTGCGGATCGTCTGGGCGTGGGCGAGCGGATGACCCGCGGCGTCGCTGTTCCTGTCGCCGAAGGTGTCAAGCCCGAAGGTGTACGTCACGGCAAGCTCCTGTTTTTCCTGGCTCAGTGCTGCCGGCAAAAACGGACTTTACCCCGTTTATATTCCTGGCCGTACAGTTGACGCCATGGACCAGCCCGGCCTGACCCTGGGGTCACCGCCCCGCGAGCGCGCCGACGCCGCGCGCAACCGGCGTCACCTGCTGGCGACCGCGCGGGAGATGCTCGCCGAGCAGGGCGCGGACAAGCTGACGATGGACGCGCTGGCCGAGCGGGCGGGGCTTGGCAAGGGCACGGTGTTCCGCCGGTTCGGCACCAGGGCAGGGATCTTCCAGGCGCTGCTTGACGACGACGAGCGCGACTTCCAGCAGCAGGTGCTTTCCGGGCCGCCGCCGCTCGGCCCCGGTGCCCCGCCGCTCGACCGGCTGATCGCTTACGGTCGCGCCAGGACCGGCTTCATGACCGGGCACGGCGTGATCGCGCGCGCCGCGCTCGACGGCAGGGAGCTCGTCCCCGCCGGCCAGCAGACGCCCATCTCCCGGGTGCACATCAGGTACCTGCTGCAGGAACTGCGGCTCGACGCCGCCGACCCGGACGTGCTCGCCCTCCAGTTGACGGCGGCGCTCGACGCGCCGCTGCTCCTCTACTTGTCGGGTGCCGACGACTCGCCGGAAGTATCGGGACGCCTCGGCCGGGGGTGGGAAGACCTCGTCCGGCGGGTATGCAGACCGCAGAACGCCTGAGCGGCCAGCCGGACCTATTAAACGGGGTAAAGTCCGATTATGCTTGCCGGGAACAGGTAGTTCCGCGGTAGACCGCTGCACCCGATTCGACGGAGGCGACATGCCACTCACCGGTGAATACGAGCCAAGCTCCGCGTCATGGTCCCGTGACCAGGTCCAAGCGTACGAAGGCTCCGGCGGCACGGCGGGCAACGAGCTGAACGGCAAGCCCGTGATCATCTTGACCTCGATGGGCGCCAAGAGCGGGAAACTGCGCAAGACCCCGCTGATGCGCGTCGAGCACGACGGGGAGTACGCCGTCGTCGCCTCCCTGGGCGGGGCGCCCAAGCACCCGGTCTGGTACTACAACCTGACCGCCAACCCGCACGTCGAACTCCAGGACGGCCCGGCTAAGAACGACTACACGGCCAGGGAGGTCCAGGGAGCCGAGCGGGACGCCTGGTGGGCGCGCGCGGTCGCGGCCTGGCCCGACTACGCCGAGTACCAGAAGAAGACCACCAGGGTCATCCCGGTCTTCGTGCTCACCCCGGCCGCCGCCTGACCGGAGTCACCGCTCTACCCGCGCAGGGTCGCGCCGTCCGACAGGCGGCCGACGGTGCGCTCGTAGACGCCGAGCCAGCCGTTGTCGCCTGACGCGGGCGGCGCGGTGAACGCCGCCCGGCGGCGCTCAAGCTCGTCGGCGGGGACGTCGAGGTCGACGACCCGCTGGTCGAGGTCGATGGTGATGATGTCGCCGTCGCGCACCAGGCCGAGCGGGCCGCCCGTGGCGGCCTCTGGCGAGACCTCGCCGACGACGATTCCCTTGTTGACCAGGCCGGACATCTGCCCGTCGGTGATCACGGCGCACTTGTCGCCGAGCCCGGCGCCGTCCAGGGCGAAGATGAACGCCGAGGTCAGCCCCATGCCAGGGCCGCCGCGGAGGCCGATGCCGGACAGCAGTACGACCTCGCCCGCCTGGACCTCACCCGCCCGCAGTCCCTCAAGTCCGGCGTCCCGCGAGTGGTAAATGCGGGCCGGGCCGCTGAACCGGCGCGGCCGCGTGTCGTCGACCGCGAGCTTGACCACGCTGCCCTCGGGGGCGAGCGACCCGCGCAGCACCACGATCGTCGGGTGGTTGGCGAACGGGTCGTCGGCCGGCCGGATGACCTCCGGGTTCCGCACGGTCGCGGCCTCGTAGATCTCTCCCGCGGTGCGCCCGTCGACGGTCGGCGTGTCCGGCCGGAGCAGGCCGGACAGCTGCTTCATGACCGCCTGGGTGCCGCCCGCCTCCTCGAGGTCCTCGATGCGCTGCTCGCCGTTCGGCCGCACCGCCGCCACCAGCGGGACGCGCGGCGCGAGCGTCTCGTACAGCCGCCAGATGTCGACGTCGCACTCGGCCTCGACCGCCACGGCCTTCAGGTGCTTCATGGTGTTGATCGAGCCGCTGAGCGCCAGCATGACGGTGACCGCGTTGGCGAACGCGTCCGCCGTGAGCACGTCCCGCGGTCGCACGTCCTCAAGGATCAGGTCCACGATCCGCGCGCCCGCGCGCCGCACCGCGTCCCACATCTCCGGGCTGTTGGCCCGCACCGGCGTGGTGCCTGGCAGCGTCATGCCGAGCGCCTCGCAGCTGATGTGCATCGAGTTGGCGGTGCCCATGCCCGCGCAGACGCCAGGCCCGGTGATCGCGTTCTCGCTCATCTCGGCGAGTTCCTCGAGGGTCACCTCGCCGGAAGCGACGTGCCCGGCCTTGAGGAACACCTCCTCGATGTCCAGCCTCTCGCCGCGGTACAGCCCGCACGGCTGGTAGCCGCAGGGCACGATCAGCGTGGGGATGTTCAGCCGGGCGGCGGCCATGAGCTGCCCGGGCACGGTCTTGTCGCAGGATGCCAGGCAGATCATGCCGTCCAGCTGCGCGCCCTCGACCGCCACCTCGATGTCCGCGGCGATCAGGTCGCGCGAGGGCAGGATGTACCGGCCGTCCTTGCCGACGCTGGTGATGAAGTCGCTCGGCGCGGCGGTCCGCACCTCGAACGCCAGGCCGCCGGCCTCCCTGATGGCCTGCTTCAGCGGCCCGACGATGCCGTCCAGGTGGGCGAAGCAGCTTGCCAGGTCCGACGAGCTGTTCACGATCGCGATCTTCGGCTTGGTCATGTCCTCGTCGCTGATGCCGAGGGAGAGCCACTGCGCCCGCCGCGTCGCCCAGCGCGAGCTGCCGACCGGCAGGTTACTCCTGAGTTCCACCGCTACCATTCCTCCCCTAGGTAAGCGCCGTCGGCGAGCAGGCGGTCGCGTAGCTGGCCGTAGTCAACCTCGCGGCAGCCGGTGCCGCCCTTCAGCGCGAGGTCGGCGGCGGTGCCCGCCGCCTGGCCCATCGCGAAGCACGGCCCGGACACGCGCGCGGCGGACTGCCCGCCGTGCGTCATCGAGGCGCAGCGTCCCGCCACGTACAGGTTGTCCACGGCCCGCGGCACGATCATCCGGAACGGAAGCTGGTTGAACCCGCGCGGGTCATCGCCTCTCGGGAAGCGGATGTCGACGTCCCCGGCGACGTGCGCCTCGACCGGCCAGCCGTTGACACCGATCGAGTCGGGGAAGTCGGCGCAGTCAAGGACGTCGTCCTGGGTGAGCTGGTACTCGCCGACGATCCGGCGCGTCTCCCTGATCCCGACCTGCGGGGCGATGTCCACGATGTAGGAGTCCTCGAAGCCCGGCGTGACGTCCCTGATGAACTCCCACGCGTCCCGCGCCTGCCTGCGGCCGATGACCTCGCCGTAGCTGAGCTGCCAGACGTCCGTGCCGTCCACCGGGCTGCCGTCCTGGTTGGCGAGCTGGCTCATGTTCGCCCGCCACTCGAGCGGGTTCCGCTGCGGCCGGACGATGGGCCGCTTGCGCGGGAACTTGTGCGTGCCCGCGGCCTCGGCCTCGTCCATCTTCCTTGCGACCACTTTCCAAGCCTGCCCGGCCTTGCCCGCGTCGACTCCGTTGATGCGGAACATCAGCGAAGGGAACATGAGGTCCTCTGCCGTGCTGCCCTTCTCGAAGGGCGCGCCCGACCACGCCGCCACGTCGCCGTCACCGGAGCAGTCGATGAACACCTGCCCCCTGATGGCGTGCCTGCCCGACTTGGACTCAACGAACACCGCGCCGACCCGGTTGGCGGCCGTCATGCTGACCCCGGTCACCATCGCGTGGTAAAGCAGCGTGGCGCCTGATCCGGCGACCAGTTCGTCGGCCGCGATCTTGTACGCGGAGATGTCGAAGGCCTGGGCCGCTACCCGGTCGCCAAGGGAAAGGTGCGGCTCGCTCAGCCCGTCAAGGGCCGTGAGCCGGTCGAGCAGGTCGTCGGCGAGCCCGCGGATGACCCGGCGGTGCTCGCCGTGCACGTTCGCGTGCAGCCCGCAGAACGTGGACAGTCCGCCGGCGGTGCCCGCGCCGCCGAGGTAGCCGTAGCGCTCGATGAGGATCGTCGACCGGCCGGCCCGCGCGGCCGAGGCCGCCGCGGTGATGCCGGCGGGCCCGCCGCCGATCACCACGACCTCGTAGTCACCGAGTACCGGGGTCTGCCGGGCCGGCTCGGGTACCGCTGCCGCTGGCTCAGACGCCGCTGCCATTGCCGTCCTTCCGCTTGAGTATCTCGATGACGCCGCGATCGCCGTCGACGCGCACGAGGTCACCGGTCCTGATCACCTCGACCGGGTCCTGGTCGAGCGCCGTCACGCACGGCACGTGCGAGACCACCACCGCCAGGGCGATCTTGGTGTTCATGACGTTGAAGACCATGGCCTTGGGCCCGACGCCCTCAAGCCTGGCCAGGTGGAACACGCCCGACCAGCCGGACGATCCCTTGGCGGCGGGGAACACCAGGACCTTCCCCGCCATGGACTGCCCGGCAAGCTCATGCCGGGACTCGATGATCGTCCCGGTGCGCGAGTCCACGCCGCCCCAGCCGGCGATGGCCTCGCTGGTGACGAGCGCCTCGCCCTCGCAGACGCCGCCGCCGAGGCCGCGGCCATGCAACACGGTCGCCGTTGTCACAGGTTCCCCTCCCAGCGGCCGGTCACCGCCGCGTCAACGCACTCCCCGGTGTCGCCGAACCAGCCCTGCACGCCCATGATCGCGGGCAGGTAGTGCGCCTGCTTGGCCGAGTCCGTCACGATCACCCGGGTGCCGTCGGGGACGAAGCGCCCCATGGCCGGGCAGGTGTCGCTCATCAGCACCGCGCCGGCCGCGCGCAGCCGGTCGCCGTAGCCGCTGCGCTCGGCGAGCAGCCGGATGCCGCGCGGCGTGAACAGCCACAGTTCCGTGCCCGGCGCCACCTTGCGCTCGCCGAGCAGGTCGCAGACGTCGCGAATCTGGTCAAGGCTGGCGTGCGGGCAGCCGATCATCACCAGGTCGACCGCGGTGTCGGCGGCGGTCGTGTTGAGCCGCGCGTAGGCGGCTTCCCGCTCGGCGGGGCCGTACCTGACGGTCAGCGCCGGCTTCTTGCCTGGCCCGCCGAGCGCCTGCTCAAGCGTCTGCGCCTCCGCGGTGACGCCGGGGATGTGGTACATCTCCACGCCGCCCGACGTCGCGGCGGCGGCGCCGAAGTGCTTGAGCTTCACCAGGTTGGGCGTGTCGGTGATGCCGGTGAGCACGGGCACGGTCTCTCCGGCGACCTTGCCGACCGCGTAGCCGAGCAGCCCCCAGTCCCGGTTGGTAGCAACGTCCACGGTCACCTCGACGTGCACGGTGGCGTGCCTGTTCTCCCGCAGGTGGTACCCCCAGTACGGGATCTTCCCGGTGAGCATGGCCGCGGCCGCGCTCTCCCTGCCCTCGACGTTGGTCATCGCGCCGAGCACCGAGTTGACGTAGATGACCGCGGATGACTCCATCCAGGCGCAGTGCTCGCCGCGCGTCGGCACGTTCCCCACCTGGTACGGGGTGCACGTATTCATCAGGTGAATGCCGTGCCTGGCGCTGTAGGACTCGCTGTCGAGTATCGCGTCGCGGGTCTCCTGCGGCACGCCCTGCACCTGCCATTCGAGCGTGTCCATCGGCCCGATGAGCTGGCAGCTGTGCGCCCGCACCCGGGGAATCTCGAACCCGCCCGGGCTGTCCAGGCTGATCTGGGCGAACACGTCGTCGAGGTTGCCGCCCGCCAGCTTGCGCTGCTGTGCGTTGAAGATGTTCGCGCCGCAGACGTTGTCCGTGTCGATCAGCCGCTCGGCGCCGAGCACCTCGCCGTACTTGACCAGCAGTTCCATGGCCGCCTGGACGGCCGGCCCCTCCGCACCGTCGAGCATCCGCCGCTCGTCGTCGGCCAGGATCACGATGCCTCCCCGCGCAACGCCTCGGCCCTGACCGGGACATCGGCCTGCTCGGCGAGCATCCCGCCGGCCACCGTCTCCGGCCCGATCCACGCGCCGGCCAGGAACAGCACGCCGCCAAGCACGATCAAGACGAGCGGCGCGTAGTCGTAGGGGATGACGTGCTGCAGGACGCCGATCCAGACGCTGTACATCGAGGGCAGGATGAGGCTGACGGTGTACGCCGTGCCGTAGCCGGAAGACCTGATGCCCTTGCCGAAGCGCTCGTTCAGGTACACGACGATGCAGCCGAGCGGCCCGTTGACGCAGATGAAGCCGATGATCGCGAGGATCGCGATGGGCAAGAACGACGCGCCGTGGTTGGCGAGCGCCACCATGAACGCGTACGCGAGCGACGCGACCACGATGACCGCCGCGGCGCTCCAGATCAGCGTCGGCCGCCTGCCCACGCGCTGGCTGAGCGCGGCGACGCCGATCATGGCGATGATCGTCGCCACGTTCGCCACGATCTCCATCGTGGACACGTCGGAGGCGTTCTGGTGGAGCACCCCGATGAGCAGTCCAGGAAGGAAGGAAAGCATCATCTGCGCGGCGAACCACATGCCCGTCATCAGCAGGAAGACCTGCAGCAGGTTGCGGAAGTTGGGACCGGAGAAGAGCTCAAGCAGCGGCGCCCGCCGCGACTGCCTGTCCTTTGCGAGCGCCTCGACGTCCACCTCGGGCACGCGCGAGTAGTACACCAGGTAGCCGATGCCGAGCAGGACGCCGAAGAAGAACGGGAGCCGCCAGCCCCAGGACTCGTACGCGGGCGGTGCGATCTGCTTGAGCGCGGTGAGCTGCACGACGCTGATGAAGATGATCGCGACCGGCGCGCCCGCGGATACGACGCCGCCGACAAGCCCGCGCAGCCGCGACGGGCTGCGCTCGATCGCCAGCGGCACCGGGCCGGCGTAGCCGCCGCCGAGGAAGACGCCGTCGATGAACCGGAGCACGATGAGCGCCACCAGCGCGCCGTACCCCCACGTGCTGTAGCCAGGCAGGCAGGCGATCACCAGGGTGGTGACCGTGAACCCGGCGCCGCAGATCATCGTGACCCGCTTGCGGCCGATCTTGTCGCCCAGGTGACCGAAGATCGGCCCGCCGACCGGCCGGGCAAGCAGCGTCACCGTGAAAATGACGCTGACCAAGGTAACTTTCGTCGTGGCGGCCATTGTGCTCGGCTCGAAATAATTCAACGCGGCCGGCAGGATAAATGCTGGAACGTAAATGTCGTAGCTATCGATCAGCAGGCTAAGAATGCCGCCGATAATAGATCTCCTGGCGGCCGGTGAAAGGCCTGCCTGAGCGTCTCGCGAGGTCACGGGCATGTGGTAGCGGATCCCTTCGGATGGGAGGCCCCGATTACGAGCACCTTAGAATCGCGTGACGCGTGTGTAAAATCATAGTTATGGCTAGGTACCATAAGACAGTCTTATACCTGGGCTCGATCAGTAATAGTTCCGGCCGAATTGGCTACAACTCCGCGCCGAGCGCGGCGAGCGCCTCGCGCAGCCAGGCGTGCGCGGGATCGGCGTCCAGGTCCTCGTGCCACCACAGGGCCTCGATGATGGGCTCTGGCTCACCGGGGCACGGGCAGACGCGCAGGCCGTGCTGGCCGGCGAACTGCGCCGCGAGCCGCCGCTGCATCAGCGCCACCCGGCTGCCGCCCGCGACCAGCTGCGGTACCGCCAGGTAGCTTTCCACGCCGATCGCGACCTGCGGGCGAATCCCAAGCTGGGTCAGCTGGCGGATCGCCGGGGGCGGCGCGAGCGGGGAATGCTGCGTCCGGTAAAACGGCACGATCCATTTCATGTCCTGGAGGTCCCGCAGCCCGAGCGGGCCGCGGGAGGCGAGGCGGTTGTCCGCCGACATGACGCAGACCCATTCATCGCGGAAGAGCTCGGCGGAGCGCACCAGCGGAAGGGTCTGCGTCCGCTCGGGCGCCACGATGCCGTCCACCCACCGGATGAGATGCGGCATGTCAAGCGCGAGCGCCTCGCGGGCCAGCCGGATGTGCAGGGACGCGTGCGGCGCCTGCTGTTCGAACAGCCGCGACAGCCGGCCGCCGAGGACGGCGACCGTGTAGTCCGCCATCATCAGCGTGAACTCGCGCCGCGTCGAGGCCGGGTCGAAGTCCGCGCCGGCCGAGAACAGCTGCTCCGCGGCCGCGCAGATCTCCTCGACCTGCCGTTCAAGCTGCACCGCGAGCGGCGAAAGGACGTAACCGCGGCTGACCCGCACCAGCAGGTCGTCGCCGAAGTGCCTGCGCAACCTGGACAGCGCCGCGCTGACCGCCGGCTGCGTGACGCCGACGCGCTCCGCCGCCCTGGTCACGTTGCGCTCTCGCAGTAGCTCCCTGAGCACCAAGATCAGGTTGAGGTCCAGGCTCGCGAGCTGAGCGGCGCGACGCGTCATCGCCTGCTACCAGTCAGGCACATGCCGCTACACCACACAGGACCATCATAGGTCCCAATTTTATCCGACAAAACGGATAATCTACGCGAAAAGGGAACCGCAAGCCCGTTCGAAAAGCCAAGAGCATCATCCAGAACGGATTCGCGGTTCCCTTTCCAGCCCAGCCGTCTCCCTGCCCGCGCCACTACCTGGCCGCCGGGCGCGTGCCGTCGGCGAGGGGTTGTTAGTCGACCGGCGGGGCCTGCGCGCCAAGCAGGAAGCGGACCTTGCCCTGCGCGTCGACCTCTGCGTCGAGCACCTTGTCGTCGAGGTACGCGGCGGCGAGCGGATCGAGGAACACGCGTGCGCCCGAGGTCTCGACGACCTGGTCGCCGAGACCGGGTTCCGCGGCCGCCGCGAGCTCGAGTCCGTTCGCGGCACCAGGTTCCTCCGCGGACTGCGTAATGCGCAGCCCGGTGCCGTCCGGCGCCTGGGGCGTGTCGGTGACGGACTTGACGACCTCAGCGGCCGCCTCGGTTAGGACGAGCATGATTGGTCTCCCTTTCGTTTCTCGTCCAGCAGATCCTTCCGAGGCTACCCGGCATATAACGAAACGAACACGAAGGCACCCGCGCGCTGGTCGCCGAGGTCTGGCGCCGTCCTGCGCCCGCGCCCTTGTTGGCCGCCGCGTGATCGTGGGTCATCCACGGCGATATTCGCCGTGGATGACCCACGATCACTGGCCCGGCCCGGAAACCGGGCAGGCAAAACGTGATTAACCGGGGCGAACTGCCCGGGCATGACGGCCGGTTCACGCGTTTGACCCACGATCACGGGCGGGCACTTGGCAGCCCTCGCGGGTGCCCGGGTGGCCGGTCCCTGGGCCGCGGCTGCTCAGCCAGTGGCCACGTGGCCACGTCGGCTGCCCTGCCTCAGCCGCGGAGCCAGGCGTCAAGACCGGCCCGGGTGGGCGAGGTCGCGGGCCCGGGACGGGTCACCGCGAAGGCGGCTGCCGCGTTCGCGCGGGCAGCGGCCTCGAGCGGCGGAAGGCCGTCGGCGAGGGCCGCGAGGAACGCGCCGGAGTGCGCGTCGCCCGCGCCCGTCGTGTCGACGGCGGTCACCTTCCTTGACCGCACGTGGACGGCGTTGGACGACCCGTACGGGGCGACGTAGCAGCCCGCGGCGCCGGCCCGGACGAGGATGTTCGCGGCGGCGCCGCGCGCGAGCAGGCGGCGGGCCAATTCCGCCGGGTCGCCTGCCGCGTCCGCCGAACCCGTGCCGCCGCTGCCGCGTCCGCCGTACCAGTGCCGCTGACCCCCGTGGTGGTGAGCCCCGTGTTGGTAAGTAGCGCCGCCTCCCGGTGGTTGCAGCTCAGCCAGTCGCAGCGGGCCAGCACGGGATCGAGCACCGCGGCCGGGATCTGCGCCACCAGCGGGCCAGGGTCCACAAAGAGCAGGACACCAGGCGGCAGCGCACCCGCCCAGTCGCCGAGGGCGGCGCCGGAGTCCGGCGGGACCAGGCCGTAGCCGGACACGTAGACCGCGTCGCCTGGTTCGACCGGCACCGCGTCCCAGGGCGCGGGCCCGCGCAACGCTTCCGCGCCGAGGTGCGTGACGAACGTGCGCTCGGCGTCGGGCTCGACCAGCGCGACGTCGAAGCCGGTGTCGCGGTCCGGGTCGGGCGGGCGGACCAAGCCGATGCCCTCGGCGGCCAGCGCCGCGCGGACCAGGTCGCCCCACGGGCCCGTGCCGTGCCCGCCGGCGTAAAGCACCGGCAGGCCCTGCCGCGCGGCGGCGGCCATCACGTTGACTCCGCCGCCCGCGGTGACCTCGCAGGACGTCGCCAGGGTGTCGCCGCCGCGCGGGGGGAGCGCGGTGACGCGCATGACCACGTCGACGATGGCCTCGCCCGCGAAGACGAGTCGTCGCGGGCCGGGCGCGCGAAGCACGCTTCCGTTCGGGATATTCATCGGCGCAGTGCCAGCAGGGAGTCGGCCAGGTCGGCGAGCGCGAGGCCCTGGGCGTCGATGACCTCGACCGCGTGCGGTGGGAAGGCGGACAGGCCGTGGCAGGCGCCGCCAATGGCGCCCGCCATCGCGGCGATCGTGTCGGTGTCACCGCCGAGCGACGCCGCCAGCAGGCACGCCTCCCACGGATCTTCGGGGAAGGCGCTGAGCACTGCGAACGCGGCAGGCACCGATTCCTGGGTGGCCAGGCTGGTGCCGACGAGCGAGTAGATCACCTCGGCCGCCTCGGTCGCCGACCACCCGGAGGCCGGCCTGGTGCCGAAGAACGGGTAGACCACCGCAGGCTCCGACCGTTCGGAGACCAGGCCGGCCGCCCAGCGGATCCGGGCCGCGACATCCGCGCCGGCTACCCAGTGACCGCGCTCGGACCCTAGCGCGGCGGCGGCTACCGCCGCGTCGGTCGCCGCTGCGACCCGCTCGGTCCCGGCGGCGGCCGTACTGCTCAGGCCGGCGCTTACCGCCGCGGCCACGGCGGCGGCCCCGGCCAGCGCCACGGATGTGTTGTGGGTGACGAGGCTGGCCTGCTGAACCGCGTCGACCAGGGCCGTCACGTCATAGGAGCCATCGTCGACCGGGGCCGTGACATCAACCCGGACCGTGAGGCCGACCGGGGCGATGCGCATGGCCGCCCCGTTGGTGTCGCCGAAACGGCCGGCCTGCTCCGGCGGGGTCCCCGCAAGCACCGCGTCGATCGCGCGCCGGGTCGACGGGCCGAGCAGGTCAAGCGACCCGCGCGCGGTCATGTCGCGTTCCCAGGCGATGAGGCCGTCGGCCAGCTCGCGCGGGTCCACCCGTCCGGACAGCAGCAGGCGACCGAGCAGGACCGCCTGCTCCGTGTCGTCGGTGACGGCGCCGGCCGGCATGCCCGCGGCGATGGGGTGCCCGGGCGGGGCGGGCTCGAACCCGTCCAGCAGCGGCCCCCAGCGGTCGATGATCTGTTCCCTGGACAGCATCTGCGTGGGCATGCCGAGCGCGTCACCGATCGCCAGCCCGTACAGGGCGCCCCTGGCCCGGTCTCTTTCCAGCGCGGATGACACGGAAGACAATCCCCTAGTGCGCGGTTTACCCGGTTGCCTGTAGGTTGCCGGGCTACAAGGCTGGACTCTATACCGGCCGTAGGGGAAGGAGCAGCGGGTGAGTACCAAAGCAGCACAGCAGCGCCCGCTCGGTCTCGAGACTAACGGGATCAACGTCATCAGCGAGGACGAGCGCAAGGGCTCGCCGCGGAGCCTTTTCTGGCCGTGGTTCGCCGCCAACATCTCGGTCCTCGGCCTCAGCTACGGAGCCTACGTACTCGGCTTCGGGATCTCGTTCTGGCAGGCGTGCGTGGCCGGGCTGATCGGGATCGTCGTGAGCTTCCTGCTCGTCGGGTTCATCGCGGTGGCAGGGAAGCGCGGGTCGGCGCCGACGCTGGTGCTGTCCCGCGCGGCGTTCGGCGTGCAGGGCAACAAGCTGCCCGCCTTGGTGTCCTGGATCCTCAATGTCGGCTGGGAGATCGTGCTCACGGTGCTGGCGACGCTGGCCACCGCCACGGTGTTCCACCGGCTTGGCTGGAGTTCAGGCGATGTCACCAAGGTGATCGCCTTCCTCGTCATCACCGTGCTGATCGTCGGCAGCGCGGCACTCGGCTTCGACACGATCATGCGGCTGCAGGCCGTCATCACCGTGGTGACCGGGATCCTGACCGTGATCTACTTCATCCTCGTCGGCGACAAGATCCACTGGGCCACGGTCTCTGGGCTGCACTCGGGCTCCGCCCAGGCGTTCCTCGGCGCGACCGTCCTGGTGGCCACCGGGTTCGGCCTTGGCTGGGTGAACACCGGCGCCGACTACTCGCGCTACCTGCCGCGGCGGACGTCTGGCGCCGGGGTGGTGTGGTGGACGACGTTCGGTGCGTCGATCGCGCCGATCTTCCTGCTCGGGTTCGGGCTGCTGCTCGCCGGGTCGTCCGCGTCGCTGTCGAGCGCGATCAACACCGACCCGATCGGTGCGCTCGCCACGATCCTGCCGACCTGGTACCTGGTGCCGTTCGTCATCGTCGCGGTGCTCGGCCTCGTCGGCGGCGCGGTGCTTGACATCTACTCCTCGGGGCTGACGCTGCTCGCCGCGGGGCTGCGCGTGCCGCGCTGGTCGGCGGCCCTGCTCGACGGGGTGCTGATGATCGTCGGCACGATCTACGTCGTGTTCTTCTCCAACAACTTCATCGGCCCGTTCGAGGGGTTCCTGATCACGCTGGGCGTGCCGATCGCGGCCTGGTGCGGCGTGATGCTCGCCGACATCGCCCTGCGCCGCAAGGCTTACGCCGAGGCCGACCTGTTCTCCTCCCGCGGCCGGTACGGCGTGGTGCGCTGGGTGCCCGTCGGGCTGATGGTCCTCGGCAGCGCCCTCGGGTTCGGGCTCGTCGTCAACGCCTACGCGGGCTGGCTGTCCTGGCAGGGGTACCTGCTCGGGCCGTTCGGCCTCGGCGGGAAGACCGGCACGTGGGAGTTCGCCAACCTCGGAGTGATCGTCGCGCTGGCGGTCGGGTTCCTCGGGTGGCTGGCACTGGGCCGTGCGGCGGTCCGGCGGCAGGAAAGCGCGCCCGCGACGGCCGGAACGCCCACAGGGGCGAGCGCCTAGCGCCAATGCGGTGATCTTCAGCGTCCGGCGCTGCGCGGCGAGATCAAGTCCGGCTGACGCTATGAAGGAGACTAGGCACATGCGTATCGCCATCGTGGGAGCCGGCCTGGCGGGCCTGGCAACGGGCGCGGCCTTCAGCCGGGCCGGACATGATGTCCAGGTCTTCGAGCAGGCGGACGGCCTGCGCGCCAGCGGGCTCGCGATCAACCTGTGGTCGAACGCGACGTCGCTGCTCCCGGCCTTCGGCATACCGGCCGGCCGCATACCTGGAGAGCCGTTCTCCCGGATGGTGTGGCGCGCGGGCGGGCGCGAAGTTACCTCAATGGAGCTGCCCGCGCGCGGTCTTCCGCACGTGAACGTGGAGCGCGCAGAACTGCTCAACGCCCTGGCCGCTGCCCTGCCCGCGGACGCCATCACCTACGGCACGCGCTGCAACGACGTGGCGGCCCTGGCCCTCGGCCACGACCTGGTCGTCGTCGCGGACGGGGCCAACTCGGCGCTACGCGCCGCGGTGACCCGCCCGCCGCGCAGGCAGTGGACATGGACCGTCTGGCAAGCGAGCGTTACCGCCGACCTTCCCGAGGTCCCCGCGGGCGCGGGCGCGACCGTGATCAGGGCGGGGCTCTTCGCCGGAATCTGGCGGCTTTCCGCGGCACGGCTCACCTGGTTCGCCGAGCAGCCGGAACGCAACCCCGGTGGCGGCAGCCAGCTGCTCCAGGACCTCAAAGAGGACGAGGACCCTGCCCTGCGGACGCTCGCCCAAGCCACGTTGGAACAGGGCGAGCAGGGATTCACCGAGTGGCACGCCAGGGACCTGTGGCCAAGCCGGACGCTGCACCGCGCCAACGTCGTGCTGGTCGGCGACGCCGCGCACGCCATGCTGCCCACGCTCGGCCAGGGCGCCTGCCAGTGCCTGGAAGACGCCGCCGTTCTCGCCTCGGCGGTCGCCGCCGAGGCCACGCTTGACGGTGCGCTCCGCCGCTACGAGGCGACACGCGTCCCCCGCGTGCGCCGGATCACCGCGCTGGCCCGCGCCGGCGCCGTCAGCCGACGGTCCAACGCGGCCAGCCGTGCCATGCCGGCCGCGCTGAATGCCAGGCTGACGGCCCTGTCGGGAGGCCCGGTCCTCCGCCGGATCACCAGGCCGACCATCACCCTGCCCGCCTAGGACGGCAGCCGCCAAGAAGCCCCGCGCTTTCCCCGTGTGCCGTTGGGCCGGCGATGGCCGGCCCAACGGCACACGGGCGCGGCCGCGCAGGGCATCGACCGCCGTCGGGTCGACAGCGGACTGTGTGGTGCCACAACCGAAAGGCCCGAAAATTGTTGTCTCGCTAGCATTCGGGTGCCTATACTGCCCGTGCGGGAGGTTCTCGCTCTGGCTAGTGGCCGCAAGCGAGTCGTAAGAGGAACCCGGCGTGAATCCGGGACTGCCCCACCTTCCCACGAGCGGTGATGGTTAGGCGAGGAGACAGCGCGTGGAAACGACCGTACTCGGGTACCCGCGGATCGGCGCGCGGCGCGAGCTTGAGAAGGCGACAGAGGCCTTCTTGGCGGGCAGGGAGACGAGGGTCAGCCTGACCGACACCGCCGCCGCGCTGCGCCGGGAGACCTGGGAGACCCTGCGGGACGCCGGCCTGTCTGGCATCCCGTCGAATACGTTCTCGCTGTATGACCACGTGCTCGACACCGCCGTGATGTTCAATGCCGTCCCTGAACGGTTCGCGGCCCTTGACGGGCTGAACGCCTACTTCGCGATGGCACGCGGTGCCGAGGGAATGGCGCCGCTTGAGCGGACGAAGTGGTTCGACACGAACTACCAGTACCTGGTGCCCGAGCTCGGGCGGGGAACGGACCTGCGGCTGGCCGAGTACAAGCCGGTCCTGGAGTACCTGCAAGCCCGCTCGTACGGCATCGAGACCCGGCCGGTCCTGCTTGGGCCGCTGTCGTTCCTCCTGCTGTCCAAGCCCGCGGAGCCGGGCTTCCGGCCGCTGGTCCTGCTTGACCGGCTGCTCGACGTATACGAGCAGCTGCTTGAGAAGCTGCATGCGTCCGGGGCCGACTGGGTTCAGCTGGACGAGCCCGTGCTCGCCACGGACAGGACCGGGGAGGAACTTGAGGCGCTGCGCCACGCTTACAAGCGGCTCGGGACACGCCTGCGGCGGCCGTGCCTGCTGGTGAGCACCTACTTCGGTGAGATCGGCAACGCGCTTCCCGTGCTGGCGGCGAGCCCGGTCGAGGCGATCGGCCTTGACTTCGTGGCCGGGCCAGGGAACAGGGAAGCACTCGCCGCGATCGGCGGGATCGGCATCAAGACGCTGTTCGCCGGGGTGATCGACGGCCGGCACGTGTGGCGCGCTGACCTGCAGCGCGCCCGGTCGCTGTGCGCGTCGCTGTCCGGCCTGGCCGGGAACCTGGTCGTGAGCACGTCCTGCTCGCTGCTGCACGTGCCGCTCGACGTGTCCGCGGAGACGTCGCTGTCACCCGAGCTTGCCGACCGCATGGCCTTCGCGCGGCAGAAGGTCGACGAGGTCGTGGCACTCGGCCGCGCGCTGAGCGAGAACGACGCGGTCCTCGCGCAGCCGGCCATGGCGGCACCCTAGCCAGTCGGCGACGGCCGCTTCCTGGTCTGCGTCGGGTCGATGAACACGATGGGCTGTAGCGGGAGCTTTTCCGACAGCCTGCGGTCGACCTCGTCGGCGAGGTCTTCCGTCTCGTCGGCGCCCAGTTCGTCCTTGAGGGCGACCCGGGCGGCGACGATGAGGTTGTCCGGGCCCATGTGCATGGTGAGCAACTCAAGCAGCTCGTCCACGCCTGGCATTGACTCGATCTCCTCGCGTATCACCCGCTGCATCTCCGGACTGGCTGCCCGGCCGATGAGGAGATCCTTGCTGTCCATGCCGAGCTTGATGGCCACGACCACCAGCAGCACGCCGATGGCGATGGATGCGCCGCCGTCCCACACCGGTGAGCCGGTCAGCTGGCGGAGCCCGACGCCAAGAGCGGCGAGTACCAGGCCCACCATGGCGACGCTGTCCTCGAACAGGGCCACCTTGACGGTGATGTCCGGGCTGGACTCCACATGGTCGAGGATCTCTTTGTTGCCCCGCCGCGCTTCGCCGCGTACCTGCCAGAAGGCGCGGGCGAAGGACGTTCCCTCCGCGACGAACGCGATGGCCAGGGCCGCGTACGCGATAAGCGGGCTCTCACTGTGCTTGCTTGACAGGCTCAGCAGCCCCTCGAAGATCGAGAAACCGCCGCCGGCGATGAAGATGCCGAACGCCGCGAGCAGTGACCAGAAGTACCGTTCCTGGCCGTGGCCAAACGGGTGGTCACGGTCGGCCGGGCGGTCCGCCTTGTGCAGTGACGTCAGCAGGAACGCCTGATCGAGCGTGTCGGCCGCGGAGTGCGCGGCTTCGGCGAGCATGGCGCTCGAACCGGTCATGATCCCGGCGACCAGCTTGGCCAGGCCGACCAAGACGTTTGCCAACCCCGCGACGATGACGGTCCGTCTGGTGTCCTCGTGTCCGTTGCGCCTGTTCATCCGACTACTGTTGCCCGAGCCCACGGCATCAAACCGTGTCCGCGCACCCCAAGCGTCGGGCCAGGCCGAGACGGGCGACTTAGGTTTCGAGTAGCGCGCGCCCGTAGTTGGCCATGGAGCGGTTGTAGCGCGGCAGGTGCTTGGCCAGGGCGACCAGGACGAGGGACAGGCCCTCGCGCTCCCGGCCGAGAGAGGACAGGCACAGCGCGGTGGTGCACGCGAGCGCGTCGTCGAGGTGGTCGGCGCCGTGCGCGCGCTCGGCCTCGAGCAAGGCAAGCCCGGTTGACGCCTCGCCGACATTGCGCAGCGAACTGGACAGCTGGATCACCGCACGACGCCGGTTCTCACCGGTCAGGCCGCCGCGCGCGAGGGCTTCGCGGTACAGCGGGACGGCCAGGTCAGAATGACCCCAGCTATCGCGGGCGCAGGCCCGGTGAAACAGGCCGTCGGCGTCGCCTTCTGGCAGTTCCGCGGCGAGCGCGTCGACCTCGGCGAAGAACGCATCCTCCTGCTCGTAGTCGTCGATAAGCGCGAACAGGGCGGCGGCGCGGCGGTTGACATCGGCATGCAGGTCAGCGAGATCGGTGGCGTCGAGCATGGTCGTACTCCTTCGAAACTTCCTGGGAATCGGCCAGTCCCGGCCGGCCTGACCCATCCTGGTTGAGCGGCTAGCCTCATAACCAGTCATTCGGCACAGGCCGAATCATCGGGATCATCGCGCCGGGCGACGTATGAAGAACTAGGAAAGCGCCGGCAACTCTGGGGGGACATGGCCATCAGCCTCGGCTTCGGGCCGACCGATCTGGCGCGCTGCCGCTTCGCCTACTCTCCGGTGTTCGAGACGCTCGCCGCGGTGCGTGTCGCCACTGGTCCCGATGGCCCTGGGCAGCATCATCGGCGCTGGCTCGCAGACGCACGGCCGCGCCTGCGGACGCTGGACCTGCGGCCGATCACGCTGCTGCAACCGCGCCGCGGCTATACCCCCGACTTCCTGGCACCGCCCCCGGCCGCCCCGGCCTCCGACATCGAAACAGAACTCGCCAGGATCGCCGCGACGCCGGCGTCTGTCGTGCGTCAGGAGATCGAGATGTCGCTCAGCGAGACTCCCGGCGCGCAGGGCAGCGAGCTCGGACGACTGCTGCTCGGCGACCCGGCGGAAGTACTCAGCTTCCTCACCCACCTGGTGCGCGCCGCATGGCGGGCGCTCGTCGAGCCGGCGTGGCCGCGAGTGCGGGCACTGCTTGAGGCCGACATCGGCTACCGCTCACGGCGCCTTGCCGAAGGCGGCCTTGACCGGCTGTTCGCCGACCTCAACCAGACGCTGCACTGGACCGGTGACACGCTCGTGCGCGAACCTGGCGGCGACGAGCACGTCGACCTCGGCGGACGCGGCGTGCTGCTGATGCCCAGCGTGTTCAAGTGGGAGGAGGCCATCGTGATAACGCAGCCGCCGTGGCAACCGACCATCTCTTATCCGGCGCGCGGTCTCGGCGACCTGTGGCAGCCGCCGCACCTGTCACCGCCCGCGGCGCTTGAGCGGCTCGTCGGCCGCACCCGCGCCATGTTGCTCACCGCGCTTGACGAGCCGGCCTCCACGACATCACTGGCGCACCAGCACCGCCTGGCGCCGGCCACGGTATCCGAGCACCTCACCGTGCTGCGCGCGGCGGGCCTCGTCGTTGGCGAGCGCCACCGTCATGAGATCAGGTACCGGCGCACGGACATCGGCTCGGCGCTCACGCGCGGCGGCGAGTAAGCGAGGCGAGTAAGCGAGGCGAGTAAGCGATCAGCCGCCAGTGGTGCGACGCCCGCTCGGGTTGTCGCCGTAGCGGCGGCGGAACTGCTCCACCCGGCCGGCCGTGTCGACCACGCGGGACTTGCCGGTGTAGAACGGGTGGCTCGCGGACGAGATCTCCACGTCGATGACGGGGTACGTGTTGCCGTCTTCCCACTCGATCGTGTGGTCGCTCTTCACCGTGGACTTCGTCAGGAACGCGAAATTCGCCGAGCGATCCCGGTAGACCACGGGGTGGTAGTCGGGATGAATTTCTGGCTTCATGCCTAGCCTCCCTGCTCGCGAGGGTTTGAGTAATCAACGTGCTCGCGGCCGGAGATGTTCCAGCCACGCCGCGGGCTCAACCAGAACGGATCGTTATCGCGGGCAATCGGACCGACACCGGCTTGGCCGTGGCGTCCGGCGCCCACGCGATCAAGCCCATATCGTGTTCGCCCGGCGGGACCGCGGAAAGGTCGAACTCCACTTCGCCGGAACCCGGCACCGCCACCGGGTCCCTGGCGTTCCAGCCGGGCCCGTCCCGGCGCAGGACGCGGGCAACCGCCCACAGCCGCGTTCCCGGTGGTGCGCCGCTCACCGTGAACGCCACCCGCGCCGGGGCGACAAGCTCCCTCGGCGGCGGCGGCCACCGCGCCGGCGGTCACCGCGCCGGCGGTCACCACGTTCGTCCGGCCCGCCGCGTCGATGATCACGGCGCTGTCGATACGCAGCGCGGGCCGCTCGGCGGCGGGCCCGCTCGGGGGCGGCTCAGCGGGTCCCGCGTCCTCCTCGGCAGGCTGGGTCGCCTCGCCGGCCGTTCCGTCCCCCGATGCTGGTTCCGCGCCATTGGCCTGGCCGAGCTGGCCGAGCATCCAGTCGCAGATCGGCCCGATTTCCCAGCCCGGCCATACCTGCGGGTTCCGTTCAGGCTCGACCTCGGTCCGCTCCGCTTCGACGCGCCGCTCCCACGTGTCGCCCGTCCGGCGCTGGAAGAAGACGACCACGAACGAGGCCACCACCTGCCATTCCGCGACATCTTGGGTGGTCTCGGCCAGCATGCTCCTGGCATCAGCTTGCCAGCGCGCGACCAGGTCCCTGGGCGGCCGGGGCCGCAGGTTGGCCATTGCCCGGTGGATGACCTCCGGGTCGGCCTGGACCAGGCCGCGCACGTCGGTGACGCCATGGCGGGCGAGGGCGCGCAGGTGCTTGTCTGCCAAGCCCTGGATTGAGCTCAGCTCGTGGCTGGACACCGAGAGCTCCTCTCGTCATCTTCGGCGCGCGGCCTCGGCACGGCGCCGGGGCGGGCCACCGGGACGGGCCTAGACGAACATGTACTCGCCCTGGGGCTCATGTCCGGCGACGGCCAGGTGGCTGTTCTCGTCGTCGCAGCAGCCGCAGCAGCGAAGCTCGAACTTGCATCCCACCTCGTAGAGGGTTCCGCAGTGCTCGACGGGGATCGTGCCGCCTGGCACCCTGACCCATTTCTCGATGTACAGCCCGTTGCAGCCCTTCCAGTCCCTGATGTGGAATTCCGTCTTGTCCGCCAGGAGATCGGACAGGTTGAAGCGCCTGGCCGTCCCCGATGGGCGAGAAGCCGACGTCGAAGCACCAGCAGCCTTCGATACATTTCCAGAGCCGGCCCTTGAGGTAGACGCGGAACCGGACCAGGAACTCGTCCTTGCGCTCGATGATCGTGTCGTGCTTGTTCTTGTCGTCGACATCGAGGATGTCGGCGTCCCACTTGGCCATGAGGTGCCTGGTAGATAGCTCGATCTCGGTCGCGCCGTCGAGCCAGTCGGGCGTCTCGGCCGGGAGGGCCGCTACGGTGTCTGTCGCCATGAGAGCATCTCCTTTGTGCGGATCATGTGGCCGAGCGTGGCTGCTCGGGCCATAACGTCGATGATCTGCACGGGCGCTTTGGCGGCGCTAAAGCCGGCGCATAGCCGGCGGTTACTCTTCGCTAAATATCGCGGTTAAGCGCTTATTCATCGCATAATTTCCCGTCGGCCTTGCTTAGATCAGCTCGTGGAGGAGCCGGGTCGTCTCACCGGAGGGAGAAACGCCGAGTTCCTCGCGCAGGGCTGTGGAGCAGGCGTGATATTGGCGGCTCACGAGCTGCTGCTGGCGTCGTGATGCGTAACAGCGCATGAGCAATCGATGTGCGGCCTCGGAGCACTGGTCATTACTGAGGCAGAGCTGACCGAACCGCAGCGCCTCGGGAAGCTCACCGAGCTGGAAGTGAATCTCCGCGACACGCTCAAGCGCCTGCCCGTAGAGGTCATTGAGGCGGCGCTGTTCCGGAAGGTACCATTCGCCGACGCCGTCATCCTCGAACAGTGGCCCGCGGTAAAGCTTGACGGCCTTGTGATAGAAGTGCACAACTTTCTCGAGCCGGCCGGCTTGCCGAGCCATCCGCGCGTCGTCGAGTGCCGACAGAAACTCGTTGCGGTCGATCCACCAGTCCAGCTCGGGGTTGAGTATGTAGCAGCCATCGCGGTACAGGATGGGCTGCACAACCTCGCCGGGCCCCAGGGTGTTGCGCAGGCTGTAGAGCGCGACGTTGAGGTTGTTACGCGCGGAATTGTGGCTGTGGTCGGGCCACTGCAGGGCCATCAGCACGTCGCGCCGAGTGGGCCGGTCCTGGTGGACGAGCAGGTACTGGAATACCGCCCTGGCCTTCAGGCTGTTCCAGCGCGGCACCAGGTGCCCGGCGACGCGCACCTCAAGCGGCCCGAGGGCGAGGGCCGCCACGTCCGCCTCGCCCATGGGCGCCGCCGGCTCGGGCTCTGGCGCCGCGGGCGCGGTCGGCGGCAAGGCAGGCAGGCGCTCGGGCAAGGGCGTGACCGGTTCCTGGCCTTCCTCGGAGTGCCGCGAGTCGCCGCGGCCCCGGCGGAAGATCTCACCGAGCCAGCCGTCCCGGCCGACACGCCGTCTCTCGATCGCCGGCGGTGGCTCCTGGCTGTGCCCGCGCGTCGTGAAAAGCTCTTCATCGCAGCCCGCGAGCAGCGCGTCGACGCGCTTACTTATTTCTCGCTCAACCAATCGGCAGCAGGCGGCCGCGGCCTCGAGTTCAATGGCGACGCGCTGGTGTCCGGCGCTCAAGTCGCGCAGTTTGTGGACAGTATCCAGGTCAATCTGTGCGCGGGTCGACGCATTGACGAGATTGGCGACGACATCATCGACCCTGATAAAAATTGGATCTTGTGCAAGCCTGCTCAGTTCCGTCAAGGCCTCATTTAGCGCAGCTTGCGCACGAGTCAGCGCATTATCGTCAGTCCCCCGGCCATGCGCGGGATATACCCCATCGTGGCGAACTGCCATGGCCGCCCCCCAAAGATCTCAGGCCAGATCTTTACTACTTTTGCGGCATTTCTATTCAAGGGTCTTACGTGAGCGCCCGTCAAGCGAATAACAGGTCAAGCGTGACCGCATTCGGCTGGCGCGGCCCGCCAGGCTCAGTGCTCGGGTGCTTGGTGAAGCCCGCCTCCGTTCGGAAAACTCAAGATCTTTATCCCGAACGAGGGCGCGGTGCCTCGCCGCGGCCAGGGAACTCGCTTGCGGCCGGTCAGCGGCACGGCCAGCGGAGTCCGCGCGAGCAGGGCGGTCAGCGGGACGCAGCACGCGAAGATGATGGCCACGGTCAGCAGGCAGAGCAGCGGCCAGGGGAGCACCGCGCCGAGATGCTTCCAGCCCAGCCAGATCAGCGCGTTGATGACGAGCAGGTGGGACAGGTAGACGCCGTAGGCGTTGTCCGAGCCCGACCGGACGACGGCCTTGGTGAACCGCGACCGGCCCTGGCGCACCAGGGCGACTCCCGCCAGGTAGCCGCACGCGATCGCGCCGATGTTGAACGGGATGACGCTCGGCTGGAACGGGTCGCTGCTCGAGCCGAGCGCGGTGGTCACGCCGTAGTGTGCCAGGAAGTAGATGCCCTCCGCCGCCAGCGCCGCGACCGCCGTCAGCGTGAGGACCAGCCGCGCGTGCCCGCGTACCCAGGCGTCCACTTGCTCCAGGTGGCAGGCCACCACGCAGCCGCCGACCAGGTACAGGACGTAGCTCAGCGCGTCCTGCTGGCTGTACTTCTCCATCAGCGGTGGCAGCAGCCGCCAGTGCGTGAGGACCGAGATCACCACCTGGGCGAGCGCGGCGCAGGCGACGACGAGGCCATGGTGTCCCTTGGTCCGCCGCAGCAGCACGGCCGCCAGCGGGAATACCACGTAGAACTGCATGATCACCATGAGGAAGTACAGCTGGTAGTACCCCGTCTCCGCCATCGTGGCCAGGCTTCGCAATGCCGGCGCGACGCCGTGGTAGTGCGCCGTCGGCATCAGGAAGAAGAAGTAGATGAGCGTCCAGCACAGGTACGGCACCCCGACAGAAAGGAACCGGCGCCAGTAGAAGCGGCGGAGCCCGCCCAGGTTCAGGTCCGCGTAGGCGTACGCCAGCATGCAAGCGGAGATGAAGAAGAACCCTTCCCTGGACACGTGCAGTAGCAGCAGCACGGCCCCCGAGCTCACGCTCGCGGCCGCCGGGACGAAGTTCACGATCGTATGCGTGGTGACCACGCCCGCCTGCTTGATCGGGCGCATGGCATCGACGTGGTCGAGACGGCGGCGACGGACGGTAGTCATGCCAGGCAGGCTGCGTCCGGTTCCTGAAATAACCATTAAAAACGGACAGACTGTCAGGAATCTCCCAGCAGACTCTCTGGTCTCACGGAGCACTCGGTCACCACGGGTGCGGTGAAAGGCCGGCCGGCCGAGGCAGCGAGGCCTAGCGCCAGACCGCGGCCGGCGTTCCCGGCGCGTACACCCAGCCGCCGCCCTTGCCCGCGTTCGGGTCGGCCGACAGGCGGCTGTAGTCGATGCTGAACTGGTACTCCGTCCCCGGCGCCACTCGGTGTCCGCTTGGGTCGGGGCCCTGGACCTTCCCGGCGTCGGTGAAGGCACCGTCGCTGTAGTGGAACTGAGCGGGGCTGACCGAGAAGCCGTCAGGACCGGCGATGATGACCCACGCGATGATGGCGCCGCCGGTTGCGTCGCCTTGGGTGTCGATCATCGCGACGCGGGAACCCTTGGGTGTCGTGTACCAGGACAGGTCGCTGAGGCTCGTGCTGTCGGTGGACTTGAGTACCGCCTCGGGGGGAGTGATGCCCTTCAGCGCGTCGAGCCGGGCGGTGCTCTCGTCGAGCAGGCAACTCGCGATGTTGATCCCGTCGATCGTGCCGCCGGTCCGGTATGCCTGGTCGCAGACCGTCGCGCGGGCGGCCAGCCAGCCGCTGTCGTCGGAGTTGATCGTGGCCTGCTGGGCGGCGGAGGCGCTCGCGAAGCTGGCCTGCCGCACCGCGTCGATGGCCGCGTCCGCGGATTCGGTCTTGGCCTCGTAGCACTGCTCGATGGCCAGGGTGGTGCCCTGGCCGCCGCAGCTGGCGGGCGCTGACTTGGCGCCGGCCGGGTGACCGGGGTCGAATGGCTCGGTGATCGGCACGAACGCGGCCGCCGTGGACGGCGATCCGCTGGCGGCGGACCCGTCGCGGCCCCGCTGGACGTGGCCGCGGGGCTCTGCGGCGCGCTGGCCGTCCCAGTGCTGGCCTGCGTCGCGCTCCCGGCCGTCGACCCGCTCGAACCGCTCGAACCGCCGCAGCCGGCCAGCATGCCGATCGCCGCGGCGGACGCGGCCGCCACCGCGAGCCCGCCATTGATCGTCCTGCCCTTGCCGACGGTCACCCGCGCGCCGCGTGATTGGCCCATGACGCTATCTCCCCGCTCTAGCCCCGCATACCCGACGAAAACGGCGTAACGGGGCGCTTGGCGTAAGTGCCGACAAGTCATCCCGTGTTGCCTTCGCCAGTGTTGACGTCGCCGGGCGGGCCGCGGTTGTCAGTCAGCGAAACGGTTTTCCCGTCGTTCTTGGCGCTGCCTCATCCACGCCGGGTGATACGGCCGGCGCTCGCGTTTCCTGTGGCCGCACGCAATTGACAGGCGAGAGAGCGGGCGAGATTGTATGACCAGCAGACACAAATGCGGCTTTTGTTGGTTCGGCCTGGAGGAAGGGTGACGAGCGATGAGGCTTCGCACCGGGTACCTGACAGCGGCCATCGCGGTGCTTGCCGCCGGCCTGGCGGCCTGCTCGTCGGGCGGCAGCGGCGGCACGAGCAGCGGCGGCACGAGCAGCACGAGCGGGAACACGACGAATCAGGCACCCCAGTACGGCGGAACGCTGAACTACCTGGTGAGCGGCCTGTTGTCGGAGTGGGACCTGGGACTTGACCCGGCGACGGGCGGCGCGGCGCCGTCCATCTACGAGGACGCCATCTTCGGCCAGCTGTTCCGGCCGACCCCGAGCGGCGGTATCGAGCCCGTCCTGGCTACTGGTTACCATGTGTCCGGCGGCGGCACGGTGCTGACCATCTCTCTTCAGCCGGGCGTGAAGTTCTCTGACGGCACGCCGTTCAACGCCGCGGCCGTGGCCTGGAACATCAAGCGCGACCTGGCGACGCCGTCCACGGCAAGCCCCGTGTCGTCTTGGCCGCCGTTGGCCAAGGCCAACGGCGTCACCACGCCGGACAACCTGACGGTGGTGCTGCACTTCTCCGCCCCCTACGCGCCCTTGCTCCCGAGCCTCATCGGCTCGAACATCAACCACATCGCCTCACCCACCGCGGTGCAGAAGATGGGCGCGAAGCAGTTCCAGAAGACGCCCGTCGGCGCGGGGCCGTTCGAGGTGGAGACCAACCTCGTCGACCACCAGCTCACGCTGAAGAAGAACCCCGGCTACTTCCAGAAGGGCCGGCCGTACCTGGACAAGCTTGAGTTCACGACGGTCAGCGATGACCAGACGGCCATGGAGTCCCTGCAGTCGGGCACGGGCCAGGCGGCTCAGATAACGACGCCGCAGCTGATCGAGGAGGCGAAGGGGAACTCCAAGTTCACCACGCTGGCCGCGTTGGGCTCGACGCCCACGCTCATCCAGCTCAACACCGCCGCACCGCCGTTCAACAACAAGCTCGCCCGGCAGGCGATCTACTACGCGACGGACTCCCGCGCCATTGCCCAGCACCTGTACAACAGCATGTTCCCGACGTCCGAGTCGTTCCTCGGCCCGGGCGACCTCTTCTACCAGCCGACGGTGCCGGGCTACCTGGGGTACGACCCGGCCAAGGCCAAGCAGATCGTCTCTAGCCTCGGCGGGCTCGACATCAGCCTCTTCGGCCCGAATGACCCGCTCAACACCGAGACGCTGCAGGCCCTCGCGCAGATGTGGCAGCAGGCCGGCATCAAGGTGACCGTGCACCCTTACACGCTGGGCGGCCAGATCCAGGCATTCTCAAAGAACTGGCAGGCGGCGCTGCAGTCCAATGGTGCCTGGGACCCCGGCATGTTCTACGGCATCCCGTTCCGCTTCCTGTCGGTCGCCCCGTTCAGCGGGGTTCACGACAAGGCGCTCGACTCGATGCTGGCGCAGGCGGACCAGACGCTCGACCCGGCGCAGCGGGCCGTCGACTACCACAACATCGCGGAGTACATCAGCAACCAGGCGTACGCGCCGTTCCTCGTCGCCTCCGCGCCCGTCTCGGTCACCGCGAGCAACGTGCACGGACCCGGTCTGACCACGGAGATTCCCGTGATCAGCACCGTGATCGTTCCCTACTGGGATGAAGCATGGATAGGGAAGTGAGTTAGTGCTCTGGATGTCCATCGTCGTCGATAACGCGTGTACCCAGATCTGGGACGCCCTGGATGGCGGGCTGAAGGTCACCTCGCTGCGGGTCAGCCCTGTCGTCTATGACGCCGTGGCGGCCGCCAGGGCCGGGGAAGTGGCGCGGCATTACCCGCTGATGCTGCTTGGCCTGCCGCTCGTCGCCGATCACGCCGTCGCCACCTACGACCCCGTCGTCACCTGAGGACGTTCGACGTCACCAGGGACATCAGCTGAGAGGAAGAGGAGAAGAGATGCTGACCGAGGAAGAGAACGAGGCGCTGTGCCGGGTGGGGCCAGGGACGCCGATGGGCAATGTCCTGCGCCGGTACTGGACACCCGCGTTCCAGCTCGGCGACCTGCCGGAGCCAGACTGCCCGCCCATCCGCGTCACCGTCCTTGGCGAGAACTTCGTCGCCTTCAGGGACACCGAGGGCAGGCTGGGCTTCCTGGACGAGTTGTGCTGCCACCGCGGTGCCTCGCTCACGCTCGGCCGGGTCGAGGACTGCGGCATCCGGTGCCTGTACCACGGCTGGAAGTACGCCGTGGACGGGACCATCATGGAGACGCCCAACCTCGCTACCACCACCTTCAGGGAGCGGGTCAAGCACGGCGCGTACCCGGTGCGCGCGGCGGGCGGGCTCGGCTGGGTCTACCTGGGACCGCCTGGCACCGAGCCGCCGTTCCCCGCCTTCGGGTGGGCGAGCGCCCCCGCGGACGAGATCGTCGTATCCGAGATCATCATGGACTGCAACTGGATGCAGGCACAGGAGGGGTCGATCGACTCCTCGCACGTGGGCATCCTGCACCTCGACACGCTCGCCACCATGGGGTCAGGCCCGCGCAGCGTGGGCTCGTTCGACTTCGCCGGTGAACCGTGGGACCTGGACATGCAGGTGCCAGGCGGCGCCCGCCGCGAGCCCGGGCAGGCCCCAAGGCCCGGCGTCTGGCCCAGCGAGGACAACGCGCCAAGGATCGAGCTTGAGAACACGCCGTTCGGCTTCCACTACGCGGCGATCAGGGACGTGACCGACGAGCCAGGGAAGGTGTACGTCAGGGTCACCGCGTTCGTCATGCCGTACACGGCGCTGATCGGCGGCTCGAACGGCGCGGTGATCGTGGTTCCGCGCGACGACTACACCTGCTCGACCATCGGCGTGTTCCGGCTGCCGCCGGGTACCGACCCGGCCGCCGCGGCCGAGCGCGCCCGTCGCGGTATCGACCCCGCGGTCTGGGGCCCTGAGCCGGAGAACCGCAGGCTCAGGCTGCCGAAGCAGGACCGCGAGGCGATGGCCGCCGGGCGGAGCTTCGCCGGCTTCCGCGGCGGCAACCGCGTGCAGGACGGCGCGGTGCAGATGTCCTCCGGCCGGATGTACGACCGGGCCAAGGAGCACCTGGTGCCCGCCGACCTGGCGATCATCAGGCTGCGGCGGATGTTCGCCGACTCGATCCGGCTGCTCGAGGCGGGCCACGACCCGGTCGGCCGCGGCGAAGGCACTGATTTCAGGCAGGTCATGGCCGCCTCCCAGATCATCGACGCCGGCCAGGACTGGCGGGACCTGGTTCCCGGCCACCAGGGCAGCAGGGAACCGGCGAACTGAGGACGGCGACAATGAAGGTATGGATCGACCAGACCTACTGCATCGGTTCCGGGTTGTGCCAGGCGATCGAGCCGCGGGTCTTCGCCATCGGCGACGAAGACGGGCTTGCCCGCGTCAGGCAAGGCGATGACGTCTTGCCGCCCGGGCCGGATAACGCGGCCGCGGTGCCCGTGGAATGCGAGGCCAACGTCGAGGACGCCGTGGACTCCTGTCCAGCCGGATGCATCCAGCTGGACAGCTAAGAGGCGGAAGACCCGGCGGTGACGTCGGACTTCTCCTGGAGCACCGCGGCCTGGCCCGGCCGGGTCGCGGTGGCCCCCAGGTAACGGCGGACGGCGACGGCGACCAGGCAGACGCCCAGCGCGATCACCCGTACCGTGCCCTCGCTCGGCCACGGCAGCAGGTGCGTCAGCTGGATCGGCAGGGTCCAGGGATGCATGGCCTCGTTCACGGACAGGTAGATGACGAGGCCGGTGCCGAGCAACGCGGCGACGTCAGCCACCGCCTGCACCGCCAGGACGCGGGCGGGCCGTAGCCGGGCTACCCGCTCGGCGGGAGCGCCGTTACGGCGTCCGAGCTGCAGGTACCTGCTGATCACGAGGCAGACGATGGCGAGCGCGAACGCGAAGAAGCCGGCGGTGTCGGTCCGCAGGTGCGGGATGGCGGGCCAGTACGGGTAGGCGTCGTTGAAGTCGCCGAAGCTACCGACAAAGGCCGATCCGACCCAGACCAGCACGGCGCTGTAGCCGAGGCCCAAGGTCACGGATTCGACTACAAGCTTCCGGTTGCCCTGGCTCCTGGTGCGCACGCTGCTCACTATAGGGCACCTCCGCCTGCCCGCCGCGCCGTCGCGCCGGTCACCGTCACCGTGCGAGGCCGCGGCCGTCGCCGTGGGCGAGCCGGTTTCCCCTGGCAGGAAGGTCGGGGGCTTGGGTGAAGGACTGATGGCCAGCGCGATCGCGATCCCGGCCGCGATGAGCACCGCGATGCCGAGGACGGCAGGCAGCAGCCAGCGGGGGCCGCGCCGACGGCGGGCCTCGCGGTTCCGCCGCCCGCGGTGTGTACCGTCCGGGATGGACGGCCTGCACCCCCGGCTGTACGGCGTGCGTCGCCGGGCTGGGTGCCGGGACCATCGTGGGAGGTGGAAGAGCCGGTACGAACGTGCCGGACTCCAGCACGGCCGACACCGCATCGGGCCAGAACTTCCCCGGCGTGACCTCGGGGTACGCCGCGGATCCCGGCGGCAACGGTCTCCATCAGCTGGCCGAGGGCCGGGCGGGCGTGCGGGGTCCTTCATCAGGCAGGCGTCAATAACCGGGCGCAGCGACGCGGGGACGCGGCTGAGGTCCGGCTCCCCGTGCACGACCCGGAAGCCGACCGCGAACGCCTCGCCGCCGCCGAACGGCGAGACGCCGGTCGCGGCGAAAGCGAGCACGCTGCCGAGCGAGAAGATGTCGCTGGCCGGCCCGACGGTCTGGCCTTGGGCCTGCTCGGGCGACATGTAGGCGGGGGTGCCGATCGTCGTGCGGGTCGCGGTCACCACGGTGCCGCTCGTCGTCCGCGAGATGCCGAAGTCGATGACGCGCGGGCCCGTCGGCGGCGATGAGGATGTTGCCCGGCTTGAGGTCGCGGTGCACTAGGCCTTGGGCGTGGATCGCCTGCAGCGCCTCGGCCAGGCCGCCGGCCAGCCGCCACACCGCGTCCTCGGGCAGCGGGCCGGACTTGGCGACCAGGTCGGCCAGCGGCGGGCCTGGCACGAACGTGGTGGCGAGCCACGGCGGGCTGTCGTCCGGCCCGGCGCCGACGACTGCCGCGGTGTAGGCGTCGCTGACCGCTTGCGCCGCGGCCACCTCCCGCCGGAACCGCTGCATGAACTCCGGATCGCGGGCCAGATCCGGGTGCACGACCTTGACCGCCACCGGCCGGCCACCCGGCGAGTAGCCGAGGTACACCCGCCCCATTCCGCCCGCGCCCAGCCGTGCCTGCAGGCGGAAACCGCCAACCTGCTGCGGATCATCTCCCGCCAACGGCTCCACGAATGCGACCATACCGGCCGCCGTCGGCACCCGCGAGAGCCATTGGCGCATAGCGCGCGGACATGAGATTTCCTGCTAATGTTCCGCGAAATCGCTTGAACCATTCTGGGGCCGTGCTGCGTACCACGGGTCATGAAGATCCCGACGCCCGTGATCACGTTGATCGTCGGCTTGGCTCTGGCCGTCTCCCTGCTTGTCTCCAGCATGTCCGCGGTGTCCGCCAAGAAGGCCGCGCTCGCCGCGGCCTCCGCGAGCGCGGCGGCGAACGCCGGGCGCTGCCGCGACGAGCACGCGCCGCGCAGCCGACGACCGGGGCCTCCGCGAGCGCCGCGCGCTCGCCGTCGGCTTCGCCGTCGCCCACCGCCGTCCCAGGGGTTCGTGGTACCGCCGCACGCCAACTACGTCGGCGAGGTGCAGGGCGACCTAGGGATCGGTCGCGATCGTCGTGCACGACACCTTCGCGATCGCCTACTTCTGCAACGGCAGCACCAGGAGGCATGGTTCAAGGGCACGCCGCATGACGGGAAGCTGTCCATGACGGGCAAGGAAGCAACGCCAGCCCTCACCGCCAACTACGCGCTCGGGCACGCGCGCGGCACGGTGGTCGTGGACGGCATCGCCCACGTCTTCTCCATCATCGCGGTGCACAAGCCGTCCGGGCTTTTCCAGTCGATCGCCGTCGTGCGCGGCGCCACCATCAAGGCCGGCTGGATCGTCCTGGCCAACGGCACGCAGGTCGGCTCGCATGGAGCCGAACGAGAACGCCGCCCACCCCACCTCGCAGGCGGCGCCGAAGCTCGACGTCTCCTCCCTGACGGCGCAGTACGAGGGCACCACGATCACCGCGACGCCGATCGACGGCGAAACCGGCAGCGGGTTCTGACTTCCCGGCGACTGAGCTACGAAAGGAACAGCGCATGGCAGCACAATGGGAGCCGACCCCGCCGACGAGGCTGGACCCGGTCCAGCCCGACCCGTCGGCCAGGCTGCTCGTGGTGCCCGCCCTCGCGGGCTGCCTGGTGGCCCTGACGCTCGGCATCTACGGACGGCTGCACCCGCCGACCGGGGTGGCCGTGGACATCGTGGGATTCTCAAGCCCGGCCACGGTGAAGGCCTGGCTCGCCACGGTCGCGGTCGTGTTCGCGCTTGTCCAGTTCGGCTCTGCCCTGGTCATGTACGGGAAGGTGCCGTGGATCAGCGCGCCGTCCTGGATCGGCGGCCTGCACCGGTGGTCGGGGCGGATCGCGTTCATCGTCACCGTGGTCGTCGCGGTGCACTGCCTGTACGCGCTCGGGTTCGAGACCTTCGACGCCCGGGTGCTCGTGCACTCGATCGCCGGCTGCCTGTTCTTCGGCACGTTCACCGTTAAGATGCTGGCGCTGACCAGGCGCGGGATGCCCGGCTGGGTGCTGCCGCTGCTCGGCGGCCTGGCCTTCGCGCTGCTGGTGCTCATCTGGTTCACCTCGGCCTTCTGGTTCTTCTCGATCTTCGGCTTCCGGCGATGAAGGCGATGAACGAGATGAACGAGTCGGCAGCGACCCGATGCCGCCGAGCGGTCAGCCGCCGCAGAGCCGTCGCGCGCTGCTGATCGGCGCGGGCGCCACATGCGCCGCGATGCTCACGGGATGCACCACGTACGACGCCAACAACGGCGGCTTCGTCGGGCAGCGTCGTCCGCCGCCTCGGCAGCGCCAGCGCGTCTGCCGCCGCCTCCGGCGCCGGCGCCGCCGCGCCGCGGCACCGCGGGCGGCGGCGCGCCCGCGGCCAACGCCCTCACGACCACCGCGGAAGTCCCCGATGGCGGCGGCAAGATCATCGACGGCAAGAACATCGTGATCACGCAGCCGCAGGCCGGCTCGTTCAAGGCGTTCACCGCGGTGTGCACGCACCAGGGCTGCATCGTCAGCACGCGTCTCCGGCGGGACCATCAACTGCCCGTGCCACGGCAGCAAGTTCAGCATCAAGGACGGCTCGGTCGTCAACGGCCCGGCGACCGCGCCGCTGGCCGCCATCGCCATCAAGGTCGAGGGAACCTCGATCGTCCAGGGCTGAGCGCCGTGATGGCGTCGTGGCCGAGCCCGCGTTCCGCCAGCACGACCTCGAGCACGCGCAGCGCGTAGTAGACCCGCGACTTCGCCGTGCCGACCGGGATCCCCAGGGCCTGGGCCGCCTGGTTGACGGTCTGGTCCCGGAGGATCGTCTCGTGCAGTATCTGCCGGTGCGAGGACGTCAGCTGGCGCATCGCGTCGGCCACCGCGACCCGCAGCACGGTGGCCGCCGTGTCGTCGTCAACGGGCAGGTCGCCCGACCGTGCCCTCGCCGGTTTCCGTCGGCCGCGCTCTTTTCCTGCGATGCTCGTCGATGACGATCCGCCGGGCCACCGCCGTCAGCCAGGGCATCAGGGACGAGCCGGACAGGTCGAGCCGGCCGGCCTCGCGCCAGGCGCGGACCATGGTCTCCTGCACGACGTCTTCGGCATGCTGCCGGTCCCCGTCCGTCAGGCGCAGCACGAAAGCCATCAGCGGCGCCCGGTATGCCTGGTACAGCGCCGTGATAATGGCGTCGTCTTCCCCGCCTGTGGCCCCCACCGGTCCCGAGCGGGATCCCCCGCCCAAAAGACTCACGACCGTATTTAATAACGGCCAGGCCGTCACGGGTAGCATTACTGGAATATATACATGAATTGTAATGCGCCCAAAAATAAACACTATGCACCGGTTAGTACCTTGTGCTACAGCCGTCAAGTTAGCGCCACTGCAGCCGCTCCCGGGCGCCCAGATTTGCCTGATGTGTCCCGACGTCCTCGCAGCTCATTCCATGATCGCGAAAACTTTACCGCTAATAAGCCATCTTATTTACATGAAAGGAAAAACCTTCGCGATCATGGAGCCGCCATGAAGGAGCCGCCAAGGAAGTGAAGAGCGCGCGGCCGGCCAAGGCTTACGGCGAGAACGAAGTGCTCGCGGAGATCGCCGAGCTTGTGAAGACCGCGGCCAGCTGAGGACCCGGTACCGCGGTCGGCCTTCCAGGGACTATAACGAAACGTGATGATACGGTTATGTCCTGTAGTCAAGGGGGCTGGGCAGCGCACGTGGGGGAGTAGTCTTCGCGCTGTCTCGCCGGGTGGGGCGCGCAGGTGCGGGGCCTCAGGCGGCGGCTCTGCACCTCGGCCAGGTCTCGGTCGTCCAGCCGCTGCTTGTGATCATCGACCCGGTCGTCAGCGTGGCGCTGAGCGTATGGCTGTTCGGCGAGTACTTCGTGGTAAGCCGCCGTGCTGGCCGCCGCGGCGGCCGGGTTCTTCGTCATGTGCGCCGGGGTGTCGTGATGTCGCCGACCGCGTCGGCCACGCTCCAGGACGAGGTCCGGACCTGACAAGGCCCGGGTAATACCGAAGCAGGCGTCCAAGGGGGGAGTGGATGCTTCCTATCTCGTTCAACAGCGTGCTGATCATCGCCGGAATCTCGGTGTTCGTCCCGGCCGTGCTCGGACTGCTGCCTAGGCTGCCGGTGCCAGGCGCCGTGCTCGAGGTCATCGCCGGCATCGTGGTCGGGCCGTCGGTCCTCGGCTGGGCGCGCGTTGACGCGCCGGTGGAGGTGCTTAGCACCCTCGGTCTCGGCATGCTGCTGTTCCTCGCCGGGCTCGAGATCGACGTCGAGCGGCTGCGCAGCCCGCTGGCGCGGCTCGCCGGCCTCGCGTTCGGTCTGTCCGCCGCACTCGGGATTGGCGGCGGCTTCCTGTTCTGGGCGGCCGGCCAGGCGACCTTCCCCATCCTGCTCGGCATCGTCTTGATGTCGACATCGGCCGGGCTGCTGCTGCCGCTGCTTAAGGACGCGGGGGAGGCCGGCACGGAATTCGGCCAGCTGATCATGACGGCAGCCGCCCTCGCCGAGATCGTCCCCATCCTGCTGCTGTCGCTGCTCTTCTCGGCCTCGGCGAAGACACCCGTCGACCAGGTCGTGTCGCTGGCGGTTTTCGTTGCGCTGCTGGTCCTGATCGGGCTAGCCGTGGCCGGGGTCCGCCGGCTGCAAAGGCTGGACCAGTTGCTCGACTACCTGTCGCGGCGGAGCGGCCAGCTGCGCGTACGCGCCGCGCTGACCCTGGCGCTTGGCTGCGGTGTGCTGGCCTACCAGTTCGGCTTCGCGTCGATTCTCGGCGCGTTCGCCGCGGGCCTGCTGGTGCGGATCATCGAGATCTCCGGCCGCGAGCCGAACCGGGACTTCTTGATCAAGCTTGACGGGATCGGGTTCGGCTTCCTGATCCCGGTCTTCTTCATCAGCACGGGCGTGGCCTTCCAGTTGAAGGGCCTGCTCGCGCATCCTGGCGCCCTCGCGCTCGTGCCGCTGTTCCTCCTCGCCTTGCTGATCGTGCGCGGAGTGCCCGCGCTGCTTTACGTGCGCGCCGTTGGCCGCCGCCGCGCGGCGGCGGGCGGCCTGCTGCAGGCCACCACGCTGACGTTCGTCATCGTGGCGACGGAGATCGGGCTTGAGACCGGGAAGCTCACCCCGGCCACCTCGGCCGCTCTGGTCGCCGCCGGGCTGCTGTCCGCGGCCCTTTTCCCCGCGGTCGGGGCGCGCCTCCTCGCCCGGCGCGGACCAGGTGAGCGTGCCCATGTACCCCGGCCAAGGCCGGCTGCCCGCGACCAGGAGGCAGAGCCGACAGGACCGCCTCCGGCCACGGATTCCGGCTGATGCGGCCAGGACGCACGACGGAATACGCGCCAGGTGTCGCTTCGCGCGCTAATCTCAGTAGAGCGTGGAGTGAGTGCAGGGGAGGCCGGGACCGGGGTGGCAGAACGGCAATCGAAGGATTCCAGCGATCTGGCCTGGGATCCACGGCTCAATACCGGAGTCCCGCAGGTGGCCAGGGTCTACGACTACTGGCTGGACGGGAAGGACAACTTCGCCGCCGACCGGGTGGTCGGCGAGGAGACGACAGCGATCTTCCCCGGCATCCGGCTGTCCGCGCAGGCCAACCGGGCGTTCCTGCGGCGGGCCGTGCGTTACCTGGCCGGCCAGGCGGGAATCCGCCAGTTTCTCGACATCGGCACCGGGCTGCCCACGGCGGACAACACCCATGAGGTGGCACAGGCCGTCGCGCCGGAGAGCAAGGTCGTCTACGTGGACAACGACCCGCTGGTCCTTGCCCACGCCCGCGCGTTGCTGACCAGCAGGCCGGAAGGTGTCACGGCCTACCTGGACGCGGACATACAGGACACGGGCGCGATACTCGAGCAGGCGGCGAAGACCCTGGACTTCACCCAGCCGGTCGCCATCATGCTGCTTGCGATCCTGCACTACATCCCTGACCTGGCCGAAGCGCGACAGGTAGTGGCCGCGCTGACCGGAGCCGTGCCCGGGGGCAGCTACCTGGTCATCTCCCACGCGGGCACCGACCTGCTGCCCGATGACGTGGCCGCGTTCGAGGAGAGCCTTAACGCCCATCTCCCGGCGGAACACCATCACGTCGCGCGCCCGCGCGACCTGGTGACGGGCTTGTTTGACGGCACCCGGCTGGTGGATCCCGGCGTGGTCCGGGTAAGCGACTGGCGCCCGGACTCGCCGGAGGAGGCCGCCACCCCGACGATCCTGTGGGGCGGCGTCGCCAGGAAGCCCTGACGAGATCACCGGCTCCTGGGCTTGAGCCTGGCATTGGGCAGCGGCGGGGCCGGCAGCCGCCTTGGCGTCCCCGTATAGCCCTCGACGCGGCCGAACTGGTCAAGCTCGGCTTCCCACGCCTGGCGGAAGGCCGCGATCTCTTCGTGGCTGCGGCCGACGAAGTTCCACCACATGACGATGTCCTCCTCGAACGGCGCACCGCCGAGCAGCAGGATCCGCGCGGGCTCACTGGTGAGGTTGGCCAGCTCTACCGTGGCCGAGCCGGGCGGCAGGTAGCCGAGCTCGGCCCGTTGCAGGCGGGTACCTGACATGCTGACCGGCCCGGCGTCCACCAGGACACCGTGCTCGTACCCCGGCTCGACCGGCAGGGAGAGCCGGGCATGCGGCCGCGAGCACGATCTCGGCGCCGAGCAGCGGGGAGTACGTCGGCACGGGCGACTCCAGCCCGGCGAGCGTGCCGAGGAACACGCGCGCGGTCGCACCGCCGAGGTCGGCCGCGGCGGGCACGTAGTGCCGGAAATCCCGCGCCCGGTCGCGGTGCGCGTCGGGCAGGGCCACCCAGAGTTGCACGCCGTGCAGCACCGTCGTGGCCGGGGTGGACACCTCCGAGTGGCAGATTCCGTGCCCGCTGGTCATCAGGTTCAGCTCGCCCGGTCGCACGAGCGCGTGCGTGCCAAGGCTGTCGCGGTGCTCGACCTCGCCGGCGAACAGCCAGCTCACGGTCTGCAGGCCGGTGTGCGGATGCGGGGCCACGTCCATGCGCGGGCCAAGCCTGACGTCGTCGGGTCCGTAGTGGTCGGCGAAGCACCAGGCGCCGATGAGCGACCGCTGGCGCTGCGGGAGCGTTCGCCGGACGCGCATCGCCCGCGGCCCGCCGAGCGGGACGTCCCTGGCGCTGAGCACCTCGGCCCGGCCGGTGCCGGGGCGAAGCCGAGCCCCGTGGCACGCCAGCTCGGCCGGGTCCGCTTCCAGGTTGCTCATGATCCCCTCCGCCTTCGCCAGCCAGCCGGCCGCAGCCAGCCGCCGGCCGTGCCGTGGACATGGACCGGCCGTCCCAAATTTATGCCAGGCGCGCGACGTCGGCGATCTTGCGCCGCAGGACCGTCCGCTCGGGCTCGTTGCCGCACAGGGACACGGCGCGCTCCAGTTCGGCGCGCGCCTCGTCGTAACGGCCAAGGCGGGTGAGCAGCTCCCCGCGAACGCTCGGCAGCAGGTGCGATCCGGGCAGCGCGCCGTCGGCCAGCAACTGGTCCACGATGAGCAGCGCCGCGGCCGGCCCCTGGGCCATCGCGACCGCCACCGCCCGGTTGAGGTCAACCACGGGTGACGGCGCGAGCCTGCCGAGCGCCTCATAGAGGATCACGACGCGCTCCCAGTTGGTCGCGCCGACCGATGGCGCGACGGCGTGGCATTCCGCGATCGCGGCCTGCAGCCCGTATGCCCCGAGGCCGCGGCCCGCCTGCCCCGCACGGGCCAGGGCGGCCCGTCCGCGGCGGATCGCGGCTTGATCCCAGCGCCCCCGGTCCTGCTCGTCAAGCAGGACCGGCTCGCCGTCCGGCCCTGTCCTGGCGGGAAAGCGGGCCGCGGTCAGCTCGAGGAGCGCGAGCAGGCCGTGCACCTCAGGCTCGTCCGGCATCAGCCGGGCAAGCACCCGGGCGAGGCGCTGCGCCTCGCCCGCGAGGTCGAGTCGGATCAGGTCGCGGCCGGAACTCGCCGAGGCTCCCTCCGTGAAGATCAGGTAGATGACGCTCAGCACCGAGCCGAGTCGTTCGGCCCGCTCCGCCGCCGGCGGCACCGCGAACGGGACCACGGCCGCCGCGAGGGTCTTCTTGGCCCGGGTGATCCTGGCCTGCACGGTCGCGGCGGGGACGAGGAACGCCCGGGCGATCTCGTCGCTCGTCAGGCCGCCGACCACCCGGAGGGTGAGCGCCACCCGCGCCTCCCGCGACAGCAGCGGGTGGCAGGAGATGAACATCAGCGCGAGCACGTCGTCGTCGATCCTGTCCGGGTCCCACAGCAGGTCCGCGCCGTCCCTGTCGGGTTCGGCGCGCGGGTTCCCTGAGGTGGCGCCGCCCTCGCCCAAGTCGCGGGCGAGGGCGGCGTACCGCTCGTCGAGGGCGGCGCGCCGGCGGAACGCGTCGATCGCGCGGCGGCGGCCGACGGTAAGCAGCCACCCCGTCGGGTTGCCTGGCACGCCGTCGCGCGGCCAGGTCACCAGGGCCTCGGCGAGCGCCTCCTGTGCGAGGTCCTCGGCCAGCGCGAAGTCGCCGGTGTACCTGGCGAGCGCACCGACGATCCGCGCCGACTCGATACGCCACACGGCGGCGACAGCCTCCCGGCCGACCGGGTCAGCCATCCCGTGCCCGCTCCCGCAAGAAGGGCACGCTCACAGCTGGCCGGTGGCCTCGCGCCATGCCCGCTCCTTCTTGATCCAGTCGTTGTCCTGCGGGAACTCGTCGATCGTGGTGACCCGGCGGATCTCGGTCTTAAAGCCAGGGCCGTTGATCGGCAACCGCTTGGCCCACTCGACGGCCTCCTCCTTCGACGCGACGTTGAGGATGTAGAACCCGCCGAACAGCTCCTTGGTCTCCCCGTACGGGCCGTCGGTGACCACGGGCGGCTCGGCCGAGAAGTCGACGACCACGCCCTCGGCGGGATCGCTGAGTCCCTCCGCGGCGAGCAGCACGCCCGCCCGGATCAGCTCCTCGTTGAACTTGCCGACGACCTCGAGCATCTTGTTGAAGTCGGCGTTCGCCATCGTCGCGTAGGCCTCGTCGGTGGCGCGCATGACCAGCATGTACTTCATGTTCGTAGCTCCCTGGACTAGCTTGGGGCCGCTTCCCTGGCCCGTTCACCCCTAGGTCGAGCCGGCGTGGGCGTGGATCGACACGCTGGCCAAACTTTCTCAGCAACGTAGCGCGGCGGGCGCGGGCAGCGGCACCCGGCGGGCTCAAGGCGACGGCTAGCCTGTTGGCAACGTCCGAGACCGCGTGGCGCTGATGGTGGAACCCGCACCCGTTCTGGATAAGAGTCTTGATACCCGTTCGCCGGGAGATGGGGGTCCGCGATGAGCAGCCAGCCTGCCAGCCAACTCGATGCCGCCGACCCGCTCGCGCGGTTCCGGTCCAGGTTCGTGGGGGCGGGTGACCCTTCCGTCGTCGCCTACCTGGACGGCAACTCGCTCGGGCGGCCGCTGACCGTGACGGGGGAGCGGCTCGCGGAATTCGTGGCCGGCGAGTGGGGCCGCGGGCTGATCAGGAGCTGGGACGAGGCCTGGATGACCGAGCCGGTGACCGTGGGGGACCGGCTGGCCGAGATCGCCCTCGGCGCCGCGCCCGGCCAGGTGATCGTCGCCGATTCGACCACGGTGCTGCTTTACAAGCTGATCAGGGCCGGCGTCGACGCCCGTCCCGGCCGGGACGAGGTGGTCATCGACCGGGCGAACTTCCCGACGGACCGGTTCATCGTGGACGGTATCGCGGCCGAGCGCGGGCTGTCGGTCAGGTACCTGACCCCGCCGCACGACGCGGGCGTGCGCCCGGCGGACGTCGCGGCGGCCATCGGCGAGCGCACCGCCCTGGTCGTCCTCAGCCATGTCGCGTACCGTTCCGGCTTCATCGCGGACATGGCGGCCATCACCAGGGCGGCGCACGAGGCGGGGGCGCTGATCTTGTGGGACCTGTGTCATTCGGCCGGCGTGCTGCCGATCGAACTCGACGCGTGTGACGTCGACCTGGCGGCGGGGTGCACCTACAAGTACCTGAACGGCGGTCCTGGCTCGCCCGCCTTCTGCTACGTCGCGACGCGGCTGCAAGACGAACTGCGGCAGCCGGTCTGGGGCTGGATGGGGGCAAGCGACCCCTTCGCGATGGCAGCGGAGTACCAGCCGGCGAAGGGGATACGCAAGTTCATCTCTGGAACTCCGCCGGTGCTCGCGATGCAGCCGCTCAAGGACATGCTTGACCTGATCGCCGAGGCGGGCCTGGCGGCCGTCAGGCGCAAGTCGGTCGCGCTCACCTCCCGCGCGATCGCGCTGGCCGACGAGTTGCTCGCGCCGCTTGGCGCCGTGCTCGCCAGCCCGCGCGACGCCGCGGATCGCGGTTCGCACGTCACCGTGGACCACCCCAGGTTCGCCGAAGTGACCGCGGCCTTGTGGAAAAGCGGCGTGATCCCCGACTTCAGGCCGCCGGACGGCATCCGGATCGGGCTGTCACCGCTGAGCACCAGCTTCGCCGAGCTTGACCGCGGGGTCGAAGCCATCGCCAGGGAACTGCGCGGCCAATAACCCGGTCATTTCCTGAATGCGCATTGACATTCTGGGATTAGCGGATCGAAAATGGCCTCGGCTGAGCACGCGGCGGTCATCTCAGGGGAAAGGGGAGCGCAGGTCGGCCAGCCTAGTTCCGGTAAGAGCGGGGATAGGTAGCACCGGTTAGCAATCACGGGGACAAGAAGCGTCGCCTGGGGCGCGATTTGAGCACGAGCGAAGCCGAGCCGGGTAGGGATCTCGGACGGCGACGCTGGTGGCGGGCTTAACAGGTGGTCGTTTGCGATCCCGTGCCGCGCGCTTTTGATCATTCTTGTGGGGAATTCTTTTCTGCTGCCGTTGCCGCCGCCGCAGCCGAGGAACAAATCGTCAGGTGCAAAAGGGAGAACATCAATGGCCTACATGCTTGGCAAGAATCGTCCAGTCATCGACAACAGGACCATGCGCTTCGCCGCTTACGTCAAGCCGGCGCTGCCGTCGCCGCCGGCGGCGGTCAGTTACGGCGCTAAGGTCACTAGCTGGCCGATGTACGACAACGACCAGTACGGTGACTGCACCTGCGCCGCCGCCGGTCACATGATCCAGAACTGGACGGCCAACGCCGCCGCCGAGGTCACCGTGCCTGAGGCCAGCGTGCTGTCGTTCTACGAGCACTTCGTGGGCACCCCGCCGCCCCCCGACGAGGGCTGCAACATGCTGTCGGTGCTCAGGTACTGGCGCAAGGCCGGGATCGACGGTCACGAGGTGCTGGCCTTCACCAGCATCGACCTGAAGAACCAGGCGCAGGCGCAGAGCGCCTGCTGGCTCTTCGGCAGCATCTACATCGGGGTGGCGCTGCCCGACTTCGCCACCCAGGGCGACATGCTCGCCGTCCCGTGGGTGGTCCCGGCTGGCGGCCCGGTCGGCAACGCCGCGCCGAACCCAAGCAACGGCCACTGCATCCCCGCGGTGTCCTACGACGCCGACAACCTCTACGTCGTCACGTGGGGCGAGGTCAAGCCGATGAGCTGGGCGTTCTACAACGCCTACGCCGATGAGTCCTACGCCGTGATCAGCCAGGACTTCATCGACGCGAACGGCCTCAACCCGGCGGGCTTCGACAAGGCCGCGCTCCTGACCGACCTGAAGGAGATCACCGGCTGACCCGCCGCTTCCGCTTTCCTGACATCATGTTTTCATGATATCTAGATATCTAGCACAGGGTCCAGGACGCCTCGCCCGGCCTCGCCCTGTGCGTCAGGAAGGCGGTTTCCATGCTCGCGTTCATCCCGAGTCCCCCTGCGGACGGCATTCACCTTGGCCCGCTGTTCGTCCACGCCTACGGGCTGATGTACGCGATCGGGATCGCGCTGGCGGTCTACATCACCGCGAGGCGGTGGGCGGCGGCGGGCGGTGACCGCGCGCTGGTCTACGACGTTGTCGTGTGGGCGGTGCCGGTCGGGCTGGTCGGTGCGCGGATCTACTTCGACGTCACCACCCCGTTCGACATCACGCCGCACGCCTGGTGGGGGCCGCTGGCGATATGGAAGGGCGGCCTCGGCGTCTGGGGCGGGATAGCCGCCGGGGCCGCGGCGGGCGTCTGGCGGGTGCGCCGGGCCGGGGCGAACGTCGGCGTGTTCATGAACGCGGTCGCGCCCGCGCTGCTCGTCGCGCAGGCGATCGGGCGGATCGGCAACTACTTCAACCAGGAACTGTTCGGCAAGCCGAGCGGGCTGCCGTGGGCACTTGAGATCAGCCAGGCGGCCAGGGTGAACGCGGGGATCCCGGCGGCGGACCTGAAGTACGCCACCTTCCAGCCGTCGTTCCTCTACGAGCTGATCTTCGACCTGGCCCTGGCCGCGTTGCTCGTCTGGCTCGGCCACCACCGGCATATCAGGCCGCAAGGGCTGTTCGCCCTGTACGTCGCCGGGTACTCCGGCTACCGGATCTTCGAGGAGACGATCAGGACCGATTCATCGGCGTACTTCCTCGGGCTCCGGCTCAACTTCTTCATCGCGATCATGATGACCGCCGTCGGCCTGGCCTGGTTTGCCCTCGTTCAGCGCCGCGAAGATCGAGGTCAAGAACAAGAGTATGCCGAACGAGTTCGTGTGTTACCCGGTCGCCACGCCATGACCCTCGGGCCCTTGGCCCTTGGGCCCTTGCCGACGCGAGATATCTCGATATCATGATCCTGTCATGACAAGCCTGGAATCCGCCGCGGCCGGCAAGGCCCGGACCAAGAACATGGTGCTGCGACTCGATCCTGACCTGGCCGAACTGCTGGCCACCGTCGCGGAAGTGGAGGGGCGCTCGGTGTCCGACGTCGCCAGGGAGGCGATCGCGGCGCTGGTCGAGGCGCGCCGCAAGGACAAGCGGTTCCGCCGCCAGCTCGAGGACAACCTGGCCAGGCACCAGCGCCTGCTCGACCTGCTGCAAGATGGCCAGCCGTGATCGCGCTCGACGCGGCCGACCTCGTGGTGATCGCCGGCCGCACCCTCGGCATCGGCACTGACGCCGCGCTTGACCAGATGGACATCGCCGCCGCGCAGGACGCGCTGGCCGAGGCGCGGCCGCCCGGCATGGAGTTGACTGGCCGCGCCGGCGCCGCCACGGCCGGCGTCGGGCTGGTGCGGGCCCTGCTCCGCCACCGGCCGTTCCCAGTGCACGCACAGCAGGTGGCGGTGGCGGCCGGGCTGCAGTTCCTCTCGCTCAACGGCTGGCGCGCCGACCTGAACCCGCCGTCGACCGCCGCGGTGGTCGTCGAGGCGCTCGCGTCGGGGCGGCTGACCCCCGGTGACGCCGCGGCGTGGCTCGCACCGCGGCTGAGCCGGGCACGCCGCGCCGGGCGGCCCTCCCGCGCCGGGCGGGCCTCCCGTGCCGGGCGGGCCTCCCGTGCCGGGCAGGCCTCCCGCGCCGGGCGCGCGCCGGGCGCCGGGGCGCGGTCCGGCCGCGGGCTGCCGGTTTCGCTTCCCGCGACTCGCGTACCCGTCGGCCGGGCAGTGGCGGGAGCCCTGCTGGCGGTCGCGGTCACCGGGGTCACGCTGCTCTCCGCGGCCTGCTCACGCGGGCCGGATGTGCCTGCCGCCCCCGCGGGTGGCGTGTCCGCCGTCCAGCCGTCCGCTGGATCGGCGCCGGCGCCCGCCGACCTGGCCTACGCCGCGTGCATGCGCTCGCACGGCGTCGCGGGCTTCTCCTACCCTTCGGCAAGCGACGTGGCCGCCGTCGCCCCCGCCGGCGGAATCGGCCTGAATTCGCTCCGGTTCAGCGCCGCCGAGGTCGCCTGCGGCCGGTGAATCAGCAGGCCGCGCTGCTGCACAACGCCGCAAGCGGCGGGGCAAGCCCCAGCCAGCTCATGGAGGCCGTCGGCACGGACACGGCCGGCATGACCAAGCTGCTTGACCGGCTTGAGGCCAAGGGCCTGGTCGAGCGGCGCCCCAATCCGAGCGACCGGCGCTCGGTGGTCATCGAGCCGACGGAGCGCGGCCTGGCCCTCGTGCCGGAACTCACCCCGGTGTTCGGCGAGGTGGCCAGGCAGCTCTTCGCCGGGTTCGCCGACGACGAGGTCGCGAACCTGACGTCTTCCCTGCGGCGAATGGGCGAGAACCTGAAGCCGTGACCGTCCGCCGACCGCGCGGTCACGGTCGTGGCCGCTCTTTAACCCCGGCCGCAAGGAGTTCCACGACCTCGGCGATGCGCGCCGCGCGTACGTCCGGCCGGCGGGTGGTGGCATCGATGTAGCGCAGGTACGCCTTGCGGTAGAACTGCGCCAGCGTGTCGAAGAACGCGGCAGCGGCCTGGTTGGCCGCGAGGGCGGCGGCGATGTCCTCGGCGAGGTCGGCGCGCTGCGGACCTTCCGGCGTCAGCTCGACGATCACCTCACCGCCGATCACGGCGCCCAGTTCGAGCGCCCGTGCCGAGCCCAGGGTGAACGCCCATCCGCCGCCGCCCGGCGAAAGTGTCACGCGGACCCGGCAGCCGTTCACCGTGCCATTGACGTGGTGGGCGGCCTTAGCGCCCCACGCCTCGTCCGGGTCAAACGGCACCACCACGACCGCTCGGCCACCAGTCCCAGCAGTGACGAGGGCACTGCACCGCTGTGTGCGCATGCCCTCATCCTGGCATTGACCCTGACACTGGTGAGGCTGTAAACCGGGACATGTGATGTTCAGCATCGGGGAGTTCGCACAGCACGGCCGCGTGTCGGTCCGGATGCTCCGGCATTACGACGCGATCGGGCTGCTCAGCCGGCCTGCGTGGATCCGGTTACCGGGTACCGGTCCTACCAGGCGAGCCAGCTTGCCCAGCTCAACCGCGTTATCGCGCTCAAGGACCTCGGCTTCACCCTGCAACAGGTGCAGGAGATCATGGCGGAGCAGGTCAGCGCGGCGGAGCTGCGCGGCATGCTCCGGCTGCGCCGGGCCGAGATCCAGGTCGAGGATCGACGCGGAGACCGGCTTGCCGTGGGCCCGGGGTAGAGGCGCGGGCTGGCGACGTGATCGAGGACGAGGCCAGGGTGCCCGTCGACGGGGTCGTGATCAGAGGGGCCTGGCGCCCGTCCGGGTGGCCGAGTTGGCCGGCGTGGCCTGCGAGGACCGACGGGGATCACGGCTTCGCCGTCGTGGACCTGGCGGAGGTTGACCGCGCGGCGGTCATCATTCACCACGGATCGATGGACGACGTGCTGCCTGCCGTGCAGGCGCTGGCGCGGTGGATCGACGCCAGCGGCTACCGTGCCGCGGGTTACGCCAGGGAGGTGACCATGGAGTGGTCCCCGACCCCGATCGGTGGGTGACCGAGTTGCAGCAGCCCATTTACGCGAGCGGAGGATGAGCAGATGCCAGCAGCACCACAGATAGAGACCCGCGCCGGGCAGCCCTACGTGGCGATCAGGGCCAGGGTGCCCCAGGCCGAGCTGGACGGGCTCGGCGCTCGCTTCGGCGAGGTGTTCGCCTGGCTTGGCGCGCGCGGACTGACGCCCGCCGGGGCGCCGTTCTTCCGGTACAACGTCATCGACATGGCGCGCGAGCTCGAGGTCGACGCGGGCGTGCCGGTCGCCGGCGGCCGTGGACGGTGACGGCCACGTGGTGTCCGGGATGCTGCCCGCCGGGCGGTACGCGACGCTGACCCACGTCGGACATCCAAGCGAGCTTTCTGGGGTCACCGGATCGCTACTTGACTGGGCCGCCGCCCAGGGCCTGACCTGGGACATGTCGCCCGGCGAGGATGGCGAGCGGTGGGGCGGCCGTCTGGAGACCTACCTCACCGACCCAGGTGAGGAGCCTGACATGAGCAAGTGGGTGACCGAGCTCGCGTTCCGCCTCGCCGACCGGTAGCAGCCAAATCGATCATTCCGAACGGGTGCGGGCCAACTTTGGCCCGCACCCGTTTCTCTGTCGTCCTTCTTTGTCGTCTCGGTTGACGGATCAACGCTGATGAGGCGGCTCTCGCCGTCGTTCTGGGCAAATTCACGGTAAGTCGGGCTTGTTAGTATTCAGTCCGGACTTGTATGGTTACCGAGTGCGGCGGTACCGCGCCACACGGTTCTCCCCCCCAGCCGTGGGAAGGTCGGCCTCGCGGTGCCCCCGCCCGCGAAGGTTGAAAAGCGGTACCGCCGCCTCTCTCTTACCCCCGAAGAGCGGTCCAACTGGCACAGCTAGACGACCGGCCCTTGAGGGGGAGACGGATCAGAATGCGCGCCACCATTCCCTCATTGCCTGAGCCGTTGCCGTTGCGGTTGAGCAGGACGTGGCGCGACAGCGGGGCGGTTGGCCGGGAGGGGACACGGTGGCCTGCCCGGCTCGGGATTTGGCAGGTCGCGCCACCCGTGGCTCGCGGCAACAGGGGTCCTCGCCGCTGTCGGGTCCTTCTGCGCACTGGTCCAAGGGCCGCAGTGGCGGGAGTCCGCCGCGCTCGCCACGGTCAACCTGGCGGTCTCCCTGCTTTTCGTCTTCACCGGCCTGATGCTTCGCCGGGAGCCGGGCCAGCGGGTCACGGCGTGGGCGCTCATGCTCTGCGGCGTATTCCGCTCGGTGGATTTCATCGATGCCTGGAACGGGGCCTGGCCGGCGTACACCACCGTATTCGGTGGCGTGGACCGCGTCTTCGGCGCCTGGGCGCTGCTGCGCTACCCGAATTCATCGCTATCGGTGCTCCAACGGCGGTATCTCGTCACGCTGACTGGATGGATGCTGGTCGGCCGCACGCTGATAGCCGTCACGTCGACGGCGCAGTGGAACGGCGACCCGCCGTCCTGTTGGTGGCCCGCCCTGGTCCCTGATCAGCGGCTGTCCGACGTGCTTAACTACGTGGTCCACGGCGGTGAAGGGCTTGGCGGGATCGGGCTGATGGTGCTGCTGGTGATCCGGCTGATGCGGACCAGGGGTCTTGACCGCATCGTCATCACCCCGATCATCGTGGCCGGCATCGCCGCGGTAATCGCCACGATCACCTCCGCCGCCATGATGATGTTCAGCCTCTCCGCCACGCCCAACACCGCGTACCTGACAGAAAGCGTGGTGGACTTCGCGATTCCCGTCGCGTTCCTGATCGCCGTGCTGCAACGGCTCCTCCTGGTCAAGAACGTCACCGAGTTGACCGCCCAGGTCGCGGCCGGCGGCGACATCAGCGCGGTGCGCGGTGCGCTGCGCAGCGTCTTGCACGATCCCACCCTGGACCTACTCGACACGTCGGAGTCCAGCCTGCGCGCGCTCAGCAGCCGTTCACCCGGGCGGCTGGTCTCTTACATCCGTGCCGGGCAAGGCGCGCCCATCGCCGTCGTCGTCGCCGACCCGGTGCTGGCCAGGTACCGCGAGCTGTTCGACGCCGCCACGGCGGCCAGCGGGCTCGCGCTGCAAAACGCCGAGCTTCAGGCGAGGGCCGCGCAGGAGAAGCTCGAGCAGGTGAAGGCTTCACGGGCGCGGATCATGGAGGCCGAACTCGCGGAGCGGCGGCGCCTTGAGCGCGACCTGCACGACGGCGTGCAGCAGCACCTGCTTGGCATTACGGCCGGCCTCACCGCCGCGAAGGCCAAGACCTCCGATCCCGAGGCGGCCGCCGCCTTCCGCCAGGCGGGCGAGAGCCTCAAGGCGGTGCTGGCCGAGCTCAGGGACCTGGCGCACGGAATTCACCCCGCCGTCCTCTCCCAGAGCGGGCTCGGCGCCGCGCTTGAGGAGGTCACGGAACGCCTTCCGCTCCCGGTAAGCGTGCAGGTGCCCGCGCGCAGGCTCGATGCCGCCGTGGAGGCGGCACTGTACTTCGTCGCCTGCGAGGCGCTCGCGAACGTCGTGAAGCACGCCAACGCGGCCAGCGCGATGGTCACGGTGCGGGTGAGGGAGTCCCTGCTGGAAATGGTGATCGCGGACGACGGCATCGGCGGCGTCACGGCGGACGCGGGTCACGGGCTGGCCGGCCACGGGCAGGGCGGTCACGGGCAGGGCGGCCAGGGGCTGGCCAACATGGCCGACCGCGTCGGCGCGCTCGACGGGGAAGTCGTCATCGTGAGCCCGCCAGGCCGGGGCACGCGCCTCGTCGTGAGGGTGCCGTGCGGGTAGCGATCGCCGAAGACTCCGGGCTGTTCCGCAGCAGCCTGGCGCTGCTCTTGCGCTCACTCGGCGCCGAGGTCACCGCCAGCGTTGCCTCCGGCGCGGAACTGCTGGCGGCCATCAGGGCCAGCCTGCCCGACGTCGTCATTCTCGACATCCGCATGCCGCCGTCGTTCACCGACGAGGGCATCCGCGCCGCGCGCGAGATACGCGGCCTGTACCCAGATGCCGGCATCCTGGTCCTGTCGACCTACGCGGAAACCAGCTACGCGAGCCAGCTGCTGGAAACGGTGCGCTCGGGAGTCGGCTACCTGCTGAAAGATAACGTGACCGACGCCGACGCGCTCATGGAGAGCCTGGCGCGGGTGGCCGAGGGCGAGACCGTCGTCGACCCGGTCATCGTGCGGCGGCTGCTCGGCAGGAAGCGGAAGCCGAGCGTGCTTGACACGCTGAACGAGCGCGAGCTTGAGGTGCTTGGGCACATGGCGGAGGGGCGGTCCAACCTCGGGATAGCGAAAGAGCTCTTCCTGAGCGTCCGGACCGTCGAGACCCACGTCACCAGCGTCTTCACCAAGCTCGGGCTGACTCCGAGCGACACGGAGAACAACCGCGTGCGCGCGGTCCTGACGTTCCTGCGCTCCGCGGGCGCGCAGGGCTGAAAGTTCCGCGGGGCGGAGGCTAGGCCACGATCCCAATATTTCCCCCAATCGTGTCTTCGCCTCCGTCCCGGTCATTGGAGGATGAACACATCCTTGTCGCCGAAAGCGTCGGCCAGGTCCTGCCCTAGCTCGCGGGCGACGAAGACGGCGGCGGCTCCGTCAACGGCTACCCCCAGGCCCGGTGCGTCCGCTTCCTTGCTGTCTTCGAGGAGGCTGACGAGTACCCGGTACCCGCCACCGTGCCTCGCACGGGACACGGCCGCCGCGGTCGCCGACGGCATCGCCTTCCTCGCCTTGAGGATGGTCATCACCACATCCGCCACCCGGAGGGTCTGCACCTGCTGCCAGTCCGGCAACGCGCCATCGCCGGACGAGGGGCCTGTGCTTAGCGGCATGCGTTTAGTGTGCCGCCGGTGGAGCGGCCGCCCATCGGGGAAACCACGATCGATGTCGCGGGGTTTCCCCCTTGACTCACGCGCTCCGCCAGCCGAGCACCTGCCCTTCCCGGGTGGCGGGCTGGCCGAGAATCCCGATGAGGAACCGCCCAAGCGGTGCGCCCGGGCTGGTGTCCGCGACAACGGCGGCCGGGTGCCAGTAGCTGAGCGCCGCCCGCACGGCCGTGGCGCAGCCGTGGCCTGCGGCGACGCCCTGCCATAGCGCGTCGAGGCACAGCACGGTGGCATGGGTGAAGCCCGGCCCCCAGTAGGAGGGCACAGCGCGGCCGGAAGGAAGGGGGCCGATGAACCAGCCCGCGACCAAACCGCCCGGCTGGCCGGTGTCGGCCTGCCAGAGCATCGCCTCGCCCTGCTGCGAGTAAGGGGCGGGCACGACGAGCACGCTCGCGTTCGCCGGCAGCTGCAGGCGCGCGAACACGGCGTCCCAGCCGGCCGGCACCTGCGATGCGGTGACCGCGGCCACCGGACGCGGCACCAGCGGCAGGACCGCGAGCAGCGCGACCACCACCGGCACGGCGCGGCGCAGCGGCACGCCGCGGCGCGGCGGCCCGGCCGCCCGCGGCGCCGACGACAGGGCCAGGTCGAGCCCGAACGCGAGCACCGCCGCGGCGGCGCCGTCCGCCGTGATGGAGAGCCGGCTCGGCAGCATGTCGCCAAGCAGCGGCAGGCCCTGCAGCCAGTGGAAGGGCAGCACCGGTCCGTTGACGCCGAGCGACAGCGCTTCGAGCACCGCCCAGGTGACGGCGGCGGCCCGCACCCGCAGGTCGCGCCAGTACCTGATCGCGACTCCCGCGACCAGGATGAGCAGCGGCGGGCCGAGGTACGCGAGGTATTCCGCCGCGTCGGCCCCGTGGCTCGCGGCGTAGGCGGCGCTCGACGCGGTGTGGAAGAGCAGCTGGGCCTGAGGGTTCACGAACGCGCCGAGGCCGTTCCCGTGCTGAGCGATCAACCAGGGGCTGCCGTTCTCGGTGAGCGGGCCGTGGAACTGTGTCCACAGGGCATGCGCGCAGAGCAGCAGCGCGACCGCGGCGGCGACTCCCAGGCCGACGACCGTTCCGCGCAGCCGCGCGAGCACGGCCGACGGACGGCTCACGGCAAGCACCGCCACCAGGACAAGGCTCGCGATGGCGACGTTGGAAATCATCTCTTCGCCGGTGAACAGCTGCGCGGCGGCGAGCACCCCCAGCCAGGCCCCTGCCAGGAGCGGACTGCCGCGCCCGGTGATGATGGACAGCACGGCCTCGATCATCAGGGGCACGAGGACGGCAAACTGTATTTGGTAGTGGGCGATGCCCGCGTTCACCATGCCGGGGGAGAAGCCGAACACCGCGCCACCGAGCGTGCCCGCGAGCACGCTGGCGCCGTGCCGCCGCAGCACCCAGTACATGGCCGCGGCCGAGCCGGCGTACCCGAGCGTCGCAAAGACCGTGAGACTGGCCAGCGGGCCGCCGAGCAGCGTGACCGGCGTCAGTGCCACCGCGGGAAACAGCACCGACGTGTTCCACATCAGGCTGATGCCGTTCGGGGCATTCAGTGCCGTGGTGACCAGCGCGGGCAGGTGCCCGTGCGCGATGGCATCCGCGGTGTACCGCAGGAAGAAGGCCATCAGGTCGTTGTCGGCTGGTCCTGGATCGCCCACCGCGGACATCGTGCCAAGCCCGAGCCACAGCCGCCAGTTCAGCGCGACCGCGGCGGCGAGGTAGGCGCACAGGACGAAGAGACCGGGGTGGCGCACGAGCCAGCCCCAGGTGGCGCGGCTCCTGTCGTCCTTGCCTGCTTCCGTCTCGGGCAGTGCGATCCCCACCGCCACCAAACCTCTCTCAGATCATGCTCAGGCCTGACGACTGCAAGGCAGCGTAAAGCGGGCGAGTGATTCGGCAACTGCCGTACCCGTGCAGGCGTCTGCCATGCCAGGTCCGCCGGAACGACACCAGGCTCCGGGGGTGCGGAACTTCCCGGGTGGCGCGGGCCGTTCACCGAATGTGGAACAAGTGGCACGGATCCTTGACCATCGAGTCAAAGAGCTGTTCCCTGACGGCGCGGTGGTCCGCGCCGAATTGCTGCGTGACGGCGATGCTCCGGGCCGGCTGACGGTGCGAGTGTTTATCCCCGCGACGGAAGACCTGGCCGGGTGGGCCGCCACGCACCGGGAGCGGGTGGAGGAACTGCGCAGGGAGTTGTCGCTGCGGCTGCCGTCGGCCAGGCTGCTTGAGTTCACCTCGGACGCGCCGGATGCCGCCGTGGTGAGCGTGCCCGATGACGGCTCGCTGGCCGCCGAGCAGTTGCCAAGCCGGGAGATCGTGGCGAAGGCGCTGGCGCTGCTGCGCGAGAACTACGTGTTCCCCGAGTTGGCCGGGCAGGTCGCCGCCGCTGTGGAGGCGCGGCTTGCGGCCGGGGAATACGACAACCTGGACGAGATCACGCTCACTGACCTGCTCACCAGCCACCTGCAGGAGGCCAGCGGCGACAAGCACCTGGGGGTACGCCTAGGCGGCGGTCCAGGCCCAGGGGGCGGTCCGGTCCCTGGAGGCGGTCCAGGGCGCCCGGCGGGCGGTCCTGGCCAGGGCCGGCCGGGGGCGACCGCCAGCGGCGCGACGAGCCAGCCGACCATGAGGCGAGACGGCTGAAGATGCGCCAGATGGGACGGCTGGACAACTTCGGCATCCACCGTGTCGAGCGCCTGGACGGCAACATCGGCTACCTGGACCTGCGCCGGGTGCCGATGCCGGAGAACGCCGGCCCGGCGATCGCCGCGGCGATAGAACTGGTCTGCGGGACCTACGCGCTGATCATCGACCTGCGGCGCAACGGCGGCGGGTCTCCCCAGGGGGTGACGTTCTGGTGCAGCTACCTCCTGCCGGAGGAGCCCGTCCACCTCAACGACATCTTCGCCGCCGACACCGGGGAGACCAGGCAGTTCTGGTCGCTGCCGTACCTGCCAGGCAGCCGCTACCTGGACCGCCCGGTGTACGTGCTGATCAGCAGCCGCACGTTCTCCGGCGGTGAAGACCTCTGTTACACGCTTCAGGCCTTGGGCCGCGCGGAACTGATCGGCGAGACGACCGGCGGCGGCGCCCACCCCACCAGGCCGTTCCCGATCAGCCCCGCCGTGCATATCGCCATACCGTTCGCGCGTTCCATCAACCCGGTCACCGGCACGAACTGGCAGGGCACAGGCGTGGTCCCTGATACCGCGGTGCCCGCGGAGCAGGCCTACCGCGCCGCGTACGCCAAGGCGCTCAGCCACGTCGCGGGCCTCGGCGATGTCCCTCCGCCCATCGCCGACGAGGCCCGCGACGCGCTTGCCGCACTGACCGACTGAGCCCATCGGGTCATCGTCGGGGCGCGCTGGCGGTCCTTGATGACCACCTCACCGCGCTTGGCGCCCTGCCGGGTTGAGTAACAGCCATTGACGAATCAAATGAAGATATTTTTAATTAGCGCATGGGCCGAATAGCCGGCGTGACTTCAGCCGAGACGCGTGCGCGCCTGCTGCGCGCGGCGGCCGACGTTTTCGCGGCACGCGGGTACGACGGCACGCGCGTGGCCGACATCGCGGCGGCGGCGGGGGTCAGCAACGGCGCGCTCTACGCGCATTTCGGCTCGAAGGCCGACCTGCTGGTGGCCGCGCTGCGCGCGCACGGTAAGCGGGTCCTGTCCGACCTGCTGGCCGCCGATCCTGGCCGGCCGGTCACCGATCTCCTGCTGCAGGTGGGCCGGTCCCTGCCCAGGCGCCAGGACAGCCGCGGCTACCTGGTGGTGGAGGCGCTGATCGCGGCGCGCCGGGACGAGGAAGTCGCCGGGCCGATGCGGGAGTACATCGGCGAGCGGGCCGGGTGGCTTGCCGGGCTGGTGCAGACGGGGCAGGCCGAGGGCGCGATCGATACCGCGCTGTCGCCCGGCGCGCTGGCTCATTTCTGCCTGCTGCTCTCGTTTGGGAGCTCGCTGCTGCCGGAGGACTTGCACGCCGTCGACGACGCGGAGTGGGCCGCGCTGCTCATTCGCGTGGTGAGCGCGCTGGCCCCGGCGCAGGCGGGCGAAGCGCCGTGAAACCGCGGGGCTTTGGCAGGCGCGGCTTGGGCACCGCCGTGGTGCCGGGAGAAGATCAGGAGGTTGCCGCATGACCGAACGCAAGAGTCCCACGGCCGTGCTCCGTGAGGGCCCGCGGGCGCTGAGCGACGAGCAGGTCCGCGAGATTGAGCAGGCTGACCTCAAGGGCGTGCTTGGCGTCGACATTGATGACGTCATCGAGTACGTGCACAAGGACCTGAAGTCCCTGCCTGACTTCACGACGCTGTACCGCAGGTACCTCAAGCAGCGGTGGGACGTCTACGACCTCGACTTCACCCAGGACAAGATCGACTGGACCGAGCGGATGACCGAGGCGGAGCGGCACTCGTTCCTGGCCATCGCGTCCGGGTTCCATCACGGCGAGCGGCAGGTCGAGATCGAGCTGCCGGTGTTCATGATCGGCGCGAGCGAGGAGGAGAAGCTGCACATCGCCGCGCAGATCGAGGACGAGGCGCGGCACACGGTGTTCTTCGACCGGTTCTACCGGGAGGTCGTGGGCCTGCAGGGCGATGACATCATGGACATCCTCGACGCGTCGTTCCCCTGGGTGGCCGAGACGTTCGTCGGGCCGTTCGGGCTGCTGGCCTACCAGGCCGACGAGGTCCGCAGGAACCCGTACGACGAGCGCGCGCGGGTGCGTTACGGCACGACCTACTTCCTGTGGATCGAGGGCGTCCTTGCCCTGTCGGTCATGAAGGTGACGCTCTCGTACGCCCGGTGGCGGGGGTTCCTGCCCGCCTATTACACCGGCTTCACCGCGACCTGCCGCGACGAGTCACGGCACGTGCAGGGCGGCATGAAGTACCTGCAGGACGCCGTAAGGAAAGACCCCTCCATGGTCAACGAGATCCACGAGACCCTGCGGACGATCCTGACGCTGGCCGGGGTGGCTAGCCGCGAGGTTGTCTACGAGCCGCTCGGCTGGACCCAGGACGAGGTGCGGATGCTGTTCAACCAGCAGCTGCGCCGCAAGCTGAACGACGTCGGCATCAGCCTGCCCCCTGACCTGCTGGAGATGGTCGGATCCGTGCAGCCGGTGCTGGCGGGCGGGTGAGGGCGATGACCGAGCCGGAATTCTTCAGCCCGCAATGGGCCGCCGCCGTACGGGACGTGCTGGCGGCCGGCCCATCGGAGCGGGAACGGGACGGCAAGCTGCCGATGTACTGGGACTTCTTCGACAAGGTCAAGGCCGGCTACGCGTCGTCCTGGGCGCTCGGCTGCCGGGACCTGCCCGCGGGGATCGATGCCGGCCCGGCCTACCTGCACGTCCAGTGGGGCGGCGGCACGGTCACCGGCTGCCACATCGCCGGGCCAGGGGAGCAGCCGCGGGCCACGTACGTACTCGGCATGGACTACGCGGACTGGCAGGCGCTGCACGGCGGGTACGACGCGCAGCGCACCGTCATGTACCGCAAGATCCTCGTGGAGGAGGGCAACGTGCTTGAGTTCTTCAAGGGCATCTACTTCTTCACCGAGTGCCTTGGCCTCATCGGCAAGGTGCCGGCCGACTTCACCGCACTCGCCGTGCGTTAGCGGCACTGATCTATCCAGGCAGGGAGGGTTCCATGCGGATCGGGCTTACCGGTGCGGGATCGACCGCTGACCGGCTCGTCGAGCAGGCCAGGCGAGCCGAGGCGGACGGCTTCACCAGCATGTGGTATCCAAGCGCGGCCGGTGCGGGCGACCCGCTGGCGGCGATGACGCTGGCGGGGCGGGCTACCTCGGCCATCGAGCTGGGCACCGCGGTCTTGGTCACCTACTCCGCTCATCCCGTGTTCCAGGCCAGCCGCGCCAACGCGGTCGTGTCGGCCATCGGCACGCCTGGGCGGTTCACCCTCGGCGTCGGCCCCTCACACCGGGTCGTCATCGAGGACCGGCTTGGCCTGTCCTACGACACACCGGGACAGCACACCGACGAGTACGTCCAGATCCTGGCCGGGCTACTGCGCGGCGAGCAGGTGAGCTTCGCGGGCCAGGAGTTCCGGGTCGAGGCGGGACCGCTCCCGCTCACGGACGGAGCGGAAATCCCGGTCCTGGTCGGGGCCCTGGGCACCCGGCTGCTGCGGGTCGCGGGCTCGCACACGGCTGGCACGATCTTGTGGATGGCCAACGCCACGGCGATCGAGCAGCACGTGGCGCCGGTGATCCGCAAGGCCGCCGCTGACGCGGGCCGCCCCGCGCCCAGGATCGTAGCCGGGTTGCCTGTCGCCGTGCACGACAACGTCGCCGAGGCCAGGTCAGTCGCCGCCCGTCAGTTCGCCGCTTACGGTCACCTGCCCAACTATCAGCGGATCCTGTCCCACGGCAGGATTACCGCGCCGGCCGAGGCCGCCATCGTGGGCGACGAGGACAGCGTCGCCCGGCAGGTCCTTGCGCTATTCGAGGCCGGCGCCACCGATGTCTGGATGGCTCCGTTCCCTGTCGGCGACGACGCGCCAGCGTCCCGAGCCCGCACCCGCGCCCTGCTGGCCGAGCCTGGCCAGGAACTGAACAGGCACCGTGCCATCGCATGGGCACATGGCCTGTTGCGTCTCGGAGTTGCGGCAGCAGGCGATCGGAAAACGGGAACAAAAATCGTGGAAACGCGGAAGAAGAGGCCGGAAATTCGGGAAAACGGCAGGTAGCATGTAGCCATGCGTGAGGTTCTAACTGGCCTGGCGAAGCGCCGTCTCATTGATGTCGCGGCGGCCCGGTTCGCCGAGGAGCCGGTACTCGTGCTCAATGGTCCGCGAACCGTAGGCAAGAGCACCCTGCTCAGCCAGCTGGCCGAACGCCTCGGGCGAACGGTGATCGACTGTGACGACCCCGCGACGAGGTCGGCGGTGCGCGCTGATCCCGGCAGGTTCATTGATACGAGCGAACCAGTCCTGATCGACGAGTACCAGCATGTCCCCGAGCTCCTCGACGCCATTAAGTCGCAGCTCAACCGGGATCTCCGTCCTGGCAGGTACGTCCTCGCCGGCTCGACGCGATACGCCGCCATCCCGGCAGCCGCCCAGGCGCTGACGGGGAGGGTGGATATCATCCCCGTGCTCCCGCTGACCCAGGGCGAGATCGACGGGACTCCTGAGACCTTCGTCGCCAGGCTTCTCGACAATGGCGGCGTTGATGTCCCGCCCGGGCAGGTAACAGCGGCGACCCGGGACGAATATGCCCGCCGATCGACGTCGGGGGGAATGCCGGTGGCTCTTCGCCGCCCGCCGGGGCGTTCACGTTCCCGCTGGTTCGCCAATTACGTCGACCTCGTTGTCGACAAGGACGTGATGGACATCTCGCGGGTACGGCAGCGTGAGATGCTGCCCAGGCTGCTCAGGGCAACTCGCGGCCCGGTCGGGCCAGGTGCTTAACATCTCTGCGGTCGGCGGGGCTATTGGTCTGGACCGATCGACGGCGGAGAACTATGTAAAGCTCCTTGAGGCCGTCTTCCTCATTTACCGCCTCCCGGCATGGGGCACGACCCTCGGCTCACGGATCGTTAAGCACCCCAAGGTGCATATGACCGATTCTGGCGTCATGGCCTGGCTGCTCAACCTTAGCCCGCAGAAGATCGAGCAGGCGGCACCCGCGACCCTCACCGAGTACGGCCACCTACTGGAGACCTTCGCTGTCGGGGAGGTGCTCAAACAGGTCAGCTGGTCAGACGCTCCTGTGGCAGTCGGCTACTTCCGCACTGAGGCGGGCGATGAGGTGGACCTTGTGCTTGAGCGCGACGACGGTCAGGTAGCCGCCTTCGAGATCAAGGCCGGCACCCGCGTCAGCGGCGAAGACCTGCGCGGGCTCCGCCTGCTTAAAGAGCGCCTCGGCCCGCGTCTGCAAGAAGCCATCGTCCTTTACACCGGCGAGCACGCCTACCGTCATGATGGCTGGATCTGGATTCTGCCAGTCAGCCTGCTCTGGATGTGAGCCAGCGAAACCGCAGCCGGGGACAAACGCGTGGGTTTGCGGCGGAAAAACTGCTCGCACTGGCTCTTACGGCGGGCGCACGAGGCCGGCGTTGTAGGCCGCGATGACGAGCTGCGCGCGGTCGCGCGCGCCAAGCTTGGTGAGCAGGCGTCCGACGTGTGTCTTTGCGGTGGACAGGCTGACGTGCAGCTGGGATGCGATCTCGGTGTTGGACAGCCCGAGCCCGATCAGGGTGAGGACCTCGCGTTCCCGTCCGGTTATCTCATCAACCGCCGTCGCTGGGCGCTGCCCGGGTTCTGGGTGCCTGGTGAACTCCTCGATGAGCCGCCGGGTGACCGCGGGGGCGAGCAGTGCGTCGCCGGCCGCCACGACCCTGACCGCGGCCAGCAGGTCGGCCGGCCGGGTGTCCTTGAGCAGGAAGCCGCTGGCGCCGGCGCGCAGCGCGGCGAAGACGTACTCGTCGAGGTCGAAGGTGGTCAGGATCAGCACGCGGACGGCCGAGGTCTGCGGGTCGGCGGTGATCTTCCTTGTCGCTTCGATTCCATCCATGTCGGGCATCCGTATGTCCATCAGGACGATGTCAGGTTTCTCGCGCTGGGCGATCTCGACGGCCTCGGTGCCGGTCGCCGCCTCGCCGACCGAGGTCAGGTCGGGCGCGGTGTCCACGAGAACGCGGAAGCTGCCCCGGACGAGGGCCTGGTCGTCGGCGACAAGCACGCGGATCGTCATGCCCCGACGTCCAGAGAACCCGTGTCCGCGAGCGGAAACCGGGCGGTGACCTGGAAGCCGCGTCCCGGCAGGGGCGCGGCCCAGACCTCCCCGCCGTACATCGCGGCCCGCTCCCGCATGCCGATGATGCCGTTGCCCGCGACCGGAAGCTCGCTGGCGTCACCGCTCGCGGCTGCGCCGCTGCCGTTGTCGGTCACCTCGAGTGTCAGCGTGTCCTCCTGGTAGGCGACGATCACCCGGCACCGGTCCGTCGCCGCGTGCTTGATGACGTTGGTGACCGCTTCCTGGATCACCCGGTACGCCGCGAGGTCAAGCCCGGCGGGAAGCCGGGGCCGCTCGCCGCGGACGCGCAGGTCCACCCGGACGCCGGCCTGGCCGGTGCGCTCGACCAGGCTGTTCAGGTCCGCCAGCCCTGGCGCCGGCACCAGCGCGGTGTCCCGCGTTCCCCGCGCTGCTCCGTCGCCGGCTCCGGTCTCCCCGTCCCTGAGCACCTTGAGCAGCGCCCGCATCTCGTGCAGCGCATTGCGGCTGGTTTCCTCAATGGATGACAGCGCGCGCGCCGCCTCCTCGGGGCGGGTACCGATCACGTAGCCGGCAACCCCCGCTTGGACCGTTATCAGGCTCATGGTGTGCGCCACCACGTCATGCAGCTCGCGTGAGATCTGCAGCCGTTCCTCGCTTACAGCGCGGCGGGCCTCGGCCAGCTGCTCGCGCGCCCTCCGCTCGGCCTGCTCCCGCCGGTCGGCGGCTTGACCGCGCTGCTGCCGCACCGAATAGCCGATCAGCCACGCCACCGCGACCAGGAGCCAGCTTTCGAGCAGCAAGCCGGCGGCTTTGCCGATCCCGCCAGTCTCCGGCCCGTACCCCCCGTGCGGGATGAAGGCGAACGCGGCGAGCCCGGCCGCTATCACCAGCAGCGTGCCGGCCAGCAGCCACAGCGCGTCCCGCCGCGGAAACCGCAGCGGGATCACGTAGATCACGAAGGCCGCCGCCAGCGGCGGAACCGGGGAAGAGCTAATCGCCACCGCAACGGCCCCGCCGGTCACGACCAGCGCAAGCACGGTACGCGGCCGGCACCGCCGGAACGCCGCAGGAACCACGGCGACCGCGACGATCGCGGTGGCCGCCCAGAGCGGGATGCCCCGCAGGAATGGGATGGCCTTCAGCGCGAAGTACACCAGCGCGATCAGTGCCGTGAACGCGCAGTCGATCGCGATCCAGTGCACCGGCCGAAGCCGCCTCGGTGGCGGCGCGAGCGGGTCCATCCCCAGACAGTAGCTCCGCAGGTCCCGGTTTCGCGTCGGCCTAGAGACTGACGCGGACCGTGGTACCTGAGGCCATCGAGCGCCGCGCAAGTCTGCCTCATGGCCTGACGTAATTCGCCGCTGCCCAAGGCACCGTTGGAGACATGCCGGCGATGGCACGATGTGCCGTCGCCGCCGGCTACGCAACCGCTTAAGGAAGGGCACAGTGAATATCGAGCTGACCAGCGTTACCCGGTCGTTCGGCGGAACTAAGGCCGTCGACGGCGTGAACCTGCAGGTCGGCCCCGGCGTGCTGGGCCTGCTTGGGCCGAACGGCGCGGGCAAGACCTCCCTGCTGCGCATGCTCGCGACCGTGCTGCCGCCGTCGTCCGGCGAGATCCGGCTGCTTGACCGGGACCCGAAGAACGCCGCGCAGCGCCGCGAGATCCGCCGCCGCCTTGGCTACCTCCCGCAGAACCTGGGCTACTACCCGGCGTTCACCGTCGTGGAGTTCGTCGAGTACTTCGCGCTGCTCAAGGAGGTACCTGCGGCCCGCGTCCACAAGGCCGTGACGGCGGCCGTCGAGCGGGTTGACCTCGGGGCCAAGGCGAAGGCGCGGCTGCGCACGCTGTCCGGCGGCATGCTGCGCCGGGTTGGGATCGCGCAGGCGATCGTGAACGACCCGGACCTGCTGCTGCTCGACGAGCCGACCGCCGGCCTCGACCCCGAGCAGCGGGTCGCGTTCCGCGCGCTCCTGCGCGACCTCGGCCAGGCCGCCACCGTCGTCGTCTCCACGCACCTAGTCGAGGACGTGGGCGCCGCCTGCTCGGAGGTGGCGCTGATGGACGCCGGGCACATCGTTTTCCGCGGTACCCCGTCCGAACTGGTCGCCCGCGGCGAGGGTCATGCGGTCGGCGACGCCCCGCTGGAGCGCGGCTACAGCGCCGTCCTGCAGGCCGCCCGCAGTATTCTCCCGAACGAGGGCGGGGTGGCTGCATGAGCGCCATGACCCTGCGGGAGGCACGCCAGGCCCGGGGCCGGTCCCGTATGTTCACGCTCGCCGTCCGCATCGTGACGATAGAGGTCAGGCACAGCGCCTTCGTCTGGGCCATCCCGCTGCTCGCCGTTCTGTTCATCTACGACCCGTTCCACACGGCCTCGAGCTACCCCGACTTCTGGACTTTGCGGTCCTCGGTCGTGCTGGACAAGTTCTGGCCCGTCTGCGTGCCCTTCGCCGCTGCCTTTTGTGCATGGGCCGGTTCGCGGGAAGGCCGTCGCGACGTCGATGACCTGCTCGCGTCCACCGCCAGGCCCGCCTGGACGCGGCAGCTGTGCTCGCTGGCAGGCACGCTGGCCTGGGTGCTGGCCGCGTTCGGGGCCGGCGTGGTCGTGCTGTACGTCCACATCGCCCAGGCGGCGACGTGGGGCGGGCCGCCGATCTGGCCGGTCGTGGCCGGCGCCGTATCGCTGACCGCGGTCTGCGCGCTCACGTTCACCCTCGGGGCGCTGTTCCCCGGCCGGTTCACCGCCCCGATCGTCGCGGTGGGCATCTCGGTACTTGTCCTGGCCGCGTTCAGCCGGGCGGTCAGCCAGGGCGGCGTCTCGGTCGCCTCGCTCTCGCCGGACGGCACCGTGCCAGGGAACGACGCGGGCGTCTTCTACCCCGTCGCGCCGGACGTCTCGATCGTCCAGGTCATGTTCTTCGCCGGGGCCACGCTTGGGGCGGTCGGACTGCTCGGGCTGTCACCGCGCACCGGCGGCGCCGGCTGGCGCGGCGCCCTAGATCTCGCCAGCGGGGGAGGTGCGCGGCTGCGCACCGTGGCGACCGCCGTCTTCGCGGCCGGCATCGCCCTGGCCGTTATCGGGTTCGGCCTGGCGGCGACGGCCAAGGCGTCGTCGGTCACGGGAGGCATCGAGGTCCCCGCCCTGCACGACCCCGCCGCCGACATGCCGATCCCGTACACCCCGGTCTGCGCGGATGCTTCCGGCGGCTTCCAGGTCTGCGTGCACCCGGCGGACAAGGGCTACCTGAGCCAGGCCGTGAACTCCTTCGGCCCGGTCATGAGCGAGCTCTACGGGCTGCCTGGCGCGCCGGTCCGTGCCGTCCAGATCCCGGGCCAGGCACTGCCGTCGATCGTGCTTAACGCCAACGGCAACGGCGTCGTGACCGGTAATCCGCCGCTGTACGAGTTCTCCATGAACAACGCGATCGCCCAGGTGCCCGACGCCGCCCAGTTCCGTGACGGCTTCCGGCAGGACATCGTGCACGCCGTGATCGTCGGCTCTATCGGCCAGTTGACCGCGAGCGGCGCGCTCGACTGGAACACAGGCACCCCGGCGCAGCAAGCCGTGGAGAACGGACTGCTGAAGGCGATCGGCTCACCACCGTACCCGGCGTGTGGTCCTTGGGTGCAGCAGTGCACGCAGCAGCCGCAGGTCGCGGCCGTTGCCGCCAGGTTCGCCGCGCTGCCCGCCGCCACGCGGCACGCCTGGCTTGCCACCAACCTCGCCGCGCTGAAGGCCGGCCAGATCACTCTGGTGCAGGTCCCGTGACCGCGGAACCGGTAGACGCCGCCTTCCGGCTAGCCCGGCGGAGCCAGGGAGCGACACGATGACCGTCGTTGACGTCCAGAAGCCGCCTCCGGCCTCGCCCGCGCCCGCGCCCCATGTTTCCTCGGCGGCCCGTCTCGCCTGGCTGCACCTGCGCAGCCGCCGCGTCCCGGCCGCGCTGGCGGCGCTGCTCGCCTGCGGCGTGGCCCTATGGGCGTCGCTCCACTACCACTGGGGGCTGGGCACAGGCAACCGTGCCGATGAGCTGCCGATGATCCTCCAGGGCTGCGCCGCCGGGATCATCGCGGTAGCGACGCACAGCCCGTTCGGCGAACCGGAGCGGGCGACCGGCCGGCGGCTGCCGTTCCTGCGGGTGGGACTGGTGCTCGTGCTGTGCGGGGCCGCCATCGGGTTCTTCGCCCTCGGCGCGGCGGCCGCGTACCGCCCGCAGGCTGCGGTCTACCTGCCCGGCGGCATCCTCCCGGTGGTGCGCAACATCCTGGGCATGACCGGCATCGGGCTGATCTTCTGCCTGGTCGCCGGCTCGCTGATCGCTTGGGTCGGCCCGCTCGCCTTCTCGGCCATCTCCCAGTCCGCGCTGATCGCGAACTACTCCGAGCCGCTGACCTGGCCGACCCGATCGCCGACCGACCGCGGCGGCTGGATCGCCGCCATGGTCGTCTTCGCCTTCGGCCTGGCCGCGTTCACCATCAGGGGTCCCCGCGTCCGCCCGTCGGGTGAGTTAGAGCGCCTCGGCGGCCGGATCAGGGTAGTCGTTCTTCCGCGGCGTCGAGCGCGGGCACCAGTGGCGCGAGCGCGGTCCGCAGCAGGTCGGGCAGTGAGCCCGACGGCACGACGAGTCCGCTGGCCGGGGGGAGCGCGGTGGCGGGCCTTACCCATTGCCCGAGTGCGATGCGGACCGCGGCGGCGACGCTCGCCGCGAGCACCCGGGCGGTTAGCTGGCCGTTATCGCCGATGCGCTCTGCTATCACGGCGGTGAGCGGATCCTCGATCCCGGCGGCGGTGCCGAGGAACGCGTCGCGCAGCGCGGGTCGGGTGGTGATGAGCAGCAGCGCGCGGGGATCGTGGCTGCCCGGGTCGGTGTACTGCTCCACGATCGCCCCGACGACGGCGTCCGACAGGCGGACGGTGGCGGGCCTGGCGGCCACCGCAGCGGCGACCCGGGCCTCACGTTCCGCGGTGACGGCGGCGACGATCGCCTGCTCGCGGCTGGAAAAGTAGTTGTTGTAGGTCCGCGGCGAGACCCCGGCCGCGTCGGCGATGTCGTCGACCCGCACGTTGTCCGGCCCGCGCTCCAGGGCCAGCCGCAGCGCCGCCTCGCGCAGCGCCTGCCGCGTGGCGTCCTTCTTCTTCTCCCGCAACCCGGTCCGTGGCGTCGTCACGGTGACAGCATCGCACGCCGAGATGCGTGCACGCAAACTTGCGTGTACGCATTTTTTGTCGGTAGTCTCGGCTCCACCCGACGGAAAGGACGAGCGCATGCGAGCCAAGGGCATCGGCTACGACACCGGATTCATCTACCAGGGCTCGGTCTCCCGTGAGCGCTTCGATCCGGGAGTGGTCAGCCGGGAACTGGCCATCATCCGTGATGACCTGCACTGCAACGCCGTGCAAGTCGCAGGAGGCGATCCGGATCGACTGGAACAGGCCGCCCGTTGTGCCGCCGAGCTTGGGCTTGAGGTGTGGTTCTCGCCCTACCCGCTCGAGCTGACCCCCGAGGAAATCCTGCCGCTGTTCATCGACTGCGCGCAGCGGGCGGAGCGGCTGCGGAAGGCAGGGGCCGAGGTAGTGTTCGTCGCCGGGGTCGAGCTGACCATCATGAACCGGGGATTCTTGCCGGGGAACACGCTTCAGGAACGGCTCTCAGGCCTGCTGGCCGAGCCTGGCCGCGGCGAGCGACTGGCCAAGGTGAGCGCACGTTTCAATGACTTCCTCGTCCGCGCCGTGGCGGAGATCCGCGAGCGCTTCGCGGGCAGGATCACCTACGCTTCGATACCGTTCGAGCGGCCCGACTGGACGCTCTTCGACATCGTCTCCGTCGAGCTCATTCGCACCCCCGAGGTCGCCGGCCAGTACCGGGACGCCGTGCGCAGCCTCGCGGCGGGAGAAAAGCCCGTCGCGATCACGGGCTTCGGTACATGCGCCTACGCCGGCGCGACCGACCGCGGCGCCCGTGCGATGGAGATCGTCGAGTACGACGAGGCCACCCAGACCCCGCTCCGACTGAACGGGGAGTACACCCGCGACGAGGCAGGCCAGGCCGCGGACATTCGCGAGGTCCTCGAGATCTTCGACGCCGAAGGCGTCGACAGCGCTTTCGTCTGGCTCTTCGAGCTGTGCAACTTCCCCCATCGCCCCGACGGGGATCCCCGTGACGACCTCGACCTGGCAAGCCCGGCCATCGTCAAGACCCTCGAAGGCCGCCACGGGGCCACTTACCCCGACATGACCTGGGAACCCAAGGCCGCCTTCACCGCCATTGCCGACCGTTACCGCGGCTGACCGCGGTGCCGAACTGGCTCCTTCGCCTGCTCGCCGCCGGTGACCGAGGCCGGGTCAAGGACGCGGGCGAGAGCTTCCTCGCCACTGTTGAACACAAAGACACAAAGAGGTGTGACAAAAAAACGGGATTTCACGCTGAACGTCATGAGATGAGGACACGCCATTCGCCCGGGGTCACCCGGCGGGCCGCAGAGCGACTGCTCGACGGTGCCGCCGGGTCAGGCCCGGAGCATCTGAGCCAAGTGCTGCGCGCCGCGGCGGCGTCAGCCCGCGAGGGTGAGCTGCCCGGCGAGCGCGCGGCCATGGCCGCGTTCGAGGCCAGCCCTCCGTCCGAGGCGCGGCCTCTCAGTCATGCCGTAACTCCCAGGAAGAGGAAGATGCCAAACCTCCCGCTTGTGAATCTTATTTCGATGAAGGTGGTGGCATGGTCGCTGGCTGGCCTGGTAGCCGCCGGTGGCGCGGCCACGGCCGGGACTGTCGCCTTCAGCGGTTCTGGGTCGACGTCTACTGGCAACTCCGGTGCCGGTGGCAACGCCGGCTCCCTGCCGGCGGCCAGGCCCAGGGCACCGGTCCCGGTGCCACCGACCCAGGTAGCACGTCGGCGGCGGCGAACTCGTCCGCCTCGACCGGATCAGCTGGCGCCTCGGCCCTGAGCCCGATGCAGCTGTGCACCGACCTGACGACCAGGGTCCAGTCGGCCATTGGTGACACGGTGGGCACGGCGAACAAGGCCGCGCTCGCGTCGGTCCTTGCCAACCCCGCCGTGAGCCAGGTGCTGACGACCGCGCCGGTCAGCTCGCTGCTGACCACGGTCGACAACGCGACCGCCGTGCCTGACTACTGCGGCCTCGTGCTCGCCCTCCCGACGGTCCCGGTGCCAGGCGACTTCACGCAGCTCCCGGCGTCCGTCATGAACCAGGCCCTGAGCGCGCTGCCCGCCACCGACCTGGCCGGCGTGCTGAACTCGCTGCCCACCGGCGAGCTGTCCCAGACGCTGGGCGAGCTGTCGCCGGCCCAGCTGTCCTCGGTCTTCACGACGCTTTCGCCCGGCGCGGCGGGCAGCGTGCTGAGCGCGCTCCCGGCGAGCTCCCTGGGCAGCGTGCTCACCGCGCTCCCGGTGTCCACGGTCACCAGCCTGCTTCCCGGGCTGCCGACCGCCGACCTGACTCGGGTCATGACCACCCTGCCGAACGCGGCGACGGGCACCGTCCTTTCCGAGCTCCCGGCGGCTGACCTGAGTCAGGTCCTGACCGCCCTGCCGTCCTCGGCGCTCGGCAACGTGTTCACCGGGCTGCCGACGACCGACCTGAGCGAGATGCTGACCGCCCTGCCGTCCTCGGCGCTCGGCAACGTGCTCACCGCGCTCCCGGCCCCCACCCTCGGGAGTGTCCTCACCCAGCTCCCGGCGGGCAACCTGAGCAGCGTGCTGACGACCCTGCCCACGGCGGACCTGAGCGGCGTCCTGGGTACCCTGCCGACGGGTGACCTCAGCAGCGTGCTGACCACCCTTCCGTCATCCACGATGGGCTCACTGATGGGCAGCCTGCCGAGTAGCACAGCGAGCCAGATCCTCGGGAAGCTACCCGCGTCTGTGCTGAATGGGCTGCGGGGCGGCCTTCCATCGTCGATCCTCTCACTACTGCCGTTGTAACTGATCATCCAGGGGGAAGCGAACCCGCTGCAGGCGGGATGGCGTCGTCAGGCGCCATCCCGCCCGCCTCATGGAGGAGACTTCTGCTGACGCCGCTAGGACACGAGCGGGCAGGAACAAGGCCTCAGGCCAGGTACCGCCACGCCGTCGCCGAGCCCAAGGTAGTCGGTGCCGGGACGGCGCTGTCGGCGGCGGATGCCGTCGGCACCGGCGCGATCGCCGTGGACAGGACGGATGACCTGACCGCGGCGGTCGAGGGCGCGCGGCGCGGTGACCCGGAATCGTTCCGGATCCTCTACCGCGAGGCCCAGCCGCGGCTGCTGCGCTACCTCACCTACCTGGTCGGCAGCGAAGCCGAGGACATCGCCTCGGAGACCTGGCTGCAAGCCACGCGTGACCTGGGCAAGTTCCGCGGCAGCCACGGTGACTTCCGCGGCTGGATCACCACCATCGCCAGGAACAGGGCCATGGACCACCTGCGCCGCGCCAGTCTCCACCCGCCCGCCGTCCCGGTTCCCGTCGAGGAACTCGCCTTCGTGGCGGGCCGCGAGGACACCGAGGACCGCGCCATCGAGGCGATCACCACCGAGGAGGCCCTCGGCCTGATCGCCTCCCTGCCGCCCGACCAGGCCGAGGCCGTCTTGCTGCGCGCCGTCGTGGGCCTGGACGCCAAGCGGGCCGCTCAGGTCGTCGGCAAGCGTGCCGGTGCCGTCAGGACCGCCGCCTACCGCGGCCTGAAAAACATCGAGAAGCGCATCGAAGCCCGCCCTGATCGCTTGGGTCAATAGCGGCCTGCAGGCGTTGAAGTGCGAGGGTGGTAACCAGGACAAACCGGGCAACCCGCGGGGCGGTGACGGGGATAGCGGATCGTTGCCCACGCCATAGCGGGTACAACGATCCGCTGTCTTGGCGGTAGCCGCGGGAGGCACCTCGGCGCCCCGGCCGTGCGAGAGGAATGTCCTTTTTACCCATCGGCGGCCTGCGCGCCAGCAGGGAACCCCGCCGGTCCAATCCCGGTCAGTCAGACCGCCGTGAACGGCCCGCTAGCTGAATGTGCTCGGCTAGCGGGCCGTTCTTGTCTCTCCGGGCCGCACCGTTGCCAGCAGCGATCTTGACAGGAGCCGAGGAGTCTATAACGTAACGTACTAGTTCGTACATTGACTCGGTGGCGGGTTACGGTGGCGCGAGAATGCATTCACGGCGGTCGGGCGCTCGGCCTGAACGCGGGCTGCCGGGGGAGCACGCCTGCGCACCTGACCGAAGGGTGAAGAAATGAAGGCAGCGGTCCTCACCCGCGTCGGCGAGGTCGTCATGGTGCAGGACTGGCCGGAACCCGAGCCCGGACGGGGAGAGGTCGTCGTCGAGCTCACCGGCGTGGGGCTCTGTGGCTCAGACCTCGCGGTGTGGTCGGGGGGACGGCCGGTGGACTTCCCCTGGATCGTCGGTCACGAAGGGGCGGGCACGATTGTCTCGGTGGGGGCGGGCGTCAGCGGCGCCCGCGTCGGCGACCGCGTTGTGATCGAGCCGAACTACCCGTGCGGCGAGTGCGGGAGCTGCCTTCGGGGCCGGACGTCCATGTGCCCGCACCGGCGCTCGCTCGGCATCAACATCCCCGGGCTCCTTCGGGAGCGCGCCGCCATCCCCGCACAGTTCGCGTGGACGGCACCGGACGGGCTTACCGAGCAGGACCTGGTCTGCGTCGAGCCGATGACGGTCGTCCTGCACGCCGCCCGGCTGAGCAACGCCGCCGCCGGGACGCGCTGCCTCATCGTCGGCGCGGGGTCGCAAGGGCTGCTGCTGCTTCTGGTGCTGCTCGCCATCGGGGCCGACGTGGCGGTGGTGGAGCCCCATGAAGGCCGCTTGGAGATCGCCAGGACGCTCGGCGCGCGCCCCGCGGCGCAACCGTCCGCATACGAGGTGGTCTTCGAGACATCCGGCTCCGTCGGCGGCACGCAGCAGGCGCTGCGATCGCTCGACGTGGGCGGCACCCTCGTGCTCATCGGCATACCGCACGATGACGTCCCGCTGTCCACGGCGTCGATCGTGCGCGGGCACAGCACCGTAATGGGATCGATCATCTACGACCACCCAGGCGACTTCAGCGAGACTCTCGCCTTCATCGCCGACAATGAGCTCAGCCCGTCGGCAATCCTGCGGCGCACGTTCAGCTTTAACGATGCGCAAGCCGCCCTGAGCTCCGCGGTCAGCGTCTCAGGAAAATCCTGGATCAAGTTCTAGGCAGGCCGTTCACGCAGGATCGTCGGGCGCACCTCGTGAAGGGTGAAGTGCAAGTTGCCCGGGGTACTCGCGGTGCGGTCCCCCGGGACCCCGTTCTGTCCCCGACGATCCACCATCGTGGGAAACCGGTCACTGCACGATGATCAGGCCGGTGTTCTGCGGGAAGGCCGGGTCGTTGTAGTAGTGCTCGCCCGGCGTACGGAAAGTGTGCGTGTAGGACTTGCCCGGTGCCAGAGTCCCGCTGTCGAATTCGTGGTCAAAGAACGACACCGCGCCGTGCGAGTGCACGTTATCGGCCGGGTTGATGAACGTCACCGTCGTCCCTGCCGCGACGGTCAGCGCCTGGGGCGCCATCGCGTTCTGCGCGGTGGTGCTCTCAGTGCTGCCCGGCGAGCCGGTGGCGGTGTCCCAGATCCGGCCGAGGGTGACGGTGTTCTTTGCCGTCGCCCCGGTCACCGGCGTGGCCGTGATGGGGTTGCGGGTGGGCGGCGGGGCCGGCGTGGCCGCCTGCGCCACGGTGCCGCCAAGCTTGAACGCCCACAGGTTGTCGCCGTAGGGGGTGGCGGGGCCGATCGGCTCCCACTCGCCGCCGGCCAGGATCGCGATGTACTGCTCGCCGTCTATCTCGTAGCTGATCGGGCAGGTGTTCGCCCCGGCCCCGCACTGCCAGGTCCACAGCTCCTCGCCGGTCGCGTCGTCCATCGCGGCGAGCGTGCCGTCCGGGCGGCCCTGGAAGAGCAGCCGCCCGGCGGTGGAGAGCACCCCGGTGCCGAGCGACAGCCACCACTTGCTCGGCTTGCGCCAGACGACGGTGTTGGTGCGCGGGTCCATGGCGGCCAGGCCGCCCGCCATGTACTCGCCGTACGGGCGCGGGGTCTCCGACAGTCCGTTCTGGCCGTTGGAGTACGCGGTGTCGATCAGGCTGTAGCCGACGTACACGTACCCGGTGTCCAGGCTGAACGAGTCGTAGGCCCAGTTACCGCCGCCGACCGCGCCGGGGAAGATGATGGTCGGGCGGTCCCAGGTGGGCGTGAAGATCGGTCCCGTGGGATAGAAGGGCACCGGCCTGGTGGCGTCGTTGGCGCTCGGGTACTGCTCGGGGACGAAGGGCTCGCCGCGGGGGAACGGCTGGGTCGGCCAGGTGAGCTGCCGCGAGTCCTGCGGGACGGGGCGCTCCTTAACGCCCTGCACGGGGTCTCCGGTGGCTCGGTCCAGGATGTAGAACATGCCCGCCTTGCTGCCGTAGACGACGACCTTGCGTACTCTGCCGTCAATTTCCAGGTCGGCGAGGACAGGTGCCATGACGTTGTCGCAGTCCCACAGGTCGTGGTGGACCGACTGGAAGTGCCAGCGGCGGGTCCCGGTCTTGGCGTCGAGCGCGACCAGCGAGTTGGCGAACAGGTTGGTGCCTTCCCTGGTGGACCCGTCAGTGCGCGGGTAAGGGTTGCCGAACGCCCAGTACACCGTGCCGAGGTCGGGATCTATCGCCGGGTGGACCCAGGGGACGGCCCCGCCCGACTCCCATGAGGTGCCCGCCCAGGTGTCGTTGCCGAACTCGCCTGGCCCTGGGCAGCTCCAGAAGGTCCACACGATGGCGCCGGTGGCCGCGTCGAGCGCGTACGCGTGGCCGCGCGCGCCGGAGACGCTGCCGTTCATGCCGATGTAGACGAGCCCGTCGAAGTAGGTGGCCGCGGCGGCGAGGACTCCGGGAGAAAGACCGTGCTGCGGCTCGTTGAGCAGCGGCGTCTGCCAGACGATGGCCCCGGTCCGCTGGTCGAGCGCGTAGGCGATGTTCGCGCCAGAGGTGGAGAAGACCAGGCCCTGGCCGAGCCCGACGCCGCGCATGTCCGTGGTGGCCTGCGGGCTCCCGATCGCTGTCTTCCAGATGACCTCGCCGGTCTTGCCGTTGACGGCGAACACGTTCTGCTGTGTCGTCTGGACGTAAAGCACGCCGTCCTGCGCGACCACCGTGCACTCCTGGTACTGGGCCGTGCTGCCGCCCTCGAGCTGGGTGTGCCAGGCGCCGCCGAGCCGACGCACGGTGCCCCGGTTGATCTGGCCGAGCGTTGAGTAGTTCTTGTTGCCCAGGTCCCCGCCCACCTTGGGGAAGTCCTTGCCCGCCACGCCCATGCTCGCGGGCTGCGCCGGTGCCGGCCGGGTCGTGCCGGACGGTGCGGCCGTGGCCGCCCGCGCGGACGTTGACGAGGCGAGCGCGACGGTGCCCGCGGTCGCGGCGGCGCTGGTTGTCAGGAACTGGCGTCTGTCCACCGGAAACCTCCTGATCCACTAGGTGGATCGATCGAACCATGGAATGGACTAAAGCTAACCGCGCCACTTGGCCTGCGCAAGACCCGCGAGACCCCTTGTGTCAATCGGGAAGCCGTGTTTAAAGTTGCGTGAACCAATTAGCGGACCTATTGATCCGCTATGCGGACCTAAGGAGGTCGGCATGAGAAAACGGACCATGCTGCTGGCCGCCGCCACCGCTCTGGTCACCGCCGTGTCGCTTGGGTTCGGCGCGGGTGCGATGGCGTCGGCGTCGAATTCAGCCAGCGGCGACCAGGCGAACGGCTACACGACTAACGGCTACACGGACCTGGGCTCGTTCCCCGAGCCGCAGGTGTGCCACGGCACCGACCCGGCGTGCTATCACGACTGGGGCAACTTCGACCCGGCTAAGAACGGCTACCACCTGCTCGTTTACACCTACACGAACGGGCCGAGGCACGCCGACCTGGGACCGGCACTCGGGCCCGGGCTCGACCCGCCGCTCACGGCAGGCAACGTCGTGCAGAACTCGCTCATCGCGATGGGCAAGGCGCACGGCTTCAGCGTGGACTGGACCGAGGATGAGTCGGTCTTCGCCAACCCCGCGACGCTGTTCAAGTACAACGCCATCTTGTTCTTCACGTCGCGCAACGTCCTTGACGACGCGGGAGAGACCGCACTGCGCGTCTACATCGAGGGCGGCGGTGCGTTCATCGGCGTGCACAACGCCTTCGGCACCAACTACAACTGGGACTGGTTCCGCGGCCTCCTCGGCGGCGCCGAGTTGTACGACCACGCCGCCGAGCAGACAGGAACGGTCGATGTCCTCGACCCGGACGACGCTTCCACCAAGGGACTGCCGAAGACGTGGACCGGCGAGGATGAGTGGTACAACCTGGTGCCAGCCCCGCAAGGCGTGCGGTTCCTCGCCTCGGTCGACGACAGCACACTCAAGCAGGGGCAGCAGGGCTACTACGGCGACCCGGGCATGGGGGCGTTCCACCCCGTCACCTGGTGCCAGTACTACGACGGCGGCAAGGCGTGGCTGACCACGCTCGGCCACGATGCGGGCGACTGGCAGACGGGGTCCACGTTCCCCGGTGCGCAGTACTTCCAGCAGATGCTCCTCGGCGGCATCGAGAGCGCGATGGGCATGACGTCGTTCTGCCAGGGACCAGCCCAGCACCAGAATGGCTCCTGACCTCAACCGCGAGCAGCACCAGCCGGCCACCGGGACCGACGTCCTGGTGGCCGGCAGTGGTGCCGCCGGACTTACCGCGGCCCTGGCCGCCGCCGCCGGCGGCGCGCGCGTGCTGCTCGTCGAGCGGGCGGCGGCGATCGGCGGCACCACGGCGCTGTCGTTCGGCCGGGTGTGGGTGCCCGCCAGCCATCACGCGCCCGGCGACAGCCAGGAGGCGGCCCGTGCCTACCTGACCGGACTGTTCAGCGACCGCTACCAGCACATGACCGAGGCGTTCATCGCCGGTGCGCCCGCCATGGCGCGGTTCGTCGAACGCCACGCTCCCGTCCGCTTCGCCCCGTGCCTCAACTACCCCGACTACCATCCAGGGCGGCCGGGCGCGTCCAAGGGCGGGCGGGCGCTCGACATCACCCCGGTGCGGCTAACAGACCTGACACCGCTCGCGGCCGCGGTGCGGACGCCGCCGGGCTACGTTCCGCTCACGCACGCCGAATGGGAGCGCTGGCGGTTTCCCGACCGGTTCGACTGGCCGCTGCTCGACGAGCGCAACCGCCGCGGCATCCGGCCGGCGGCACCGCACTCGCCGCCGCGCTGCTCGACGGCGCGGTCCGGGCAGGCGTCCGGGTGCTGACCGCCACCCGGTTGCGGGAGGTGCGCTTCGATAACAGCGGCGCGGTGCACGTCGCGGTCATCGACCGCGGCGGCGGCCACCGGGACGAGGTAAGAACCTCTGCGGTGATCCTGGCCACCGGCGGCTTTGACCGGGACGCGGACCTGCGGGCCAGGTTCCTCCCGCCGCCTGTCACCGCGACCGGGGCAGCCCCGGGGAACACCGGGGACGCGCTGCGCATCGCCGCCGACGCTGGCGCCGTGATCGAGAACGGCGGCCAGGGCTGGTGGATGCCGATGACCCCGGTGCCCGGCCTGACCATCGAGGGCGCGCCGTTCTACCAGTCGCTCATCCGCGAGCGCGCGCTGCCTCGCCAGATCGTGGTCAACGGCGCAGGCCACCGCTTCGCCGACGAGGCGCTGCCCTACAACGAGTTCTGCAAGGCCATGAACGACCCGGGGGCCGCGGGCGTCTACCCGAACAGGGTCGCCTGGATGATCTTGGACGAGGGCTTCCGGCGCCGCTACACCTTCCCCGCGGCGAGGCCGGGCGCGGACCTGCCCAGCTGGGCCCTGCGGGCCGAGTCCGTCGCCGAGCTGGCCGAGAAGACCGGCATGCCCGCGGACGGGCTCACCGCCACCATCGACAAGTGGAACGACGACTGCGCGGCCGGCGTGGACCGCTCGTTCGGCCGCGGCGAGAGCGCCTATGAACGGTTCATGGGCGATCCCGGTGCCGGACCGCAGCCGAACCTCGGCCCGCTCGACCAGCCGCCCTACTACGCGGTCCAGGTGCTCTGCGGCACGATCGGCACCAAGGCGGGCCCCGTCACCAGCGCGAGCGCCCAGGTGCTCACCGCCACCGGGCGCCCGGTTGCCGGCCTGTACGCCGCGGGCAACGCCGCGGCCTTCTGGACCGCTGACGGCTACCCAGGGCCCGGTGCCACCCTCGGCGTCGCCATGACCATGGGCTATCTCGCGGGCCGCCACGCCGCCACGGCGGCCCTCAAGGGCCGCCGCGCCGCAGCAGTCGCCGCGCCGTCGCCGTCGCCGCCGCCGTCGCCGCGCCGCCGCCGCCGCGACTCGCCGCAGCCGCAGCGAGCGCGGCGACCGCAAGACGGCAAGACAACCAAAGGTAACTAGACGCCGAGGTACACCGAACGGACGCGGGGGTTCTCGCGCAGTTCGGCGGAGGTGCCCGTCAGGGCAAGCTCGCCATTCTCTAGCACCAGGCAGTCGGTACGTGGCCTCAAAGGTGAGCATGGCGTTCTGCTCGACAAGCAGCAGGCTCAGCCCGTCGTCGCGCAGCTTCCGCAGCGTCTCGCCGATGACCTCGACGAGCTTCGGTGACAGCCCCATGGACGGCTCGTCGAGCAGCAGCAGCACCGGCCTGGCCATCAGCGCCCGGCCGATGGCGAGCATCTGCTGCTGCCCGCCGGACAGCGCGCCCGCCAGCCGGCCGCGCATCTCGCCGAGCACGGGGAACACGTCGTAGACCGACGCGAGGGTGTCTTTCGTATCGCCGTTCCAGCGCCGCGCGTAGGCGCCGAGCAGCAGGTTCTTCTCCACGCTGAGCCCAGGGAAGACGTGCCTGCCCTCCGGCACGTACCCGATGCCGAGCCGCACCATGTCCCTGGCGGGCACCCGGGTGAGGTCCCGGTCACCGAACCGCACCGAGCCCGCCGCCCGCGGCACCAGGCCCATGAGCGCCCGCAGCGTCGAGGTCTTGCCCGCGCCGTTCGCGCCGATCAGGCCGACCGACTGGCCGGCCCCGACGGTAAAGCTGACCGACCGCACCGCGGAAACGCCGCCGTACCTGACCGCGAGGTCGCTGACGACAAGCTCCTGCGGTGCGACGGCACCCTCGGCGGAGCCGCCGAACCCAAGACGCCTCATTGCGAAGCCTCCATGCCCTGCCGCGCGGGCAGTTCCGACGGCGCCGGCAGCGCCGACTTCCCGAGGTACGCCTCAAGGACCGCGGGGTGGCGCGCCACGTCCGCGGGCAGGCCCTCGGCGATCACGGTGCCGCTGTCCAGCACGATAACCCGTTCGCAGAGCGACATCACCAGTCCCATGTTGTGCTCGATGAGCACCACGGTGACGCCGCTGTCCCTGATGGACCTGACGATCGTCGCCAGCTGGGACCGCTCCTCGCCGTTCAGCCCGGCCGCGGGCTCGTCGAGCAGCAGCAGCCGGGGGGAAGAGGCCATCGCCCGCGCGATCTCCAGCCGCCGCTGTATCCCGTAGGGCAGCGACCCGGGCAGCGCGGAGCCGAACTGCGCGAGGCCAAAGCGGGCAAGCAGCGCGGAAGCCCGGACCTTCAGCGACCGGTCATGCCGCCAGACCCCCGGCCACCAGAAGACGTACCGCCAGCTCCACCAGGTGCGGGTGCGGTCAAGCGAGACCAGCAGGTTGTCCGTCACACTGAGGTTGCGGAACAGCCGCAGGTGCTGGAACGTGCGGGCGACCCCGAGCCGGGAGACCCGGTGTGACGGCGCGCCGGAGATCACCTGGCCGTCCAGGGTGACCCGGCCGCTCGACGGCCGGTAGAGCCCGCTGATCACGTTGAAAAGCGTGGTCTTGCCGGAACCGTTGGGGCCCACGATGCCGAGGATCTCACCCGAGCGAACACCCAGCGACACGTCGTTAAGCGCGACCACCCCGCGGAACCGCATCGTCAGGTGCGACACCTCAAGCTGCACCTCGCCAGCAGGCACGGACCCGGCAGGCACGGACCCGGCAGGCACGGACCCGGCAGGCACGGACCCCGGCAGGCACGGACCCGGCAGGCACAAGCGGCTGGAACGGCTCAAGCGCCGCCACCGCGCCGCCACCGCGCCGGCTCCGGTAGACCCCAACCACCCGGGAAGGGATCCCGGCGAGCCCGGTCGGCGCGAACACGACGACCGCCACCACCACGAGCCCGTACCCGAGCTGGGCGTAGGCGGCGAGGTTGATCAGCTCCTGTTGCACCACGGTCAGCGCGATGGCACCGATCACGCACCCCGCCAGGGACTGCCGCCCGCCGATGATGACCATGGCGAGCAGCAGGAACATGTCGGCGAGGCTGAACGTCTCCGGCGCGATGTAGTGGATAAGCCCGGCGTACAGCACGCCCGCCGCGCCGCCGTAGACGCTGGCGAGGACGAAGGCGATCATCCGCAGCCGCCGGATCTCGACGCCGGCCGCGCCCGCGGCCAGCGGGTCGTCCCGCATCGCCCGCATCCGCCGCCCGAGCGGGGTGCGCACGATGAACAGGCCGACCCCGAGCCCGGCGGCCAGCACGATCAGCTCCAGGTAGTAATAGAGGTAGTCGCTCGTCAGGTCGATGCCAAACAGCGGCGGCGTGGGTATCCCCGAGATGCCGGAGTCGCCGTTGGTGATCGGCGCGTTGGTGATCCAGTCGATGAACGCGACGGCGAGACCCAGCGTGACGATGCCCAGGTAATGCGACTGGACCCGGAGCGCGGGCGTCCCGACGACCAGCCCCATCACCACGGTCGCGAGCATCGCGAGTACCGCGGCGGTCCAGAAGCCGTAGCCGTAGTGCGTCGTGAGGATCGCGGTCGCGTACGCCCCGGCGCCGAAGAACGCGATCTGCGCCAGGTTGACCTGCCCGGCGATGCCCATGACGAGGCCCATCCCGATCGCGAGCAGCGCGAACAGCAGCGCGGTGTCGGCGACGCTGATCCAGTAGATGTTCAGCTGGTAGGGCAGCAGCCACGCGACCACCGCGAGAACGACGAGCCCGCCAAGACGCGCAAAACGCGGGGACCGGACAAGGCTCACGCCCGGTTCACCGTCCTCTCGCCGAAGATCCCGGTCGGCCGGATCATCACCAGCACGGTGAACACCACGAACGTGACCAGGTCGGAGTAGCCCTGGAACCACTGGGCGGCGAACGAGCCGATAACCCCGATGCCAAGGCCGCCGACGATGGCGCCTGGCACGCTGCCGAAGCCGCCGAGGATCGCCGCGGCGAACCCGTCGATGCCGAGCGAGTCACCCATCGTCGGCGAGACGTACAGCATGGGGCCGACCAGCGCGCCCGCCAGTGCGGCGAGCCCGGCGCCGATGGCGAACGAGATGGCGTTCGACCGGCCCACGTGAATGCCGACCGCCGTGGCCGCCTCATGGTCCATCGCCACCGCCTGCATGGCCGTGCCCTGCTTGGTGCGCTGCAGGAACAGCGTGAGCACGACCATCGCGATCGCGGTCACCACGATGACCAGGATGTTGTAGGCGGGGATGCTCACCCCGCCGATGACCAGCGGTGCCGTCTGGACCGGGGAGCTGACCCCGCGTCCCGACGACGACCAGATGAGGATGGCCACGGCCTCAAGCACGGTGCCGGCCCCGATGGTCCCGATCAGCATCAGGTCGAAGTCCTTGTTCTCGAGCGGGCGCAGCACCCGCTCGATGACAAGACCGACCGCGGCGGTGACCAGCATGGCGGCCGGCACGGCCACCGCGAACGGCAGCCGTGCCGACAGGTAAAACGTGGACGCTACGTACGCGCCGATCATCAGGACCGCGCCGTGGGCGAAGTTGACCAGGCCCATGGTCCGGTAGACCAGCGAGAAGCCGAGAGCGACCAGGGCGTAGACCGCCCCGAAGCTCAGGCCGCTGACGAGCGTTTGGAAGAAGGACTGCACTACTTCGTCGCCTCCCGCGAGCGGCCCGTCAGGCGACCGGCTTGATCTTCCCGTCGGTGATGATGCCGATGGCGGTGGCGAAGATGCCGACGCCGGTGCTGTTGTAGGCAAAGTTGCCGAGCAGCCCGTCGTAGTGCACCGCGCGGATGGCGTTCGCGAGCGCCAGGCCGGTGCAGGCACCGCAGGCCTTGAGCGCGGCGATCATGACCTCGGCCCCGTCGTAGGCCTTGGCGCCGTGCAGTTCCGGCGCGCTGCCGTAGGCGGCCGTGTAAGCGGAGGCGAACTGCTCCGCCGCGGAGCTCGCGGCGTTCCCGAGGTAGGGGGAGCTCACGATGGTCCCGTCCGCGTCGGACACCCCGGCCGTGGACATGTAAAGCGGCGTGCCGGCCGGGGCGCCCTCGGCGATGACCGCGTTCATGCCGAGCGCCCGCGCCTGCTTGACGGTGAGCCCGGACTGGGCCTCCTCCGCGCCGATGAACAGCACCTGCGGGTCGGTCGCCTTGATGCTCTGCAGCTCGGGGGTCATGTTCGTCTGGTCGGCGGGCACCACCTTCGCGGCGACCGGGGTGAGCCCCAGCGTCTTGAGGGAGGTCGTGAACGACGACTCCTCGCCCGCGCCGTAGGAGTCGTTGTTGGTCAGCATCGCGATCTTCTTGTAGTCCTTGGTCTTGACCAGGTAGTTCGCGAGGGTGGAGTCATAGGTCAGGCCGGTCGGGCCGTTCAGGAAGAGGTAGGGGCTGTGCACCGCGATCATCTTGGTGGACTGGCCGGAGGTGATGTTCGGGATGTGCTCCGACTCCAGGATGGGCGCCATGGCCACCGTAACGGCGCTCTCCGCGGTGCCGAACATCGCGACGTCGCCCTGGCTGGCGATCTTCCTGGCCAGCTCCGTGCCGACGGTCGGGTCGCCCTGGTCGTCGTAAAGCGTCAGCGAGACCTGGCGGCCGTCGATCCCGCCGGCCGCGTTCGCCTGGCTGACGGCGAGCTTGACGCCGCGGTACTCGAACTGCCCGAGGTCGCTGCTCGCGCCGCTCTGCGCGTCGACCACCGCGATCTTGATCGGGCCGGCCGCCGCGCCGGTCGACCCGGTGGACGCCGTGCCGCTGCTTGGGCTACTGCTCGCACCGGGAGCGCTGCACGCGGCGGCGGTGAGGGCGGCCGCGGCGACGGCCAGCGCGGAACCGAGACCGTATCTGGGTCTTCTGGACATGGCGATAACCTCCAGCTGAGGATCAGGTGTGGTTGGGGAGATCGAAGAGACCGCGGTAAATGTCGGTTATGTTCCAGTGCCCCGGGGTGGGCACGGGCTCGTTGATCATCGGCACGTCGAGCACGGCAGGCCGCCGGCGCCGCAGTGCCTCGCCTAGCGCGGCGCGCAGGTCGTCAGGACCGGAGATCTCGTAGCCGTCGGCGCCGCAGGACCGCGCCATGGCCGCGAAGTCCGGGCTGTACGGCAGCCCGTCAGGATCCAGGAACTCGCAGCCGTAGCCGCTGCCGAAGTTCGCCGTTTCCAGGTCAGCGATGGTTCCGTGCGCGCGGTTGTTCATCACCACGAAGATCACCGGCAGGCCCTGCTCGACAGCCATCGGCAGTGCGGGCAGCTGGGCACTCATGCCACCGTCGCCGACCAGAGCCACCACCACTCGTTCGGGATAACCGATTTGCACCCCGACGGCGGCGGCCGGCCCGAAGCCCATCGTGGAGGCACCGCCCGGCGTGATGAAGCGGCCCTCCGCGGGCAGCTGGTAGCACTGGGCGACGCCGTTCTTGTTCCAGCCGACGTCGGTGACGAGCACCGCGTCCGCGGGCAGCGCCGCCCGCAGGTCGGCCAGTATCCGCTGCGGGCGCAGCGGGAACTCGGCGCCCTGCCCCTGCTCGCGCGCCGCCGCGAACGCGGCGCTCCGTGCCGCGGTGATCGTGGCCCGCAAGCCGTCTCGAGACATAGGTACAGAACGACTTGTGGTTACTGCGTCGGCGATCGCCGAGATCGCCAGTGCGGTGTCGGCCACCGCGCCGATCTCCGCCGGGAAGTTACGGCCGATCTCCGCGGGGTCGATGTCGATCTGCACGAGCCGCGACGGCGGGAACCGCCAGGTGAAGTCGGGATGCCAGGAGCTGGCGTCGGTCTCGGCGAACCGGGTGCCGAGCGCGAGGACCAGGTCCGCGTGGCGAGCGTACGCGTTGGTGAACTCCAGCCCCCAGAACCCGGGCATGCCGAGCAGCAGCGGGTGGCTGTCCGGCACCGTGCCCTTGGCCATCAGCGAGTGCACGATCGGGATGTCCAGGTGCTCCGCCAGCGTGAGCAGCGCCTTGCGGGCCGGGGACGTGCGCAGCCCGCCGCCGACGTAGATGAGCGGGCGCTCGGCGCCGATCAGCAGTTCGGCGATGCGCGACGCGACCTCGGGTTCGAGCGCCGGCCGTCCCGGTTCCTCTGGCAGCGGGTAGCGGGCCGCCAGGTCTTCCTCGACGGGCCTGGAGAAGATGTCCATGGGGACGTTGAGCAGCACGGCACCCGGCCGTCCCGTCGTCGCGGTCCAGAACGCGCGCTCGGTGAACCTGGGCAGGTCCTCCGCCCGGCGCACGTGCCAGGTCCGCTTGCTGAACGGCCGGTAGATCGCCGTCTGGTCGGCGTCCTCGTGCAGGTTGACTTCCTGGTGCGGGTGCCTGCCCGCGTAATAGCTCGGCACGTCGCCGGAGATGGCGATCAGCGGGACCGAGTCAAGCGCCGCGGTGGCGACCCCGGTGACCGCGTTCATCATGCCGGGACCGACGTGCAGCAGCAGCACTCCCGGCTTGCCCGACGCTCGCGCGTACCCGTCGGCGGCGTGCGCCGCCGTCTGCTCGTGCCGCCCGATGACGAACCGGATCCCCGTCCTGCTCAGGGCGTCGAGCAGCGCGATGTTGGTGTGCCCGCAGGTGCCGAAGACGTACTCGACTCCGTACGACTCGAGCTGGGCGGCCAGCGCCTCGGCGGCGGAGATCGTCATGCGCCCTCCTCGCCGAACACGGAAGAGCCGCGCAGCAGGAGCGTCTTGACCACGGTGTAGTCGTCGATCATCCAGCGCGGCGATTCCCGGCCGAACCCTGAGTCCTTGACGCCGCCGAAGGGGACGTGGTCAAGCCGGAAGTTAGACGACCCGTTGACCACGAGCCCGCCCACCTGAAGTTCCCGCCAGGCGGTGATGATGCGGCCGATGTCGCGGGTGAACAGCCCGGCCTGCAGGCCGTACCTGCTCTGATTGCACGTCTCGACGACCTCGCCGAACGTGTCGTAGGACATGACGGCGACGAGCGCGCCGAAGACCTCGTTGACCACCACGGACGCGGAGGCCGGCGGGTCCGCGACCACGGTCGGGTACATGGTGGCTCCGTCGCGGGTTCCGCCAAGCAGGATCCTGGCGCCGCCTGCTGACGCTTCCGCGGTCCACCGGACGACCCGCTCGGCGGCCTCCTCGTCGACCATCGACCCGACGTCGGTCGCCTCGTCGAGCGGGTCGCCGACGCGCAGCTTCGCCACCTCGGCGGCGAGCGCCTGCGTGAACTCCTCGAACCGCTCCCGCTGCACGTAGACGCGCTGCACGGAGATGCAGCTCTGGCCCGAGTTGCTGTAGCCGGTGCGCGCGCAGACCCGCGCAGCGGCCGGGATGTCCGCGTCCTCGCAGACGATCGTGGCCGCGTTGCCGCCGAGCTCGAGCACCAGGCGCTTCGGTCCGGCCGCGCGCGCCACCGCGGCGCCGGTCGCGGCGCTGCCGGTGAAGCTGATCACGGCGACCTCGTCCGCCGCGCACAGCCGGGCGCCGACGTCGCCGCCGCCGTGCAGCAGCTGCACCGCCTCGACCGGCATGCCCGCCTCGAGCAGCAGGCTCACCACGGCCGCGGAGCTGGCCGGTGCCTGCGGCGGTGCCTTGACGATGGTGGTGTTCCCGGCCGCGAACGACGCCCCGAGCTTGTGCGCGAGCAGGTTCGCCGGCGCGTTGAACGGGGTGATCGCCAGCGCGACCCCGGCGGGCGCCCGGTAGGTGAGCGCCGTGTTGCCCACCCCGCGTCCCCAGCCGGCTACGGGAAGCAGCTCGCCGCCGATGCGCCTGGCCTCGGCCGCGCACACCGCCAGCGTGTCCGCGACCCGGTCGATTTCACCGCGGCCGTCCTTGACCGGCTTGCCGAGCTCGACCGCGAGCGGCGCCGCGAGCTCGTCGCGGCGCCGCGTCGCCAGCCCCGCGGCCCGCTCGAGCACGTCCGCCCGGGCAGCGGGGGAGACCCTGGCGACCGCGCGGGCCGCGCCCGGCGCGTAGCGCACTGCCCGCGTCACGTCGGCCTCGGTGGCCGCGATCGCGTTGCTGACCACGCGCCGCAGGTACGGGCCGACCCGCTCCATCGGCGGGCCGTCGTGCAGCCACTCGCCGGCCACGAGGGCCGGCACTGAGGTGATTTCCTCGGTCATCAATTGGTCCGCCTAATGGTGCGATTGAACCGCTGTACGGATTGGGTGTAACGTACGTTCCGGCAGCCGGGTATGGCAAGAGGCGCCGGCGAGAAAGTTACGCAGATGTGCGGCCAGCCCTGCGCGGCTGCCAGGACCCAGGGGAGGCACCATTGCTGAAAGGCCCATGGGGCAGAGCAGATCCGGAAAGTGAGGCGGACGTGGAGACAGCGTCGCAACCGTCCAGGCGGCAGGCCGGGGATGCCGCCGACGCGCAGGGGGTGCGGAGCATCCGGCGCGCGCTTGACATCTTGTCCCTGCTCACCGACGACACGCCGGTCGTGTCGATTCGCGACATCACCGAGGCGACGGGACTGCCCAAGACCACGGTCCTGCGCCTGGTGCACACCCTTGAGCAGAGCGGACTGCTGTGGGCCTCCTCGGGCGGCTACATGGCAGGCCCCGGCCTGTGGCGCTGGGCCTACCTGGCCCGGCGGAGCTGGCAGCTGCCGCCGGAGACCCAGGCGACCATGCGCGACCTTGGGGCCAAGCACCAGGAGACGGTCAACCTCTACGTGCTGCGCGACATCGCCCGCGTCTGCGTCGCGCAGCAGGAGTCGCCGCGGCCGCTGCGGCACGTCGTCCAGGTGGGGGACGAGCTCCCGCTGTGGGCCGGCGCGTCCTCCAAGATCCTGCTCAGCGACGCGCCGGAGACGCTGCTCGCCCGCGTGGCGCGCCGGTCCCCAGAGGGCGAGAAGCACCTGGAAACGCTCAAGCGGTGGGCGGCCGACGCGCGCCGCGACGGGTACGCCGTCAGCCACGGCGAGCGCGAGGACGGCATCTCCGCGGTCGCGGTGCCGGTCACCGGCCGCTCCGGCTCGGTGGTCGCCGCGCTCGCGATGAGCGGCCCCACGCTCCGGTTCACCGAGGATCGGGTCACGGAATTCGCGGCCGACCTCAAGCTGGCCGCCGCACGGATGTCCGAGCGAGGGTTCGACCATCCCCTCGGCCCCGCGACCTGACCCCCGGCCGGCGCGCGCCGGCGGGTGCCCACAAGGAGTATCTGCATGCAAGACCGACCACTCAGTGCCTCCTCGGGGGGACGCCCCCCCCAGACCCCCCCGCAGCGACCGCTTAGTGGAATCCGGGTCCTCGACCTCACCAACGTGCTCGCCGGCCCCTACTGCAGCTACCAGCTCGCGCTGCTCGGGGCCGACGTCGTGAAGGTCGAGCTGCCCGGGCAGGGTGACCTCGCCCGTCATCTCGGGTCCGACCCCGATCTCAACGAGGCGGCGATCGGCGCGTCTTTCCTCGCCCAGAACGCGGGAAAGAAGTCGGTCGAGCTCGACCTGAAGGCGCCGGGCGACCAGGCCGTGTTCCGCGACATGGTCGGCAGCGCCGACGTGCTGCTCGAGAACTTCCGCGCCGGGGTCTTGGCCCGCCTGGGGTTCGACTGGACCGTGCTGCGCGAGCTCAACCCGCGGCTGGTCTACTGCGCCATCTCCGGCTTCGGCCAGACCGGCCCGATGCGCCACGCCCCCGCCTACGACCAGGTCATCCAGGGCCTCTCTGGCATGATGGCGATCACCGGGACCCCGGAGACCGCGCCGCTGCGCGTCGGCTTCCCCGTCTGCGACACCGTGGGCGGCCTGATGGCGGCACTGTCGATCTCCGCCGCCCTTGCCGGGCGCTCCGCGACCGGCAAGGGCTGCTTCCTCGACGTCTCGATGCTTGAGGCCGCCATCTCCGCGATGGGCTGGCCCGTCTCCAACTACCTCGTGGCCGGCGTGCCGCCCGAGCCGATGGGCGACCAGAACGCCACCGCCGCCCCGTCCGGCACCTTCGACGCGGCCGACGGCCCGCTGAACATCGCGGCCAACCGGCAGGAGCAGTTCGAGAGCCTGTGCACGCTGGTCGGCCTGCCCGGCCTCATCGGCGACCCGAGGTTCGCCGACCGAGAGGCAAGGAAGCGCAACCGGGACGAGCTGAACGACGAGCTGAACGCGGCCCTGCGCGCCCGCACCGCCCAGGAATGGGAGCAGGTGCTTACCGCCGCCGGGGTGCCCGCCGCCCGGATCCTGACCGTCCCCCAGGCCACGCAGCTCGACCAGCTCGCGCACCGCGGCCTGTTCACCGACCTGCCCTACCCCGATGGCTCCGGCCGGGTGCTCCGGGTCACCGGGAGCGGGGTGCTGTTCGACGGCGAGCCGCTGCGGCCGGAGTCCCCGCCGCCGCTGCTCGGCCAGCACAACGGCGAGCGCGCGGTGCTCGCCGACCAGTGGCGTGTCTCCGGGAGGGCGTCGTGACGTCGGTGCAGGAAGTGGCGCAGTGGTGGGGGACGTCGGTCTCCCGGATGGAGCCGGGCGTGGTCGAGCTGCGCGGCCGCCCGGTTCAGGAACTGATCGGGTCGGCCAGCCTGCCTGCGGTGATCTGGCTGCTGATCCGCGGGTCACTGCCGGCTCCGGCTGAGGCCGCGCTGCTTGAGGCCGCCCTGGTAGCGTCGGTCGACCACGGCCCCCAGGCGCCGTCCATCGCCGCCGCGCGGATGGCCGCGACCTGCGGCGTCGGGCTCAACACGGCCATCGCGACCGGGGCCGGGATGCTCGGCGACTCGCACGGCGGCGCCGGCGAGCAGGCCGCGCTGCTCTTCGGCGAGATCCGCGACGCCGAGCGGGCGGGTGAGGGCCTGGACGCGGCCACCGCCCGGCTGCTCGCCGAATGGCGGTCGAGGTCGCGCTACATACCGGGCTTCGGGCACCGCTTCCACCCGGTCGACCCGCGGCGCGACCCGCTGCTCGCCCTGGTCGAGAACGCGGTGCGGGACGGCGTGGTCGGCGGCGACTACCTGCGCGCCGCCCTCGCGGTCGAGTCCGCGCTTAACCGAGGACGGTCCCGTCCGGTCCCGATGAACATCGACGGCGCCACCGCGGTCATCTACGCCGAGCTCGGCTTCGCCCCGCCGCTGGCGCGCGGCCTGTTCGTGCTGAGCCGGTCGGTCGGCATCCTGGCGCACGCCTGGGAAGAGACGCAGCAGGGGCGCCGCAACAAGGGCCCCATGCCGCCGTCGATGCTGCCCGCCTACCTCGGTCAGCCGGGGGATGCCGAGGCCCCGGTGACCTGACGGCGGGCGCGGGCCCTGGCTGGTGCGCACGCAGGTCAGCCGCCTAGCCGACGGACCGCGCGCCTGGCCCGGGCGGCGTACTCGGCCGGACTGGCCGCGCTACGCGCCGCCGCCGACGGCGCCTCGACCGACACGATCATGCCGGCCGGCAGCAGGTCGAGCAGGCCGGTGAGCGGGAGCTCGCCCTCTCCGGGGAGCAGGCGCATGGCTCGGGCCTCGGCCACCGCGGTGTCGCCCGGTTCTGGTGTGCCGGCCATGCGTCGCGCCGGCGGGGACGAGCAGGCCGTGCGGCTGCCGCAGCGGCGCGTCGCACAACTGCAGGTAGCTCAGTAGTGCGGGCGGCACCTGCGAGAGTTCGGCCAGGGTGACCCCGCAGCGCTGGATGTGCAGCGAGTCGAGCAGGATCCGGCCGCCGTCAGAGCGCCGCGCGATGCTGACTGCGTCGCCCAGGCGCCGGATGGGACGCCAGGCGGTGAACTCTATGACCGGACGGACGCCGGCGTCCCAGGCTCGCGGCACGAGCGCGGCGAACAGGTCGGCGAACCGCTCGGTGTCCGGGTCATCGCAGATGACGTTGAGGTAGCGGGCGCCGAGAGCGGCCGCGGTCTCGATGACGCGCTCGCATCCGGAAAGGCCGGCGCCCGGCCGGATCACGATGGCCTCCACCGCGTGCACCGTAACGCCTGCATCCGCGCAGCGCCGCCGGGTCTCGGCCAGCATGGGCGAACCGGGCGACATCGGCCAGGATTCTTCGCCAAGCGACACGGGGGCGATGCGCAGGCCCACGGCGTCGAACCCCGCCCCGGCGGCCAGGGTGACGAACTCGGGCGGCGCGACGTCAAGCAGCGTGAGGTGTTCCAAGCCGACCGCGCTCTCTCATGCCGCTCATGCCGCACTCCGCTCTACATGAACTAACCTGATAGTTCGTTATTTCAGCGCGGTCGCGCGCCGATGTAAAGACCTCGCGGCCGGTAATGAACTGACAAGTTCGTCCACGTAGAATCGGCGGGGTGAGCCGTCCCATGACTAGCGCGGGCCCGCAGCGGCAGCGCGACCCGGAGCGGACCCGCCAGGAGATCCTGGACGTGGCGCTCAGCGAGTTCGCGAGGAACGGCTACGCCGGAGCGCGCGTCGACGAGATCGCCGCGCGCACCCGGACCACCAAGCGGATGCTCTACTACTACTTCACCAGCAAGGAACAGCTGTACATCGCGGTACTTGAGCGGGCCTACTCCACCGCGAGGGACGCCGAGCGGCAGCTCGACGTCGACCACCTGGAGCCGCTGTCCGCGATTCGCACGCTCGCCGAGCTGACGTTCGACCACCACGAGTCGCACCAGGACTTCATCAGCCTGGTCGCGATCGAGAACATCCACCGCGCCGAGTTCATCGTCCAGTCGCCCGCGCTCGCCGAGCTCAACACCCCCGCCGTCGCCGTGATCGAGAGCATCCTGCAGCGCGGCCGCGAGTCAGGCGCCTTCCGCCGCGACGTCGAGGCCATCGACGTGCACATGATGATCAGCGCGTTCTGCTTCTTCCGGGTGTCCAACAGGCACACGTTCGGCGCCCTGTTCGGCGTCGACATGCTCGACCCCGCCCGCCGCGACCGCTACCGCCGGATGATCGGCGACATGGTCGTCAGCTACCTAAGCGCGCAGCCGACCGCCGACGATCAAGCTCGCCACCCCGGGCCGCGCAACATAATCGGTTTACCGTAAGCGGCCCATAAACGGTAAATTCTCGGCCGGCATGCCTCTTGCAAACGGTTGTAAAGCTTCTACGATGAGGGTCAAACCGGCTCCGGGACAACCTGCCTCGGCCGGCATAAGCCCCGGAGAAAGAATTCGCTCTTCGGTCAAACGGGTTGCGTTCCTGCGCCAGGTGATGCTGGTGGGCACGCAGAAGACGACGACGGCTCTGGCGGTGGCGTGGAGCGGCGGCCCCGCCATGCGAAATGGCACGCCGGACGACCGGCTGTCATTCATGTTTATTCGTGCTGGCAAGCGACGCTACCACGAATTTAATTATCACTGCGGCAAAGAAGCCCGCGCTGATAGGAGCACGTCATGGCAACACAAGAAACTGGGACACTCGGCGAGGGCACGGTAGCCGAGCCTCCCGCACTCGTATGGGCGCCAGGGCCGGGGCATGCCTATCCGGCAACCGCCGGCGGCGTTCCGCTGTCGGCGTTCGCGTTCGCATTCGCGGTGGGATTCCTTGGTCTCGTCGAGACCGGAATCCTGTCCAGCGCCGCGAACGGTATCTTCCTCGCTACCTGCTTCGGTATCGGTGCCGTCGGCCTGCTCGTCGGCGGCATGTGGGAGTACCGCGGCGGTGAAGTGTTCGGCGGAACGTTCGGGGTCGGCTATGCGGGATTCTTGTTCTCCACCGCCCTGATACTCAAGTTCTTCGTCGGCCCGATGATCGCGGCCGCCGGAGTCGTCAACTTCGACCACGCGTTCGCCGCGTGGCTGATTTTGTGGGCGTTGTTCACGGGGGTATTCGCGATCGCCGCGACCTCCATCAGCTGGACCGCGGTCGCCCCGTTCTCGCTGGCGTTCATCGTCCTCGTCGTCTTGGCCATCTCCAACCTCGGCGGGACGGCGAGCTGGACCACGGACGTCGCCAAGGTCGGTGGCTGGGTGGCACTGCTCGACAGCTTCGCCGCCGGTTACCTCGGCGCCGCCATCGTGCTCAACGTCAGCATGGGAAAGAACCTGCTGCCGTTGTTCCCCACCAAGTCCCGGGAGTCCTGACACCCCGCGGCGCGGACGTCCTACCCCGCGCGGGTCACCCCCCCAGCCGGCCAGGACGCAGCCTGGCACGCCCTAAGGCCTGCCAGGGAGTGGCCTGGTAGCGTCAGCGGTCATGGCTGGCTATGACGTGGTGCTTCGCGGCGGGCGGGTCATCGACCCGGAATCGGGCCTGGACGCGGTGCGCGACGTGGCCATCGCGGGCGACCGGGTGGCGGCGGTCGGTACCGGCCTGCCGCCCGGCAGGCAAGAGGCCGACGTCTCTGGCCAGGTGGTCACGGCCGGGTTCGTCGACCTGCACAGTCACGCCCACGACCTGGGCAGCGCACGGCTTCAGGTGACCGACGGGGTCACGACCGCCCTGGAGCTCGAGGCGGGCGTCACGCCAGTGGCGGCCGCGTACGCCGCCGCCGCGGCGGCGGGCAGGCCGCAGAACTACGGGTTCGCCGCGTCCTGGGCGCTGGCCAGGATGGACGTGCTCTCCGGGGTCACGTTCGACGGCTCGATCGGGCCGCTGTTCGCCAACCTCGCGAACCCGCGGTGGCAGCGCGCCGCCTCCCCGGCGGAAATCGGCCGCATCCTCGGGATGCTGGAGACGGACGTGGCCGACGGCGCGCTTGGGATAGGCATGCTGGTCGCTTACGCGCCCGGCGCTGCGCCCGAGGAGTACCTGCGGGTGGCCGCGCTCGCCGCGGCAGGCGGGGTGCCGACCTTCACCCACTCACGGGACCTCATCGAGTTCACCCCCGACGGGCCAATCGACGGTGCCGAGGAGATCGTCCGCGCCGCGGGCGAGACCGGCGCCCACATGCACTACTGCCACGTCAACAGCACCACGCTGCGGCACGCCGACCGGGTGTTCGGGCTCATCGAGCGGGCGCAGCGAGCGGGCGCGCGGGTGAGCACCGAGGCGTACCCGTACGGCGCGGGCATGACCGGCATTGGCGCCGCCTTCCTGGCACCGGAACGGCTCCCCGAGCGGGGCCTGACCCCGCGGTCGCTCATTTACGCGCCCACCGGCGAGGAGGTCGCAAGCGCGGCCAGGCTGACCGAACTGCGCGCCGCCGACCCCGGCGGCCTGGCCATCGTCAGGCAACTGAATGAGGATGACCCGGGCGACCAGGCCGTCCTCCTGCGCTATCTGACGTTCCCCGGCTCGGTCATCGCTAGCGACGCCATGCCCCTGACCTGGATCGGCGCCGCGCCAGAGCCCGCTTCCTGGCCACTGCCGCCGCACGCGTTCACTCATCCGAGGACGGCAGGCACGTTCGCGCGCTCGATCCGGACGCTCACCAGGAACGGCGGCGGACTGTCCCTTCCCGAGGTCCTGGCCAAGTGCAGCCTGCACCCGGCGGTACTGCTGCAAGACCGGGTGCCGGCGATGCGCCGCAAGGGACGGCTCAGCGACGGCAGCGACGCCGACATCGTGGTGTTCGATCCGGCGACGATCACCGACCAGGCCACCTACTCCCAGACCACCCGTTCGTCGTCCGGCATCAGGCACGTGCTGGTCAACGGCACCTTCGTGGTCCGCGACGGCCACCTGGACCCCGACGCCCGGCCCGGCCGCCCCGTCCGGGCCTGACCTGTTACGCCTAGGCTCGCTGGTGCCTGCGCGGGTATCGTGAGACCATCCGCCTGTATTTCAGGCGGCTGGTGCCTGCGGAGGGCCAGATGCGCATCGGATCAGTGCTTCTCCTCATATGGCTGATCATCGGCGCGATCGCCGGCGGGCAGCGCGGCTATTACAGCGGGTCTATCGCCAGCTGTACTAAGGCGGGCACGATCGCGGTGACGATCATCGCGGGTCCCCTCAACTACCTGGGCGTGAACCCGAAAATCAGCTGCACCGTGCCGCAGCCAAGCAAGTAGCGGGCCGCGCCCAGGTTCCCTGACCCACCCGCTTGCCCGGTTTAGCGGGTAAATTCAGCTCGCCATGTTAACTGTGCGCCCCGGGGTAAAGAAAACGCGTGCCACAAGCACTGTCGTTTACCTAAGCCGCCCGTTACCTAAGCCGCCCGTTGCTTGAGCGGCCGGTTGCTTGAGCGGCCTGTTGCTTAATTGGCCTGTTGCTTCAGCAGCCTGTTGCTTAAGCGGCCCGTCCACGGCGCACAGGCACCCGCCGCGCCCGTTCCGTCCGAATTGTCCCGGCGGCACCGCGGCCTGGACCTTGATCATGTGGATTCCGCATCAAATGAGCTGCGGAATCCACATGATCAAGGAAATCTCCGCGAACACGCCGCGCCCGGCGCGCGGGCGTCGCGCACCAGCCCGCGCACCGCCCTCACGGTCACCACGCACCATTCAAGTAAATGACATTGGCCTATTACTTGCGGAATTTCCGCGAAAAGCAAATCCTTCATGATCTGATCGCCCCGGGCCCCGCGCCCCGCGCCCGAGCGGGCAAGGACCGGCGCCGGAAATATCCGGATAAAGGGTCTGCGGAGCCGCGTGGCCGTCCAAACGCCGACGCGCCCGACCACCGCCCGACCACCGCCCGACCACCGCCCGTCCATCGCGCCATCGCCCGATTACCGTCCATGGGCCGCGTCGATAAGGCGTCCATGGGCCGCGTCGATAAGGCGGGCCGCGTCGTTAAGGCGGGCCGCGCTGCGTCGATAAGGCGGGCCGCGCCGCGTCGTCTTCGCGTTGGTGGGTTGCTGCCCAGCTGGCGAGGAGCCTGAGTCCGTCGTGGGAGGGAGTGCCAGGTTCGGCGGCGTAGGCGGTGAGGGTGAGGCCCTCGTCGGCCTCGAGGGCCATGGCCTCGAACATGAGGTCAAGGATTCCGACGGCGGGGTGGCGGAAGTGCTTTTGGCCGCTACGGTGCAGGCGCACGTCGTGGGCCGCCCACAGGGTGCGGAACTCCTCGCTGCGGGTGGACAGCTCCCCGATCAGGCCGGTGAGCGACTTGTTGAACGGGTCACGGCCCGCCTCCGTGCGCAGCAGCGCGACGGTCGTGCGGGCGGTGTCGTCGAGGTCGGGGTAGAAGTCGCGGGCGGCGGGGTCGAGGAAGCGGAACCTGGCGAGGTTCGCCGGGCGGCCCGGGCCGGCGAACAGGGGCCGGCGAACAGGGGTGAGTACAGGGCGCGGCCCAGGGCGTTGACGGCGAGGATGTCGAGGCGGCCGTTGCGGACGAAGGCGGGGGTGTCGCTCATCCCGTCGAGGATGAACTGGATGCCTGGGCGGACCTGCCGCGGCACGGGTCGCCGCCTGGCGCGCGCCGGGCTGGTGTTGGCGGTGCGGGCCAGGTCGAGCAGGTGCAGGCGCTCGGCCTCGTCGAGCTGCAGCGCTTCGGCGATGGCCTCAAGGACGGTGTCTGAGACGCCGGACAGGTTGCCCTTCTCCAGCCGCGTGTAGTAGTCGGCGCTGACCCCGGCGAGCATCGCGACTTCCTCGCGGCGCAGCCCAGGGACGCGCCGGTTGCCGCCGTAGATCGTCAGCCCGGCCTGCTGCGGGGTGATCTTGGCGCGGCGGGTGACGAGGAAGTCCCGCACGTCGGCCCTGTTGCTGGTCACGCTACCCACGTTACGACTAGCGCCCCGGGCAAGGGGGGTTCTGTCATGACCAGGCACGACCCGACCTCCCGCGCCTGGGGAAGAACGGGTTGTATCGGTGCTGTGACGACACAGCCGGCCCGACACGACCGGCCCGACATGAGCACGTCACCGACGAGCAGTACAAGGCCGCCGCGGCGGCGGCAGAAGCGAGCTGAGGGGAACAGCAACCATGCGCGGAGCAATCATCTACGCACCGGGCGACGTGCGCGTCGAGCAGCGCGAAGACCCGAAGATCAGCGAGCCCACCGACGCGGTCATCCGCCTGGCCGCCACCTGCGTGTGCGGCTCGGACCTGTGGGCCTGGCGCGGCATAGACCCGGTCACCGAGCCGCATCCGATGGGGCACGAGTACGTCGGCGTCGTCGAAGAGGTCGGCAGCGACGTCCGGATCATCAAGCCCGGCGAGTTCGTCGTCGGCTCGTTCTTCGCTTCGGACAACACCTGCGAGATCTGCCTGGCCGGCTACCAGAGCCGTTGCGTGCACGCGGAGCTGATCGGCGCGAACGGCGCGCAGGCGGAGTACCTGCGCGTCCCGCTGGCCGACGGGACCCTGGTGGCCACGTCCGGTCAGCCCGGCGCCGACCTGGTCCCCAGCCTGCTCGCCGCCTCGGACGTGCTCGGCACCGGGTGGTTCGGCGCGGTGGCCGCCGACGTCCGGCCAGGCAAGACCGTCGCGGTCGTCGGTGATGGCGCGGTCGGCCTGCTCGCCGTGCTCGCCGCGAGGCAGTTTGGCGCGGCGCGCATCATCGCGATGAGCCGGCATGAGCCGCGGCAGGAGCTGGCATTGGAGTTCGGCGCCACCGACATCGTCACCGAGCGGGGCGACGAAGCCGTCGCGCGCGTCAAGGAGTTGACCGGCGGGTACGGCGCCCACTCGGTCATCGAGGCGGTCGGCACCCAGGAGTCGATGATGCAGGCCATCCGCTCGACTCGCTCCGGCGGCCACGTCGGCTACCTCGGAGTCGCCCACGGCGTCGAGTTGCCAGGCGAGGAGCTGTTCTACGCCGAGGTGCACCTGCACGGCGGCCCGGCCCCTGTCCGCCGGTTCCTGCCCGACCTGATCCGCCTCATCGAGGACCGGGTCATCGACCCTGGCAAGGTATTCGACCTGACCCTGCCCCTCGACCAGGCCGCCGAGGGCTACCGGGCGATGGACGAGCGCCGCGCCATCAAGACCCTGCTCCGCCCCTGACCCACCAACTGAAAACCGACAGAAGGAAACGCGCGATGCACACGAGAACGCTCGGCCAGGACCTGCACGTCTCGGCCGTCGGCCTTGGCGCCATGGGCATGTCCCAGAGCTACGGCCCCAACCCCGGAGACAGGCAGGCGATGATCACCGTCCTGCGGGACGCGCTGGACCTGGGCATCACCTTCTTCGACACCGCCGAGGTGTACGGCCCCTACGTGAACGAGGAACTCGTCGGCGAGGCGCTCGCGCCCGTGCGGGACCAGGTAGCGATCGCGACGAAGTTCGGATGGCGCATCGAAGACGGCCGGTCCGTCGGGCTCGATAGCCGCCCCGAGCAGGTCAAGCGGGCGGCCGACGGCTCGCTTGGCCGGCTCCGCACCGACGTCATCGACCTGTTCTACCAGCACCGCGTCGACCCAGAAGTCCCGATCGAGGAGGTCGCGGGCGCGGTGGGCGAGCTCATCCAGGCGGGCAAGGTGCGCCACTTCGGCCTGTCCGAGGCGGCGCCCGCCACGATCCGCCGGGCGCACGCGGTCTGCCCGGTGACCGCGGTGCAGAGCGAGTACTCGCTGTGGACCCGCGACCCCGAGCCCGGGGTCCTGCCCACCTGCCAGGAGCTTGGCATCGGCTTCGTGCCGTTCAGCCCGCTCGGCAAGGGATTCCTCACCGGAACCGTCAACCCCGCCACCGAGTTCACCGCCGGTGACATCCGCACGACGATCCCGCGGTTCACCGCGCCCAACCGCGCCGCCAATCAGGCGCTAGTCGAGCACGTCACGGCGCTCGCGCGGGCCAGGGGCGCCACGCCAGGACAGGTCGCGCTGGCATGGCTGCTCGCTCAGCACCGGCAGATCGTGCCGATCCCTGGCACCAGGCGGCGTGGGCGGCTGGCCGAGAACGCCGCCGCGACCGAGGTGGCGCTGTCCGCCGACGAGGTCGCCGACCTCAACAGCACCGCAACGCGTATCGGCGTGCACGGCAACCGCTACAACGAACAGCACATGAGCCTGGTAGGCCGTTAACCAGGCTCAGCCTGCGCTGGCCGTGCCGCTAGACACGGGCGCGGCCAGCAGCTGACCCCCGGGCCGCCGCGTGATGATTGCACGGACCCGCCCGCGCAGGTGGCTGGCAGGGACCCAGGCGTCACATATCCGGGCCCCGTTTCGTCCAAGAGGTAGCCAACAAGGACGAGGGGAAAGCATGACTGAACAGAAGCTAGGAAGCACGGCCGCCAGGCACGGCAGCGGCGAGGCCGATCTGACGATCATGATCGCCGCACACGACGCGTTCCGGCGCGACCTGGTGAGTCTGGTCCAGGCGACACAGGGACCCGACCGGTACAGCCCAGACAGGCAACGGTCCGTAGCGGCCGGCTGGGATTTGTTTAAGCGCCAGTTGCACGTGCATCACACCGCCGAGGATGACCTGATCTGGCCCGTCCTGCGCGAGCGGCTCGGGCACAGCGCGAACGCGCTGTCCGTGCTCGATGAGATGGAGGCCGAGCATGAGCGCATCGACCCGTTGCTTGCCGCTGTCGATCACGGGTTCGCCTCGGCGGCCGGCTCTGCCGACGATTATTCGGCCGCTGACCGGCTCGCCGACGCTGTCGACACGCTGGTTGCCACGCTCACCGGGCACCTGACCCATGAAGAGAAGGACGGCCTGCCGCTCATCGGCGTGGCGCTCACCGCCGCCGAGTGGCGCGGCGTCGGGTTCAAGATCGCCAGACGGAACGGCCTGTCCGCCGGCGGGGAGATGTTCTCCTGGATGCTCAGCTCCGCGACACCCGATGAGGCGCGCGCGGTCACCAGGCAGCTGCCGCCCCCGGTGCGGGTGCTGTACAAGGCCGCATGGAAGCCGCGCTTCGAGAAGACGAAGCGCTGGTAAGCCCGGCCGTGGCCTACTGCGGCGCCATCGGCGGGCAGTCGGCGGGGTCGGTGACGAGGCGGATCGGTGAGCCCGCGAGGTACGCCGCGACGTCCTGCGCCATGCGCTGCCAAGCGGATCGGAACAGCTGCTCGGTGACGTAGCCAATGTGCGGCGTCACCACGACGTTGTCCAGCGACCGGAAGGGGTGATCCGCGGGGAGCGGCTCACGGTCGAAGACGTCGAGGCCCGCGCCGGCCAGGTGACCGGAGCTGAGCGCCTCGATGAGGGCCTTCTCCTCGACGAGCGGACCGCGGGAGATGTTCACCAAGATGGCACCCGCCTTCATCTTCGCCAGGTCGTCGGCGCGCAGCGTATTGCGGGACCGCTCGGAGAAGACGAGGAAGACCCCGAGCACGTCCGAGGACGCGAGCAGCTCGTCCTTCGTCACCTTCCGCACGCCGAGGTCGGCGCAGCGCTCCTCGGTGAGGTTCTGACTCCACGCGACGACGTCCATGCCGAACGCCTTGGCGACCGGCACCATCGCGCCGCCGAGGTGGCCCGCGCCGAGCAGGCCGAGCGTCTTCCCGGCGAGCGGCACAGGGAACCCGGTCTGCCAGCCGCCGGCCCGGACCTCCCTGTCCTCGATGCCGACCCGCTTCGCGACCGCGAGGATGAGCGCCCACGCCATCTCCGACGGCGCGGGCAGGCCACGCCCCGCGCCGTAACCGGAAGGACGCGGCCGCCGCCGGCTGGCTGGTGTCGGCGGTGCCGCAGAGCAGGATTCCCCGCTCGATCCGCGCCTCGTGGTCGATGACGTTGCTCGTCCGGCCGTTGCAGACGATTAGCTTCAGCTTGGGCAGCCCCTCGAGCACGGCCCGCGGAAAGCGCGCCCGCTGCTGCGTGATGACGACGACCTCGTACTCGGCGAGCTCCGCAACGAGCCGCTCCGGCGGTATCGCCTCGCGATAGACGGTGACCTCGGCGTCGTCGGGCAGCGCCGACCAGTCGCCGTACTCCAGGGCGACGCCGATGTAGTCATCGAGGATCGCGATCTTCGTCACGCGCCCACCACCTAACTCCGCCGCCACCGCGGCGCCTATCGCTTGTTCCGGCCACCCGGAGCCTCAGTATCCCGCGGGCCCGGCGACGAGGCTCAATCAGGCCCGCTGACCCGGCGGTCCCTGCAGGTACCTGATGGCGGCGATGACCCGCCGGTTGTCGCTGTCCGACGGGGCCAGGCCGAGCTTGGCGAAGATGCTCGCCACGTGCTTCTCGACCACGCCGGGGGAGATGAACAGCGACGAGGCGATGGCCGTGTTGGAACGCCCCTCCGCGATAAGCGCCAGGACCTCCCGTTCGCGCCCGGTGAGCGAGCCGAGCGATTCGGTGCGTTTGCTCGCGGCGAAAAGCTGCCGGACGACCTCGGGGTCGAGGACGGTGCCGCCGCGCGCCACGCTGGAAATTGCCTCGATGAAGTCGCTCACGTCGGCGACGCGGTCCTTGAGCAGGTAGCCGACGCCGCCGGGGGAGCTTGCCAGTAGCTCCGCCGCCGCCCGCGCCTCGATGTACTGAGAGAAGACGAGCGTGCCCACACCCTGGATGGTCGCGGCGGATCGTCATCGCGGCGCGCAGCCCCTCGTCGGTGTGCGTCGGCGGCATGCGCACGTCGATGACCGCCACGTCCGGCTGGTGACTGCAGCGACCGCCTGGATGCAGCTCGTCGGCGTCTGCGACCGCCGCCACCACGTCGTGCCCCCGGCGGGCCAGCGTCTGGGTGAGCCCGTCCCGCATGATCGCCGCGTCCTCGGCGATGACGATCCGCAGCCCACGATCCGGCGTGCTCATCAGGCGCTCACCGGAAGCTCGACCGTCACGGTCGTCGGACCGCCCGGCGGGCTCTGCAGGCTCAGCCGCCCGTCGACCGTCTGCACCCGGTCGGCCAGCCCGGTAAGCCCGCCGCCCGGCTTCAGCCGGGCGCCCCCGGCCCCGTCATCGGTCACGCTCATCACCAGTCTCCCGTCGACTTCACGCACGCTGATGTCAGCTCGCCCCGCGCCGGCGTGCTTGGCCACGTTGGCGAGCAGTTCCGCCGCGCAGTAGTACGCGATCGCCTCGATGGCCGGGGACGGCCGCCGCGCGATGTCCACCGTCGCCGTGGCCGGGCACCGCGCTCGCCTCCGCGAGCACCGCCAGGGCGGCGGGCAGGCCACGGTCGAGCACGGCCGGGTGGATCCCCCTGGCCAGGTCCCGCAGCTCGGCCAGGGTCTCCTTGGCGCCGCGGTGCGCGGCGCTGGCCAGTTCGATCGTGCCCGCGGGGTCCGCGGCCTGCTCGAGGTTCTCCTTGATCTCGCCGAGCGTCATCGCGAGCGCCGCGAGCCGCACCTGGGCCCCGTCATGCAGGTTCCGCTCGATACCGCGCAGCCTGGCCTCGGCCTCGTCCACCACGCGGGCCCGCCGCTCGGTGAGCTCGCGTTCGCGCTCGGCGGCCGCCGCGATCCGCGCCTGCGCGTCACGTTCGACTTCGAGCCTGGCCGCTCGTTCCTCGAGCGCGGCGTACTGGGTCCGCCGGTAGCGGTAGGCGACGGAATCGCCGAGCACCCACGCGGTCAGCGTCAGGCCGCCGACTCCGGCGGCGGCGAGCAGCACCGATGGTCGCGCGTAGGGCTGCTGCGCCGGGCCCCAGCGGATGACCGCGACCACCCCGCCGGCCAGGCAGATCACCAGCCCGGTGATGGACTCACGCCGCGGCCGGTGCGCGGCCAGGTTGTAGAGCAGCACCAGGATCGCCAGGTCCACGTTGGACGGCTGGAATGCCCAGACCGGGCCGGGGCCGCCGCGCTGGATGCCGAAGGCGATCTGCGTGGCGCCGATCACGGCCGCGACGCGAACGCCGCCACCGGATACCGGCGGCGCGGTATCACGGTGGCGGCGAGCACGACGTCGATGACGATGTAGCCGACCTGGTTACTGGCACCCCGCCGGTGCCGTCGCTGAACTGCGCCGCGGACTGAACACCAGCAGCACCGCCGCGAGCAGCCAGTCGGCCAATCGCGGGTGGCGGCGCAGCCAGGCGTTCGCCTCTTCAACACGTACACAGCGTAAGTCCGCCACGTGTCCTGAGCCCGCTATCACCAGGACCTGCCAGGCGAACGACCCCGCGCCGCATGGCTGCGCCTGTACTTCGTCCCCGGTGAGGGTCACGGTGAAGCCGCCGGTGATCCCCCGGTACGCGCCGGTGCCAGAACCGGCCACGACCGGGAGGTCAGTGGTGAGGCGGAACACGTCCGAGCAGGTGCCCTGGTAGATGGGCTCATGCTTGGTGATCTGCACGAATTTCTTGTCGAACGCCGCGATGCTGAGCTTGAACGAGCCGTGGGTCAGCTTCAGCTCCATGTCGTTGCTATGAGACGGGTCGACCTGGCCGTCCGGGTAGACGGTGACGGCCGGCCCGTAGTCACCGATGGCCCCGGTGACGACCGCCCTGAAGCCGGGGCCGTCGCTGTTGATGCTGTACAGCATGATGTTCGCCGTCCCGTGCACGGACGCGGCGGCCGCCACCGCGGTTGTTGTCGCGGCAGGCGCCGTGCTGGTTTCCGTCGCGGCCTGCGGGCTAAGCGTCGCGCCTGCTGAACAGCAGGGCGCCGATGATGAGCAGGACGACCGCGTAGCCGCCGAACACCGCGAACTCGCCCCAGGCGGAGAACAGGTGCGGGTCGCGGCATCCGCGCTGTTGGTCCCGGTGAACGTGCTCACCGAGACACCGCCCGGCAGCCAGCGCACCATGGTCCGCGTACCAGGAGCTCGGCAGCGCCCTGGCGAGCTGGGGCAGCAGGAAGAGCGGCCGAAGGCCGCGGTGATCGCGCCCGCCGTGCTGCGCACGATCGCGCCGAGCGCGAAGGCGAGCAGGCCGGACAGCGCGACGTAAGGCGCGCTGGCGAGCACGGCGCGCAGCACGCCCGGCTGGGACAGCGTCGCGGTCGCGTGCGTGCTGCGCAGCAGGTGACTGGCCGATGAAGAACGACGGCGAAGCTCGTGACGAGCGCGATGACCAGCGTCACCGCCGTCAGCACGGCGGCCTTCGCGCCGTAACAGCACGCCGCGCCTCGGCATCACCGCAAGCGACGTGCGCATCATGCCCGTCGAGTACTCCGACGTCATCACGAGGGCGCCGAGTACCACGATGACGAGCTGGCCGAGCAGGGCCAGCCCGACCACGCTCGCCTGAGTCGGCGTCGAACGAGGCCTTGTCCTGCGGCGCCGTCTGGGCCCAGTGCGCGGCCTCGCCCGCGCAGTCCGCGATGGCCCACCCGACGCCGGCCAGCACCAGCAGGATCAGGGTCCAGTAGGTGGACCGCACCGAGCGGATCTTGGTGAGCTCCGAGCGGAGCGTGCCGACGATGCCGCCCCTGACGCTCAGGACGGGTGCGCCTGCTGCCGGGAAACCCCGGCGGTAACCGTTGCCATGACAATGTCTCCTAACAACCGATGACTGGTCGGGCAGGGCAGCGTGGTACTCCACGCTGTCCGCGGTGAGTTCCATGAACGCCTGCTCAAGCGACACCTTGGCCGCCGCCAGGTGGTGCAGGGGAACGCCGGCGGCGAAGGCGACGCCACCGACCTCGGCCTCTGACAGCCCGTGCACCCGCAGCCGGCCTGGCTCCGCCTCCCTGGTGACCGAGCCGCCCGGCCGCGGTGACCGCCCGCGCGAGCACCTCGGGCACCGGAGTCTCCACGAGCACCGTGTTGCCGGACCCGCGGGCGATGAACTCCGCTATCGGGCAGTCCGCGACGAGCCTGCCCTTGCCGACCACGATCAGGTGGTCGGCGGTGTTCTCCATCTCCGACATCAGGTGACTCGACACGAACACCACGCGCCCTTCGGCGGCCAGCGACCGCATCAGCGTGCGGATCCACAAGATGCCCTCGGGATCGAGCCCGTTCACCGGCTCGTCGAACATCAGCACCTGCGGATCGCCGAGCAGCGCCGCGGCGACGCCGAGCCGCTGGCTCATGCCAAGCGAGAACCCCTTGGACCGCTTGCCTGCCACGTCGGACAACCCGACGATGCCGAGCACCTCGTCCACCCGGCGCGCCCCGATGCCGTTGGTCTGCGCCAGGCACAGCAGGTGACTGCGCGCGCTCCGGCCGCCGTGCGCCGCCCGCGCGTCGAGCAGCGCGCCGACCTCGTGCATCGGGCTTGCCGCCCGGCGGTGCGTCCGGCCGTCGACCGTGACCGTCCCGGCCGTCGGCCGGTCGAGGCCGAGGATCAGCCGCATCGTCGTGCTCTTCCCGGCCCCGTTGGGGCCGAGGAACCCGGTCACCACACCGGGTCGTACCGTGAAGTTAAGGTCGTCGACCGCAAGCCTTGACCCGTACCTCTTGGTCAGTCCGCGAGACTCAATCATCGGCCATCCTCCCTGTTCAGCGCGATCCCTCTCGCTAAATCACGCTACGGAGAGCGACCGCGGAGCAGCAGCCGGCTGTCACCCAACTTCGGCTGGGGGATACCCTCCAGGCGATGAGTTCCGGCAGGAAACCGGGGCCGCTACGACCATTGGGGGCGACGATGCAGAAGCTATCCCTCGACGCGCTGGCGCGTGAACTCCTCGGCCGGGCCGTCGAGGGGGAGAAACCCGGCGACAGCCGCGTGTCGCGAACCGTCGTCGGCGGCCACGAGAAGATACTCAGGCAGACCGTCATCGCCCTCGCCAAGGACGCCGCGCTCGCCGAGCACGGCAGCTCGGGCGAGGCCACCCTCATCGTGCTCCGCGGCCGGGTCACCCTCACCGCGGGCACCGAGTCATGGGAGGGCCGCGAAGGTGACCTGCTCATCCTCCCTGACGCCCCGCACAGCCTGACCGCCCTGGCGGACTCCGCCGTCCTGCTGACCGTCGCGAAGCGCTCCTAACGCCAGCGCCGCGGCCGCGAATAGCGGTCGGCTCGGGCAGTCAGCCGCCTCCGTTCGGGAAAATCAAAGACGTTATCCAGAACGAGGGCGCGGTTCTCCCCCCGCCACCCGCCTGCTTGCCCCGGCCGTAACGGCGGACAATTCCGGCATATCACCGCACCGCACCCGCGACTACGTGATAGTGGATCGTTGAACGGGCTATAGCGCGCACAACGATCCACTATCTTCGAAATCCTGTGTCCGGGTCGGTCGGCGGTCAGCTGGAACGCCGTCCCGTGCCACGGCGCCGCGATTTGCGCCGGGCGCTGCGGTCGCTCAGGAGGCGGCGGGGACGGGGATGTCGAAGAACGCGGCGGCGTTCTTCGTCAGGACGGCCGCCCTGTTCTCCTCGCCGATAACGTCGAGCAGGTTCTCAAGCGCGTCGTTGCCGTGATCGTGCGGGTAGTCGCTCGAGTAAAGGAGCATGTGCCCGGCGTCGAGCATGTCGGCTAGCTGCGCGAGCTCACTCGCGGCGGTGCGCCCGGGGATCAGCGTCGGGCTTGTCGTCGCCCGCAGGTGCTTGCGCACGTAGACGGACGGCTTGTCGCGCACCCACGGTGTCTCGCGCCACAGCGCCTTCCAGTCCTTGTCGAAGCGCCATAGCAGCGAAGGGAGCCAGGCGAAGCCGAGCTCGGCCAGGCAGACGCGCAGGTCCGGGTAGCGGTCGAAGACGCCCTCCGCGACCAGGCTGAGTACCTGATTCGGCGCGACGATCTGGGAGTTGTAGAGGTAGTCCTCGTAGTAGGTCGCCGCCGTTCCCGTCGACGTCGGCGCCATTCCCCAGCCGCCCCACGCGTGCAGGGTGATCGGCAGCCGGTTCCTGCTTGCCGCCTCGTGGATCGCGCGGTAGCGCACGTTCCCCCAGGGCGTCTCGCTCCTGACCGGCAGCAGCACCTGCGCGAACCGGCGGTCGCCGCCGAGCCGGTCGATCTCCTCGGCGGCGGCCTCCGGATGAAAGACCGGCACGACGATGCTGCCGCGCAGGCGCGGGTCGCGGTCGAGGAACTCATCCCGCATCCAGTTGTTGACGGCCGTCGTCATGGCCGCCTCGAAGTACGGGTTCCTGCTGCCCTGGAAGGTCGCGACGCAGGTGAGGATCACGGCGAGCGGTTCGTAGGTGTCGAGCAGCTGGGCGCGCAGCTCTTCGTAGGTATGCGGCGGGAAGCTGCCGGCCGCCCGCGCCTCGGGGCGCGCGGACATCGGCTCGCTCTCCGGGTAGAGCCGGTGGCGTACCCCGAGGTGCCCGCTGCGGATGAACTCGTGCCAGTACGGGTCGATGTAGCCGAGCAGCGCGTCCATGGACGGCGGCTCGACGTGGACGTCGCAGTCGATCGCACCGGTCTTGATCGGGCTCATGCTGGCTCCAGGGACGGTCGGCCGCGGCGCCACGGCCGCCACGGTTAGGTGCGCGTTACGTGCGGACGAGGCAATGGTAGGGCGGGCCGGCCGCCGTGGGGGAGTGCCAGGAAGGCCGCGCGCCGGTGATCGACGGCGATTTATGTTCGCAGCACATCGCGGGGCGGCTTGGGTCGTCTCGACCGACAGGGCGCGCGGGCCCGTGCTTCACTTTCGTTGGCCCGTGCGCTTATATAGCATTGTCTGACAATAGCGGACAGCCGTCCGGCTGGCCCGGCACGACCGGGCCACGTGAGCGGGGAGCGCATGAAGGTCGTCGTTGGCAAGGTCTCAGACTTCGAGAACGGCGACCGGAAGATCATCGACGTGAACGGCAAGTCCATCGGGGTCTTCCGCGTTGACGACCAGTTCTACGCGCTCCGCAACCGGTGCCCCCACCAGTTTGGCCCGCTGTGCGCCGGCACGCTCGCGCCGCGGGCGGTCTCAAGCGGCCCAGGCGACGTGCGGCTGGACCCGGGGCCGCCGCTGATCGCCTGCCCCTGGCACGGCTGGGAGTACGACCTCGCCACCGGGCAGTCGTTCATGGGACCGGGGCGCGGCAACACCCCGGCCCTGTCCTACGACGTGAACGTCCTGCCTGGCAGCGAGATCGTCGCGGACGACGGGAGCCAGGCGCGGCCCGGCGGGCGCATCCCAGGCCCGTACGTCGCCGAGACGGTGCCGGTGTCGGTAGAGCAGGACTACGTGGTCGTCGAGGACTCGCCGGCCCGCCGAGGGAATGAGGCGCTGGCATGACGGTGACCGCTTCGGAGGAGACGGCCGCTCGCGAGCGGGCGGATGCCGGCCGCCGGGCGCGGACGCTGCTGGTCGACGTCGACGTGCACCCGCTGTTCCTGCCGCGCGACATCCTCCCGCGCCTTCCCGAGCAATGGCGGACGCGGTACGCGAACGAGAACTCGGGCGGCGGCGGTGCCCGCGTCGTCCGCGACTACCCGCGCTGGCGCAACGGCGGCTTTCGCGTCGACGCCGCGGTGCCTGGCGGCGGCCCCGCGGGCAGCGACCTCGACCTGATGCGCGCCCAGTTGCTCGCGGAGTACGACACCGACATCGCGATCCTGATCCCGCTCACGTTCGGGTTCGGCGGCCCGGCCGCCTACAAGGCCGCGCTGTGCCGCGCGATCAACGACTGGCTCGCCGAGGAGTGGCTCGACCGCGACCCGCGCCTGCGCGGGACCATCAACGTCCCCTTCGACTCGCCCGACCTCGCGGTCGCGGAGATCGAGCGGTTCGCCGACGACCCGCGCTTCGTCCAGGTGATGGTGCGCGGCGACACGGAAAGCGAGTGGGGTGACAGGAAGTACTGGCCGATCTACCGGGCGTGCGAGGCGGCGGACTTCGTCGCGATGTGCCACGTGGGCGGCGAGCCAGGCAACCGCTACCGGGGCAGCGGCGCTCCCTCGTACTACCTGGAGCAGCACGTCTGGCTGCACATGCCGGTCGAGCGGCTCGCGATGAGCCTGATCTGCGAGGGCGTATTCGACGAGTTCCCGCGCCTGCAGGTCGCGCTCGTCGAGGCGTGCCTGACGTGGTCGGGTCCGTTGCAGTGGGCGATGGATGCCGCCTACGAGGTCGCGGGCAACGACGCGCCGCGCCTGCGCAAGCTCCCCTCTGAGTACTTCCGCGAGCACTTCTGGCTGAGCACTCAGCCGATCGAGGAGCCGGACAACCCGCGGCACCTCGCCCAGTCGATCGAGTTCGCGCGGATGACGGACCGGGTCATGTTCTCCTCGGACTACCCGCACTGGGACTTCGACTCGCCGGCCAAGGCGCTGCCGGCCGCGATGCCCGCGGAGATGCGCAGGAAGATCATGGGCGAGAACGCCGCCCGCCTGTACGCCAGTCGGCTCGCTCGCGACTAGCTCAGGCGCGGCTCGCTCTGGCGGCCACTTCAGCCCCGGAGCGGCCACTTCAGCACCGAGCGGCCACTTCAGCCCAGAATGGGTTAGGAGAGGACCATTGGTTATCTCCGGCGAGGCCTTTCGTTATCGCCAGCGTGGTCCTCCCCGTAGCACGGCCACGTGAAATAGCAGCCCTATCGTCACGCCAGCCTCGCCAGCCTCGCCAGCCGCTGACAACAGTTACTGCGTGCACCCCACGGCTTGAGCCGCGCAGGCCTCAGGTCATGATTGCGGGTCAAATGCGGCCAGGGGCAAGAAGCAGGTCGGACATTTCTCCCATTCAGCCACAAAACACCACCTGGAACCGAGTGCCTGGCGTGATCGCGGGTCATGGGCGGCGCATTGCGCCGCCGTTGACCCGCAATCTCCGGTTGATACCCTACGGGGGTACCCTCAGTAACCAGGCCGGCGATCGTCGATAAGCGCTAAGCCGCTGAATTGCATCACTCCCCAGGTGGATTTCGAGGTTGAATTGACCGTCGGCTCATACCACAGCGCAACCCAGAATCGCCCCATGGGGTGATGCATTTGCATTGCTCCCTGCGCCATGCTCAAAAGGCCAACCCATGGAGGGGAGGTCTCGCGCGTGCAGCGGACCAAGCGCCAAGTACCAGGGACCTGGTAGTGGTGAGCGACCTGCCGCCGTGGCCGGCCAGGGCGGGCCTGCGGCCCGCGACCGAGCGGCCGGGCCGTGGCCGGCGGCCGGACCGGCCGAGCGGACTGGTGATCGCCGGCCTGCTCGTGTTCGTCGGCGGCCTTGCGGCGCTTGCCGTGCTCGTGCCGGTCGGCCACGGTTTCGCGCCGAAGGGCGGTGGCTGGTTCATCCCGGCGGTCGTCGGCGGCGTGTTCACGCTGCACCCGCTGCTCATCGCCGTCCCGTGGGCGGCCTGTTTTGTTTTCGGGCTGGCTGACTGGCGCAACCCGTGGCGGGTCGAGCACCTGGACCTGCTGGCCCTGGCCGGCTTCTTCCCGGTGGCGATGCTGCTCAGTGACGATGCCGCCCTGGCCGGCCTGTGGCTGGCGGCCGCCTGTCTTTGCTGGCTGTTCTGCCGCATGCTCGGCGTGGCCCTTGGGATCTGGCGGATGCCGGAACTGCGCCCCTCCTTCAGCTCCAAGCGGTTGGGCCGGGCGATCCTGCTACTGCTGCTTGTTCGGCTCGCAAGCCTCGCCGGTAGCAACATCCTGGACGTCGGGCAGGCGAGTTCGCTCGGCGCCTGGCGCCTGCTGCACGGACTGCACCTGTACGGCGCCGTGTCCTGGCACGGCCAGGACGGGCTACTGATCTACCGCCCGGACACCTACGGGCCGTTCGCCTACTACGCGTACCTCCCGTTCGCGGCCCTCTTCCCGGTCGCGCCGGCGGTGGTCGCGACGCTGCTGCCCGCGGTGTGCTTCGACGCGCTGACGCTCGCGGGACTGCACAAGCTCGGCGGGCGGCTAGGCGGGCGGCCGCTCGCGCGAGCGTTCGTGTTCGCGTACCTGCTCTTCCCGTTTCCCGACCTTTCCCTGATGGCGGAGACCAACGACGCGCTGATCGCCGCCCTCTGCGTATGGACAATCGCCGTGGCGACGGAGCGTCCGGTGGCTCGCGGGCTGCTCATGGCGGCCGCCACCCTGACCAAGTTCCTCCCCGTGCTGCTCGCATTGCAGTTCCTTGGCGTAAGGCAGGGCCGCGGGCGCTACGCCCTGACGCTCCTCGCCTCGCTCGCCGCGATGCTGGCCTGGCCGGTCATCACCTCAGGGCCGGCTCAGTTCCTCGACTCGACGGTGGGCTACCAGCTGGTACAGCGCGGCGGCGGCGCTCAGTTCAGCATCTGGACCTACCTGCCGCACGCGGCGCTCGTGGCAAGGCCACTGCTCGCCGCCGCGCTGGTGCTGCTCGCGCTCTCTCCCCTAGTGCGTCCTCCGGTACAGCACCCGCGGGAGCAGGCCGCCCTCGCCGCCGCGCTCCTCATCGGCGCGCAGCTACTCCTTGGCTACTGGTTCTACAGCTACCTCACCTGGTGCTACCCGCTTCTCATCATCGCCATGGTCCAGGCCAGGCCGGACCAAGAAGCGGCCGGCATCGAAGCGCAGGCTGACGTTACCGTGGCCGACCTGGCGGAAACCGTTGTCGCGTAGCGGATCGCCGCTGCGCGCGCCCGGCGCTAGGCAGGACAAGCCAGCAGCAGGCACACCAGGCGGGCCTGGTGTGAGTCACCGCCGGGTGGCGGTGCCGAGGATCTGCGGCGCGCTAGGGAACGTCATCTTGGTGTCCGCGCTGGTCAGCTGGTCGATCCGGTCGATGGTGAACCCGGCGCGCTCGATGGCCGCGCGGGTGTCCCTGCCGCAGTGGCAGCCGCCGGCGAGCCATGGCCAGATCGTGGCGTCCAGGGCCCGCTGGACGCGGCGGCGCCCGGGGGTGGCCGCCCCGACGTGTTCGAAGAACCGCAGTTCGCCGCCCGGCTTGAGGACACGGCGGATCTCGGCGAGCGCCCGGTCCTGGTCGGGGACGCTGCACAGCACGAGGGAGGCGACCGCGACGTCGCACTGGGCCTCGTCGGCGGGCAGGTCGTCGGCGGTAGCGTCGACGACCTTGATCGCGACGGTGCTCCGCGCGGCACTGACCTCGGCGATGGACCGCAGGTGGGGCTCCGGCTCAACCGCGATCACCTCGGTGACCGTGGCCGGGTAGCGGGGAAAGTTGAGTCCGTTGCCCGCGCCGACTTCGATCACCCGTCCTGACGCGCCGTCGACCAGCCTTTGGCGGTAGGGCCCGACACTCTCTTCCATGAGTCGGCTGACGCGGGCGTAGTAGCGGGCGAAGAGCGGGTGGCGGTGACTCATGGCGTCCTCCGTAAGGCCGGGCTACCTCTAGTCCGGGATGGTACTGGCCGTACGCAACCCCCGCGGACCGCGTCAGCCTCCAAGTGGCCATAGGGTTGTGGTCGTGCCAGGAGTCCGATCGAAGGTCACGAGTTTGTCCTGGGTTGTGGCGGGGGGATTCGCCGCGTGGGCGGCGGCGAGGGTCATCGCGGTTGACCGGGTGCGCCGCGCGGAGACCCCGGCGGTGCTGTCCCTCGCGTTCACCCCGCACGTGGCGGCGGCCGCGCCGTGGGCCGCGGTTGGACTGCGACTGGCTAGACGGCGGGGACCGGCCGCGACGGCCGCGGTGGCCGCCGCCGCGCTTGGCGCGGTGGTGCGCTCGCGCAAGATCCCGAGGCCGCAGCCGGGGGCCTGCGGGCCGATGCTGCGGGTGCTCACCCTGAACCTGTACTTCGGCCGGGCCGACGCGGAGGTAGTCGTCGCCCGGGTCCGTCAGGTCGGCGCGGACGTGCTTTTCCTGCAGGAGCTGACCGCGGACGCGGTGACCCGCCTGAAGCAGGCCGGGCTTGACGACCTGATGCCGCATACTCAGCTCGAACTCAAGGGCGGCTCGCGCGGCTCGGGGATCTACTCCCGGTTTCCGCTGAGCGAGGGCCCGTCCGTGGCGCCGGTGTACATGGCGCAGCCGACCGCGCTGCTTGAGCTGCCGAACGGGGGCAGGGCGGAACTCGTCTGCGTGCACCCGGTCACCCCGAAACCAGGGCGGGGCGGCGCCGCACCGTGGCGCACAGAGCTCGCGGTGCTGCCCCCGCCGGGCGAGCTGCCGAGGGTGCTCGCGGGGGACTTCAACGCCACCCTCGATCACGCCGTGTTCCGCGACGTGCTGCGCCTCGGCTACGCCGACGCCGCGCTACAGGCGGGGAAGGCGCTGAATCCGACTTGGGGACCGCCGGGGCAGGGCCCGGTGCTCACCCTCGACCACGTGCTTGTGGACCGCGGCTGCGCGGTGCTCGAGTACTCCGTCCACGTCGTCCCTGGCACCGACCACCGGGCCGTGTTCGCGGAAATCCAGCTCCCCGAGCGGTCAGCCGCCGGCTGTCGTCAGGCGACGACCGCGGCGGCGCTTTGCTGAGACCGGCCACATTAACCCGGGTGCGGCACTGCGAGAGGGTAGTGCCTGTTGATCAACGCATCTATAAGGAGCAGTCGTGGCGATAACCGCAATCCTGGAACTGCAGCTCAAGGCCGACTCACTGGAAACCGCGGACGAGGTCATCCACGCGACGCTGACGGACACCCGCGCGTTCCCCGGCTGCCTGGGCGTCACGGTGCTGGTCGACAGCGGCGACCCGGCCCACGTGGTCCTTTACGAGACGTGGGAGTCGATCGAGCACGACCGCGCCTACCGCGCGTGGCGGGCCACCCCCGAGGGCGCCTCGGATCTCGGCTCGATCATGGCCGCCGCGCCCAAGCTCACCCTGTTCACGGTCGCCGAAGGCGTCTAGCGGTCAGTCGGTGCGCCGCGCGAGGCCGAGCAGTGCCAGCGCGGCGTCGGCGTGCGCGGCGGCCTGCGCGGGGGTGGGCGCCGGGTCGATGCCGAGCAGCCTCCGGCGGTGCCGCTCGCCAAGCAGCAGGGAGAACAGCGGCTCCGCGAGCGGTTCGCGATCCGGCCCGCGCTCGGCCCGGATGTGCTCGGCGAGCCTGGCGACGTGCCTGGCGTCGCCGTTGCCGTGCAGGACCAGGGCGAGTTCAGGGAACCTGGTGGACTCGGCGATCACTAGCTGGTGCAGCCCGACGAGCTCATCGGAGTGGACGCGCACGACGATGCGCGCGGCGAGCGTCTCGAGCGTGTCGCGGTCGCTTGCCGCGTCCAGGCTCACCGCGGCGGCGAGGTGCCTGACCATCGCGGCGAACACCTCGGCCTTGTCGCCGTAGTACGCGTAGATGGTGCGCTTCGTCACCTGGGCCGCGGCCGCGAGCTCGTCGACCGTGGTCGCGCCGTAGCCGGTCCTGAGGAAGACGCCGAGGGCGGTGGTGAGGATCTCGGTTTCCCGCCTGCGGCGCTCGTCGGCCGTCGGCCGCCCGCGTTTGCGCAGCGCGGGGACGTGCGCGAACTGCCCGCCCATGACGCTCCTTACCGTAACTGTCCTGAAATCGCTGCCCGGTGTCTTGCCTGGCCAGCATGGTTTCCGAATAGAATGATACGAAACAGTGTCATTACTTTCCGGTGCGGCCCACGAGGTCGGGGAAGGCTACGCAATGGCAACCCAGGCACGTCAGCGGCGGTCAGCGCCGCAGGCACCGCCCGCAGAAAGCGCGCAGGGCCCGGCCGTAGAAAGCGACGCCGTCCAGAACGCGTCCGCTGACCGGGACGGGCAGCTCCGCGAGTTGTACCGGGACATGGTGCTCGTCCGCCGTTTCGAGGAGCGTGCCGCCCGAGCGTACACCGAGGCGCTCGTCGGCGGCTACTGCCACCTCAACCTCGGCGAGGAAGCGGCCGTCGTCGGACTCATGGCGGCGCTAAACCCCACCGACTACCTCTTCACGAACTACCGCGAGCACGGCTACGCGCTCATGCGCGGCATCGACCCGAACCGGGTGATGGCCGAGCTGTACGGCCGCGTCGACGGCGTCTCCAAGGGCTGGGGCGGCTCGATGCACATGTTCGACGTCACGCACCGGCTGCTCGGCGGGTACGGCATCGTCGGCGGCCAGCTGCCGCTGGCGACCGGCGCGGCGCTCGCCATCGACTACCGGGACGGCGACGAGGTCGTGATGTGCACCCTCGGCGACGGCACCACCGCCATCGGGGCCTTCCACGAGTCGCTGAACATCGCGGCCCTGTGGAACCTGCCGATCGTGTTCGTCATCATCAACAACGGGCTCGGCATGGGCACGACGGTCGCGAAGTCGTCCGCCGAGCCCGACCTGTACAAGCGCGGCTGCCGCGTACCGGATGGAGTCGGCGCGCGTTGACGGCTTCGACCCCGTCGCGGTACACGACGCGGCGGCCAAAGCCGTCGCGGCGGCCCGCGGCGGCAAGCCGTACCTGCTCGAAGTCGTCACGGAACGGCTGCGCGGCCATTCCGTCGTCGACCCCGCCAAGTACCGGTCCGCGGCAGAAGTCGAGCGCCTCAAGCACGAGGACCCGATCCAGCTCTTCGGCGCGAAGCTGACGGCGAACGGGATCCTCGACCCCGACATGATCGCCGCGATCGAGAAAGAGGTCGCCGGCCTCGTCACCGCGGCCGCGGACTTCGCCGCGGGCAGCCCGCACCCCGAGGTGGCCACGTTGTTCGACTACACCTACGCGACGCCGGTGCCGAACGACTCGCGCCGGCTGCCGGGCGAGCCGCTGTTCGCGCCGCTTCCCCTGCCAGAGACCGCCGCCGCAGCAGCCGGAGTGAACACATGACGATCATGACCTACCGCCAGGCGCTGCACGACACGCTGCGCGCGGAGATGCTCAGGGACGACAGCGTGTTCCTGATGGGCGAGGAGATCGGCGTCTTCGAGGGGTCCTACAAGATCACCGCGGGCCTGCTCAAGGAGTTCGGCGAGAAGCGGGTGCGGGACACCCCGATCGCGGAAGAGGGCTTCGCGGGCGCCGCGATCGGCGCCGCCATGCTCGGCCTGCGCCCGGTCGTCGAGATGATGACGATCAACTTCTCCATGCTCGCCCTTGACCAGATCATCAACCACGCCGCGAAGATCTACGGCATGTTCGGCGGGCAGGCGAGCGTGCCGCTCGTCATCCGCACGCCCGGCGGCGGCGGGCAGCAGCTTGGCGCGACCCACTCGCAGAACATCGAGCTCTTCTACGCCTTCGTGCCCGGCATGAAGGTCGTGGCGCCGTCCAACCCGGCCGACGCCAAGGCGCTGCTGATCGCCGCGATCCGGGACAACGACCCGGTCCTGTTCCTCGAGAACCTCGCGCTCTACAACACCAAGGGCGAGGTTCCCGACGACGACACCCCGGCCGAGATCGGCCGGGCCGCCGTCACCAGGCCAGGAAAGGACCTGACCCTGATCGGCTACTCGCGGATGGCGCACGTCGCGGCCGAGGTCGCCGCGTCGCTCGCGGAGTCCGACGGGCTCGACATCGAGGTCGTGGACCTGCGCAGCCTGCGCCCGCTCGACCGGGAGACGATCATCGCGTCGGTCAGGAAGACGCACGCCGCCGTCGTGCTCGAAGACGACTGGCTGACCTACGGGATCGGCGCCGAGGTCGCGGCCTCGATCTCGGACGGCGCGTTCGACTACCTGGACGCGCCCGTTCGCCGGGTCGCGATGGCCGAGGTGCCGATGCCCTACTCGAAGCCGCTTGAGACGGCGGCGCTGCCGTCGCGCGACGACGTCATCACCGCCATCAGGCAGACGCTCGCGGCGGTGGGGCACCGCACCGCGGAACCGCTCGCGCTAGGAGTACCACAGCCGTGATTGAGATCAAGATGCCGCGCCTGTCCGACACGATGGAGGAGGGCGCGATCTCGACCTGGCACAAGCAGCCGGGCGACACGGTCACGGTCGGCGACGTTCTCGTCGAGATCGAGACCGACAAGGCGGTCATGGAGTACGAGGCCTACCAGGCAGGCACCCTCGCCGAGATCCTGGTGCCTGAGGGCCAGAACGCCGACATCGGCGCCCCGATCGCCCTGCTCGACGACGGTACCGGCGGTCCCGCGCCGGCCGCCGCCGCCGCTTCCGCGCCAAGCGATTCATCCGAACGACTTCAGCCAGCTCCGGTCGCCTCCGCAGTCTCCGCATCCCCGGCCGCGAACGGGAGCAGGCAACGTCGTCGCCCGCCAGGTCGCCTCCCCCCTCGTGCGGAAGCTGGCCAGGGAGAACCACCTGGACCTGTCGCACGTCACGGGCAGCGGCCCTGGCGGCCGCATCATCCGCGCCGACATCAGCGGCCTGCTGGCCAACGGCACCCCGGTCCCGGCCGCGCCCGAGCCTGGCCGCCGCGGCCGCGGCGGCCGTTGCCGCCGTGCCCGCGGACGCACCGCCGCCCCCGGCGGTACCGGTGACCGCGCCGGCCCCGGCGCCGCACCCCGACCCGGTGTCGCCGGAGACGGCGCGGACCGAGCCGATGCGGTCAGCGGCCGACGACGACGTGCGTGGCACGCGCGGCGTGCCGATCAGCCAGGTCCGCCGGGTGATCGCCCGCCGCCTGTCCGCGAGCGCAAGCGAGATCCCGCACTTCTACGTGACCGCGGTCGCCGACGCGCAGGCCCTGATGGACCTGCGGGCGACGCTGAACGCCCAGCTCACCGAGGCGGGCAGGGCCGCCGCGGGGCGGGCTAAGATCAGCGTCAACGACCTGCTGATCAGGGCCTGCGCGCTCGCGCTGCGCGAGCACCAGGACGTCAACGTCTCCTACGGCGGCGACACGAGCAGCATCATGCTGGTCCACGACCGGATCAACGTCGGCGTCGCGGTGGCGGCGGAAAGCGGCCTGATCGTTCCCGTCATCAGGGACGCGGACACCAAGACGGTCACCCAGCTCGGCGCGGAGGCCAAGAAGCTGGTGGCCCTCGCCGCCGAGCGCAAGCTGACCCCGGCCCAGACGAGCGGGGGGACGTTCACGATCAGCAACCTCGGGATGTACGGCGTCGAGCACTTCACCGCGATCATCAACCCGCCCGAGTCCGCGATCCTGGCCGTCGGCGCGACCACCCGCGAGCCGACGGTGGTGGGGGACACCCTGGAGCCCCGCTACCGGCTCAGGTACACCCTGTCGGTCGACCACCGGGTGATCGACGGCGCCCTGGCGGCGAAGTTCCTCCAGACGCTGACCAATCTGATCGAGCACCCCTGGATGATCATCGCCTGAGCCCTCACCAGCGCAGGCCCGGGCGCGAAAGGACTCGGCCGCGCCGGTCACGTTCGTGACCGGCGCGGCCGTTGTTGACTCGGATCAGGTGACGCCGACGTTCAGCACGAAGTGGCCCAGCCGCAGATCTAGGAGTCCGCCGCCGGCCCAATGCACGATGAACGCCAGGAGGATGATGGCCAAGACGACGACCACCAGCCAGATGAAGAACAACACAATCCCGGGAAGTGCGTACCCGGCTACCGTTCTGCCTCTAACCACGGGCACCAGCTACCCGGGAACGCCGGACTTACTCGGTAAAGGGCTTAAATCCGTAATGGCGCGAATGTCGCGGTTGCGGCGGGCGGCCGTGGCTAACTAACGCCAGGTAAGCGGGCCAGCCCGAGTTCCCCGGCGCGAACGCCGGCCTGGAAGCGTGAGTCGGCCTCGAGCGCGGCCATGAGTTCGGCGACCCGCCGCCGGTAGGTGCGCAGCGAGGTGCCGAGCCGCCGTGCCGCCGCCTCATCGGTGAGGCCAGCGCCGAGCGCCCGCAAGATCTCCTGGGCTTCCGGAGCGAGTTCTGGTACCTCGCCGCGCAGGTACGAGCCGAGATCGGTGGCCGCCTGCCAGGCCGCGGTGAACAGCGCGCATACCCCGCCGACCAGCACCGGCGACGTCGTCACCGTGTACTCGCGGCCGAGCGGCGAATACGGCCCGGCCAGGATCACCACCCGCCGGTCGAGGATGATCGTCTCGTGCGGGAGCGGAGCGGAGCTGATCCGCACCTGCACGCCCGCGTCGGTCAGCCGCCGCAGCTCCGCGCGCTGCGCCTCGTCGGCAAGCGCCAGCGGGCTGAGCAGCTTGCGGGCCGTGAACCCCGCCGGACGGTCGGCCACCGCGCGTCGCCCGACTGCCGCCCGGGCCCGCGGCTGGGACCACGTCATCAGGTCACGCGCCGCGCACACGAACTCGTCGCGCACGCCGTCGAGCAGGTGCCCCGCCCGGGCGATGAGCTGCTCGTCGCCGTGCACCGTGCTTGTCTGATCATCCGCCACAAGCACAGTCTGCCTGCCGCCGCGCGACCGGGCAAATGGCAGCAACTTGCCAGCTCCTCGTCACTGGCCGCTGGGCCGGCGACGCTGTGACCATGACGAGCACAACGCACACCAGCCAGCCCGCGGGCGCTTCCGGCACTTTCCTCCTCGGGGGCGACCTGCCCGTCGCGCGACTCGGCTTCGGCGCGATGCGGCTTCCCTTCGGCACCTTCACCGGCCCGGCACGGGATCCGCGGGACGGGATCGCCGTCCTGCGCCGCGCCGTCGAGCTGGGCGTGAACCACATCGACACCGCGAGCTTCTACCGGCGCGGCGACGTCGTCGCGAACGAGCTGATCCGCCGGGCGCTGGCCCCCTACCCCGACGGCCTGGTGATCGCCACCAAGGTCGGCCCGATGCTCGGCCCGGACGGGGTACCGGCCCTGCAGGCAACGCCTGGACAGCTGCGCGGCCTGGTGCAGGAGAACCTCCGCGAGCTCGGCGTTGACCGGCTCGACCTGGTCTACCTGCGCGTCGGCGCGCAGAACGGCCCCGGCGGCGAACCGGTCGGTGACCGCTTCGCGGCGCTGGCCGCGCTGCGCGACGAGGGCCTCATCCGCCACCTGGGCGTCAGCAACGTCGACGCCGCCCAGCTCGCCGAGGCCCGCGCGGTTGCCCCGGTGGCCGCCGTGCAGAACACCTTCCACGTGCACCACCACGCCGGCGACGCGGCCCTGCTGGCGCAGTGCGCCCAAGCCGGCATCGCCTTCGTGCCGTTTTTCCCGCTTGGCGGCGGTAACGACCCGATCGACCCGGCACGCCTGGAGAAGGTCGCCGACCGGCACCAGGCGACCGTCCCGCAGGTCGCACTCGCGTGGCTGCTGGCCAGCTCGCCGGCCATGCTGCCCATCCCGGGCACCGGCAACCTCGCCCACCTGGAAGAGAACACGGCCGCGGCCACCCTCAGGCTCACCCCCGAGGACCTGGCCACCCTGGCCGGCTAATCCGGGGTTCCCAGGCCCCGGTCCGTTCACCTGGCGGGGCCGCTGCCCTGGCCGACCGCGGTGGACGGATCCGGGTCGCCTTCCACGTCGATGTGGGGCAGCACGCGGTCGAGCCAGCGCGGTATCCACCAGGAGGCGGTGCCGAACAGGTACATGACCGCGGGCACGAGCAGCAGCCGGACGATGGTCGCGTCGATGAGGATGCTGGCCGCGAGCCCGATGGACAGCTGCTTGATCACGACCTGGTTGGAGGTGACGAACGAGAGGAACACCGCGATCATGATCAGCGCGGCGCAGCTGATCACCCGGCCGGTGCTCGCCAGCCCGCCCGCCACCGCCAGGTGCTGGTCCCGCTTGGCGTCCCAGACCTCCTTGACCCGGGAAAGCAGGAAGACCTCGTAGTCCATGGACAACCCGAAGACGATGGCGAACATGATCATCGGCACGTACGCCTCGACCGGCACGTCCTGGTCAACGCCGAGCAGGCTGCTGCCCCAGCCGAACTGGAAGACGGCGACCACCACGCCGTAGGCGGCGGCGATGCTGAACAGGTTAAGGACCGCGGCCTTGACGGCGAGCAACGGGCTGCGGAAGGCGGTCATGATCAGCAGGAAGGCGACCGCGATGACCACCCCGATGATGACGGGGAGCTGGCTGGTAACGGTCTGGTCGAACTCGATCTGCAGGGCCTGCTGGCCGGTGACGTACCCCTGGTACCCGGTTCCCTTGAGCGCCTGCGGCAGCGTGGTGTCCACCAGGGTGTTGAACAGCGTGGTGGTCGCCTGGTCCTGCGGGCTGCTTTTCGGGATGACGGTCCCGGTGAGCAGGACGCCGTCCGGCGTGGGGGACAGCGGCGTGGCCTTGGCGACGTCGGTGGTGCCTGCGAGCGCGGACTGCACTTTCGAGGCGAGCGAGCTGTCGGCCGAGGCGTTGTGGCCGACATCGATGACGATGGTGAACGGGCCGTTGTAGCCGGGGCCGAATCCCTGGCTGATCAGGTCGTAGGCCTGCCTGTCGGTGTAGCTTGTCGGGTCGGAGCCGTCGCCCACGTGCCCGGTCTCGATGGACAGCAGGGGGATCGCCAGCACGCACAGCACGGCCAGGCCGCCGATCAGGAACAGCCAGGGATAGCGGCCGATCATCGCCGCGTAGCGGTGCCAGCCGTCGCCGCTTGAGCCCGTCTCCGCGACGGGTGTCCGCCTGACCTTGAGCTTGTCGATGCGCCGGCCGGCCAGGCCGAGCAGGGCGGGGACCAGGGTGACGGCCCCGAGCGCGGCGGTGACGACGCTGAAGACGGCGGCGAGCCCGAGCAGGCCGATGAAGGCGATGCCCGAGGCGTACAGGCCGAGCATGGCGACCGCCACCGTGCTCGCGGCGACCAGCACGGCGCGGCCGCTCGTGGTGGTGCAGAACCCGGCCGCCTCGACCGGGTCGGCGCCGTCGATGATCTGCTGCCTGAACCTGGTGGTGAGGAAGACGGCGTAGTCGATGCCCACCCCGATCCCGATCATCGCCGCCAGCGTGGGCGACGCGGTGCCGAAGGTCAGGCTCGCGGCGGCGATGCCCAGGATGCCGAGCCCGGCGAGCACGCTGATCAGCGCCGTGAGCAGCGGCAGGATGGCGCCGAGGACGCTGCCGAAGATGAGCAGCAAGACGATGAGCGCGACCCCGAAGCCGATCGCCTCCGATTGCAGGTCCTTCGTCTTCGGCCTGGTCAGCTGGTCTAGCCCGCCGCCGTACTCCACCTGGATGTTCGCGTCGCGCGCGGCCGCGGTGGCGTCGTTGAGTTGATCGACGTAGGACTCGCCAAGCGTGGCCGGCTGCACGTCGAACTGGAGCGTCGAGTAGCCGATCGTGCCGTCCGACGAGACCGTCGGATTGCTGCTAGACAGCGGGTCGGACGCCGACACGACGTGCGGCAGCTTGCCGAGCGCGGTGATCGAGTCCTCGAGCTGCGTGCTGTGCGAGGCCAGCGTCCCCGACCGTGAATTGAAGACCACAAGACCTGAGTACTGGCCGGCGCCCTGGCTGTGCGCCTCGAGCAGGCTCAGCCCGGTGGCCGACTGGGTACCGGATAGATTGACGTCGTTGCTGTAGCTGGCGCCAAGGGCCGCGGAACCGGCGAGCAGTCCGCCGAGCAGGACGACCCAGGCGGCGAGCACCCGCCACGGGTGGCCGCCACAGGCCGCGCCCACCCGTTGCAGCCACGGCTGGTCGCGCCGGCTCGCCGATGGTGAAGCGCTCACGGTACCGACCCCCCCAGTCTCGGTTCGCTTGCATATAGTTACCCGTGACGACTCATCGTGATCCTCTTCGCTCCAGGGGGATTACTGGCCACCGGATGGTTCGGCCTGGACATGACCACGAACTCGGCGGGTAGGGGCCTCACCCACTGACCCACCGGCCACGGGAGGAACCTGATGGTGATGACGGACGACGCGGACCTTGGCCCGATGCTCCAGGAGGCCGCGCGTGAGCTCGAGTCGGCCATTCACGACGCGCGGGTGGCGTTCGACTGCATCGGCCTCGGTGAGATCGAGCGCGCGCATGAGAGCGCGGTGACCGCCCGGGTCGCGATCGACGCCGCGGTGACCGCGGTAGAGGCCGTGCTGAAGTAGTAACCAGCTGATGATGGATCATTGAGAGGAGCCGGGTACTCCCAACGATCCACCATCGGGTTCGCTACGGCAGCAGCAGGCAGCTGTCGCCGAATTCGTGCCACCGGTACCCAAAACGCACCGCCTCCGCGTAGGCCCGCTCGACCAGGGCGCTGCCTGCCACGGCGGCCAGCAGCGCGAGGTGTGACGCGCCCGGCGCGTGCCAGCCGGTCACGAGACCGGTCACCACGCTGGCCGGCCGTGACGGGCCGAGGACGAGGTCCGTCCAGCCGTGTCGTTCGCGCACCGATCCGTCCGGGTCCGCCGCCGACTCAAGCGCACGGGTCACGGTGGTGCCCACCGCGACCACCCGCCCGCCGGCCTCGCGCGTGGAGTTGACCAGCCGGGCGGTTGCCGCGGGCACGCCGAACCGCTCCGGCTGCGGCGGCTCGCCTGGTTCCTGCGAAGACACGCCGGTGTGCAGCGCGATCGGGGCCATGGCCACGCCGCGGGTAATCAGGTCGGTGACCACCTGCCCGGTGAACGGCCGCCCGGCGCTTGGCATCTCCGCGCTGCCGGGCTCGCGGGCGAAGACGGTCTGGTACTCGGGCAGCGGCCACTGGCGCGGCACGTAGGCATAGCGGATCGGCCGCCCGTGGCGCGCGAGGAACGCGGAGACTCCGCCGTCGATCCGCGGCCGTGCCCGCCACAGCCTGGCCTGCCCGGCGGGATGCGGCTCGCCCACGATCAGGGCGGCCCCGGCGTCCAGGGTGATCACCTCGCACGGCCGCAGGTTGTCGACCGGGCCGGCGGACACCCCGGCGGGCCGGACCTCGATCACCCAGGAGCCGTCGTCGAGTTCCGCGGAGAAGTGCACCTCCACCGGCACACCCGACCGATTCGCCGTCACTGCCGCCGCGAGCGTGGCGGAGGTGTTGACCACCACCAGGTCGCCTGGCGCGAGAAACTCCCCGAGTTGGCCGAACCGCGCGTGCCGCACGCCGTCGGCGGACGCGACGAGCAGCCGGACGCCGTCCCTGGCCGGCGGCGGCTCGGCGGCCTCAAGCCCGGCGGGCAGGATGAAGTCGAGTGCCATCACGCCGCCGTCCCCGCGAGGTCCGCGGCGCGGACCCGGCCGCTCGGCGGACGCGTCGCGATCAGCCGGAGCAGCGCGGGCACGACGGCCTCCGGCTCTGGCCGGTCGGAGATGTCCTCGCCGGGGAACGCCGCCTGGTGCATCTCCGTGCGCATGTCGCCAGGGTCGACCGCGTAGACGGCCAGCCCGGGCTCCTCGGCGGCGAGCACGGCGGTTAGCTGGTCGAGCGCCGCCTTGGACGAGCCGTACGCGCCCCAGCCCTCGTACGCCTCGACGGCCGCGTCGGAACTCACGTTCAGTACGGTGCCGCCGGACGCGCGTAGCAGCGGGAGGAGCCGCTGGATGAGCGCGAGCGGTGCGAGCACGTTGGTCTCAAGTACCCGCCGCGCCGCCGCGATCGGCACGTCGGCCAGCCGCGGCAGCGGGGAGGGCCCGAGGTCGCTGGCGTTATTGACGAGCAGGTCGAGACGGCCGAGCGCGGCGACCGCGGAGGCCAGCGCCTCCCGGTGGTCGGGGTCGGTGACGTCGCCTGGCACGACGAAGGCTCCGGGCAGTTCGGCCGCGAGGTGGGCGGTGCGGCGCGCGTCGACGACGACGCGCCACCCGCTAGCGAGCAAGGAGCGCGCCAGCGCCAGGCCCAGCCCGCGTCCGGCCCCGGTGATAAGAGCAGTTGGTTGCGATGTGCTGGTCATGCGACTTATTGTTGTAGTTGAAGTCAACTTTAAGTCAAGCGAATGTGCGGTAGCCGTGCTGAGTACTGACCATCTCACCGTGAGCGAAGTCGCAGAACGCAGTGGCTTCGCCCCGTCTGCGCTGCGCTTTTACGAACGCGAGGGACTCATCCGGGCGACCAGGACGTCGGGGAACCAGCGCCGCTACGAACGCAGCGTGCTCCGCCGCCTCGCGTTCATCCGGGCGGCCCGCAACGTCGGCCTGTCCCTGGAAGAGGTCGCGGCCGCGCTCGCCACCCTGCCCGACTCGCGCACCCCGACCAGGGCCGACTGGACCCGGCTGTCCCGCTCCTGGCGCACGCGCCTGGACGCGCAGATCGTCGCGCTTGAGAAGTTGCGCGACGGCCTGGACTCCTGCATCGGCTGCGGCTGCCTGTCACTGAAGCGGTGCGCGATGTCCAACCCCAACGACATCGCCCGCGGCGACGGCCCAGGCGCCAGCTACCTCCCCGCCCCCCTCCGCCAGTAGCGCTGATCCCCACGCGAGTTGCTCAGGGTGCTCGTGATGCGGGCCTGAAAACCCCGCTCTCTCCGCTTGTCTTCGAAGCCTGACCGAACGCATTACTAAGCCCTGATTAATGTTTCAGTGATTTGGGCGCTTCGCGGGACGTCACTCTGCGTGGTTACCTGCAACGCTCTGCTTGCTCTCCTAATATCTCTGCGAAGCGGCTGGTCAGGACGGCAGTCCGGGAGGGGCTGGCCGCGAATTTCGCTTGCATCGCACTCGGGGGAGTATGCACATGCGCGTTGCGCCGACGGACTGGGTCAGCCCCGCCAGCCGCCCGACCGCGGAGTCGCAGCTGGCCGGGCTCGCGCACCTGCAGCAAATCGCCGGCGAGCAATCGACGAGGGCGATGTCCCGGGTGATATCGCCCGGGCCTATCACCATCCCGTTCGAGAGGGTTCACGATGCCGTACCTGAGCCAGATGTGGCCCGTGGCGATAGGCGTCATCGCCACGGCGGTGCCCGCCGTCGTGATCAGGCTCGGCTGGCGCAGGGGCAAGAGCGCGACGGAGAGCTAGCCCGCTGGCACGCGGAGCGCAAGTCGGCGCCGGCGTTCGTCACCGCCCTTATCTGGCTGGCAGCACTCGCAGTATGGGGGCTCTACCACGCATGGCAGTTTCTGGAAGCGAGTGAGGGCGGACGGCAGCCGTTCGCCTGGGCCTACGACGTCGTATTCATCCTGCTGGCGTGGCAGATGATCGCCGCCTGCCTGGAGCGCCCGATCCGGGGTCGCAGGGGGACGGGCAGGCTGATGACGGCGGTCGCCCTGCCCGTGTTCAACGAGGACCCCGACCTGCTCGCCCGCTGCCTCGACTCGCTGCTGTCTCAGTCGCGGCTACCCGACCTCGTGCTTGTCACCGACGACGGGTCCGCGGTGGATTATTCGCGGGTGCGCGCGGAGTTCGAGGCCGCCGCCATGGCGGCTGGTGTCGCCGCGTCGTGGGAGCGCTTCCCCGTCAACCGCGGCAAGCGCGATGCGCAGGCCGCCGCGTTCCGCGGTGCACCGCAGGCGGACGTGTACATCACGGTCGACTCGGACACGATCCTGGACTATCACGCGATCGCCGAGGGCATGAAGCCGTTCGCGGATCCCCGGGTCCAGTCGGTGGCGGGCTTGCTGCTTGTCGCCAATCACCACCGCAGCCTGTTCACCCGCGCGACCGAACTCTGGTACGTGACGAGCCAGCTGGCTGACCGGTCAGCCCAGTCGACGTTCGGCTCGGTGCTGGTGAATGCCGGGACTTTCGCGCTGTACCGCGCCGAGGTGGTCCGCGCCAGCCTGGACGCTTACGTCTGCGAGACGTTCTTCGGCCGGCCAGTGCAGTTCTCTGACGACTCCATGCTCACGTTCTACGCGCTGCTGGCAGGGAAGACGGTGCAGCAGCCGACCGCCATCGGGTTCACCGCGATGCCGGAGACTCTGTCGCACCACGCCCGCCAGTACCTGCGCTGGATGCGGGGCATGACGATCCGGACGTTCTGGCGGTTCAGGTACCTGCCGCTGACCCGGTACGCCTACTGGCTGCACATGTTCCGCTGGGTGCAGGCGTTCACCACGATCCCGATATTCCTCACCATCATGGTCGTCGAGCCCGCCACCCGAGGGACGTGGTCCCCGCGGCTCCTGCTCGTGATGGTGCTCGTGGGGTACGGCAAGAGCCTGCGGTACCTGACTATCCGCCGGTACGACGAGCCCTGGTGGTCTCAGCTGCTCACCTGGCTGCTCGCCCCGCTGGTCGCCGCATGGCAGTACACGGTGCTGCGCGGGATCTGGTGGTGCGGGATGGCGACCTGCCTGCGCACCGGCTGGGGCACCCGCCAGCACGGCGTCGAGGTCGCCTTGGAGCCGGCGTGAGGCGCACGCTGATCATCATCCTCATAACGCTCCTGGCCTGCGGCTGTTCTGCGCACGTCACCACCCGCACCGCCGTGGCGGCCAAGCCGGACACGTCCCGCTTCCTCATCGGCGCGGCCGCCACGAGCGAGGCTCAGTTCCAGCAGGCGATCGGCGTGCAGCCAGACATCGTCGAGCACTACGCGCGCCCCGGTACCGCCTTCAGCGTCCGTTTCGCCGGGGGCGCCATCCCGCTGATCCAGCTCATGCCGTATGACGTCTCCCTCGCGTCCATCGCCAACGGCGAAGAAGACGACTGGCTGCGCTCCTATGCCCGCGCCGTCGCCGGGTACCAGCGCCCGGTGATCCTTGGCTTCGCTCCCGAGATGAACGGGTCCTGGTACACCTGGGGAGACACGCACGTCAGCCCGACCGAATACATCGCGGCATGGCGGCACGTCGTCGCCGTCTTCCGCGGCCGGGGCGCACTGAACGTGACCTGGCTGTGGACGGTGAGCGTCGCCGTCATCGCCTCAGGCAGCAGCCCGTCCAACGGGGTCGGGGCGGCGACGCCGTGGTGGCCGGGGGCCGCGTGGGTGGACTGGGCCGGCGTCGACGGCTACTTCTACCGGAGCTCGGAGAGCTTCGGCACCGTGTTCGGCAACACTCTCAGCCAGGTCCGCGCCCTCACGCCGAAGCCGGTGCTGATCTCGGAGACCGCGGTCGCGCCCGCCGCGGGAAAGGCCGCCAAGATCCCTGGCCTGTTCGCCGGCGCCTACGCGGCGGGAGTGGCCGGGCTCGTCTGGTTCGACCTGCCCGGCAACCGCGACTGGCGGCTCGACGAGGACCAGGCGGCACTCGCCGCCTTCCGCGCGGCAGTCGCGCGGTACCGTAACCCGGCCCCTCCGCCCACCCCGTCTCCCACCGGCACGGCGCCAAGCCCGCCGACAGCGTCTCCCACTGGCATGGGCCCAAGCCCGCCCGCCCCGTCTCCCACCGGCACGGGGGTCTAGCCCGCCCCGCCTCCCACCGGCGGGCGGTCGAGCCTGCGGACGCCGTTGGCGGGCCTGCCGAGCCCCGCGTGCCCGTTTCATCCGGTTTGTCCCGGCTGTACCGCGGCCGAGTCCATGATCATGTGAATTTAGCAGCTAATAAGCTGCGGAATCCACATGATCATGGAAAATAGCTTCGATCATGCCACGCCCGGCGCGTGTGGGCCGCGCACCAGCTAACGCACAGCCACTACGCTCACCACGCACCACTAGGACAACGGCATCGAGCCGCCTGGCCGGCTGATGCGGAACATGTAGCAGCCGGCGTAGACGTTCCTGGTGTGGATGAACTCGATCGTCGGATCGGCGAAGATGCTGGCGATCAGCGCCTCAGCCGTCTCCGCGTCGCCCATCTGGATGGCGTCATAGGCGATCACGCCGTCGTAGCGGTAGGGGCGGAACACCATGGTGGGCCAGTCGCGGTCAGCCGGCCGGGTAGGCGCCGGTGTCGTCGTACCCGGCGCAGCGGTCGGCGTGCATGAACACCGGACCGCTCTCGGCGTAGGGCCCTGGGCGGGTGAAGGGCCGGTAGGCGATCACGCACAGGCGATCGCCCGGTGCTGACCGGCTGAGGCAGCAGCGCATGGGCGAGCCACCGTCCTCGTCGGCAGCCGGCACGAGCGGATTGCCGAAATCGTCGTGTCCGGCGGCGCGGATGCGGTCGAGCACGTCGGCGGGGATCGGCGTGACGCGGAAAGCGGAGTCGGTCGTGGTCGCTGTCATGAATTGCTCCCTTGGCTAGCGGCGGTCATGAGGTCGCCGGAACGACGCGGCTTGGCGGTCCCTGTGCGCCGGCCGCCGTCGTCGTTGACGTGGGTGGCCAGGTAGGCGCCGACGGCGGCGAGCGCGGCCACCACGCCGAGCGCCAGGCTGGTGATGCCGAAGGCGTGACTGGCCTGGGCGCTGCCCGGCGAGGCCGCCAGTGCCAGGTAGAGACTGCCGAATCCGGCCACCCCAAGCGCTCCGCCGACCTGGGTCGTGGTGGAGGTGACGCCGCTGATGTCCGGCGCGAAGCGAGCAGGGACGGCCCCCATGATGTGGCCCATCATCGTGGCGAACTGGGTGCCTAGCCCGAGCCCGCCGCTGGCGAGCAGCGCGACGAGCAAGAGGCTGCCGCGGTGCCCGGTGAGCTGCGTGACGCTGATGGCGAGGTAGGCCACGGCAAGCAGCAGGCATCCCGTGACGGGCAGGACGGGGGCGAGCCGTCTCGGCAGCCGCCCGGTGATCTGCCCGGCGAGGCCGAACGCCGCCACCCAGGGGACCAGGATCAGCCCGGAGGCCAGCGGGCTGCGGCCGAGGCCCTGCTGGAAATACTGCGCGATGGTGAACAGCAGCGCGAAGTACGTGGCCGTCGTCACCGCCAGGCTGATCAGCCCGAGCAGGACGCGGGGCCTGCTGACCGCGGCGGTGTTGACCAGCACCGCGCGGCCCGTCGCGGTGGCGCCCTGCTGTCCCTTCAGGAACAGCCAGAACGCGGGGCCGGCCGCGGCAAGGCACAGCCACGTCCACACCGGCCAGCCCAGACCGTGGCCGAGGGTCAACGGCAGCATGACAAGCAGCACGCTCACCGAGAGCATCGCGGTCCCCGCCAGGTCCAGGCTGGCGGTGCCGCGCCCGGCGTCGGCGGGCAGCCAGCGGATCGCGGCGGCGATAACCGCGGCGCACACCGGCACGTTGACGAGGAAGATCGCGCGCCACCCGGTGCCGGCGATGTCGGCGGAGATCAGCACGCCGCCGGCGATCTGCCCGATGACCGCGCCCGCGGACAGGGCGATCGCGTACAGGCCGATCGCGCGCGTCCTGGCACGGCCGTCGAAGTGGAGTTGGATGCCCGTCATGGTCTGCGGCAACATCATCGCCGCGCCCCCGCCCTGCACGACCCGCGCCGCGATGAGCGCACCGGCGTCCGGAGCCAGGCCGCAGGCGACCGAGGTCGTCGCGAAGATCGCGAGGCCGATCAGGAACAGCCGCTTGTAGCCGTGCGTCTGGCCCATCCGGGCGCCCGCGATCAGCAGCATCGCGAAAGCGACGAGGTAGCCGCCGACCACCAGTTCCGCGGCGGCGCCCGAGGCGCCGAGGCTGGTCCTGATGGCCGGCGTCGCGACGTTGGCGATGGTGGCGTCCACCTGGGCGAGAAACGGCGCCGCGAGCAGCACAGGGAGCAGCGCGCGCGGATGACCGGACCGGGCCGGTGCGATGGTTTGCATACCCCGCAGACGCCGCGGCCGGGGCATTCGTGAGGTGGACCACCCAACCGGGCCAAGCAGTCCGTGCCAGAGACACCGTTAACTACGCAATCGCCACTGGTGCAGCTCGTTTCGAGTGAGGGTTTGGCCGGCGCGCCGGACCCGGCGCACACCTATATAGAACATTTGACAGGGGTCGGTGACCTATTTAGAGTTCTTGCATGGCTTTGCGGTTGACGGTTCAGGTGCAGCTGGTCGTGCAGGCGCTGCTGCGTGATCCGGCCAGGGAGATGTACGGGCTGGAGCTGTCGGAGGAGACGGGGCTGCAGCCCGGGACCGCCTATCCCATTCTGCTGCGGCTGGAACACGAGGGCTGGGTGGTGAGCCGCTGGGAGGACATCGACCCGCGGGTGGAGAAGCGCCCTGCCCGCCGGTATTACCGCCTGACGGCGGGCGGCGCGGTGGAGGCCAGTGCCGCCCTCGCGGGGGCGCGGCGCCCTAAGGGCACGGCGCTGCGCCGTCTGGCCGAGGGAGGCGGCGCCGCATGATGCCCGACATCGACCCGCGTACGGAGCGGAGGAAGAAGCGGGGGCGCGCCGCCGGTCTCATTATGACCGGCACGCTAGTAACCTCCGTGCTGTTCCATCCTGGCTGGACGTGGCTCGGCACCAACCCAGAGAACTGGGTGCTGCTTGCTGTCGGCATAGTCGTCGGCGTCGCTGTGGCCCTTAGCGCTGACCTGCCCGGCGGCCGCGGGAGGGGCGGCACAGAAAGGGGCAGTGGCCTCAGCGGGCGCGGCCGCGATGATGGGCACGCGGGCGCGGCCGCGCACCGGTGGCGCATGTTGGCCATCGTGTCGCGGCTGATGCCCAGGTCCGCGGGCCGCCGGTGGCTGGCGGAAGTAGAGAGCCTGCTGTCGGAGATCGCGCCCGCCCGGCGCGGCGCGGCGATCCGCAGCTACCTGCTGTCCGCGCCCGGGCTGGCGGTGATGATGTGGGCACGCGAGGCTCAGCGGCGGGCGCGGCTCGGCCCCCAGCGCCCGCGGTGACAGCCGTTGATCCCGTGGTCACCGCTGTTACCGCAGCCGCGATGGGCCGCTTGCTCTCGGCGGCACCACAGCGGGCCGCCACCGGGAACCCGCTCGTCGGCACCCACCCAGGCCACTTACCCGAGCCAGCCGCCTGCCGCAACCGCCCTGCGGGTTTTCGAAGATCGTGGATATTTAGACCTGCTAT
>CAVXAB010000032.1:0-55166 GCA_963759545.1 uncultured Actinomycetota bacterium
CTGGCGCGTCCGCTGGCCGGGCAGCGGACGCGCCGGGCGCGGGTCAGCGTGGCCAGTCGCGGAACGAGGCCCGCAGCGCGGCGATGTCCGCGGCGCCGAGGCCGAAGGCAGCGAAGACCGAGTCGCCCCACCGGTCGAGCCGGCGGCCGGCGTCGGCGAAATCGCGGTCGTCCAGGCCGGGATCGAGCTCGCGGGCGAGGCCGATCACCTGGTCGATGCTGTAGCGGCGGAGAGCGGCGGCCGTGTCGATGTAGTCGCGGGGCTCGGCCCGGCCGGCCAGGGCGCACACCTTGCCGCCGACCACGTCCTCAAGCCTCAGGACGGGCCCGAGGTCCATGGTGACCGGCTGCGCCGTCCGGTCGAAGTAGGCCATCTGCAGCATCATCTGCTGCCCGTCCTGCGCGGTGACCGTCCACTCGGCCAGGCCCTCGCCCATGCCTTCGAAGATCTCGGGAAGCCCAGAGGCCTTGTCCTCACGGTCCGCGTCGAACCCGGCTTCCCGCAGCGCGGTCTCGACGGAGTCGGCCGCCGCCTCCACCCCGGTCTCCTCGTTCGTGAACAGGTCGACGTCCTGGGTCGGCCGGGTAATGAGCCCGTGCGCTATCAGCGCGTTGCCGCCGCCGAGGGCGAAGCCGTACCTGGTGGCAACCCGCAGTGCGACGGTCGCCACCCGGCGGTGCAGCTCGTTGATGGGCATCAGGCACTCACTTCCGCGTGCAGGGACCGGTGCTGCTCTTCCCAGGCCCGCCTGACCCCCTTGGGGAGGTACAGGTCTGGCCACAAGCTGACCAGGGTGGCGGCATCTAGGTGAGTGCTGAGATCCTCCGCGCGGCTGGCCTCGCGCAGGACCGTCTGGTAGTACCACAGGCGCATGTCGGGGTCGTCAAGGTCGAACCGGTGATCAGGCACGCTCCAGAACAGCCGCAGGGGCAGCTCGACCGTGCCGGTCGTCGGGCCGCGCAGGTCGGCGAGGTTGTCGATGACGAGGACGCGACGGCCGGGACGCGCCTGGTAGGGCGCGAGGTGCGCGGTGGCGGGCCTGCCGGGCCGCTCGGGCGCGTAGCTGTCAAGTTCAGCGGCAGGCCGGCCTGACGCGCCCGTGCGCATGGCGTCCGGCAGGTACTTGTAGAGGGTGGACCGGCTGACGCCCAGCTGCCGCGCGATGCCTGAGACCGTGTTCTCCGGCCGGAGCAGCAGCCCCCGTACCTCGCGGAGCTGCTCTTGGGTGAGCGCAGGCGGCCGTCCGAGCCGCTTCCCCCTGGCGCGGGCGGCGGCAAGGCCGTCGCTCGTCCCCGCCGAGATGGCGGCCCGGCCGAGTTCGGCGAGCCCGTCGAACACCCGGAAGATCGCCGCACCGCCCGGGCCGGCGGTGTCGAGTTCCTCGCGCAGCGACCGCAGCCCGGCGCCCCGTCGGCGTACCTCCCCGACGGTGGCGATCAACTCGCGCTGCGTCCGCCCGAGCTGGTCAAGGCTTGCCGCCACGAGAACGTCACCAGGCCGCAGGGACTGCAGGCAGTCGCGTAGCCGCGGCAGGCCCTCGTCCCTGCCCGCCGCCTCGTCGGTGTAGACCCGCGCGCACCCGGCGTCCCCGAGCAGTCCAACCCGGCTCCGCAGCGCCTCGGCCGCGTCGCCAGAGACGCGCGCGTACCCCACAAGCCGCCCGGTGCCTGGTTCGGATTCCCGTGCCGGGCCGCCCGCTGTCCCCGTGTTGGTGCCGCTCATGTGTTCTAGTGTACAACAAAGGAAGGGGATTGCTTTACGGACTTGTCGACTTAGTTTGCTCGACCGTTTTTCGGACACCAGCCCGTTGGGGCATAGTGCCCAGTGGGTCGGGTAGCCGGGACGTCAAGCGTGGACGCCCGGCCGCGTCCACGCATTTCCCGGCGTACCGGCCGTCGAGAGTGGCGGGTGGTGACGGTGAGGGCCGTGCGCGGACCGGGGCGCCACGCCTGCGCGCAGGGTGCGGCCTGATCGACAGTGATTTCGCTTTTCATGTGGTTTCCGCAGCTTATAAGCTGCGGAAACCACATGATCATGGTCCGGGCCGCGGTACCGCCGGGACAATCCGGACGAAACGGGCAGGCAAGGGCCCGCGCGAAGGCGAGGAGCGCCTCAGTCAGCGGCACCGGCCGAGGCGCCACCGCGAGTCAGCGGCACCGGCCGAGGCGTCACCGCGAGTCGGCGGCACCGGCCGAGGCGCCACCGCGCAAAAGGGGCAGCGCACGCAATCCGCCCCAAGGGTCCCTCGCGCACCGGCGGGCCGACGTGGACGGATCCCGCGCGGCCGCCCGCCGTGCTCAGGCCAGGCTGGCGGCCCAGCGGGCGTGCAGGTCGGCGTACTCGCCGGCGCCGCCCATCAGTTCCGCCGGGGTGCCGTCCTCGATCACCCGCCCGGCGCGCAGCACCAGGACCCGGTCGGCGATCGCCACCGTCGACAGCCGGTGCGCGATGATCAGCGCCGTGCGTCCCGCCAGGACCGTGCGCAGGGCGGACTGGACGAGCCGCTCCGACGGGATGTCGAGCAGCGCGGTCGCCTCGTCGAGGACGAGTACCGAGGGCGCCGCGATGAACGCGCGGCAGAACGAGAGCAGCTGCCGCTGGCCGGCGGACAGCTTCCCGCCGCGCTTGCCGACCTTGGTCGCGTAGCCGTCGGGCAGGGCGGCGATGAACGCGTGCGCGCCGATCGCCCGCGCCGCGGCCTCGACCTCCGCGTCCGTCGCGGCAGGGCGCCCGAGCCTGATGTTCTCCGCGACCGTCCCCTCGAAGAGGAAAGACTCCTGCGTGATCAGCACCACCTCGCGCCGCAGCGCGGCGTCGGGCAGCGCCCGCAGGTCGACGCCGTCAAGCAGCACCCCTCCGGCGTCGGGGTCGTAGAACCGCGCGAGCAGCCGGGCGACCGTGGTCTTGCCCGCGCCCGTCTCGCCCACCAGGGCGACGGTCTGCCCGGCGGGAATGTCCAGGTCAAGCCCGGGCAGCACGACCGCCGCCCGGTAGCCGAACCGCACGCGGGAGAACTGCACCCGCCGCCCGCTCCCGCCGGCCGTCGCGGGCGCGGGCAGCATGGCCGGGGAGCGGGACTCGGCGACCGACGGCTCTTCCTCAAGCACGCCGGAGATCTTCTCAAGCGCGGAGGCGGCGCTCTGGAAGGTGTTGTAGAACTGCGAGACGTCCTGCAGCGGGTCGAAGAACCGCTGCAGGTACAGCAGGAACGACGCGAGCACGCCGATCCTTGATGTCACCGTCGAGCACCCGCAGGCCGCCGTAGCAGAGCACGATGCCGGTGATGACGTTCCCGATCATCGCGATCCCCGGCGCGAAGATCGCGTTGATCTGCGCGGAGCGCTTGCTCGCCCGGGCGTAATCCTCGCCCAGCGCGTCGAAGATCTCGGCGTTCCGCCCCTCCCTGCGGAACGCCTGCACGGCCCGCAGCCCGCCGAAGGTCTCCACGAAGTGCACGATGACCAGGGCATTCGCTTCCCTGATCCAGCGGTAGGTGACCGCGGAACGCCGCCGGAACCAGGCGGAAAGCAAGGTCAGCGGGATGAACCCGGACAGCACCACCAGGGCGAGCGGCCAGTCGAGCAGCAGCATGCCGGTCCCGACGAGGAGGCAGGAGAGCACCGCGGTGATGAGCCCGTCAAGGCCCTCGTCGAACAGGTCGGAGATCGCGTCCACGTCCGAGGTCTGCCGGGAGATCACCCGCCCCGAGGTGTAGGACTCGTGGAAGGACACGGGCAGCCGCAGCACGTGCGCGAACAGCCTGCGGCGCAGCTCAAGCACCACGGCCTGCCCGAAGCGCCCGGTCAGGGTGACGAACATCCTGGTGGCGGCCGCCTGCACCAGGACCGTCACGGCGAAGACCGCGGCGATCCGCAGCAGCGGCACCGGGTCACCGTTCTTCACCAGCGGCGGGATGCCGTTGTCGATCGCGACGCCGATCAGCCAGGGCCCGGCCAGGGAGGCGAGCGAGGCGACGACGATCGCGGCGGCCGTCAGCGCGACGGCCCGCCGGTGCGGCCGCAGCAAGTCGCCGAGCAGCCGCCGGCTCCGTTTTCGCAGCAGGGCCTCGATCGGCGCGGAAAGCTCGTCGGCCGTCTCCGCCGCGATGCCGCGCCAGGACCGCGGGTCCGCGCCCCGCCGTCGCTTGCCCCCGGCGCGGGCGGCGTCCGCGGAACCGTCCTGCCCGGTCCCGTCCCCGCTGGTGCCGTCCTGCCTTGACCGCGTGGTTCCCGTATCCGCCGTCACCTCGTCACCTCCTCCATCGACATGAGGTTCGCGTACCTCGGCTCGCGTGCCATCAGCTCGCGGTGGCCGCCGACGGCGGCGATCACCCCGCCGTCGAGCAGCGCGACCCGGTCGGCGAGCGCGACCGTGGACGGCCGGTGCGCGACGACGAGCGCCGTCACCCCGGCCAGGATCGTGTGCAGCGCCTCGGTCACCCGCTCCTCGGTCGCCACGTCGAGCGCGGACAGCGGGTCGTCCAGGATCAGCACCTCGGGCCTGGACAGGATGGCGCGGGTGAGGGCCACCCGCTGCCGCTGCCCGCCGGACAGCGCCATCCCCTGCTCGCCGATCCGCGTGTCGAGGCCCCAGGGCAGGTCGTAGGCGAAGCCGGCCTGCGCGGCCGTCAGCGCCGCCTCGATCTCCTCCTCGGTCGCGTCCGGCGCGCCGAACGTGACGTTCTCCCGCACGCTGGCGGAGAACAGCGTCGCCTCCTCGAACGCGCACCCCACCGCGGCCCGCAGCCCGGGCAGCGGGATGTCCCGCACGTCCGTGCCGCCGAGCAGCACCCGCCCCCCGGTGACGTCCGCGAGCCGGGGCACCAGGTGCAGCAGCGTCGTCTTCCCTGACCCGGTGGCCCCGGCGATCACAAGGGTCTCCCCGCGCGCCACGTCAAGGTTCACGTCCCGCAGCACGGGCCGCCCGCTGCCCGGGTAAGAGAAAGAAACATGATCAATCCGAACGTGGGCGTGCTCCGCGTTCCCGGCCACGCGATGCCCGGCGGGGGGCAGGGCGAAGGCACGAACCCGTTCGGAATGATCTTTGCTGGTGATCGCGGGCTCGGTGTCGAAGATCTCCAGGACGCGCTGGGCGGCGGTGGCCGCCTCCTCACCGGACGCGAGGATGTAGCCGAGGGCCTCGACCGGCCAGACCAGCTGCAGCGCGAGGGTGATGAAGGCGACGAGGCCGCCGATGGTCATGGCGTGGTGGCTGACCGCGACCGCGCCGAGCACGACGGCGAGGGCGATGACGGCGTTCGGCACCAGGTCGAGGGTCGACCAGAATCCGCCGAGCAGGCGCGCCATCCCGACCCGCGTCTCGCCGAGCCTGGCCGCCTGCGCAAGGTGGGCCTGCGCGGCCTCGGGGCCGCGTCCCAGGGCCTTGAGCACCCGGACGCCGGTCGCGGCCTCCTCGACCAGCGTGGTCAGGTCGCCGTCCTGGTCCTGCGCGCGCCTGGCGAGGACCTTGTAGCGCCGCTCGAACTTGGTGCAGAAGACGAGCACGGGGGCGAACATGGCGCCGGTGATCAGCCCGAGCCACCAGTTCAGCGTGATGAGCAGGCAGGTCACGGCGATGAACGTCATGACCGAGGTGAACAGGAACACCACGCCGAACCCCGCGAACCGCCTGATCGAGCCGAGGTCCGTGGTCGCGCGGGACAGCAGCTGCCCGGACTGCCACTCGTCGTGGAAGGCCGGGTCAAGCCGCTGCAGGTGCTCGTACAGGTCGTCCCTGATGGTCTTCTCCATGCTGGCGACCGCGTTGCCCTGGACCCAGCGGCGGATCAGGCTGAGCGTGGCGGACGCCGTGCCGAGGCCGACCGCCAGCACCCCGATGGGCAGCAGCAGGCCGCGCTCGTGGTGCGTGATGGCATCGTCGATGACGATCTTCGCGAGCAGCGGGATCGTGATGTCGGCGGCTTCCACGGCGAGCGCCGCGGCGATCATCCCGGTGAGCTGGCGGCGGTAAGGGCGCAGATAAGGGCGCAGCCGCCAAAGGGCGGCGACTGGGCTTTGGGACACTAGTCGGACCCTAATTGGCGGCTTCGGCTCTGTCACCTGGTTTTTTCGGTTGAAAATTGGTTGGAATCGCTTTTCGTGTTGCTCCCGCTACCTAGAGTGCCGCGATGCTAAGTTGAGGCGTTCGGTTAACTCATGGCTTCGGAGGGTGATCATGACCCGATACCTGTCCGGGTTGTGCGTCGCCGGCCTGGGCCTGTGCGGTGGTGGCTGGCTGATCGTGGCGACGGTGGCCTTCGGCGGAGCCGACGGCGGCGCGGGCAGGGTCAACCTCGCGACCGGCGCCGGGCTCGTCCTGGCCTCGTGCGCCGCGCTGGCGGCCTGGGCGGTGGCGTGGCGGCGGCGGATGCGCACGGACGGCGTGCTCGCCCGCCGCTTCCTGCTCGTGTCCCGGCGCGAGGCGCGGCGGAACCGGCGGGACCTGGCCAGGGACGTCCGGCGCGCCACCCGGCTGGCGAAGCGGGCCGCGCGGCAGGCCAGGCGCGGCCCGGCTCGGCTAGCGGACGGCGAGGCCACCGGCGGGGCAGGCGGCAACGGCGCGACGGACCACGGGTCCTGGCAGCACTGGCGCGCGCTCACCGGGCACGCCCCGAGCACGGCCGGATGGAGCGCCGGGCTCGCCGGCGCCGGGCGGGGCGGCTACGGACACAGCGGGCACCACGGCGGCGGGCACGGCGGCGGGCACGACGGGGCGAGCGCGGCGGACGTGCTCGGCGAGCTGCGGACGCTGCGTACCCTGCTCGGCCCGCTGGTCGCCGCGACCGCGCACGCGCCAGTGCTGCAACCGCGGGCGCAGCGCCGGCCGGCACCGCAGGCAGGGCCCGGGCGGCCGCCGCAGGGGCCAGGACTGCTGGCGGGAGACGACGAGCTGCTGCGGCTCGCCGACAGCGAGGAGGCGTGGTGGTGACCAAGGTCGGGATCGCCGGCGTCCTCGCGGTCTTCGCGGCCGGGCTCTGGCTCGTCGCCGCTCCGTTCGCGGTCGGCTACCAGCACCCGGGCGCGGGGTGGACCGGTGCCACCAGGACCGACGTGATCACCGGCGGGCTGCTTGCCGTGGCGGGATTCGCCGGGATCTTCTGCGTGATCGCCGGGCGGGTGGGTGAGTTGTATGCTGATGCGCGATCTGCCGCATCGCTGGCCGTCCCGGACAACCGGAAGGCCGACTGGAGGAACACCGGGAGTTGACTGCTGGCAACGGCGATGACGCGCTGGATCCGGAATCATTCGATGTCGCCGGGGTGCGCGCGCTCTACCCGGCGCTCGCGGACGGGCACGCTTACCTGGACGGGGCGGCGGGGACGCAGGTTCCCTTCTCGGTGATCGAGGCCATCGCCGCCGCGTACCGGACGGGGCTCGGTAACCTCGACGGCGCGTTCGCGGCGAGTGCGCGCTCGGGTGCGATCGTGGCCGAGGCCCGCGCGGCGGTCGCGGACCTGGTCGGCGCCGCACCGGAGGGCGTGGTCTTCGGCCCGAGCGCCACCGCGCTCGCCTACCGGATGGCGGACGCCCTGTCGCGGGCGTGGACGTCGGGCGACGACATCGTGGTGTCCAGGCTCGACCATGACTCGAACGTGCGCCCGTGGATCCAGGCGGCCGGGCGGGCCGGGGTCGCGGTCAAGTGGGCCGAGGTCGACCTGCTGACGGGGGAGTTGCCCACCGAGCAGTACGCGGACCTGATCGGCCCGCGGACCCGCCTCGTCGCGGTCACCGCGGCGAGCAACGCGATCGGCACCATACCGGACGTGGCGGCGATCGCCGGGCTGGCGCACGCCGCGGGCGCGCTGTGCTACGTGGACGGCGTGCACGCCACGCCGCACATGCCGGTGGACGTGGCCACGCTCGGCGCCGACTTCTACACGACCAGCGCGTACAAGTGGTCGGGGCCGCACCTGGCCGCGCTCGCCGCCGGCCCTGAGCTCCTCGAGACGGTGTGGCCGGACAAGCTCGCGCCGGCATCGAACGCGGTCCCTTGGCGGTTCGAGCGCGGCACGCTGCCGTTCGCCGACCTGGCCGGGGTGACCGCCGCGGTGGCCCACCTCGCCGCGCTCGCGCCGTCCGCGTCCGCGGGTTCCGGCAGGCCGGCGCCCGGCGCGTCACCGGCGTCACGCAGGGAACGGGTGCTGGCGTCGATGGCGGCCGTCGAGGCCTACGAGGCGGCACTGTTCGCCCGGCTGGCCGGCGGCCTGGCCAAGCTTGACCGCGTGACCCTGTACGGGAAGGCGGCCAGGCGCGCGCCGACCGCGTTCTTCGGCGTGGCCGGCCTGACGCCGCGCGCGGTCGCCGAGCACCTGGCCGCTCGCGGCGTGAACGTCTGGGACGGCGACAACTACGCCTACGAGCTGTGCACCGCGCTCGGCCTCGAGCCAGACGGCGCGGTCCGTGCGGGGCTGGTGCACTACAACGACGCCTCGGACGTGGACCGGCTCCTCGATGGCCTGGCCGACCTCGCCCGCTGATGTTGCCGTGACCGCGCCCGCCGAGCCGTCCTTCCCGCCGATCCGCCGACTCGCGCCGGGCGACCTGAAGTCATGCGCGGCACTGTCGGTGGACCGTGACTGGTTGCCCGAGCAGGACAAGTGGTCGCTGCTGCTCGCGGCGTCCGAGGTGTTCGGCGTCGACGCGCCCGACGGCCGCGGGCTGGCCGGGGCGGTGGTGCTGACCAGGTGGGGCGCGGACTACGCCGCGGTGGGCATGATGCTGGTTGCCGCGCGCTACGGGCGGCGCGGTGTCGGCCGGGCGCTGATGGAGCACGTGCTGCGCGCGGCGGGCGTCGGCGCCACCGTCACGCTGTTCGCCACCGACATGGGCAGGCCGCTGTACGAGAAGCTCGGCTTCACGGCGGTCCGCAGGAACGTCTCGTTCGTCGGCCGCTTCCGCGCACCGTCAGGTCATGGCGGCCACGGGGTCCGTGCCGGCACCGAGGCGGACCTGCCCGCCATCCTCGACCTGGACCGTGCCGCGTTCGGTGCGGACCGCGGGCACATCCTCACCCGCCTGCCCGCTTTCGCGGACCGGATCGCCGTCGCCGAGGCCGTCGGCACGCCTGGCCGGGGCATCGCCGGCTACGCCGCCGCGTGGCGCAACACCCCGGCGTCCACGGTGATCGGTCCGCTCGTGGCCCCCGACGGCGAAACGGCCAGGCGCCTGGTCACGGCGCTGGCCGCCGGCGCGCGCACGCCGGTCAGGCTCGACCTGGACCCGGACCGCGCCGAACTGCCCGGCTGGGCGCACGCCCACGGGCTTGAGCCGGCCGGACGCAATGTAGTGATGGCGCACGGCGAGGTCACCGAGCGCGGCGCACCCGGCCACCTCTTCGCCCCGATCTCGGTCGCGCTCGCCTAGCGCTTCCACCGGGTACTTCCAGCGGCGCGCGTTTCCCGTCAGGCAACACGCGCTCGCGTCGGCCCGGTGCCGCACCCAGCGCCATGCGTGCTGATTGTGGCGAGGCATGAAGGGCCGCCCGCGGAACTTGTGCCCGTGCGCGCGGTCGCCGCGCGGGCGGTTCACCGCGCCGTCCGTGCGAGCGATGATGGTCACGGTGGGCGCGATGGCGGGCGGCGTCGCCGCTGCCCGCCGACGCATCTGTCCGGATCTGCCTGCCGGTATTCACCTACCGGGAGAGGAGCGAGTGAGTGGCACCCCACGAGGACGGAGCGGTGACTACGGTCGCCGAGGCTTACCTGAGCGTGCTGAGCGACCGCGGCGTCCGCCGGCTGTTCGTGAACGCGGGCACCGACTTCGCGCCGTTCGTCGAGGCGTACGCCCGGCAGAAGCAGTCGGGACTCGACCTTCCTGAGCTGGTGGTCTGCGCCCACGAGAACCTCGCGATCTCGATGGCCCACGGCGCCTACCTGGGTGACGGGCGCGTCCAGGCAGTCATGGTGCACACCAGCGTGGGGACGGCCAACGCCGTCTGCGGTGCGTTCAACGCCGCGACCGACGGCGTCCCCATCCTGCTGGCCGCGGGACGCACCCCGCTGTTCGAGGACTCCGTGCTCGGCTCGCGTGACGGGGGCATCCACTGGGCGCAGGAAATGTACGACCAGGCGTCCATGGTCCGCGAGTTCGTCAAGTGGGACTACGAACTGCGCGACGGCGTGCAGGTCGCCGCCGTCCTTGACCGCGCTCTCGACATCGCCATGACGACGCCGCGGGCCCCGGTGTACCTGACGCTGCCCAGGGAGGTACTCGCCCGCGAGGCCGCCGGTGCCGTGGTTCCCCGCACCAGCGCGGTACCCACCGACGCGGCACCGGACCCCGAGGCGGTCGGACGACTCGCGGACCTGCTGGCCGGCGCCCGGTTCCCCGTCTTCGTCACGGCGGCATCGGGGGCCGAGCCGGGCACGGCGGACCTGCTCGGGCAGCTGTGCGACGAGTACTCGATCGGCGTCCTCGAGTCCAGGGCGCGCCGCTACAACGTGAGCACGAGCCACCCGCTGCACGTCGGCTACGACCTTGGCGCGGTGGCGGCGGACGCCGACGTCCTGTGCTTCCTTGACCTGGACGTGCCGTGGATCCCGGCGTCGGCCGCGCCGCGAGCCGACGCGGTCGTCGTCCAGTGCGGCCCTGACCCGCAGTTCTCCCGCTACCCGGTGCGCACGCACCGCAGCGACCTGTCGGTCACCGCGAGCACGGGCAACCTGCTCGCCGCGCTCACCGCGGCGCTGGCCGGGCGGAGCGGCCGCATCGACCGGGGGCGGCGCGCCGCCATCGAGGAAGCCGCCGCGGCCAGCCGGTCCAGGACCGTCGAGCGGCTGGCCGCGGCGGGCCGCGCGGACGGCCCGATCACCAAGGCGTTCATGAACCGGGCGCTCGCCGAGGTACTGCCCGAGGACGCCTCGGTGGTTAGCGAGTACTGGGCCCGCGCCGACCTGCTGCCGCGCCGCGGGCCGCTGAGCTACTTCGGCACCCCGCCGGCCGGCGGCCTCGGCTGGGGGCTGCCCGCGGCCATCGGCCTGAAGCTGGCCCGGCCGGAGCGGACCGTCATCTCCGCCGTCGGCGACGGCGCCTACCTGTTCGCCAACCCGGCCGCGTGCCACCACGCGATGGCGATGCACGACCTCCCGGTGCTGACCATCGTCTGCGCGAACCGCAAGTGGACCGCGGTCCAGGGCTCCGCCCTTGGCGTGTACCCGGCGGGGCACGCCGCCGGCGCCGGGCAGCTCAGCCCGCTGGCCGAGCTCGGCCCAGCGGTCGCGTACGAGCAGTACGCGACCGCCTCAGGCGGCTACGGCGAGGCCGTCACCGAGCGCGCCGGCCTGGTGCCGGCGCTGCGCCGGGCGCTGCACGCGGTCCAGTCCGAGCACCGCCAGGCCGTGGTGAACGTCTCCTGCGCGGACTGAGCACAGGGGCCGGTTACCGGGCCGACGACGCCGGCGGTTTCGGCTCCGGCGTCCAGCAGCGGCCACCCTGCCCGGGTACAGGCCGGGACGGCCGCAAATTCGGTTGCGCCGGGTGCCTCGTGCCCGCATACTGCGGCGTGTAAGAGCCGACCACGGAGGTACAGCGATAATTACCAAGGCCATCCACGCCGCCGCGTCATCCGCGCGATTCGCCTGAGCCTGGATCTTCTTCCCCGGCCTCATCCGGCCGGCGTCGGCTAAGGCAGGCTGACCGGGTATTCACCCGGGGCCTTCGCGCGCGGGGCGCCGCGGCTGCAGCACTCGATTGTCGCAGCTTCGCGTGGAGGCCTTTCGTCATGCCTGTTTTCTCTGGTGGCCGCAGTGTCCCGGCGCGCCCGGTCCGTCCTACGTTCCGTGATCCGCGCTTCGTCTTCCTGCTGGCCGGCCAGTCGCTCAACTGGGTCGGCAGCTGGGCGGGGTCCCTTGTCCTGTGGGGATTCGCCGCTTACCGCTTCGGCGCCAGCCCGGAGGCCATCTCGGTCACGGCCCTGTGCTGGACGGGTCCGCCCGTGGTCCTCACCGCGTTCACGGGGGGTCTCACCGACCACTTCGGGCCGCGGGTCATGCTGATCGTCGGCTATACGTGCTCCGCCGTCACGTCGCTGGGGATGGCCGTCGCCGGATCGATGATGTTCCTGGACGTCATGGCGGTCGCATGCGGTGCAGCCCGGTCGCTGTGCAGTCCGGCGAGCAGTGCGCTGCCTACGCGGGTCGTCGAGTCCGACGACCTGCTGGCCGCGAACTCGCTCCTCGGAGTCACCGCCTCGATCGGGCAGGTGGCCGGTCCACTGGCGGTCAGCGTACTCATGGCTGCGACGGGGTTCCGGGTCGCGTTCGCCGCCGACGCCGCCACGTACCTGGTGGGCGTGCTGGTCATCTTCCCGCTGCCGACTCTCCCGCAGCCGGACGAGCCGCGAGAGGCCGGGGCAGTCGTCACCAGGCGTTCGGTATACGGGGTTGCGTGGTGGCGCAGGGCTATGGCGGGTGCGGCGGCGGTGGTCCGCGATCCGGGATTGCGCCATGTGGGGATAGCCCGGATGGGGGTGATCTTCACGTCCGGGGCATTCTTGGTCATCGAGCCGCTCTACACCCGGCACGTGCTGAACCGGCCGGCGTCCCAGTTCGCGCTGTTCGAGGCGGCGATCGGGATCGCGGCGATCGTGACCGGCCTGGCCCTCCCGGTCATTCGCCGCCGCGTGCCGGCGCCCCGGTCGCCGGCGCGGTTCCTGGCGGCAGGCGCGATCGGCTGCGGGCTGGCGGCGGCGCTGTTCACGGGCACGCCGTGGGTCCCGGTGGCCTATCTCGGCGCGTTCGTCTGGGGCGTCGGCGGCACTGTGTTCTACGCGGCCGCGGCCACGGCCCTGCAGCGGCTCGCTCCCGCGGGGGCGCTAGGCCGGGTCTCGGGCATGATCTCCACGGCCGAATCCACGACGGAGAGCATCAGCATGCCGGTAGCGGGCGCACTGGTGGCCGTCGCCGGCCTCCGGCCGGGCGCGCTCGTCCTCGCGGCGGTAGCCGCCGCGGCCGGGGCGGCGTGCCTCCGGGGGTAGCTGCTAGCAGCCTGATGTGTGAGTACCAGCCGAAACTGACGCAGCAGGCGGCCGCCCCGCCGACGCCGGAAGCGGCCAACGGCTACGGCGGCGTCGCCCGCAAGCCCTAAATGCAGGAGCGGGCGCGGCAGTGCCGCGCCCGCTCCCAGGGGTTAATGGACAACGGCTGATGTGCTCACGCACAGGACACGGATGGCCATGTCCATGTGCCGTTGTCCGAGATAGTGACTGTGAAGTTATTACCGCCACTTCCTGGTGTCAGTTTCGCCACGTATTGACTCGGATACGTGGCATTGGCGCCCGAGACGGAATACACCACCGCGGGCGAGACCATATTCATCGTCACGGTCCAGCTGCTCTTGCCGGAGACCGCGACCTTGAGCACGTAGTAGTTGCTGCCCTGGCCGTCAGCTGACAGGGTCGCGGTGCAACTGCCGCTGCCGCTGCCGCCGCCACCGCCACCGCCGCCGCCGCCGCCGGAAGCGCCGCCGCTGATGGTGGTGGAGCCGGTGCCGCCGCCGTAGGCCTCGGACCCGACGATCTCGTAGTTCATCGTGCCGACGGACAGGCCCTTGGCCCTCCAGGCGGCTTCCACGTTCGCCATGTTGACGCTGGCGCTGGAGGTCGGCGAGGACCGGACGGCGATGTACTGCTCGAAGGTGCAGGAGTTGCCGGTGATGCACGGCTGGTTGACCTGCTGGTGCTCGTACAAGGTGTACGTGGAGCTGCCGTCGGTGAACGTGCCGAGGTTGGTGCCGGTGCCGTTCGGCGAGCCGGACCAGTTCTCCTCGACGTAGTACTCGACCAGCGGGTTGGTCATCCAGCCGTAGACCGAGACCAGCGCCGTGCCGCCCGAGTCGCTCACGCTGCTGGTGAAGTTCACCGTGTTGGTGTTGCCGGGGTTCCAGCCGACGCCGGCGGTGAAGTCGCCGATGCTGGACCACGACGTGGAGTAAGCGCTGCCGTTGTAGGTCAGGCACGCGGAGCCGGTGCCGTTCTCCCACAGCGAGTAGTAGTAGCCGCTCTCCGTGCCGGTCTGGTTCGAGCAGATCTGCGTCGCCGCCTTGGCGACACCGGGCAAGAGCAGCCCGGTCAAGCCCAGCAGGGCAGCCGCAACGCTGGCGACAATTACCCTGGGGAATCTTCGCCTAATTCTGGGCAAGTGAATAGAGGGACTTTGCATCCGGGTTCCTTTCCTCGCCGGTGAGGTTTCCAATAGTTTTGATCCGGTTCGCATATACGTCAATATATTTCGTAAACTTTCGTTTACTGAAAAGTTTCGACGTTCATGGAAGCACGTCATCCTGCGCCTGACAGTCAGCGGTGCGCAATTGCACCAGTGGCGTGTACCCGTTCGAAAGTATCGATAGTTTCGAGTGGGTGGGTAGCAACCGCCCGGCCAGCCATCCGTTTCGAAAGTTTCGGCCCGGTAATAACGCGGCACGGCGGCAAGGAGTGCACCACTTTTCCGAACCGGGCGGCGGCAGGCGACAGGGAAGCGCTTTCCAAAGAATGGCCTTCAAACAAAGAATCAATTCGCCGCAGCTAGACATCCGGGCGCGGCCAAGGCGCGGGTCGGCAGGTGAGGGGATTCGGTGAGCAGCGCTGGGCAGCGCACCGCTGGGGTCAGGTACGTCTGCGGGCGGGCGGGCCGTCAGGCACGAAGTCGAAGGTCCGCCACGTGCCGCTGAGCGCCCAGACCCGCGTTCCGTACAGTTCGACGCCCAAGCACGGGCCTAGCGGACGATCGGGCTGCCTTTGCGGCGTACATGGCCCGGATGACCTACGATCACGGGCGGCCGCCAACCGCCCTGGCGTTAGGAGACGGTGACCTGGGTCGAGGGGTAACCGGTCGCGCCGTTGGGCGCCACGTCCGCGATCGCCGACGTCTGGGTGTAGCCGGTCTTGTCGGTCGCCCGCGCCTCGATCAGGTGCGTGCCCGATGTCGCCTCCCACTCCCAGACCCACTGCCGCCAGGTGTCGATCCCCGGCACGGTGGCCAGCGTCGCCTCCTGCCACGGCCCGTGGTCGACCCGCGCCTCGACGGCCTCGATGCCCTTGTGCTGTGCCCACGCCACGCCGGCGACGGACACCTTCCCCGCCTTCACCGACGCCCCGTTGGTCGGCACGTCGATGCGGGACTCGGTCTTGATCGGCCCCATCGCCGACCAGCCGCGCGGCACCCAGTACCCCTGCGCCGCGGCGAACGTGGTCACCTCAAGGTCGACCACCCACTTGCACGCCGACACGTACCCGTACAGGCCGGGCACGACGAGGCGGGCGGGGAACCCGTGCGCGGTCGGCAGCGCGGCGCCGTTCATCGCCACCGCGACCAGGGCGTCCCGCCCGTCGAGTATCACCTGGAGCGGCGTGCCCGAGGTGAACCCGTCGACGGACGTGGCAAGCAGCTGGTCCGCGCCGCGCTGCGGCCGTGCCTCGCGCAGGAGCGCGGCGAGGGACGCGCCGAGCCACTTGGCGTTGCCGATGTACGGGCCGGCGACCGGGTTGGAGACGCAGCACAGCGTGAGGTAGTCCTCGGTCAGCGGCCGGCGCAGCAGCTGATCGAAGGTGATCGTGATCTCGCGGGCCACCATCCCGTGAATGCGCAGCGTCCAGTTAGACGGGTCCACCTGCGGGACGAGGAGCGCGGTGTCGACGCGGTAGAACTGGCCATTCGGCGTGATAAACGGGGAAATGCCGGGCACGGGGAGGTTCACCCCGGGCGGCAGCGGCGGCACCGGCTCGGACGCCTTGGGGAACCGGATCGACGCCTGGGCCAGTGACACGTTCTTGCGCGTCGCCAGGGACCGACCGCCGACATAGCCGATCCCGGCGGCCGCGACGCTGGTCCCGGCCGCGACGAGGAAGTTCCGCCGCGCCGTCGACCTGGCAGGCCAGGTCCCGGTGGGCCGCGCCACCGGCGGCCCGGCGCGGTACGGCCCAGTCGCCGCCCGCCCGGTCTCCGCCCGGCCTGGACCCGGCGGGCGGTCCGGCTTGCGGCCCGCCGGCCGGCAGCCAGCCGACGCGTTGGTCATCATCGGCGCCGTCGGTGCCCGCGTCACCGGCAGGCCCTCCCGCCGTGCCGGCGCCAGCGGTCGGCGCGCCGCGGCGCCGCGGTGCCTGCGGCGCCGCGGTCACCAGGTCCGAAGGCGATCGGCGGCAGCCCGTCCCCTCCGACGGGCGCCCGCGCGGCGCGCCCCGCCTGGCCGGCCGCGGCCGCCCGGCGCGCGGTCAGGACGAGCCAGCGCAGCGCGACCGCCCCCGCCAGGGCACCGAAGATCGTCGGCACGGCGTACGAGCCGGTCGCGGCGTGCCTGGTCAGCGCCGCCGCGAGGCCAATACCCGCGAAAATCGCCAGTCCCGCGTACCCGATGGAGAGCCGCCGCATCGCGAGCACGCCCACCACCATGGAGTACAGGAAAACCACGACGAGTACGCCGCCGAGCAGCACCGTCTTGTCGGCAGTGCCGAAGGTCGAGGTCGCCCAGTCCTTCACGGCCAGCGGCGTGCGGTCGATCGCCGCCTCCCCGACGGCGACGACCGGCGAAGCGGCGGGAATTGTGAACCCGGCGAAGAGCTGCCCGATGCCCATGGCCGCGCCGGCGGCCAGCAGGCCGCACGCCGCGCCCCACCACCGGGAGAAGCCGGTCCTAGAAGTCATGCACGTATGGTCCGTCGCAATCCGGAAGCGTTACACGGAGCCACGATTGCGGCTCCAGTGGATTACACGGCCACGCTACCCGTCTGGTTCAACCCACTTCGCCAATGTGACGCGCGAGACACCGGCCGCGGTCAGCGGTCCTCGTCGAAGACCCAGCGCGTCGGGGACCCGGTGAAGTCGCTGTGCAGCATGGAGAACACGCGTTGCGGCCGCACCCCGATGGTGGCGTTCTTGACCGGGTCGAGGAAGTCCAGGTCCACGCCGCTGTGGTACTTGGCGTTCATCAGGTCCACGACGCGCTGCAGGACCGAGGGATCGGTCGCGAACCGCGCCGTCCCCTCGATGATCACCGGGTCCGACGCGTCCTCCGTGGTCACGCAGCAGCGGGGATCGGCGCGCAGGTTCTTCACCTTCCGCGACTCCGCCGCCGAAGTGAACCACAGCGTGCTGTCGTCCCACATGCCCCACACCGGCATGGTGTGCGGGCGGCCGTCCGGCCAGGTGCTGACCACCCAGTAGTTCCGCGCGGCGGTGAGCCGTTCCGCTGCCCATGACCAATGCAGGAGCCCGCTCCCGTGCTCCGGGCCCGCCACGCCGTATCCGGGCATGTAGGGCCTGCTTACCCGAGGGATCCCCATGCCGAAGTGTCTACCATGCGACAACGACCGCTCGGGCGACTAACGTTGCCCTTCGTGAAGGCATCTCCCGAGTCGCAGCTGCGGCTGCTCGAACTGGCCGACCTGGATACCGAGCTTGGCAGGCTCGATCACCGGCGGCGCACCCTGCCGGAAAACGCCGAGCTCGCCCAGCTGGGCGAGCGTGCGGTCAAGGTCAGGGACGCGATCACGATCGCGGACACGAACGTCGGCGACCTGGACCGCGAGCTGGCCCGTGCGGAAAGGGACGTCGACCAGGTCCGGGTCCGCATCGAGAGGGACAACCAGCGGCTCGACGCGGGCCAGGTCTCGAACGCCCGCGAGCTTGAGTCGCTGCAGAACGAGGTCACCTCGCTCCGCAGGCGCCAGGGTGACCTGGAAGAGATCGTGCTCGACCTGATGGAGCGCCGCGAGACGGCGCAGGCGCTGCGGGACGGCGCGGCGGCCGAGGCGGAGACCGCCGGCAGCGAAGAGGAGGCGGTGACGTCCCGCCGCGACGCGGCCCTGGCCGAGATCAACGAGCAGGCGGCCAAGGCCGCCGCCGCCCGCGCCGCGATCGTCCAGGACGTTCCGGCCGACCTCCTCGCCCTCTACGACAAGATCCGCGCCAGCTCCGGCGGCCGCGGTGCGGCTGAGCTGCGCCGCGGCCAGTGCGGCGGCTGCCGGGAGATGCTGTCCACGGTGGAACTGAACGAGATCCGCGCCGCCGCCCCCGACGAGGTGGTGCGCCACGAGGAGTGCCGCAGGATCCTGGTCAGGACCGCCGACTCGGGCCTGTAGGAAGTCAAGATCGCCGATCATCCCGAACGGGTGCGTGGTCCCTCGTCCGCGCACCCGGTCTTACACACGGCAAGGTTGCGGAACGGACGCGGCTCATTCACAACCGTGATGTCAATGCCCGATTTCCGCACTGCGTCCAATAGACTTCCCCGTCGTGGAGAACAGCGGTCAGATCAGCGCGCCGGGCCAGACAGCGCCCGGGCAGCCTGCAGTCGGGCGCCGTCATCGCGCCCGACGCGCCCCGGGTGCCCGACCAGGACCTGGGGGAGCTCGCCCGCCAGCACGGGCTGAAGCTCTCCGGGGCGCGCCCGTCGCTGTCGGGGTACCTGGTGATGCTCTGGCAGCGCAGGCACTTCATCATCGGCTACGCCACCGCGCGGAACATCTCGATGTACACGGAGGCCAAGCTCGGCCAGATCTGGCAGGTGCTCACGCCGCTGCTGAACGCGGGCGTGTACTACCTGATCTTCGGCCTGCTGTTCGAGGACGTCCCGGGCGTGGCAGCACTACCCGGCGTTCCTGGTCGCCGGCGTGTTCGTGTTCGCGTTCTCCGAGCGGTCGATCGTGACCGGCTCCAACGTGATGCGGGCCAACATCCAGCTGATCCGGGCGCTCTACTTCCCGCGCGCCTCGCTGCCGCTCGCGTACGTGATCGTCGAACTGCAGCAGATGCTCGTCGGCATGGTCGTGCTCACGTCGTCATGCTGGTGAGCGGCCAGTAGCCCAGCTGGTACTGGCTGCTGATCATCCCGGCCGTGCTGCTGCAGACGATGTTCAACACCGGGGCGGCGCTGCTCGTCGCCCGGCTCGGCGGCTCCCTCGCGGACGTGTCCGAGCTGATCCCGTTCTTCCTGCGCATCTCCCGCTACTTCTGCGGCGTGATGTACCTGATCATCACGCTGCCTGCCGCGCTGACCACCTGGGAGAAGCAGGTCCTGTCGCTCAACCCGTTCGCGGTCTACATCTCCCTGGTCCGGGTCGCGTTCATGGGTTCCTACCGGACGGACTCGGCCGGCAACCAGCCGTACAACGCCGGGCTCTGCCAGCAGTTCCTCGACATCGCCAGGCCCGGCCACTACATCCTCCCCGGCACCAGGGTGCCGACCACGCTGATCGACCCGAGCAGCCAGCTGTCGAGCATCGTGATCCCCGCAGCGGGCAGCCTCAGATAACGAACATCCCGCTGCAGGCCTACTGCCACGCGATCGTCACCAACAACGACCTGTGGATCGCCGCCATCGGCTGGGGCGTGGTCTTCTTCGCCGTCGGCATCGTCTTCTTCTGGCGCGCCGAGCACCTGTACGGCCGCGGCTAACCGCCGCACCCGGCGCCGTCAGGGATGCGGTCGCGCCCACCGCGCCTGGCGCTGCGACCGCGCCTGCGATCGCTCGCACCGGCCTGCGATCGCTACCGCCGCGACCATCGCTGATAACAGCAAGAAGCGCGTAAGCGCGCCGCCCGGTCGCGTACGGGTCGGCTCCCGAGCCTCAGGATCCTGGAAACTAAAGCACGCGCCGGACGCCATGCCGCGGACTTAGACGCTCCCCGCCCAGACGAGTAAGTCCACGGGTTCCCTCGGACGAAACGGCAACCACGGCGGGAAGCCCCGCGGTGCCGCACCTGCCCGCGGCCTCAGCCGCAAACCCGAGCCAGCCGCGGACCGCAACCACCTCTTTTCCGGTTTTCCTGCTACGGCCACCACGGACCAGGGGCGCGTCCGCTCATTGGACTACCCGCACGTCCGCCGCGAACCGGCGGAGGCTCAACGCCTGACGGCCAGCATGCGAATGCGAGAGACGGAAGACCGAGCGGGTGCCCGCACCGGTGGCGGGCCCCGTCGGTTTCCGTCTCTCGATTCGCATGTGGCCGTCGGGTGTTGAGCCTCCGCCCGTTCGCGGCGGCGTGCAGGTAGTCCAATGAGCGGACGCGCCCCCAGGCCGGTGGTGGCCGTAGCAGGAAAAGCGAGAAGAGATGGTTCCGGTGGGCGGCTGGCTCGGGTTTGCGGCTGAGGTCGCGGGCAGGTGCGGCACCGCCGGGGCTTCCCGCCGTGGTTTCCGCCGCCCGAGAGAAAACCCCTTGGATTACTCGTCTAGGCGCCGGCTGAGCTAGGCCGCCCAGGCCAGGCAGCGCCGTCGCACCTTCGGTCCCATAGGGCGAAGCCGTGGATTCAGGCGCCCCGCGCCTTCCCGCCGGCCCGCGCGTGCCCGTTCCGTCCGGGTTTGTCCCCGCGGCACCGCGGCCGGGTCCATGATCATGTGGATTCCGCAGCTCATTAGCTGCGGAATCCACATGAAAACCGAAATCACGCGCGAACGCCGCGCCCGGCCCGCGGGCGCCGCGTCCCAGCCCGCGCTCGGCGCTCACAGTCACCACGCACCACTGAAGTCAACGGCATTGCCACGGCGGCCCTAACACTCAGCGGGAGCAACCTGCTCAGATAACAGCAAGAAGCGCCTAGCGCGGCGGCCAATCGCGCGTGCCTTTAGATAACAGCAAGAAGCGGTCCGCAAACGTCCGCCGCGGGGTCAGGTGACGGGGAGCTGGTGGGTTGGCTCGCGGGCGTTCCGGTAGTCGCCGGAGACCAGGCAGGCGGCGGTGGCCAGGGCCCAGACCGTGGCGCGGTCGGCGTGCGGCGGGGTGAGCAGCTGCTCCGCGGCCGGCCGGCTCACCACGTCGAACAGGCTGCTGGTGGTGCCCAGGTCGAGGATGTAGCCGCGCAGGAACGTCGTGACCGCGTCGCCGTACTGGCGGCGCCAGTCGAAGGGGGAGCCGGTGCCCGCTGGCGGCTTGCCCGCGAGGGGAACGTCCGCCAGGGCCGGGGACAGCTCGGCGAGGACGGCGGCGGAGAGCGCGCCGCTCACCCGGTCGGCCAGCGGGACGTCGCGGGCGGCGAGCACCACGCGGTCGTCGAACAGCGGCTGGACTAGCCGCTCGCGCAGCAGGTAGGCCTGCCGCGCGGCCGCCGACCACCGGCCCGCGCGGTTGACCAGGTAGAAGTCGTCGAGTGCCTGCATCGGGTGGCGGGCGAGCCGCGGCGTCCACGGGGCGAGCGAGGCCGCGTACGCGGCGGCCGGCGCCTCGGCGGATCAGGCCGAGGTGCTTCGTGGTGAGGCGGCGCAGCAGCTCGGCGGAGCGGGCGGCCCTGCGGGCGGGGGCGACGGCACGCCGCAGCCCGCCGGCCGGGGCCAGCCGGCCAGAAGTCTCGGCGTAGCCGCCGCGCAGCAGCTCGCCGCCGTGACCGCCCGCGGTGAGCGCCGGGGAGGCGGCGGGATCGGGGCGGCCGACGTTCTCGAACGCGGACAGCATCCCGTCGGCGACCAGCACGGTGGCGCGGATCCTGGCGAGCACGTCGACCCGCTGTCCCGGCGCGGCCGGCGTCCGCACGACGTGCTCGATGCCAAGCCGGCGGGCGATCTCGGCGGCCACCACGACATCCGGGTGGTCGGCGAACCCGTGGGTCCTGGCCACGACCGGCACGCCGGCCTTGACCAGGGCGGCGGCGATGAGCCTGCTGTCCTTGCCGCCGGTCAGGCTGAGCTCGACCGGGCTTCCCGCGTCCCGCAGCGGCGCCACCGCGGCGACAAGCCCCTCGGCGACGTCCCGCGCACCCTCCAGGCGTGAAGTCGGCCCTGAGTCAGGGACCCCGCCGCTGGTGTGCGACGACGTCGCCCAAGCCGCGCGCGTGGCCGCGGCCGAGTGCGTGGCCGCGCCCTGGGCACGGGTCACCGAGCCGTTGAGCAAGCCGCAGCGTCGTCGACCCCGCCACGGCGGTCACGCCGGCGAACGGGGTCACGGAACCGAGCGGGAAGCCGGGGTTGAGCAGCGCGCACAGGTGCAGCGGGTCATGGTCCTCCAGGCGCGAGGAGGTCCACGCGGCCCAGGTCGCGCGGTCGGCGACGACCACGGCGCCTGGCACCTCGGCCAGGTATACCGGGTCGACGCGGGTGACCGAGGTGCGCGCGCAGAGCGGCACGCGGCCGCCGGGCGCCTCGGGGGTCCCGGGCCAGATCGTGCCGGCGTGCGAGGCGCCTGCCGCCGCGGCGGCACCGGCACCGCCAGGGCCGGTCTCTGCGGCATCGCCCCAGCGGAGCAGGGCGGCGCGGCCATCGGGCGAGCGCCACGCGATCTCAGCCGGGCCGGGGACCGGCATGACCGAAGGATCCACGGCAAGCGCGCGGTCGGTCAGCGCCGCGCAGCCTTCTGGCGTGGCGGCACTGACGCCGAGCGTGAAGAACATCGCGGCGTCAGCCTGGCCGAGCCCTGGAGCTGGTAGGCCGGGTCAGTTCCCGCGCTTGCCTGGGACCCGCCGCGGATCAGCCGGAGCCAGGCCGCGGCGACGGTGCCCAGGTCGAGCGCCTGCACCTGCTCGTGCGCGGTCTGCCGCGCGGCCTCCCAGGCGTCAGCGGACGACAGGGCGGCGATCGACGCGGCCATCTCCGCCGGGTTCTCCCTGATCCAGCGCGTGTCGTAGATCGTCTCCGCGCCCGGCCAGTGCCTGATCACCGGCACGGCACGGGAGGCCATGCCCTCGGCGGGGGCGACGTGGAAGGACTCGTCGTTGCTGGTGGACAGGACGAAGCCGATCCGGCGCAGCCAGGCGGCCACGTCAGGCCCCGCGTCGTCGAACACCACGGCGTCACGCAGCAGCGGAGACCGCTGCACCCGGCGGAACGCCTCGGAGAAGTGCGACCGCTCCTCCTGGTGCTGCCACACCCACCAGTGCTCCCATGGCATGCCCGACTTTACGAACAGCAGGTACCGGTCGTCGTCGCGGCGCAGTTCCTCAAGCACGTCCAGGCCAAGGTCGAGGCGCTTGCGGGACTCCCCGACGCTGATCATGCCGAGGTTGAACCGCGCACCGTCCAGCTTCGGCCGGTCGAGCTGCAGCACGTCAAGCGGGTTGGGCACCGTCACGACCTTGGCCGCTGGCCAGCCGGTGCTCTCCCTGGTGAGCCGCGCGTAGTGGTCGGACACGCAGATGACCCGGTCGACGTTGCCGATCTTGACCTGGCTCGGGTAGGGCGAGTACAGCTCGAACCGGTGCAGGTGGACCAGGAGCCGCGCCGAGCGCCGCTTGTGCCGCGAGTACCAGACCGCGTTCGGCGCGCACCACTCGCAGATGACGACGTCGGCCCATTCGGCCAGCTCGCGGGACTTGGACTCGTCGTGCTCGCCGAGCGCCGCCCACTGGTCGACCCGGACCTCCAGGTCCGGCTGCAGCCGGAAGTAGTGGATCAGCGAGTTGAAGAACTTCAGGTCGTGCCCCGCGATGACCACGCGCAGCGGCGCGCCGGCGGAAGAACCAGCGGGAACAGCGGCGGGACACGGCCCGCGCCAGGTACGTGCGCAGCCGCGCGGCGGCGCGGTCAAGGGCAAACGACGCGGCCGCCGCGGACGTCCGCGATGCCGCCAGGCCGAAGACGGCAGGGTTGAGCGCGGCAGCCGCCACGTCGGCCACGTCGTCGAGTGACGCGGCGAACAGCGGGTAGTCCGCGCCGAGCAGCGCCTCGTGCATCGGCGTCCTGTTGAGGATCACCGGCAGCCCGAGCTGGCCGAACTCGAGGACCTTGGTCGACAGCTCAAGCGAGGAGTCGAGCTCGGGGTGCCGCCACGACAGCCCGATGTCCCCGGCGGCCGCCAGCCGCATCGCCTCGGCCCGCGGCTGCCCGCCGTGCCAGATCACGCCGGGGATGGCGGGCGCGCCGACCTCGCCGAGCGCGCCCCGCATCCGCTTCGCGTAGGTGGGGTCGCGCGGGTCGTTGTGCACCTTGTCGCCGACCATGTGCACCTCGGCGTCGACGCCCCGTGACGCCAGCAGGGCGGGCAGCGAAGTCATCTCAAGCGTGTTCCACCGGGGCGCGAACTTCCCCGTGTAGACGAGCTTCAGCGGGGTGCCGGGCGGAGCGACCTTCCGTTCTGGATCCCGGTGAATGTCGAGCGCGGGCAGCACCGGCGGGAACAGCACCGACTTACCGCAGGCGGCGGCGATCGAGCCCTCAAGGAAGCAGCGCAGCTCCTCGGTCTGGCACAGCAGGTATCGCGACGCCTTCGCGATGATCGTGAGGTCCTCGGCGGCCTTGGGCGTCACCGCGGGTACCGCCTGGGGCACGTCGGTCAGGTACGACCAGAGCCGGCCGTCGAAGGAGCCGTCCCGCGCCGCGGCCGACACCAGGGCGCGCCCGCGCAGCACGACGAGGTCGTGCGGTGCGGCGCGTCGCCCCCGGCCTTGTCGCCCCCGGCCTTGTCGACAGCGGCGAGCACCGCGATCGCCTGCGGTACGGTCAGCGACGCCTCGGTCAGCCCGGGCAGCAGCGCCTCATCGTGCGGCGAGCGGATCGTGACCGCGGGCAGGCCGCGCAGCGGCGCGACCAGCCGGTCGGTGCGGACCGGCGCCTTCAGCACCAGCGTGACCGCGCACCCGGCGGCGACCAGGGCCTGCGTGACCGACTGCAGCCAGATGGCCGAGCCGTCGAGCAGGTTCATGTCGACGTCACCGTAGACCAGCGCGCTTGGTCTTGATCCGGCCAATGCCTGTCGCTCCTTCTTCGTCATCAAAGTCTGCAGCCGCGCGAACGCCCGGCCCTAAGAAACGCCCGGCGGCGATCGTGAACAGCCGCAGTCCGTGGCTGCCCCAGTCGCCTGCCGCGGGCCCGCCAGGGGCGAGCAGGTGAGCCCGAACGAGCGCGGGCTCATCCAGCCAGCGCGTGAACTCGTACTCCACGGCGGCCCTGTGCTCACCGAAGTCCAGGCCAACCGCGTCCGCCTGCGCGCACTCCCGCGCGCAGGCCAGGTCGAGCAGGTAGTCCGCCGTCTGCCCGCCGTCGGCGGCCCACGGCGCGAGCCAGGGGACGCTGGCCAGCCGGGCCAGGGGCCGCGCCCATTCCACGCCCGGCCTGGCGCCGCCGTCCTCCGGCGTGACCACGACCCGGATGCCGTGCTCGCCGAGCACGCCGAGCGCGGCCCGCACGGAGTCGGCGGCCGCGTCGGCGGCGCGAGGCGATCACCTCGGCCGGCCGCAGCCGCTGGCCGAGCAGCGCGGTGGCCAGCCGGCCCGCCTGCGCCGCGTCGGCGAGCGTCACGAGCACGCCGACCTGGCGCCCGCCGACCAGCGAGCCAGGCAACTCGGCGGTCCGCAGCAGCGCGGCGAGCCTGGCCGGCGTCGCGGCGGCCAGGAAGATGTCCCGCAGCTCCGCCCGGATCTCCGGCAGCGTCAGCGGCCGCGCGGCGCGCGCCGCCTCGAGCTCGCCGCGCACCGTCGCGGTGTCGGCGCCGGACCCGAGCGGCCCGACCACGCGGGCGCCGCTCGCGGCCTGCTCAAGCCCCTGCGCGGCGGACGCGGTGACGAACACGGCGTTGTCACGGTAGAGCGCGGGCAGCGACCGCCACGACCTGGCGCCCGCCAGCCGCACCGCCGCACCGGAGTCGGACGGGCCGGTCAGCGAGTCAAGCAGGGCGCGCACCGCCGGCGCCTCCCGCGGGTCGCGCGCGCCGGCGTAGACGGGCCCGGTCGGCCGGGCCGCGCTCACGCCGAGCGGGTTGAACCGGGCGAGCTGCACGCCGAGCCCGCCGTCGAGTACCGCGTCGCAGCTCGCGGCGAGCCAGCCGATGCCCGGCATCAGCGAGTGCGGGACGTCGCGGACCAGCACCACGGGCTTGCCGAGCGCCCGGGCCATGACGATCATCCTGGCGAGCCTGCGGCCCCGGTCGGCGGCCGCCGGGTCGGTGGCGTACGCCCACGGCTCACCGGGGAGCAGCGCCGACGCCTGGACGATGACGAGGTCCGCGCCGGTCGCCTCCACCACGATGTCCGCGTCGTGCGGCAGCAGCGGGTGAACGACCGCGTCAGGCGCGAGGGTGGCGCAGCCGAGCACGCTGATCGCGCCGGTGATCACCAGTCCGCGAGCGTGTTCACCGCGACGCCGGCCAGCGCGAGCGCCGGATCGGCGAGCGACAGCGCGCCCGGCGGGGTGAGCGCGGAAAGGAACCGCCCGCCGTTCCCCTTCAGGTCGGCGAGCTGCGCCTGGGCGAGGGCGTTGGCGGCGTTCTGCGCGCCGCTCTTGGGCGCCCCCCGGTCGCGCCACAGCTTGTACAGGTCCCTGGGCAGCAGCGCGCCGCGCGGCCAGGGCTTCTTGGCCGCGTTCGCGATCGTGCGGCCGAACTTCATCGTCGACGACTGCTCGAGTGCGGAAAGCCGCGTCTGCGTCATGGCCAGCTGCACGCGCGTGTCGCGCAGCTGCCGCGACAGCCGCTCGCGCTCCGCGGCGAGCCCCGCGTCCTCGGTGAGGTCCCCGTGGCTGAGATCACCGGGCCCGCTCGCGTCGGCGCCGGCCGAGGTACCGGTCATCCCGAACGGGGGCGGGGTCTCGTCCGTCGCGAGCATTTCCTCCTCCGCCGGGGGAATGCCCGCGGCGGGCGGCTGCGGCGTCTCGCTCATCGCGCCGCCAGCCAGGCGGTGGCGATCCTGGCGATGCGCGGCCCGGCGTGGCCGTCCCACAGCGGGGGCAGCTCGCCCGTGTACGGGCCGTCGTCGCAGGCCTTCAGCACCGCCGCCGCCAGCTCATCGCGGGTGACGAGCCGGTTGGAGCCGCTGGTGATCGTGATCGGCCGCTCGGTGTTCGGCCGGAGTGTGAGGCAGGGCACGCGCAGCAGCGTAGTCTCCTCCTGCACGCCGCCAGAATCGGTCACGATCGCCGCCGCACCGCGCACCAGCGACATGAACTCGATATAGCCGAGGGGGTCCACGACGTGTACCCGCTGCGCGTCTAGCAACCCGGCGGCGGTGAGCGTCGCCCGGCCGCGCGGGTGCAGCGGGATGATCAGGTCGAACTCGGCCGCGACCTCGTGCAGCGCCTTGACGAGTTCGGCGGCCCGCTCGGGCGAGTCGACGTTGGCGGGCCGGTGCAGGGTGGCGACCACGTACCTGCGGTCCCCGAGGCCGTAGGCGGCGCGGGCCGCGTCGGCGTCGAACTTGTCCAGGTTGGCGACGCAGCGTGTCGATCATCGGGTTGCCGACCAGGTGCATGGCGGCGTCCGGGCGGCCCTCACGCGCAAGGTGCCCGAGCGCCTCCGGCGAGGTGCAGAAGAGCAGGTCGCAAATCTGGTCGGTGAGCCGCCGGTTGATCTCCTCCGGCATCGTGTTGTCGAACGAGCGCAGCCCGGCCTCGACGTGCGCCAGCGGCACGCCGAGCTTCGCGCCGGCCAGCGCGGCACCGATCGTCGAGTTGACGTCCCCGTACAGGAACACAAGCGACGGGGGGTTCTGCAAGGAACTCACGTTCCATGCCGACAAGCACGTCCGCCGTCTGCGTGGCCTGCGTCCCGGAACCGACCCCCAGGTTGACGTCGGGCTTGGGCAGCCCGAGCTGGACGAAGAACACGTCGGACATCCGCTCGTCGTAGTGCTGCCCGGTGTGCACGACGCGCTGCGCGTGGCCGAGCGCGGCGAGCGCCCGGATCACCGGCGCGGCCTTGACGAAGTTCGGCCTTGCCCCGAGTACATGCGTGATCGTCGCGCTCATTCGCCTTCGGAGTCTCCTTACGTGCCTGCCGTTGTCGCCAGGGGGAGCGACCAGTGCCCCGGTTCCGTGCTTACCTGAAAGCTACGTTTACGCGGTTGAGACTACGGTCAGCCGCGCTCCGCCGCTAATTGCCACTAATATCTGCCCGCGTGACTGTAACGCCGACTCCGCGAGCGGTCGTGCTCGCCGCATCCGTGATGCTGCGACACGTGACCGACGACCCGGTGCGCGCGGTGACGCTCGCCTGGCGGGCGCTGCCCGCACCGCTGCGCGGCCTGGTCGGGCTCGCCGGGCCTTACGGCAGGGCCGCCGCGCTGTGGGGCGCGGGGGACCGCCGTGGCGCGCTCACCGCGCTTGAAGCGTCGCCGGCCCGGCTCGCCGCGTTCAGCCTCGCCGTTGACCAGCCTACTGTCGCGCGGTCCGCGCTCGCGCGGTTGTCTGAGCACAACGGGGCCCGTCCCAGGCTCGCCGCCCGGCTCGCCTACCGTGAGGGACGCCTCACCGACGCGGTCAAGGAACTCGAGGGCGCGGGCGGCTGGCGCGCGGCCCGCCTCCGCCGGTCCCTCCTCGCCGAGATAGCGATGCTTGAGCCTGGTGCTCTTTCGCGCGGGGGGACGACCCCCCTGCACCCCCCGCGCATGGGAGGGCTTCGCCCCCCCATAACCCCCCCACGGGGGGACGCGCAAAACCGGCCCGCCCCCCGCGCTGTGGCTGAGGTTAGAGCCGCGGCCGGCAACCCGCGCAGCGCCACCAGGATCCTTCATGTCGTCACCGACGCGTTGCCGACGACCAGTGCCGGGTACACGATCCGCACGCAGGAGATCGCGCTCGCCCAGCGGTTCGCGGGCATGGACCCGCACGTCAGCACCAGGATCGGGTTCCCGGTCACCGCTGGCGCCATCGACGGGCGCCAGACCGTCACGGTGGACGGCGTCCCTTACCACCGGCTGCTCCCGTGGGTCATGCCCGGCCGGATGGACCGGCTCTACCGGACGCACCTGCGGCACGCCGCGCGGCTGACCGAGCGCCTTCAGCCCGCCGTGCTGCACGCCGCCTCCAACTACGCCAACGCGGTCATCGCGCCTGGCGCTCCGCGAGGCGACGGGCCTGCCGGTCGTCTACGAGGTGCGCGGGTTCTGGGAGGACACCTGGCTGTCGCGGCACGCGGCGAACGCCGACCTCAAGCTGTCCGACCGCTACGTCCGCACCCGCGCGCTCGAAACGCACTGCATGACCGACGCCGACCTGGTCGTGACCCTCGGCGAGGCGATGCGCGAGGAGATCATCGCGCGCGGCGTGCCCGCGGACAACGTCATCATCGTCCCCAACGGGGTCAGCGAGGGCTTTCTCCGCCCGCTGCCCGACGGCGCCGCGCTCAGGGCCAGCCTCGGCATCCAGCCGGACGAGCACGTCGTCGGCCTGGTCTCCAGCCTGGTCGCGCACGAGGGCATCGGCACCCTCCTCGAGGCCGTCAAGATCCTCAACGACCGCGGCATCAAGACGCGGGCCCTGATCGTCGGCGACGGCCCGGAGCGTACCGCGCTGCAGCGCCAGGCCGCCGCCCTTGGCCTGAACGCCATCTTCACCGGCCGGGTCCCCTCGGCGAAGGTCCGCGACTACCACGCGGCCCTCGACGTCTTCGTGGTCCCGCGCACTCCGGACCGGGTCTGCCAGCTGGTCACGCCGCTCAAGCCGGTCGAGGCGATGGCCAGCGGCCTGCCGGTCGTGGTCAGCTCGGTCAGGGCGCTGAGCGAGATCGTCAGCGACAGGCAGACGGGCCTGCTGTTCCCCCCGCTTGACGCCGGCGCGCTCGCGGACCAGCTCCAGCAGGTCCTTGACAGCCAGGAACTGCGGACGAAGCTGGGCGCGACCGCCAGGGAATGGGTCGCCCGCGACCGCACCTGGGCCCACAACGCGGCCCGCTACCGCGAGGCCTACCAGCGCCTCGGCGCGCTCTAGCCCAGCCCACCCGCCCCGCCTGCCGCCCAGTGAAGGATGGTGGATCGCTGGCCATGCCATAGCGTGGCCAGCGATCCACCATCTTCGTCGCACAGGCGACGAGCGCTGATAACAGCAAGAAGCGCTCCGCGCGACATGACCAGGCGCTCCGCGCGACATGACCAGGCGCGCCGCGCCGCGCAGCAGCGCCGGCGGTGAGGTGAGACGCGCCGTGTCGACGGTGAGCGGCAGCGTCCGGGCGTTGCCCCGGCTACGATGGGGGGTCATCGCAGCGAGGAGGCTTTTGAGTGAACGTGGTGATCATTGGCCTTGGCTATGTCGGCCTGCCGTTGGCCCAGGAGGCCGTCCGCGTCGGCCTGAACGTCACCGGCCTCGACATCAGGCAGTCAACGGTCGACGGCCTCAACGCCGGCCGGTCCCACGTCGATGACCTGACCGACGCCGATATCGCCGCGATGGTCGCCCGCGGCTTCCGTGCCGCGGCGGACGTCGCGAGCGTCACGCCGCTGCCGGACGTCACCGTCATCTGCGTCCCCACCCCGCTGAGCGAGTCGGACGGCCCCGACCTCACCGCGGTCAAGTCCGCCACCGAGACCGCCGCGAAGCTGCTCAAGCCGGGCGCGCTGGTCGTCCTCGAGTCGACGACCTACCCGGGCACCACCGACGAGATCGTCCGCCCGATGCTGGAGAAGGCGAGCGGCCTCACCGTCGGCATCGACTTCCACCTGGCGTTCTCCCCGGAGCGCATCGATCCTGGCAACCAGCGCTACGGCATGCGGAACACGCCCAAGGTCGTCGGCGGCATCACCCCGGCCTGCACCGACGCCGCCGCGGCGTTCTACGGCCAGGTCTGTGACACCGTCGTCAAGGCGAAGTCCGCCCGCGAGGCCGAGATGGCCAAGCTCCTTGAGAACACCTACAGGCACGTCAACATCGCGCTCGTCAACGAGATGGCGATCTTCAGCCATGAGCTCGGCATCGACCTGTGGGACTCGATCCGCTGCGCCGCGACGAAGCCGTTCGGCTTCCAGGCGTTCTACCCGGGCCCCGGCGTCGGCGGCCACTGCATCCCGATCGACCCGAACTACCTCTCGTACAAGGTCCGCGCGGAGCTGAAGCACCCGTTCCGCTTCGTCGAGCTGGCCCAGGAGATCAACTCCCGCATGCCCGGCTACGTCGTCGACCGCGCCGCCGAGCTGCTCAACACCGACGCGAAGGCCCTGAACGGCGCGAAGGTGCTGCTGCTCGGCGTCACCTACAAGAACGACATCGCCGACCAGCGGGAGAGCCCGGCCCGCCCGATCGCCCGCAAGCTGCTCCAGCGCGGCGCGCTGCTGAGCTACCACGACCCGTACGTGGACGGCTGGCAGGTCGACGGCAAGGACATCCGCAGGGCGGAGTCACCGACCGAGCAGGCCGACCTGACCATCCTGCTCCAGGCGCACGCCCAGTACGACCTGGACAGCATCGCGGCGAGTGCCCACCTGCTGTTCGACACCCGTGGCAAGATTTCCGGAGACTCCGTCTACCCGCTGTAAGTGACAAAGGAGCCGTCAACGTGCACGTCGTCGTCTGCACGGTCGTGCATCACCCCGCCGACGCCCGGATCTTCTACCGCGAGATCCAGGCCCTCCTCGATGCCGGCCACGACGTCACGTACATCGCTCCCCACAAGGAGTCAGCTGCTCCCGTTCGGGATGAAAACCAAGGTCAAAGGCAAGATCAAGGTAACTCAGAACGAGGGCGGGGTAACCTCCGCCTGGTCACCATTCCCCGCGCGTCTGGCAGGCGCCGGGCGGGCGCGCTCCGCGCCGCGCGGACGGCCATGGCCGAGCAGGCGGCGGGCGCGGACCTGCTGCTCGTCCACGACCCTGAGCTCCTGCTCGTCCTCCCCCCGAAGGACAAGCGACCCCCCACGGTCTGGGACGTCCACGAGGACACCGCCGCCGCCCTGACGACCAAGGCCTGGCTCCCTGACTGGCTGCGCCCCGTCGCGGCCGGGGGGGTCAAGCGGGCAGAGCAACTGGCCGAGCGCCGCCTGCACCTGATCCTGGCCGAGCACGGCTACAACGCCCGTTTCGCGGCCGAGCACCCGGTGGTACCCAACACGACGTACGTTCCGGCAACGGCGGCGCCCCCGTCCGGACCGCGCCGCGTCAGCTACGTCGGCTGGATTTCCCCTGACCGCGGCTCGGCCGAGATGGTAGAGCTCGGCCGCCTGCTGAAACCGCACGGCATCGCGGTCGAGCTGATCGGCCAGGCGGACGCGGCGGCCCGGGCGCACATCGAGGCAGGCGGCGACGCGGTGCGCTGGCACGGTTTCGTGCCGAACGCCGACGCGCTGCGCCTGGTCGAGGGCTCCCTCGCCGGCCTGTCCCTGCTGCAGGACGAGGAGAACTTCCGCCACTCGATGCCCACCAAGGTCGCCGAGTACATGGGCAGGGGCGTGCCCGTCGTCACGACGCCCCTGCCGCTGGCCGTCGAACTCGTGGAGGCCGGGGACTGCGGCTTCGTCGTCCCGTTCAATGACCCGGCGGGCGCCCGTGAGGCGATACTCAAGCTAGACACCGACCCGGACCTGCGGGTGAAAATGGGCCTCCGCGCCCACGAGTACGCCCTGCGCAACCTGGCCTGGCCCCCGCACGCGGCGGCGTTCGTCGCCCAGCTGGAGGCGTGGGCCGCCGCCCGCGGCTAGCCAGTGTGCCTGGCGCTAGCTGGCGGGGGTGTCCAGGATCGAGCTGACCGAGAAGAGCTGGCGCATCTGGGCTAGCTTCGCGTCGACGTCGTTCTTCTGCTTGGTGAGCTCGTCGAGTTCCTTCTGGATCACGGCGCGGCGCTTGTCGGCGTCGGCCTCCAGGTCGGTGAGGACCTGCTTGCCCTCGTCCTTGGCCTGGGCGATGACCAGCTCGGCCTTGCGGTGCGCGTCGGCTATTTCCTTCTTGGCGTCGGCCTCGGCGTCACGCCGCGTCTGTTCCGCCTGCGCGGTCGCGTCGGCGGCGCGCTTTTCCGCGTCGGCGGCCCGCCGCTCGGCTTCCTCGACGAGCTTGTGGGTGGCCTCCTGCGCGTCCGCGAGCCGCTCCACGTCGAGCCGTTCCGCCTCCGCGCGGCGGTCGGCGAGCTCGACCTCGAGGTCGGCCTCGGCCTGGGAGCGCAACGCCTCGGACTGCTCGAGCAGGAACTGCTCGCGGCGGCGGATGTCGTCGGCCTCGCGGCGGGCGGCCTTGACGATGTCGTCGCGCTCGCGCTCAGCCGCGGCCTTGACCTTGGCCGCCTCGCGCTCGGCCTCGGCGCGGACGCTGGCCTTCTCGAACTCGGCCGAGGCGCGCAGGCCGGCGGCGTAGGACTCGGCCGCGGCCCTGATCTCCGCCGCCTCGCGCGCGGACACCTCCGCGGCGGCCTTGGCGTGCTCGACGATCTGCCGCTGCGCGGCGACAAGCAGCTGCTCGATGCGCGCGCTGGCGGCGGGAGCGGGCGGCGGCGCGGGACGCGGGGCGGGTCGCGCGTCGGCATCGGGGCGTGCGCCAGGGCCGGAACCCGGGCGCGGGCGGGGCGGTACCTGACCCTCGCTCCTGCCGTCGAAGCCAAGGTCGGCACGCGTTGCGGAATCGGGACGCTGACCGGGGCCCTGGCGGCGATCGAACTCCGGGCGCGGCGCGGAACCGCCGCGCGGACCCGCGCCCGCCTGGCCGGACCCGGCGGGAACGGGGCGCAGCGGACCGCGGCCGTTCTGGACGTTGCCGTTACGGGCGCCGCCGTCGGGTCCCTGGCTGTTTGGCCTGCCGCCGTTTGGCCTGCCGTTTGGGCCGGCGTCCGGCCTGCCGGCGGGATCGGGAGCGGGCGGCTGGCGCATGGCGAAGCCGGCGCGTGGCGGCGACCCGGACCGGGTCGGGCGCTCGGGTCCGTGCGGCGGCATGGTGCTCCCTTCCCGATCAGATCTTACCTGTGGTCACGGCGGGCCACCGGGCTTGACTGCCGGGGCTATCACCTGTTGCCGTGCCAGGGCTCGTTAGCGCTCGCCGGCGCTGGATGGGGGTCACGGCGGCAGGGGGTTGCCCGGCGCGTGGCACTATCGGCGGGACACGCCGTGAGTTCACGTGCTCCCGGAAATGTCAGTCATGGCCGATAGCGTGTTCACATCGACTGGAACTGCTGTCCTGGGGAGGTGGCTGGTGGCGACGGTGAAGACCGGGTACAGGTTCGCGCTGGCCCCGTCCCCGGCGCAGGAGCACGCTCTGCGGTCGCACGCGGGGGCGGCGCGGTTCGCGTGGAACTGGGGCCTCGGCCAATGCAAGGAGCGCTACGCCGCGGAGCGGAAGTGGTACTCCGCAGCCGAGCTGCACCGGCTGTGGAACGCGGCAAAGAAGGCCGACCCGGACCTGGCGTGGTGGGCGGAGAACTCCAAGTGCGCGTACCAGGAGGCGCTGCGGAACCTGGAGCGGGCGTTGTCGGACTTCGTCAAGTCAAGGAAGGGCCTGCGCAAGGGAAAGAGGCTCGGGTTCCCCCGGCGGAAGAAGAAGGGCAGGGCCCGCGACTCCTTCCGGCTCACCGGGACGCTCCGCTGCGCCGGGGCAACGGTCACCCTGCCCCGCCTCGGCACGCTGCGCACCCATGAAGACACCGGCAGCGCTCGCGTCAAGGGTCGCCGACGGCGACGGCGCGGATCTTGTCGGCGACCGTCAGCCGGACCGCGCAGCGGTGGTTCGTGTCGTTCACCGTCGAAGAAGAACGCGACGTCCCCGAGTGCCACGCCCGGCCCGGTACGGCCGTCGGGATCGACCTCGGGGTCAAGACGCTGCTGACGGGCGTCGACGGCCAGGGCAATATGGTCACCGTTCAGGGGCCGAGGCCCCTGCGGGCCGCGCTGCGCCGGCTGCGCCGGGCATCGCGAGCGCACTCCAGAAAGCAACCCGGCTCGGCTCGGCGGCGCGGGGCCGCCGCGCGGCTCGGCCGCATGCATGCCCGGGTCGCGAACGTCCGCGCGGACGCGCTGCACAAGGCCACCAGCAGCCTGGCGGCTAGCTACGAGACGGTGGTCGTGGAGGACCTGAACGTGACCGGGATGATCAGCAACAGGAAGCTGGCCCGCGCGGTGTCCGACCAGGGGTTCGGGACGGCGCGGCGGATGCTCGCCTACAAGAGCGCCCGGCACGGCGGGACGCTGCTCGCAGCGGACCGCTGGTACCCGTCGTCGAAGACGTGCTCTGATTGCGGGTCGGTGAAAGCCAAGCTGACCCTGAAGGACCGCATCTACGCCTGCGATGCCTGCGGGCACACCGAGGACCGGGACGTGAACGCGGCCCGGAACCTGCTGTCCCTCGCCGCCAGTGGGGCGGAGAGGCGAAACGCGCGCGGAGCGGAGGTAAGACCCGGCATCGCCGGGCACGCCGTGCTGAAACGCGAACCCGGCACCCGCCAATCACGGGGCAAGACCGGGACCGCCGCCCCGCAAGGGACGGCTGCGGCATGAGCGCCAACAAGCACTCAACCGCAACGGATGACCACCCTGGGTTGGCAACACGGGGCGATCGGGCCCGATAGGATCGTGGGCGTGAATCCGCGACTGGTACTGACGCGCCTGCGCCGTCTCGCTGGTGAGCACAAGCTGTTCACCGGGGCGCTCGCGGTCGGTGCCCTGTTGCGCCTGGTAGCGAGCATCGGCTACCCGGGCGCGCTGTGGTTCGCCGGGGATTCCTACGTTTACGTCGGCGCGGCGCTGCGCCCGCAGCCGAACCTGTCCAAGGCAACCGGGTACTCGTTCTTCCTGCGCCTGCTGCTGCCGTTCCACTCCTTTACCCTCGTGACCGGCGTGCAGCACCTGATGGGCCTGCTCATCGCGGTGATGATCTACGTGCTGCTGCGGCGCAACGGGGTGTCGAAGACGTGGTCGGCCATCGCGACGCTGCCGCAGCTCCTCGACGGGTACATCATCGAGGACGAGCACCTGATCATGGCGGAAACGGTCTTCACGTTCCTGCTCATGATCGCGCTGCTGCTGCTCTTGTGGCGGCCAAGGACCCGGTGGTGGACGGCCGCGGTCGCCGGCCTGCTCGCCGGCGCCGCGGCGACCGTGCGGACCGAGGGCGTGATCATGCTCGCGGTGCTGCCGCTGTTCCTGCTGCTGCGCGGGTGGTCGTGGAAGACGCTGCGCGGCTGGGGCATCGCCATCGTCTTCACGGTCGGGGCGCTGATCCCGTTCGGCGCGTACTCGAGCTGGTTCCACGCGCGCTACAGCCAGTTCAACACCCCGGTCTACAGCACGACGCTATCGGAGGGCTTCTACCTCTGGGGCCGGGTGTCCTCGTTCGCGGACTGCGCGGTCATCAAGCCGACCGGGCAGGAGGCCGCTGGTCTGCCCCACCCAGCCGATCGTCGACCGGGACCCGCCCGGCAACTACATCTGGCACGCGCCGTACGTGCACGCGGACATGGACGCGATCTGCACGGTCACCAGAAGAACGGGAAGGAAAGCAAGACCTGCGGCCCGGTCAGCCCCGCGGGCAACAAGCTGCTGACCGACTTCGCGATCAAGGCGGTCCTGGCCCAGCCCCTCGACTACGCCAAGACGGTCGTCAAGGACGTCCTGCTGTCGTTCGGCTTCCCCCGGATCGGGTACCCGGGGTCAGGGACTACGTACTACTACAGCTTCCACTTGCACTACGTCGGCAAGGACTCGCACACGGGCAAGCCCATCTCGCTGCTCCCGCCGAATAACCACGGGAAGCACGAGTGGATCCCCGGCGGCACCGCCTACTCGGACTGGCTGAGCTACGGCCACCAGGCGCCGGGCGTGGTGCACAAGATCGCCGCGGCCCCGATCGCGGTCTACCAGCGGGTGGTGTTCACCTACGGGCCGCTGCTCGCGATCATCTTCCTGGTCGGCCTCGGCGGCCTGTTCTCGGTGACAGCCCGCCGCCAGGGCAAGGGCGCCCGGTCCATCCTGTCGGCGCGGACGCTGCGGTCGCTGCGCCTGCACTGGCGGCCGCGCGGTACCTCGATGCTGCCGTGGGTCACCGCCGTCGCGCTGCTGGTCTTCCCGATCGCGATCGCGGACTTCGACTACCGCTACCTGATCCCGGTCATCCCGTTCGCGGCCCTGGCGGCCGGCCTGTCGTTCGCCCCCCGCCGCACCGCCCCGGCGGCCCAGTCGCCGTCGGCGGCCGAGTCCGTCGAGTCCACGGTCCCCGACCAGGTGGCCTAGCGGCAATCGCTGGCAGGCGGCCCGGTGGCAGCCGCCGGCTCGCGGCGGATCGCGGGCTATTTCACGATAAATCGTTAGCGGCCGCGCTCACTGGGTAGCGCGGTCGCATGGATTGCGACCGGAGCCCGGAACGCCTGCTCGCGGGACGCTACCGGCTCACCGCGGTCATCGGCAAAGGCGGAATGGGCGTGGTCTGGCAGGGCCGCGACGAGTTGCTCGGCCGGGACGTCGCGGTGAAGGAGATGATCTGGCCCCCGCACCTCACCGAGCAGGAGCAGCAGATGGCCTGCCGCCGCGCCACGAGGGAAGCCCAGGTGGCCGGCCGCCTCAGCCACAGAAACATCGTCCGCATCTACGACATCGTGGAAGAAGACGGTCATCCGTGCATCGTCATGGAGTTCCTTCCCTACAAGTCGCTGCGCGACATCCTGAATGAGGAGGGCCGGCTCCCGCCCGCCCGGGCCGCCGAGATCGGCCTCGGCGTCCTCGGCGCCCTGTCCGCCGCGCACGCGGAAGGCATACTGCACCGGGACGTGAAGCCGGCGAACATCCTGGTCGGCCCGGACGGCCGGGTGGTGCTCACCGACTTCGGCATCGCCCGCGCCGCGGACAGCCCGACGCTCACCGCGGACGGCACGGTGCTCGGGTCGCCGTCGTACATCGCACCCGAGCGTGCCCGCGGCGGGCAGTCGGGTGCCGGAGCGCCCGCAGACCTGTGGGGACTCGGCGCCTCGCTCTACACCGCGGTCGAGGGGCGGCCGCCGTTCGAGCGGGACGGCGCCCTGGCGACCCTCACCGCCGTCGTCGCCGACGAGCCGGAACAGGCGCCGCACGCGGGTCCGCTGGAACCGGTGATCAGCGGCCTGCTTCGGAAAGACCCGGAGCAGCGGCTCGGCGCCGCCGAAGCCGAGCGACTGCTCCGCCTGGCCGCGGAGCCACAGCCACGCGCGCAGCCGGCACCGACCCCGCCCGCCTGGCGCCGGCCCGTGGTTCCAGAGACTTGGCAGCCCGCACCGCCCAGTCCACGGGGATCGTACCGTCTGCTGGTCATGCTGGCCGCCCTGGCGGCGGTCGCGGCGGCCGTCACCGGCCTGGCCTTCGCCCTGACAGGCTCGCCGGGGCGCCAGGCCGCATCGTCCGGCGGGAGCCCGCGTGCCGCCGTGTCCCGTGGCACCTCGGCCGCGGCGAGCCCGGCTTCATCGGCTACCGCGACGCCCGCGGTGAGGACGTCGCAGCCGCAGGCACCTGCGTCGAGTCCGGCGACCGCGAGCGGCAACGGCACAGGCAGCACATCCGTGCCCGCCGGCTACTACCGGTTCACGAACTCTACCGGCTTCTCGATCGGCGTCCCCGATGGCTGGCAGGTCTCACACCAGGGCCATTACGTCTACCTAAGCGACCCTTCTGACAGCAACACCTACCTGCTCATCGACCAGTCAGACCACCCGAAGCCTGACCCGCTCGCCGACTGGGAGCAGCAGCAGGCCAACCGGGAGGGCAGCTACCCGGGCTACCGCCTGATCAGCCTGCGGTCCGTAAGCTACCCGCAGGCCGAGAAGGCGGCTGACTGGGAGTTCACTTATCTCAGGAACGGCGTGCCTGTGCACATCCTGAACCGGAACATCCTGGCGAACGCCAGCCATGCCTACGCGCTCTACTGGTCGACGCCGCAAAGCGACTGGACCGCCGACTACCACTACTTCCAGGCCTTCGCAGCCACGTTCCGGCCCGCCGGGTAGCCCAGCTAGTGCGCCCCGGCTGTCAAGTGAATGCTGCGACGTGATCGGCAATGAAGGTGCGCAGCGTGCGTGGCGCGATGCCGGTGACCGATTCCACATCGTGCGACAGCCACGCCGCGTCACCCTCGGCGATCAGGCCGAAGGCCTGGGCGTTGGAGGTCGCGACTGTTTCTGGCACGCCCGCCCGGATCATGGCCGTCCGGTGCTCAGCGGGACTGGTCCGGCGGTATTCGACCGTGTATCCCAGCGTGTCGGTCAGTTCCTTGGCAACGTCCGTGTAGGTGATGAGGTCGGGCCCGGTCAGCCAATAGGTCCGCCCGGCGTGTGCGCTCGGTGTGGCGGCCACCGCGGCCGCGGTGGCGGCGACGTCACGGGCGTCGATCATGCCGACCTGGCCGTCGCCGGCTGACATCAGGAAACCGCCCGTCTGCTTGATCATCGGAGCCAGGGCGAGGAGGTTTTGCATGTAGGCGTTCGCCCGGAGCAGCGTGTAGGAAAGGCCGGTGGCTTCCAGGTGCGTCTCGATCTGTGCCTGACCGCGACGACGGTCGACGGGAGAATCGGCCGACGCCTTGCTCGTGACTTTGACAATGTCCCGTACGCCCTGGCGGACGGCGCTGTCGATGACCGCGATCTCCTGAGCGGGAACGGCCGGGCTGACCAGGAGGACGGTTTCGACGCCGCGCATCGCCGCGTCGATAGTGTCTGGACGGTCGAAGTCGCCGGTGACGATCTCAACGTCAGCGTGGGGCGCGCGGGTCGCGTCGCGCACCAGCGCCCGCGTGGGGTGGTGCTGCGCGCCGAGCAGCCGGACGGCTTCTGAGCCGACCTTGCCGGTAGCTCCGGTCACGAGAATCATGATGTTCTCCCTGAAGTGGTCTGGCCGGGAATCGTCTTAGATTGGATTGTGCTATCCATTCTAGGCTTGGTAAAATTGGATCGTCAAATCCAGTTCAGGGGTGAGCGAGTGTCAACGCAGACGGCGCGACAGGACGCGGCGAGCACCAGGAAGGGTCGCGCGACCAGAGACCGGATCATCGCGGCCGCGGCGGACCTCATGTATCGGCACGGTGCCGCCGGTACGAGTACCCCGGCGCTCCGTGATGCCGCCGGGGTCAGCTCGTCGCAGATCTACCACTACTTCGCCGACAAAGGCGATTTGACGCGGGCGGTCATCGCCTTCCAAACCGAAGCGATCCTTGCCAACCAGGCGCCGTTGCTGGCCAAGCTCGACAGTTTCGAGGCGCTGCGCGCATGGCGCGACGTCGTCGTCGACGCCGCCAGGCAACAGGGCGGCGCCGGCGGCTGCCCGCTCGGCAGCCTGTCCAGCGAACTGTCCGACCATAACCCGCGGGCACGCGATGCCCTGGCCGCCAGCTTCGCCGCCTGGGCCGAAACGATCCGAGACGGCCTGCTCGGCATGATCGCCAGCGGCATTCTGCGCCGCGAGACCGACGCCGACCAACTCGCCCTCGCGCTGCTGGCCGCCGTCCAGGGGGGACTTCTGCTCGCTCAGGCCCAGCTCACCACTGACGCCCTGGAAGCCGCCCTCGACACCGTGATCGCGCGCATCGGCGACCAGGCAGTAGCGCGGTAGACGGACTCTTGAGTCGCTGCTGCACCGCGCGCGGCACAGGCACGCGACGTAACACCGGGCGTTCCCGTTCGCCTGCTGACCCGCCGCCGATTCCTTTCCCGTTTGCCGCCGGTCTGCACGATTGAGGGCTTGGCGCACGTGCCGGCTCCGTGAGGCGGGACTAACGACGGGAGAACGCGATGCCGAGCAAGCAGTCCGAGGCGGTCAGGCGGCACTGGGAGTCGGGCTGGCTGGCCATGACCCAGCCAGGGTACGAGGCCCCGGATAACGAGTCGTGGGGTGACCTCACGGCCGAGCCGCGCGCGGTCGACTACCTGGAGACGGAGGCCGGCGGCCTGCCGGCGATGTGGGCGGTGCCGAAGGGCGCGAGCAGCGACCGGGTGCTGATGTGCATGCACGGCGGAGGGTTCATGGGCGGCTCGATTTACACCCATCGCAAGATGTTCGGCCACCTGGCGAAGGCGGCCGGTGTGCGGGCGCTGATCGTCAGCTACCACCTGCTACCGGAAGGCGTGTTCCCGGTGCCGGCGGACGACGTGACGAACGCTTACCGGTGGCTGCTGGATCAGGGGATCAGCGCCGACCGTATCGCGTTCGCGGGGGACTCGGTCGGCGGCTGGCTCGCGGTCACCGTGCAGTTGCGCGCCAGGGAGCAGGGATTGCCGCTGCCTGCGGCGGCTCTCCTGATGTCGCCGTGCGTGGACATGGAGGTCACAGGGGAGTCGTATGAGACGAACCGGGACTCCGATCCGTTCTTCAAGCCGGAAGTCGTGCGCCAGATCGTCGGCAACTTCCTTGGCGAGGGCACCGATCCCCGCGACCCGCGGGTCAACCCGCTCTACGCTGACCTCGATGGCCTCGGCCCGGTCTACATTCAGGCGGGAGGCGACGAGACGCTCGTCGACGACGCGCGCCTGCTCGACGAGCACGCCAGGAAGGCGGGCGTCGACGTACGGCTCGACGTCTTCCCCGGCATGCTGCACACGTTCCAGATGGCCGCGGGCCGGGCACCGGAGGCCGACGACGCGATCCGCAAGATGGCCGACTGGGTACGGCCCAGGCTTGGGCTGTGAATCCACGGACGGAGCAAGAGATGACCGAGCGCTCAGATGAGTTCGTGCGCAGTACCGAGCCGTGCCGGCGCGAGCTGCTCGCGCACTGCTACCGGATGCTCGGCTCGGCGGACGAGGCAGAAGACGCCGTGCAGGAGACCTACCTGCGCGCCTGGCGGGGCTACGACGCGTTTGAGCACCGGTCGTCGGTTCGCTCCTGGCTGTACCGCATCGCCACGAACGCGTGCCTGACCGCGCTCGAACAGCGAGGCAGGCGCGCGCTGCCGTCCGGCCTCGGCGCGCCCGCCTTCGACCCGGACGCCCCGCCAGGCCCGGCAGAACCCAGCGTCGACTGGCTGGAACCGATGCCGGACGCCCTGGTAACCCCGGAGTCGGACGATCCCGCGGCGATCGTCGCCGCGCGCGAATGGCTGCGGCTCGCGCTCATCGCCAGCCTGCAGTACCTGCCGGCCAGGCAGCGGGCCGTCCTGCTGCTCCGCGAGGTGCTCGGCTTCCCCGCCGCCGAGGTCGCGAGCATGCTCGGCACCTCGACGCCGGCCGTCAAGAGCGCGCTGCAACGAGCCCGCGCGCGGCTGGATGAGGTCTCGCCGGCGCCAGAGCGGGTCATCGAGCCGACCGAGCCGCGCGCCAGGGAACTGCTCGGCCAGTACATCGCCGGCTTTGAGAACGCCGACACCACGGCCCTGGAGAAGGCGCTGCGCGCCGACGCCTCGATCGAGATGGTCGGCACGCGCACGTGGTTCTCCGGCCGCGAGACCTGCCTGCGGTACCTCGCGCACGTGATCGGGTCGCCGGGAGACTGGCGGATGGTCCCCACCGTCGCCAATGGCCAGCCCGCCGCGATCGCCCACTACCGCGGCGGCGCTTTCGGGCTTGGCGTGCTCACCGTCACGCGGGCGGGCATCAGCCGCATCACCGTGTTCGACGGCGGCCCTGGCCTGACAGCCAGGTTCGGCCGCACGCTGCCTGACTGACGGCCAGGTTCGGCCGCTCATCACCGGCTCCTACAGCGACTCCCTATGGAGGATGACCTTCGGCTACGCGCCCCCTGCGGAGTGGGACGCCCGGGGAACCCCGAAGGACGCGGCGCGGTCGGCATCGGGGAGGCCCCAGCCTGCATCCACCACGCCCAGACCCGCCCACCTGCCCACGCCGCGACGCCCTGACCGGCCCCCGCCCCCGCCTGGGATGCCAATAGCCAGCCCGCCCCCTGGATCAGCCCTCGCGCGATAGCCGAGGGGCACAAGCTTGCCGGCACCAGCATATCCCCGCCCCGCCGTCCCTGTCCCACGCGGACAGCACGTCCCTCACCAGCGCAGACACCGGCGGCTAACCCACCCCTGGGACACCACCGCCGCGGTGCCCGCCTGCGGACCAGGCCGCGGGCAGTGAGAGGGAAAGTCCGATCACCGGGATCGCAGCTGCTGCGTCCTATCTCGGCTACGAGAAGCCCGACAGCTTCCGCCGCGCCCGCGCCCGCCACCTATCCCCGGCGAAACCAGAACCACCGACGGACGGCCCGCGTGGACGCCCACCGCCCTCCAAGCCTGGCGCGCCAACCCCGGCAACCCCGCCACCGCCCGCGAATCCGGCTAGCCGGGAAGCGCCTCACCCACGGCGGAACGGGCTACTTCAGTGACGCGGTGAACCTTTGCCAAGTCGCTGCCGGAATGATCAGCGTTCGGCCTTCCCGGTCCTTCGTGTCGCGGATCGTGATCACGCCGCCGTCGCTGGCGGTCTCAAGGCAGTCTCCGCCACTGTCGTTTGAGTAGCTTGACTTTCGCCAGTTGTTCACGCGCCAGCATCTCCCGTATCAGTGCCAGTGATTCGCTGGCTCTCATGGCCTCACTCGCGATGGTAGCGAAGCGACGCGAAAGCGCTGAAACGGTTTCCGCGTCGGCGTAGACCTGGCCAGCGATCAGCGACTCAACGTACGCCGCGCTGTCAGCGACCATGAAGCCACCGAGCAAGCCCGGGTGCCAGCACTCAGGAACGACCTGAACGGTAAGGTTCGGCAGTTCCGCGACGGCTAGCAGGTGACGTAGCTGAGCGCTCATGACCGGATCGCTGGCGTTCATCCTGCGCAATGACGTGATGTCAATGAGGAAGTGAGCCTGCGGCGGTTCATCACGGTACAGGACGCGCTTTTGCCTGGCCATGCGGTTAGCGACGCGTTCTGTAACCTTGTCCGCCGTGATACCGGGTGCTCCTGAGATGAGGGCTGTCGCGTAGCCGGAGGTTTGCAGCAGGCCGGGCACGACGCCAGTCGACCAGGCGCGGATCGTCGCAGTGCTCATCTCGTGTTCTGACCACGGCTTGAACCACGACGGTGTCTCGGTCCACGTCTGCAACTCGGTGTAGAACTCGGTGAACCAGCCTCGCCGCGACGGAAACGCGCGATCGCACGCGGCGGCAACCTGCTCAGTTGGGGGCCTTCGGCCGTTCTCGATCCTTGACAAGTGCGCGGCACTGACGTCTGTCTCTCTTGCCAGGTCATCGAGGGACCACCCGCGGGCTATCCGCTCTTTGCGGAGCTGCTTACCAAAGTGGGAGCCAGGATTACCAGCCATGCCAAACATCTTGCCACGCAGGCACCTGCCCGTCACTAGGCGCTGCACAGTGGTTACACATCCCGATGCCGCCGGAGCGGCGGCGCCAAATATCGGGAGTCCCGGAAGCAAGCGACGGCGGTGCGGCCAGCAGGAGGTGAGGCAAGTGAGTCAACCCGAGCCGGACGACGTCAGTCGGCTAGACGACTTCCAGGTGCTGAGCGAGCGGCGGCGAGTCATGGAGGCGCTCGCCTTCCTCACCCAGGAGTACAAGCGGCTCACCGACGACATGACCAGGCGAGAAACCCTCAGATGGATGGTGGCACCGTGAGCGCTGTGGAATCGGGCGACGAGGCCAGGGGCAGGCTGGAGTCGGTCTACGCGGAAACTCAGGCCGCGAACCTTGAACTGTCGCTCCGGAACGCCAGGGAGTACCGGCAGGACATGGCCCGCTGGCTGGCCGCCGAGGTGCTGATGACCGACCCGGTGGCATGCGAGGACGCCATGCTCCAAGAGCACCTGCTCATCCTTCAGGACAAGATCGAGGAGAAGATGCGGCGGGCGGCGTGAGCGGGTATCCCGGTAGCCCGCTCGCCGTCCGCACGGCCGCTCTCATCCGCATGACGGAACGCGGCTTCACGCGCGAGGAGCTAGCCAGCCTTACCTGTATGACACCGGCCTGCGTCCTGGAGAGCGGGCCTGCCCTCGTCGGCGGAGCGGGCACGACTTGCCGTGGTGCTTGGCTGGCCGCCTGACTGCTTTCGACAATACCTCGACGGGCGGGTTTGCAGCCCGCCGTCGTTTGTCCCTAGGAAGGCTGCGTCGCACCCGCCTTAGACCCGTGGTTGGCCTTGCGGAGGGTAGTTGCCGGGGGGCCAGACAGGGGGCTGCCAGGTAGGCGGTTGCCAAGCCGGCTGCTGATGCCATGTCGGCGGCTGGCTGGGAGGCTGCCAGGCCTGCGGCGGGTGGGGTGGCGGTGGGCGGTATACGCTGCCGGTGAGCAGGTCTCGCAGTTGGTTGTAGGCGCGGGACTTGGGCCAGTCGAACAGGATGACGTGCGGGTTGCGGGCGCTGGAGGTCATGGGGTTGCCGTTGCCTGCGAACGTCAGGCCGCGTGGGTCGTTGAATGTGGCGAAGTGGACGTGGCCGTTACGGAAGAGGCCGGGTGCGAGGAAGTCGATGCCGGCTAGTTCGTGCCAGGAGATGTCGGCTGAGTGGCTTCCGCCGATCCTGCCGGCGCGTGTGCGTTCGATGTGGATGCCGGCTTGGTGGAGGGTGACTGTGGCGAGGTTACCTTTCATGGTGAGAGGTAGCCGCGATGCGGGGGGAATCCGGGGAGGCGTGGTCGACCGTTGGCCGCGCAGCTTCAAGGCTTTCGGCGGACGAGCAGGCTTGGGTGCTGGTGGGGGCTTGGGCGGGCGTACGGGCCTGGAGGCCGGTGCGGGCTTGGCCGCCTGTGGCGGCTTGGCGACGGGCGCCTGTTTCGCCGCGGCGAGTTGCGGCGTCCGGACGGTGGCTTTGGCGGGCTGCGGCGCGCGTTTTGCGGCTGCCGGGGTGGCGGTTCGGCTTTTGCCTTGTGCCGTCTTGGTGTACCGGAGACCGGTGCCTGGCGCGGACAGGGTCGTCTGGACCTTGCCGTCGGCGCGCTTGGTGATGCGGGCGCCCTTGACCCCGGTGCTGTAGCTGATCCCTGATTTGGATGCCGTCACGCGGAACGGCCCCATCTTGACTGACTTGCGGTAGCTGAGCCCCATAGCGTTGCCCCCCGGCCTTTGTCCCGCTTTGCAGTTCAGCCCAGCCTGCGTGAGTACCTCCGCAGAAATCCGGTAAGAAGCGAAACTGTAATAATTCACTCACCATAAGTGAGGCGTGAAGGGCGAGGCTTGTTTCCGTGACCGGCTGCTGTGCTGCCGGGGTGCGTCGCCCGGGCGGGCATGACCTTCCGCAGCGTGGTCACGTTCGACTTCCAATAGTTCCCCAGCCACCCGCACCCGGCCGACCTGAGCGCTGCCCGGAGACGTTGCGGTTCTTGCTCTTCCGCAGCACCCTGAGCACGGTGAATGCCCCGGCACCCGCTGGTATTCATCAATGCGTGCAGGAGCGCGGGCGCGGTTCCCGAATACACGCCGATGATGGGCTAGGCCCCGGGGTTCATGGCGACGGGCGCCGACGCGTTCACCGGAACCCTGTGAGCGGTGCGGACCGAGAGCGCCGTGACGTTCGCGGAGACTTTCTACGCGACGCTCGCAGCCGGAACCCCACTAGGCGAGGCATCCCGGCAGACTCGCGTGAAGGCCGGCCGCAGTCACGACGACCCCGCCTGGCTGGCCTGCAGCGTGTACGGTGACCCCGCAGCCACAGCAGTCACGGCCAGCTACGAGTGACGGGGAGAAGCTATGGAAGTCAGCGACACAGGCGTAGCCGTCGACGAGGTCGTCGACGCTGTCAAGAACGCGATCAAGCTCGCCGGCATCTCGGCAGCCGATACTGGCAGGGACCTGCAGGTAGCTTCCATACAACTGATACTCAACACCGTGGCATCTTTCAGTGCAGGCGGCGGAGTCGACTTCCGCGTCCCCTTCATCGGCATGAAGCTCAGCCTGGGCGCGACCGTCACCAGGCGCGACACCCATACGATCGACATCACCCTGGCTCCGCCGGACCTGAAGCACGAGGTACGCGACAGCCCGGTGGAGATAGTGCTCCTCGACGCGATTGAGACCATTCGCGCCGTCGTGGCGCGAGCGGTCGGCGGTGATGACCCGTTCCTGCTCAACGCGGGAACGGTAGAACTGTGTTTCGCGATCACCCGGGACGGCACGGTCACACTGGGCTTTAAGGGCGAGTTCAGCAACGAGGTCACCCACACTCTGCGGATCGGCATCGAGCAGCCCGCCAGCCGGCAAGACTAGCTCCACAATCGCTCTCCTGCGCTGTCTCCGCAGGCAGAGGTTCTTCGCTCACCGTAACGGCGCGACTGCGGAGTCTAAGTAAGGGGGCTTAGAGCCTGCAAGGGTCCGCGGCGCCGGTCTATAGCGGGTCGGTCTCCGTCGGCCAGAGGAACCGGCTACGCGAGGCTGATCTACATCCTGGCAGCGGCCGACCCGCCCATTCCAGGTTCAGGGTTAGGAGCCGGTCACAGGTCGCGGTCCTCGTCCGCGGGCACGTTCGCTTCCTCATGGCGAGTTTGACGGCGATCACGTCTGCCATGCCAATGCCCTGGCCGGCTACCTCTCGGGAAAAGGAGCTGTAGGGCGGTCGATTTGTGCGGACGGGTTTCCGTAGACGGTATAGGCCAGCCAGGTGGGATCTCCTGTGTCGGCCGCGATCGCCTGCCTGGCGCGCATCGACGAGGCGCCTAGGGTCTGCCCATGCTGAACTAGCGAGCGGTAGAACTCCTCGGCGAACAGTTTCGCCGAGCTCGACCGGACAGCCCACAAGGACCCGATGAAGGCACCGGCTCCCGCGCCCATGAATTTGTCCGCCCAGCCATTCATCTGCGCGAACCCGGCGATCTCTCCTGCGGTCCGGCACCCGTTGAGGAACACGAGCGGGCTGACTGCGGCAAAGGCGCGTTTCTGCCTGGCATAGGCGAGGTCGTCCGGGCGCAGCGGGCCGCCATTCAAGCTGATCACCGACCCGGCTTCATCGGTGAACGCGTTGTGGCCCGCGAAGTGCAGCACGCTTGGCATGGACTCAAGCAGCCCGAAGACCTCGTCCAGGCTTTCCTGCACGCCGCGGTCTGCCGCGTCCAGGGCAAGGATGCCCCGCAAAGCGGTCACCTCGTCCAGTGCGTCGGCCGGCGAGCGTGGCGGCACAACGTAGGCAGCGCCGGAATCCAGCCGCAGGGACCGCGTTCGCCCCTGCCCGTACACACGGCGGACGACGGGGAACTGCTCGACTAGGAAACCGTCCTCATTGTCCAGGTCGACGGGGTAGATCAGCTCCCACGGCACCGTGTCCATGTCACTGGCGATGGTGAACAGCTCGATTCGCCCGCGCTGCGCCCAGAACTGGCGGCGGACCGCTTCGGGAACCACGTCGGCCCACAGCTCGGTGCCCAACGCCCTGAGCCGGTGGCGGGCATGCACCGCGGTCGCGTACGGCGACCGGCCGCTGGCCATCGCCTTGAGCTCGGCGGCGATTTTTGCGACCACGCGAGCCGGGTCGCCGGCGAGCCGATCGATCAGCACCATCGGGTACAGTGCCTCGCTTAGCAGCTGAAAACTGTAGCCGCCGCCAGCGGTACGGCTGACCTGAAGGGTGACTTCTCCCGGCTCGGCTGCGAGCCCGGCCATAGCCGCCGTCTGCGGGCGTCCCTCTTCCAGCGCTGCACCACTCTCAACGGAGACCTGCAGCGCCAGTTCGCCCACGCAGGTCCCGCCGACGAACGCTCTCACGGTGACAGAGTGCAGCCCCTGGCGGCCAGCCATGAATCCGAACCGGACCGGCTCGGAGTCGCTGGCAGACGGGACAGCCAGGTCCTGCTCAAGGTCACCCAGCGGAATCAGGCCCGGCGCGGAAACGGTGACCGTCACCGTGGCCCCGCCCGGAGGGACATCGAACTGCTTTAGGCGAGCCGAGCCTGGAAAGTCCGTACGAGTGACCTGGACCAGCAGGCTGATCCGGGCGCTGACCGGGGCACGCTCCGGCAAGATGCCTGTCAGGAACCGAGAGACCGAACCGTCCGCGTCGGCAGTGCGGCGCGCGGGCGGAGCCGCTCCTGCGCTTCTCGCGACAGGCTGGACGGGCGCGTACAGTGCGAAGCCGGGCGCTGCGTAGGCTGGAGCGAACTCGGGGGCCGCAGACGCCGACGCGGTCGCTGGCGGGGTGAAGGGCGCTACGGGAGTCGCGTAAGACGAGGATCCGTAGGACGAGGACTCGTAAGACGGGTACAGGCCGGAAGACGCGGCGGGCTGGGAGTCATATGCCGCACCGTTTCTCAGCGCGGGGCCGTACGTGCCCTCAGGAGCCTGAGGCCCGGACGCTGGGGACGCTAGGTCATATTCGTTGTCAGCCGCAGCTGCGTACTCGGACTCGTAGCCAGATGCAGCCCGATACGCAGAACGGGCTGTATACCCGGACTGGCCGTAACCATTAGCACCCTGATATCCCCGCTCATAGCCAGGCCCAGCCCGATACGCAGAACGGGCCGTATACCCGGACTGGCCGTAACCATTAGCACCCTGATATCCCCGCTCATAGCCAGGCCCAGCTCCATACGCAGAACGGGCCGTATACCCGGACTGGCCGTAACCACCAGCGCCCGATGTCCCGTACTCCTGACCGGAAGGGCCACCATTCAGCTGCGGTTCGCCGGTCCAGTATTGGTAGGGGTAGCTGCCGCCGTGGTCATCCTGGGCCGGTGGGCCTGCGGCGGTGCCCTGCTCTCCCGTGTCTTCCCGCGTGCCGCTGAAGTCTTTTTGCCCTTGTATCTGAGGAGAACCGGCGGGCGGGAATGCAGGCCCAGACTCGCCGACGGCCATCCTGGAATGCTCGCCCTGCGCGGGCGGGGCATCCGCCGATGCCCGCTCGCAGGCGCGATACCGGCCATCAGCGCTTCCAGCTCTGCTGGACCAGGCCAGCCTCACGCACGCCGGAGGCATATACCTGTTCAAGCAGTTCCTCTGCCGAGGGGCGATCCGCCGGGTTTTTTGCCAGGCACCATGCCGCGAGCGGACGAAGCATCCCTGGCACGGGTGAGATCCGGTGCACTGCCGACGATCCGTTCCAACAGCTGCACTGGCTTCCGGAGCCGAACGGCACACGCCCGATGGCCGCGTATACAGTACGGAGCCGAGGCTGAAGATGTCGCTTGCCGGGCCGACCTCTGCAAGGTCTGCCTGCTCAGGGGACAGATATGCAGGGCTGCTTACGAGCGCTGCCGGTTGCGGCGAGCGCCTCCAGGCCGCTCACTGCCGCACCCAGATCGGTGATCCGGGGCCGGTCTGCGGCAATGATCACCCTGGAGGGCTGGAGGTCTTTGTGTGCCAGGCCCGCCTGGTGGATGTCCCGCAGTCCTGCGGACAGTGCTGCTGCCACGGCGAGGAGGCGGGCCAGCCCAAGCGGCCCTTGTCGCTCTACCAGCAAGTCCATGGTCGGGCCGGGCGCGTACTCGGTTGCTATCCATGGCTCGCGGGCGCGGATGTCAGCATCGACAATCCGCGTTGTGAACGGGCTGGTTACTGCAGCTGCGGTGTGGATCTCACGTTCGAGTCTCTCGCGGATCCGGGGGCTGCCCGCGAGAGCGGGCGCGAGGACACGCAGCACGATTTGCTGTCCCGACGGCAGCCTGGCCAGGTAAAGCGTTCCCAGGTTGTCCTCGCCGAGGCGTTCCCCTGCCGGGTAGCGGCCTGTGCGCCCGAGGTCATGAACCAGCAGGCCGGTCATTACGCTCACCCCCGCCATGAGCGAAGAAACCCATCCTGGCATTTGATCGTAGGGTAAGCACCCGGCATTATCAGCGATTTAGGCCGCAACCGCTACTGCTGCCTGCCCGCTGTATTGCGCAGAGCCCCAGCCGGGCCCGTGCTGGGGGGCACGATCCCAGTCGCGGCGCTCGACTACGCGGCGCGGCTGGCCGTGCTGCGGAAGCGGTACAGTCCATCGGATGTCCGGTGAACGGAGCAGGCTGCGGTGACGGTTTACAGACCGCTCCCCTTTACATTTATGGGTGTCCGTAAACGGCCGGTTGCGGGCACCGGGCAGTGTCGTCCAGACACCAAGGTTCCGACCGTCCGGTTCTTGCGACCGTTTTCAACGCTCCACACTGACCAATTCCGTACGAGGAAACAGGTGCGGCTGGCACCCGGCTTTGCGGGGTGGCAGGACGGCGGTCAACTCGTGGTCGTTCGCGAGTTGCCGTGGGTAGCAAGGTATTTGTCGATTCTTTTCAGGTGCTCACGGGCTGAGTTGCGCATACGTTCATGTTCGCTGGATAGCAGCGGCTCGATACGGGTCGCGCTACGGCGTTACCGAATCTGCGGCGGAGCGCCGACATGGCCTGAAATGGGACCTCAGGGTCGCCGAGGGCCGCAATGATGATCCTGTCGGCTTGTTCGGTCTTGACTCGCCACATCATGTCCACTAGCGGCGCGCGGCCCTCGCCGTGACGGCCCTCGCCGGCGAGCTCGACGAGCGTATGGAAGTGGCTCTTGCCGCAGATGTACTGGAGAACGTCGGCAATGACCCATTTGTAGCGTGGGTTTTCCGAACGCTTGAACTGTTCGACTAGCGGCTCAACGGCGATCCCCCTGGCCGCTTTGGTGCGAAGATGACGGACCATTGATTCCTTGACGTACTCGCTGCGCACCCGGGGCAGCCAGTCGAGCAGAACGGGCACGGCCCGTTCTTCATCAAAATCCGCCGGTTCAAGGACACCGGGGAAAGGCCGGTTGACGAACCGTCCGAAGTCGGTGGGGTCGATGCCTGCCGCAGCGAGCGCTTCTTTCACGGGAGCTGCTTCTTCCCGGAAGGCGGTGAGGCGGTCTTGACGGCGGCGGTCCCGTTCCTGTGAGTCCACAAGTCCCCCTTCTGTCTCCGGGCCCAGTTGGAGGCTGTTCGTCCAGTTGATCGTTTTCGGCGCGACCAACGCCGGCGCCGGCTACACCGCCATTTCGCGCTGACCGCTACCCGCGGGCTCCACGAGCACGAAGGTCGGACTCGGCACGGCGACGACCGTCACCGCACCGCGCTCGACGTGATGGGCCGCGATTGTCCCCGACTGCTCGCAGGCCGCGTACAGCCAGGCGCCGTCCTCGGCGATGTGGCGCGGGCCGCCGCCGCGGCGGGCCATGCCTTCTCCCACCGCGGATGACGGGGGTCGGCCAGGTCAAAGGCCACGATCGTGTCGGCACCCCGGTGCGACGCGTACAGGCGGCGGCCGTCGCGGGACAGCTCAAGCGCGGCGGCCGCGTTGCCTTGCGGCAGCGGGTGGCCGGACGCCAGCTGGCTGCGGATCACGCGCGGCTGGTCGCCCAGCCAGTCCACCGTGGTGAGTTGCCCGCTTAGCTCCCCGAGGACGTAGGCCACCCGGCCGTCGCGGGCGAACACGACCTGACGCGGGCCCGACCCCGACGGCAGCCCGACCAGGGGCAGTTCCCGGCCGAACGTACCGCTCTCGGCATCGAACTCGACCCGGCGTATGCAGTCGCTGCCGAGGTCGGCGATGGCCAGCTCAGTTGTCCCTGGTACCGCCGCGATCATGTGGGGGTGGGACGAGGCCTGGCGAACCGGGTCGGCCCCCTTGCCGCTGAACGGGAGGACCGCCATCTCCGGCCCGAGCGTGCCGTCCTCGCCGATCGGGTGCGCCGAGACGGTGGCGCCGGCATAGTTGGCGGAAAGCAGCCACCGTCCGGACGGGTGCACCAGCAGGTGGCACGGGTCAGCACCGCCGCTGGCCCGGCTGCTGACCTCGGCGAGACGTGCTTCGCCGTCCCAGCGGAAGCTGTGCACGGCCCCGCCCGCCCGCTCCTCCACGGCGAACAGGGTGCGGCCGTCGGCGGACGCGGCCAGCGCGGATGGCGAGGGCGTGCGAGCCGCAGTGCCTACCGCACGCAAGGTGCCGGCTGCCCGGTCGTGTTCCACGAGCGTGATCCCTGGTCCGCTGCCTCGTGGCGGGCCGTAGCAGCCGACCAGCAGGCGTCTAACATCCGGCGTTATCACATGAGGACGTTACCGGCCGTCGCGGCGCGCTTCGGCAGCGGCCGCCAGCTGACTACCAGCCGGCCGATTTCCTCACGGACTGGCGCCCATGCGGTCCATCAGGAATGAACTTGAGATGCCGTGGGCGGCGCAGAACTGGTCCAGTGTCTTGCTGTCGACCGGGTCGGGAAGCGTCGTCTCGGCCTGGTCGGCGAGCTCGCGCATCCCGGCGTGGCGCAACACCTGGACGACGTGCTGACGGGAAAGCTCCATACAGACCACCTTCTTCGGTGAAGGTCCCCGCTGTATACCTCGGACAACCAGCGCGCGGGGAAGATGCTTCCCGCGCGGCGCCGTTGTCAATCAGATTCGCCGCGCCGGCCGAAACAGCGCCACGGGGGCGGACGCCATTGCCGCGCGCACCCGCGTTACAGGCCGGTGCTCGACCAGTTGATCGTTTCCGGTGCGACCAGCGGCGTCCCGACCTCTACCTGGAGGTTCTCGCGCGACCCAAGGGGAACGTCACGCGGGTTGCCCTTGAACACCTGCCCGTTGACGATCACGGTCACCTTCCCCTGGGCCGGGCCGACCTGGTCGGGACCAAGCGGCTGGCCCCACTCGTCGAAGAACTCGCCGAGCGTGTAGGTCCGCTGCACCGGCGACTCGATGTGGACGATCCCGTCGGCGGCGTGCGTGTGCAGCCAGTAGAAGCAGGTCCCCGAGCCGATGAACGGCCCGCCTTGCGCCTGCTGCGCCACCGCGTCGGGGATGCCGATCCCCGCGGGCACCTGCCGCTGCTGCCCGTTCACGAAGATCGTCAGGTGCGTGTGAATGTGGAACACCGTCTGCTCGCTGGTGTTGCAGCTGATCCCGTCGATGGCCTGCCCGGCGGTCGCGGCCGACGTCCCGGCGAGCGCGGGAGCCGGCGGAATCGGCACGTTCTCCGGCCCGAGCGACCCCGGTGCGGGCGCCGCTGTCAGCGTGCCAAGCGATGAAAGCGGCCCGTAGGAAGCCGTGCCGCCAGCGCCGGCCACGGCACCGGAAGCAGGGCCAGAACCCGACAAGCCGAGCCCGAGGCCGAGCCCCGCCCCGGCCACCACGACGACCGCGCCGCCCCAGGCGGCCAGTCGCAGCCGGCGCTTGCGCCGCTGCTGCGCCTGGCGGGCCTCCTCAAGCGCGCGCCGCCTGTTGTCCCGCGAGTTGCTTCCGGGCACCGTGATCTCCCAATCTACGTAGCAACTACGTACTATCTACGTACGGAGATAGTAGCAAGTACCATGGGCCTGACGGCAAGTGCGGTGCGCGAGCAGCGAAGGCGAGCGGAGCGGAACGGGGGCGCGAGTGCACGGGTTCGGTGAGCTTGAGGCGGTGCTCATGCAGCGGATCTGGGATCACGGGGGCACCCTCACCGTCCGCGACCTCTTCGAGGACCTGCGTGAGGAACGCAACATCGCTTACACGACGGTCATGTCGACCATGGACAACCTGCACCGCAAGGGCTGGCTGGCCAGGGAGCGGGACGGCAAGGCCTACCGCTACACGGCGGTCGCCAGCCGCGAGGAGTACAGCGCCCGCCTGATGCGCGAGGCGATGGCGGGGGCGGGCGACACCGAGGCGGTGCTCAGCCACTTCGTCGCGCAGATGGACGGCAGCGAGTCGGAGGCGCTCCGCGCGGTCCTGGAGAAGCTCGCAGGCGGCCGGCCGTGATCACCGCCCTGGCCCTGCTCGGCTACGCCGCCTGCGCCGCGTGGTGTGCCCCCGCGCTGCTCGCCCCGCTGACCCGCCGCGGCGTGAGCGTCCGCGCCGGCCTTGCGGCCTGGCTGACCGCGATGGCGAGCGTCCTCGCGTCCGCCGCCGTCGCCATTCAACTCTCATTCAGAACGGCCGCGGCTGACTGGCCCCAGTTCACCCAGGCTCTTTGCCGCTCCGTGGCGGGCAGCGCGTGCACCCCAGAGGTGTACGGCAGTGCCTTGTACCAGGCCGGCGTGACCGTGCTCGCTGCCTCGCTCACGCTCGCGGGCGCCGTAGCGGCCTGGCGCTACGGCCGCCGCGTCCAGCGGTCCAGGGCGCAGACCCGGTCCCACGCGCGGGCGGCGCTGCTCGTGGGCCACGCAATCGGGGGCCAGGGAGCCGGCATCGCCGGCCCGGTGCCGGCCGTCGGCGCTCAAGTGCCCGCCGCCAATGGCCCGGCGCCGCGCTCCGCCGAGCCCGCGGGCACGGTCGGCGGCGCCGGCCGGGCACGCACGGTCATGCTCGACGACCCGCGCCCCGCCGCCTACTGCGTGGCAGGGCGTCCCGCCGCGATCGTCGTCACCAGCGGCGCGCTCGCCGTCCTCGACCCGCCGCAACTGAGCGCGGTCCTCGCGCATGAGAGCGCCCACCTCGCCCACGGCCATCACGCCCTCGCGACGGTTACCCGGGGGCTGGCGGCGGCCTTCCCCGGCATCCCGCTGTTCACCCGTGGCGCGGCCGAGGTCGCCAGGCTGACCGAGATGGCCGCCGACGACACCGCCGCGCGGGCCAGCGGCCGGCCGGCCCTGGTCACCGCCCTGATCGCGATCGCCACCGGCGCGGCCGTCTCGAGCACCGCCGTCTCGAGCACGGGCATCCTAGGCACGGCCGTTCCTGCTGGTGCCATGGCGGCGGCCGCCCGCGCGGTCCCCGACCGGGTCGAGCGCCTGCTCCGCCCGCCAAGCCACGCCAGGTCGGCGGCGTTCACCGTGGCCCTGACCGTGGCCCTGACCCTGCTGGCCGCCGCCCCGCCCGCGCTGACCCTCCTAGTAGCGAGATAACAGCAAGAGGCGCGCCAGCGCGCCAGCGC
>CAVXAB010000033.1:0-24466 GCA_963759545.1 uncultured Actinomycetota bacterium
AGGGCGCGACCGTGCTCAGCCACCCCAACCAGGTCCTGTTCCCGAACGGCACGCTCACCTGCCTCGACGCGATGGGCTCCTACATCAGCGCCAACCCGACGATCGTCAGTGAATTCCACGCGGCGATGAACGAAGCCGTCGCCTACTCGGCTACGCACCAGGCAGCGGTCAAGCAGACCCTGGTGAAGGGCCTGAGCCTGACCCCGGCGGTGGCGGCCAAGCAGGTCCTGGCCACCAACTTCAGTACCGCGTTCAACACCACCTCCATCACGCAGATCGAAAACGACATGAAGGAGTTCGGGATCATCTCCAGTGCGCCGCCGGTCTCGTCACTGGTCTGGAACCCGTAGCGTGCTGCGCGGCAATGCCCTCACCTACGGGCTCCGGCTCGCCGTCCTCGCCGCCGCGCTCGGCCTCTGGCAGGGGCTGAGCGCGGCGGGGGTCATCCGGGCCGACGAGTTCCCCTCGATGTCACAGACCGCGACCGCCCTCTGGGACCAGGCGAGCGGCTCTTCCCTGTGGACGGCGCTCTGGCAGACCCTCGAAGGCTGGGCGCTCGGCCTGGTCATCGGCGCCGCCGCCGCGCTGCTGATCGGCACGCTCATCGGCATGAACGGCTTCGCCTACCGCAGCGCCATCGGCGTGATCGAGTTCTTCAAGGCCATCCCGGTGATCGCGATCCTGCCGATCGGCCTGGTCCTGTGGGGCGCGACGCTCACGATGAAGTTCGCGCTCGTCGCGTTCGCGGTGTTCTGGCCGCTGGTCATCCAGGTCTGCTACGGCGTCAGGTCCCTCGACCCCGTCGTGCGCGACACCACGACCGTGCTCCAGGTCCGCGGACCGCGCAAGTTCCTGACGGTGATCCTGCCGAGCGCCGCGCCGTTCATCGCGACCGGCCTGCGCGTCGCCGTGGCGGTCGCGCTGATCGTCGACATCATCGCCGAGTTGATCGGCGGCGGCAGCGGCGTCGGCGAGCGCATCCTCGTCGCGGAGAACGCGGGCCCGAGCGCGTACCCGATCATGTACGCCTACATCGTGGTCGCCGGCATACTCGGCGTCGTGCTCGCCGGGGCGTTCACGGTGGCCGAGCGGTACGTGCTCGGCTGGCACGAGTCACAGCGGTCCGCGCGAGCGGAAGGTCAAAGCCGCGGGTATTCAGAACGTAAGGGGCTGACTCTTGTCGTCCAGTTATCTCCCGTGGGGACGACCGCCCGATGTCGGCCTGCGCGGGCTTCGCCTAGTCGGACGGGTAGCCACGCGCGGCTGGCTGTTCGTGGTCCTGTTCCTCATCTGGTGGTTCTGGTCGGCCGGCTCGAAGTCGCTGTACTTCCCGCCGCTTTCGTCGATCCTGAAGTCGCTGTGGACCCAGTGGGTGACCGGCCCGGCCCGCGCCGAGCTCGGCTCGTCGCTTGAGCACCTGCTGGTCGGCTACGTGATCGCCGGCCTGGCCGGGATCGGGATCGGCGCGCTGCTTTGGTCGCTGCGTTACCTGCGGGACGCGACCTCGCCGTACATCTACTTCCTGTACGTGCTCCCGGCCCCGGTGCTCGTGCCTGCCGCGATGACGCTGTTCGGCATCGGCTTCACGATGAAGGTCGTGCTGATCGCGTTCGCCGCCCTCTGGCCGACGCTGCTCAACACCCTGGACGGCATGCGCAGCGTCGACCAGGTCAAGCTCGACACATCGCGGGTGCTCGGGGTGTCGCCGCTCGGGAGCGTGTTCCGCGTCGTACTGCCCGCCGCGGCCCCGCAGATCGTCGCCGGGCTGCGCAACTCCCTCCAGGTCGCCATCATCCTCATGGTGGTGTCCGAGTGGGAGGCGTCAACTGACGGCATCGGCTACTACATCGTCAACGCGCAGCAGTCCTTCGACTACGTCGGCATGTGGTCGGGGATCATCGTCCTCGCGATCATCGGCATCGTCGCGAACCTCCTGTTCGTCGCCGCCGAGAACCGCGTACTGCACTGGCATTACGGCGCCCGCGCCGTGGAGGGAACCCGATGAAAGGCAGTTATCTCCCGGGGGGACGACCCCCCGTACCTCCCGGTGTCGTGCTGGCCAGGGCCGATGGCGAAAAGCGCCATTGGATCGGCCCTGCCAAGCACGACGCGTGTTCTGTGCGCGCGACAGGGGTTCAGGTCCCCGTGTGGCGTTGGGCCGGCATAGCCTGCCCAACGCCACACGGGCAGCGCGCGCGACCGCGAGTCCGGTTGGCCGGTGTGATGATGGGCAATGAAGTGAAGCCTGAGCTCACTACGGCCGATGACGAGACGGCCGGCGTACCCGTCGTGTCGCTACGGCAGGTGCGGAAGGTGTACCCGGGGGCGGCCGGGCCGAAGGTGGCACTGCAAGACATCACGTTCGACGTGGCGCGCGGCGAGTTCGCCTGCGTGGTCGGGCCGAGCGGCGCGGGCAAGACCACGCTGCTGCGCATCCTGGCCGGGCTGGCGCAGCCGACGAGCGGTGCGGCGCTGTTCGAGGGCACGCCGCTGCGCTCGGTGCCGCCGGGCATCGGCGTGGTCTTCCAGGACTACGGCAGGTCCTTGTACCCCTGGCTGACCGTGGCGCGCAACGTGGAGCTGCCGCTGCGGGTCCGCGGCCTGCAGCGCACCGAGCGCGCGCAGCGGGTCGCCGAGGTGCTTGCCTCGGTCGGGCTCCCCGACGCCGGCCGGAGTTACCCGTGGCAGCTGTCCGGCGGCATGCAGCAGCGGGTGGCGATCGCCAGGTCGCTCGCGTACCGGCCCGACCTGCTGCTCATGGACGAGCCGTTCGCGTCGGTGGACGCGCAGACCCGCTTCGAGCTCGAGGACCTGATCCTGCGCGTCCGCCAGGAGTTCGGCGTCACGGTCGTCTTCGTGACCCACGACATCGACGAGGCCGTCTACCTGGCCGACCGCGTCATCGCGGTATCCAAGTCGCCAGGCGTGGTGACCGAGATCGTCGACATCACCCTGACCCGACCGCGCGACCAGATCACGACCAAGGCCGACCAGGCGTTCGCCCACTACCGCGAGCACCTGCTGGGCATGGTGATGAAGCGCTAAAGGCTAGCCTCTCCGTATGGATGTGCGTTTGGCGTCGCCATAGCGACGCCAAACGCACATCCATCGGGTGCGGGAGCGCCGCGAAGGTTGATAACAGCAAGAAGCGCGGAGCGCGTGCTTGACGGCGACTCCGCCCGCGCTCAGTGGGCGAAGGACTCGCGCTTCTTCTGGAGTTCCGGCGGCATCTGGGTCTGCGGGTTGTGCTCGAGGATACGCAGGTGCGTCTTGATGTCGTCGAGCAGCAGGTTGGCCAGGTCCATGGAGAAGCCGTTGCGGATGACGATCCGCATGACCGCCATGTCGGTCAGGTTCTCAGGGAACGTGTAGGCGGGCACCTGCCAGCCGCGCATCCGCAGCCGCTCGGAGATGTCGAACACCGAGTACTTGTCCACGTCTTCGCGCAGCCTGAACGCGAATACCGGCAGGTCTGACCCGTCGGACAGCAGCTCAAACGGGCCGAGCTTGCTGATCTGGCCGGACAGGTACAAGGCGATGTCCTGCGCGGTCTGCTGGACGTTCTTGTAGCCGGAGTAGCCGAGGCGCAGGAAGTTGTAGTACTGCGCCGCGACCTGCGCGCCTGGCCGGGAGAAGTTCAGCGCGAACGTCGGCATCTCCCCGCCGAGGTAGTTGACCTTGAAGATCAGGTCTTCCGGCAGGTGCTCCTCATCGCGCCAGATGATCCAGCCGACGCCGGGGTAGACCAGGCCGTACTTGTGCCCGGAGCTGTTGATCGAGGCGACGCGCTTGATCCTGAAGTCCCACTCGATTTCTGGCTGGAGGAACGGCGCGACGAAGCCGCCGGACGCGGCGTCCACGTGGATCGGCACGTCGGGGGCGCCGGGGGTGGCCGCAAGGGCGTCGAGCGCCGCGGCGAGCTCAGCCACCGGCTCGTAGGAGCCGTCCATCGTCGAGCCCATGATCGCGACGACGCCGATCGTGTTCTCGTCGCACAGCGCGGCGGCCTCAGGGACGCCTAGGTGGTAGCGGCCGGGGACGAGGGGAACGTACTTGGGCTCGACGTCCCAGTACCGGCAGAACTTCTCCCAGCAGACCTGGACGTTGCTGCCCATGACGAGGTTCGGCCGTGCCGTGTCCTTGCCCGCGGCGCGGCGCCTGGCGCGCCACCGCCACAGCAGCGCCATGCCGCCGAGCATGCACGCCTCGCTCGAGCCGGTGGTCGAGCAGCCGATCGCCTCCTCGTGCGGGGCGTTCCACAGGTGGCCGAGGATGTTCACGCAGCGGTGCTCGAGCTCGGCGGTCTGCGGGTACTCGTCCTTGTCGATCATGTTCTTGGGTGAGCACTCGGCCATGAGCTGCTCGGCCTCTGGCTCCATCCACGTGGTGACGAACGTGGCCAGGTTCAGCCTGGCGTTGCCGTCAAGAATGAGTTCATCCCGGACGACCTGCAACGCGGTGCGCGGCAGCACGCCGCGCTCCGGCAGCCGGTACCGGGGAATCTCGCAGCTCTTCTCCCGGAAGTACACCGGGTTGATGTCCAGTTCAGTGCCCGACTCATCCTCGGGCACCCGTCTGTGCAGGGCAGCCATGGGGCAAGGCTAGTAGCGAGGGCTGTCACGCCGCGCGAACCGGGGCCGGCGAAATCCCTAATAAGTGGTGTGACCGAGTTTGCCGGCTCACTTCAGCAGCTTGTGCACCTGGCGGAAGCTCGGGTGGCGCGCGTCGCGCAGCCACTCGAAGAGCACCATCTCCGAGGTGACGACCTCGGCCCCGTGCTGCCTGGCACGGTCGATGGCCGCCCGGTGGTCGGCCGGGTCGCGGGACCCGGCCGCGTCGGCGGCGAGGACGACGCGGTGCCGCGAGCCGAGCAGGTCAAGGGCGGTCTGCAGCACGCAGACGTGGGTCTCGCAGCCCGCGATGACGACCTCGCGGGTCCCGGCGGGCAGCAGCGCGGCGAAGCCCGGCTCCGCGGCGGCGGAGAACCTGGACTTGGCCATGGTCGCGTGGGGATAGCCGGCGAGGGGCGCTACGGTCGGGCCGAGCCCGGCCGGGTACTGCTCGGTGGCGACCACCGGCACGTCGAGCAGCAGCGCCGCCTCGGCGAGCCGCGCGGCCCTGGCGACGACGCGGTCGCCGTCGTGGATGGCGGGCATCAGCCGCTGCTGCAGGTCAAGAAGGAGCAGCACGGACCGCTCGGCGGACAGGAGCATGCCGGGTCCCTAGGAGGCGACGAGGGCGTCGGTGAGCGGGCCGATCGCGGCCAGGTTCGCTGCCAGGTCGGCGTCAAGGCCGTACCTGGCGGCGATGGTCTCCGGTGAGACGTAGGAAACCTGCGTCACGCCGCCGTCATCCCAGACGACGAACTTGAGCGGCAGGTCAAGCGCGGAAAGCGGCGCGGCCGCCATGACCGGCGTGCCCGCCGCCGGGTTGCCGAAGACCACGAGCACCGTGTCACGCAGCGCGAGTCCGGCCTGCCGGGCCTCGGCCGCCTGGTCGATGACCGCGAACACGCGCAGGCCTTTCGCCTTCGCGATCCCGCTGAACCGCGCCACGGTCTCCGCGACCGTCCGCGGGCTCACCTTGGTGATCACGCCATCGCCGTGTCCCGCTGCCGCGTCGCTCATCTTCGTTCCCTTCGCCGTGCGAGGTGGGTGCGTGGCCGCACTGCGAGGCCAACGTTACCGACAGTGCCGCACGGGCGGGCGGCCTCCCGCGGGTGCCTAGGAGGAGCGCTCGCGCGAGGACCGCGGCTCGTCCGCCGGAAGGCCTGGCGCGACGGCCGGGCCGGCCACGGCCGCCGGCTCACCGGGGACCTGGCGCTTGCCGCGCATCAGGGAGGCCAGGGCGGCAAGGACCGACAGGCCGGCGGACACGCTGAACACCACGATCAGGCCGCTGTGGAACGGCCCGGACAAGAGGGAAGGGAAGAAGCTGCGACCGGTCAGCGTGGCCTGGCTCGCGGCGGGCAGCTTCGCGAGCACGCCGGTCGGTGCCAGCAGGTGCTGTATGGGGTTGACGCCCAGCACGGACGCGAACAGTGAGGAGACCGGCGGCAGCGTGGCGACCTGGTGGGCGACGCCGCCGGGCACGCCGAGCTTGACCAGGCCGCCGGACAGGGTGCCAGGCAGCGTGCTCGACAGGCCGGCGATCATCAGCGTGAACACCACGCCGATCGAGACGGCGGTGCCCGAGTTCTGGAACGTGGAGCGCATGCCGGACGCCGCGCCGCGGTCGCGTGCCGGGACCGAGCCCATGATCGAGGAGGAGTTCGGCGAGGCGAACATGCCGCTGCCGATCCCGTTCAGCCCGATGAACAGCGCGAACGCCCAGTAGGGGAAGTTGACCGGCAGCAGCATCAGCGCGATGAAGGACGACGCGAACACGGCCATGCCCGCGGACGCGATGCCCCGTGACCCGAAGCGGTCAGACAAGATGCCCGAGGTCGGGCCGGAGATGAGGAAGCCGGCGGTCATCGGCAGCATGAAGATGCCCGCCCACAGCGGCGTCTGGTCGTAGGTGTAGCCGTGCAGCGGCAGCCAGATGCCCTGCAGCCAGATGATCAGCATGAACTGGATGCCGCCGCGCGCGATCGACACCAGCAGGCCCGCCACGTTGCCCGCGGTGAACTCGCGGATCTTGAACAGCGACAGCCGGAACATGGGCTCGGCGACCCGAGTCTCGATGATCACGAAGATGAGCAGCATGACGATGCCGCCGATGATCTCGCCGAGCACCACCGGGGACTCCCACCCCATCGAGTTCTTCCCGTAAGGCTGGATGCCGTAGGTGACGCCGACGAGCACCGAGCCGAGGCCGAGCGCGTAGGTCGCGTTGCCCCACCAGTCGATCTTGCCGCGGTTCCGCACCCCGTTGTCGCGCAGCTTCAGGTAGGCCCACAGCGTGCCGAAGACGCCGACGGGCAGGTTGATCCAGAACACCGCGCGCCAGTCCCAGGCGGCGAGCAGCCCGCCGGCCACCAAGCCGATGAACATGCCCGCGAGCGCCGCGATCTGGTTGGTGCCCAGCGCGAAGCCGCGCCGCTCCGGCGGGAACGCGTCGGTGAGGATCGCGGCGGAGTTGGCCATCAGCATCGAGCCGCCGATCGCCTGCAGGAACCGCCAGCCGATCAGCCACATCGCTCCGCGGCCGCCGCTGAACGGGTCGAACGAGAGCAGGATCGAGGCGATCGTGAACACCACGAACCCCGCGTTGTACATCTTCACCCGGCCGAACATGTCGCCGAGCTTCCCGAGGTTCACCACGAGGACGGCCTGGACGAGGCGGTAGCCCATGATCATCCAGAGCAGGTAGCTGATGTTCCCCGCCGACAGCGGGTCGAGGTTGATGCCGCGGAAGATGGCCGGCAGCGCGATGATGACGACCGACCCGTCGAGCGACGCCATGAAGATGGCGGCCGTCGTGTTGGCGAGGGCGATCCAGGCGTACGAGTCCGGCTTCGGCGGCTTCGGCCTGCCGGCCCTCGCCTCGGTGGCCGTGCTGCGTGCCATCAGAGCTTCTCCGCCAGCCGCTCGAGCAGCACGGCGGCGGCCTTGAGCTGGCCGAGCTCGTCGTCGCTGAACCCGTTCCGCAGCGCTGCCGCGATCTGCTCGGTCCGCGCGCCGCGCTTGTCGTGCACCATGCGCCGCCCCGCCTCGGTGATGGACAGCACGATCCGCCTGCCGTCCTCCGGGTCGCGGCTGCGCTCGGTCAGCCCGCGCTCAAGCAGCGCCGCGACGGTCACGCCCATCGACTGCGGGCTGATCCGGTCAAGCCGGGCCAGGTCGCTCGACGTGGCAGGGCCGCCGCGCTCCAGGCGCGACAGCGCCGAGGACTCGGCGAGGGTCAGCTCGCCCGCGAACGGCGCCTGCCGCAGCTTGCGCACGACAAGCCCCACGGCGACGCGCAGCGCCCCCGCGACCTCACTGACATCGCCAACCGGTCCACCTGAATCCATGATCGTAAGGATAACTAATAAGTTTTGCCTTAGCAATTTGGCCAGGTAAGCCGCGCGCCGCGCAGCCGGCGGCGGGTTACTGCCCACGTGGCCGGCCCTGGGCGGGAAGAAATTGGGCGGGTCAACGGGAACCACGCACCCGTTCGGAGTGCTGGTTACTGGTCTTGTCCGTGCGTGAGGTAGCGGAAGAACAGGAAGCTGTCGTCTCCGGCCAGGACGTGCGCGAGCTTCATCCGGCGAGCGTCCGACGGCTGGCCGGCGATGATGCGGCTCGCGCCAGGACCCGCCAGCGTCGGGCTGAACGACAGGCACAGCTCGTCCAGGAGGCCGTCCGCGGCCAGGTCGCCGAGCAGGTGCGGGCCGCCCTCGCACAGGACGCGGCCGAGGCCCCGGTCAGCCAGTGCGTCCAGCGCCTGAGCGAGGTCGACGGTCTCTTCGCCTGCGACGATAACGTCGGCGACCTTGGCGGCCGCGGTGCGGAGGTCGGCGTCGGACGCCGCGCACGTGATCACGATGGTGCGCGCGTCCGCCTCGGTGAACAGGGGAGAGGCCAGGTTCAGGCCGAGGGTCCTGGTGACGAGCGCGATCGCCGGCGTCTCCGGGCGGCCTGCGCGCAGCGACCCGAGGGATGGTCGGCGGAGCGCGGGCTTGTACTCTTCGGCGCGCGCGGTTCCCGCGCCGGCGAGGACCACGTCGGCCAGGACGCGCAGCAGGCCGAAGAGCCGCATGTCGTCAGGCGAGGACAGCCCGCCGGACCGGCCCTCGACGTAGGCCGCCCCGTCGGCGCTGGTCACAAAGTTCGCCCGCAGCCACCGCTCCCGCGGGTAGGCGTAGCTCTCGGCAAGCGCGTGCACGTCAAGCTCGTCGCCGGCCGAGGGAAAGATCATCCGCACCCGTCAGATCCTAGCGGCCGCTCGTGCCCTGCTCTTACGCGCGGGAGCGGAGGACGACGATGGCGTGGCCCGCCACCTCAACCTTGGTCTTGGGCAGGAAGCCGATCGCTTCCTTGGGGTCGCCGCGCGGGGTCTCCGTGTCGACCACGATCTCCCAGTCGGTGGCAGAGCTACCGGCCCCGCCGAGGGCCTCGGGGATGGTGAAGGTGATGGGGTCGTCGCCGGCGTTGAACAGCAGGAGGAACTTCTTGTCGGTCACCCGGTCACCACGCGGGTCCCGCTCGGTGATCGCCGACCCGTTGAGGAAGACGGCCACGGACTTCGCGTAAGACGCCCGCCAGTCCGCGTCGGTCATCTCGTCGCCTGACGGTGTCAGCCAGGCGATGTCGGCGGCGCCGGCGCCAGTGCCGTCGCCGGCGCCCGGGTAGGCGCCGGTGAAGAAGCGGCGGCGGCGGAAGACCGGGTGGCGGCGGCGCAGCCTGGCCAGCTTCTGGGTGAAGGCGAGCAGGTCACGCTCGCCGGCCGCGCGGGACCAGTCCACCCAGGAGATCTCGTTGTCCTGGCAGTAGGCGTTGTTGTTGCCCGCCTGGGTGCGGCCGATCTCGTCGCCGGCCAGCAGCATCGGGATGCCCTGCGACAGGAAGAGGGTGACGAGGAAGTTCCGCTGCTGCCGCGCGCGCAGCTCAACGACCTCTGGGGCCTCAGCGGGGCCCTCCACGCCGCAGTTCCACGAGCGGTTGTCGTCGGTGCCGTCCCTGTTCTCCTCGCCGTTGCCCTCGTTGTGCTTGCCGTTGTAGCTCACCAGGTCGGCCAGGGTGAATCCGTCGTGGCACGTGACGAAGTTGATCGACGCGACGGGGCGGCGGCCGCTCGTCTCGTACAGGTCGGAGGAGCCGGTCAGCCGGGAGGCGAACTCGGGCAGCGTGGCGGGCTGGCCGCGCCAGAAGTCGCGGACCGTGTCGCGGTACTTGCCGTTCCACTCGGTCCACAGCGGCGGGAAGTTACCGACCTGGTAGCCGCCCTCGCCGACGTCCCACGGCTCGGCGATCAGCTTGACCTGTGACACCACCGGGTCCTGCTGCACCAGGTCGAAGAACGTGGACAGCCGGTCCACGTCGTGCAGTTCCCGCGCCAGCGCGGAAGCGAGGTCGAAGCGGAACCCGTCGACGTGCATCTCCAGGATCCAGTACCGCAGCGAGTCCATGATCAGCTGCAGCGAGTGCGGGTGCCTGACGTTCAGCGAGTTGCCGCAGCCGGTGTAGTCGATGTAGCGCCACGGGCTGCCGTCGTCGAGGCGGTAGTAGGCGTTGTTGTCGATGCCACGGAAGCACAGGGTCGGCCCGCGGTGGTCACCCTCCGCGGTGTGGTTGTAGACGACGTCGAGGATGACCTCGATGCCGGCCGAGTGCAGGGCCTTGACCATCGTCTTGAACTCGCCGACCTGCTCGCCGCGCTGCCCGGCCGAGCAGTAGCGGTTGTGCGGCGCGAGGAAGCCGATCGTGTTGTAGCCCCAGTAGTTCGTCAGGCCGCGCGCCACCATGGCCTGCTCCGGGACGAACTGGTGCACAGGGAGCAGCTCGACGGCGGTGGCGCCGACCCGCTTGAGGTGCTCGATGACCGCCGGGTGCGCCAGTCCCGCGTACGTGCCGCGCTGGTGCAGCGGGATCTCCGGATGGCGCAGCGTCAGCCCGCGGACGTGCGCCTCGTAGATGACCGTGTCGTGGTACGGGATATGCGGCGGCCGGTCGTTTCCCCAGTCGAAAAAAGGGTTTATAACCACATTTTTCGGCATAAAGGGGGCACTGTTCACCGTGTTCGGGCGCCGCGGCTCCGACCACTGGTAGTCGAAGAGCGCCTCGTTCCACGTGACGTCGCCCTCGAGCGCCTTGCCGTACGGGTCGAGCAGCAGCTTCGCCGGCGAGCAGCGCGCGCCGCGCCGCGGGTCATACGGGCCGTGCACGCGGTAGCCGTACCGCTGCCCCGGGGCGATGGCCGGCAGGTACCCGTGCCAGACGAAGCCGTCGACCTCGGTCAGCTCTACCCGCGACTCGGATCCCACCTCGTCGAACAGGCACAGCTCAACCCGCTCGGCGACCTCGGAGAACAGGGCGAAGTTCGTCCCCCATCCGTCCCACGTCGCCCCAAGCGGGTACGCGGCGCCTGGCCAGGTGTGCATCCGCCTCCTCACGCGGGTCGACGTCCGAGCGCACGAAGCCTACCGCGTTAGTTATGAAGGCGCGGTGCGCACGCCGTGCATCCGTTCCACGTCGGTTTCCCCCAGTGGGGCAAATATCTAAACTGGGGCGTCACAACCATACATACCGGATAACTAGGCTGCGGTCACAATCGATTGGGGCCCGTCCTAGCGGCTCAGCGAGTACGTCGTCGCAGGGCAGCGGCCAGCCAGGGGCGCAAATGCCGCACCGGGTTCCGTCCCGGCCGCGATCACCCGGCGGGCCCGCCCGCCGGGAGCGAAGCGTGATTTATCACCGGTGAGCAGCAGGGCAGGGCCACCGGAATCGCCTGAGCCGCGTGCGCATCGAGTTGCGGCGCGAGGTCGGCGTCAGCGGCGCGCGCGGGCGCGAGGGAGGGGGGCCTGGCTTCGGCCGCGGCCCTGAGTGCTACAAGCCGCCGCCGCGATGGCAGCAAGGTGATCGCGAGGATCACACCGAGACCGAAGATTCCCGCGGACACCGCGAAGGCCGTGGTGTAGCCGTGGGTCGCCGCGATCGCCGGCGCTAGCGGCCCCGTGTGGTGCGCGGCGAGGTAGCTGGTCGTCGCGGTCAGCGCGATGGTGCTCAGCGCGGCCGTCCCGATCGAGCCCCCGACCTGCTGCATGGTGTTGACCAGGGCGGAGGCCACGCCTGAGTCCTGGCGCTCGACGCCGGCCGTGGCCGTGTTGATGGCCGGGGAGAAGATCATGCCGAAGCCGAGGCCCATGATGAGCAGGGCGGGCAGCACGCCGCCGGCGTAGCTGGAGGTCACGGTGAGCTGGGTCAGGTAGGTCATCGCGCCGCAGCCGAAGAGCATGCCGGTGGCGATCAGGACGCGCGGGCCGACCCGCGGCAGGGCCACGATGCTGGAGAGGTTGGAGCTGAGCAGGATGCAGGCGATCATCGGCAGGAAGGCCAGCCCGCTGGTCAACGGGCTGTAGCCCTTGACCTCCTGCAGGTAGTACGTCAGGAACAGGAAGACGGCGAAGATCGCGATTCCCGACAGGCCGACCGCGACATAGGAGCCGCCCCTGGTGCGGTCGAGTATGACGTGCAGCGGCAGCAGCGGGTGACTGCTCCGCCGCTCGGCGACGACGAACGCGGCGAGCAGCACCAGGCCGAGAACCAGGGAGCCGATCGTCAGCCCGGCGGTCCAGCCGGCGGTCTCCGCGTGGGAGAAGCCGAAGACGATGAGGAAGAGCCCGGCGCAGGCCAGCACGGCCCCGGTCCAGTCCATCCGCGGCCTGCTGGCGGGGCGGGCGCTTGACATGTACGCCAGCGCGCCGGCCACCGCGATCGCGGCGAACACCAGATTGACGTAGAGGGTCCAGCGCCAGGACAGGTACTGGGTGAGCAGCCCGCCGAGGATCAGGCCCACGCCGCCGCCGCCGGCGGCGACCGAGCCGAAGACCCCGAAGGCCCGCCCCCGCTCGCGCGGGTCCTGGAAGGTGCTGACCAGGGTGCCGAGGGCGGACGGCGCGAGGATGGCACCGAACGCGCCCTGCAGCGCCCTGGCCGCCACCAGCATCTCGAACGAGACGGCGGCACCGCCGATGGCCGAGGAGACGGCGAAGCCGACCAGGCCCGTGATGAAGACCCACTTGCGGCTGTACATGTCGCCGAGCCGGCCGCCCACCAGCAGCAGGCTGCCGAAGGCAAGGGCGTAGGCCGTCACCACCCACTGCCGGTCGCCGTTCGGGAACCCCAGCGCACGCTGGGCCGACGGCAGCGCGATGTTCACGACCGTGGAATCCAGGACCACCATCAGCTGGGCGGTAGCCACCACGACAAGGACCAGCCAGCGCCGGTCGACGTCCGCCGCCGGGCGGCCCTGGGTGGCAGATGACATGGGATCTGTGCCCTTCGCGTGGAGCGGTCTCACGCCACGATAGGCATACGGGAACGCCACGTCCACCATCGGCGGGCCGCGCGCAGCGACAACCGGCGGCCCGAGCGGAGCCTGATTTCGCTGTCCAGGGAGCCCTAAGGCACGACGATGAGGGGTACCGGCGAGCGGCGGGCGAGGCTGACGGCGACCGAGCCGACCATGCGGTGCATGGCGTGCGATGAGCTCCCGACCACGATCACCACGGGGTCGCCGGGGTGGGCGTCGCGGATGCCGGTAGCGGCGGCGATCAGCTGGTCCGTGATCAGGCCCTGGCGCCGCTCGAACCCCCAGCGCTCCTCGCGGTCGCGCAGCTGCTCGCTGGCCTGGTCGTGCAGCTCCCGCGCGATGTCGTCGAAGTTGACTTCCATTTCGGCCACGGCGTCTGCCGACAGCATGTCCATGCTCGGCAGGTGGGCGACGTACAGCACCTCGACCCTGCCTGGCCGGCCGGACAGCAGCCTGACCGCGGCGTCGAGCGCCCGGACAGCAGGAGGCGAGCCGTCATATCCGACAACGAGGTACAGATTCTCTGCGGGCGGCGCGGTAGCGTTCATCGGGGCTAAGGTTATCCGGTTCCCTGCCGCGCCGTCCCGCTATCCGGCCGGACCTGGTCGCCGCTCGCCGCCGCGGCGGCGAGGTAGCGGTCGAGAACCACGTCGGCCACCTCGGGTGCGGCGCCGAGCGCCGCGGAGACGGCGTCCGCCCCGGCGTCGAGCGCCGCGTCGCGGATCTTGTCGGCGAAGTAGCCGGGGGCGAGCAGGTAGGTCGCGACGACCACGCGCTCCGCCCCGGCGTCACGCAGCGCGCGCACGGAGTCGGCGGGCCGCGGGCCGGCCGCCGACGCGTAACCGGGCAGGACCGCCCGCCAGCCGCGCTCGCGCGCCCACCGGGCCGCGAGTTCCGCGATTGTCGCGTTCGCGGCCGGATCGGACGAGCCTGCCGCGGCGAGCACCACGCCGGTCCTGGCGAGGCCGGCGTCGCCTGCGGCCGCGCCCGCCTCCCGCAGCCGCCGTTCCAGGGCGGCGAGCAGCAGCGGGTGCGGGCCGAGCGTTCCCGCGCAGTCGGCGTCAAGGCCGGGACGCGCCGCCGCGGCGGCGGCCAGCTGGGCCGGGATGTCGGCCTTGCTGTGATACGCCGCCGTGAGCAGCAGCGGCACGACCACGGCGGGCGCCCAGGCCTGTGACTCACTGGCCGCGGGCACAGACCCGAGTACCTGGGGGAGCGACGGCGCGCAGTGGTCAAGGAACGCGGCGCGCACGTCGAGCCCGGGGAGCCCGCGGCGCGGGGCCCTGGCGCGGACGGCGGACAGCAGCTCCGTCACCGTCGCCGCGGCGCGCGGGTCGCGCGAGCCGTGGGCGACGGCGACAAGCGGGGTCAGACGTGGATGCCGCACTCGGTCTTGCCTGTCCCTGCCCACCGGCCAGAGCGCGGGTCCGCGCCTGCCTCGACGCGCATCGTGCAGGTCCGGCAGCCGATCGACGGGTAGCCGTCGTAGACGAGCGGGTTCACCAGCACGCCGTTGGCCGCGATGTACTCATCGACCTGCTCCGACGTCCAGGACACGATCGGGTTGACCTTGACCTTCTGCCGCTTCTCGTCGAACTCCACCACGCGCGTCGAGCGCCGCGACAGCGTCTCCTCGCGGCGAACGCCGGTGAACCACGCGTCGTAGCCCTTGAGCGCACGCTCGAGCGGCTCGACCTTGCGCAGGTAGCAGCACAGGTCGGGGTTGCGCCCGTAGAGCCGGGGCCCCAGTTCGGCGTCCTGCTCGGCGACGGTTCGCGACGGCGTCACGTTGACCAGGTTGACCGGGTAAACGGCGGAGACCGCGTCCCTGGTGCCGATGGTCTCAGGGAAGTGATAGCCGGTGTCGAGGAACAGCACGTCGATGCCCGGGCGGATCGCCGACGCGAGGTGCACGATCACGGCGTCGGACATCGAGGAGGTGATGCAAATCCTCCTCGCCGAACGTGTCGGTCGCCCAGCGGATGACCTCCTCGGCGGAGGCGTCTTCGAGTTCCCTTGCTGCCTGTTCGGCGAGGCTGCGCATGCGCTGCGGATCCTTCACGTGTTGGTCGTCGTCGGCGTTTAGGCCCCAGTGATAGCGCTTGTTACTTAGATTTTGATTAACTCCTGTAACGCTCACAGCACCGCCCCCAGGCCGGCGAAGCGTAGTTGGAAGCTGCGCGTGCAGGAGCGGCAGTGCCACTCCCCGTCAGCGGCGCCCTGCGGCTCGAGGTCCTCTTCGCCGCAGTAAGGGCAGTAGAACGGGACCGCGCGGGCCGACGGCATCCCGGTCATGACAGCTCCTCATCCGAGGCCCGCAGCGTCCACGCCGCGAACGTCTCGCCGGCCGAGCGGGCCGCGTCGTAGCGGCGCAGTACCCGCTCCACGTAGTCGGGCAGTTCCTCCGCCGTGGCCTTGAGACCGCGGACCTTGCGGCCGAACCCGGACCCGGACGCGTCCCCGCCGGTGAGCGTGCCTCCCAGGTGGATCTGGAATCCCTCGACCTGGTTGCCCGACGCGTCGGTTACCAGCGACCCCTTGAGGCCGATGTCGGCGGTCTGGATGCGGGCGCAGGAGTTCGGGCAGCCGTTGACGTTGATCGTGACCGGCGTCTCGAAGCCGGGCAGCCGCCGCTCGAGCTCGTCGATCAGTGTCATGGCCCGGCCCTTGGTCTCCACGATCGCGAGCTTGCAGAACTCGATCCCTGTGCAGGCCATCGTGTGCCGCCTGAAGGCGCTCGGCTCCGCGGGCAGGCCAAGCGCGTCGAGTTCCGCCACGAGGTCGTCGACCGCGCTGTCAGGCACGTCGAGAATGATCATCTTCTGCTGCGCGGTGGTCCGCACCCGGCCGCTGCCGTAACGGTCGGCGAGCGTGGCGATCGAGCCGAGCTGCTCGCCGTCGAGCCGCCCCACGCGCGGCGCGAACCCGACGTAGGACAGGCCGTCGCCCTGCCGGTGGACGCCGACGTGGTCGCGGGCGGCGCTGTCCACGTTGACCGGGGCGGGGCCGTCGGGCAGCGCGTACCCGAGGTACTCCTTCTCAAGGATCTCGCGGAACTTCTCCGCGCCCCAGTCGGCGATCAGGAACTTGATCCGCGCCCGGTGCCGCAGCCGCCGGTAACCGTAGTCACGGAAGACTTCGCAGACGGCCTTCCATACCTCGGGCACCTGGTCGGGGCGGACGAACGCCCCGAGGCGCTTGGCGATCATCGGGTTGGTGGACAGGCCGCCGCCGACCCACAGGTCGTAGCCGACCTCGCCGGTCTCCGGGTGCCTGACGGCCGCGAACGCGATGTCGTTGATCTCGTGGTGCGTGCACTGCGCCGCGCAGCCGCTGATCGACGACTTGAACTTGCGCGGCAGGTTGGACAGCGACGGGTCGCCGATGAACTTGTCCGAGATGGCAGCGATCTCCGGCGTGGCGTCGATCAGCTCGTCGGAGTCCAGGCCCGCCAGGGGGCAGCCGAGGATGACCCTGGGCGTGTCGCCGCAGGCCTCGGTGGTAGACAGGCCGACGCCCTCCAAGGCCTCCCAGATCGCCGGGACCGACTCGATCTCGATCCAGTGCAGCTGGATGTTCTGCCGGTCGGTGACGTCCGCGGTGCCGCGAGCGTACTTAACGGAGATGTCCGAGATGACCCGCAGCTGCTCGCTTGACAGCTGGCCGCCGTCGATGCGGACCCGGAGCATGAAGTAGCGGTCGTCGAGCTCTTCTGGTTCGAGTACGGCGGTCTTGCCGCCGTCGATGCCGGGGCGGCGCTGGGTGTAGAGGCCGTACCAGCGGAAGCGCCCGCGCAGGTCGGCAGGGTCGATCGAGTCGAAGCCGCGCTTGGCGTAGATGTCGATGATCCGCTGCCGGACGTTGAGACCGTCGTCGAACTTCTTGTTTTCCTCGTTCTTGTTCAGCGGCTCGCGGTAGCCGAGCGCCCACTGTCCCTCTCCACGCTTGCGGCGGGGGGCCGCTGGCTTGCCCTGGGCCTTCGCCGGGGTACTGGTCGCAGTTGCTCCGGATGCGGGAGACATGCGGCGCTTCCTCACTAACGTCGTCGTTGAATTCGGCGGGCACGCACCCGCGGGAAGCCGCCACGGCGCAGAAGAAAAAAAAGGCCGCCCGGCATTTCGCGGTGCGCACCCAGTCGGCACTCCTGGTTACATCGTGGGTAACCGTGAGTTACATAGATTGGGCGGCGATCAGCGTGCAGGGCGACAAATCGCGCTACGGACACGGAGAAGGTCGACGTGCCGACGCACGACGAGCATGGGGTCCGTAACACTCACTTCAGCAGGATCACACAGTTTGCCCCTGTTTGTCCAGCCGAGGTAGGTCACGTCGTTGCCAACCACACAGCGGGCGCCCCTATTCCGCCGCCGACGTTAAAGATGTAACTAACCTTGGCGGACCCAGCTCAGCGCGGGCTCCGCCTGGGCCTCCAGGGCGCCCGGTGACGGCTGGTGCTGGCAGTCGCACCAGTTGCCGCCCCGGCAGTCCTCGTGATGACACCGGCGGCACTGAACGCAGATCATCGGGTGCCTCCCGCGCTCGTGACCGGTTCGCCCTTCGGCTCGCGCTCAGTTACTGGCCCCGCCCGCCGGGTATACCCGCGGGGGAGATGAGCAGTCCCCCCGCGCGCCGCGACGCGGCGCCGTCCGGTCCGCCCGCCTTCAGGGATCGCACCGAGGCGGGGGTGCTGCTTGGAGCCGCGCTGCGCGAGTTCCTCGGCGACTCCCAGTGCCATGATCCCGAACGAGGGCGGGCTGGTACCGGTCCCTGCGCCATGACCGTTGATCCGCCCGGCGGCCGCCCGGTCGTCCTCGCCATCCCGCGGGGCGGAGTCGCGGTCGCGGCCGGCGTGGCGCGCGCGCTGAGCGCGCCGCTCGACGTGCTCATGGTGCGGAAGATCGGCCATCCCGCGGCACCGGAGCTCGGCCTCGGCGCCATCGCGGAGGACGGGGCCGGGGGCGCGGCAGAGCCCTACTTCGACGCGGAGATGCTCAGCCGGGTGGGCCTGACCAGGGACGACCTCGCAGGCGTGGTGGCGCGCGAGCGCGCCGAGCTGGCCCGGCGCGCCGCGGTGTACACCCGCGGAACCACGCGGGCCGAGGGGCGCGCCTGGACCCTTGGACCGGTCATCGTCGTGGACGACGGGCTCGCGACCGGGGTAACCGCCCGCGCCGCGCTGCGCGCGGTACGGGCGCGCGGCGTGACGCGGCCGATCCTCGCGGTGCCGGTCGCGGCCGCCGCGGCGGTCGATGCCATAGAAAAGGAAAACGGCGAGGTGGTGACCTTGGTCACCACTCGCCGGTTCCGTAGCGTGGGAGAATGGTACGCCGACTTCGGCCAGCTGACCGACGCCGACGTGCTGGCGCTGCTTCGCCCCCGTGCGGGAGACGGAGCCCCGTAGCCGGATCAGGCCGCGTTCGCGCGGCGCATCCGGCGGCGGCGCTCGGCGGAGCGCTCGTCCTCGTTCAGGCCTCCCCAGGTCCCGTACTTCTCGGGACGGGCAACGGCGTAATTGAGGCACTCGATCCTGACCGGGCAGCTCGCGCAGACCTGCTTGGCCTTGCGCTCCCTGATGTCCCGCTCTGGCTGCCGCTCGCCGTCTGGGCCGAAGAAGAGCATCAGATCCTCGCCACGACACGCGGCAGCGTCCTGCCACCCCCAGTTAGGGCGGGGAAGCACGGCCGTCTGCCTACGCACCTGGGACATGGATCAATCACCTCAACAAAGTTGCTTAGATCTTGGGTTAGTCTTGCTATATGGCTCGCATGCACGCGAGTCCGGTCCTACGTGGTAACTGCTGTTGCAAGCTGCAACGCTCAACGGCGTCATACTGTTCCCGCGTGTGTGAAGCGCGCTCGCGTGCGCTTCACTAAGGGTTGCGCGGGCAGTAGGCCGTGGGCACTGCGTGTCCGTGGCACCGGGTGTTCAGTGGCCCTGGTTCTTGCGGCACTGCTTGCAGGCAGCCGGAGGCCGGCACATGCATGACAGGCGCCTAGCCCCCCACCTGACGACGGCCGCTACCGGACGATAGCCGCAAAGCAGGGAAAGCCCGCTTAGTAGCCAGTGTCCGTTAGCTGACCTGTTAGCCGCTGCCAGCACGAAGGTCCGCCGCAAGAGGGGGCAGGAAAGCCTGGGGACTATGATGCCATCCTGCCTACGGCTTGTGCACGGCGGGGTGGCATTTTTCTTACCGCGCGTCGCAAGAATTTTCCGTTGGCGCGTCCGCGGCCCGAGTTACTTCTCCCGAATCGCGGCGTTTGGCGCATTTGTCCGCAGGTTCCGGCGTCACCCGTCGGCCGGGAAGGCGATCTCGCACCAGCGCAATGACCCGCGGGATGACGAAAGCTAGGCGGGGGCGCCCGACCGACCACTGCGAGTGGGTCACACGTGAGGCGTACGAGCCCTACTCTGTACGAAGTGGACAAACGTTCTGCTGGGGGGCCAACATGGGCATGTCAGCGTCGGACGCAGCACCCCTGCCCCGGCTCGGTGAGATCTTTTTCGATGCACGCGGCAGTTCGCGGAGCATGCGCCTGAGCTGGTACTCCAACACTGGCATCGCGGTGTTCAGCATCTGGCAGGGCGGAACGTGCACGGGCACGTTCCGGCTGCCGATGGATGACCTCACCCGTCTCGTCGACTCACTGCGGCGCGGCGTCCCCGGCGGTCAGGCCGATGAGGACGCCGGCCCGATGGCGCTCGGCGGCCAGCGTCCCCGGCTCGCGATCGGCGCCGCGCCCGCCGAGCCGTTCACCGGCATGATGAGCGTGCTTACCGACGAGCGGGCGGCCGCCTACGGGCGGGCGAACGGGCGGCAGACCGGAGGGTTCGCGACGAGCGGCGCTGAGTCGGCGCCCGGCAGGAACGGCGGGGAGCCGGTCAGCCTCAGCGATTACGCCGTCGGTGCCTTGGGCGGCCAGTACGGCACCGCGCAGCCCAACGGCAGCAGGCGATTCAACAGCACCGGGCCGCTGGACGGCACCGCGCAGCAGTACGAGGCGGGCGACCAGTACGGCACGGACCAGTACGGCACGACGCAGTTCAACGGCACGACGCAGTTCAACGGCACGACGGCAGCAGTTCAACGGCGCGGAGCAGCAGTACGGCTCGCCTGAGCACTACGGTTCTGGTCAGTACGGTGCCGGGTATGACGGCGCGTCGCAGTACGGCGCTGCGGGGCTCAACGGCACGGTGCAGCCCAACGGTGCCGGGCAGTTCAACGGCACAGGGCAGCAGTACGGGCAATACGGGCAGGCACAGCAGTACGGTGCCGAGGCCGCCCAGGAGGGCCAGTCCCGTCCTGGCGCCGACGGGCAGGCCAGTGACCAGCCTGCCGACTACCAGTACGGCGCCGCGCAGGGAAGCGCGCAGTACGGCGGCGCGTCCGGTTATGCCGACGCGGGGTACCGCGACGCCGGCTACGCCGACGCGAGGTACGGCGACACCGGCTTCGGTGAGACGATGCCGGCCAGCCCCGCCCAGCAGGCGACCGTGCAGCCCGGCGGTTACGGTGGAGCAGGCCAGTACCCGGCACCACTGCAGGACGAGTCCGCGCCCTCCTATTCGACCGGGCCGCAGCCGTCCTACGGCTACCAGCCGCCGGCGGGCCAGCCGTCTTTCGGCGACGGCCAGCCTTCCTCCCAGGCCTACGGCGCCCCAGGGCAGGCGGGCGGCGCGCAGGCGGGCGGGCCAGCAGGGCGGGTTCACGTACCAGGGCACCACCGCGCCGCCCGAGGAGTCGCACGGTGACGACACCGGGCCGCGGCCCGTCGCCCACTATGCGGACCAGGCGGCATACGGTCAGCCCGCGGCACAGTCGTACGACGCGCGTCAGCAGGCCGCACCCTCGCGCGACGGGGAGCCCTACGAACGCGCCTACCCCGGCCAGGGCTACGACCAGCAGGGGTACCAGCAGCCCGGCTATGACGACCAGGGCTACGCGGCGCATGGCCGCGCCGAGCAGGTCCCGTCGGGCCTGGAGGTTGCGTCAGGCTCCTTCGGTAACCGGGGCTACACCGTCCCTGGGCAGCAGGACGAGGGACGGCCGTCAGGGCAGTACCAGGAGTACGGCTACGGGCAGCAGGCGGACCAGCAGGAAGCCGCGGCCGCGCAGGCCCGCGCTCCGCAGGGTTTCGCGGCTCAACCGCCGGCGGCCGCCCCACAGCAATGGCAGGACGCCGCGCGCGCGGCGCAGTCCGCGGCCGCGCCCGGGTACCCGGCTGGTAATGGCGGGGCCGCCACGCTCTCGGCGCCGGTTCCGCCTGACCACGGTGCCGGGGGGCAGCCGCCGCGCGGCCGGCGCCCGCGCAGTCCGGGGTGCCCTTTACCGGGCAGCAGGGCGGCTCGTACGGGACGCCGGTCCCCGAGGCTGACCGGTACGCGGCTTCCTACGGCGAGCAGCCAGCTTCCTATGGCGAGCAGCCAGGCTACGCGCAGCCGGCCGGCTACCAGGCTCAGGCGGCTCAGCAGGACGCGACGCGGTACCCGGGGGCGCCGCCGGCCGACGCTGGCCCGAGGGACGGCGCGGACAACGCGGCGTCCGGCTACGCCGCGGGAACGGCCGCCGGCCAGGCCGGCTACCAGTCCGCGGCTAACGCCTACGGGTATGACCAGGCGGGGTACTCCGGCAACGGTCACGCCGGCGGCTACGGTGACGGCGAGCGCGCCGGCACGGGGGCCTTCCCCGCCGGATACGCCGCGACGAGCGCGCCAGGCGCCGGGGCGTACCCCGAGGGGCCAAGCGCCAACGGCTACGCGGCCAACGGCTACGCAAGCAACGGCTACGAAAGCAACGGCTACGGAGGCAACGAGTACCAGGCGAACGGGTACCCGGCCAACGGGTACGCAGCCAACGGTGGCGGCGCGAGCGACTACCCGGCGGGTGAGCAAGGCGGCCGGGCATCGGCGCCGTCCAGCGCATACCCGCAGCCCGCTGCGAACGGGTACGCGGCCGGCTACGCCAACGGCTCCGCGCCAGGTAACGGAACCGCGGCGACGGCAAGCGCGACTCCGACGTTCACCCCAAGCTTCTCCGCCAACGGCAGCGCCGTCCCGTCCGGCGAGGCGGGCGGAAGCGGACGGCCGGGCCAGCCCGCCGGCACCGGGTACACCCCGGTGCCTGGATACGACGCCTCCCCGTCGGGCGGGGCACAGGCCTACCAGCCGACGCCCGCCTACGCGAACGGCAACGGCAACGGGGCGGGATATCCCGCTAACGGGAACGGCTACTCCCCGGCGAGTCCCAACGGGAACGGCTACCAGTCACCGAACGGGGCGCCCCAGGCCAACGGCTACCCGCGCGACGGTTACGCCTCGGGCCAGCCGGCGGGCCGCCAGACGGCCGATTACCCGCCCGCGCCCGGCTACGCCCCCGTCGGCCAGGCGGACCAAGCCCAGCAGGGCTACTGGGACGCTGAGCAGCAGCAGCGCGGAAACTGGACGTGAGCAAGGGGAACACCTACCACCCCCGACGCGTTAGAATGAAGTAGCCGGTGCGGCTAGGGTCCCCCGGGCCGCACCTAATATCGCCTTCGCGGAATACCGTTCGGCTGGAGCCGCGATGTGCCTCTCGCCGAGGAGGCGACCGGTCGCACCGGCACTCAAGCACATTTGATGGCCTTCGGCCATTTCCATCGGTAGCGGTTAGAGATTCGCCTCAACGGCGGCCATGCTCTAACCGCTACTTTGCTTTGTGGCATTGCGGCCGGCGGGAATGCCGTTAACGTAAGTGGTGCGTGAGGGCCGTGCGCGGGCTGGCACGGGCCGCCCGCGGGCCGGACGCGGCGTGATCGCGGGGGATTTCCATGATCATGTGGATTCCGCATCAAATGAGCTGCGGAATCTCACATGATCATGGTCCAGGCCGCGACGGCGCCGGGACAATCCGGGCGGAACGGGCACGACCGGGCGCGGTGCGAAGGCGGGGAGCGCCTAAGTGAACGCCATCGCGCGTGGCGAGAGCTTGATAACAGCAAGAAGCGCGGACGCGCGGCGGGCGAGGGTGATGCGGGGCGCCGCGGGCGGCGGGTGCACGTCGCAGCCGGAGCCGCCCGGCCGGAGCGTGTCGCGGGCCTGGCGGTCGGTGGGCCCGGGAGGCGGAGGCACGCTGCCGTTCGGGGGAATGCCTTGATTTCCTAGGCCTGGGCGGCATGGTTGACGAGGGCGGTGAAGAGCCATGGGAGGCGCTGCGCCGCCGGGACGATGCGCGGGCCGAGGAACGGCTGGTTCCTTGACCAGAGCAGGCCGGCGGTGAACCGCCACGCCGGGCCGGAGGCGCGGCGCCACGCGCGCTCGTAGTCGGCGGGGCGGTCGGCCGCGAGGCAGCGCGCGAGGACCTCGGCCTGGGCGAGGCCCACGCCGATGCCCTCGCCGGTGAGCGCGTCGAGGTAGCCGGAAGCGTCGCCGACGAGGAGCACACGGCCGTAGACCCGGCGGCGGACGTGCTGGCGCATCGGCCCCGCGCCGCGGACCTCGCTGGCCGGCGCCGCGTCGCCGAGCCGGTCGCGCAGCGCGGGGAAGTCGGACAGCCGGGCCGCGAAGCCGCCTGCGTCGCCTCGCGTGCCGTCGACCGCCGTGGCCGCCGCTGCGGGTGCGTCGTCGCGTGCGGGTCCGTCGTGGCGGCGCGGCCCGTCATGACCGGGCCTGGCACCGCGCAGCGGCTCTGCGCTTGCCGTGTCCCGTCTCGGCCAGTCCCCGCCTGGCTCGTCCCCGCCTGGCCAGTCTCCGCCCGGCTCGTCTCCGCCTGGCTCGTCTCCGCCCGGCTCGTCTCCGCCTGGCTCGTCCCCGCCCGGGCCGTCCCCGCCCGGGCCGGCGTTGTGCGGCCGGGCGAACAGCAGGCCGATGCCGACGACGTCGGGGGAGACCGGCGTGACGTACGCCTCGGACCGCGGCGCCCAGTGCACCTCGACCAGGTCAGTCCACGGCGCGACGCGGTAGTGCCTGCGCAGCCCGTAGCGGGGCACCGCTGGGCGCGGCACTCGGCCAGGCCCGGCTGGCGTCTCCCGTTCGAGTACGCGGCGGATCGTCGAGTGCAGCCCGTCGGCCGCCACCAGGTAGCGCGCCTCGACGCCGGCGGCGGCCACGTGGCCCGCGTGCCGCTCCAACGCGGTCACCCGGGCCGGGATGACCGGGATGCCGAGCGCGGCGGCCCGGGCGGCGAGTGCGGCGTGCAGCACGGTGCGGCGAACCCCGAGGCCGTCCCCGTGCCGGAACGGCGCGTCGGCCTGGTGCGCGGCGTCGAGGTAGCGGATGCCGCGCAGCGGGTGGCCGTCCGGCGTGACGCCGAGCGCCCCGAGCCGCCGCACCGCGGCGGGCATGACGCCCTCGCCGCACGCCTTGTCGACGGGAGCCGCTCGCGGCTCGGCGACCGTGACCGACAGGCCCGCGAGCGCGCAGTGGATCGCAGCGGCAAGGCCCACCGGGCCGCCGCCGACGACAAGCACGTCGATCATGGCGCGGCCGCGCTGACGGCCCGCGGCGCGGCGGCGGCAAGCGCCCGGATCTCGCACCG
>CAVXAB010000034.1:0-21482 GCA_963759545.1 uncultured Actinomycetota bacterium
CTTGATGGTCGGGCACGGTTCCAGGCTTGCCGCCAACGGGGTGAGCAGGCGTCACTGAATTTCGGTGATTCGCGTAGCGTGAGCACACCGATCCGCTGCGTCCCCGGCGGGTGGCTGAGGCCCGGTGCCTTGCCCATGCCACATCTTCGCACGCGAGCCCCGACCTGACCGGGGGCGCAAACGAGCCGGACGTTAGCCGGGTCGCCGCGGCTGGCTCTGGAGGCGGGACTTCACCTCGGTTTTCAGGACCTTGCCGACGCGGGAGCGCGGGAGATCCTGCCAGATCTCCACCTGCTTCGGGGTTTTGACGCTGCCGACGCGTGACTTGACGAACGCGCGGACGTCCTCGAGGGTAACCGCCTGGCCCGGATGGAGTTGGAGGACGGCGGTGACCCGCTCGCCCCACTTGTCGTCGGGCAGGCCGACGACTGCGCAGTCGAGGACCGCGGGGTGGGCGAGGAGGGCTTGCTCGACTTCGGCTGAGTAGACGTTGAAGCCGCCGGTGATGATCATGTCCTTGAGCCGGTCGACGATGTACAGGTAGTTGTCGTCGTCGAGGTAGCCGATGTCGCCGGTGTGGTGCCAGCCGTGCCTGGAGGCCTCGGCGGTCGCGGCGGGATTCTTGTAGTAGCCGGCCATCACCAGGGGGCCGCGCACCACGATCTCGCCGCGCTCCCCCCGCGGCAGCAGGTTCCCTGCCTCGTCCATAATCGCCACCGTGGTCAGCGGGGTGGGCCGTCCCGCCGAGGCGAACCTGCCGCGGGCAAGTGTCCCGTCCGGGTACAGGTGGTCACGCGGTGCGAGCGTGGAGATCATCATGGGGGCCTCGGTCTGCCCGAATAGCTGGCCGAGGACCGGGCCGATTACCTCGATGGCCTGCTCGAGCCGGGAGGTGGACATTGGCGCGGCCCCGTACCAGAGGCACCGCAGGGAGCTGAGGTCGGCACCGGGCAGCGCCGGGTGGTCGAGCAGCAGGTAGATCAGGGTCGGAGGCAGGAACGCGTGCGTGACGCCGTGCCGCTTGGTGAGCGCGAGGAACTCCCCCAGGTCGGGCGAGGGCATGATGACGATCTCGCCGCCGAGTGTCATGACAGGGAAGCAGAGGACGCCGGCCGCGTGCGTGAGCGGGGCGAGCGCGAGGTAGACCGGGGGCCGGCCAGAATCGAACGGGTAGCTCATCAGGGTCAGGGCGGTCATCGTCTCAATGTTGTGCCCGGTGAGCAGCACGCCCTTGGGCGTCCCCGTGGTTCCGCCGGTGCCCGCGATCATGACCACGTCATCGACCGGGTCGGCTTGCCACGGCTCGTCACTCACTCCGGCCAGCCAGTCGGCGAAGGCGACCGCACCAGGCACGACGGCCGCCTGGTCCGCTGTCTGCTGGTCAACCGCGGGCTGGCCGTCGAGGCAAACCAGGGTGGCGAGCCGGGGCAACTCCGGCGCGATCTTGGCGACGAGGGGCGCGAACGCCGCGGCGAAGATCAGGCAGCGGCAGTCGAACAGGTCGAGCAGCTCGCGGTTCTCCGCCGCTTCATTGCGCGGATTGACCGGGCACCAGACGGCGCCGGCCCGGCTGATGCCGAACACGCAGCCGAAGGCGACCGGGTCGTTGCCGGACAGGATCGCGACCTTGTCGCCCGGCCTGACGCCCGACCTGGCCAGGGCCCTGCCAACCGACCAGGACAGGCGCCGCACCTCGGCGTAGCTCCTGACCGTATCGCCGACAGGGCCGGCCACGGTGAACAAGGGGGCGTCGTCGGGGTGGACCGACGCCCCCTTGTCGAGGAAGTCCGACAGCCGCATGGCCTCGGGCCTTCCTCAGTTCGACCTGGTGAGAGCGGGGTTCATCACCAGGCCGAAGCTGCGCAGGACGCCGAGGAGCTCCCGGTGGCCAAACGCCTGGCAGCCGGACGCGAAGCCGGCTCGCCTCGGCGGCTGCTGGAGCAGCGAGTACGCGGCGTAGGCCTGCAGCAGGCCGGTCTGCTTGTAGTTGCAGTTGCCGTGGATGACGCAGTGCGCCCTCCCCAGGGGCCCTGAGGCGTGCACCGAGTCGAGGGACGTGTTGACCCGCGTGTACTCGCGCGGCGGCATCTGGTTCATGACCGCGGCCGCCTGCTCGGACAGTGCCTTTACCTTGTCCTGCTCGGACAGCCCCTCGATCTGGGCGAGGGCGCCGGCGACGATCTGCGGCACGCCGAGCATGAGCGCGCGGTTGAAGACGCCGCCGAGGACCTTGACGTTCGCCACCCGCGGGTCCTGCCGGAACCACACGGGGTGAGACGTGCCGCCCCACGGCAGCGCGAGCCCGGTCTCGTGCTGCCCCGGCACGGTCACGGTGTAGAGGCCGCCGTCGGCCGGCCATTCGGCGTAGGCGTTCTGCTCCAGGTAGTACGCCTTGGCGAGGGCGGCGTTGACCAGGATCGTCCGGGTCGAGGCGATCGTCGGCATGCCCTTCCAGAAGACCAGGATGTCCAGCGTGTCCAGCCCGGGCTCCTCCAGGCACAGCTGGGCGGCGATCTCCCCGGTGGTGTACATCTGGGCGACGCCGGGCGCCAGGAGCAGGCCCTGCTCCGCCATCCGCTGGCCGTAGGCTTCGCCGGCGGTGATGAGCCAGTCCTGCTCCCCCGTGGTGTCCAGGTAGTGGGCGCCGGCGGCCAGGCAGGCCTCGACCACCTCCCCGCCGTGCTGGGCGAACGGGCCCACCATGTTGCAGACCACGCGGGCGCCGTCGAACAGCTCGGACAGCGGGCCGACGTCGTGCGCGACCTCGACGATGTCGTGGTCGACCGTGTCGATGCCAGGGACGGTCCTGAGCGCCTCGGCGATCCGTGCCTTGTCGCGGCCTGCCGCGATGAACGGGACGCCGAACTCGCGCAGGTACTCGCAGACCAGCCGCCCGGTGTAGCCGGAGGCGCCGTAGACGATGACTTCCTTGTCGCTCATCGCCCCTTCACATCCCCATGCCGCCGTCAACGGGCAGCCCGGCGCCGGTGATGAACCTGGCACCGTCGGAGGCGAGGAACACCACCGCGTCCGCGATGTCCGGCACCTCGCCAAGCCTGCCAAGCGGGGTCAGCCCGACGACCGCGCCCGCCGCCTCCTGCGGACTGGGGAACAGGCCGATGCTGGCGCAGTCCACGGCGAGCTGGTTGCCCATCTCGGTGGGGACAAGGCCCGGGTAGACGCAGTTCACCCGGACCCCGTAGCCGAGCTTGCCTGACTCCATCGCGGCCACCCTGGTCAGCCGGTCGACCGCGGACTTGGTCGCCGAGTAGCCGGCGATACCGGGAAAGGCGATCGTCGCCGCCACCGACGCGACGTTGACGATCGCCCCGCCTGAACCTCCCCCTGCCGAGCTGCCAGTGTTGCCTGGGCCGCCCGGTCGCATCGCGCGGAAGCCGTGCTTGATGCCGAGCGCCGTGCCGAGCACGTTCACCTCGAGCATCCGGCGGACACCCTCAGGTTCGAGGTCTACCAGCAGGCACGTAACCTCGACGCCCGCGTTGTTGACCAGGATGTCGAGGCCGGACAGGTGCGCGATGGCCTGCGGCATGGCCTGCGCCCAGCTGTCGTCGGACGTGACGTCGAGCGCGACGAACTCGGCGTTCGCCCCGTCCTCGCGCAGCGAGCTCGCGGTCGCCTTGCCGAGGTCCTCCCTGATGTCGGCGATCACCACCGCCGCGCCCGCCCGGGCCAGGGCCCGCGCCATCCCCTCGCCGAGCCCGCGGGCCCCGCCGGTTACCAGGGCCTTGCGCCCCGTCAGGTCGTAAACGCTCATCGGGCACTCTCCGTCCAGCCGCAATCCCCGCCGTCGAAGCCAGGTACCGCAGTGCTTCGAGGCCTGCTCCCATTGGCCGCCGTGGCCTGTCGCGTACTCACCCCAGGCCATCGGCGTGTTCTTACCGTCACCCGCTTCTTGACAGTTGTCAAGCATTTGCTTGACGATCGTCTTAAGAAATTCGGCTTGTCAAGGCTGGTAATTTTGGGACCATGGCACACCAACGCTGAGGCTGGCCAGCATGAAGCGGGCGGGCTCATCGTTGACCGAGGTAGAGCATTGACTGAAGTAGAAGAGCGCAAACGCGAGCGGATCGCGCGCCGCCGAATTGACAAATTCGCCGAGCGGCGCGATCAGCTCGCCGCGGCGGCGCTGCAGACCCTGGCCGAGCTCGGGTACGTGAACACCAGCCTGCGCGACATCGCGCAGCACTCCGAGTTCTCCCACGGCGTGCTGCACTACTACTTCGCCGACAAGGCCGAGCTGATCACCTACTGCGTGCGGCAGTACAAGGCCGAGTGCGTCACCAGGTACGACGCGATCGTCGCCACCGCCACGGCGGCGGACGAGCTGCGTGTCGGCTTCGGCGCGACCATGGTGGGCACGCTGCGGGATGACGTCACGATGCACCGGCTCTGGTACGACCTGCGCAACCAGTCCCTGTTCGAGGACAAGATCCGCGCCGACGTCGCGGAGATCGACCACTCGCTCGAGCGGATGATCTGGCGGATCGTCACCAGGTACGCCGAGCTGAGCGAGCGTGATCTCGCGGTCACGCCCGCCTTCGCCTACGCCCTGTTTGACGGCGTGTTCCAGCACGCCCTGCTGCGCCAACTCAGCGGCGACCCCGCCGCCGCGGACCTGGACGAGCACGTCAAGCAGCTCCTCCCGACGCTCCTCGCGTAAGAATCCGAGCGCGAGCCGAAGCGCGCGCCCGTGTCTTCGGACTGAGGAGCGAGGGAGCGAGGTACGAGCGACTGAGTGACGAGGGAGAAAACACGGGCTTCGGGCGCGCGGAGGCGAGCGCGGGAAACATAGCAAATCGCCCCGGGCGGCCGTGCCGTCCCGGGGCGATCGCGTTGTCTCGCGGCGGCGCTAACCGCGCAGGCGCTGCAGCGCCTCGGCGAGGATGGCCTCGCCGTCGGCGTCGGAGCGGCGCTCCTTCACGTAGGCCAGGTGAGTCTTGTAGGGCTCGACGCGCGGCGGGGCCGGCGGGTTCGCCTGGTCCTGGCCGGCCGGGAAGCCGCAGCGCGGGCACTCCCACTGGTCGGGAATCGAGGCGTCGGACGCGAAACTCGGCCGGGTCTCGTGCCCGTTGGAGCACCAGAACGACACCCAGATACGGGGCGCGGCCTCGCCGCGCTCCGCCTCGCCCATCGGGCCGGCGCCTACCCTGCTACCGCGGATCGCGTTACCACTACTCACAAAATCCAACCCCTCGACGAAGGCCCGCTGACTGATGAGCGGGAAGCAGACCCACCTGGCTTACTTAATTTCACCACCTGTTCCGCCGTCGTGCGGGCAGAACACACACAGACCTCAGTGGTTAATGAGCCAGCCGAGGGCTACGACGCATATGAACCAGAGCACGCCGAAGAAGATGGTGATGCGGTCCAGGTTCCGCTCGACCACCGACGACGAGCCCAAGGTGGAGGAGACGCCGCCGCCGAACAGGTCGGACAGGCCGCCGCCCTTGCCCTTGTGCAGGAGAACGAGCAGGATCATCACCAGCGACGTGATGATCAAGATGACCGAGAGCGCGATCTCCACCGGTTGTCTTCTTTCCCCTTGATGCTCTAACGCCATGAAGCCCGGATGCGGGCGGTGCCTCAGCGGCCTGTCTTGCCGGAACCACTGGCCAGCTCACGATACCGGCAGATCGCAGCGAACTGACCGGCGTCGAGGCTCGCGCCGCCGACAAGGGCGCCGTCCACGTCCCGTTCCGCCATGATGGACGCGATGTTATCGCCCTTGACGGACCCTCCGTACAGGATACGCAACGCGGCACCGGCTTCGCCGCCCGCCACGCCCGAAATATGCGCGCGGATCGCGGCGGCCATCTCCTGCGCGTCGTCCGGTGAAGCGACCTCGCCGGTGCCGATCGCCCAGACCGGCTCGTAGGCGATGACCATGGAGGCGACCGCGTCGGCGGGGATCTTCGCGAGCGAGCCCTTCAGCTGGGCGATGACATGCTCGACCTGCGTGCCCGCCTTGCGCACCTCAAGCGGCTCGCCCACGCAGAGGATCGGCGTGACCGACACCGCGAGGGCCGCCTTGACCTTGGCGTTGACGAGAGCGTCGTCCTCGTGGTGGTACTGGCGCCGCTCGGAGTGCCCGCACAGCACGTAGGAGCAGCCGAGCTTGGCCAGCATCGGCCCGGAGACCTCGCCGGTGTAGGCGCCCTTCTCATGCCGCGACAGGTCCTGGGCGCCGTACCCGATCTTCAGCTTGTCGCCGTCCACCAGGGTCTGCACGGAGCGCAGGTCGGTGAACGGCGGGAGCACGACCACTTCGACGTGCTTGTAGTCCTTGTCGCTCAGGCTGAACGCGAGCTTCTGCACCAGCGCGATCGCTTCGAAGTGGTTGCAGTGCATCTTCCAGTTGCCGGCGATCAGCGGCAGCTTCATCGGATGAGTCATAGTGCCACGAGAGCTTACGCTTCCAGGGCCGTGAGGCCGGGGAGGGTCTTGCCCTCCAGGTACTCAAGGCTGGCGCCGCCACCGGTGGAGATGTGGCTGAAGGACGACTCGTCGAGCCCGAACGACCGCACCGCCGCCGCGGAGTCACCGCCGCCGACCACGGTCAGCCCGTCGAGCTTGGTGAGCGCCTCGGCGACCGCGCGGGTGCCGGCCGCGAAGGCCGGGAACTCGAACACGCCCATCGGCCCGTTCCAGAACACGGTCTTCGCGTCCGCCAGCTTCGACGCGAACAGGTCGCGTGACGCCGGGCCGATGTCCAGGCCCATGTGCCCCGCTGGGATCGCGTCCGCGGCGACCACCGTCGGCGGCGAGTCCGGGGCGAACTGGGCCGCGACCACGATGTCGGTGGGCAGGACGAGCTCGACGCCGCGCTCGGCGGCCCTGGCGAGGATCTCCTTGCACGACTCGATGTGGTCGGCCTCGAGCAGCGAGGTGCCCACCTCGTGGCCGAGAGCCGCGAGGAACGTGTAGACCATGCCGCCGCCGATCAGCACCCGGTCGGCCAGGCCGAGCAGGTTGCCGATGACGCCCAGCTTGTCGGACACCTTCGACCCGCCGAGCACGACGACGTACGGGTGCGCCGGGTTCTCTGTCAGCCGCTTGAGCACGGCCACCTCGGCCGTGACGAGGTCACCGGCGGCGTGCGGCAGCAGCTTGGGCAGGTCGTAGACCGACGCCTGCTTGCGGTGCACCACGCCGAACCCGTCGCCCACGTACACATCGCCCAGTTTCGCGAGGTCCCGAGCAAGCCCAAGTCGTTCCGACTCATCTTTCGACGTCTCCGCCGGCTCGAAGCGGACGTTCTCGAGGAGCGCGACGTCGCCGTCGGCCAGCCCGGCGACCGTGGCGGTCGCGGACTGGCCGACGAGGTCGGTGGCGAAGGCGACGGGCTCGCCGAGGAGCTCGGACAGGCGGTCGGCGACAACCCGCAGCGACGGGCCGCCGGCGGCACGCTCGGCGAAGTCCTCGCCCTTCGGCCGGCCGAGGTGGGCCATCACGATGACCCGGGCGCCGCGGTCGGCCAGCTTCTTGATCACCGGCAGCGAGGCGCGGATGCGCCCGTCGTCGGTGATCTCCCCGCTGCCGGACTTGTCGAGTGGGACATTGAGATCAGACCGCACCAGCACGCGCCGGCCGCTGACCTCGATGTCGTCGATGCTTTTCATGGGATGAATCGCCAGCTTTCCGGCTAGCCCAGCCGGGACGCGACCAGTGCGGTCAGGTCGACGAGGCGGCTTGAGTAGCCCCATTCGTTGTCATACCAGCCGAAGACCTTCACCTGGTTGCCGTAAGCCATCGTGATCGACGCGTCGAACGTGCAGGAGGCCGGCGAGCCGACGATGTCGGAGGAGACGATCGGGTCCTCGGTGTAGTAGAGGATGCCCTTGAGCGGCCCTTCCGCGGCGGCCTTGAACGCGGCGTTGACCTCGTCCTTGGTCGCCTCCTGGCCAAGCTCGACAACCAGGTCGGTGATCGAGCCGGTAATCACGGGGACGCGCAGCGAGTAGCCGTCCAGCTTGCCCTTGAGCTCGGGAATCACCAGGCTCGTGGCCTTCGCCGCGCCGGTGGAGGTGGGCACGATGTTCTGCGCGGCGGCGCGGGCGCGGCGCAGGTCCTTGTGCGGGCCGTCTTGCAGCATCTGGTCCTGCGTGTAGGCGTGCACGGTGGTCATCAGGCCCTTGACGATGCCGAAGTTCTCGAGCAGGACCTTGGCCATCGGCGCCACGCAGTTAGTGGTGCAGGAGGCGTTGGAGATGATCGTGTGGGTCGCCGGGTCGTACTTGTCGTCGTTGACGCCCATGACGATGGTGATGTCCTCCTCCTTGGCGGGGGCGGAGATGATCACCTTCTTCGCGCCGCCGGCGATGTGCGCCTTCGCGGCCGGGCCGGTGACGAAGCGGCCGGTGGACTCGATCACGATGTCCACGCCCAGCTCGCCCCAGGGCAGGTTGGCCGGGTCGCGCTCGGCGAGGATCTTGATCGGCTTGTCGCCGACCACGATCGTGTCGCCCTCGACCGAGACCGGCTTGTCGAACCGGCCGGCGACCGTGTCGTACTTCAGCAGGTGGGCCATGGTCTTCAGGTCGCCGAGGTCGTTCGCGGCGACGACCTCGAAGCCGCGGTCGCCGCTCTCCTCAAGCGCCTTGAAGAAGTTCCGCCCGATCCGCCCGAACCCGTTAATGCCTACTCGAATGGTCACAGCACCAGTCTCCGTTCCGATCGCCGCTCGTGACTAGGGTCCAAAGTCCGGGACGTCGTGTCACTCGTCACGTCCCAGCAGCAGTGGCGCGACCGCGATCGCGCCCCCGGGAGATTATCGAACACCGCCTCCCGGCCGGCGGACCTCGGGGCCTGTCCGAGGGCGCCGTGCCGCGTTACCCCATTGGTCTAGACCATACAGAACAAAGTAAAGAGATGGCAATATCCGAACGGGGGCGGCGCGCTTCCTTCCCGCCCTGTTCCTCTTCCCGCCGCCGCGACGTTCCTACTCGTTCTCTTTACTCGGGGCACAAACGGGCCCTGGATCCGCTGGGCCGTAGCCTGGTGCCCGCCGCACTGGCGCCGGCGTACGCTGAAATCACGGGAACCTGGCTGGAGGCGGTTTTTGTGTCAGGACGCACGGCACGGCGGCGGGTGGTGCGCGTCACCGTGCCCGCGGCCGGCTCAGGCGGCGCCGAGGGCCCTGGCGGGCCCGCGCGCGTGACGGCCTCGGCCAGGGCCGACCTGCTCGCCGCCGAGGAGCCGCTGGGCATCCGGGTGGGCGGTACCGCGCTCACCATGACGATGCGGACGCCGGGCGACGACGTCGAGCTGGCGGCCGGCTTCCTCGTCGGTGAGGCGATCGTGCGCGGCCGCGACGACATCGCCGCGATGAAGGTCTGCGACGGGACGACCTGCGGGCACCTCGACCACAGCGACGACGAGATCGGGAACATCGTCGACATCTCCCTCGCGCCAGGCGTCGAGGTGACCCCGGCGGCGCGGCGCGCCTTCTTGACCACGTCGGCCTGCGGGGTGTGCGGCAAGACCTCGATCAATGACATCTGCGTCCTGCCGCGTGCGCCGCTGTCCGCCGACACCACGGTCTTCGAGCCTGCCGTGATCGCGTCGCTGCCCGACCGGCTGCGCGAGGCGCAACGGGTCTTCTCCTCGACCGGCGGGCTGCACGCGGCCGGGCTGTTCACCTCGTCAGGAGAGCTCCTGGTCGCGCGGGAGGACGTCGGGCGGCACAACGCGGTCGACAAGATCGTCGGCTGGGCGGTCCTGCAGGACAAGCTGCCACTCGCTGGCTGCGCCCTGCTCGTGTCCGGCCGCGCCTCGTTCGAACTGGCGCAGAAGGCGGTGCTCGCCGGCATACCGTTGCTCGCCGCCGTGTCCGCGCCGTCGTCGCTCGCCGCGGAACTGGCCGAGGAGGCGGGACTGACCCTGGTCGGCTTCCTGCGCGGCCAGTCCATGAACGTCTACTCCGGCGCGAACCGGGTAGCCCTACCCTCATGAACCGGGCGCTAGACCGTAGCGCGGGCAGGCCGTGAGCCCCGTCGACGGGGGCGTCCGGCCGGTCCCGCGGATCGCGCGTGAGCGGTGGGTCGACTCTCTCGTCAGGGCCGGCTGGCGGGCCACTGATGACCGGGGCACTGATGACCGGGGCACTGATCACCCGGGCACTGATCACCCGGGCACCGGCGACGGGCGGGACAGCGAGCGGGTCGCGGTCGGCGAGGCGCTCGGGCGGGTCACCACCGCGCCGGTCGTGGCCCGGTGGCCGTCGCCGCGCACCGACTGCGCGGCCATGGACGGGATCGCGGTGCGCGCGGCCGACCTCGCCGCGGCACGCGCCGTCACTGCCGCCGGGGGTCAGCCGGGGGACGACCCGGCCCACGGCCAGGCGGTACGACTGCCTGCCGGCCTGTTCGAGTGGATCGACACCGGCGACCCGATGCCGGCGAGCGCGGACACCGTGATCGTGCGGGAGCGGCTGCTGCCGCAGGCGGACGGCAGCGTTGTCATTACCGCCGCCGGCAGTGGGCCAGGGGACGGACAGCGAACGGGCCACGCGGCGCGGAACGTGCGGACGGCGGGCGAGGACTTCAGCGCCGGGCAGCCCCTGGTGCCCGCGGGCCGGCGGCTCCGCCCTGGCGACCTGGCCGCCGCGGCGGCCGGCGGGCACGTGACCGTGACCGTGGCGCGGCGACCAGTGGTCGCGATCATCCCGACCGGTGACGAGATCAGGCCGGTCGGGACCGTGCCCAGCTTCGGCGACATCATCGACACGAACTCGCTCATGCTCAGCGCGCGGTGCCGCCAGCTCGGCGCGCTGCCGCTGGTCAGCGCCGTGGTGCCTGACGACCCCGACGCCCTGGCGGTGGAGCTCAGGCACGCGGCGGGCCTGGCCGACCTGGTCCTGGTCATCGCCGGGTCAAGCAGGGGCCGCGGCGACCACGCCGCCGCGGTGCTCGCCCAGGTCGGCGAGGTGGCCGTGGCCGGCGTCGCGGTGCGGCCAGGTCATCCCGCGCTGCTCGGCCACGCGAAGCGGCCGGAGGCGGCCCACGGCCATCCGGCGGAAGGGCACCCGGCCCATCGGACCGGGATCGCGCCGGTGATCGGGTTGCCCGGGTACCCGCTGGCGACGGCGGTCGTCTTCGAGCTGTTCGCGGTGCCCATGCTCGGGGCGCTCACGGGGCAGGCCACGACGCGGGACCGGGTCCTGGCGCGGCTGGACCGTGACTGGTCCTCCCCCGCCGACGTCGAGGACTGGGTGCTGGTGACGCTGGCACCGTGCGACGCGGGCAGTGTCCCCGTCGCCACGCCCGCCAGGCGCGGGGCCGGCTCGATCAGCCTGCTCGCCCGCGCCGACGCCTGGTGGCCGATCCCCGCCGGCCAGGGCGCGTTCACCGCCGGCGCCGAGATCGAGGTCCTGCCGATCGGCACCGGCGGCTGAAGTTCTTGCTGTTATCAGCTTACGGGGATGATAATCGATCGCTGAACACGCCATAGGGCGTCCAACGATCCACCATCCCTGACCGGCCAGCGCCGCTTTCATGAGCACGGGCCGCTAAGGGCGGGGCACGCACCCGTTCGGGATGACGGGACGAGAACCACTGGCGGGCGGTACCGGCGGGGGCGCAGGGACCACCGGGGACCGGCACGGTTATGCTTTGTCATGATATGAGCGATTTGGTGGTGGCGGGCGATGCGTCCCGGTGTCGGCCGTCGGCCGGGAATAGGTTGTTGTATACAGTATGAATGACGCGCGGACAGCCCGACGAGCGGCACTTGAGGGTTGGCGAGCCGGAGACGTCGGCGGTCGGTGTGCCAGGGGTGGCCGTGTCCGTGCGGTACGCACTCGCCGAGATGGGGACGGCCCGGTCGGTGCGGACGCTGCTCAAGGTCAACCAGGCGGACGGGTTCGACTGCCCGTCGTGCGCGTGGGGCGACCCGGCGGCCGGTGACCGCAAGCACGCGGAGTTCTGCGAGAACGGTGCCAAGGCCGTGGCCTGGGAGGCAACGCGGAAGCGGGTGGACGCCGCCTTCTTCGCCGCTCACCCGGTGGCGTTCCTGCGGGAACAGAGCGACCACTGGCTGGAGGCCAACGGGCGGCTCACCGAGCCGATGTACCTGGCGCAGGGCGGCACCCACTACCAGCCGATCGGCTGGGACGACGCGCTCCGTCTCATCGCGGCCAGGCTCAAGGCGCTCGATGATCCCAACCGCGCGCTCTTCTACACCAGCGGGCGGGCGTCCAACGAGGCGGCCTTCACCTATCAGCTGCTCGCGCGCAGGCTGGGCACCAACAACCTGCCCGACTGCTCGAACATGTGCCACGAGTCGAGCGGCGCGGCCCTGACGCAGACGATCGGGATCGGCAAGGGCACGGTCACCCTGGAGGACATCTCCGACCACGCCGGGCTGATCGTGGTCGTCGGGCAGAACCCTGGCACCAACCACCCGCGGATGCTCGCCGCCCTCGAGGAGGCCAAGCAGCGTGGCGCGACGATCGTCGCGGTCAACCCGCTGCCAGAGGCGGGGCTGATGCGGTTCAAGAACCCGCAGAAGGCCCGCGGTCTCGCAGGCCACGGGACGAAGCTCGCCGACCGGTTCCTGCGGGTCCGTGTCAACGGGGACCTGGCGCTGTTCGCCGGGGTGAACAAGGCGCTGCTCGAACGGGACGACGCGGCACGGGAAGCAGGCGCCGGCCGCGTCCTCGACCACGCGTTCATCGACTCCCGCACCGAAGGGTTCGCGGACGCCGCCGCCGCGTGGCGCGCACTCGACTGGGCGGCGGTCGAGCGGCTCAGCGGGCTGAGCCGGGCGCGAATCGATGAGTTCGCGGGCGACGTCGTCGCGGCGGACAGCGTCATCGTCTGCTGGGCGATGGGCCTGACGCAGCACAAGAACGCGGTGGAGACGATCCGCGAGGTGATGAACTTCCTGCTGCTGCGCGGCAACATCGGCCGGCCGGGCGCGGGGCCCTGCCCGGTGCGCGGGCACAGCAACGTGCAGGGCGACCGGACGATGGGCGTCTGGGAGAAGATGCCTGACGCCTTCCTCGACCGGCTGCGCGACGAGTTCGGGTTCGAGCCGCCCCGCGCGCACGGCTGGGACGTGGTCGACTCGATCCGGGCGATGCGCGACGGCAGGGCCGAGGTGTTCATCGGCCTCGGCGGCAACTTCGCCGCCGCCGCGCCGGACAGCGACGTGACCGCGGCGGCACTCGCCCGGTGCGCGCTCACCGTGCACATCTCGACCAAGCTGAACCGCTCGCACCTGCTCACCGGCCGCGAAGCGCTGATCCTGCCGTGCCTAGGGCGCACCGAGCGGGACGCGCGGCCAAGCGGTGAGCAGCATGTGACCGTCGAGGACTCGATGAGCGTCGTGCACGCGTCGTCGGGGCGGCTCGCCCCCGCGTCGAAGCAGCTGCGCAGTGAGGTGGCGATCATCACCGGGCTGGCGGCGGAGCTGTTCGGCGACGACCTCGGGTGGACCGCGATGGGGGCGGACTACTCGGTGATCCGGCGGCATATCGCCAACGTGGTCGACGGGTGCGCGGACTACGACGCCAGGACCGGCCAGCCCGGCGGGTTCACCATGCCGCGGCCGCCGCGTGACTCGCGGACCTTCAAGACACCCACCGGGCGGGCGCAGTTCACCGTCAACGAGGTGAGCGCCGTGCAGGTGCCGCCCGGTCACCTGCTGCTGCAGACGCTCCGCTCGCACGACCAGTTCAACACCACGGTGTACGGGCTCGACGACCGGTACCGGGGCGTGCACGGCGGGCGCCGCGTCGTCTTCGTCTCCGGCGAGGACCTCGCCGAGCGCGGCCTCGCGGACGGCGACGTCGTCGACCTGGTAAGCGTCTGGGCCGACGGCGAGCGCCGCGCGCCGGCCTTCCGCGTGATCGAGTACCCGACGCCCGCGGGGTCCGCCGCCGCCTACTTTCCCGAGGCGAACGTCCTCGTCCCGCTCGATTCCACCGCCGAGGTGAGCAACACCCCGACGTCGAAGTCGGTGATCATCCGGCTGGAGCGCGCGGCGGCACCGGCTGCGTAGCCGGACTGGCCGCCTGGCGCGGCTGTCTGGCCGGGCGGGGCGGTCCGTAATGGTAAATTGGGCCACTCCAGATGACCTGTCCCCGCGCCCTACCGGAGCGTCCACCATGCCTGCTGTCCGTCGCACGAGGGACGGCTTGTCCGGTGACCAGGCGGGACTCACGGCAGGAGACGAGCCCGCCGCGCCCGGTGGCCCAGCCGGCCTCGGGCATCGCCTGCGCTCGATGTCGCCGGCCGGCCTGGCGATCCTCACCGCCACCGTGCTCGCGCTGGCACTGCGGCTGTTCCTTGTCACCAGGCCTGGCTTCCTGACCTCAGGCACGGTCGAGTACGACGACGGCGTCTACCTGGGCGCGGCGCTGCGGCTGCTGCACGGCGCGCTCCCCTACAAGGACTACGCGTTCCTCCAGCCTCCTGGCATCATCGTCGTCGCGCTGCCCGGCGCGGCCCTCGGGTCGCTGACGTCGCAGGCGACCGGCCTGGCGGCGGCCCGCATCCTCAGCGTCCTCGCGAGCACCGCGTGCGTCCCGCTTGCCGGGCGGCTCGTCAGGCACCGCGGCGTGATCGCCTGCGCGGTGACCGCCGGGCTGCTCGCGGTGTACCCGGCGGACGTGCTCTCCGGGCGGACGCTGCTGCTCGAGCCGTGGCTGAACCTGGCCTGCCTGCTCGCGGCGAACGCCGCGTTCCGCGAGGGCCGCCTGGCGAGCCCGCGGTGGCTCGCCTGGGCGGGCGTGGCGTTCGGCTGCGGCATCGCGATCAAGTTCTGGGCCGTGGTCCCCGCGGCGGTGCTGCTCGCCGCCTGCCTGATCGCGAAGCCGCCAGCGCAGACGTCACGGGCCAGGCGCGCGGGTGCGCTCTTCGGCGGCGCGGTGGGCGGCTTCGCCGTCCTCGCCGGGCCGTTCGCCCTCGCCGACCTCTCGGGGTTCATTCACGAGACGCTGCTCGACCAGGTCAGCCGGGAGGGCTCGTACACGCCGATCTCGCTGCGGCTCGCGCACCTGACCGGGCTGATCGACGTACTCGGCCGCGACGGCAAGGTCGCCGCCCCTGGGACGACCACGCACTCGCTGTTCGCCATGGGCGCCGAGGCCTCCACGCACATCGTGGCGGTGGGCTGGCCCGCGTACGCGGCGGCGGCCGTCGGCATCGTCCTGATCGCCTCCGGCTATTTGCGCGGGCTGCGCCAGCGGACCACGCTTGAGTGGTTCGCGCTGGTCACAGCCGTGCTGGCGACCGTGGCGATCATGGGCTACTCGGCGTTCTTCTACCACTACCCCGACTTCCCCGCGCCGTGGCTCGCCATCACCGTCGGCGCCAGCGCCGCGAGCCTCGCCTGCCTGATCAAGGGCACGGCGCCCCGGGCGCGGCTGGCAAGGCGCGTCCTGGCCGCCGCCGTCGCCGTGGTGATCCTGGCCGTCGCGGGCATCGAGGCCCGCGAGCTGGCGCCCGCTCACGTCCCGGCGAGTCCCGCGAACGTGTCCGCGCTGGTACCCGCCGGGTCTTGCCTGGTCGCCGACCAGGTCTCGTTCGCGGTCGCGGCGGACCGGTTCGCCGCGCCGAGTCCGGGCTGCCCCGACCTCATCGACTCACTCGCGGTCACGCTCAAGCTCAGCGGCGGCGTGTCACCGCAGGGCGGCGCCGGGCGCGCGCCCAAGGTCGTCGCCGGCTGGGAGGCGATCTTCGGGCAGGCCAAGTACGTGTGGCTGTCGGGCGGCGCCCCGGCGCGGATCCCGTGGACGCCCGCGCTCCAGTCCTGGTTCTCCGCCCACTTCCGGCTGCTCGCCGCGTACCCCGGGTACGGCGCGAGCAAGCTCTACGTCCGCGACAACTGACCGGACGGGCAGCGCGGCTGAGGGCGAGGGGCCGGCGACTCCAGGGAAGCAGGCGCCTCCCAGGAAATAGCAGTCGCCGGCCGGGCAATGCCCGGCCGGCGACTTCGGTACCCAGATAACGTGGCCGTCTTCGCGTGACCGCGAAGACGGCTATGCCCAGCCTGTTGTTCGCATCCCCGTCCCCTATCCCCGCGGGTAGGCTGCTGCCTAGTCTGCGGAGTATCCCCCTGCTCACTCATGGCTACGATACGAACGATCGGCGAATGCAACGTCTCAACCTGAGACGGCCGGGCTACTCTCGGCTCAGGGAAAGTGCCGACCGGGCATGAGCCCGGCCGGCACTGACATCGAGGCCTTCGCTTGCGCGAAGACGACTCAGGTCCAGCCCGTAGTCCACATCCCCGTCACCAATCCTCCAGGTGGGCGACCGCCCCACTTACCGGTGTTCCCCTGCTGACTCCTGGTTACGATACGACGCACTCGCTCTCGCTGCAATTGCATTGACCGCAAATGGTCACAGTTTCGGTGAGACTACCTACGACAGCCGAAGCAGCGCGGGGTTGTCGAGAACCGGCTGCCAGGCCACCTCCGCGGCGCCGATCACCGCGGCGTCGTCAAGCACGCAGCGTTCAATGGGGACCCCCGCGCCGTGACCCCACGGGCTGCGGCGCGCGACCGCCGCGCGCAGCCGCTCCGGTGCGACCGTGAGCAGTTCCCTGTACATGCCCCCGAGGATCACCCGGTCGGGGTTGACCACGTTGATCAGGCCCGCCAGGCCAAGGCCGAGGCGCACCGCGATCGCGTCGGCGGCCGCGCGCACACGCGGGTCGGCCGGGTAGCCGGCGCACAGCAAGGCGACGGCCGCGTCGAGGGCGGGAGTGCCGGGTGACGGCGGGTGACCGGCCTCGCCGAGGAACCGCTCGACGTCGCCCTCCACGCTGAGGCAGCCACGGTTGCCGCACAGGCAAGGAAGCCCCTCAGGGTTGACGCTCACGTGGCCCGCCTCCATGGCGAGGCCGTCGCTGCCCGTGTACAGCGCGCCGCGCTGCACCAGTGCGCCGCCGACACCGCGGTGCTCGGCCGACACCACGAGGAGGTGCGTGGCGTCGCGCCCGGCGCCGTGCCGGTGCTCGGCGAGCGCGCGCGCGTTGACGTCGTTGACGGCCGCGCAGCCGACCGCCGCGCCGCGCGGGTCGCGCACGCCATGGCGGGCGACCGAGGCGGCGAAGATGTCACGGATCGGCGCACCGTCGGGCCAGCCGACGTAGAGGGCGCGCACGGCGGTGCCCTCGGGATGGGTGACGGCGGTCGGCACCGCCACGGCGGCACCGACGCACCGTCTGCCCGACTCGCGCAGCAGCGCGGCGCCGGCCTCGACGACGGGGGCGAAGGCCGCCCCCGGGTCGCCGGGCGCCGGGCTGTTCGCGGCGCGGCGCGCCACGATGGTCCCGCCAAGCCCGACGAGCGCGACGGCGAAGCCGTCCGGGTGTACCTGCGCCGCGAGGGCCACGGGGCCGGACGGATCGGGCAGCAGGCGGTGCGACGGCCTGCCCTGCTGGCCGCCACCAGGCCCGGCGTCCACCACGATCAGTCCGAGGTCGCGCAGCTCACCGGTCACCGCGCCGATCGTCGCCCTGGTGACGCCGAGCTGGCTGGTCAGCGCCGACCGGGTGGGCGCCCGCCCGGTATGGATCAGCGTGAGCGCGATCCCGGTGAGCGTGGCGGAAGTAAGCTCCACCCGCTTGTCCGCATGTCGATTTGCCTCTATCCTTGTTTTGTGCAGTTGCTATACAAACTACCGCTCCCGCTCGCCGCGCGCAACGAGATAAGCCGCGCGCGCGCCGCCGTCACCGCGTTTTTCGCAATGGACGGCTTCGTGTTCGCGAGCTGGGCGGTACGCATCCCCGCGGTGAAGGCGGCGGTGGGCGCGTCGCCCGCGACCCTGGGGATAGCACTGCTCGGCGTGTCGGCCGGCGCCATCGCCACGATGGCGATGACGGGTGCGCTCTGCCGGCGGTTCGGCAGCGCGCGGCTGGTTGTGGTCGGCGCCGTCTGGCTGTCGCTGGCCCTGCTGCTGCCCGCGCTCGCCAGGTCCGCGGTGGCGCTTGGCCTTGGACTTGTGGTGTTCGGCATCGGCTACGGCGGCCTCAATGTGGCGATGAACAGCCTAGCCGTGGATCTCGTCGCGGTCCTGCGCCGTCCGGTAATGCCGTCTTTTCACGCGGCGTGGTCCCTGGGCGGCCTCGCCGGCGCGGCGCTCGGCGGCCTCGCCGCCCCCGTGCTCACCCCGCTCGCGGACTTCTCGCTCGTCTGCCTGCTCGGCCTGGCGGTGACCGCCGCGTGCGGCCGCATCGTGCTCACCACTCCCCTGCCCGTCGCCCAGGCAGAGAACGCGACCCGGGCCCCCGGTCCCGGCGGCAGCGGGGGCGCCGCCGGGACCGCCGGGGCGGTAGCACGGGAGGAGACACCGAACGAAAGCGCGCCGAGCCCGTCAAGGACCGCCGGACTCACCGGGGCATGGCGGACGGTGCTGCTGCTCGGGGTGATCGCGCTCTGCTCGACCTACGGCGAGGGCGCGGTCAGCGACTGGGGCGCCCTCCACCTGCGCGAGGACCTCGGTGCCGCCTCGGGACTCGCCGCCGCGGGCTACGCCGCCTTCGCGCTCGCCGAAGCCTGCGGCCGCCTCGCGGGCAGCGCGCTGCTCGCCCGCTTCGGCCAGACCCGCGTCCTGGTCTACGGCGGCCTGGCCACCTTCGTCGGGATGATCGCCGCGGCGCTCTCCCCGGTGCTTCCGCTTGCCCTGATCGGCTTCGCCCTGGCCGGGCTTGGCGTGGCCAACGCGTTCCCCACGGCCATGGCCCGCGTCGGCATCCTGGCGGGCCCGCACGGCGTGGCGACCGCCTCGACCCTCGGCTACGCCGGCTTCCTCCTCGGCCCGCCCATGATCGGCTTCCTGGCCGGCGCCATCAGCCTCCGCGTCGCACTGACGACCGTCTGCCTCCTGGCGTTGGTCGCCATCGTCCTGGCTCGTACCGCCTCCCGCGCCCAGCAGGCACCCGACAAGGGCTGAACGCCGCCGCGCTTCGCGCTTGACTGCCGCAGCGCTTCGCGCCTGTTGCTGTTATCACCAGCCGCAGGGGGCTCGCGGAACATAGTGGATCGCTGCTACCGCTATCGCGTGTAAATCGATCCACTGTCTTCCCAGCCCGGGCGCCAGGGCAACCGTGCACGGAGCTTGTTGCTGTTATCGCGCGAAGATCCGCCGTCTCGGTGGCCGGTCGACCGTCCCGGGTATCCCGTCAGGGCAGCATGTCGGCCGTGAGGCACGCCTCCGTTGACGGCATGCCCAGGTCGGCGGCGCGGCGGTCGGCCATGGCAAGCAGGCGGCGGATGCGGCCGGCGATGGCGTCCTTGGTCAGCGGCGGGTCGGCGAGCTGGCCGAGTTCCTCAAGGGACGCCTGCCGGTTGGCGACGCGCAGCCGGCCGGCCATGACCAGGTGATCGGGTGCGTCGGTGCCGAGGATCTCGAGCGCGCGCTCCACCCGGGCGCCTGCCGCGACGGCGGCACGGGCCGACCTGCGCAGGTTGGCGTCGTCGAAGTTCGCGAGCCGGTTGGCGGTCGCCCTGACCTCGCGGCGCATCCGGCGTTCCTCCCACGCCAGCACGCTGTCATGGGCGCCGAGCCTGGTCAGCATCGCCGCGATCGCCTCGCCGTCGCGGATCACCACCCGGTCCACGCCGCGGACCTCGCGCGCCTTCGCGGAGATCTTCAGCCGCCGCGCCGCCCCGACAAGGGCCAGCGCCGCCTCAGAGCCCGGGCAGGTGATTTCGAGTGCCATCGAGCGGCCCGGCTCGGTCAGCGACCCGTGCACGAGGAACGCGCCGCGCCAGGCCGCCTCGCAGTCGCAGATGCCGCCGGAGACGACCTGCCGCGGCAGCCCGCGCACCGGGCGGCCGAAGCTGTCGATCAGGCCCGTCTGCCTGGCGAGGCTGTCGCCGCCCTTCGCCACCCTGACCACGTACCGGTTGCCCTTGCGCAGCCCGCCGGGCGCCAGGACGAGCAACTCGGACGGCTGGCCGAACACCTCGGAGATCGACGCCCGCAGCCGCCTGGCCACCGCCGCGGTGTCAAGCTCGGCCTCGATCACGATGTGCCCGGCGGTCAGCGTCAGCCCGCCCGCGAACCGCAGCAGCGTGGACACCTCCGTCTTCCGGCAGCACGGCTTGACCGCCGGCACCCGGCTGAGCTCGTCTTTCACGACGCCCGTCATCGCCATCGCGACAGCACCCCCATAATTCTCTGCTTCAGTTGTCTCCCGGGGGACGACCCCCCGTACCCCCGGGTGCCGGATGATCCTCGGCATGTGTTTACCTGGGCGCGTCCTCGCGCCCAGGCCGTTGCCTGCTGGCGGCCCAAGGCCGCCGTTCCCGCGTCACTCCGCACGGAAAACCTGGCGGAAGGCCTCGGCCAGCCGTACCGGGTCGTGCCTCGTGCCGTCCGGCGCCGCCACATCGGCGAGCGCCAGGGACGCACTAAGCAGTTCCGCCGCCTTCCTGAGCTCCGCCGCCGCGCGGGCCACCGCGCCGGCGTCGGCGAGCACGACATCAAAAGACAATGATGGCGCGTGATCGGCGAGAACTTCCAGATGCCGGTGCGGGGAAAATCCCTCGGTCTCCCCCGGCTGCGCCATCAGGTTCAGCGCCACGAGTTTACGCGCCGACGTGGCCGTCAGCGCGGACCGCAGCGACGGCACGAGCAGGTGCGGCAGCACGGAGGTGAACCACGATCCTGGCCCGAACACCACCCAGTCCGCCTCAAGTATCGCGGCCACCGCCTCTGGCACGGCGGGCGGGTCGGCGGGCAGCAGCGAGATCGACCTGACCCGGCCGGGGGTGACCGCCACCGCCGCCTGCCCGCGCACGGTGGACAGCGCGGCAGGCTGGCCGGGTCAAGCCCTTCCACGCAAGCGATGATGTCCATCGGCACCGCCGCCATCGGCAGCACCCGCCCGGTCACCCGCAGCAGCCGGCCGACCCAGTCCAGGCCCGCGACCGGGTCGCCGAGCAGGTCCCACAGCCCGGCGATGAGCAGGTTCCCCAGGGAGTGGCCGGCCAGATCGCCGTCACCGCCGAACCGGTGCTGCACCACGCTGGCCCACGTCGTACCCCACTCGTCGTCCCCGCAGAGCGCCGCGAGTGCCATCCGCAGGTCGCCGGGCGGCAGGGCGCCGAACTCATGGCGGAGCCGGCCGGACGACCCGCCGTTGTCGGCCACGGTAACGATCGCGGTCACGTCGTCCGTCACCCGGCGCAGGGCGGAAAGTGAAGCCGCGAGGCCGTGCCCGCCGCCGAACGCGACAACGCGCGGGGCTCTAACCCCAGCCACAGCGCGGGGGGCGAGCGGTTTTTGCGAGTCCCCCCGCAGGGGGGCAATGGAGGGACGGAGTCCTCCCATGATTGGGGGGGTCCCCGGGGGGGTCATCCCCCCGGGAGAATCACTATTCACTCCCGGCCGAGGTCGCGGTGCGACACCGGTGACGTCACGGCCGGCCAGCCTGGCCAGCGAGTTGCTCGGCCATCGCGTCCGACCGGTGCTTGCCGCCGGTGCAGCCCACCGCGAGCGTCACGT
>CAVXAB010000035.1:0-207073 GCA_963759545.1 uncultured Actinomycetota bacterium
CCCGCCCGGGTACACGCCCTGCGCGGAGACGCCGCCGGCGCCGAGTGTGGCGATCATCCGCCAGCTCGGTCCGGTGGACGCGTTAAGTCCGCCGTCGGCGGCGTCCTCGGTGAACGGGTCGCCGCCCGCCGCGCGCGGGCCGTAGCCAAGGCCGTCCGCCCCGGTGATCGAGGGGAACGACCGGGTGTGGATCCTCCCCCACGTCCACGTCGCCGGCGCGCCGCCGAGCCGGGTCGACAGGTGCGCCACCGCCTTCTTGAACGCCGCGGTGATGGCCGCGTTCGCCGTCCCGAGCCCGTGCCCGTCGGGACCGGCGAACGCGGCGTTGGACGGGTCGCCGAGCGTCCACGCCTCCAGGTCCTCATTGAGCGGCACCAGGCCAGGCGTTACGGCGAGGACAAGCCGGTCCTTGCTCACCGGGACCTTTCCCGCCCGCCACCACGGCGCGAAGACGGCGTTGAGGTACGAGCCCCAGAACGTCGACCACAGCGACGCCGCGGCCGAGTTCTGGTCCATGTCGCCGTTCCACGACCGCAGCAGCGCCGCCGCCTGCTGGTCCGCGCCGGAAAGACCGGCGGCGGACAGCGCGCTCACCACCGTGGGCAGCAGCCGGACCGCGAGCGGGTCGGTCAGGTCGTTCTGCAGGGACGCGATCGAGGCGGGGGTCAGCGGCTCGGCCGCCTTCAGTGCGCTGTACGCGTGCGCCGCCCGGTAGCCGGGGTCGTAAAAGTCGAGCGCGGTCCCGACGTAGTACGGGTAATCGCCGCTGACCGGCCGCTGGTTGTCGGTCGCGATCAGGTGCGAAGGCGGGTCGTAGGCCTGCGGCACCGCCTGGTAGGGGATGACCCCGGTGATGTCGCACGCCCCCGTGCCCGACATGGGCAGCCAGGGCTTGCAGCCGGCCGGGACCTGCGGGTAGTAGCCGGGGGCGATTACCCCGATATTTCCGGAAGTATCGGCGTAGACGAAGTTCTGCGTCGGCGCGTGCCACCCCGCCAGGGCCGCCTTGAACTGCGGATAAGTCGACGCGGTATTCACGCTGAGGAGAGACCCGAGGTCATCGGAAGGCACGTTGCCCATCCAGTCCACGGCCATCAGCTGCCCGGCCTGGCTGATGATCGGGCCCTGCGCGGTGATGTTCACCGTCAGCTGCCTGGTCGCGCCGCCGCGCACCGGGATCGAGTAGTGCACCACGGTCAGCGGCCGCCAGGCGCCGCCGGTGTAGTACTGCGAACCGCGGACCTTCTCGGCATAGTAGAAGGTCACCGAGTTCTGCGTGTCCGTCAGTGACCAGGCGATATGCGCGTTGTGCCCGAGCAGGACGCCAGGCACCCCCGGCACGCTCGCCCCCGCGACCTGGTAGCCGGGCGCGGACAGCGAGACCTCGTACCAGATCGACGGCAGCGTCTGCGGCAGGTGCGGGTCACCGCCGAGCAGCGCCCTCGGCTGATCAGCGGAGGCGCCCGCCACCGCGGGGCCGTTCGCCGCCCACGCGTTGGAGTCTGGGAAGTGGTGAATCTGATCGGGCAGCAGCTGGCTGAGCTGGTCGAGCACGCTCGCCGACGCGGCCGCCACCGCCGACGAGTCAGCAGAACGAGTGTCGGCTGGACCCGGCGACGCTGGGCTGACTGCGGTCGTCGTTGTCACCGTGCCTGGAGCCGAGCTTGCCGCGTCTGGCGGGACCGGGGTCAGCGGGAGCTTGACGTAGGGGCCCGGGTCATAGGGCGTCTGGGTGTTCTTCGCCAGCGTCGGGAACCAGTCGGCGGTGTTCGCCGCGCCAAGGGACTTCTCAAGGAGCGCGTAGTCCAGCGGGCCCGTCGTGTAGTCGAGCTCCTGGGTGAGCACCCCCTGGACGACCAGGCTGTCGACCGGGGTCCAGGCGCTCGGGTACTGGCCGGCGAGCGAGAAGAGCGCCGGCCAGTCACCGGAGGCGCGGACCTGGGCGATGTCGTCGTTCACGCCGCGGGAGTAGGCGAGCAGCGCGGCGCGGGTGGTGCCCGTGGTGCGCGCCCACTCGTTCTGCGCGGTGCGCAGCAGCCCGAGGCGCAGCTCGAACTCGTCGCTGGCCAGGTCGCTCGGGCCGGCCAGCTGCGCGAGGCGTCCCTCACCAAGACGCCGCTCCGCGTCGAGCTCCGTCAGCCGGAACTTCGCGTGTACGTAACCTTCGGCGAGGAACAGGTCGTGTGCGTTGCCCGCCGACACCGACGCCAGGCCCTGCGCGCTAAACGAGACGTTTACGGGACCGGTGAGCCCCGGCACGTGCAACTGCTCCGAGCTCACCGGCTGCCCGCCGGACGCCGACGTCCACGCACCACGCCCGGGGTCAAGGGCCGGCCCAAGCGCGGGGATGCCGCCGTAACCAAACCCGAGGACGCCGAGCAGCAGCGCCGACACGACAACGGCGCCGACCAGGTTCACGACTCGCCACGCCCGCGACCTTTTCCGGCCGCCACCCAACCTCACACGCTTGAACATCCCGCACGTTGTACCACAAACACCGCCCTCACCCGCCAGCCCGCGACCGGAGAAGCAAGGCCCTGGCCACCCCGCTTACCACGGCAGCGCGCCATTTCCAGCGAACAAAACGTGACTTAGGTCGCAACGCGAATACGCTAAGTGTGATGCCGTCGGGCTAAGTAATTGACACGGGAGCAAAAACCTCAGCGACCATGACGCTCCCCGGATCACATATCCCCCGACGGGCGAAAAATCCGGCAGGGGGTCGGGTCGCGGCAGCCCCGGTAGAGACAGCTGACCCTGATGGTCTGCGGCAGCCCCGACGCCGAAGGCGACAGCAATAGCAGGGCGAAACGTGACGCGGCGGCCGCACCATGGCAGGCCGGAGGCCGCGCGTCCGGGACGGGTTACTCCTTGGGTGCATAGATGGCTGGGGCTGGGGGAGATTCCCGCCGGCCTTCCGAAGGAGCGCCGGCGGTAATCTCCCCTGCCCCAGCCACCCCGCGTGCTTTTGACTTTGACCTTTAAGAACAACCAACCCAATCAAAACACCCTCACTCTGGGTACAAGTGCGACTACAGGGGAAATACCCAACTAGGCGGATCCAGCGGAGCCATTTAGAGTGTCATCAAGACGGGAGTCGGCTTTTAACGGAGCATATAGAGGGCACATCGATTACAGAGCGCCGCCTCACGGCGGCAAATCGGTACGCTGAGATGGTGAGATGGATGGCTTGGCCCCGAATCAAGAACTCCAGGTCATCAGCGCAGCCCGGTACGCACCCGCACGACGGCGTGCAGGCAACCGTAACCCCGGCGCCCGACGCTGAGCCGCCCCCCGGCACCGGACAAAACACCGGGGTCAGCGGCACCAGGCACGCAGTCGCCTCCGATCCCGGCGGCTATGGCCCTGGCACCGACAGACCGACCGCCGACTGGCCACGGGTCGGCCGACGGGCGCGCCCGATCAGGTACGCGCACTCGGCGGTCGACGAGACCGATCCGGCGGAGGCGGTCGGCGGGCCGCCGACCGCCGCGGAGCCGGGCACGGAACCGCCTGGCACCGTGCTTTCCGGCAGGGTGCTGCCTGGCCCCGTCCCGATGGGCGAGGAACCGGAGGCCTACGAGAGTCACCGCTGGCCCGGTCTACGAGCCACCGCGCCCGGCCTACGCCGAGCCGCGCGGCACCGCCCCGTCCGCCCCGTCCGGTAAGGCCGCGGAACCCGTGCCCAACGAGGGGGTCGGGATCTTCGGCGACATGGCGACCATGGAAGTGCCCGACGACACGCCGCCCAAGGGCGCCGAGCGCCGGCCAGGCCCCGAGCCGACGCGCGTGATACCGATCGGCGCCTCGTGGAACCAGCCGATCAGCTCACCGCCCGTGGCGAGCGAGGAGGCGGACGAGGAGAGGAAGCCGAACTCGTTCGGGCGGATGCTCGGGATGCGGTGGGCAGGCCAGCCCGGCGACGAGGACGAGCCACGGGTGAGCGTGCGCGACCTGCCGCTCGACGTGCAGCTGCGCTTCTGGCGGCTGCGGCTCACCATCATGGTGATCGTCGGCGTGGTGTTCGCCGTCCTCACCAGGAGCTGGGAGGTCTCACTCACGCTCGCGATACTCGCGGGGATCGTCGACACGATCTACCGGTCGAGGAACGCGGCCGCCTACGTCAGCGGCGGCTCCAGCCCGGCGGCCCGCAAGCGCACCAACAAGCAGCTCGCCCGGATGCGGCGGGAGGGGTACTTCGCGCTCGACGCCCGGCCCATCCCGAACAGCCGCGAGTTCATCGACCACCTGGTCGTGGGGCCGACCGGGGTCTACGCGATCGACTCGGAGAAGTGGGATCCGAAGCTCCCGATCAGGACGTGGAACGGCAAGAAGCTGTACCACGGCCCCGAGTCGCAGAAGGACAGGCTCGAGCACGCGGTGTGGGAGGCGGCACAGGCCAGCGAGATCCTGTCCGGTGCGCTCGGCACCGAGATCGTGGTCAGGCCCGCGCTCGCCATCTACGGGCCGAAGATCCCGTGGGACATCGCCACGATCAGGAACGTCGACGTGTTCACCGGGCCGGCGCTGCGTAAGTACCTCAAGCGGCGCGGCCGGATGAAGGACGGCGTGGTCCGGCTCACCCGCGAGGAAGTTCGCACGATCTACGACACGGCATCGCGGATGCTGCCGGACGTTAGCGCGTCGTCGAGGACTTATACCCCGGTAGGCTGAACTTCCCATTAGCTGTTTGTGAGGGGAGTTCGGCGATGCCGCCGTTGAGGTCACGCACGGTTACGCACGGTCGGAACATGGCGGGTGCGCGCGCACTGCTGCGCGCGACCGGGGTAGCCAACGAGGACTTCGGCAAGCCGATCATCGCCGTAGCCAACAGCTTCACCGAGTTCGTGCCTGGTCATGTCCACCTGGCCGAGGTGGGCCGGGTCATCGCCGACGCGGTGCGGGCCGCGGGCGCGATTCCCCGCGAGTTCAACACGATCGCCGTCGACGACGGCATCGCGATGGGGCACGGCGGGATGCTTTACTCGCTGCCGTCCCGCGAGCTGATCGCCGACTCGGTCGAGTACATGGTCAACGCGCACTGCGCGGACGCGCTGATCTGCGTTTCCAACTGCGACAAGATCACGCCGGGCATGCTGATCGCCGCGATGCGGCTCAACATCCCGACGGTGTTCGTCTCCGGCGGCCCGATGGAGGCAGGGAAGGTCGTCGCGTACGGTCTCCGGTGCCGTCGTCCCGGGAGGTGCGCAAGCTTGACCTGATCGACTCGATGGTCGCGTCGGCGGACCCGTCGGTGTCGGACGCCGAGCTCGCTTCCATCGAGGAAGCGGCCTGCCCGACCTGCGGGTCGTGCTCGGGGATGTTCACCGCGAACTCGATGAACTGCCTCACCGAGGCGATCGGGCTCGCGCTGCCAGGGAACGGGACGGCCCTCGCCACGCACGTCGCCCGGCGCGGGCTCTTCGAGGAGGCCGGCGCGCTGATCGTCTCGCTGGCGAAGCGGTACTACCTCGAGGACGACGAGTCGGTGCTGCCGCGGTCGATCGCGTCGCGGGAGGCGTTCGAGAACGCGATGGCGCTCGACATCGCCATGGGCGGGTCGACCAACACGATCCTGCACCTGCTCGCGGCCGCGCGCGAGGCCGAAGTGGAGTTCGGGCTCAAGGAGATCGACGAGCTGTCCCGGCGGGTGCCGTGCCTTTGCAAGGTCGCGCCGTCAAGCTCCTATCACGTGGAGGACGTGCACCGGGCCGGCGGGATCCACACGATCCTCGGCGAGCTTGACCGGGCGGGGCTGCTGAACCGTTCCGTGCACACCGTGCACGGCGCCCCGCTGTCCTCGTGGGACCTGCGCTCCGAGTCGGTGCTCCCCGAGGCCGTCGAGTTGTACCACGCGGCACCTGGCGGTGTCCGGACGACCAAGGGGTACTCGCAGTCGGCACGGTGGGAGTCCCTTGACCGCGACGCGGTCTCCGGGTGCATCCGTGACATCGAGCACGCGTACACCGTCGACGGCGGGCTCTGCATGCTGTACGGGAACCTGGCAACCGACGGAGCGGTCGTGAAGACCGCGGGCGTGCCCGAGGAGCTGTGGACGTTCTCCGGTCCTGCCCGGGTCTTCGAGTCGCAGGAAGACGCCGTGGACGGCATCCTCGCCGGGCGGGTGACCGCCGGCGATGTCGTCGTCATCAGGTACGAGGGGCCGCGCGGCGGGCCGGGGATGCAGGAGATGCTTTACCCGACGTCGTTCCTGAAGGGCAAGGGCCTGGGGCGGGCCTGCGCGCTGATCACCGACGGGCGGTTCTCCGGCGGGACCTCCGGGCTGTCGATCGGGCACATCTCCCCCGAGGCGGCGAGCGGCGGCGCCATCGCGCTAGTGCACGAGGACGACACGATCGTCATCGACATCCCGCGCCGGGAGCTGCGGCTTGACGTGCCGGATTCCGTCTTGGCCGAGCGCAGGCAGGCGCTGCTCGCTTCGCTCGGCTCTTACCGGCCCGCGGCACGGCAGCGCCCGGTGAGCGCGGCGCTGCAGGTGTACGCGGCGCTCGCGACGTCGGCGTCCACCGGCGCGTCGCGGGACATCTCGGCGCTGGCCGGGCTCGCCTCGGACACGCCGGGCGCATGAGCGTATTCTCAAGGCCGCGCTCGGGGGTAACACAGTGAGTGGGGGATTTGTCCGGGCCGCGCGGGCTTCCGATGCCGATGGCCTCGCCGTCGTGCAGGTCGAAAGCTGGCGGGCGGCGTTCGCCGCGCTGGTGCCGGAGGAGGTGATCTCCGAGTTGACCAGCGAGTCGGCTGTTGCCCAGTGGGCCTCGCGGTGGGGCGAGGCGATCAGCGCCCCGCCGACGTCGATGCACCGGGTCCATGTCGCCGTTGCGAAGCCGGGTGACCCCGAGATCCTCGGGTTCGCCGCGGCCGGGCCCGCCACCGACGAAGACCTGTGGCCGCGAACCGACGGCGAGCTTTACGAGTTGCACGTGCTGCCTTCCGCTGCCGGGGAGGGCCATGATGAGCGACTGCTGAACGCCGTGGCCGACACGTTCGCCGAGGACGGGTTCAGCACCGGGTACACGTGGGTCCTGTCCGGCGACGAAGCCCGGCTCGACTTCCTCAAGGCGGCCGGCTGGGCCCCCGACGGGAGCCGGTCCAACCTGGACATGGGCGTGAAGGTGGCGGTCGAGCGCCTCCACACTCGCGTAGGATCTGCCGGTGGCTAGCGCGCGGGAGTGGGTGGCAGGGACGCGGCCCCGGACGCTGCCCGCGGCAGTGGTGCCGGTGCTTATCGGGTCGGGTGTCGCGGCGGGCTACGACGCGTTCTCGTGGTGGCGCGCCCTGCTCGCGCTGCTGGTGGCGCTCGCGCTGCAGGTGGGCGTGAACTTCGCCAACGACTACAGCGACGGGGTGCGGGGCACCGACGCGGCGGGGCGCAGGGCCGGGCCGATGCGGCTGGTCGGGTCGGGGGCGGCGTCGCCTCGCGCCGTGAAAATCGCCGCTTTCTCGTGTTTTTTCTTGGCCTGCTGCCTCGGACTGGTACTCGCGGCGGTGACCTCGTGGTGGATCGTCGCCGGCGGGGCGCTCTGCGTGCTCGCCGCCTGGTTCTACACCGGGGGGTCGCGCCCCTACGGGTACCGGGGGCTCGGCGAGGTGTCCGTCTTCGTGTTCTTCGGCGTGGCGGCGGTGGCGGGGACCGCGCTCGTGCAGATGGGCCGGCTTTCGTGGCTCGGGCTCGCCGCCTCGGTGCCGGCCGGCCTGCTGTCGTGCGCGCTGCTGATGATCAACAACCTGCGGGACATCGGGTCAGACGCGACGGCGGGGAAGCGGACCCTCGCCGTGCGGATCGGTGACGCGCACGCCAGGACGGCGTACCTGCTGTTCCTCCTCGTCCCGTTCGCTCTCGCCGCGCTGATCGCGATCTACCGGCCGTTCGCGCCGATCGCGCTTGTCGCGCTGCCGCTGGCCGTCGCCCCGGTGCGGGCGGTGCGCGGCGGGGTCTCCGGGCCAGGCCTGATCGCGACGCTCGGGCAGACAGGACGGCTGCAACTGGCCTTTGGGGTGGCATTTACGGTCGGTCTGGCCATCCACGGATAGTCCGGGACGCAATATCCAACAATGCCGAACGCAAACGGAACAATTCACGCAGCGAACGAAATCGGCATGCCTAATGCTCGCGGTTGCGACGCCCGGTGCAATCACAGGCGATAACCTGCAGGTGAATCCTGGTTGGAGGATGCGCATCCCGAGCGGGGCGAACCCAGGGGTCCAACCGGCCAGACGGATTCGGGGGAGGGGAGCCTGGGTGGAGCATCGTAAGGCCGATGTACGGCAGGTGACAGGTTACGGTACGTCGGGAGACGACGAGTCCCAGTTTTTGCGTGAGCTGCGCCAACTCAGGGACGGCGCCGGGCTCGGACACGCCGAGCTCGCCGCGCGCGCGCATTTCCCCTATGACTCCATCAGGGCCGCCGAGGTCGGTCCGGCGCTTCCCGACCTGCCGGTGCTCTCCGCGTATGTCAGGGGCTGCGGCGGCACCACCGAGGAATGGGAAGAGCGGTGGCGCTCGCTGACCAGGTCACCGTCCCTGCCCGTGTCCGCGTCACGGCACGCGGGCCGCTCGGACGCGGCGACCGCCGGAGCCAGGATCGGGTCGGTGTCACAGGTCGGTGACAGCCCCGATCCCTCGATCATCATCGCGGCGCTCAACCGGGTCGCGGAAGAGATGGCCAGCCCCGTCGCCGACGCCGTCTCGGCGTCGCCCGACGTCCCGCTGGCGGACGACTTCGCGCTGGCGGACGACCTCGCGCTGGCGGACGACCTCGCGCTGGCGGACGACCCGTTCACGGCGGCGGCCGAGGCTTTGACCTCGGTACCTGAGCCAGTGACCAGCGACATGCCGACGGGGTGGGATCCCATCCGGGTGTCGACCGCCTGGCCTGCGCATCCGTGACACGCCGCCGGTGGCCGACATGCCCGCGGGCGACGCCGTGCCTTCCGGCGGTACCGGGAAGGCGGCGCCCTGGGGCGCGGCGCCATGGGCGACCGTCCCGTCGGACGCGGGCTCTCCCGCGACGAGCGCCGCCGACTCGGCGGCTACGGCAGCCGGTGCGGCATCGGCAGCCTGGGCGCTACCGGATGCCGTCCGCCCGTCGGCAGCCACCGGGTCTGCCGTTGGCGTGGGCAGCGGCTCGGGGCGCGCCTCGTCGACGACCAGGGTCGTGGTGCTCGCCGCGGTCCTGCTCTGCGTGCTCGCCGTGCTGCTAGCTGTCTTCGCCTGAGGAGGGCGCGCTTCCGTTCGGAGATCCCGGCGGCGTGATGCTTGCCGGGAGCGCCTTCTCGGGGTCCGTGGCCAGTTCGGTGCGCATCGTCGGCTGTGCCGCCGACTCTGCCTCCTGCACGGCGATCTCGGCCGCCGACTCTGCCTGCTGCACGGCGATCTCGGCCGCCGACTCTGCCTGCTGTGCGGCGATCTCGGCCGGCCCCGGCTGCTTCGGGATCGCCTGCGCTGCCGACTGCTCCACCGCGGGCGGCGGCGTCATCCCTGGCGCCGGCACCCCGGCCGGGCTCGCGCCTGGCTCGGTCGCCTGCCCGCTGAATGCCGAGGTCACCGCCTTCAGCGCCGTCGTCACCTCGCTCGGGATCACCCAGAACGTGTTGCCCGCGCCGTTGGCAAGCTGCGGCAGGGTCTGCAGGTACTGGTAGGCGAGCAGCTTCGGGTCCGGGTCGTTGCGGTGGATCGACCCGAAGACCTGCGTGATCGCCTGGGCCTCGCCCTCGGCGCGCAAGATCGCGGCCTGCTTGTCGCCCTCGGCGCGCAGGATCTTGCTCGTCTTGTCGCCTTCCGCGGTGAGGATCTGCGACTGCCGCGCGCCCTCGGCGGTGAGGATCGCGGCGCGCTTCTCCCGCTCGGCGCGCATCTGCTTCTCCATCGCGTCCTTGACGGACTTCGGCGGGTCGATCGCCTTGATCTCCACCCGGGTCACCCGGATGCCCCACTTGCCCGAGGCGTCGTCGAGCACGCCGCGCAGCAGCGTGTTGATCTTGTCTCTTGACGTCAGCGTCTGCTCGAGGTCCATCGAGCCGATGACCGACCGCAGCATGGTGGCCGTGAGCTGCTCGATCGCCAGAATGTAGTTGACGATCTCGTAGTCCGCCGCCCTCGGGTCGGTCACCTGGAAGAACAGCACCGTGTCGATCTGCACCACCAGGTTGTCCTCGGTGATCACCGGCTGGCTGTCGAACGAGACGACCTGCTCGCGCAGGTCGATCTGCGTCTTCACCCGGTCGACGAACGGCACGATGAAGTTCAGGCCAGGCTCCAGGGTCTTGCGGTACCGGCCGAACCGCTCCACGTTCCGCGCCCGCGCCTGCGGGATGATCCGCACCGAGCGGACGACGGTGAGCAGGACGATGAGGGCGACCACCGCCACGATGATGAGTTCCGCGATGACCATTGCTACTCCCGTGGATAGACGAGCGCCGTCGCGCCTTCGATCTGCATGACGTCGACGGTGTGGCCGACGGGGATGACCAGTGACTCGTCGTAGGAACGGGCCGACCACTCCTCGCCGCCGATACGGACCCTGCCGCTACGGCCGTTGACCTCTTCGAGCACCCGGGCAGGCCGGCCAACCAGGGCCGCGGGTCCTGTCCTCAGCAGCGGCGGCTGCTTCACGTGCCGCCGGGCGATGGGGAGGACGGTGCCCAGCCCTGCCGCCGAGGCGACGACGAACGCGAGCAACTGGAAGGGCAGGCCGAGTGAGAGGGCCGCGACGGCCGCGGCGACGCACGCGCCGACCGCGAGGAGGCCAAGCGCGAACGTGAACGTGACCAGTTCGGCGACGCCGAGCACGGCCGCCACGATCAGCCAGACGATCCATGCCACCATGGCCGCTCCGCAGGACTACTCCGGCGCGGCGCTTGCGCGTCGCAATTCCTCATGGCGCGGGCAATTCGCTCGTGCCTTACCCCAGAGTAGCCGCACCCGCACGCATCCGACACCCGCGCGCAGGCTGCTGCCCGCAGAAATAAAACCGTGTCGAACTAGAGGCAATTACCCGTCGGCCGTATCCGGGAGCCGTGACCGCCCTACACTCGATCTGGGGTGGCGAGCGCCGCACGGTGTGTCCAGGAGGTGCCGGGTGAGTCGTCAGGGCAGCGGGCCTGACCGAGGCACGCGCGGCAGGGCCAGCGACGCTGCCTACGCGGACAGAGACGCCTACCAGCGGGACTCTTACCTGGAAGCTGACGCCTACCCCGTTGATCCTGGCTACCAGGGCTACGCGAGCCGCAGGGAACGTGAGCGGCCCCGCCCCGCGGACACGCCGCCAGGGCCGCGCACCCGGCCGGAGCGGGGCATGCCGCCCAAGGCCCGGCTACCCGCCACGTTCAGGCAGGCAGGCGGTGTACGACCCGGGATCGCCCTGGCAGCGTCCCGAGGACGCGATGCCGGGCGTTGGCCGCCCACGGCCACGACCCACCAGCCCCCGCCCGCGGCAGGCGCCCCCTGGCCAGCCGCGCCCCGGGCAGCCGCGCTCGGCGCCACCGCGCGGGCCGCGCCCTGCTGGTTTCTACGACGCGCAGCGTCCAGGGCCTTACGGGTACGCACCAGGGCCAGGCCAGGACCCGGCCGACCACGCCGCGGGGCCGCAGGTGCCCGGGTATCCCGGGCAACCCGGGTATCAGGGGCAGAACTTCGCCGGGCAGGCCCAGCCCTACCCCGGACAGTCATACGGCAGGCAGGGACCGCAAGACGGGCCGGCGACCGGGTGGCCGCCGAGAGCGGGACGCGGCGGGCAGCCAGCGGGACACCAGTCCGCGCAGGAGTGGGCGGCCACCGAGATGCCAGGTCAGCCGGGCGCTGTGCCGCCCGGCCAGGGCCAGGGCGGTGCAGGCCAGTACGCCGCGGGGCAGCCATGGCCCGGCCAGCAAGGTCCTGGCTGGCCCGGTGCCGGGCAGCGGTCCCAGCCAGAGCAGGGTGCCTACGGTCAGGGACAGCCGTGGCCGCCCGGCCAGCCCGGATACGGGCAAGGAGAGCCCGGGCAGGGGCCAGCCGGGCTACGGGCAGGGTCAGTTCACCGCCGGACAGCCGGGACCCGGCCAGTTCGGTCAGGGGCGCGGACCAGGGCCGGCCGGCCAAGGCCAGTCCGGTCAGGGTCCGTTCGGCCGGGGCCAGGCGCCCATGACCGGACCGTACGGCCCGGCTCCCGGTCAGATGCCATATGTCGCGGGCCCGTACAGCAACGCCAACCCGTACGGTGCGGGACAGCCTGGCGGCACTCAGATGCCCGGGCAGTTCGGCCCGCACCCGCGCGACACCGGATCCTGGCAGGCCGCAGGGCCGCAGCAGGAACCTGGCGGGGCAGCTAGCCAGGGACCGTACGGCCAGTACCCGCGAAACACCGGATCCTGGCAGGCCGCGGATTCGGCGCAGGGGCCGGACTGGGCCGCGCGGCAGGCGCCGTACGGACCTGGCGCCGACCAGGACGCCGGCTGGCAGGCGGGCGCCGGGTTCGGCGCGAACCCGCGGGATACGGGCTCGTGGCGGGCCGCTGGGCCCGAGCAGGGTCAAGGCTGGGCACCTGGACCTGGCGGGCCAGGCGTACGCCACACGGGCGGCTGGCAGGCCGCCGGACCTCAGCAGGGACCAGGCTGGGCGCCCGATCAGGGGCAGGGCCAGTTTGGCCAGGGCCAGTTCGCTCAGGGCGTCAGGAACACGGGCGCCTGGCAGGCGGCCGGGCCGGTTCCCGGGCAGGGCTGGGCAGGTCCAGGCCAGCAGCCATACCAGGGGCAGCCGAACCCCGGTCAGCCGTATCCTGGCCAGCCGTATCCTAGCCAGCCTTATCCCGGGGCAGGCGGTCCCGGCATGCGCAATACCGGCGGGTTCTCACACGCGGGCAGCCCGGTCATCAGGCAGCGCGACAGCGCGCTTCCTGACCCGCCGCCAAGCGCCAGGGGGCCGATCGCCGCGATCGAGACCGACAACGTGGCCGCGTTCGCCCGTGACCTTCGGGTGCTGCGGTCGAAGGCCGCGCTCGACTACCCCGACATGGCGGAGAAGTCGCACTACACCATGCGAACGCTCGCCTCGGCGGCGGGCGGCCTCAGGCTGCCGACCCTTCCGGTGCTCATCGCTTACGTCAACGCCTGCGGCGGCGACGTCGGCGAGTGGGAAGAACGCTGGGGCAGGCTGACCAAGTCGGGAAAGAAGAGCCAGGCGCTGCTGCCCGTGGGCGACCAGGCGGCAGGCGGCCAGCCCGCCCAGGGCTCGATCCCGCAGAACACACGGCAGACCGGCGAGATCTACGTCATCACCTCGGCCAAGCAGCGCGACGCACAGTGGTAACCTGCCCGGCCGGGTGATCTACGCACGTGAAACAATCGTCACCGTGCTACCTGCGGACAATCACGTGCATACCGAATGGTCATACGACACGTCTGCGGACGCGTCGATGGTGCGCAGTTGCGAGCAGGCCATCGCCATCGGGTTGCCCGCCATCGCGTTCACCGAGCACCTAGAGTTCACGGTCGGCGGCGCGGGCGACGCGATCCTGGATACCGCCACCGACCGTCGCTGGTGGGGCCGGATCAAGCCGCTGAACGTCACCGGGTACATGGCATCGATCGAGGAGTGCAGGCAGCGCTTCCCCGGGCTGCGGATCCTGTCGGGCGTGGAGGCAGGCGAGCCGCACCTGTTCGGGGCGAGCGCGGGCGCGATCGTGGGCGGGCACGCCTTCGACCGGGTCCTCGGCTCGCTGCACGCGGTCCCGTACAACGGGCGCCTCGTGGCCGCCGACGCGCTCTTCGGGCCCATGTCGGCCGACGAGGTGATGCGCTACTACCTCACCGAGCTTGTCGCGCTGATCGAGGGCAGCGACCTGTTCCAGGTCCTCGCCCACCTGGACTTCCCGCGCCGCTACTGGCCCAGGGGCCCGCACCTGTACCGGGAAGAGCCATTCGAGGAGGAGTACCGCGTGGCACTGCGCGCGCTCGCCGCCTCGGGCCGGGTGCTCGAAATCAACACGAAGACGCCCTTGGCGTCCGTCGACCTGGTGCGCTGGTGGCGGGAGGAGGGCGGGACGGCCGTGTCCTTCGGCAGCGACGCGCACCTGCCAAACCGCGTCGGCGACCGCTTCAAGCTGGCCGTCGACGTCGTCGAGGCGGGCGGCTTCCGCCCCGGCCGCGACCCGTACGACTTCTGGCGCGCCTGACCGTCACGGCCGCCCCACCTGCGGCGCCGTTCATGTCCGATTTCCGCTAGTGTTCGGCCCCTGCCGGGTGGTTGAGTGGAACCGTGATGGACGACGAGCAGCAGTACACGGCGGCGAGCAGCAGGGACGCCCGCTTCGACGGCGTGTTCTTTACCGCGGTGCGGACCACGGGGATTTATTGCCGGCCGTCCTGCCCGGCGATGACGCCAAGACGGGAAAACGTCGTCTTCTACCCGACGGCCGCCGCGGCGCAGCAGGCCGGGTTCCGCGCCTGCAAGCGGTGCAGGCCCGACGCCTCGCCCGGCTCGCCCGAGTGGAACGTGCGGTCGGACGTCGCGGGGCGCGCCATGCGGCTGATCGCGGACGGCGCGGTGGACCGGTCAGGGGTGACCGGGCTCGCCGCCTCACTCGGCTACTCACCGCGCCAGGTCGGGCGGCTGCTGACCGCCGAGGTCGGCGCGGGGCCGCTGGCGCTCGCCAGGGCGCAGCGGGCGCGGACCGCGCGCGTCCTTGTCGAGACGTCGTCCCTGCCAATGGGCGACATCGCCTTCGCCGCCGGCTTCACGTCGATCAGGCAGTTCAACGCGACGATGCTCGAGGTGTACGACACGCCGCCTTCTGTGCTGCGCGAACGTGCCCTGCGACGCGACAAGTCCACGCTGGTCAAGGCGGGCACAGGCGTGCTGCGGCTGCGCCTGGCGTTCCGCTCGCCGATCGACCTCAACCGGATGCTCGGGTACCTCGCCGCGCGCGCCGTTCCCGGGGTCGAGGTCGCTTCTCCTCATGAGTACAAGAGAACGATCAGCCTTCCGAACGGATTCGGCTTGCTCTCCCTGCGTCCCGTTCCTGGCGCGAGCTGGGTGGAGTGCTCGCTGGCGCTGTCTGACCTGCGTGACGTGACCGCGGCGGCGCAGCGCTGCAGGCGGCTGCTCGACCTCGATGCCGACCCCTGCGCCATCTCCGGGTTCTTCGCCGGCGACCAGGTGATGGGGCCGCTCGCGGCCGGCTGTCCCGGGCGGCGCGCGGTCGGCGCGGTCGACGGGAACGAGATCGCCATCAGGGCGGTGCTAGGTCAGCAGGTGTCGCTGGCGGCCGCCCGGCGACTCGCGGCGCGGCTGGTCACGCTGTGCGGGACGTCCTTGCCCGCTTCCTTCGACGTGGCCGGCTTCTGCGACCCGGGTGACCGCACCGCGCAGGCCGACGGGGTGCCGCTGGCTGACGGCGTGTCCGCGGGCGATATGCCCGGCGAGCTGACGCATGTCTTTCCCGACGTGGCCACGATCGCCGGCCTTGACCCGGCCACGCTGCCGATGCCGCTGGCGCGGGGGCGGGCGCTGGTCACGCTGGCTTCGGCGCTGGCGTCCGGCGACATCAGCCTCGATCATGGCGCGGACCGGGAAGAGGCGGGCGCCCGGCTGGTCGCGCTTCCCGGGATCGGGCCGTGGACCGCCGGATACATCAGGATGCGGGCGCTGTCCGACCCGGACGTGTTCCTGCCGGGGGACGTCGGCGTGGCACGGGCGCTGCGTCAGCTGACCGGATCGCTGTCGGCGGCGGAGCGCTGGCGGCCGTGGCGCTCGTACGCGACCCACCACCTGTGGGCCGCCCTCGAGTCAGGGCAGGACCGGACGGGCGGCGCCAGGGATGAAGTCGTGCCAGTGAGAACTGTTAACGCTGCCGCTAACAGTTTCTAAGAATGCGAAATGAGGGATGACGTGATGACAAGTCCGTTCTTGCCTGCCGGTCCGGCGACGCCGACCTGGTACGACATCGTGGACTCGCCGGTGGGGCGGATCCTGCTGACCGGGGACGAACGCGCGCTCGGCGGCCTCTACCTGCTTGACGCCGGAGAGCGTTCCGCTTCCATCCGGCCGGAGTGGACGCGCAGGGAGGGCCTGTTCCCTGTCGCGTCTGACCAGCTCGCGGAGTACTTCGCCGGGACGCGCAAGGAGTTCGACGTGCCGCTCGCGCCGCGCGGGACGCCATTCCAGCTCGCGGTCTGGGCGGAACTCACCCGGATTCCCTACGGCTCGACGGTCAGCTACGGAGAGGTCGCGGCCGCGCTCGGCAAGTCGCCGGTCGCTTCCCGCGCCGTCGGCCTCGCCAACGGTCGCAACCCCATTTCGATCATCGTGCCGTGCCACCGGGTAATCGGCGCGGACGGCTCGCTCACCGGGTACGGCTGGGGCGTTGACCGCAAGGAGTGGCTGCTGCGCCACGAGGGGGTGTACACCGCCGCCGACCTCCAGCCCACTCTCTTCGGCTAGTGGTCACGGGCTAAGTAGAGGTGGGCCACTTGGGCTTGGGGGGGCCGGCGCGGTAGGTGACGAAGACGGACGGCGAGTCCGGCGCGATCCACGGAGGCGGGTACAGCTGCTCCTGGCGGCGGACGACCTCCGCGGCCGCGCGCATCAGGATCAGCGAGTCGTCGCGGTGCCGGACGTAGGCCTCCTCGGTCGTCTGGCCGAGGCTCTTGCGGTGGCAGGCCATCGCCAGTTCGGTGGCGGCGAGCTGGTACTGGGTCATCGCCTGCATTCCCGCGATGCCGAGATTCAGCCTGGCCCAGTGCCTGCCGAGGCGGCGCATCCGCAGGCTGGTGAGCATGCGGATGTCCTGAATGGTGACCACCTCCGGATCCTCGAAGTCAGGCAGGAAGCTGGTGATCAGCAGGATGACGCGCCGGCGGTCGGCGATCACCACCACGACGACGGCCAGGAGCGCGGCGATGAGGATGACGTAGGTGGCCTGGAGACCTGCTCCGCCCTCGCCCACGGAGTGGTTCCACAGCGCGTCGAGCGCCACGGCCGCGACCCAGCCGACGAAGATCGCCAGGTACCTGCCAGTGGCCCAGGGGCGGGCGGCAGCGTAGGCGACGCCGAGCCCGATCAGCGAGGTGAACAGCGCCTGGAAGACCGGGCCGAAGATGCCGCGCCGCGCGAACTCCTCGGCCAGTGCGCCCGCGCCGGAGTTCCAGGCCACCGCGTAGGCGTAGACGTTGGCTACCAGCGCGAAGCCGAGGCCGACCATGGACCCGTAGACCACGCCGTCCTCAACGCCGTCTATCTCCGTGCGGCGCGAGGCGAGCAGGGCCAGCAGGACCAGCCCGTTGAGTGTCTCCGCGACAATCGCGCCGCCGATCGCCGCGCCACCGGAAACCGCCACCGCGACGCTCGCGTGCGGTTCGAGATCCGGGGTGGTGATCATGACGGTGTGCAGCCCGCGGCCGAGCAGGGCGGTGATGACCGCGATGCCCGCACCCGCGCCGAAGATCGCCGCCAGCAGGGCGCGCGGTTCCGGCTCCAGCCGGTCCAGGTACAGGATGAGCGCCACGAGCAGCGGAAACGGCAGCAGCGCGAGAAGCAGGCCGACCAGGGTCGGTGCGGGACCGCGCTGCACCACGACGAGCACGAGCGCGAAGATCGCGATCAGGCAGCAAGCGGTGAGTCCGAGAAGGAAGAGAACGGGTGTCCGGCCGAACCGAGCGGAGTCGAGTACTGGGCGGTATGCCCGTGGAGACATAAAAGTAGGGTAACCGCTGCAATCCGGGCGATACCAGACCGTTATTACAACCCTGGCGGCCGCGACACCTCCGCGGCGGGCCGGCCGTTACTGTTCCTGCTGGCCAGGTTGCCGCTGATCGAACGGGACCGGCGGCAGGTTGCCGTTCTCGTCCAAGTCGAACTCGCCGTCCCTGACGCCGAGCACGAACGCGTCCCACTCGGCCTCGGTGAAGTAGAGCTTGCCCGCCTCAGGCTTGGCGGCGTCATACATAACGTAAAGCTTGGGCTCGCCGGCCTTGTGCGGCGCGCCAGAAGTGTCCGTGGTCACGTACACCTCGACCCGGCTCTCGGTCTCCTCCATGGCCCCAGGCTACTGCCGCCGCCGCGACCCAGGTACGGCGATCGGCCTCACGCGTAGGTGTTGCCCGCGTGGCGTGGGTTGTAGCCGGGATACAACTCGTCCGACCTGACAATCTGTACACCGAGCGGAACGAGCGAGATCGGGATCAGCTTGAAGTTGGCCAGGCCGAGCGGGATGCCGATGATCGTGATGCACAGGATGATGCCCGCGGTCAGGTGGCCGAGCGCCAGTTCCCAGCCAAAAAGTAGGATCCAGATGATGTTGCCGATCACCGAGGCCACGCCGGCCGTGCGGCGCATCTCGATCGACCGGCCGAACGGCCAGATCACGTACGACGCGATCCGGAAGCACGCGATGGTGAACGGGATCGTGATGATGAAGATGGCGGCGATGATCCCGAATAGCACGTACAGGATCGCCATCCACCAGCCGCAAAGAACCACCCAGATCAGGTTGAGGATCAGCCTCATAATTCACTCACTACCCGTAACGGCACGACTTCACCCCGATTTCGCGGGTGCGCGTACTTCCAGAGTCGCGAGCAGGCGGGCGGTGCTCGCCGCTATCTCCTCGACCGCCTGGTCGAAGGCGGCCGCGTTGTGGGCGGCGGGCGCGCGGAAGCCACTGATCTTCCTGACGTACTGCAGCGCCGCGGCTCGCATGTCGGCGTCGGTCACGGCTTCGGCGTACGGCGGGCGCAAGGTCTTGATGGAGCGACACATAGTAGGCAGCCTACGTGCCCAGGCGAAGCGCCGGCCGGCGCTGGCAGCGTAGACTCCTGCGCGAACTTCGGAGGAGGAGGCGTGATGATCAAGGTTGGGGTACTTGGCGCCAGGGGGCGGATGGGCCGCACGGTCTGCGAGACCGTAGCGGGCGCGCCGGACACGGAACTGACTGCGCAGGTCGACCAGGGGGACGCCCTCGACGCGCTGCTCGGCAGCGACGTCGTGGTCGACTTCACTCACGTCGCCGCGGTGATGGACAACCTGCGCTGGTGCGTCTCGCACGGCCTGAACGTGGTCGTCGGCACGTCCGGCTTCGGCGACGAGCGCCTCGCCGAGGTACGGTCGTGGCTGGACGCCGCCCCCGGTGCCCGCGTGCTGATCGCCCCGAACTTCTCCGTCGGCGCGGTGCTGATGATGCGCTTCGCGGCACAGGCCGCCCGCTTCTTCGAGTCCGCCGAGATCATCGAACTCCACCACGCGAACAAGATGGACGCCCCGTCAGGCACCGCCCTGCGCACCGCGTCGATGATCGGCGAGGCAAGGTCCAAAGCGGGCCTGGGCGCTCCCCCGGACGCCACAAAGGAGGAACTCGCAGGCGCCAGGGGCGCAACGGTCGACGACGTCCACGTCCACTCGATCCGCCTGTCCGGCCTGGTAGCACACCAGGAGGTCTTGCTCGGCGGCCACGGCGAGACACTGACGATCCGCCACGACTCCCTAGACCGCGCCTCATTCATGCCAGGCGTCCTCCTGGCAGTACGCGGCATCAAGAACCTGCCAACAGGCCTAACGGTCGGCATCGAGCCCCTGCTCGGCCTCGATTAGCCCGCTGCCGATTTCCCGAAATATCCGGAATGCCGGACGCGCCAGAACCCGGCCGAGAGCGGAATTCAAACATGGTGGATCACTGACCCCGCCATAGCGTGATCAGCGATCCACCATCTTTGCCCGGGCACAGGGACCCGGCAGCCGCGCCGACCAGAGCAATGTCCCGCCCCGGGAGTTGCCAAGGGATGGGTTTGCCCTGAACTTAGGAGAGAGCCGCCGAGAAGGCCGAGTCATCCTCGAACGGCCCGACGACGGCAAGCACCTTGGGCTTCGTCAGGATCTCGGAAGCGATCGCCCGGATGTCGTCGTGAGTGACGGCGTCGATCGCCGCGAGGACGTCGTCCACCGGCTCAAGCCCCGGGTAGACAAGCTCGGACTTGCCGAGCCTGGTCATCCGGGAGGAAGGGTCCTCAAGTCCGAGCACGATGCCGCCGCGGACCTGCCCCTTGCCTCGTTCTAGTTCAGCGTCGGTCAGTCCTGACGAGATGACCTTCGCCACCTCGGCGGTGCAGATCGACAGCACCTCGTCGGCCTTCGACGGCAGGCAGCCGACGTAGATGCCCCACAGGCCCGTGTCGGCGTGCTGTGAGGCGAAGCTGTAGACCGAGTAGGCCAGGCCCCGCTTCTCGCGCACCTCCTGGAAGAGCCGTGAGGACATGCCGCCGCCCAGGGCCGCGTTCAGCACGCCGAGCGCGAACCGCCGGTCGTCCGTGCGGGCGAGGCCCTCGCAGCCGAGCACCAGGTTCGCCTGCTCGATCGGCCGGGAGACCAGCTTCACGCCGGCCCCGGCGAACGGGCCGTATCCCTCCCAGAGCACCGCACCTGACTTGCGCAGCCGCGGCGGCGCCGGCGCCTCGCGCGAGGTGGCGAGCAAGGCGTTCTCGAACGCCGCCTGAACCCTGGCCACCAGCGCGTCGTGCTCCAGGTTGCCCGCCGCCGCCACGACGAGGTGCGGCGGGGTGTACCTGGCGGCGTAGTGCTCCCAGATCTGGTCACGGGTCATCGCGTTGATCGACTCAACCGTGCCGAGGACCGGGCGGCCGAGCGGCGTGTCGCCGAAGAGCTGCGAGGTGAACGCCTCGTGGACCGTGTCCGACGGGTCGTCGTCGTTCATCGCGATCTCTTCGAGCACCACGTTCCGCTCGGCGTCGACGTCCTTCGGCTCGACGAGCGAGCTCGTCACCATGTCCGAGAGCACGTCGATCGCCAGCGGCAGGTCGGCGTCGAGCACCCGCGCGTAGTAGCACGTGTACTCCTTGGCGGTGAAGGCGTTCAGCTCGCCGCCGACCGCATCCATCGCCGCGGAGATGTCCAGCGCGGTGCGCTGGTGCGTGCCCTTGAACAGCAGGTGCTCAAGGTAGTGAGTGGCTCCCGCGTGCGGCTCGTCCTCGTCCCGCGAGCCGACGCCTACCCAGATGCCGAGCGCTACCGACCGGACGGCCGGAAGGAACTCGGTGACCACGCGCAGGCCGCCAGGAAGGACGGTCCTGCGCACGGTCGACTCCGGGTCACCCAAGGGAGAACCAAAGGCACTCATCTAGTCGCGGTGCCCTCCGCGAGAGCGCTGCCTGGTACGGGGCCCGCCGTCCCGGTCACCGCCGCGGTCACCACCGCGGTCGCGGTCACCGGGGCCACGACGCGGGCGGTCCTCCCGCTCGCCGCCGGGCTCGCCGCCGCCCAGGTCCTCGCCCGCTGCCTCGCGCTCGATCACCTCGACGGGAACGAGCGACAGCTTGCCGCGGTCGTCGATCTCGCGGATCTCCACCTGGATCTTGTCGCCGATGTGGATCACCTCGTCGACGTTCTCGATCCGCTTGCCGCCGTGCAGCTTGCGGATCTGCGTGACGTGCAGCAGCCCGTCCTTGCCAGGCAGCAGCGACACGAACGCGCCGAACGTGGTCGTCTTCACCACGGTGCCCATGAACCGCTCGCCCACCTCGGGCATGTGCGGGTTGGCGATCGCGTTGATCGCGTCCCGCGCGGCGTCGGCGGACGGGCCGTCGGTCGCGCCGACGTAGATCGTGCCGTCGTCCTCGATCGTGATCTCGGCGCCGGTCTCGTCCTGGATCGAGTTGATCATCTTGCCCTTCGGGCCGATGACCTCGCCGATCTTGTCCACCGGGACCTTCAGCGTGATGATCCGCGGCGCGAACGGCGACATCTCGCCCGGCGCCGAGATCGCGTCGCGCATCACGCCGAGGATCGTCATCCGGGCGCCGCGCGCCTGCTTCAGCGCGCCGGCCAGGACCGAGGCGGGGATGCCGTCGAGCTTGGTGTCGAGCTGGAGCGCGGTGATGACCTGCTCGGTGCCCGCCACCTTGAAGTCCATGTCGCCGAACGCGTCCTCGGCGCCGAGGATGTCGGTGAGCGTGACGTACTGGCCGCCCTCGTGGATGAGGCCCATCGCGATGCCGGAGACCATGGCCTTGAGCGGCACGCCCGCGTTGAGCAGGGACAGCGTGGAGGCGCAGACCGAGCCCATCGAGGTCGAGCCGTTGGAGCTGATCGCCTCGGACACCTGGCGGATCGCGTAGGGGAACTCCTCGCGGGTCGGCAGCACCGGCAGGAGCGCCCGCTCGGCGAGCGCCCCGTGGCCGATCTCGCGCCGCTTGGGCGAGCCAACCCGGCCGGTCTCACCGGTCGAGTACGGGGGGAAGTTGTAGTTGTGCATGTAGCGCTTGGTGCGCTCGGGGTTGAGCGTGTCGATCATCTGCTCCATGCGGAGCATGTTCAGCGTGGTGACGCCCAGGATCTGGGTCTCGCCCCGCTCGAACAGCGCCGAGCCGTGCACCCGGGGCAGCACGCTGACCTCGGCCGAGAGCGGCCGGATGTCGGTGAGCCCGCGCCCGTCGATACGCAGCCCGTCGTTGACCACCCGCTGGCGGACCAGCTTCTTGGTCAGCGACCGGATGGCCGCGTTGATCTCCTTCTCGCGGCCCTCGAACTTCTCCGCGAGCCGCTCGTGCGCGAGGACCTTGACCCGGTCCTCCTCCGCGCCCCGCTCCTGCTTGCCCGCGACGGTGAGCGCCTGGGCGAGCTCGTCGGTCACCGCGCCGGCGACCGCCTCGAAGACGTCCTCGCCGTAGTCGACGAAGAGCGGGAACTGCGACGTGGTGGCCGGGGCGATACCGGCCTCGACCGCCGCGGCGGCGAGGATCCGCTGTGCTTCGCACAGCGCGGCGATGAACGGCTTAGCCGCCTCGAGGCCCTCGGCCACGGTCTCCTCGTCGGGGGCGACCGCGCCGGTGTTCTCGGCGTCGGCCAGCAGCTTGAGCGTCTGCGGGGTGGACTCGGCCTCGACCATCATGATCGCGACGTCGCCGTCATCGAGCACCCGGCCCGCCACCACCATGTCGAACGTGGCCTGCTCGAGCTGGGGGTGCGTCGGGAACGCGACCCACTGGTCCTTGATCAGCGCGACCCGGACGCCGCCGATCGGGCCGGCGAACGGCAGGCCCGAGAGCTGGGTGGACATGGAGGCGGCGTTGATCGCGACCACGTCGTACAGGTGCTCGGGGTGCAGCGCGAGGATCGTCTCGACGATCTGGATCTCGTTGCGCAGGCCCTTGACGAAGGACGGGCGCAGCGGCCGGTCGATCAGCCGGCAGGTGAGGATCGCGTCCTCGGACGGGCGTCCCTCGCGGCGGAAGAAGGAGCCGGGGATACGCCCGATGGCGTACATCCGCTCCTCGACGTCCACGGTCAGCGGGAAGAAGTCGAGACCCTCCCGCGGCTGCTTGGACGCGGAAGTCGCCGACAGGACGACGGTCTCGTCGTCCAGGACAACAAGCGCGGAGCCGGACGCCTGACGGGCGAGCCGGCCGGTTTCAAACCTGATTTTGCGTACGCCAAATTCGCCGTTGTCGATAACGGCTTCGGCGCTCTTCACACCCTTCACGGGTGAGACCTCCTTGCGGTAGATCCCGCACCCACCCGCCGCCGTGCCGTGGTCGGCTCTGGCTACCCGCGCTTGCGAGCCAGCGGGTAGGCCGGCCGGTCTTCGATCGAAGCCCTCGGGGCTGCACTGCACGAAACAGCGCGGAGAACCCGGGGACCACTACCGAGGACCGGCCCAGGCGCTCGGGCCGGGGGCTACGGGATGTGTCTTATCGCTCGTATTCTGTTATCACCCAGGCCAGGGCCAACAGTACCGGCCCGTGGTCACCGGGTCCAGTGTCGGCCCCGCGTGGCCACCGGGGGTACGTCTAGCGGCGCAGGCCGAGGCGCTCGATCAGCGTGCGGTACCGCGCAATGTCGGTGTTCCGCAGGTAGCCGAGCAGGCGGCGGCGGCGGCCGACGAGCAGCAGCAGGCCGCGGCGGCTGTGGTGGTCGTGCTGGTGCACCTTCAGGTGCTCGTTCAGGTCGTTGATCCTGCGGGTCATGAGCGCGATCTGGACCTCCGGCGAACCGGTATCACCCTCATTGATCGCGTACTCCGCAAAGATCTGCTTCTTAACTTCAGCCTCAAGCGGCACGTGGCTCCTTAGAATTGCTCAGAGAGTGCGGGTTTCCCCGTGACGGGCGGCCGCGATGAGGGTGCAGCCAGCCCGGACCGGCAGGTTTACCGGTAGCGTTTCACGATACCACGCGTGAGCAGGGGCTCTGTCCGGCCAAGGAAAGACACAGGATACCGAACGATTTCGGCTTACTCTGGACGTCCCGCGCAGATTTCCCGTGCCTGGTCGACGTCTATGCGCATTTGCTCGACCAGCGCGTCGATGGAGTCGAAGCGCAGTGTTCCGCGCAGCCGGACGGCGAAGTCGATCGCCGCGTGCAGGCCGTAAAGGTCCAGGTCGGTGCGGTCGAGCGCGTACGCCTCGACCGTGCGGACCTGCCCGTCGAACGTCGGGTTGGTGCCGATCGAGATCGCGGCGGGCCAGCGGCTCACCTCCGCGCCTGCCTCGTCCAGGGTGGCGAGCCAGCCCGCGTAGATGCCGTCGGCGGGGATCGCGGTGTGCGGCGGCGACTCGACGTTCGCGGTCGGGAAGCCGAGCTGGCGGCCGCGCTGGTGACCGCGGACGACCACGCCCTCGACGCGGTGCGGGCGGCCAAGCAGCCGCGCCGCCTCCGCCACGTCGCCGGCGGCGAGCAGCGCCCTGATGGCCGTCGAGGAGATCGTCACGTCGTCGAGCACGAGCAGCGGCAGCCCTTCCACGGTGTAGTCGTACTTCTCGCCGAGCTTGTCGAGCAGCGGCACGTCGCCCCTTGCCTTGTGGCCGAAGCGGAAGTCCTCGCCCTCGACGACCGCCGCCGCGTGCAGCTTCTCGACAAGCACGGTGCGCACGAACTCATCGGGGTCGATCCTGGAGAACTCAAGCGTGAAGGGGACCACGCACACCGCGTCCACGCCGAGGCCCGCGAGCAGTTCCGCGCGCCGCCTGGCCGAGCAGAGGAACGGCGGGTGGCTGCCCGGCCTGATCACCTCGTCCGGATGCGGGTCGAAGGTGATCGCCACCACCGGGAGGCCCCGCTCGCGGCCGATTTCCGAGGCGCGCGCGACGATGCGCTGATGGCCCAGGTGCACGCCATCGAACTCGCCGATCGTGACGACTGATCCACCCCATCCTGCGGGGACCTCATCAAGGCCATGCCAGCGGTACACGACTCTCCGCCCCTCCTTAGCTCGGGACCAAGCCTAGCCATGCCCCGGCGGCGCCTGCCCCATGGGCCACGTCGTCGTCGCCGGGGCCGGGGCATCCGCGCCAAGTCGGACATCGGGGCGCTTACCGTAACTTGTGAAGATCCTGCGTCCCGCTGAGGCCGACTGCTAAGCTCTGGCCGGATTTAATCGCTAAAGGTGGGGCAATACGGGGGCGATCGGGGCTGGACGATCGGGCTGCACGAGGCAGTTCGTTGGCGCCTGCCGTTCCTAGGTTGCGAAAGAGTTTAGGTCTCTTGGGGACGGTTGACAGGCAATGGCAACGATTACTGAGCTAGTTGATGAGCAGGCGTACGAAGCCGAAGTCAGTCAGTGCGTCGGGATGACCGGTTACCATCACTGGTTCTTCCTTAGTGCGCTGGCCGATGCGCTTGGTTATGATTTCCGGGCGTTTGCCATCGATTCCGGCGGCGAGCGCCTCGGTGTCGTGCCGCTGCTTTTCCGCCGCAGCGGGCCCGTATCGACGGCGAACTTCCTTCCGGTCGGCTGCATTGGCCCGCTGATCCGCGGCGAGGCGCTGCGCGCGGGACGCATCGGCGAGTTGATACTCGGGACAGACGCTGTGCTGCGGCGTCATCGGACAGTGGCCGCCCGTTTGGCGTTCGCGCCCGGGCTCAACCTGAGCCCAGCGGACCTGACCATTCCCAAATACGAGGCATTCGAGTGGGAAAACTTCGTAATGCCGGCCGCCAAGTCGGTTGATGACATATGGAAGTCAATGTCAACCGGGCGGCGCCAGTCGGTCAGGCAGACTGAAAAGCGCGGCGTCGTGGTGGCAGACAGTTTGCCCGAAGAGATTACGGAGTGGTTTCCAGGGGAGATGAGCTCCCTTTATAAGCGGGAGGGCCGAATTCTCGCCTACAGTCTCGCCGTGGTTCAGTCGCTGGCTCAGCGGCTGGCCGCCCACCCGCGCATGCTATGGCGAACGGCTAAGGGCGAGGACGGCACCCTGTACGGGATGACCGCCTCAATCATCGGGGAAGACCGATTGTGGGGGTGGCAGATAGTCGGCCCCTCGGTCCGCTCAATGAGCCCGCACACGCTGCTGCACTGGGACTCGATCAAGTGGTCCCGTGCCAGGGAACTGGCGTACGACATGGGCGGAGTGCCCAGTGACGGGGTCCGCGTCATGAAGCACTCCCTTGGCGCTGAAGCCGAGACGGCCTTCGGGGTTTTCCGGTTCCGTCCGAGTGCGGCGTACAAGGCGGCTACCACGCTTCGCAACTGGGGCCCGGTGCGCGATAACTGGGTGCGGATGCGCCGCATCATCGGCGACTGACGCGCCGGAACGGTCAAACCTGAGACGCGTCAACGAAGACGGCCAGGGAGCGGAGCCGGTCTTCCTCGGCGGTTACCAGCGCGATGAAGGTGCCATCGGGGGCGAACGCGGCGATCGGCGTGCCCGGGCTCGCGCCCGGGCCGCCCGCGGCCGCCTGCGGAACGTGCTGCGGGCACGGGAGGCGGGCGCCCTGGGCTAGGCGGCGGGCTTCGTCGGCGGTCAGGTCCAGGCGCGGAAACGCAGCGGCGGCGGCGTCGGCCAGCGGGATCACCCACGGGACCACAGCGGCGTCCGGCACGGCGTCGGCATCCGGAGCGGCTGGCGGAGCGTCTCGCGGAGCTTGGGGGGCGGGAGTAAGCCCGCGAACCCTCTGTTTTCCGATGCCTCGGTCACATTGATCCGCTTCGGCAGAGGCAGAAAAAAGAGAGTTCGATCGTTCGGACGACTTGGCTTGATCTTGATCGTGGGTCTCTAGGTCGTTGAGTGTGTGCGCCATGGCGACGGTGTAGGGGCCGACGGCGGTGCGGCGCAAGGCGGTCAGGTGGCCGCCGGTGCCCAGGGCGGTGCCGAGGTCGCGGGCGAGCGCGCGGATGTACGTGCCGCTTGAGCAGCGGACCGTCGCGTCGAGGTCGAGGTAGTCGCCGACCTGGCGGACTGCGGTCACGGTGAACTCGTAGACGGTGACCGGGCGGGCCGCCAGCGCTGGCGCCTCGCCGGCGCGGGTGAGCTTGTAGGCGCGCTGGCCGTTCACCTTGATCGCGCTGACGCTGGACGGTACCTGCAGGATCTCGCCGGTGAGCTTGGCGATCTCGGTGTCGAGCGATTCTCTGGATACGTCTGCGGCACGGACTATCCGCGCGCCCGATACACTGCCGTTTCTTTCATCGGGCGCGCAGCCGGGGGTCTCGGGGGGTCTGGCGTCGTCCCCCGAGGGAGCTGAGTGGGGGGGCGTCCCCCGGGCTGGCAGAGCCTCGCCCTCGGCGTCGTCGGTGCTGGTGGACTGACCGAGGCGGATCGTGGCCGCATAGGCCTTCTCGGTCAGCATGAGGTGGCCGAGCAGGCGCGTGGCCTTCTCGACGCCGATGACGAGGACGCCGGTCGCCATCGGGTCGAGCGTCCCCGCGTGGCCGACGCGGCGGGTGTGGGCCAGGCGGCGGATCCGCGCGACGACGTCGTGCGAGGTCATGCCGCCTGGCTTATCGACGATGACAAGTCCCGACTCCCACGGGGCCGGACGGTCGGTGGCGAGCTGCTTGCCTGGCACCTGGTCAGGCGTCCTCGTCGTCCTCGTCCCAGCCGTCGTCTTCGGCTGGCTTCTTGTACGGGTCGGGGTCGCCGGCCCACTGGGCGCCCTCGCTGGCGCGGGCCAGTTCCTCGTCCTTCTGCCGGGCGGCGGCCACCAGGTCGTCGATCCGCTGCGCGTTCTCCGGCAGCGCGTCCTCGATGAACTCAAGGCTCGGGGTGTGGCGCAGGCCGATCAGGCGGCCGACCTCGGAGCGGATGATGCCGGTCGCGCTCTTGAGCGCCTTCGCCGAGTCCTCGCGCTCCTCGGAGGTGCCGAAGACCGTGTAGAAGACCTTCGCCTCGCGCAGGTCGTTCGTCAACCGCGCCTCGGTAACGGTGACGAAGCCGAGCCTCGGGTCCTTGATCCGGCGCTCGAGCAGCTCGGCGACGATCTTCGCGATCCGTTCGGCGAGACGGCGCACCTTGGCCTCGTCCATGATCGGTCACTCCTTCGGTTGTCAGAGCAACGGCGCTGCCATGGTTACCTGACGGGCGACCCTGGCCAGGAGCGGTCGTTCCTCTTGTCACGGAAAGGCCGGCCAGGACGAGTCGCTCTTGCCGGTTATTCCTCTTCGTTGTAGAGCCGGTGCCGCGCGGACAACAGCTCGATTTCCGGGTGCGATGCGACGATCCGCTCGCACTCGTCTAGCAACTTCGTGGCGTTTCCCGCGGTGTCGGACACCACCGCTACCCCGATCTCGGCACGCCGATGCAGGTCAAGGTGACCAGTCTCGGCGACCGCGATGCCGGGGTAGCGGCGGCGCAGCTCCGCGACGAGCGGCCTGACGACGCCTCGCTTCTGTTTCAGAGAGCGGACGTCGCCAAGCAGCACGTCAAGCGTCAGGGCCGCTACGTACATCGTTCGCCGCTATCAGGCGCGCGGCTTCTCCCGCATCTCGAACGTCTCGATGACGTCCTCGATCCTGATGTCGTTGTAGCCCACGCCGATACCGCACTCGTAGCCTTCGCGGACCTCGGTCACGTCGTCCTTGAACCTGCGCAGGCTTTCGACCGTGAGGTTGTCGGAGATGACCACGCCGTCCCTGATGATCCGCGCCTTGCTGTTGCGGGTGATCAGTGCCGGAGCGGACGATGCAGCCCGCGACGCTGCCGACGCGCGGCACCCGGAAGACCTCGCGGACCTCCGCCGTGCCGAGCTGGGCCTCCTCGAACTCGGGCTTGAGCATGCCCTTGAGCGCGGACTCCACTTCCTCGATCGCCTGGTAGATGATCGAGTAGTAGCGGATGTCTACGCCCTCGCGCTGCGCGAGCTCGCCCGCCCGGCCGGCCGGCCGGACGTTGAAGCCGATGATCACCGCGTCCGAGGCGATGGCCAGGTTCACGTCGTCCTGCGTGATGGCGCCAACACCGCGGCCGATGACCCGGAGCTGGACCTCCTCGCCGACGTCGAGCTTGAGCAGCGCGTCCTCAAGGGCTTCCACCGATCCGGACACGTCGCCCTTGATGATCAGCAGGAGTTCCTGGCGCTCGCCGGCCTTCAGCACCGAGTCCAGGTCTTCAAGCGTGACCCTTCTGCGGCGCGAGGCGAACTGGGCGGTCCGCTCGCGAGCCTCCCTGCGCTCGGCGATCTGCCTGGCCATCCGGTCGTCGGTGACGACGAGGAAGTTGTCGCCCGCCTTCGGCACCGCGGTCAGGCCGAGCACCTGCACCGGGCGCGACGGCGGCGCCTCGGCCAACTGCTGGCCGTCCTCGTCGAGCATGGCACGGACGCGGCCGTAGGCCTCGCCCGCCACGATCGAGTCACCGACGTGCAGCGTGCCGCGCTGCACGAGGACGGTCGCCACCGGGCCGCGGCCCTTGTCGAGCTGCGCCTCGATCGCGACGCCCTGCGCGTCCTGGTGCGGGTTGGCCCGCAGGTCAAGCGAGGCGTCCGCGGTGAGGACGATCGCCTCAAGCAGGCTGTCGATGCCGATCCCCTTGGTCGCGGACACGTCCACGAACTGGGTGTCGCCACCGAACTCCTCGGCGATCAGGCCGTACTCGGTGAGCTGCGCGCGGACCCGGCTGGGGTCGGCGCCTTCCTTGTCGATCTTGTTGACCGCGACCACGATCGGCACGCCGGCCGCCTGCGCGTGGTTCAGCGCCTCGGTGGTCTGCGGCTTCACGCCGTCGTCCGCCGCGACGACCAGGACCGCGAGGTCGGTGGTCTGCGCGCCGCGGGCTCGCATGGCCGTGAAGGCCTCGTGGCCCGGGGTGTCGATGAAGGTGATCTTGCGCTCTTCGCCGTCGACCTCGGTCTGCACCTGGTAGGCACCGATGTGCTGGGTGATGCCGCCCGCTTCCTTCGAGACGACGTTGGTGTGCCTGATCGCGTCGAGGAGCTTGGTCTTGCCGTGGTCGACGTGGCCCATGACGGTGACGACCGGCGGCCTCGGTGCCAGGTCCTCCTCGCCGCCCTCGTCGTCGCCGAAGTCGATGTCGAACGACTCGAGCAGCTCGCGGTCCTCCTCCTCGGGGGACACGACCTGGACGTTGTAGTTCAGCTCGGCTCCGAGCAGCTGCAGCGTCTCGTCGTTCACCGACTGGGTCGCGGTGACCATCTCGCCGAGGTGGAACAGCACCTGCACCAGGCTCGCCGGGTTGGCGCCGATCTTGTCGGCGAAGTCGCTGAGGCTGGCGCCCCGGCTGAGCCGGATCGCCTGGCCCTGGCCGCGCGGGACCTGCACGCCGCCGATCGTCGGGGCCTGCATGTTGTCGAACTCTTGCCTGCGCTGCTTCCTCGACCGACGGCCACGGGTCGGCTTACCGCCCGGACGGCCGAAGGCACCAGGGGTGCCGCTGCTGCCGGGACGGCCACGACCGCCGCCGCCACCGGGACGGGGCGCACCGCCGCCGCCACCGCCGGGACCGCCGCCTGGAGCGCCGCCACCCGGACGCGGGCCGCTGAAGCCGCCGCCACCGCCGGGACGCGTGCCTGCGCCTGCGCCGGCCGGGCGGCCACCGCCGCCACCGGGACGCGGGCCGCTGAAGCCGCCACCGCCGCCGGGACGCGGGCCACGGCCACCAGGGCCGCCTGGACCGCCGGAACGCGGGCCGCCTGGACCGCCGGAGCCGCCGCCGCTCACCGGGCGCGAAGGCATGTTCATCGGGCTGGGGCGCGGGCCGCCAGGACGGGGACCACCGGGACGCGATCCACCGTCGGCGCTGCCTCCGCCCGGCCGGTCCGCGTAACCGCCCGGGCCACCGGGCCGCGGGCCACGGTCGCCACCGGGACGCGGGCCGCGGTCGCCGCCTGGGCGGGGACCACGGTCACCGAAGCCGCCCGCGCCAGCGGGGCGCGGGCCGCGGTCTGGCCGGTCGCTACGCTCTGGCCGGTCGCTACGCTCTGGCCGGTCAGTGAAACCGGGACGGCCAGCGGGCGCGGAGCCCATGCCGGTCGCCGTCGAACTGAACGGGTTGTTGCCTGGCCGCGGGCCAGGACGCGGGCCGCGCTGTCCAGGGCCAGCCGGCCTCGGGGACGCCGGACGCGGCGCGCCTGGACGCGGGGCACCGGAAGGACCGGCCTGCGAGCCGCCGGTTCCCTGCGTGTCTTGCGTGCCTTGCGAGCCGCCGCCCTGCGGGCCGCCGGGGCGCGGTGCGCCTGGGCGGGGCCCTGCCGGGCGCGGGCCCTGCGGCTGACCCGGCGTCGTCCCGGTCGTCGCCGGGCGCGGCGCGGCGGGCGCGGGGCGCGCGGGCGCGACGGGCTCAGCGGGCGCTACCGACGCCGCGGGAGCAGCGGGAGCGCTGGCCGCGGGAGCACCGACACCGGGAACCTGCGGCACGGGGCGCGGTCCCGGACGCGGCACCGGCCTGGCAGTCGTACCTGGAGCCGGCGCGGCGGGTGCCGCCGTGCCGCCTGCCTGGCCGCCGACAGGCGCGGACTGGCCGCTCTCGGTGCGTACGGGACGGTCACCGCGCGGGCGGTCACCGAAACCGCCCTGCTCGCGGCGTCCTTGGTCACGACCGCCTGACGCGGACGCCGACCGGTCGCCGCCGCCCTTGCCGGCGCCGCCGCCGTTGAATGCTTCCTTGAGCCTGCGGACCACAGGCGCCTCGATTGTCGAGGACGCGGAACGCACGAACTCGCCCATCTCTTCGAGCTTGGCCATGACGGCCTTGCTCTCTACGCCGAACTCCTTCGCGAGTTCGTAAACCCGGACCTTCGCCACTATGCTCCTCTACTCGGCCCTTCCCAGGGGCCATTAAAACCGGATCATCAACCGATCCGGTGCATAGGGTGCTCCGGGTCGGCGTCAGTTCGTGCCGTTCATCGCCTTGTGCTCATCGAGCGCTCATAAGCTTCTCGACCTGCTTTCCGTACAGGTTTCCGTCATGTCCAGCGTGCTTCCCGTCGCCTTGACCGTTCCGCGCCGTCGCCGTCAGCCATGTTATGACCCGGTATCGGCACGGGAAAGGTACGAAGTCAGCGGGGCGGTGTCAAGTGCTCCAGAAACGCGCAGAGCGCGAGGGAACACCCGACGCCGCTGCGCCAGTTCCAAGCATGCCAGGCTGGGATGCAGGTACGCGCCCCTGCCTGGTTGCCGCGCTTGGGGGTCGGGCACGATGCCGTCCCCGGCCACCACTAGGCGAAGCAAGCCAGACTTCGCCGCACGCGCTTTGCACCCAACACAGGTACGAATAGGTTTCTTCCCCGTATCGGGCAACTCAACTCGTGCGGTCATTGCCTAACTAGTCTACCGCCTCGCCGCGGCGGGGGACCCGCCGAGGTAGGGCGTCACGAAGCGTCGGCGGACGCTCCCGCGGCGTTGGCCGCCTCTGTGTTGGCTGACACCGGCGTGGAAGCGCGGGGCGCCGGCGCCGAGGCACCGACCGCGCCGTCCGAGCGAATGTCGATCCGCCAGCCCGTGAGCCTGGCGGCGAGCCTGGCGTTCTGGCCTTCCTTGCCGATGGCCAGCGAGAGCTGGTAATCCGGCACCGTGACCCGCGCCTCCATCGCGTCGCGGTCGATGACCTCGACGCGGGTGACCCTGGCCGGCGAGAGGGCATTCGCGACGAAGTCCGCCGGGTCGTCGGAGTAGTCAACGATGTCGATCTTCTCGCCGTGCAGCTCGGCCATCACGTTCCGCACCCGGCTGCCGACCGGTCCGATGCACGCGCCCTTGGCGTTCACGCCCTGCTGGTGCGACTGCACCGCGATCTTGGTCCGGTGCCCGGCCTCGCGGGCGATCTTGACGATTTCCACCGCGCCGCTCGCGATCTCGGGAACCTCAAGCGCGAACAGCTTGCGCACGAGGTCCGGATGGGTGCGGGAGAGCGTCACCGACGGGCCCCGGTGCCCCTTGCGCACCCGCCACACGTAGCAGCGGATCCGCTCGCCGTGCACGTACCGCTCGCCTGGCACCTGCTCGGCCAGCGGCAGCACCGCCTCGATCTTGCCGAGATCGACGAGCACCGTGCGCGGGTCCTTGCCCTGCTGGATCACGCCCGCCACGATGTCGCCCTCGTGCCCGGCGTACTCGCCGAACGTCATCTCGTCTTCCACGTCGCGCAGCCGCTGCAGGATCACCTGCCTGGCGGTGGTCGCGGCGATCCGGCCGAAGCCCGCCGGGGTGTCGTCGTACTCCCGGCCCGGCGCGTCGTCGGAGCCCGCCTCCTTGGCCCAGACCGTGACGTGGCCGGTCTTCCTGTCCACCTCGACCCGGGCCGCCGGGTTGGCGCCGTCCGTCTTGTGGTACGCCATTAGCAGCGCGTCCTCGATCGCCTTGATCGCCGTTTCGGAGGAGATGTCTTTCTCGCTCTCGAGACTGCGCAGCACGCTCAGGTCAATGTCCATCGCCGCCAGCTCCAAGGTCGGTGTCGTTGTCAGACTCCGCGTCGTCAGTCTCCGGATCACTAAAGTCGTCGAGTTCGGCGTCCGGAATCCGGCCGAACTCCACCTGGACGCTGCCAGCGCCCAAGTCGGCGTGGGGGAACCGGCGCTCACCGCCGGGCAGGCCAAGCGTGACGCCGTCGGCGTCCGCCGCGAGCAGCCGACCCTCCACGGAACCCTCCCCCGTCACCTTCACCCGGACGAGCCTGCCCCGGGCGCGCCGCCAGTGTCGCGGCTCGGTCAGCGGCCGGTCCACGCCTGGCGATGAAACCTCCAGCGTATAGGGAACATCGCCGAGCGCGTTACTGGCATCGAGCAAGACGGAGATCTCACGGCTGACATCGGCGGCGGCGTCGAGGCTTACCCCGTGGTCGCTGTCCACGACGACGCGAAGCACCCGCCGCTTCCCCGCGACGCTCACCCGCACCGTTTCCAGGTCCATGCCGGCGGCGGCGACCACAGGCTCTATCAGGCCTGCCAGCTTCCTGTCGTCCACCGGCTTGGCGGTGGAGCGAAGGCTACCGGGCATTTCGACCTCCTCGTCTGCGTCGCCTGTGCCGCTGTCCCTTGGCTTAATATTTTCCCAGGTCCAGCCTATAGGCCAGGGGCGCTACGCGTCGCCATCGCCGCGACGCGCGCGGCCACGCCGGGTTGGCGGTGGTCGTCTCCCAGGCTGGCGGCGCGTGGCATGCTTAGAGCCTATGCTGTCAAGGCGCCAGTTGCTCGTCGCGTCGCCCACGACCTTGTCCCTGTTTCTAGCGCTCAGCGCCTGCAAGGGCCCTGCCGTGCTGGGCGCGCCCCCCAGCGTGTCCCCTCAGACGCAGACGCTGCTGCACGCCGTGACCGCCGAGCAGAACCTGATCTGGATATACAACAAGACCATGGCCGCTTATTCCGGCCTCGCCCCGACGCTCGCGCCGCTGCGCGCGGAGCATGAGGCGCACCTGGCCGAGCTGCGTGCCCGGGTCATCGAGCCGCCGGGTAAGCGGGTTACGGGCACCGTGACCGCGAAGCCCGCGCTCGGCGCTACCGGGGCCGCCGCCCTCGCACAATTGCGCGCCGCCGAACAGGCCGCGGTCAGCACGCTGATGAGCAGGCTGGGTGGCGCGTCACCGTCGCTCGCGCAGCTGTACGCGTCGATCGCGGCCTCGGAGGCGACGCACGTCAGCGTGCTCGGCGCCAGTATCGGGGCGCGATGAGCGCGTCCAGCGCCTCGGTCGCCGCCCTGCAGGGCGCCCTCGCCGCCGAGCACGCGGCGGTATACGGGTACGGCGTCGTCGGCGCCATGCTCAGGGGCAGCGAGCAGGCCGACGCGCGCAGCGACTGGACGGCGCACCGGGTCGCCAGGGACACCCTGGAAGCGATGCTGACCAAGCTTGGCGCGACCCCGGTGCCCGCGAGCCCCGCGTACGCGCTGCCGTTCGCCGTCACCAGCGCGAAAACGGCGGCGAGGCTCGCCGCCACCCTGGAAGACGGGGTAACCCGGGCCTACCTCGGCCTGGTCGCGGTCAGCAACCCGACCCTGCGCGCGTTCGCCGCCAAGGCGATGCAGGCCTCGGCGAACCGCGCGCTCGCCTGGAGCGGCACCACGGTCGCGTTCCCAGGCATGCCCGCCTAATCGCGGCGCGGGAGGGAAAGCACGCGGCTGATCGTCGTCGCGGCCGTGTCCAGGTCGTCGGCAATCGAGATGCGCTCCGCCCATGACCACCAGAACCAGAAGATGCCGTCCTTGCCCTGGTCGACGTAGACGTTCTCCTCAAGGGCGCGTGCGCCCGGGTTCGTGATGTACACGCTGGGTACCCGCCCCGGCGGAGCCATCAGCCAGGCCTCAAGGCCTCGGTTGGTCAGCTCTTCGGCCAGCTTGTCCAGGTAGACAGTCGCCGATGCGTGGTTTCCCTTGCCTTCCACAGAACACCACCGTTGCTACTGATCGTAGTTTGGCCAGAACCAGGCGCGTCCGGACCGTCTCAGGATCCCGCCCCTGTGCTGGTCACGCAGTCTTCTTCCGAGGGACAAACCCCCGACGAGTACTCTAATTTTGCCCTGATGCTCAGAAATTTCTCAGACAAAACACAAAATTAGAGTGCTCGGACCCCCGGCTGCGAAGCACGGGGCGGCCTTCGGCCGCGGAACGGCCCTAATTCAAAGGCTGCTCTTATCGTATGTAACGAGAGCTCGGCGGGGAGCGGTTCAGCGTGAAATACCGTCAACCGGGAAACCGCGCGGGTGAGTGCCACATAGAGCCGTCTGAGCCCGTACGCCTCACCCGTCGCTATTCGGCCAGGCTCGACGAGGACCACGTGGTCGAATTCCAGGCCCTTGGCCAGCGTGACCGGCACTAGCGTGAGCCGGTCCGCCGTCTGCGATATATCCGATATATCCGAAATGTCGGGCGTGCTAGCGCCCGACATTTCGGATTGGCCCGTGCGGTCCGAGTCCGGGACGCCGCTGTCCAAGTCCGGCACGCTGCCGCCCGCGCCCAGGACGCTGCCGTCCGAACCCAGGACGGTGAACGCCAGGCCCGCCGACCGCAGGGTCTGGGCGGTTGCCTGAACGTCGGCGTCGGCGCAGATCACCGCCACGGAACCCAGCCCGGCGAGCGCCGCGACGCACCCCTCCGCCACCCGCTCGCCGAGCTCGCCCGGCGGCACGGGGACGAGCGCGAGCGCGTTCGGGTCGGCGCGCAGAGACTTGGCCGGGGAGAGGTCGGGCGCGATCGAGGGCAGCAGCCGGGAGGCGAAGTCGAGTATCTGCCTCGGCACGCGGTAGCCGACGTCGAGCTCGCGGACGGACGCGGCCGGCTTCCCCAGGTGGGAGAGCAGTGTTGGCCAGGAGGTCGCTGCCCACGGCGTGGTGCCCTGCGCGATGTCGCCGAGCACGGTCGCCGCCCCGGTCGCGCACCGCCGCCCGATCGCCCGCACCTCCATCGGCGACAGGTCCTGTGCCTCGTCCACCACGATGTGCGCGATCGATGGCGTGCGCTCGATGAGATCCGCCGCCTCGTCGATCAGCACCTGGTCGGCGCGTGTCCAGGGGGCCGAGCCAAGGCCGCGCGGCGGCTTCGGCCAGGCGATCGCGGCCATTTCCGCGTCCGAGAGCAAGCCGCTGCCGTTCTGGATCACCTGATCTTGATCGGAAAGGAGGGCGAAGACCAGCTTCTTCGGATCGACCTTCGGCCAGACCTCGTCCACGCACTTGCGTACCGGCGCGGACCTGCGGACGGCGTCGTGGGTGCGGTCGTCGCACGTCTCGCCTGCCGCTTCTAGCTGGGTGAGCAGGACGTGCGCGATGCGGTGCGCGAGCAGCTCGCGGCCGGTGCCGTACCGGACGCCGCGGTCGCGCAGCTCTTGCGCGAGCGCCTCGATCTCGTGCGCGGGCAGGCGCAGGCGGCGAGCGCCCCGGCTGACCATGAGCGCCTGCTTTGGCGCCCTGATATGCGCCCACAGCGCGCCGCGCAGCACCTCCGCCATGCGGGCGTCGCCCTTGATCGCGGCGACCTCGTCGGCGTCCGCGGCCTTGATGGGCGTGGACGCGACCAGTTCGGCCACCGTGGTCTGGCTGACGTCGAGCTCGCCGAGGGCGGGCAGGACGTTCCTGATGTAGGAGAGAAAGGCCAGGTTCGGCCCGACGACGATCACGCCGCGCCGGGTCACCTGCTCCTTGTGCGCGTACAGCAGGTACGCGACGCGGTGCAGGCCCACCGCGGTCTTTCCCGTGCCTGGCGCGCCCTGCACGCAGACGGTGGTGGCGGCGTCGGCGCGGACGATGTCGTCCTGCTCCGGCTGGATCGTGGCCACGATGTCCCGCATCGGGCCGGAGCGCGGCCGCTCGATCTCGGAAATGAGCAGGTTGCTGGTGGGTACCGCGTCGGATTCTGCCGAACGAGTGCGTGTTTCACCGCGTTGCTCGAAGCGCTCGTCTTCATAGGCGGTGAGCGCTCCCCCGGCGAAGCCGAACCGCCGCCGCAGGGTGAGGCCCATCGGGTCGGACGGGCTGGCCCGGTAGAAAGGCCGGGACACCGGGGCCCGCCAGTCGAGGACGACCGGGGTGCCGTTGTCGTCGTGCACGTGGCGCCTTCCGATGTGGAAGTCGGCGCCCGCGAAGTCGTCGTCTGTCTTGGCGAGCTCGGAGTAGTCAAGCCGGCCGAAGAACAGCGGCGCGTCGGGCAGGTCCTTCAGCGCCTCGGCCCGGCGGTAAAGGTCGGCCTTCAGGTACTCAAGGCTGACCCGGTCGGCGGCCATCGGGTTCTGCGCGAGCGTGAGGACGTTCTCGCGCATGAGGTGGAGGAACTCGCGGGAGCGCCGCAGATGGGCGCGCTCGCCAGCGATGACGCTGTCCCCGGTGTCATTGATGGTTCCGCTGGCGCTGCTGTCATCGTCTGCGGTGGCCGTCTGCGCGGCCGCTGGCCCGGCGTCGGCGGGCATGGCTGACCCCCTTGAACTCTGCTGGTTCTGAGTGGCGCGTGACTGAGCGCGAAGCTCAAGACCCTAGCACTCGGCTAGCCGGGCGTCACCTGGTTTTCTCCCTGGCGCGGGCCGCGTGGTGCTTCCGTCTGGGCCATGCGACCTGATCAGATACTGGTATGGGGTCGCTGATCACGCACACGGGGACGTTTTCCATCGATGACCGGCTCGCCTCGCAGTGGCAGTACCTGCCGGTTGAGGTTCCGCCAAGGCACGGGGGCGCTGCGGGTGACGCTTTCGTACCCGCGCGACGCCGCGGCGGTGCTTGACCTGGGGTGCCTCGACCCGGCCGGGTTCCGCGGCTGGTCCGGGGGCGCGCGGGACTCGTTCGTGGTCGCGGAACTCGGGGCGACGCCTGGGTACCTGGCAGGGCCGGTGACGGCGGGACTGTGGCAGGTGGTGATCGGGCTGCACCGGGTGCCCGCGTCTGGGCTGCCGTTCACCGTGACCGCGGAGCCCTTGTCGGCGGGCTCGGCATCCCTCGGCGGGCAGCTTTCTTCGTGGCTGGCGGCGCCAGACGCGCCACCGGTGCCTTTGTCCCGGCCTGCCCGGCGTTCGCTGCCCGCAGAAGCCGGGCTTACCTGGCTGGCCGGGGACCTGCACGCGCACACCTTTCACTCCGACGGGGTGATGAGCGTGAGCGAACTCGCCGCTCACGCGGTGGAGCGCGGGCTGGACTTCGTCGCCGTCACCGACCACAACACGGTGAGCCATCACGGTCTCCTCGGCCCCGCTTCCGCCAGGTACGGCGTGACCCTGCTGCCGGGGCAAGAGGTGACGACGGAGCTTGGGCACGCGGGGGTAATCGGGGACACCGGGTGGATCGACTTCCGTGAGCCGGCTTCGTCGTGGCTGACTCTCGCGGAGTCGCGTGGCGGACTGATGTCGGTCAACCATCCGTTCGCCGGGCCGACCTCGTGGGTGCACCCGATGCCGAGGCGGCCGCCGCTGCTTGAGGTCTGGCACTGGTCGTGGCTCGACCCGTCGTGGACGACGCCGCTGTCCTGGTGGCAGGCGTGGGACCCGTCCGCGATCCCGGTCGGGGGCAGCGACTGGCACCGGCCCGGGTCAGACGCTCCCCTTGGTACGCCGACGACGTGGGTCTCGTGCACGGACGAGAGCGTCTCTGGTGTGCTTGAGGGGCTGCGGGCGGGGCGCGTCGCCATCTCGGCTTCGCGTGACGGCGCGGTGCTGCTGCGGGATTCGGGGTCTTTGGTGGCGGTCGGAGCGGACGGGCTGGTCCTTGCTGGGCCGGCTGGGCCATATAAGCGGATACATGGCGATGTGGTGCGGCTGCCGGGTGCCCCCGGGTACCACCGGCTGCTGACGCTGCTGGGTGCGACGGTGGCCCTGACCCCGTGAAAGGTCGCTATATGGCAATGCGGTTGACTCAGGCGACCAATTCCAAGGGATCCCGGCGAGACTCCTCTCGGACTGGAAGAGGACCACAGCCGGGAACCCCGGCGGTGCCGCACCCGCGGGCCGACCCCGGCCACGCCCGGCGAGCCAGGCGCGGACCGCACCCGGCTTTCTCGATTTTTCCGCTACGGCCACCACTGACAAGGGGCGCGTCCGCTCAGTTGACCACCTGCACCCTGACGCAGGCGGAAGCGGCTCGCGCCGTCACGGGCTACCTGACGCAGACGGATGCGGCTCCCGCCGTCACAGGCCACCTGACACAGTCGGATGCGGCTCCCGCTGCGACCGGAACGGAGGACTGAGAACTGGCGGCACCCCAGGGCGGGGCGGCCGCACGGTCAGCGACTCACGCGAGGCCGGCGGCCACCCGGAGCCCGGCGGACGGGACCGCGGACCACAACCGGGGGCGAGTCCCGCCTGGCCGCAGTGCACCCGGTTGCCCACGCTGACCCGGCGGAGCCCGCCGCTGTTTCCAGGATGGCCGACCGCGGCGAAATGCGCCGCACCCGACCCGTGGTGCGCCCGGTGCTCGTGCGGCCCGGCGGAGCCCGCTGCCGTGTCGGGGGTGGCCGGCCGGGGCGAATAGCGCCGCACCCGACCGGCGCCGCGGTCTCAGGCGGCGGCTCGCCGGCCGGTGCCGGCCGTCCGCGCCCCGTGCCTAGCCTGCGCAGGCTGAGCCGCATCTGCCTGCGTCAGGGTGCGGGTGGTCAACTGAGCGGACGCGCCCCTGGTCAGTGGTGGCCGTAGCGGAAAAATCGAGAAAGCCGGGTGCGGTCCGCGCCTGGCTCGCCGGGGTGGCCGGGGTCGGCCCGCGGGTGCGGCACCCGCCGGGGTTCCCGGCTGTGGTCCTCGTCCTGCCCGGGTACCTCCGCTAGGTCCTTGAATTACTCGTCTTACAGGAATTGAAGTGCCAGCGCGACTGGCGCAAACTAGGGCAAACCAGGCAGCCACTGGTGCGTGACAGGGATAGTGGATCGTTGACCACGCTATGACGTGGTCAACGATCCGCTGTCTTCGTGATTGGCCCCGGCACGCCGGCGACGCGAGAGAAATGTCCCTTTTGCCAATGGGTTGCGGGCGCGCCACGAAAGAACCTGCCCGTTCAATCGCCGTAGGCACTTGCCGACTGCGCACCGGGCCCGCGCGTGCCCGGTCTGCCCGGTTTGTCCCGTCGGCGTCGCGTCATGGACCATGATCATGTGGATTCCGCAGCTCATTAGCTGCGGAATCCACATGAAAAGCGAAATCACGCTCGATCATGGCGCGGCCCGCGGGCCAGCGCCGCGTGCTTGCCCGCACACGGCCCCCACGGACACCGGGGCTAGAGGTGGAAACAGGGCCGGTCGTCCAGCCGCCGCCACGCGGTCAGGAAGGTCTCGGCCAGGATGTCCGCGGCGTCATCGGGGCACGTCGTGCGGCGCAGCGCGTAGCCGAGGATGGACACGTGGTTCGCCGCGTAGACCGCTTCGAAGCGGACCTGCCGCGCTGCCGGGTCGGTACGGGGCGGACTCAGCATGCGTGCTCCTGTCGGTCGAGTGCCTGGACACTCACCTCATGTCCGGCAGGAGCGGTGCATTTCAGCGGCCGGCGCGATATTAGGACTAAGTTCGGCTCAGTTCGCCGCGAGGTAGTGGACTCTCGCGTGCAGCAGGGCGCGGTGGCCGGCCAGGTCGTCGGCCTCGTCTGGCTTGCTCGGGCACTCGCCGGCGGCGACCGCCGTCGCCAGGCGGGCCCCGGCGTCCGCGGGCTCGATCGGCTCGAAGACGATGAGCGGGTCGTTCTCGGTGGCCAGCCAGGTCTTGTCGAGTAGTCCCGTGGCGTCGTGGACCCAGGCGTCCTTGATCTTGCCGCCCTTGCCGTGGTCGATGAGAACCGAGAGGGCATGCTCGGCCGTGCCGTAGCCAAAGCTCACCGTGATCGATTCCTGCCGGCCGCCGACGTCACTGTAATGCCAGCACTCGCCGATCGTCGGCGAGCCGATCACCGCCGCCCAGTCCGGGTCAGGCACGCCGCTGGCGGTCACCCGCTCCGCCGCCTCGGTCGCCGCCGACTTGAGCTCGGGGGAACCGATCGCGCCGAGGACGCGCAGCAGGCCGAGCGCCTCGGGCGTCGCCTGTGCCTCGGCGGCGGGCACGAGGGAACCCGCGAGCTCCGTCATCACGTCCGTGCCGTCGGACCAGTCACCGGACAGCGCACCGATCATGTCCGATCCCCACAGCTCAGCGTCGATCGGCTGCTGGACGTGGGAGAGGACCTGCCGTGCCTCACTCAGGACGACATCGGAGGCTTGCGCTGGCCGCAGCGGCGCGAAGAGCTCGGCGATATCGGGTTCCGCATGACCCATGCGCGTATTGTTACAGACCGCGACGCGCCTAGCACCCGAAAGTGCACAGCTGACGGCAAATACCAGAACATGACGCTTTTGCCATGATCTAACGGGTACGGGCGAAACAACCTTCCAGGTGGTCATTGACCAGGCCGCAGGCCTGCATGGTGGCATAGACCGTCACCGGGCCGGTGAAGACGAAGCCGCGCTTGCGCAGCTCCTTGGCCAGGGCCTTGGAACCGTCCGTCTGCGGCGGGATGTCGGCGAGCGTGCGCGGCGCCGGCCGCGGCCCCGTCTCGGCGTAGCTCCAGACCAGGTCGCTGACGCCGTCCTTGAGCTCGAGGGCGGCACGGGCGTTCGTGATCGCGGCGTTGATCTTGGCCCGGTTGCGCACGATGCCCGTGTCGGCGAGCAGCCGGGCCGCGTCCGCGTCGGTGAACGCGGCGACGGCCGGGATGTCGAACCCCGCGAACGCCTTCCTGAAGTTCTCCCGCTTGCGCAGGATGGTCAGCCAGGACAGGCCTGACTGGAAGGCCTCGAGGCAAAGCCGCTCGAAGATCGCCTGGTCTCCGCGGACCGGGCGGCCCCACTCGTCGTCGTGGTAGGCCACGTACTCGGGAGCGCTCAGCCCCCACGGGCAGCGCAGCTTGCCGTCGGCCCCGGCCACCGGCCCCGTCGGTCGCCGCGTCTCGGCCGGCTCGGCGTTGGGGTCAGTCATGGGACCGCTCCGGGGGGCCGGTGAAATCCCCGATCGGCCGGGGCGGCTCGAAGGGCAGCCGGGCCGGCTCCGTCGCGGTGGCGTCGCGCGGCGCCTGGACCGCTTCCGTCTCCGCGGCGCCGACTTCCGTCTCCGCGGCGCCGACCGGCGTCCGGCGGTGCCTGGCGCCGACGTACGGGCTGGCGAGCAGCGGCACCGGGGGGGCGTGATCCCTGCTCAGGTCGGTGACGAGCTGCTCAAGCGCGACGATTCGCACATCACGCTCCCTGATCGACTCGGCGACCTGCTCCATCGCCTCATCGGTCACCTGCATGTTGTAGCCCCACATCCCCGTCGGAGGCCGCAGCAGGGCGACATCCGTGGCGGACACCGGCCCAAGGTCGAGAGGGACGTAATCGTTACGCTCAACGGACAACTCACCGCCGCGCCCCATGGCCACATAGACCACGGCAGCGAGAATGACGATGATGGCGATCACCATGACAACGGGCACAGAAGAATCGTGCCACGAACCACCGACTAAGTCGTACTGCCGGCCCGCCTTGTCACCCCCACAACGCGAAAATATCTGGCAGAAGCGCTGCGAGCCCGGCGGATCGGCCGCCGCGAAAATGCATCCGTGTCCCCACGGCCGACGCCGCGGATGCGGCCGGGCTGCCCAAGGGCGCACGCGCCGCATGCCCTGGGCTGATTACGCCCGGCGGCCTCAGCTGACGATCGAGGGCTTGGCCACTCGTCATGTGGTAGACGGCCGGCGTCATGTGGTAGACGGCCGGCCTGCGGGCGCGGCTCGAGAGGAGAGGATGCGTCATGCCTGAACCGAGGATTCTGCTGAGTGGCCTGGGAATTCCTGAGTCGCCGCGGTGGCATGAGGGGCGGCTGTGGTTCTGCAACTGGATCGACCGGCAGGTCGTGGCCGTTGACATGGACGGTAAAGCCGAGGTCATGCTCACCCGCGACCCGGCCAGCCACTCGATGGGGTACTCCATCGACTGGCTGCCCGACGGCAGGCTGCTGACGACCGGCGACAAGATCGGGCGCCAGGAGCCCGACGGGTCGATGGCCGTCCACGCCGAGCAGCGGGCGAGCGAGATCGTCGTGGACGCGCGCGGCAACGCCTACGTAAACGGCGCGGACTTCGCCTTCGTCGCCGGCGCGCCGCCCAAGCCCGGCTACATTAAGCTCGTCACGCCGGACGGGCAGCTACGCCAGGTCGCCGGCGACATCCAGTTCCCCAACGGCATGGTCATCACCCCGGACGGCCGGACGCTGGTCATCTCCGAGTCGTTCGCGGGCCAGCTCACCGCGTTCGACATCGACCCCGACGGCGGGCTCTCAGGGCGGCGGGTGTTCGCCGATGGCCTAGCGCCGGACGGCATCACCATGGACGCCGAAGGCGCGATCTGGGTCCAAGCGGGCGGATTCTCCGTGGTCCGCGTGGCTGAGGGCGGTGAAATCCTGCAACGGGTCGAACTCCAGGAGAACCGGGCGCCGTTCGCACTGATGCTCGGCGGCCCGGGCCGGCGAACCCTGTTCATCTGCACGGCCGAGTGGCACCTGGCGGACGACCACGTCGTCAACCTTGAACGGCTGGCCACGGGGCCGCGCACCGGGGAAATCCTCGCCCTCCCGGTCGAAGTGCCCGGCGCTGGCCGGCCGTGACAGCAAACCCGGCCGCCGGCACCAAGACCCTCCGGCGCCGGCGGCGTGGCCGGGATTACCAGCTGACTACCAGCTGGTGAGTCCCGCGTGCGCCGTCTTGATGATCTTGACGACCTCTTCTGGGTCGTCCGCGATGTGCAGCAGCGACAGTTCGTCGGCCCCGATCTTGCCCTCGGCCAGCATCGTTTGCTTGAGCCAGTCGATCAGGCCTGACCAGTACTCGCTGCCGACCAGGACGATCGGGAACTTGGTGATCTTGCCGGTGGCGACGAGCGTGACCGCCTCGAAGAGCTCGTCCATCGTGCCGAAGCCACCGGGCAGCACCACGAAGGCCTGCGAGTACTTGATGAAGCAGGTCTTCCTGACGAAGAAGTAGCGGAACTCGACGCCCACGTTCACGTAGTCGTTGAGCCCGGACTCCAGCGGCAACTCGATGCCGAGGCCGACGGACACACCGCCCGCCTCGATGGCGCCCTTGTTCGCCGCCTCCATGACGCCGGGCCCGCCGCCGGTGATGATGGCGTAGCCGGCCCTGACGAGCCCCTCGGCTATGTTGTCGGCCAGCTCGTACTCGGCCGTGCCTGGCCTGCTTCGCGCCGAGCCGAAGATTGAGACCGCCATGCCGAGCTCGGCCAGCAGGCCGAACCCCTCGACGAACTCCGCCTGGATGCGCATGACCCGCCACGGGTCGGTGTGCACCCAGTCCGACGGACCACGGCGGTCAAGCAGCCGCTGGTCGGTCGTTGTCGCCGGAATCTGCTTGTCGCGCAACGTCACGGGTCCCTGGCGACGGACCCTGCGCCTGTTAGCTCCACCCATAGTCCTATCCAAGGTATCCATCGACAGCGAGTGCTCCGACGGAAACACGCGGCAAATATGCGAACGCCAGGCGAAACCTGCGTTTGCCTGTGCTAGCGGCCGTGCCATAGAACGTGTTGGTGACAACCGGAACCAGCGGCCAGGCGACGCTTGTCGCGGCGTTCACCTTCCCCTGGGACGTCATCGGCGACCCCCGGGCGGCCGGTCGGCTGCGCGATCTCGGGGCGGACACCGCGGTGCTCGCCGCCGCCTACCACTCCACCACGGCGATCACCCCGAGGCACCCCGTGCACCGCATCGTCCAGGCCCGCCACTCGGCGGTCTACTACCCGCCGGACCCGGCTCGCTGGCAGGGCGCGACGCTGCACCCGGCCGCGCAATCCTGGTGCGGGACGCCGGACCCGTACGGCGCCGCCGCCGGACAGTTGCGCGGCGCCGGCCTTGCGGTACACGCCTGGGTAGTGCTCACCCATAACTCCCGGCTCGCGCAGGCGCATCCGGAGCATGCCGTCCGCAACGCCTACGGCGACCGCTACGGCTGGGCGCTGTGCGCCGCACAGCCGGAGGTCCGCGCGTACGCGGCCACCCTCGCCGCCGAGGCCGCCGCGCGGCCCGGCACCTCCGGTGTGGAACTTGAGGCCTGCGGCTGGTACGGCTGCCAGCACCTGCACGCGCACGACAAGACCGACGGCGTCCGGTTCGGCGCGGCCGGGGCGTACCTGCTCTCGCTCTGCTTCTGCGGCACCTGCGCCGGCGGCTACGCCCGCCACGACGTCGATCCCGGCCACCTCCGCAAGGCGGTAGCCGAAGCACTCGAACCCCTCTGGCACCCCGGTGCCGATCCCGCTGTCGAGGACGGCGACGGCTGGGAGACGGTCCGCGACCTGCTCGGTCCCGACCTCGCCGAGGCCACCCTCGCCTACCGGGTGGCCGCCGCCACGCGGCTGCGGCAGGAGGTGATCGCCGCGGTCCGCGCCCAGGCGCCGGGCTGCCGGGTCGTGCTGCGCGCCGACCCCGCACCGTACCGGACTGGCGCGGACGCGGGCGTGGTCGCCGGCCAGGCACTCACCGACGCCGACGGCTTGGTCACCTGGGCCGAGGTCGTCGATGCGGTCACGGCCGGCACCGTCCCTGCCGGCAAGGCGCTCGCCGCCATTCACCAGATCATCTCCGCCGCCGGCGGCAACCCCGACTTCACCACGCCCGCGGGCGCGACCGAGATCCGCCTTTACCACCCGGGCCTCGCCAGTGACCAGGATCTGCGCGTCGCGGCCGCCGCCGTGGACCGTTTCCTGTCCGCCCGCACGGGCTGACCACGCCCGGGCGAATCCGTGACCCGTAGAGAGTAACCAGCTTCCGTTCGGAATTAATTCAAAAATCTTTTCCACCGAACGGGGGCGTGATGTCTTCCTTACGGTAAGCGAGGACGGCTACCGCCAGCGGCGGGAGCGTGACCTGGCCTGTGACCTGGGTCCCGGTGATCAGGTCGGTGCCGCCCGGTGCGACAGGAACGGTGGCCGCCTCAGAACCGGAATGATTGAGCAGGAACAGGTACTCGGCGCTGTCGGTCATCCGGCGGGCCGCCTCGACGAACTCGGGCGTGTCGGCCACGACCGGCGAGATCCCCGCTCCGGCCGCCGCACCGAGCAGCGTGCGGGCCAGGCCGGGCCGGTCAAGCCGCGTCCCGACGTAGACGACCCGGCCCGCGCCCCGTTCGTTGACCAGGACGGCCGGGCGGCCCGCGAGGTCACCGGACGTGAAGCGGGCGGTGACCTGGGCGGTTTCCGTATGGATGCTCTCCTGCCACCAGTCGGCCATGCACGTCGTGCCGTCCGCGAAGCGGACAGGGAAGTCCTCGCCGGCCCTGGCGGGCCAGTACTCGTCGATGTACGCGCCAATGAGCTCGCGGAAGGCACCCGGGTAGGCGGGCTGGCGCACCTGGTTGTTCTCGTCGACGACGCCGGAGAAGAACGAGCACACCACGGTGCCGCCGCCGGTCACGAAATCATCGAGCGACCGGGTGAACTGGTCGCCGACCAGGTAGGCGTTCGGGATGATCACCAGCCGGTAGCGGCTGAGGTCGGATTCGGCGCAGGCCATGTCGACCGCGTGCTGCGCCAGCAGCAGCGGCCGGTAGTGCTCGGTGACAAGCGCCGGGTAGTCGAAGTCGTTGCGTGGCAGGCCGTGGGACTCGGTCAGCCCCCACCAGGCGTCCCAGTCGAAGTACAGCGCTATCTGCGCCCGCGACCGCGATCCGGTCGACGCGGCGATGCGCGGTAGTTCGTTGCCGAGTTCCGCGACCTCGTTCCAGGTGCGAGCCGCCGTCCCCGAGTGCGGCAGCATCGCGGAGTGGAACCGCTCGTGCCCGCCGCGGCTGGCCCGCCACTGGAAGAACAGCACGCTGTCGGCGCCGTGGGCGATCGCCTGGTAGGAGCCGAGGCGCATCCGGCCGGGGCGCTTAGGGTTGTTGACCCGCCACTGCGAGACGGCGCTCGCCGCCTGCTCCATGAGCAGCCACGGCTCGCCGCGCAGCGACCGCATCAGGTCAAAGTTGAGCGCGGCGGCGATGCGGGAGTCTTCCTGCCCGGGGTCAGGGTAGATGTCAAGCGCCACCGCGTCCTGCTCGCGCGCCCAGCGCCAGTAGTCGGCGCGCTTGTAGAAGCGCATGTAGTTGGTGACGACGGGAATGTCATCGCGGTAACCGCGGACGATGTCGCGCTCGGCGGCGATAGCACTCGAGCAGCGCGTCGGAGGTGAACCGGGTGAAGTCCAGCCGGCGCGCGGGGTTTGACCACGACCGTGGCATCTCCGGCGGGCAGACCTGGTCCCAGGAGGTGTAGCGCTGGCTCCAGAAGCGCGTGTACCAGGCGTCGTTCAGCGTGTCCAGGTCGCCGTACTTGCGCTGCAGCCAGGTGCGGAAGGCCGCCGCGCTGCTCGGCGTGTAGGCGACGGGGCCGTACTCGTTGCTGATGTGCCACATCGCGAGCGCCGGGTGGTGCGAGTACCGTTCCGCCAGGGCGTGGGTGATCCTGGCGGCGCGGTCCCGGTAGACCGCGGAGGTGGGGTCGAACTGCAGCCGGTTGCCGAAGCCGAACACGTGACCGTCCTCGGCGACCGGCAGGGTCTCTGGATGCTCGTACGCCAGCCAGGCGGGCGGTGCCGCCGTGGGCGTGGCCAGGTCCACGCTGATGCCGTTGGCGTGCAGCAGGTCCATGACCTCGTCGAGCCAGCCGAAGGTGAACTTGTCCGGCTCGGGCTCAAGCGACGTCCAGGCGAACACGCCGAGCGTCACCAGGTTGACCCCGGCCTCCCGCATCAGCCTTACGTCCTCGTCCCAGGTGCCGCGGTCCCACTGCTCGGGGTTGTAGTCCCCGCCGAATGCGTATCCGCCGATGCGGGTACGGAACGCGTCTAGCCGCGAGTTCATGCTGCTGTGAAGTCCTTCTTTACCTGCTCGATCAGCTTCGCACTGCCGCTGAGCAGCAGCAGGCACAGCGTGCTGACGAGCAGCGCGGTCATCGCCTCGGTGCCGTAGGCGGTGACGATGGCAGCGACGACCAGGATGCCGGCATTGCCGAGGGTGACCATGGGCGTGCGGCCGAGGAACCAGGTGGCGAGCCGCGCGATGTCCACCGTGCGGAACGCGAACAGCGAGGTGATCACCAGCGCGTTGACCAGCCACAGGGTGGCGGCCACCGCGATGACCAGGAGCAGTCCCACCCACCAGCCGGGCAGGTGGCTGGCGGCGCGGTGCGCCAAGGTCATCGCCACCATGGTCATGACAAGCAGCCAGGGGACGAAAACCTTGAGCGCACCCGCCGCGTTGAGCCGGTACCCCCGCCAGAACGATGCCGCCGGGCTGAGCTCGCCCAGGTCCGACTGCCTCCGGTGCAGCGCGAACAGCGCAGCGGAGGCAGCCGGACCGACCGGCAGCAGGCACAGGGCATCCAGCGGGAGGTTGCTCGCGGAGTGATCGAGCAGCAACAGCAGCACCAGGCCAGGCACCGTGGTGAGGAGGAACAGGCCCTCCGTCACCAGCAGCGTGTAGACCAGTGCCGAGGCCTTGGCCAGCGGCCCGGTGCCGAATTCGCGGCTTGCCGCCTTCTCGCTCATTGAGCTTCCTTACTAATCAGGCGCTTGGGTGCGCCGAGTTGTAGGTGTTGTAGGCCGTGGTGAAGATGTTCAGGAAGTTCGCGGAGCCCTTGCCCTGCAACTCGCTCTGGAACGCGCTCCACTGCGACAGCGGCCGCTTGCCGGTGATGAAGCCGATCGTCTGCGACTGGACGTAGTCCATCAGCGAAGTGCCCGTCGTCGTGGCCGTCTGGCTCTGCAGCGTGGTCAGCGGCGCGGGCGGGTTCACCGGCAGCGGCGTGCGGGTGTCCATGATCTTCTGGAACGCCAGCTCCGCCGGCGGGTACTGGGTCTGCATCAGCTGGGTGGAGCCGCCGACGGAGAACACGCCGTTGTAGAAGCCGTACTGGACGTTGATCTCGATCTTGGCGTTCGGGTGCAAGCCGGACCAGTCGACGGTGGGCTCGAGCTGGAAGGTGCCGTCGGCGACGCTCCCGGTGTAGGTGGTGCCGTCGATGCCCCAGCGGGCGTAGAGCATGCCGGCGTCGGAGTACCACAGCCAGTCGATGAACTGCAGCATCGCGATGAAGTTCGGGTCGTTCGCCGCCTTCGAGGAGATCAGCAGGCCGGCGTCGAGGCGGCTGCCGACCACGGTCGCGCCCGCCGGGCCGAGCGGCACCGGGATCTTGCCGACGGTCTGGCCGGCCGGCATCGCCTTCTGGTCGATCGCGATCTGCTGCGCGTTCTCCATGAGCGCGAACGACTTGCCCGAGGTGAGCTTCGCCTGCGCCTGGGTGTCGGGCTGGGTAAAGCTCTCCGGGTCGATCAGGCCCTTGTTGTACCAGCCGTTGAGCAGCGTGACCATCTGCTGGTACTGCGGCATCGCGGCGGCGAACACGTACTTCTTGGTGCTCTGGTCGAAGTACGCGCCCTGGTTGTAGGTCTGGTAGTTCCAGCCCGCGTTCGTGCCGTACGCGTTGCCGATCATCTGCAGGAACGCGCCGCCGGCGGTGGGCTGGTTGTAGCGGTCGGAGAACGGGTAGTGGCCCGGGTTCTTGTCCTTGAACGTCGTCAGCATCGCCTCGACCTGCGCCAGCGTCGACGGGGTGGCGATGTTGTACTTGGACAGCAGGTCGGTACGGACGCCGATGGTGTAGTCGGACACCACGTTCTGGTGCAGGCCGGGCAGCAGGTAGTACTTGCCGTCGGACTGGCGCAGGGTGTTGAGGTCGCCGTCCAGGTTCCACGCGGCGACCTTGGCCTGGAAGTTCGGCATGTGCTTGACGTAGTCGCTGACCGGCAGGATCTGGCCGCCCGCCACGTACGCGTCCTCGCCGCCCGGGTAGATCTTGGGGATGATGTAGGGCTCCTGGCCCGCCGCGATCAGCGTGCCGACCTTGGTGTTGTAGTCCGCGAACGGCACCACGGTGGGGTTGAAGCTGACGTTGGTCAGCTGCTTCAGATGGGTGAAGAAGAGCCAGTTCGCCTTGTACGGGTAGTTCGGGTTGCTGAGGACCATGATCGGGAACGTCAGCGGCTTAGCGGCCTTGAACTGGGCGCCGACCGCATAGTTGGTCATGGCACCGGAGTTGTTCGCGGCGGCGGCGCCGGTGTTGCCCTCGCCCGGTGCCGAGTTCGGCGGGGAGCTCGTGCAGGCGGCGAGGGCGGCGGCGGCGGCGCTCGCGCCAGCGGTGGCGAGGAAGGCACGCCTTGATGGCTTGTTCATGGATGGACTCCCTTATCCCTTAACGGCGCCGAGCATGACGCCAGAAACGAAGTAGCGCTGAATGAAGGGGTAGACGCAGAGGATCGGCACGGCGACGAGAACCACCGTCACGGCCTGGATGTTGGCCGCGATCTGCAGCTGGGTGTCGCTGGACTGCCCGATGTTGGACACGCTGCTGAGCGAGTCGACGATGTTCTCTAGGTACAGGGAGACGGGGTAAAGTCCCTGGTTGTCCATGTAGAGGAGCGCTGAGAACCAGTCGTTCCAGAACATCACCGCGTAGAAGAGCGCGATGGTCGCCAGGACGGCCTTGGACAGCGGCAGGACGATCCGCCACAGGGTGCGGTAGGTGTTCAGCCCGTCGATGGCGGCGGCCTCTTCGAGCTCGGTCGGCAGGCTTTCGAAGAACGTCTTCATGATCAGCAGGTTGAAGACGACGATCGCGTTGGGCAGCGCGTACGCCCAGACCGTGTCCCGCAGGTGCAGGCTGCTGACCAGGATGTAGTTCGGGATGATGCCGCCGTTGAAGAACATCGTGACGATCGCGATGCCGATCAGCACCTTGCGCCCGCGCAACTGCTTCCTGGACAGCACGTACGCGTAGCAGGTGGTCAGCACCATCGCCACCGCGGTGGAGCAGACGGTGTAGAGCACCGTGTTGCGGTAGTTCTCCCAGAACTGCGGGTCGCTCATCACGTGCACGTACGTGGTGACGTTGAAGCCCTTCGGCCACAGGCTGACGCTGCCTTGGGTGATGTACTTCTCGCTACTGAACGACTGCGCGAGCAGGTTCAGGAACGGCAGCAGCACCGCGAGGACGACCAGGGCCAGGATGATCGCGTTGACGACGCGGAACACCTTGTAGCCGCGGCTCCGCGGCGGCCAGGCTCCTGCCTTGCGCTTCTCGGCCGGCCCGGCCGGCGCGGCGATTTCCGCGGTTACCACAGGCCTGACCCAACGAGACGACGGGAAAGGGCGTTGATGCCGAGAACCAGCGCCAAGCCGATGACGGACTCAAACAACCCGACCATCGCGGCGTAGCTGAAGTTGCCGGTCTGGATGCCGACGCGGTACAGGTACGTGGAGATGACGTCCGCGGTGGGGTAGGTATCGACGTTGTAGGTCAGCAGGATCTTCTGGAAGCCGACCTGCATGAACTGGCCGACGTTCAGGATCAGGACGACCATCATCGTGGGCCGGATGGCCGGCAGCGTCACGTGCCACGTCTGCTTCCACCGGTTAGCGCCGTCGATCATCGACGCCTCGTACAGCTGGGTGTCGACCGTGGTGAGCGCCGCGAGGTAGAGGATCGTCCCCCAGCCGGTGTACTGCCAGATCTCCGAGGCCACGTAGACCGGCCGGTACCAGTTCGGATCGGACATGAAGATGATCGGGGAGTGCCCGAACCAGCCGATCACCTCGTTCACGATGCCGCTGGACTGCAGGCCGTTCAGCATGAGCGCGGCGACCACGACGGAGGACAGGAAGTGCGGCAGATAGGAAATGCTCTGCACCAGCCGCTTCGTCTTGCCGTTGATCACCTCGTTCAACAGCAGCGCGAGAATGATCGGCAGCGGGAAGCCGATGATCAGCGACAGGCCGCCCAGGATCACCGTGTTCTTGAACACGACCCAGAAGTTCGGGTCGTGGACCACTTGGTCGAAGTAGTAGAGCCCAACCCACTGGGTGCCGAAGATGGGGCCGCCCGCCTGGTAGAACCGGAACGCGATCACGTTCCCGATCATCGGCAGGTAGCGGAACACCGCGAAGAAGAGCAGCGGAGCGATCGCCAGCGAGTAGATCTGCCAGTCCTTGCGAACCGTCTTGACCCAGCTGCGGCGTGGTGGCCGCTTGCTCTTAGTGGCGCGGGCCTTGGGTTGCCGTGCCTGCCGCGCTGCGGGCAGGTCCGGCGTGGTGGTCGTCATAAGCTCCTCCCTGGATTGCCCGATGCGGACAGCGACACCGCGTCGAGGTGGACCTCGGACAGCAGCCGACGGCCCTGTCCGACCTCGCGTATGGCGCCGGTCAGGCGCAGCGGCACGGTGGCCGTGATGTCCTGCGCCGACCGGCCGAAGCGGAGCTCCACGTCACCCGGCTCGACGATGCGCCTGCCCGCGAGACCGGTGAACGAGGCGAGGTCGGCCGGGACCGTGAAGGTCACCCGCGCCGCCTCGCCGGGTTCGAGCGGCACCCGCTGGTAGCCGATCAGCCGCACGACCGGCTGGGTGGTCTGTGCGACGGGATCGTGCAGGTACAGCTGCACCACCTCGGTGCCGGCCCGGTCTCCGGTGTTGCGGACCGTCACCCCGACGGTCGCCTCGCCGTCCACCGGCCAGGCCGCGGTTTCTGCCGCGGCGGCGTCGGCCGCGGAGCTGGGTCGCCAACCACGGGGTCGCCAACCACGGTGGCGTCGGACCACTCGAACGTCGTGTAGGCCAGCCCGTGGCCGAAGGAGAAGGCGGGGGTGGTGTCCACCGCCGACACCTGGGAGCGGTGCCCCAGCTTCGGCGACAGGTAGGTAGCAGGCAGGCCGCCGGAATGCCTGAGGCACGCTCACGGGCAGCCGCCCGGACGGGTTCACCGCGCCGGTGAGCACCTCGGCCACCGCCTGGGCGCCGCGCTGGCCGGCCAGGAAGGCGTAGACGACCGCCGCGGCGTCGTCGGCCGCCGCGCCGAGCGCGTAGGGCCGGCCGGCCAGCACCACCACGACGACCGGGGTGCCGGCCGCCAGCACCGCGTCAAGGAGCTCGGCCTGCACGCCGGGCAGGCGCAGGTCGTTGGCGTCGCTGCCCTCCCCCGTGGTGCCCCGGCCGAACATGCCAGGCCGGTCACCGACGGCGACCACGCACACGTCGCTGTCCGCGGCCAGCGCCACGGCCGCGGCGAAGCCGTCCCTGTCGTGGCCGGTGACCGCGCAGCCGGGGGCGTACGCCAGGTCGGGCAGCAGCGCGCCGAGCGCCTCGCGCAGCGTCGGCACCTCGACCCCGAGCCCGAGCCCGGGGTGGTGGTGGCCCACGTGCGAGGGGAACGAGTAGCAGCCGAGCAGCGCCATCGGGTCGTCGGCGACCGGGCCGATCAGGGCGACCTTCTGAACCGCGGCGAGCGGCAGGATCCCGGCGGAGTTGCGGACCACTACGACCGCTTCCCTGGCCAGCCGCAGCGCGACGTCCTGGCTGGCCGCATCGTCGAGGCAGAGCTCGTCGATGCCGTCGGGCTCGGGCCGCCACGTCGCGTCAAGCAGGCCGAGCTCGGCCTTCTGCGCCAGCACCCGGGCCACGGCCCGGTCGACCAGCGCCTCGTCGACCGCCCCTGAGCGCACCTCGGCGACCAGCGTCTCGCCGAACGTCTCGATCGTGGGCAGTTCGACGTCGATGCCCGCCCGCAGCGCCATCCCCGCCGCCTCGGCCGGGCCCGCCGCGACAGCGTGCAGGGCGAAGAGGAAACGGATCGCGAAGTAGTCGGCGACCACCGTGCCAGCGAACCCCCACTGCTCGCGCAGCAGGCCGGTCAGCAGGCTCTCGTCGGCGGCGGCCGGCACGCCGTCGATTTCCGCGTAGGAGTTCATCACCGACCGAGGGCGGCCAAGCCGCAGTGCCATCTCGAACGGCGGCAGCACGACGTCCGCCAGGTGGCGAGGGCCCATCACGGCCGGGGCGAGGTTGCGGCCGCCGCGGGACGCGGAGTACCCGGCGAAGTGCTTCAGCGTCGCGACGATGCCGGCCCCCTCGAGCCCGCGGACGTACGCCGCGCCCACGGTGCCGACCAGGTAAGGATCCTCGCCGATCGTCTCCTCGGTACGGCCCCAGCGGTAGTCGAAGGTCACGTCCATGACCGGAGCCAGTCCCTGGTGCACCCCGGCCGCCCGCATGGACCGCCCGATCCGCCCCGCCATTTCCTCGACGAGCTCAGGGTCGAACGCCGCACCCCAGCTGAGCGGCGCCGGGTACACGGTGGCCTGCCAGGTGCAGAACCCGGTCAGGCACTCCTCGTGGACCTGGGCAGGGATGCCGAGCCTGCTGCTCGCCGCGATCCGCGCCTGCGCCGCGGCCAGCGAACGGGCGCCCGCGACCGGGTCGACGGGTGCCGTGCCGAACGGGCGGGTGAGCTGCCCGAGCCCGTGCCTGATCACCTCGCCGAACGGCTGGCCGTCCACCATGTCCGCCTGGTGCGGAGCCACGCCCTGGCCCGAGGCGCTGGCACCCACCCAGACGCCGGCCAGCTGGGCAATCTTCTCCTCAAGCGTCAGCAGCGGGATCAGCGCCGCTGCCCGCTGCGCGGGCGACAGCCTGGTGTCCCGCCAGTGCGGGCCCTCGCGAGGCGTCACGGGAGCGTTCGCCTGAGGTTGACTCTCCACTGATCTCCTAGATATATCCGCGTCAATAATGTTCACGAAACTTTCGGAAATGTTCGGTTCTGAAAGTGTCGCTAGCGTAAAGTGACAGCGAAAGACCGTCAAGGGTTCGACGCTGTTATTCTCGGTGTGCAGTGTGGCTCCGGGATTCAGACGGCATGCGCTATCGTTGTTTTCTTGCAGCTAGCAAGCCGGTTACAGAGCTGAAAGTTTCGGAAAAATTGAACGCAGTGAAGGCGCGATGACGCTTCCCAGTACGGCCAACGGATCTCGCCGCGCGACAATCGCGGCCATCGCCGAGGAGGTCGGCGTGTCTACGGCGACGGTCTCCAAGGTGCTCAACGGACGCGGCGACGTAGCCGAGGAAACAAGGAGCCGCGTCGAGGCGAGCCTTGAGCTGCACAGCTACCGGCGCCGCGGCAAGCGGCAGCCACCCACGACCGGGCACATCGAACTGGTCTTCCACACGCTCGGCGCCGACTGGGCGATGGAGATCATCCGGGGCGTGGAGGCGGTCACGGCGCCGGCGAAGGTCGCCATGGTGCTGTCACACCTGGAAGGCCTGTACCGCCCGTCCGACGAGTGGCTGGAGGGCGTGCTTGCCCGCCGGCCGATGGGCATTCTGCTAGTGATGTGCGGCCTGACCCCGGCGCAGCAGAGTCAGCTCCGCCGGCAGCGGATCCCGTTGGTCGCCGTGGACACCGACAGCGCGACCGCGGCGTCGGTGCCCACGGTCGGCTCCAACAACTGGAACGGCGGGCTGCTCGCCGCCCGGCACCTGGTCGAGCTCGGTCACCGCCGGATGGGTGTCATCTGCGGCCCCCAGAACGTGCTCAACAGCCAGGCCAGGCTGGCCGGCTTCCGGCAGGGGCACGAGGAGGCCGGCCTTGAGCTCGACCAGGAACTGGTGCGGTACGGAAACTTTTACCTTGAGGCCGGCTACACGCACGGCATGGCCCTGCTCGACCGCGCCGACCGCCCCACGGCGATCTTCGCCGGATCGGACATGCAGGCGATGGGCGTGCTGCGCGCCGCACGCAGGCTCGGCCTCGATGTCCCCGGCCAGCTCTCGCTGATCGGCTACGACAACCTGCCCGTGTCCGCGTGGACCGACCCCGGGCTCACCACGGTCGACCAGCAGTTGCGGGACATGGCGGGCACCGCGACCCGGATGGTGCTCGACCTGGCCCGCGGGGTCGAGCCCTCGTTGACCAGGGTCGACCTGGTGACCGAACTGGTGGTCAGGGAGAGCACGGCACCGCCGGCTCAGTGAGTCTTTCATCCTGCTTGCACGCCGACAGAAGAAGGGGCCCATGACCGCGGACGCCAGCCACCCAAGCATGTACGACTGCTGGCTCGGCTACCGGCCGCTCGCCGCGGTCGCCCTCACGGCGGACGAGCGCGACCTGCTGTCCCGTGTAGCCGCCGCCGGTGTCTCGCCGGTGCTGCGCACCGCACGGGAGGAACTCGTCCGGGGCCTGGCGGCGCTGACCGGCAGCGAGCCGCTTCCGGTTTCCGGCCAGTCTGAGCAGCCACACGTGCTGATCGCGGCTCCGGGCTCCGCCGCGGCCGAGGTCGCCTGGGCCGCGGCCGGCCTGCTGGCGTCCCTCCAGGCAGGCGAGGCCGAGGTCATCGCGATCGCTCAGGTTGCCGAGGCCGGAGGGCCGCGCCGGCTGGTGATCACCGGCAGCACCGAGGCCGCCTGCCTGCACGCGGTCTTCGCGTTGCTGCGCCGCCTGCGGACAGGCCAGGCCGCGACTGGGATGCGGGTGGCAGAAGCGACCGCCAACAAGGTGCGGATGATCAACCACTGGGACAACATCGACGGGACCGTCGAGCGCGGCTACGCAGGCAAGTCGATCTTCTTCGCCGACGGCCAGGTGACGCAGGACCTGCACCGGGTCACCGACTACGCGCGGCTGCTCGCGTCCGTCGGCGTGAACGCCGTCAGCCTCAACAACGTCAACGTCACCCGCGCGTCCGCGCGGCTGCTCACCCCGGAGCACCTGCCCAGGCTCGCCAGGCTCGCCGAGGTCTTCCGCCGCTACGGGATCAAGCTGTTCATCAGCATCAGCTTCGCCTCGCCGATGGTGCTGTCCGGCGTGCGCACCGCCGACCCGCTCGACGAGGACGTCGCCGCGTGGTGGCGGCGGCAGGTGGCGGTGGTCTACGAGCACATCCCCGACCTCGGCGGGTTCGTGGTGAAGGCGGACAGTGAGTCTCAGCCTGGTCCGCACGTCTACGGGCGCACCCAGGCGGAAGGAGCGAACGTCCTCGCGGCCGCGCTGGCGCCGTACGGCGGGATCGTGGTCTGGCGGGCGTTCGTGTACAACTGCTTCCAGGACTGGCGGGACCGCTCGACCGACCGGGCGCGCGCCGCCTACGACACGTTCCTGCCGCTCGACGGCGCCTTTGCCGACAACGTCATCGTGCAGGTCAAGCTCGGCCCGATGGACTTCCAGGTCAGGGAGCCGGCGTCGCCGCTGCTGTTCGCGCTGCGCGAGACCAGCGCGGCCATCGAGGTGCAGATCACCCAGGAGTACACCGGCCAGCAGAAGGACCTGTGCTTCCTGCACCCGCAGTGGCACGAGGTCATGAACGTGCCAGCGACCGCGGCGGGCGGTGCGGACGGGATGGGCGGGGCGGGCGGGATAGGAGCAGCCACGACGCTGGCCGGCATCGTCAGCGGGCACCCGACCGGCCGTCCCCTCGGCGGGGTCGCTGGGGTCGCCAACGTCGGTGACGACCCTTCCTGGACGGGGCACGTGCTCGCCCAGGCGAACCTCTACGCCTTCGGCCGGCTGGCGTGGGATCCGGCGATCGAACCGCGGGCCGTGGCCGCCGAATGGGCCACCCTGACGTTCGGCCCGGCCGAGCCGGCGTTCTCCGCGGTCACGGGGATGCTGCTCGATTCGTGGCACGTCTACGAGAGCTACACGGCACCGCTCGGCGTGGGCTGGATGGTCACCCCGCACACGCACTACGGCCCGAGCATCGACGGCTACGAGTACTCGCGCTGGGGGACGTACCACTTCGCGGACCGCGAAGGCATCGGCGTGGACCGCACGGTGGCGACGGGGACCGGTTATACCGCGCAGTACGAGGCGACTCTGGCAGCGCGTTACGAGGACATCGCCAGTTGCCCTGACGCACTGCTGCTCTTCTTCCACCACGTGCCGTACGCACACCGACTGAAGTCGGGAAAGACCGTCATCCAGCACATCTACGACTCGCACTTCGATGGGGCGGTGGGCGCGCGGCGACTACTCGAGACGTGGCTGTCCCTGGCGGGGCAGGTCGGCAAGGCGCGCTTCGAGAACGTGCGCCATCGGCTCGAACTGCAGGTCGCCAACGCAGCGGAGTGGCGCGACGTGGTCAACACCTACTTCGCGCGCAAGTCGGGTATCCCCGACGAACGGGGCCGGCGGATCTACTGAAGGCATTCCATCCAGGTCACGGATGTCCTCACTGTCCTTTCGCCGCTTTGACCCGCGATCACGCTGGCGGGCTGTCCGGGAGGTTGCTGGGCGGCAGGAACAAGCCGGCGGGCACGGCGTTCGCGAGCGCCAGGTAGCCTGCCGGGTTGAGGTGCAGGTGATCGCCGCTGTCCACCGCGGCGCTGAGCCGCCGAGGAGAACGCGGGTCGCGTACCGCCTGGTCGAAGTCGAGGACAGCCGTCGAACCCGCGGCAGGCCCTGATCCAGGCGTTGACGGCCTGGCGGGCGGCCTCGCGGTGCCCGGCGGGGTCGTCGTACGAGCCGCTGCCAGCGAAGGGGGTCAGCGTCGCGCCGTAGACGGCGATGCCCGCCGTGTGCGCCTTGGCGGCGATCTCCTCGTAGGCCGAGCACAGCTCCGCCGCGACGTGCCGCTGCGCGGCCTGCGTGGCATCCGCCGCGCCGAGGTCGTTCACGCCGGCGAAGACCACCAGCCACCCGACGCCGTTCACCGCCAGCACGTCACGGCCCAGGCGGGAGACGATGCTCGGGCCAAGGCCGTCGCGGAGCACCCGGTTGCCGCCGATCCCCTGGTTCAGCACGGCGGTGCCTGCGCCGTCACCGCGGGACCGCATGAGGTCGAGTAGCTGGTCGGGCCAGCGGTCGTTCCCGTTGGTGGTGGACCCGCGGCCGTCGGTCAGCGAATCGCCGAGGATGACGGCGGCCGCGGTCGCCGGGCCCGAGCATGCCTCGAGCGCGCCGAGGAAGTACCAGTGGTCCACCGGAACCGCCCCGGCAAGCCGCTGGTCGGCCGCATGATCGCCGGCGACCAGGTACGACGTGGTCCGCGAGCCCGGGTGCGACGTGATGCCGCCGGCTGCCCGCTGGCCGGCGGCCAGGTAGGTCGTCACCGTCACGTTGGCCGCGGCGGCCAGGGGGAAATCGATGGGGTCGGAAACCGCTTGCGCGCCGGCCGGCACGACCACTCCCGGCCACCCCGCGAAGGTCAGCGCGCGTGACGTGCCCGGTTCGACTCCGCTCACTCCGGCCCGCCCGCCGCTCGGCCGCGCCAGGCAAACGCTGGCGACGCGCAGATCCGTGCCGCCGAAGGCGTTGCTGAGCCGAAGCCTGACCCGCTGCGCGCCCGCCGACACCCGGATCGTCTGCCGTAGCGTGCTGTCCTGAAAGACGAGCCCGTCCCTGGTGAACGGCGGCGGCGGCAGGTCGGGCGGCTCGGTCGGCTGCGGCGCCGCCGCCCAGATGCCGACCAGGCGCCCGGTCACCGCCCCCAGGGTCAGCCGTCCACGCCGTGGTCGCGGAGGATCGCGTTCAGCTCGGCCTTGCTGTGCCGCTGCCCTTCTGGGAGGCGCTTCAGGATGAGGACGGCCGGCATGCCGAACGTGCCGCCGGGGAACTCGCGGAACCGGGTGCCGTTGATGGCTACCGACCAGGCAGGCACTTCGCCACGCGGCAGTTCCTCGCCGGTTTCGACGTCGATGACGTGGGTCGAGCGGCTCAGGCTGGTGGCAGGGCCGAGCACCGCGCCGGTGCGCACCCGGGCACCTTCCACGATCATCGAGCGGGAGCCGATCATGCACTCGTCCTCGACGATGACCGGGATAGCGTTCGGCGGCTCGAGCACGCCGCCGATGCCCACCCCGCCTGACAGGTGCACGTTCTTGCCGATCTGGGCGCACGAGCCGACCGTCGCCCAGGTGTCCACCATCGTCCCCGAGTCCACGTACGCGCCGACGTTGGTGAACGAGGGCATCAGGACCGTGCCCGGGGCGATGTACGCGCCCCAGCGGGCGATCGCGCCTGGCACCACGCGCACCCCGTCGAGGCGCGTCTTCAGCGGCACGCGGTCGTGGTAGCGGAAGTCGCCAACCTGCGACTGAGCCATCGGGAGGACCTTGAAGGCCAGCAGGATGGCCCGCTTGGCGCGCTCGTCCACCACGACCTCGTCGGTTTCCGCGTCCACGAACGCGGCCCTGGCCTCACCCGCGTCGATCTGGTCCACGGCCGCCACGACCTCGACGCGCGCGGCGGAGTCCTCCGGGCTCAGTTCACCGCGCCGCTCCCACAGCTCGTCGATGACAGCGGGCAGCGGAGACTTCAGCTCACTCATGGCCACGCGAGCCTACCGAACTCCAAGCCGCAGCGCGGAGGGCGTCCGGTCTTTGGACGCCCTGCCAACAGCAACCACAAGGCCTTAGCCTCAGCCACAGCGCGAGGCAGCGCGGTCTTTGCGCTGCCTGCCAACAGCAACCACAAAGCCTTAACCTCAGCCGTCGCGCGGGGGGCGACGCGGTTTTGGCGGCGTCCCCCCGTGGGGGGGCTATGGGGGGGCGAAGCCCCCCCATGATCGGGGGGGTCCCCGGGGGGGTCATCCCCCCGGGGGAGATACAGCCCCCCGCCCGGCGAATGCCGGGTAGTTTGATCCCGTGCGGACGTCTCCTCAATGGCAGCCTGCTGATCACTGGCAGCCCGCCAGCTACCGGCGCCCCTCGTGGCGGCGTCCGCTGATCGTGCTTGCGCTGATCGCGGCGCTGATCGCGGGGCTTGCTTACGGCGCTTACGCGGTCTACCAGCGGTTTTCCCAGGTGCTGGCGGTCCCCGGCTGCCAGGCGGGCACCGGCAACAACGCCGTAGCGCTCGATTTCGGGCAGGCGGCCGACGCGGCCACCGTCGCCGGCGTAGCCGTCCGCGAGGGCCTGCCAAACAGGGCGCTGACCGTGGCTTACGCGACCGCGTTCCAAGAGTCCAAGCTGGAGAACCTGACCTACGGCGACCGGGACTCGGTCGGCATCTTCCAGCAGCGGCCGTCGGAGGGCTGGGGCAGCACCGCGCAGCTTGAGGATCCCGCGTACGCGGCGCAGGCGTTCTTCGGTGCGCTCGTCAAGGTACCCAGCTACTCGACCATTCCGGTCTACGCGGCCGCGCAGGCCGTGCAGAAGAGCGCCGACGGCTACGCCTACCAGCAGTACGCGCAGACCGGAGCGCTGCTCGCCGCCGACTACACCACCGCACCGCACGCGGTCACCTGCTGGTACAACCCGGCGCAGCAGGCCTCGAGCCAGGGCGTCTCCAGCGAAGCTCAACCTCCACGGGGCCGCTGAGGAACTGGACCACGTGTTCGGCACGCCGGGGCAAGGGTTCGACCCGGCGCTGACCGGAGTAACCCGCATCCGTTCTGGATCGGCTGACTTGATCGCCACCTCGCACGGCGCAGGCTGGGCCGTGGCGAACTGGCTCGTCACCAACGCGAGCTCGTACGGGATCACGCAGGTCAGCTACGCCGGGTACCAGTGGACCGCGGGGCTGAACGAAACAAGCTGGCAGGCGAACTCGGCCGAGACTGCGGGGGGTATTGTCGCCAGCTAGCGAGGCGAACCACCATACTGTGTGGTAGCTGAAGTGGGTTAAGAACGTTAAAGAGGAGCTCAAGTGACCTACATCATCGCGCAGACATGCGTTGATGTGCTCGACAAGGCATGCATCGAAGAGTGCCCGGTGGACTGCATCTACGAGGGCGAGCGCATGCTTTACATCCACCCGGACGAGTGCGTGGACTGCGGCGCTTGCGAGCCCGTCTGCCCGGTTGAGGCGATCTACTACGAGGACGACACCCCCGAGCAGTGGAAGGACTACCTCAAGATCAACGCGGACTTCTTCGAGGAGCTTGGCTCTCCTGGCGGTGCCTCGAAGGTCGGCAAGGTCGGCAAGGACCACCCGACCGTCGCGGCGCTCCCGCCGCAGGCCGAGCACGAGTGACCCTCGCCACACGGCTACCTGAATACCCCTGGGACGAGCTCGCGCCCATCGCGGAAAAGGCGCGCGCGTTCCCTGGGGGCGCGGTTGACCTGTCCGTGGGCACCCCGGTCGATCCGGTGCCCGCGGTCATCCAGGACGCCCTCGTCGCGGCCGCCAACGCGCCCGGCTACCCGCTGACCGCGGGGACGCCCGAGCTGCGTTCGGCGGCCGCGGGGTGGCTTGCCCGTTCGCTCGACGTGCACGTGGACCCGGTATCGGTGCTGCCGGTGATCGGGACCAAGGAATTCATCGCCTGGCTGCCGACCATGCTCGGGCTCGGCCGCGACGACACGGTCGCTCTACCCGTCGCTGGCCTACCCCACGTATGACATCGGGGCGAAACTCTGCGGCGCCGCGTCGGTCGCGGTCGAGTGACGTGGCCGAGGGGTTCATGACCACGGTGGCCCGACGCCGCGCCCGATCTCGTCGCGGCTGCTGTGGGTGAACTCGCCGTCCAACCCGACGGGGCGCGTGCTGCCCGCCGCCTCGCTGCGCGACGCCGTGGGCTGGGCGCGGGCGCGTGGCGCGGTCCTGGCCTCCGACGAGTGCTACATCACGCTCGGCTGGGATACCACCCCGGTTTCCGTCCTGCATGAGTCGGTGCGCGGCGACTCGCTTGACGGCGTACTCGCCGTGTTCTCGCTGTCCAAGCGGTCCAACCTCGCGGGCTACCGGGCCGGCTTCGTGACCGGCGACCCTTCCCTGATGAAGGACCTGCTGCTCGTCGGCAGGCAGGCCGGGATGATCGTGCCTGGCCCGGTTCAGGCGGCCATGGTGGCCGCGCTGTCCGATGACGCGCACGCGGCCGAGCAGAAGGCGAGGTACGCGGCCCGTCGCGGCATCCTCGCCGAGGGGCTCACCGCGGCCGGCTTCCGCATCGAGCACTCCGAGGCCGGCCTCTACCTGTGGGCCACCCGCCCGGGCCTCGACTGCTGGGCCGCCTGTGAACTGCTCGCCACCGAGTGCGGCCTGCTCGTCGGACCCGGCTCCATGTACGGGCCGGAGGGGAGCGCCTACATCCGCGTCGCGCTCACCGCGACCGACGAGCGAGTCGCGACCGCGGGCGACCGCCTCCGCGCCCTCGCGTCCCGCTGACCTGGCGTTCCGCTCCCCCACGCCACAGGGAAGACGCGGCGAAGCCGTCCGCCACGCGGAGCACGCTGTCGTTCGGGAGATGCTCACGCGGTACTGGCGCTGGGCGCGGCTCGGCCGGGACCGGTACCGGCGCAATGAATCGCTTGTCTTGGCGTTGAAAACGCAACGGACTGCCGGGCGGACGCATCATTACGCTCTGTTAGGCACATGAGGCCCTCCGTACGCTCTTGGTATGCAGAGCGACGCGACGCACCGGGTGGCTACGCCCCGGTCTTACCTGATGTGCCCGCCGGAGTACTTCGACGTGACCTACGCGATCAACCCGTGGATGCGGCCAGAAACCCCCGTCGATCGCGGGCTCGCGATGCGGCAGTGGGCCGCGCTGCGCGCGACGTATGTGTCGCTCGGGCACTGGGTTTCCACGATCGAGCCGGTGGCGGGGCTGCCGGACATGGTTTTCGCGGCCAACGGCGCGACGGTGATCGACGGGACCGTGCTCGGCGTGCGGTTCAAGCACGAGGAACGCGCCGGCGAGGCCGCGGCGTACCTGTCCTGGTTCCGGTCGCAGGGGTACGCGCCGGTGCACGAGCCCGTCCTCGTGAACGAGGGTGAGGGTGACATCCTGGTCGCCGGCGATACCGTGCTCGCGGGGTACGGGTTCCGGTCGGATGAGGCGGCGGCGGGCGAGCTCGCGTCGGTGTTCGGGCGCCAGGTCGTGTCGCTGCGGCTCGTGGACTCGCGGTTCTACCACCTCGACACCGCGCTGTGCGTGCTCGACGCGTCGACGGCGATGTACTACCCGGCGGCGTTCGACGACGCGGGGCGGGCGGCGCTCGCCTCGCTGTTCGACGAGCTCATCGAGGCCAAGGACGAGGACGCGGAGGTGCTCGGGCTGAACGCGGTCTCCGACGGGCGGCACGTGGTGCTCGCCGCGCAGGCCACGGAGCTGGCGCGCTCGCTTTCCGCCCGCGGCTTCGAGCCCGTGCCGGTGGACATGTCAGAACTACTTAAGGCCGGCGGCGGCGCGAAGTGCTGCACGCTTGAACTGAGGGAGCGGCCATGACCGATACGTTGCACGAGCTGGCTTCCCAGGACCAGCTGTCCGAGCTGACCAGGGAGTACAGCGCGCACAACTACCACCCGCTGCCGGTCGTCGTGGCGTCGGCGGCTGGCTCCTGGGTGACCGGCGTGGACGGGCGGCGGTACCTGGACATGCTGGCCGGGTACTCGGCACTCAACTTCGGCCACCTGCACCCCCGGCTGGTGGCGGCGGCGATGCGGCAGCTTTCCCGCGTCACCCTGGTCTCGCGGGCGTTCGACCATGATCAGTTCGGGCCGTTCTGCGCCGAGCTGGCCGAGCTGTGCTCGATGGACATGGTGCTCCCGATGAACACGGGGGCCGAGGCGGTCGAGACGGCGATCAAGGTCGCGCGCAAGTGGGGGTACGTCACCCGGGGGGTGCCGCACGACGAGGCGGTCATCGTCGTGTTCGACGGGAACTTCCACGGGCGGACGACCACGATCGTGTCGTTCTCCTCCGATCCGGACGCGCGGGCCGACTTCGGGCCGTACACGCCGGGGTTCGTGTCGGTGCCGTACGGCGACATGTCGGCCTTGCGGCAGGTTTTCGGTACATACGGGCATCGCGTCGTCGCGGTGCTCATCGAGCCGATCCAGGGCGAGGCGGGCGTGGTCGTGCCGCCGCCTGGATTCCTCGCCGGGGTGCGGTCGCTGTGCACGTCCGCCGGGGCGCTGCTGATCGCCGATGAGATCCAGTCCGGGCTCGGGCGGGTCGGGTCGACCTTCGCCTGCGAAGCCGAGGACGTCGTGCCGGACGCCTACCTGCTCGGCAAGGCGCTCGGCGGCGGGATCGTGCCCGTGTCCGCGATGGTGTCCTCGCGGTCGGTACTCGGCGTGCTCAAGCCGGGACAGCACGGCTCTACGTTCGGCGGGAACCCGCTCGCCTGCGCCGTGGGGCGCGAGGTGATCGCGATGCTGCGGACCGGGGAGTACCAGGAGCGTTCCGCCTCGCTCGGCGCCGTGCTGCACGCCGGCCTCGGGTCGCTGCCGTCGTCGGTCGTGTCGTCGGTGACCGGGCGCGGGCTTTGGGCCGGGGTGACGTTCGCCAGCCTGGACGGGCGCGCCGTGTGCGAGCGCCTGGCCGCGCTCGGCGTGCTCGCCAAGGAAACCCACGGCTCGACCATCAGGCTCGCTCCCCCGCTGGTCATCACCCCGGATGAGCTGTCGTGGGGTCTCGAGCGCTTCAGCGAGGCCGTGCTGAGCGCCTGACCCTGATGAAGAACGTGGCCAGGCAGCCGGCCACGCAGGCGATCGCGCCACCGTACAGGTACCACTCGCCCGCGGCCGTGGCGGTGATGACCACGCTGCCGTTGGGCCTCGGCATCGAGATGATGAACGACGCGAGGATCCAGCCCACGCCGGGCAGCAGCCCCGCGCCGAACGTGCCGATGCCCCAGCCGCAGGCGGCGCACGTGGCGAAGATGATCACGACGAGGATGATCGCGATCAGCGGCGCGGGTGACCGGCTGTACTGGAAGCTGCCGATCATGCCCTCGAGGGCGCCGAGCACGAACAGCATCACGTAACCGGCGGCCGTGAACGTCCGCTGTCCGCCGGTCGGCCGCGGGCCTTGCGATGTCCCCATAATCAAGCAGGCTACCGATTTCAGCGGGCGAACAGGTCACGCTCGTAGCGGTCTTCTTGGTGATGGCGCGGGCCCGCGAGCTGTATGTAGTACTCGGTGGCGAGGATCCGCGCGCCAAGCTCGTTGGACAGCGCGAAGTAATCGCCGTCCACGGTGATCTGCGTCTCGTGGGCGCGCATCGCCTCCCGCTTGGCGTCCAGGTAGCTGGTGGCGTCGATCTCCGTGGTGACCTGGTCGTCAGGAACGCCGACCGACAAATCGGTATTTTTCATGAACCAGCTGTCCGCGGGAAGCTCGGCGGCCTTTGCTAGCACGGAGCGCGGCATCGCGGTCGCGTACAGCTTCGCGGCCTGGCCGGTGAGCTCGTGCGCGCGCATGGTGACGCGGTGCGCCTGGATGTGGTCGGGATGCCCGTAGAACCCGTTCGCGTCGTAGGTCACGATCACGTCGGCCGCGACCTCGTCGATGACCTTGGCGAGCGCGTCCGCCGCCTCCTCGAGGTTGGCCTGCCAGAAGCAGCGCGGGTCGTCGTTGTCCGGCAGGCCCATCATCCCCGAGTCGCGGTACCGGCCCTCGCCGCCGAGAAAGCGGTGGTCCGTGACGCCGAGCGCCGCGCAGGCGCGGTCGAGCTCGACGATCCGGTGCTGGCCAAGCTCGTCGGGGAACAGGTGGCGCAGGTCGGGCGGGATGATCTCACCGAGCTCGCCGAGCGTGCAGGTGACCAGCGTGACGCGTGCGCCTTCCGCGGCGTACTTGGCCATCGTGGCGCCAGTACCGATCGACTCGTCGTCCGGATGCGCGTGCACCAGCAGCAGGCTGCGTTCCACCCCGTGTCCCTCCGCGTGAGAAGAGTAGTTTCCCGGTCACGACGCTACCTTGGGACGGCAGCGCCTGGTGTGGCCTGGCATGATCGAGAGCATGACGGAGAGCTTTCCCAGGCAGCAGGCGCGGACGCGCGGCTTCCGGCTCGGGGTACCCCGGGCCTTTCAGGTGTCACCGGACGGTGCGCGGATTACCTTCCTGCGGTCGAAGGCGGGCGACGACCCGGTTACCTGCCTGTGGGAGGCCGACGCCGCCACCGGCGAGGCGCGGCTCGTCGCCGACCCGCGGACCCTCGGCGCGGACGAGGAGAACCTCCCCGCCGAGGAACGGGCGCGGCGGGAGCGGGTCAGGGAGACCGCCGCGGGGATCGTGGCCTACGCCACCGACCGCGCCGCCACGCTGGCCGTCTTCGCGCTCTCCGGGCAGGTCTACGCGGTGCCGCTCGGCGGTGCCGCGGCGGGCGGCGCCGCGGCGGGCGGCGCCGCGGCGGGCGGCGCGCGGCGGCGAGCCGGGCGGCGCCGTGGCGACGCCCCGGCTGGTCCCGGCCAAGGCCCCGGCGCTCGACCCGCGGCCAGACCCGACCGGGGCCAGGGTCGCCTACGTGCACGACGGCGCGCTGCGGGTCATCGACCTGAACACGGGCGAGGACACGGTGGCCGCGCAGGAGGAAGGGGTGACCTTCGGCCTCGCGGAGTTCGTCGCCGCCGAGGAGATGGGAAGGTCCCGCGGCTACTGGTGGTCGCCAGACGGCGGCAAGCTCCTGGTGGCGCGCGTGGACGAGTCCGGCGTGGCCCGCTGGCACATCGCCGACCCCGCCAACCCGGACAAGGCGCCGGCGGAGGTCGGCTACCCCGCCGCGGGAACCGCCAACGCGGACGTGTCGCTGCTTGTCGCCACCCTCCCCGAGGCGACACAAGACGACACCGTGCACATCGCGCAGACCCCGCTCGCCGTCATCCCGCCCGCGAGCGCGAGGCTGGCCGAGGTGGCCGGCTGGGACCCGCGCGTCTTCCCTTACCTCGTCAACGCCGCCTGGGGCGAGGACCTGCTGCTCGTCGTGCAGACCAGGGACCAGAAGACGATGCGGATCGTCAACGCGGTCACCGGCGCCGTGGTCCGCGAGGACACCGACGCGCAGTGGACGGACGTCGTCGAGGGCGTGCCCGCCCAGCTGGCAAGCGGTGACATCGTCTGGACCGGGATCAGCGGCGACACGCGGGGCCTGATCATCGCCCCGGCGGCCGAACTCGCCGTGGCCACCCCGGTCACCCCGCAAGGACTGCAGGTACAGGCGGTTATCGGCACCGACGGCGACGACGTGCTGTTCACCGGGTCCACGGAGTCCACCGAGGTCGGCGTCTGGCGGTACGGACCCGCCGGGCTCACCCCGGTCGCGACAGAGCCGGGCGTGCACGCCGCCGCGGCCGCCGGCGGGACGACCGTGCTTGCCAGCCGGACGCTGGCAACCAGTGACCTCACGGTGCGCATCGCACGGGACGGCACGGTCACCGGGAACATCGCCTCGCTCGCGCAGCGGCCGAACCTGCCGCACCCGGCGCCCCAGTTCTTCGCGGCCGGGCCGACGGGCATCCGCACCGCGGTGCTCTTCCCGTCCTGGCACCAGCCGGGCACGAAGCTGCCGGTGCTGATGGACCCGTACGGCGGCCCCGGCATGCGGCGCGTGGTGAAGACGGCCAGCATGTTCCTCACCTCGCAGTGGTTCGCCGAGCAGGGGTTCGCGGTCGTCGTGGCGGACGGCCGGGGAACGCCGGGCCGCGGGCCGTCCTGGGACAAGACGATCGCCGGCGACTTCGCCTCGGGCGTGCTGGAAGACCAGGTCACGGCCTTGGGCGCGGCGGCGGAGCAGTTCACCGACCTGGACGAGACCCGGGTCGTCATCCGGGGCTGGTCGTTCGGCGGTTACCTGTCGGCGCTCGCGGTGCTGCGCCGCCCCGACGTCTTCCGCGCCGGGGTCGCCGGGGCGCCGCCTACCGACTGGCGGCTCTACGACACGCACTACACGGAGCGGTACCTGGGCGACCCCGCCACGAACGCCGCCGCTTATCAGCTGAGTTCACTACTCGACGACCCGCAGCGAGCGGTACAGTCTGTCATCCGCCCGCTACTCATCATTCACGGGCTGGCCGACGACAACGTGTTCGTGGCGCACTCGCTGCGGCTGTCGTCGGCGCTGCTCGCGGCCGGGTACCCGCACTCGGTCCTGCCGCTGTCCGGGATCACGCACATGACGGCGCAGGAAACGGTCGCGGAGAACATGCTCCTGCTCCAGGTGGCGTTCCTGAGGCAGGCACTCGGCCTTTCCGTCACGGACACCACGGCCACCACGGACACCACGGCCACCACGGCCGGGTAGCGGGAGGGCAAGCCGCACCCGGGGGTGCCGCGACGGGGGCGTCGCGGCACCCCCGGTCACTGCCGATCGCCGTGCGGCCGGGAACACGGCGGAGACAGGGGGGACTGTCGTGACACGGGGGACGGCCGAGACGTCTCAAGGGCGGCCAGGCGAGCAGCGCCGCCGCGGGTTGCCGCGGGCTGATGCCCACGATCATCCCGAACGGAAGCGTGTTCCACGCCGTCGTCAGATTCCCTTCCCGCCCGGCCTGCGCGTCGCGGCCGTCGCGCTGGCGGCCGGGCTGCTGTTCCTCGGCTACCTGCGGGTGTCGTGGACGGTGGCGGCCACCTCGGACGGTGCGGCGCAGGCGCTGCAGGCGCGGGACATGCTCGCGGGGAACTGGCTGCTGCACGGCTGGACCGTCAGCGACGTGTCGTTCTACACGACGGAACTGCCCGAGTACGTGCTCGTCGAGCTGGTCAGGCCCTTCGGGGCCGGCGTCATCCACGTGGCGGCGGCGGTGACGTACACGCTGCTCGTCTTGGCGGCCTGCTGGCTCGCCCGTGGGCGGGCCCGTGGGCCAGAAGGCTTGGTTCGCGGCGTGCTCGCGGCCGGGATCATGCTGGCGCCGCAGCTCGGCTACGGGGCGTTCGTGCTGCTGCTCTCGCCCGATCACGTCGGGACGCAGGTGCCGCTGCTGCTCGGCTGGCTGCTGCTCGACCTATCTCCCGGGGGGGCGACCCCCCGTACCCCCCGATGTTCTCCCGGGGGGGCGACCCCCCGATGTCCGCCAGCGGCGGGCCCACTGGAAAAAACCGCCATCGTATTGCGCCCGTCCCTGCCGGACGAAAGGCCACCGGTACTCCAGCACTGGAGTGTGCCCGTCGTGCTGTGCCTGCTGCTCGCCTGGGTCCAGTTCGCCGACCGGGTCGCGCTCGTGACAGCGGTCCTGCCACTGGTCCTGGTGTGCGTGGTGACCCTGATACGCACGGTGGCGAATACACGTCCAGTGACGATGCCGGCGAGCCGACATGGCCCGGCGCGGGAGCGCGCGGGCGTCGATCAAGAAGATCTTGGATCGAAGACCACGCTATGGCGTGGACAGCGATCCACCATCTTTGCGCCGGACGGTCCGGCCGACCCGAATCGGGCCGGCCGGCCTTGGGCAGTGTGGCGGAAGGGGCGGCTGTGGCCGGCGTGCTGGTATGAGGTCATGCTTGGCCTGGCGGCCGTTGGCTCGGTTGGGGTGGCGTGGGCGGGGGCACGGGTGCTTGCCGCCGCCGGGGGGTTCGCGGCGCATCCGCTGCCGTTCACGCTGGCACCGCTGCGGCTGCTCTGGACGCATGCCTGGCTGACCGGGTGGGGCATCCTTGAGGTGTACGGCGCCAACTTCCTCGGCGTCACCGGGTGGGCCGGGCTCACGTTCGCCGTCCTGCACCTGGCCGGGCTCGCGCTCGCCGTCGCCGGCGTCGCCGTGGCCCTCGGCCGGTTCTTGCGGCCCAGGGGACCCGCTGACCTGGTGGACTCGGTGCTTGCCGTGGCCATCGTGGCGAACCTGGCGAGCTACGTGCTCAGCATCGAGCCGGGCACCGTCGTCGGGACGGGGTATGACGCGCGGGAGATCGCGGCCGTGCTCCCCCTGGGCGCGGTGCTGGCCGGGCGGGTCTTCGGGCCGGTGCTCGCCAGGTCCCTGCGGAGGTCCCCCCGTCGATTTCATGAAATATCCGGGAATGTCGCGGCGCGCCAGCGCCCGACATTCCCGGATGCAGCTGACGGATCCCCGCACGCCAATCACGGCTTCGCGTGCGCGCCCTCTCCGTGTGGCGTTGGGCCGGCTATAGCCGGCCCAACGCCACACGGGCGCGTCCCTGGGCTGGCGGCGCTGGCCTTTGGCCTGTTGCTGGCCGGGTACGCGGTTGCGTTCGGGTACTCGGCCGCGCAGCCTAGGGCGGTCGCCGGTAACCAGGTGCTCGCGGACTGGCTGGTCGGGCACGGGCTGCGGTACGGGCTTGGCGGGGCAGCGGCGAACATCGTGACCGTGGACAGCGGCGGCCGCGCGGGCGTGGAGGCGGTCACGGTGCGCGACGGGCGGGTGCGCCCGCTGCTGTACCAGTCATCGGCCGCGGCCTATGACCCCCGGCGGCATGACGCGACGTTCCTCATCGCCGGGGCGCCGGCGGCCAGGTCCGGGGACGCGGCCGAGGCGATCACCGCCGCCGCGGTGCGGGCGACCTTCGGGCGGCCGGCGCGCTCGTACCGATTTGACGGGTTCACCATCGAGGCCTGGAATGTGAACCTGCTCACCAAAATGCACGGATAGCCAGTTGAAAGCTGGCAGTGTAGTCAGTCTCACATGCTGGAAGGGCGCCCCAATGCGGCATGCTGAGGATAACTGGAATAAGTTCGTGGGCATCGCATGCGCGCCCCCGCCTCCTGCCCGCATCAAGGGTCGCCTGGCTGCGCGTCGCGGTCACGATCACGCACGAGGCAGCGAGGACGCTGGATGACACAAGTTTCAGAAGCGCCAGGCAGAACGCGGGCGCAGATAAAGGAGCGAACGCTCCGCACGGACCCCTGGTGGAACCGCGGGCGCGTCGTCGCGACCCTGCTGACCATCTGGGTGGCCTACGCGACCGTCCGCGTGTTCACCGGGCACTGGTACTTCGTGCCCCAGTACCACTACCTGACCCCGTTCTACTCGCCGTGCGTCAGCGGCGAGTGCGTGCCCGGGTCTGCGGCCCTCGGCCACTGGATCCCGGCCATCCCGCCGATCATCCCCTACGCCTTCGTCTCGCTGGTGTTCGTGCTGGGCTTCCGGCTGACCTGCTACTACTACCGGGGCGCTTACTACCGGGCGTTCTGGCGCTCGCCCTCGGCGTGCGCCGTCCGCGAGCCGCACGCGAAGTACTCCGGTGAGACCAGGTTCCCGCTGATCGGGCAGAACCTGCACCGTTACTTCTTCTACATGGCGAACGTGATCGCGATCCTGCTCACCTACGACGTGGTGCAGGCGTTCCGGGGGCCGAACGGCGACTTCGGTATCGGGCTCGGTTCGATCATCATGCTGATCAACGTGGTGGCGATCTGGGCGTACTCGCTCTCGTGCCACTCCTGCCGGCACATCACGGGCGGGCGGCTGAAGAACTTCTCCAAGCACCCGGTGCGCTACTGGGCCTGGACGCAGGTCTCGAAGCTGAACCGGCATCACATGGCCTTCGCGTGGATCTCGCTGACCACGCTGGCGCTCACCGACCTTTACATCATGCTGGTCGCGAGCGGCGCCTTCAGCGACCCGCGGATCTTCAACTAGGCCTAAGAACGGGCGAATTAGCTATGGCTACCAACGACACCGAAATCGAGCGTTTGTCCTACGACGTCGTAGTGATCGGCGCTGGCGGCTCCGGGCTGCGGGCGGCGATCGAGGCGCGGGCGCGGGGTCTCAAGACGGCAATCATCTCCAAGTCGCTGTTCGGCAAGGCGCACACCGTCATGGCCGAGGGCGGCGCGGCCGCCGCCATGGGGAACGTGAACCCCAAAGACAACTGGCAGGTGCACTTCCGCGACACGATGCGCGGCGGGAAGTTCCTGAACAACCCGCGGATGGCCGAGCTGCACGCCAAGGAAGCACCGGACCGGGTCTGGGAGCTTGAGGCGTGGGGCGCGATCTTCGACCGGACGCCCGACGGCAAGATCTCCCAGCGGAACTTCGGCGGGCACGAGTACCCGCGGCTCGCGCACGTGGGTGACCGCACCGGGCTGGAGATGATCCGCACCTTGCAGCAGCGGGTGGTGGCGCTGCAGCAGGCGGACTCCTACGAGTTCGGCGACCCTGAGGCGCGGATCCGCGTCTTCGCCGAGACGACGATCACCCGGCTGGTGAAGGACGAGTCAGGGCGGATCGCCGGCGCTTTCGGATATATCCGCGACACAGGGAAGTTTGTCCTGTTCGAGGCGCCGACCGTGATCCTTGCCACCGGCGGCATCGGGCGGACCTTCAAGATCACGTCCAACTCCTGGGAGTACAGCGGCGACGGGCACGCGCTCGCCCTGCTGGCGGGCGCGAAGCTGATGAACATGGAGTTCGTCCAGTTCCACCCGACCGGCATGGTCTGGCCGCTGTCCGTCGCTGGCCTGCTCGTGACCGAGTCGGTGCGCGGCGACGGCGGGGTGCTGCGGAACACCGAGGGCAAGCGGTTCATGTTCAACTACGTGCCCGACGTGTTCCGCGCGCAGTACGCGGAGACCGAAGAAGAGGCCGACCGCTGGTACACCGACCCGGACCACAACCGGCGTCCGCCGGAGCTGCTGCCCCGCGACGAGGTCGCGCGGTCGATCAACTCCGAGATCAAGGCGGGGCGCGGCACCGAGCACGGCGGCGTGTTCCTCGACGTCGCCTCCCGGCTGCCCGCCGACGTGATCTTGAAGAAGCTGCCGTCGATGCACCACCAGTTCCTGGAGCTGGCCGGCGTCGACATCACCAAGGAGCCGATGGAGATCGGGCCGACCTGCCACTACGTCATGGGCGGGGTGGAAGTGGACCCGGACACCGCCGCTTCCTCGGTGCCCGGGCTGTTCGCGGCGGGCGAGGTGTCCGGCGGCATGCACGGCTCCAACCGGCTCGGCGGCAACTCGCTGTCCGACCTGCTGGTGTTCGGCAAGCGGGCCGGCGACGGCGCGGCGGACTACCTGGAGTCGCTCGGCGCGGCCAAGCCGGCCGTCGCGCAGGCTGACCTGGATGCGGCCGTGGCGGAGGCGCTCGCGCCGTTCGAGCGGGCCGAGGGCGAGAACCCGTACACGGTGCACCACGAACTGCAGCAGACGATGCAGGATCTGGTCGGCCTCATCCGGCGCGAGTCCGAGGTCAAGGACGCGCTTGCCGCCCTGGAGAAGTTCAAGGAGCGCGCGGCGACCGTCGCCGTTCCCGGCGAGCGGGCCTACAACCCGGGCTGGCACTACGCGCAGGACCTGCGGAACATGCTGCTCGTCGCCGAGTGCGTCGCGACGGCCGCCCTGGAGCGGCAGGAGTCGCGCGGCGGGCACACCCGCGAGGACTACCCGGTGATGTCGCCGGACTGGCGCAAGGTCAACCTGATCCTGTCGCTGAACGGCGACAAGATCGAGATGGTGCACCAGCCGATCCCGACGATCCGCCCGGACCTGCTCGCGCTGTTCGACATCTCGGAGCTCAAGAAGTACATGACCAAGGAAGAGCTGGCCGGGCACCCTGGTGCGGCGGCGCTGGAAGAAGGGCACTGATGGGGTACCTGGCTAAGCTCCGGGTCTGGCGCGGCGACGCGGGCTCCGGCGCGCTGCAGGACTACAAGGTCGAGGTCAACGAGGGCGAGGTCGTCCTCGACGTGCTGCACAGGCTCCAGGCCACGCAGGCGTCCGACCTGGCCATCCGGTGGAACTGCAAGGCCGGCAAGTGCGGCTCCTGTTCCATGGAGATCAACGGCATGCCGCGGCTCGGCTGCATGACGCGGATGTCGACGTTTACCGAGGAAGAGACGCTGACGATCACGCCGATGCGGACCTTCCCCGTGATCCGCGACCTGGTCACCGACGTGTCGTTCAACTACGCGAAGGCGCGGGAGATCCCGTCCTTCACGCCGGACCCGTCGATCAAGCCGGGCGAGTTCCGGATGCAGCAGGAGGACGTGGACCGGTCGCAGGAGTTCCGCAAGTGCATTGAGTGCTACCTGTGCCAGAACACCTGCCACGCGATCCGCGACCACGAGGACAACGAGACGGCGTTCTCCGGGCCGCGGTTCCTGATGCGCGTCGCCGAACTCGAGATGCACCCGGCCGACGAGGCCGACCGGCGCAACATCGCGCAGGACGACTTCGGCCTCGGCCTCTGCAACATCACCAAGTGCTGCACCGAGGTCTGCCCCGAGCACATCAAGATCACCGACAACGCGATCATCCCGATGAAGGAGCGCGTCGCCGGCCGGCGGTTCGACCCGCTGGTCTGGCTCGGCTCGAAGATCAGCCATGCGGCCCGAAGCCGCAGGGCACTCCGGTGGTGCCAGGCAAGCGGTAACCGCTTGGCCTTGCCATCCTTACCGCCCTTGCCGGCCTTATCGCGAAGGCGCCCGTAACCGGGATTTTCCGGTCACGGGCGCTTTTGCGTGCCGGGGTCATCGCTTGCCTGACCCCATTTCGCGGTCAGCCTTTTCCCGGATACCGCGCAGACACGGACTGGTGATGCGCCTTGTGCTTCTTCGGCTTTGGCTTGCCCTTGCCCTTCGCCTGCTTCTTGTGCTGGCTCTTGCCCGTGCTCTTCATATGCCGCTTGGCCTTCGCCGCCGCCGCGCGCTTTTTGCCCGGTGCTTTGCCTGACACCGCCGCGGCGGGCGCGCGGAGCGCAGGAAGGCCGCCGGTCGGCTGGTAGTAGTCCAGGTCCGTGTTGCCGATCCCCGGCAGCGTGCCGGCATTGTCGTACTGCCAGAACGTCCAGCTCTGCCAGGGCGAAGGCACGGTGGGCGCCGTGCCGCCGAACGCGGCGAGCCAGAGCGGGTCATGCGGGAACCTGCCGGTGGATCCCGTGCACTCCCGCCACCAGTCGGCCGTCGTGTAGATGGTCGGCCACTCCCCGGTCACCGCCCTGGCGCGGCCGGTGAACCCGGCGATCCAGGCGATCATCGCGGTAATGCCGAGCCCGTAGCAGTCGGTGGCCTTCTTGTAGGGGTCGTTCTCCAGGTCGACCACGAGCGGCAGCCGGGCGGATCCGTGGTGCGTCCCGATGGCGCCGGCCGCGAAGTTCGCCGTCGTCGCCCCGCCGCTGCGGCCCGGGTTAGCGAACACGTACGGCATCACCCGGAGCCCCGCGGCCGCGGCGGCGCGCGCGTCGGACGCGTAGTAAGGGTTGAGGTAGTAGGTACCTTCGGAGGCCTTGATCGCGACGAAGCGGATGCCCTGCGTGGCGAGCACCGCCCAGTCGATCGGGTCCCCGGCGTGCTGATAGGCCGAGATGTCCACCCCGCGCACGGGCACGGCGGCCGACTCCGTGACCGCCGCGCGGGCGCCGGGCACCGCGGCGAGCGACAATGTCACCGCCGCGCCGCCGATCACCGCAGCGTGCGCGATAGTCACTTTACGCAACTTTCTCACGTACGGAACGTAATCAATGCTGGCCTGAGGCTCAAGCCGCAACGCCGACGGTATGCCAGACTGCGACTTCATGGATCTTTGAGACCCGCGCCCCAGCCGTTTGCCGCCGACCGGTCCCGCGAACAAGGGGGCGCCGATCATCGAGGCGCATACGCTGGTGGCGAAGCAGGCACGGTTCCCAGAATCGGGATACCGGCGCCACCCCCGTAAGGTAGCTTGTCGATATGTCCGCCTCTGATCCTCTAAATGCTGATTTGTCGGGAATGATCCTGCGGCTGGCCGGTGAGGCCGGCCAGGTGAGCCTCGCGCGCTGCGCCGACGAGGCGGGCGCCCGCGCGTCGGTTGACCAGCATGCTTCGGAGATCCGGGACGCGCTGACCGGAGGCGGACGCAAGGTCACCCCCGCCGCGCTGCTTTCCTACGCCCAGGGATTCATGGAGGTCGCGATCGCACGCGGCTGGTGGCCGCCGCACCGCCGGGAGCGCGATCCGTGGGACGACGAGCCGCTCCTCGACTGGGAGTCCCTGCGGCTGGCGGCCGTCTGCCGCATGTTCATCGAAGCCCAGGGCCTCGGCATCACCGCCTGACCGACGCGCGAGTGCTCCTGGCCAGCGGATTAACCGGCAAATTCCGCGCAGCAGGTAGATAAAGCGCGCGTGGCGCGCGATGCCGGTAATTCGCGATGCCGGTAATTTAAGCGACGGCCCGCCCGCGGTGCAGGCACCGCCAGCAGCGCAGGCACCGTCAGCGGTACAGGCACCGTCAGCGGTGCAGAGGCCCGCGGTGCCGTGTTCCGCCCGGCGTCACCGCGGCCTCGCCCGTGACCATGTACCACCGGACTTCACCGCGTGCCACGCTCAGAGTCGACCACCGAAACTTCACCGCGTGCCAGCCAGATCGGCCACCGGACTTCGCCGCGTGCCAGCCGGTGCCGTTGACTTCTGTGGCGGGTGGTGACGGTAGGGACCGTGCGCGCGCTGGGATGCGGCGCCCGCGGCAGGGCGCGGCGTAATCGAAAGGATTTTTCATGATCATGTGGATTCCGCATCGTATTAGCTGCTGAATCCACATGATCATGATCCTGGCCGCGACGCCGCCCGGACAAACCGGACAGAACGGGCACAAGCGGGCCCGGTGCGAAAGCCGGGAGCGCCTAGGTCAACGGCATTGCGCGTGGCACGCGCTTTATCTCCCTGCTGCGCGAAGTCTTCCGGTTGCACCGAATCTTCACGTTAATCGAAGCCACGCAAAACGGGCAACAGGCGCTTCCGCCACGCGGAGCTCACAGGTACCGCGCACCCAGCGGGCGGCCAGTTCGCCGCGCTTCCGTGATCTTGGATCGATGAGGACGCGTCGCCGGGCGACCAGTCCGCAGGGCTGACGTGACGAACGAGTGCGGCTGACCATGGCGAGTCAGCCGCACCCGTTCGGGATGATGGGTCTTGGATTGTTACCGGTAGTTGGCGCCCGGGTCGCGCCAGTCGCCCGGGTCGGTGCCCTGGGGGTTGCCGGAGCCCTGGGGGCCCTGCTGGTAACCGGGGCCCGGGTCCTCGGGGTAACCGGGGCCTGAGCCCTGGGCGCCCTGGGGGTAACCGGCGGGGCCCTGGCCGCCCGGGTAGGTGGCCTGCTGCGCGGCCTGGGGCTGGCGGGCGTGCTGCGGTGCGCGCATCGCGTCGCTGCGGCCCTGCTGGTAGGAGGCGATCTGGGCGTTGGTCTCCCGCTCGGCCGCGGACAGCATCCGCTCCCAGCGCTCCTGCATCGGCCTGATCAGGCCGCCGCCGACACCGATCGCGACGACCGCGCCGGCGGTGAGCAGCACCGTGTAGAGGATCGGCTGGGTGATCGCCGCGGCGATGCCCACCTGGTTGAGCGCCGCGATGGCGCCGAGCGCGATGATGATGATCGACGCCACGCTGGCCAGGAACGGGCCGTAGGACAGGCCGCCGATCGCCCCGTTGATCAGGTCCTTGACCACCCGCGCGATCGCCGAGGCGATCACGATGATGATGATCGCGACGATGGCCTTGGGCAGCCAGCCGACGACGGCGTCCAGCATCGTCGAGATCGGGTTCGGGCCCCAGACGCCGAACGCCATCTGCAGGGTGACCAGGAGGATCGCGTAGTAGACGATCTTGGAGATCAGGGTCGTCGCGTCGGTGTTGGACCTGGCGAGTGCCTGGCCGACGACGCCGCGCTCCACGAAGTGGTCGAACTTGACCCGGCGCAGGACCACGTCGACGATCCGCCCCAGGGCCTTAGCGACGATCCACCCGATAACCAGGATTACCAGGAAAACCAGGATCTTGGGGATGGAATGGAAGACCGTGTCGAGCAGGTTCTGGATGCTATTGCTTATCTGAAATGAAGCCAGCGGCTGGTTCATGACTTCCCCCTTGACAGCTTCGCCGCGCTGCTAAATTAACACCCCCGGCGACGATCACCGTATTTAAAGTCCTGCGTACCCTACCCAGATCCCCTTATTCACGGGCTTGATAACGCGCGACACGCCAACGAGACGAACCTTTTCCATTCCGCTTCCGCGGCGGAATCTGGCGAATTATCATCATCAGGATGAAACGGGGGCAAGTGGCGGCGCGCCACTTTCTTTCCCGGTGACCGGTGCGAATCCCGTGGCGCCGCGGTGCGCCTGTTGCGTCCCGCCCGCCTCCCCTGCGGGCGGTTCGCACCGCGCCACGCCGACGCACGCCCCTCAACTGCATCGACGCAATTCCATCACGCGCGCCGACAGCACTCCCCGGGCGGGCCATGGCGCGCATGGGCAGCCTATGCGCGCCGCCCGGGGGCGGCAATACCGATACCGGAGAAATGGGTATACCGATATCTGATACCGGGATATGTCCGTACACGCGGCCCGCGCGTTTGTACGCGTCAGGGAACTTTTCCGGCGGGGCCGCACTCCCAAAACCTGGCGAATCGGGCGGAAAAGTGGTCAGCTCACCTGCGACGTTAGCGAAAGTGACTGGAGTGACGATGCGGGACTGACGTCACACGGCTGTCATAAGGTGCTCGATTTCTATGCCTGCTCGCGGGACACGCGGCCGCGCTCGCGACCGCGCTCCTTGGCGTCGAGGATCGTCTTGCGCATCCGCACGGAGGTCGGGGTCACCTCGACGCACTCGTCCTCGGCACAGAACTCAAGCGCCTGCTCCAGGCTGAGGATCCGCGGCGGCACCAGCCGCTCGAGCTCTTCCTGGTTGGACTGGCGGATGTTGGTGACCTTCTTCTCCTTGGTGATGTTCACGTCCATGTCGTCGTCGCGGGAGTTCTCGCCGACGATCATGCCCTCGTAGACCTCGGTGCCAGGCGGGACGAACAGCGAGCCGCGCTCCTGCAGGTTGAACATCGCGTAGGTGGACGCGGCACCGGAGCGGTCGGCGACCAGCGAGCCGGTCGCCCGGCCCCTGATGACGCCGGCCCACGGCTCGTAGCCCTCGAAGACGTGGTGCGCGATCCCGGTGCCACGGGTCTCGGTGAGGAACTGGGTACGGAAGCCGATCAGCCCGCGCGACGGGACGAGGAACACCAGGCGCACCCAGCCGGTCCCGTGGTTGGTCATCGTCTCCATCCGGCCGCGGCGCACCGCGACCATCTGGGTGACCGCGCCCAGGTACTCCTCGGGCACGTCGACCGACAGGCGCTCGACCGGCTCGTGCACCTTGCCGTTGATCTCCTTGGTGACAGCGGAGGGACGGCCGACGGTCAGCTCGTAGCCTTCCCTGCGCATGGTCTCGACCAGGATCGCAAGCGCGAGCTCGCCGCGGCCGCGGACCTCCCACGCGTCAGGCCGTTCCGTCGGCACCACCTGAAGGCTCACGTTGCCGACGAGCTCGCGGTCGAGGCGGTCCTTGACCAGCCGCGCCGTGACCTTGGTGCCCTTGTCCCTGCCTGATATCGGCGAGGTGTTGGTGCCGAGCGTCATCGAGATCGCCGGCTCGTCCACGGTGATCAGCGGGAGCGGTCGCGGGTCGCTCAGGTCGGCGAGGGTGTCGCCGATCATGATGTCGGGGATGCCGGCGATCGCGGCGATGTCGCCAGGACCCGCCTCGTCGGCCTGCACGCGCTCAAGGGCCTCGGTGAGGAAGAGCTCGGAGATCTTCACCCGCTGGATCGAGCCGTCGTGCCTGCACCAGGCGACCTGCTGGCCGCGCTTGATCGTGCCGTTGTGGATCCGGCAGAGCGCGATCCTGCCCAGGTAGGAGGACGCGTCGAGGTTGGTGACGTGCGCCTGCAGCGGGGCGGCGGGGTCGTAGACCGGCGCGGGGATGGTCTGCTTGATGACGTCGAAGAGCGGCTCGAGGTTCTCGCTGTCCGGCATGCCGCCGTCTTCCGGGCGGTTGAGGCTCGCCCGGCCGGCCCGCGCGGACGCGTAAATGATCGGGAACTCGATCTGCTGCTCGGTGGCGTCCAGGTCGATGAACAGCTCGTAGCAGGCGTCGATGACCTCGGCGATCCGCGCGTCGGGGCGGTCCACCTTGTTGATGACCAGGATGACGGGCAGGCTCGCCTCCAGGGTCTTGCGGAGCACGAACCTGGTCTGCGGCAGCGGGCCCTCGCTCGCGTCGACGAGCAGGACGACGCCGTCCACCATGGACAGGCCGCGCTCGACCTCGCCGCCGAAGTCCGCGTGGCCGGGCGTGTCGATGATGTTGATCGTCAGCCCGCCGTGCTTGACCGCGGTGTTCTTCGCGAGGATCGTGATGCCCTTCTCGCGCTCCAGGTCGTTGGAGTCCATGACGCGCTCGTTGACGTGGGCATGCGCGCCGAACGCGTTCGACTGCCAGAGCATCGCGTCGACCAGCGTGGTCTTGCCGTGGTCGACGTGCGCCACGATGGCGACGTTGCGGATGTCGTCGCGGGTCGCGAGCTCCGTCGCGGTCGGCATGGTGATCTCCTGCTGTGCGGGCATGCGTGAGTCTCGCTCATTCGGCATAGGAACTGAGCCGCGGCGATTGGCCGTGGTCGGCTCATCCGTGGCTTGGCCGCGATGCGCGGCACTACCAGTCTATTGGTGCTTCAAAGACGCCTTGACCTCTGGTGCCTTAACCGCCCGCACGCTGGCCGCCTGGGTACTAAGACGGCTTAGCCCGCCTAGGCCGTGCAGGAGGCGGAAGATACGGCGAACGACCGATAGCGGAACGGGGGGACCTTAGCCCGAACCTGTAAGTACGCGAGAAGCCAAGGCGGCTTCCCGCGGAGACCGGGGAGGGTCGCATGAACGGGTACGCCATGTACGAGGTAGCCAGGGAGCGGGTCGCCGAGCAGCAGCGGGACGCGCGACAGGCAGGAGAGGCGCGTGCACACCGCGCGGCCGCACGGGCCGCCAGGCGCGCGCAGAAGGGGGCGCGGGAGGCGATCGCCGCGCCGGTGATTCCCGACTTCGCCCACGAGATGTTCGACGTCGCTCAGGACGCGGTTCCCGCGCCGCGGCAGGAGGCCGGGCGCGGTCGCCACGCGGGCACGAGCCACTGATCCCGCACGGCTCGCGCGCTGGCTTCCGCGATGTTGGGCAACAGGAAACCTGATACCGATTCCAGCCCGTCCGATTCCGGACGGGCTGGAATGTCAGACCCCGCTGCGATGCTTGACATTGTGATGAGCAGACGCGGAGGCAGCCCGGTCCTCGTCGGCCGGGCAGCCGAGATGGGCACCCTGCAGTCCGCCGTTGAGGCGGTCCGCCAGGGTGAGCCCGCTGCCGTGCTCATCGGCGGCGAAGCCGGGATGGGCAAGACCCGGCTGATCGGCGAATTCACGGCGGCCGCGCGAGGTGCCGGGGTCCGGGTACTTACCGGGGCGTGCCTGGAACTTGGTGCCGACGGGCTGCCGTACAGCCCGTTCACCGCGATGCTGCGCGACCTCGTGCGGGAGGCAGATCCCGACGAGGTCGCCGCGCTGCTCGCCGGCAGCGGGCGGGCCGCGCGGGAGCTGGCGAGGCTGCTTCCCGAGCTCGCCGGCGACCGCCCGCCTGGCGCGGCGGAGCTCACCGCCGTGGAAGGCCGCGATGCCTACCCGGGCGGCATGACCGCGGGCGAGGCGCGGGCGCATCTCTTCGAAGGCTTCCTCACCCTCCTCGAGCGGCTCGCCGCGCAGCGGCCGCTTGTCCTGATCATCGAGGACGCGCACTGGGCGGACCGGTCAAGCCGTGACCTGCTCGCCTTCCTCATCGGCTATCAGCGAGCGGTCGGCAACCTGCTGATCGTCGTGACGTTCCGCTCCGACGAACTGCACCGCACCCATCCGCTCCGGCCCCTGCTCGCCGAGCTGGCACGGATCGACTGGGTGGACAGGATGGAGCTGCCGCCGCTCACCCGCGGGCAGGCCGAGGAACTCGCGGCCGTCGTCCTCGGCCAGGCACCCGAGCGGGGCATCGCCGACGCCATCTACGAGCGCGCCCAGGGCAACCCGCTGTTCACCGAGGAACTGCTCGCCTGCGGCGGCGAGTGCGAGGTCGTACCCGACACGCTGGCGGACCTGCTGCTCGCGGCCGTCCGGCGGCTGCCTGAAGACACCCAGGAGGTCCTGCGCGTCGCGAGCGCGGGCAGCGGCGTGACCAGCGACATGCTGCTCGAGCAGGTCACCGGGTACGACGTGGTCAAGCTCACCGCCGCGATCCGCCCGGCCGTGGCGGCCAACGTCCTGGTGACGACCGGGGACGGGTTCTCCTTCAGGCACGCGCTGATCCAGGAGGCCGTGCACGCGGACCTGCTCCCTGGCGAGCACTCCGCCGTGCACACCCGTTTCGCCCAGGCGATCGACGCGGACGCCGCCCTCGTTCCCCAGGGCCGGGCGGACATCGAGAAGGCGCACCACTGGTACTCGGCGCACAACACGACGTGGGCGCTCATCGGGTCGTGGCAGGCGTCCATCCAGGCATCGAACGCGGTCGCGCACGCCGAGCGGCTCATGCTCCTCGACCGTGTCCTCGAACTGTGGGAGCAGGTGCCCGACGCCACGGCGCAGATCGGGGCCGATCACGTGCGGGTGCTCGAAGAGGCGGCGTCGGCCGCCGGAGACGCCGGAGAGCCGCACCGTGGCCTCGCGTTCGTGGAACTCGCGCTCACCCAGGTTGACGAGACCGCCGAGCCGGTCAGGTTCGCTTTGCTGCTCAGGCGGCGCTTCTCGTTCCGCAAGGACCTTGGCCTCACCCCGTCAGAGGACGACCTGCACCGGGCGCTTGCCCTCGTGCCAGAGTCCCTCTCGGCGTCGGCAAGGACAGACCTGCTGCTCACCGTCGCGCACTGCGGCATCGACGTCGACGGGCCGCAGTACCGCGTCCTCGGGCAGGACGCGCTGCGGCTCGCGCGCGAGCTTGGCGACGTTGACGCGGAGTCGAAGGCACTGGCCAACCTGGCGATGATCGAGGCGGGGCGGAGCCAGGCCGCGACCAGCGACAGCGAGGCCTTCCGGCTGCTGTCGCAGGCGGCCGAGCTCACGCAGCAGGCCAGGGCGTACCACCCCACGATCAAACTGGTGATCACCGAGACGCACCTGCTGTGCGGCGCGGGTGAGTTCGAGCGGGCCGCGCGGACGGCGCGGGCCGGGATCGCCGACGCCGAACGGCACGGGCTCGCCAGGACCAGCGGCGCGTTCCTGGCGATCAACCTGGCGGAGCCGCTGCTGTACCTCGGGCAGTGGGACGAGGCGGTGCGGGTGGCCGGGCGCGCCCTCGACCTCGCGCCGCCGCCCCGCACCCGGGTCGGGCTCTGGGTGGTGGACGGCGCGATCGCGGTCGCCCGCGGTGACTACGCGACCGCGGCCAGGCGGGCGAATGCGAGCCGGCAGGTGCTCGCCGCCGGCGGTTTCGACGAGCAGCACCACCTGCCGCTTGCCTGGCTTGACGTCGACGTGGCGCTGGCCGCCGAGGGGCCTGCCGCCGCCGTCGCCGTGGCCGCCGACGCGCTGCAGCGGTACGACGTGTCGCGCTGCAGCTCCCGGTACGCCTGGCCGCTGCTGGTCAGCGCGACCATGGCGGCCACCCAGGCGCCGGGCGAGGACGCCGTCGCGCTGCTCGACCGGCTGCGGGCACTCGCGGAGAAGATGGAAGTCACCGGTCCCGTCCAGCGGGCGTGGCAGTTGTCGCACGCGGCGCTTGACCCCTGTGTCGTCCTCGACCTGGGCGCGGGCAGCGACCTTGAGGCAGACGGCGGGCGACTCCCGGTCGCCGACGCGGCCGTCGCCGCGTGGGAAGCCGTCGGGCAGCCCTACCAGGAGGCCGTCGCGCTGCTCCACGCCGCCAGGATCGCCCTGGCGGAGCGGGCCGGCCGCGAGGCAACGGCGCGGCTGCGCCGTGCCGCCCCGATCGCGCAGCGGCTCGGTGCCGTGCCGCTCGCCGCGCAGGTCGCCGACCTCACCCGCCGCTCTGGCACCGACGTGGACGCCGACGATCCCGGTCTCACCAGCAGGGAGCTTGAGGTCCTCCGTCTCGTCGCCGTCGGGCAGTCGAACAGGGAGATCGCCGCCGCCCTGGTCATCTCGCCCAAGACGGCGAGCGTGCACGTGTCGAACATCCTCGCCAAGCTGGGCGCCGCGACCCGCACCGAGGCCGCCGTCAAGGCCCATCAGCTCTTGTTGCTGTTATCGCCCGGCCCAGCCGGTTCCGTAGCGCTGAGGCCGACCAGCGGCCGACCCGGCCTGGCCAGGAAACCGCGGGCGAGGCGGTCAGCCGTTGTTGACGGACTGGATCTCGCGGACGGCGACCTGGTGCGGCGGCGAGGTGCTCGCCGCCAGGCCGGCCGCGCCTGGCACCGGCTTGCAGTTGGCCGGCGGGCCGCCCGGCGTGGCCAGGCCGCGCGCCCAGCACGCGTTCCAGGTGACGCTCGACGGTTAGGCCGTACGTGCCCGGCGCGGTGTAGGTCACGCCGCAGTCGATCTGCTGGCCGACGCCGACCTGTTGCCATTTCCGCGGCCGAGTAACGCGACCCGAGCATGTAGCGTGTGGCCGTCCGCGCTCAGGTGCGCCGTGGAGCAGCGCTGCTCGTTGAACGTCGTCGCGTTCGTGGTTCCCGGGTTGATGGTCAGCCCGGTGACCCAGGCCCAGACCGTCGCGGCCTCGACCGTCCGGCGTCGCCGCGGTGGCCCACACGTACGGGTCGCCGTCGGCGGTCACCGAGAGCGCGCCCCGACGCGGCGTCGCAGCGCGACGTCGACGAACGTCGGCAGGTTGGTGTCGCTCGTGCCCGTCGGGTTCAGCGTGACCGTGCCGAGCTGGCCGTCGTGAGCTGGCTGTAGGCGAGCGCGGCGAGCGTCTCCGGCGGGATGTTCAAGCCGCGCTTGACTCGCAGCGTGTTGCTGCTGCCCGCCACCCAGATGAAGGGCGGCAGGTTCGTGCACTTCTGCTGCGCGGCTGACGGTCGCGTAGGGGTTGCCGGAGATCTGGTACCACTCGCCCGCCGTCATCGGGTTGCTGCCGACCAACTGTTGCGCCTGGTTGAGTATCTGCTGCTGCTGGCCGTTGAGGACCAGGGCCGTCGTGCTGGCGGTGCTCATCGAGGCGGTACGGGCTTGCCGAGACGGTGGGGCTTGCCGAGGCTGTCGGGCCCGCTGAGTCCGTGGCACTCGGCGTGGCGCCGCCCGTCGTGGGGGTCGGCGACGCGGAGCTCGGCTGGGCAACCGGGGCGGTGTTGCTGTAGAGGCTGATGATCGCCTCGCTCCCGGTGTGCGCGTCGCCGAAGGGGACCCCTATGCACGGCGGCGGCGTGATGACCACCCCGTTGTGCCCGCCGCTGCTCCCGCTGTAGGTCACCTGTAGTTCAGCTCGACCATGCAACTGGAGCCGGTGGTGCAGCCGACCTCGGCGGGCCGTCGGCGGCGCTCGCCGGCGCCGCCAGCAGCGCGAGCGAGCCCGCCGCGAGGCCGAGCGCCGCGCAGAGCGATATAAACCGATATTTCGTGACTTGTCGCGTGCTTATGGCTTGCATTGGGCCGCCTGCGGGTAGTAGATGGCCGGAAGGCTTGAGACGACCTGCCACTGTCCGGCGGAGTCTTTCCTCAGCTCGTCCGCGATGCGGACGTAGTGCGAGTCCGGCGCGCTCGTGTCGGGAATGACCTTGCCCGACGTGCGGTCCGTGTTCGACAAGCCCGCGTTGTCGAAGCAGGTGGACACGTCGAGGTCCCCCTTCACCAGCGGGTCAGGGATCACGCTCATGTCGAAGTACTTAACCGTGCCGACGAACGACTCGGTGGTGACGTCCGCCGCCTGCAGCGACTGCTGCACCGCCGTCTGCATGACCGAGCTCACGTAGTTCACCCAGGACTGATCCTGGCCGCCCTTGTACTCCGCGTAGAGGTAGGCCAGCTCGTAGTCCTTGTCCGTGTTCACCGCCTGCGCCTGCGCCGTGTTGGCGGGCAGCCAGGACGTCATGTCAACGTGCACGTTAGTGCCGAACGCAGGCATGACGTAGCCTCCCGGGTGCGGCCGCGTCCGACGCCTGCCCGGCGCCCGCGGTGGACATCCCGCCGCCCGGCGTGAACGTGGCCGCCGACGGCCCCGCCGCGGAGCACGCGGTGGCCGCGAGCACCGTGGCCGCCAGCAGCGCGGCCGCGAGCACCCTGGGCACAGGCACTGCCCTTACCCTCATCGTCTCCTCCTCACCGTTTGATCTGTGCGTCGCTACGCCGCGGAGGAGCGCCACGAGGGGAACAGCTCGTCGATGAGCGCCTCCGTCTCCGGCGCCATCCGCGGCATTACCTCATCGAGTGCCACCCGTGCCGACACCTCGTCGACCACCGCGCGCAGCACCTGTTCCTGTCCGGTGGCGTGCGCGCCGCGCAGCAGGTCGCGCCACAGCATCTCGTCGTCGAACGCCAGCCGGAGCCCGGCTCGCGCCGCGTCCATGGCGCCCGCCGCGTCCCCCCAGGACAGGCGCAGCGCGGAAAGGCTGTGCGCGGTGTCCGCCACCAGCGCCGTGACCTCGTAGCTGAAGTCATCGGCCGCCAGCCACCCGTACCGGCCGGCGTCGCGCCCGTCGAGCACCTGACCGCGCACCAGGCTCAGTGCCCGCTGGAACTGCTCGGCGGCGGTCGCGGCGTCCGCGCCCTGGCCCGCCCGGGCGACGAGCCCGCGGAACACCCGCCAGTCGACCCCCACGTCGGGGCCGAGCCGCAGCCGCCCGTCCGGGTCGGTGACCAGGTTGGCCTGGCCGGCGTGGTCCGTGCCGAGCCACCGGCGGACCCTGCCGACCGCCGCGTCCCTGACCTCGGTCGTCACCCCGCGCGGCCACAGCGCCCCGGCCAGCACGTTCGGGTGCACGCCGTCCGGGTGCGCGGCGAGGTACGCGACGAGCTCCGTCGCCTGCGCGAGCCGCTCAGGCTCGACCGGCCCAGGCGCGCTGACGACGGCCGAGCCGAGCAGTCCGACCTCGACCGCCACCGGCGCCCCCGGGCGCAGGTGCGCCGCCGGCGCCTCACCGACCGAGGGCGGCGTGAGCGGCGCGTCGCCGCCGCTGTCGCGGAACAGCGACACCACCGCCGCGTACTGCGGCGCGGGAAGCAGCTGCGCGGCGACCTCGAAGCCGAGCACGCCCGCCTGCAGCCGCCCGTCCTCGGTCAGGTCCCAGGCCCAGCTCGCGCCGGGCACGTCGCCCGCCACCACGAGGCCAAGGGCGGTCCTGTGCCGCGTCCGCGCGACCGCGAGCAGCCGCTCGGCCTGCTCCGGCGTGGGCGGCACGCCCATGATCAGGTAGTGCGGCGCCCAGGCGTCCGCGTTGAGCATCACCGAGCGCCCGGTGAGCACGGAGTCGAGACCCCACGCGGACAGCTGGCCCTCGAGTTCCGCGCCGCGCCGTTCCAGCTCGGGCAGCGCCTCCTCAAGCGTGCCCGCGAGCACCACGCGGTCCGGCGCGATGAGGTCAAGGCCCTCGCCGAATCCGACGAGCGTCACCCGCATCCGGTCCGACCACCGGTTCGTGACCAGCTCGACGGCCAGGGCGGCGAGGGCGGACCTGACCGTGTCCGCGGGGCCGCGCACCGCGATCAGCCCGTGCGCCACCTCCAGGTCCACCATGATCCGGCCGGTGTCGTTCATCCCCAGGCTCACCAGGCCCGGGTAGGGCGCGAGCGCGCCGCCCGCGTCGAGTGACGCCGCGGCGGCGACCGGCAGCCGCCACACCTGCCCGCCGTCGACCGGCTGCCACGGGCCCGGCGGCTCCGGGTCGGCCGGCGCCACCCACAGGTCCAGGTGCTCCCCGCCGAGGTGCGCCGCGAACACGGTCGGCGGCGTCTTGCCCTCGGCGGCAAGCGCGGCGGAGAGCTGCCGCAGGCTGCTGTCGAGCAGTTGCGCGGTCGGGTCGTCCGCGCCGATGCGCAGCGCCGCCTCCGCCACCGCGGCGTCGCCGTCCGGCGCCACCAGCCGCCGTCCGAACCCGCGCTGCCACAGCCGCTGCCTGCGGTTCCGCCCGAGCGCGGCGAGCACGCCCGCCGCCAGCAAGCTGGCGGCAGACAATTCATAGGGCCAGGGTGACTGCGCGGACTGCTGCTGTGCCGCCGCGCCGTTGCCCGTGGCATAGAGCCGCGCATCAGAACGACTTATGGTGACTGCGTCGGCCCCGCCATCTGCGGCGTGCTGGCCGGCCATCTGCTGGCGGTCCTGCCCCTGCGGCCCGGTCTCCTGCACCGTGTTTTCATGCGCTGGCGCCTGTGCCTGGTGCTGGCCGACCGTCTGGATGCCGGGACCGAACGCGTCGCCTGGCATGCGGAGCACCCAGCCGGGCCGGATGAGGCTGGCGATCGTCAGCTTCGACCCGTCCGGCTGCACCCGGTCCTTGTTGAGCTCGAAGATCTCCTTGTACCTGCGGCCGTCACCCAGGTGCTGCTGCGCGATCTCCCACAGCGACTCGTGGTACCTGCCGTGCGGCGGCGTCACCACGTAGAGCTTCTGCGCCTGCTGCGCGTGCTGCGTCGCCTGCGAGGCCGCCGTCGCGTCGGCCTGGGCCGCGGCGGCCGCGCCACCGGAAACGCCGGGGAGTCCTGCCTGACCGGGGAACTGGGCCTGCGCGGAGACGCTGAACGCCGGGCGCGGCGGCGCCGCGTGCGAGACAGCCGGGGAAAGCGCCGCCGCCGCGCTGAACAGCAGCAGCGCCGCGGTCACCAGCCGGTGCGCCACGGACTGGGTGCCGCCGGACAGCGGCACCCTGGCAGGCACGCCCACGTTGCGGGCGGCCGCCCTGACCTCCACGATCACGCACCAGACAAGCTGCAGCCACGCGAGCCACACGATGACCGACAAGATCTTCAGGATCGTCAGCCACGTCGAGCTGCCCGGTGAGCACGGACATCGACGGCATCGACTTCGGTATCGGCGGGCCGATGAGGGTGACGAGGGCGGCGGGCACGCCGATCGTGAGCGCCGTGAGCAGGACCACCGCGAGCAGGCCGATCGCGACGTCCGCGGGGGTGCGGCCGCGTCGCCCGACTGGCGCGCGCAGGCCGGGAATGGGTGGTGCCATCAGCAAGCCTCCCGCTGGTCGGCGCTGCCGCAGGCGAGGTACGCGGTCTCCTCGGCAGTCGCGCTGATCGTGTTGAACGGCGGCACGGGCAGGGCGGGCCGCACGGAGAGCTGGACGGTCGCGGTGACCGACAGCGAAGGAATGCCGTCGACGGTGGTCATCGACGGCGTGCACGCGGTCAGCGTGGCGGTCGCGCCTGGCACACCGCTGGCGTAGTTGGCCACCAGCTGAGCGGCGGGCCCGGTCTGCGGGTCGAGGTCGCACGCGTTGCCCGCGAGTTCTACGGTGTTACCGCGCGCCGCGGTGCCCTCGCGCAGGTTGGTCACGTTGATGTCGTCCGCCGCCGCCCGCGCCGCCTGCTCGGCGATGTCCGCCGCGCGTGACTTCGCGTTCATCGTCTGCCCGCCGTCGACGACCAGAATGAGCAGCGCCAGCGTGGTGAACGCGAAGATGACCACCCACAGCGAGATCGAGCCCTGGTCCCTGCGGGCGAGCGGAGCGGAGGCACGCACTCGTTCTGGATGACCGGTCGTGGCGGGCGCGGACCTCGCGGCCGCGGGGCGACGGCAACCACCGCGCATCAGCCTGTCCTTTCCGCGAACTGGTCGAGGGGTGCGGCGGCGACGTCGGTGAACGTCTGGCTGGCCGGGATGCCGATCGCCGTGAACGCCTGCAGGCCGACGTTGCAGGAGACCGTGACCTCGATGACCTGGGCACCGCTGGCCCACTCGCCGGCGCCGACCGGCTGCCCGCCGGCCAGCAGCGCGACGGACGCCTTCGCGGCGCCTGGGCACAGGTTGTTCAGGTCGCCTTGCGCCGCGGTCTGCGCCGCCGACTGCACGTTCGCGTAGCTGACCTGGAGCGAGGCCTGGCGCACGGCGTCGCGCGCCGCCGCGCCGACCTCGCCGCTGGCGCTCACCCACTGCCCGCCGGCGCCGATCAGCAGGAGCAGCAGAATGAAGGCGGGCGCGGCGACAACGAACTCGACGGCCATCGAGCCGCGATCGGCTGTCGCCCGGGGGGACGAAGGGCTGCGGTTGCAGGGTCTCGGCCTCATCCTCATCCGCAGTTCGCTCCCCCGCTCTGCGCCGTCCTGAAGCACTCCACGGGCCCGCTGACGGTCTCGCTGATCGTCAGCGGGAAGATGCCGGTGAGCCTGCCGCTGACCGTGACCGACACGGTGTTCGCCGCGGCGTCGTACCTGATCTGCGACACCGACACGTTGCCGAGCACGCTCGTGTCCAGGCCGTGGTAGTAGTTCATCGCCACGTCCGTCGCGGTCTGCTGCCAGGCGGTTGAGCTGGACTCCGCCGCCCGCGCCGCCCGGTCGCCCTCCTGCGCCGCCGCGAGCGCCGCGTGCGTCGCGTCGAGCCAGAGCGCGAACTGGATGATCAGCATGCTGACGAAGATCAGCGCCGGGGCCAGGATCACCAGCTCGATGGCGCTCGCGCCGCGATCGGCGCCCCGGCCGAACAGCCTCCGCCGTGACCAGCCGCGGGTCACCTGCCTGCCCCGTGGTCCTGAGGCCACGGGTCGTGCTGTCCCGGGGGCACGCGGGGCCGGAATGCACGGGGCCGGGCGGCATGCGGAAGGAACGGGCCGACGGGCAGCCCGCCGATTGATGAGCCACCGGCCTTCCCGCTTCCGCATCGTCGGCTCGTCAGTTGCCGTTGTTGTTGGCCGGGTTCGGCACGTTGGTGTTGGTGATGTTGGTGCCCTGGTTCTTGGCGAAGGTGACGATGATCCCGAGGATCAGCACGGCCAAGGCGACGAGGACCGCGGTGATGACGGCGAGCTCGACCGCTGACGCGCCGCGGTCGCCGTCCTCGCGCGCCGCGGCGAGCCGCGTGCCGAGGAACGCTCGCAGGTAGTGGAATAGCACGCCTGGCGGGCTGAGCATGTTCATCTGGGTAGTTCCCTTCTTAGGAGTGCAGCAGGACCTGCACGGCCGGGTAGATGAGGAAGACGAGGAAGGCGCCGGCCATCACCAGCTGGGCGACGAGCATCGACTGCGACCGTTCGGCCGCCTGCCCCTCCAGGTCAGCGAGTTCCTTGCGGCGCAGGCTGACCGCGCGCGCGGTGAGCGACTCGCGCACCTTCGCCCCGTCCTCCGCGACCAGGCTGAGCGCGCCCGCGAGGTCTCTCAGTTCGTCGACCCTGACCTCGGCGCCGAGCTGACCGAGGGTTTGCCATGGCGTCTGCCCGGTGAGCCTGGCGTTGCTCAGCGCGTCCCTGATCCGGAGGAACGCCCAGCCGTCGCCGATCTCCGATGCGGACATCAGCGCCTCGGGCACGCCGCGGCCGCCGGACAGGTTCATCGCGACGAGGTCGAGGAACGCGCCGATCGCGTGCCTGAAGTCCCTGCGGCGCTTCTCCACCTCGCCCCGCAGCTCGAGGTCGGGCAGGAAGAAGAAGACAACCGCGAAGATCAGGCCGACCCAGACAGGCACCACGAACGACAGGTGCAGGCCAAGCAGGCTGAGGCCGCTGAGCAGGAAGAGCGGGACCATGAGGCCGAAGATGCCGAGCAGCGCCTTGGTGCCGAGGAAGGCCTCGAAGGACTTGCCCGTCAGCCGCAGGTTGGCGCGCAGCGAGGGGAACTCCCAGCCAAGCTCCGCGCAGAACCGCTCAAGCGCGCCGCCGAGCCTGCGGGTGAGCGCGCTCTCGCTGCCCTGTGTCCTCGACGGCGCTGTGGCGCAGCGGCGCCACCTGGCTCGCGTCGAACGCGGCGATGCGACCGGCCAGGCTGACCCGCCGCGGTATCAGTGCGAAGACGGCGAGGAACAGGGCGAGCCCGGTAAGCCCGCCGATCACCAGCGCCTCGGTCATGATGCCCTGCCTCCCGCCATGCTGCCTGCCGTCGCGGTGGCCACCGCGTCACTTCCGCCGAGCAGCCGCTGCGGCGACTCGAACTTGGCGAGCTTGCGCAGCCACCAGATCCCCAGCCCGTAGAGTCCGGCGATGAGGGCGAGCACGACCTGGCCGAACGGTGAGCTGTACGGGGCGAGGAACGCACGGTCGATGAACGCGAGCCCGAGCGCCATGCCGACCGAGACCAAGACGACGATCTGCACGCTGCGCCTGGTTGACCGCCGCTCCGCGCTGACCTTGCGGCGCATGTCGAGCTCCTCGCGGACCGACCTGGACAGCGCGCCGAGCAGGTCGCGCAGGCCAGGGCCGCGCAGCCGCGAGTTGATGATCAGCGCCGCGATGATCAGGTCGGCGCTCGAGTCGTCCAGGTCGCTGGCGAACAGGCGCAGCGCGTCCGGCATCGGCACCCGGGTGTGCAGCCGGTCGACCAGCCTCAGCAGCGGCTCCCTGATCGCCGGGGCCGCGATCCTCGTGGAGGACGGTATCGCCTGCTCAAGCCCGACCGCGCCGGCGATCGTGTCGCGCAGCGACTCGGTCCACGTGGCGAGCCCCTCGAGCCGGGCGACCGCCTGGCGCTCGGAGCGGGCACCGCTGATCGAGCGCCAGCTGTAGGCGAGCAGGCCGACGCCGACGCCGGCGACCACCCAGCGCGTCGCGGCCAGGACGAGGATGCCGATCACGACGGCGACGGCGCCGCGCGGGCTGAGCACGTCACGGCGCAGCCGGGCGAGCCTGCTCGGACCGGAACCCGGCCGCCTGGCGGGCAGGCCGTAGAGCGCGAGGACGGCGAGGAAGAGGGCGGCCCCGGTCACCCCGCCGATGAGGATCACGAGCAGCTGGGTCGTGGCGGAGGAGTTCACTGCCACCCTCCCCTTGACGGGTCGTAGCCGAAGTGGGTGAGCTCCTCAACGCAGGAGATGGGCGCGTGCGGCAGCGCACGGCCGTCCCGGCCGGCCGCGAACACCTCGCTTGACAGCACGCGGCCGTCGACGCCGGTCACCTCGCGCACGCTGCTCACGAAGCGGCGCAGCCGGCCACCGTGGGAGTACTCGTTGCGCTTTTCCGCGAAGACGACGAAATCGATGGCGCCGGCGATCAGCATGTGGGTGGCCTCGATGGGCAGCCGTTCCTGCGCCTGGATGGCGTAGGTGGAGATGCGGTTGAAGACTTCGAGCGATGAGTTGGCGTGGATGGTGGAGAGCGAGCCGTCGTTTCCCTGGGTCATCGCGTTCAGCATGGTGACGATCTCGTCGCCGAGGACCTCGCCGACGATGACCCGGCTCGGGTTCATCCGCAGCGAGCGGCGGACGAGCTCGGCCATGCTGATCGCGCCCTGCCCCTCGCTGTTCGGCAGCCGTTCCTCGAAGGCGACCACGTTCGGGTGCAGCTCGGGGAACTGGTCAAGCCCGAGCTCAAGGGCGCGCTCGACGGTGACGAGCCGCTCCTGCGTCGGGATCTGGTTGGCCAGCGCGCGCAGCAGCGTGGTCTTGCCCGCGTTCGTCGCCCCGGCGATCATGATGTTCTTCCTTGCCCCCACCGCCGCGGCGAGGAAGCTCGCCAGCTCCGGGGTCATGGTCGCGTTGCCGACCAGGTCGGCGAGGAAGACCTTGCCCATCCGCGCCCGCCTGATCGAGATCGCGGGGCGCAGGGTGACGTCCATCACCGCCGACATGCGCGAGCCGTCGGGGAGCCGCAGGTCAAGCTGCGGGTTGGCGGTGTCGAACGGGCGGCTCGACAGTCCTGAGTAGGCCGCGAGCACCTGGACGAGCTCGACGAGTTCCTCGTCGCTTTCCGCGACCGGCTCGCCCATCGTCTCCCTGCCGTCGGCGAAGCTGAGGAACACCCGGTCGTACCCGTTGATGTCGATGTTCTCTATCTGCTGGTTCTCAAGCAGCGGCTGCAGCCTGCCCACGCCGAACAGGGCGGCGTGGATCGCCTCGGCGAGGTCCTCCTCCTGCTGCGCGTTGAGCGGCGCGTGCCCGGCCATGATCTCGGCGCGCGCGTGCTCCTCGAGCACCTGGGAGATCAGCGCCCTGGCGAACTGGCGCTCGTCCTCCGGCGACATGGGCGAGACGCCGCTCGCGGCGTCCTGCCGCCGCTGCTGCGCGAGCCGGTCGCCTACGTCGCCGCGCAGGCGCTTGACTAGGCCGTGGTCCACCGGCCATCACCCGCCTCTTGGCCCGTCCCTGCAGGCTGCGCCGAGGCCGAGTGCCTGCCGCCCGTCCCGCGCTGCTGCTGCCCCGGCAGGTACTGCTGCGCGGCCGACGGCGGCCGCGGCTGCTGCGGTTGCTGCGGTTGCTGCGGTTGCGCGCGACGGGTACTGCTGCGGTTGCGCCGGCGGGTACTGCGGCTGCGGGTACTGCTGAGCAGGCGGGTACGGGGGCTGTGCTGCCTGCGGCGGGGCCGGCTGGGGCGAGGGCGGCTGGGGCCCTGCGTCGTCGCGGGCGGCAGGCAGCGAGGCCGCCAGCTGCTGCGCGGTCTCCCGTGCCGTGCGGATGAGCAGGGTCTTGTCGAGCCTGCCGCCCCACGCGCCGCCAAGCAGTTCCGCGCCCTTGGGGTCATCGGCGATACCGCCGACGAGCCCGGCAGGCACGTCGCCCTGCGCGAGCGCCTGGCTGACCTCGGCGGCCGTGGCCCGCAGGTTGCGCTGGTCCGCGATGACGGCGACCGCGGACGTGAAGCCGCGCCTGCCCCTGGCGCTCGCCGCGGCGGAGACGGCCGCCGCACGGTCCCTGAGCCTGATCACGTCACCCGCGTTGGGCCGCGTCACGAGGAGCACGACGGCGGCCTGGGCGACCAGGTCGTACTGCGGCCCGTCGGCGCCGAGCCTGCCGCAGTCCGCGATCACGTCGCCGCCCGACATCGCGGTGAACAGCCCGCCGAGCGGTCCCCAGAGCGTGCCGAGGCCGGCCCCTGCTCGGCGTTGACGACCCCGGTGAGCACGTCGAGGCCGCCGGCCATCTTCTGGGTGTGCTCCCAGAGCTGGCCTGGTTGCAGGCCGCGGCGCGCCGCTACCGCGAGGGTCACCAGGCCGCGGCGCGGGTCAAGCGAACCGCCGTGGGCGGCGGGAAACCGGTAGACGAGGTCGCCGCCTGACGGATCGCACTCGGCGAGCAGCACCGGCCGCGGCCACACGGCGGCCAGCGCGAGCGCCGTCGTCGTGACCCCCGGCGCTCCCTTGTCGGCGGCAATGACGATCAGCGCCATGGGTTACCCGCTACCGGGCAGCAGCGCCAGGCCCACGTTCCCGTTGGCCGCGGAACAGGTCAGCGGTCCCGCGTCGGCCGGCTGGACGGCGACCGTCACCGACGCGGTGGAACCGGTCGCCGTCGCGCTTCCGGTGACCTCGGTGACCTCGGCCTGCTGCGCGAGCACGGTGCCCGCCGTGACGCCGCAGACCGTGCCGACCGCGATGGCCTCTACCTTGTCACCGGGCTGAAGGCCGGAGGGAACCTGGCCCGCCTTGAGCGACAGCCCGACGAAGTCCTGGTTCGCGGTGACGTTGCTCGACGAGGCGGTCATGTTCTGGGTGAGCAGCGTGCCGGCCGGGATCGTGGTCGCGGCGAAGTACTTCGCGACCTGCTCGGCCTGGCTCCACGGGACGTAGCTGACCCCGCTGCCCGCGGAGATGCCGACCTCTTCCATCGCGCCCAGCGGGATCTGCGCGTTCTGGTTGACCTGCTGGACGATCTCGATCGCCTGCACGCGGGTGCCCGCCCTGATCACCAGCAGTCCCGCGGCGCCGGCGCCGGCCGCCACCAGCAGGATCGCGAGGGCGAACAGGGCCGGCTTGCGTTCTCGCGGCGCGCTTGGCAGTCTCCTGCCCGACGGGGCGGTCGGCTCCGCCCACGGTGCCTGGTCCGCGCTCAGCCCCGCCGAGCGCGGTAGCGTTCCCCTGTCGCTTGCCATCGAACCGGCTTCTCCCTGCTTGACCGCACCCAATCAGCATCTTCAGCGACGCTCGCGACGTGCCGCCTCAATCGGCTGCAAAGGGGAACATATCGCGCCGGCACTGCCCGTCTGTGGAGTTTTGCAAAGCTTTGGCGGATCGCCGTTGATCCATATTTATAATTGTCTAAATCTTTCGAGTCCGTAAAGTGCGATTGCGCTGGCTTTATCGAGATAACTCAATAACCGACATTCCAGACTAACTACCTAACCGGCGGCAAACATCTTTTGCGTAACGCCCTCGGCAGGAATGGCTGTGTACGCCCCCGGCGTGAATGGCTGGCGGCGCCCCGCGGGAATGGCGCGCCCCACGCTGACGCGCTCCGCGATCACCGTCGCCGGCATCGCGAACACCAACGCCATTGACCTAGGGGCTCGCCGCCTTCGCGCCCGGGCCCGCGCATGCCCGTGCGTGCCCGCGCCTGCCCGTGCCTGCCCGCGCCTGTCCCGGCGCGCCCCGCGGCCCGCGCCCCGCGCCTGCGCGCCCGTTTCGCCCGGATTGTCCGGGCGGCACCGCGGCCCGGACCATGATCATGTGGATTCCGCAGCTCATTAGCTGCGGAATCCACATGAAAATCGAAATCCGCCGCGGTCACGCCGCGCCGGGCGCGCGGGCGCCGCGTCCTGTGCGCGGGGCCGCGTCCCAGCCCGCGCACGGCCCCTACGGTCACCACTCACCACTAAGTCAACGGCATTGGGCGGGCGACCTGCTTGGCGCTTTCCCCGCCGCCGGGAGATGGCGACGCCGACGAGGCACAACGCGCCCCCGGCAAGGGCCCGCAGGGTCGTGTCATGTCGTGGGAGGCAAGCAGCGCCGCGAGGCCGCGGTAGGACATGCTGGACGCGATCGGATCGGATAGCCGCGCCCGCAGCGCCCGCTCCGGACGGCGGTCCGACAACAGGACGAGGACGGTGCTGGCTCGCGCTAGGGTCTCGTTTCCTGGTCGGCTGGCGGAGTGCCGTGGCCTGGGCGGACGATGCCGTGCTCGTAGGCGTAGACGGCGATCTGCACGCGGTCGCGCAGGCCGAGTCTGGCGAGGACGCGGGTGATGTGGCTTTTGATGGTTGCCTCGCTGAGGAAGAGCCTGGCCGCGATCTCGGTGTTCGACAGCCCCGCGGCGACAAGCCGGACGACCTCGCGTTCCCGCTCGCTCAGGCCGCCTGCGGCGCTGCCTTCCGGGGTGCCTGGTGCCGGGCCGCGGCAGAAATCCTCGATCAGGCGGCGGGTGATGGCCGGGGCGAGCAGCGTCTCGCCGGCGCAGACCGCGCGGATGGCGCCGGTCAGCTGCTCGCGGGTGGCGTCCTTGAGCAGGAAGCCGCTGGCTCCGGCTTTCATGGCGTGGTAGACGTACTCGTCGAGGTTGAAGGTGGTCAGCATGAGGACCTTGGCCCTGCCGCCCCCCTGGGCGAGCTGGGCGGTCGCCTGGATCCCGTCGAGCCCGGGCATGCGGACGTCCATCAAGATGACGTCGGGGTCCAGGCGGCGTGCCTGTGCCAGTGCCTGGCTGCCGTCGCCGGCCTCGCCGACGACGCGGAGATCTGGCTCGGCTTCAAGCAGCATCCGCAGGCCCTTGCGGATCAGGTCCTGGTCGTCGGCGATCAGGACGCTGATCATGACGGCTCGCCGACCGGCAGCCGGGCGCAGACGCTGAACCCGCCACCGGGACGCGGCCCGGCGCGCAGGTCACCGCCGAATACCGCGACCCGTTCGCGCATGCCCGCCAGTCCCTGGCCGCCGGTCAGCGCCGGGGGCGCCGGGTTCCCTGCGCCGTCGTCGGTGACCTCGATGGTCACCGCGCTGTCCGCGCAGCCGACCGTCACCTCGGCGCGGGCCTGGCCTGCGTGCTTGAGCACGTTGGTCAGCGCCTCCTGGACGATGCGGTAGGCGGACACGTTCACGCCCGGCGGCAGCGCCGCGTGGTCACCGTCGACGGACAGGCTTACCTCCAGGCCCGCGGCGCGGAGGCGGCCGGCCAGCGCCGGCAGCTCGCTGATGCCCGGCTGCGGTGCGCGGCCGGTCTCCTCATCCGGCTCGCGGAGCACGCCGAACAGACGGCGGGTCTCGGTCAGGGCCCGCCGTCCGCTTTGCTCAATTTCCTCCAGGGTCTCGGGGTCCGCCCCGCCCGCGGCCCGCGCCCCGGCGGCGTGCAGCACGACCACGCTGAGGTGATGGGCGACGATGTCGTGCAGTTCCCTGGCGATCCGGGCCCGCTCAGCCACCGCGGCCTGCTCGGCCTGGCGCTCAAGCGCCGCGCTCCGCGCGGCCAGCTCGGCGGCCTGCCTGCGGCCGCGGACGAGAACGCCAGCCAGCCAGAACGCCGCAAGCTGCAGCAACGCCAATGCCACATCCGCCGAGCCGCCCTGCGATCCGAAGAGCAGCCCCAGCCGGCCGTTATGGCTGAGCTCGGCCACGACGGGGGCGGCGACGACCAGGCCAGCGGCCGCGCGGCGCACGCTGGCGTGCGCGCCCAGGGAGTAGGCGGCGGCAAGCAGCACGAACGTGAAGGGTGCGGGTGTTCCTGGGTACGGGCCAAAGTCAGGGTCCAGCGGCCGGTTCAGGGTGAGCGCCAGCGCCATGCCCGCCCAGATCGCCAGCCACATCAGCAGCGGCGCGCGGCGGCGCAGCACCAGCGGCACACCTAGCAGCAGCGGCAGCAGGGCCCGCAGCCACCAAGGCCCGGTGATCGGGGTGGGGCCGATCAGGCGGGGCGGCCCCCACGCGACGACGGCGATCAGCCCGGCCGCGGCGATCCCCAGCCCGGCATCCACGATGATGCCCGGGTCACCGCCCGCCAGCCGCCGAACTGCCTGCATGCCCCCGACGGTAGCGCCACGGCCAGGCCATGCGCATCAACCCTGAGTCGACCTGGATTCAGACTTGCGGATGAACGGGTTCGTTCCCGGGGCCGCAGACATCCGGGCCGGGATCCGGGGACAGTAGGCGGCGGGCACACCGGACTGGAGCATGGGAGGAGACCGATGAACGTCGTGGAGGCCAGCGGCCTGGGCAAGCGCTACGGGCGTACCTGGGCGCTGCGCGAGTGCACGCTGCAGGTCCCCGCCGGGCGGGTGACCGCGCTGGTCGGCCCGAACGGGGCGGGCAAGAGCACGCTGCTGAACCTGGCCGTCGGCCTGACCGCGCCGTCAGCGGGCGGGGTCACCGTGCTGGGCGGCCGCCGGGCCGGGTCGCGCGCCGCGCTGGACGGCATCGCGTTCGTCGCCCAGGACACGCCGCTGTACAAGACCCTGTCGGTCGCGGACATGCTGTATGTGACCCGTCAGCTGAACCGGCGCTTCGACCAGCCCTACGCGAAGGCCCGGCTTGACGAGCTCGGCATCCCGCTCGAAGCGGAGGGCGGGGAAGCTGTCGGGCGGGCAGCAGGCGCAGCTCGCGCTGACCCTGGCGCTGGCCCGCCGCCCGCGGCTGCTGGTACTGGACGAGCCGGTCGCGATGCTCGACCCGGTCGCCCGGCACGACTTCATGGCCACCGTCCTGGCGGCCGCGGCCGACGGCGGGGTGTCGGTGCTGCTGTCCTCGCACGTGCTCACCGAACTGGAACGGGTGGCCAGCTACCTCATCCTGCTGTCCCGCGGCCAGGTGCGGCTAGCCGGGGCAGTCGATGAGCTGCTCGCCGCCCACGGCCAGGCCAGCCTGGAGGAACTCGCCCTGGCCTACCTGCGCGAGACCAACGCCGGAGGTGACGCGATGACCGCGCTGACCAGGCCCGCCCGCCCGGATGACGAAGACGGCGCCGCCCTGCGGCCGGTGCCGTGGCGGCGGATGGCCGGGGTCACCTGGCGGCAGCACCGCTTCGCGCTGGCCGGCGTGGCCGTGCTGCTTGGCGCGCTGGCGGTGTAGCTATGGATGACTGGCCTGCCGCTGCACCACGCCTACGCCGCCGCGGTCGCCTGCCACCCGGCAAGCTCGGCTGCCTGCCAAGGCCTGGACAACACCTTGGATGGCATGGACAACTTCCTGTCGAATGGCTTCATCCTGCAGGTGCTGCCCGCGCTGATCGGGGCGTTCGTCGGGGCGCCGGTGCTGGCCAGGGAACTGGAGACCGGCACCTTCCGGTACGCCTGGACCCAGGGCTTCGGCCGATGGCGCTGGGCGCTCGCCAAGCTGGTACTGCTCGCGGTCGTGGTCGCCGCCGCCGCCGGCGCGTTCGGCGCCCTGCTGTCCTGGTACTACCAGCCGTTCTGGGCAACCAGACCCTCGGCCTGCCCAGGACGACCCCGCTCCCTGGCCTGTTCGCCCTGCGCGGGGTCACGTTCCCCGCCTGGACGCTGGCCGCCTTCGCGATCGCCGCCCTGGCCGGGATGCTCATCCGCCGGGTCGTCCCCGCGATCGTCGCCACCCTGGCCGCCTACGCCGGGCTCGCCTTCGCCACCGCGGGGTTCCTGCGCGAGCACTACCTGACGCCGCTGCTCATAACCAACACAGCGTGCCCGGACAACGCGTGGGTCATCAGCCAGTGGTGGACCAAGGACGGCAGGTACGCCTTCGGCAGCTATCCCCCCAGCAACATCCTCAACCAGCTCGGCCCTCCCCCTGCAGCGGGCAGTGAAGGGCGGGCCTTCAGCAGCTGGCGCAGTGCCTGGCTCAGCACGGCTACACGCAGTGGACCAGCTACCAGCCGGCGAGCCGGTTCTGGCCGTTCCAGTGGATCGAGGGCGGCTGGCTGCTCGCGCTATCGGTGCTGCTCATGGCCGCGACGATCTGGCTGGTCCACCGCCGCGCCGCCTGATGCGCGAGACCATGCTGGAGGAGACACGATGACCGCGCTGACCATACCCGCCCACCGGGACGAAGACGACGCCGACCCGCGGCCGATACCGTGGCGGCGAATGGCCGGCGTCACCTGGCGCCAGCACCGGATCGCGCTGGCCGGCGTGGCCGTGTTGCTTGGCGCGCTGGCGGTATGGCTGTGGATCGCCGGCACATCGGTGCACCACGCCTGGGACGCCGCGACCGCCTGCCACCCGGCAGGCTCGCCCGCCTGCCAGGACCTTGCCACCACGTTCAACGGCACGTGGGACAACATGTCGATACCGGCCATCCTGCTGCAGGTGGTGCCCGCGCTGATCGGGGGGTTCGTCGGGGCGCCGGTGCTGGCCAGGGAACTGGAGACCGGCACCTTCCGGTACGCCTGGACCCAGGGCTTCGGCCGGTGGCGCTGGGCGCTGGCCAAGCTGGTGCTGCTCGCGGTCGTGCTGGCCGCCGCGACCGCCGGGTTCGGCGCCCTGGTGTCCTGGTGTTACCAGCCGTATGCCGCCACTGGCCAACCAGGCCATGGGAATTTACGGGAACTCCCCGCTCGTTACCGTGCCCAGCCTGCGCGAGGTCACGTTCCCCGCCTGGACCCTGGCCGCCTTCGCGATCGGCGCCCTGGCCGGATGCTCATCCGCCGGGTCGTCCCCGCCATCGTCGCCACCTTGGCCGTCTACGCCGGGCTCGCCATCGCGGCCGCGGGACTCCTGCGCGAGCACTACCTGGCACCGCTGGTCACCAGCAGCCCGAGCGTGCCCGGCAACGCGTGGACCCTCGGCCAGTGGTGGACCAAGGACGGCAGGTTCGCCTTCGTCGGCAATCCCCCCGACAACCTCCTCAACCAGTTCTGCAATTTCACTCAATCTCCAGGGGGAAAGGGGGCGGCGAAGGCGGCCCTTCCTCCTCGGTGAACCCATTCGCGCAGTGCCTTGCTCCGCACGGTTACACGATGTGGACCAGCTACCAGCCGGCCAGCCGGTTCTGGCCGTTCCAGTGGATCGAGGGCGGCTGGCTGCTCGCGCTGTCGGTGCTGCTCATCGCCGCGACCATCTGGCTGGTCCAACGCCGCGCCGCCTGAGGTGATCCACGCCGCGACTGGCACGCTGCCCTAGGGGCCCTCGCCGCCCGGGCGAAGTGGTCATCGAGGTGCCGGGAATGCTGACATTGGATGTCAGCATTCCCGGCGTAGCGTCGCGGCCATGGACACCACCACTCAGTTCCCGCTCGCCCGGTACGCCCGGCCGGCGGCATGACGGCGCCCGGCCCGTACGCCCCGTTGCTTGAACGCCTGCCGGCTGACATCCCCAGCCTGACCGAGATCGCCCACGGCCTGCTGATCCACGAGCACATGGCGCACGGCTACGGGGTGACGCTGACCGAGGCCGACCGCGCCAGCGTGCACCTCCGTCCTGTCGAGCGGGTGCTCGCCGAGGTCCTGGCCCGCGACGGCAGGCCGCTGCAGGTCGCACGGCCGCCCGCGGCCCGGCTGCCGGTCAACTGCAGGCACTTCACCGTCCTGATGACCGCCATGCTCCGCGCCCACGGCACGCCGGCCCGGGCGCGCTGCGGCTTCGGCGGCTACTTCGGCACAGGGACGTTCGAGGACCACTGGGTCTGCGAATACTGGAACGCCGCCGAGCGGCGGTGGATCCTCGTCGACGCGCAGGTCGACGACCGGCAGCGCGACTGGTTCGGTATCCGTTTCGACGTCACGGACGTGCCCCGCGACCGCTTCCTCACCGGCGGGCGGGCCTGGGCGGCGTACCGCTCGGGCGCGGCCGACCCGGCCGCGTTCGGGCTCACCCTGACCAATGAGGCGGGCGATTGGTGGATCGCCGCCAACCTCATGCGCGACGCCGCCGCGCTGCGCAACACCGAAGTGCTGCCCTGGGACTGCTGGGGCGCGATGCCGGGTCCGAGGACACGATCACCGGCGAGCTGGCTCTCTGTTCGACCGCCTCGCCGCCCTCACCGAGAACCCGGACGCTTCGCACGCGGAACTTGACCGGCTGTGCCTGGACGACGAGCGGCTGCGCGTCCCGCGGGCCGTGCGCAGCGCCGCCCGCGGCCGGGATGAACTTCTCTATCCGGACCGGTAGCGTGCGCGTATCACTCCCGACCGGTAGGTCTTGGCGTCGATCAGCTCCAGGCCGGCCTTGCCAGTGAATACGCGCTTGCCGCGGCCGAGCGCGATGGGGTGCACGGTGAGGACGTACTCGTCGACGAGCCCGAGGCGGACGAAGGCCTGGGCGGTGCGGATGCCGCCGGGGACGCCGAGGTCCTTTCCTGGCCTTGCCTTCTCCTTGCGCACCGCGTCGGCCAGCTGCTCGTCGTCGTGGACGACGAGCAGCTCCGCGTTCGGCCACGGGACGGGTTCCTCCCGGTCGGAGATGAGGAAAGCGCGCAGCTTGTTGAGCGCTTCGGCGAGGGTGCGCTCGTCGGCCGGGGCTTGCGGGTCGTTGGCCACGTTCATCCAGTACGGCAGCATTCCCGACGCTGTCGGGTAGCCGATGAAGCCCCGGTCGATGTGGTCGAAGAAGGCCACGTTGTCGCGGCTGAACTCGGGATCTGGCGCCTGGGTCATCCAGTCCAGCTCACCGTTGGGTCCGGAGAAGAACCCGTCGAGGCTCATGGTCATGGTGAGGACGAGCTTGGCCATGGCTGTCTCCTGTCTTGGTCGGCATGGCGCACAGCGGCACGGTGCTTGTAGCGGGGGTCAGCTCGCCTGCAGCCGGGCAAGCAGCTCGGCCAGGCGCTCGCCGGAATCGTGGACGCCGCGCTCCATGCCGGAGGCGACCATCGCGTCGCGGTCCTCCACCGACTGGAAGGACGAGACCGTGCGCACCAGCGTCTTGCCGCTGCGTTCGGCCAGCGTAGCGGTCTGCAGGCAGACGTGACCGGGTGCGCCCTCGAACTCGAAGGTCTGCACGATGGCGTCCGGCGACGGGTCGCCGTGGAAGACGCCGTGGAAGCCGTAGGTGTTGCCCTCGGCGTCGGTGTTCACGTAGCGCCAGGCGCCGCCGTTGCGGACCTCGTACCGGTCGACGGCCAGGGCCAGGTCGCGCGGGCCGAGCCACTGCACGAGGAGGTCCGGGTCGGTGTGGGCGCGGAACACCAGCTCGCGCGGCGCGTCGAACTCGCGCGTGATGATGATCATCGGGATGCCGGGTTCGGCGGTGATCTCAGTCTTGCTCATCGTCGTTTCCTTTCGCTGTCGCTGCCGGGTCATGGCAGGGATCTTGTTCCTCGCCGGCTTGCAGTGCCGCCAGCAGGTCATCGAGCCGCTCGTGGCTCTCGTCCCAGAACCGCTGGTAGCGGGCCAGCCAGGTGGTCACCTCGCGGAGCGGCTCGGCCTCCAGGCGGCTGAGCCGTGCGGTGGCCCGCCGGTTCCGCGAGATCAGGCCGGCCTGCTCGAGCACCTTCAGGTGCTTGGAGATCGCCGGCTGGGACATGGCAAACGGCGCGGCGAGCTCGGCGACGGTCGCCTCGCCGTCGGCGAGCCGGGCCAGGATCGCCCGCCGGGTGGGGTCGGCGAGCGCCCCGAAGACGAGGCTGAGCCGGTCCGTTGCCACTTATAACCACCTAGTTTCAAAACTGATTGGTTATAGAGTGCCCTGGACTCGCCTCCGTTGTCAACCCGGCACCGGATGACGCAACGGCTCCCGCGCCGCCGGACACGGGGTTCGCGCTGACCGCCTCGTACATACAGGCCGACGCCAAAGCCGCCGCCAGCGCGACGGCGCCTGTGTCTACCCAGGGCTGCGCCCCATAAGGGGGCCCGGCCACCCCGCCCGGCAGGTGGGAACCTACAGCTCTAGATGGCGATGGCCGCGAGGGTGCCGAGGACGATGAACGGGCCGAGCGGCAGCTGGCTCGTCCGGCTTGCCCGGTGCGACAGGAGCAGCGCGATGCCGTACACGGCGGCGAGGGCGAACGTCAGGAACGTGCCGGCGACCAGGGCCTGCCAGCCGAGCCAGCCGAGGGCGACGCCGACGCCGGCCGCCAGCTTGACGTCGCCCAGGCCCATGCCCGAGGGCCTGATGACGAACAAGGCCAGGTAGAAGCCGCAGAGGGCGGCGGCGGCGATCGCGGCCCGGCCAAGCTGTGCCGGGTGGCCGCCGCCGGTGAGCGCGGCGACCGCGAGGAAGCCCAGGGTGCCGGCGAACGCGGCGCCGGTGAGCGGGTCGGGCAGCCTGCGGATGGCGGCGTCGATGAACGCGAGCGCCACCGCGCAGAGCATGAGCCAGCCAAGGCCCGCCAGCTGCCAGGGCGATGCCGCGCGCGCCGCGGTGACGGCGAGCGCGAGCGCGGCGGCGGCCTCCACGGCAAGCGCGGGCGGCGCGACGGCGTAGCGGGCGAGCACGCCGGCCCGGACGGGCGGGCCGGCGAGCACGCCGACGGCCGCGGCGCCGATGATCCACGGGAGCGTCACGGGGTTCTTCCCGCCGGCGGCTAGTAGCCGCGCTCCATCATCGACATCATCTTCGCCTTCTCCTGCGCTTCGGTCATGGTCACCTGGGCCGGCTCGGCCGCCAGCGCCTGGGAGACGTCCGCGAGCATGGCGTTCACCTGGGTCGCGCAGTCACCGGAGTGGCCGTCGAGCTGGCTGCCCCAGGACTTGGCGGTCGTGCCCACCCAGGTGCCGCCCGCGGCCATCTGCTGGTTGCCGGGCTTGAGCGCGTTGCTCATCGTGGCCGCGTCCCCCTGCAGCTTCGAGTAGAGCTGGGCGAGTGCCTCGTGCATCGGGTTGGGGACCATGCTGGTGCTTGTGCTGCCGCTACTGCTGCTGCCTGACATCGTGACCGGTGCTCCTCACTGGGATCGGCGGGAGATCTCTCGTGGCTATGAGTACTTGGGGGTCGGCGCCGCGGCCGGGCGCGGCTCTGTGACGTTGTCGACCGAGCCCTTCCCGCGCAACTGCTGCGCGGAGGAGCCCGCGTCGAAGCAGCCGCCGCTGAGGAAGATGGTGGCCGTCGGCCCGAGGCCTGGCTGGTTGTCGAGCTCTACCAGCCGCAGATCGGTGCCGTCACGGTGGCCGGCGTAGTAGGTGGCCGGGCTCGACCCGCTGGCGGTCGGACGCAGGGACCAGCCGATCCCGTTGAGCGCCTCGACCACCTGCCGCCGGAAGACCGGGTAGGCGGCGGTCCTGCTGAACGGGGTCATCAGTTCCTGCGCCGTGTACTGGAGCGAGTTGTCGTTCGACGGCGTCGCGAGCGGGTCGTCCGTACCGCACGTCTCGTAGCCGCCGAGAATGGTACCGATCCAGCCCACGCCGGCGGCGGTGACCTGGCTGTACAGCTTCTTGGCGGCGGGCAGCACCACGGCGCGCTGCGACTGCGCCCGTGCCTGCGCGTCCGGGCCGGAGGAGCAGCCCGCCAGCACGGCGCAGGCGGGGCGGTGACCGCGCACGCTAGCAGGGTCGCCCCGTGCTTGGCTGGCACGTGCTTGGCTGGCACGTCAGCCGCCACCGCCCAGCTGCGAGCTGTAGTAGCTGTTGAACGACCCCTGGGACTTCGCCGCGAAGTTCGTCGCCACCGCGCTGGAGATCGCCGGGTCCTGCAGCCATGCGTTGTACGCGGCCAGCTGCCTTGGCGCTCATCTGGGACGGGTCCATCACCGTCCCGTCCGAGCTCAGGAAGTTCCCGCCGTACTGCTGCTCGTACTGGTGCGGGTCGGCGGTGTACTGCACGCCGTTGTAATAGACCGGCGGGAAGTCCTTGGGGTTGACCTGCCCCGGCGTGCCGCCATTCTGCTGGGACTGGTTCCATGCGGTGGTGACGTCGCTCGACCAGCGGCCCTGGATCGTGCTCAGGTCGCTGAAGACCTTGTCCGCGGCGTCGCTGGCATTCGCGGCGCCGCCGTCTCCGCCCTCGGTGAGCGGCCCGGTGATCTTGCCGAGCGTGCTCTCAGTAGCGCTGGAGAACGCGTCCTTGCCCGCGTCGGCGAGCAACTCGACGGCGCCGGCCTCCGGGCCGAAGGCCACGCTGGTCAGCAGCGTCGCAGCCGCCCGCGTTAAACGCTTCCGTCAGGGTTTCAAGCACGGCGTTACTGCCCTCGCCCGCCTGATGGCCCGCCGCCTGGTAGTTCGACGCGAAGAAGTAGTCAAGCATGCCGATGGACTGGTCGTTCCAGTACCCGGCGTACAGCGCCGCGCTCTTCCCGTCGCCCTGACCGTTGCTCGGCAACGCTGTCACTGATCTGCTGGCCGCGCCAGCTGGCATAGGACGTCATCAGGAAGGCGGCGGCCGTCTTGTCCTGCATGGCGTTCTGCACGAAGCTGCCCCACTCCGACGCCGACAGGCCCATCGAGGAGCCCGCGCCGGGGGCGGCGGCGGTCACGGTGCCCTGGATGTCGCCGAAGTAATTCATCGCGACCGCCGCCATCGCCTGCCGCACGTCGCTCGAAGTGTCCTGGCTCCCGCCGCCGAACAGCTGGACGAACTGCGCGGCGTTGTCCGTGAACGGCTTGGTGCTGGTGTCGCCCTGCGGCGGGATCGTGGCCGCCTCGAGGAACTTGCCGAACCCCTGGCCGCTCGCCAGGATGTGGTACAGCTCGGGGTCGGTCATGTAGTCGTTCAGCTGGCCGGAGTTCGTCTTGTAGAACTGGGCCGCGAACTCGGGGTTGCTTGAGATGGCCGTGAAGATCGCGTCGTAGCCGCCGGGCAGCGGCGCACCCATCTCGACGTCCTTCCGGTACAGCACGGCGGGCGAGATCGTCTGCAGCCACTGGGTGCTGAACTCGCCCTCGGTGAGGAACGGCGCGAGCGCCGCGGAGTCCCAGCCGCCGGGAAGCATCTCCGTCGAGTACCCGGGCTCCGGGTTTTCCGGCTCCATGCCCTGCAGGAAGTTCATGGTCAGCGGCATCTCGTAGCTGGCCGTCGCGAGCCCGGAGCCGACGATCTGCTGCACTTCCTGCTCGTTGGCCGCGTCGCTGCTCGGGCCGCCCTGCGCGTACAGCGACAGCGCGTACAAGCCCTTGGGCCCGAGCTGCGAGAAGAAGGCGGCCATGTAGTCGGCGTCGTCGCCGTTCTGCGACATGGCGTCGAGCTCTTTCTGGATGCCTGACCAGTCGTGCGCGTCGAGGTACGCCTGCATCTGCTTCGCGTCGGCCGTGCCCGCGCCCTTGGCGGCGGCGCTGGTCGTGTAGAACAGCGCGCCCGCGCCCTCTTCCGTCCACCCGTCGGTGAAGTCGCCGGACGGCTGGTGGGAGGCCAGGCTGTAGCGGCGGTTCAGCATCGGCTGCTGCGCGGACGCCCACCCGTAGTCCGCGAGCAGCTTCTGGATCGGGCCGGTGTCAAGTCCCACCCTGGTGAACTGCGAGACATACGAGTTGGCGAGCGGCTGCGCGCCGGTCACTCCACTGTTCAACGACTTAATCAACTGCTGAAGCATTGACGGGTTAATGCCCTGGAAGTTGCCCCCGTCCAACGGTGCCATTGACCTCTCCTCGTTCGCCGCAACGGAATGGCCCTACCGACCCAAGATCAAGATGCACTGCCATTAAAGCGGCCAGGATGATGATTTTCGCGCTCTTCTGTGCAACAGACCCGTTACGCCCGGCTCGTCCCATTGACGGAAATGCCAGCCTGGACGGCGATAGGCTGTCCACGCTTGCGCGTATTTGGGGACAGTGCGGAGGACTTGATGCGAGTCACGCTGACGGCGCTCACACCACAAGGACCGCAAGACGTGCTGGTCAGCGGGGACGATGACGCGACCGTGGGCGACGTCGCGGCGGCGCTCGGCCCTGTGGTTAGGCAGCAGGGCGCGCCCGCCGAACGGCTCGCGCCGGTCATCTCCATCGCCAGGAACGGGCCCGGCGACCCCGGCAGCAAGCACGGGCTTGGCGACCCGTCATCGCAGCGGGCCGAGTACGGGCAGCCGCTCTGGCTCAACGGCGGTCAGGCCGACCCGTGGGCGCCGGCCGCGCGCATGCTGCGCGACGGCGCGGTCGTGGCGCTCGACCACCGCGCGGCGGGCGCGACCGCCCGCGCAGAGCCGACCGGGGTCGTCGAGGTCCGGTTTGTCGGCGGGCCGGCCGCGGGAGTCGTGCACCGGCTCGGCTACGGCACCGTGACCATCGGCGCGTCGCCGGACAGCCACATCAGGCTGGCCGGCGTCGGCCTGCCCGCCTACGCGGCGCGGCTCACGGTCGGGCCGAGCGGCACCGGCGTTCCCGTGGTCGTGGAGCCGCTGCACACCGGCCCCGACGCTACCCCGCTGCTCGTCGATGGTGAGCGGGCGACCGGGCAGCGCAACCTCTCGTTCGGGATGATCATCAAGATCGGCGCGAACGTGCTTGAGGTGCGCCAGCCTCAGCCACCGGACGCCCACCTCTCCGCCGCGGACGACGGCGGCCTCGCCTACAACCGGCCGCCGCGGATCGCGCCGCCCGCCAGGGCGCCGCGGATCGAGGTGCCAGGGGAGCCGGCGCGCGGCGAGCGGGTCAGGCTGCAGCTGCTGGCGGCCATGGTGCCCGTCCTGCTTGGCGTGGTCATGGTGAAGGTGACGCACCAGTGGACCTACGCCCTGTTCGTGCTCGCGTCGCCGCTCATGCTGATCGGCCAGTGGGCTTCCGACCGGCGGCACGGGCGCTCCTCCTACAAGAAGGCCATGAAGGAGTACCGGCAGCGCTGGGCCGAACTGGACGGCGTCATCGCCGCGGCCCGGGTCACCGAGGAGGCGCAGCGCAGGCATGACGCGCCCGACCCGGCCGAGGTGCTGCTGACCGCGACGGGGCCGCGGCGCAGGCTGTGGGAGCGGCGGGCGTCGGACGACGACGTGCTGCGGCTGCGGTTCGGCCTGGCCGACCAGGCGTCCCGCATCGAGATGGCCCTGGACAAGAAGGCCCAGTACGGCTTGGAACCGCCGAGCGTGCCGCCCGACCGCGACGTCCCCGTGACGCTGTCGCTCAAGGACCTCGGCGTCGTCGGCATCGCGGGCGACGCCGCCGCGTCCCGCGGCCTGGCCCGCTGGCTGGTCGCCCAGGCCGCCGTGCTGCACAGCCCGCGTGACCTCTCCATCGTGATCCTCAGCGACGACCCGCACGCCGCCGAGCACTGGAACTGGGTGCGCTGGCTGCCGCACTGCGTTCCTGGGCGGGGGGCGCCTGGCCAGGGGGCGGACTGCGTGGCGCTGGTCGGCGCCGACCCGCAGACCGTGACCCACCGGGTCGCGGAGCTGGCAGGACAGGCGGCCGAGCGGATGCGGAACCTCTCCTCGCCCGGGCACTCCGGAGCGCCAAGCCAGGCGGAGCCCAGGACCCTCGTCGTCCTCGACGGCGCCCGCACGCTGCGCCGCGTCCCCGGCATGCCGCAGGTGCTCGCGACCGCGCGGATGTCAGGGATCAGCGCGATCTGCATCGACGACACCGAGCGGGAGCTCCCCGAGGAGTGCGCGGCCGTCGTGTCCTGGGACCCGTACACCCCCGGCTACGTGACGCTGCGCGGCGGTACCGACGTTCCCGGGCTCGTGCTCGCCGACCAGGTGGGCGCGGGCTGGGCGGACCGCGCGGCCCGCGCGCTGGCGCCGATCAGGGACATCAGCCGGGAGGACGGCCAGGCGGCGATCCCGTCCGCCGCGCGGCTGCTTGACCTGCTCGGCATGCCTGACCCGTCGGTCTCGTCCGTGCTCGGGCTCTGGGAGCGGTACGGGCGGACCACCGCCGTGCCGATCGGGATCGGCGCCGACGGGCCCTTCGTCGTCGACGTCCGCGCGGACGGGCCGCACGCCCTCATCGCCGGCACCACCGGCGCGGGCAAGTCGGAGCTGCTGCAGACGCTGATCGCGTCGCTCGCCGCGGCCAACCGGCCGGACGCGATGAACTTCGTGCTGATCGACTACAAGGGCGGTAGCGCGTTCAAGGACTGCGCCAGGCTGCCGCACACGGTGGGCATGGTCAGCGACCTGGACGGCCACCTCACCGAGCGGGCGCTCGCCTCGCTCGCGGCCGAGCTCAAGCGCCGCGAGGAGATCCTGCTGGCGGCCGGCGCCAAGGACATCGAGGACTACTGGGAGGCCACCTCGCGCGCGCGGGGGCGTTTCTCGCCGGCCCCGGCTTCCGCCGCCGAACCGCTGCCACGGCTCATGCTCGTCATCGACGAGTTCGCGTCGCTTGTCGCGGAGCTGCCTGACTTCGTGGCCGGCCTGGTCGGCATCGCACAGCGCGGCCGCTCGCTCGGCGTGCACCTCGTCCTCGCCACCCAGCGGCCGGCCGGCGTGGTGAGCGCGGACATCAGGGCCAACACCAACTTGCGGATCGCGCTGCGGGTCACGGACGCGGCCGAGTCGCTTGACGTGATCGACGTGCCCGACGCGGCGCGGATCGCCCGGTCAACGCCCGGCCGCTGCTACGTGCGCTCCGGCGCGTCCGCGCCGGCCGCCGTGCAGTCCGCGCGTATCGGCGGGCGGCGGCCTGGCACGGGGCGCGCGCAGCCCGCGGCCGCGCTTGCGGTGCCCGTGCCGTGGCCCGCGCTCGGCCGGCCCGCGCCGTCGGGGGCACCCGGCGCTGCCGCCGCCCAGGGCCACGACGACATGGAAACCGACCTGTCGGCGCTCGTCGACGCGATCGCGGGCGCGGCGAAGCGGCTCGGCATCGCGGAGCAGCGCAGCCCGTGGCTCGCGCCGCTGCCGCAGACCGTCACGCTCGACGAGATCGCTGGCGCCGCCCGCGCGGGGGCTCCCGCCCTCGCGGGGGCTCCCGGCGAGGTGCCGCCGGTCGCGTTCGGCATCACCGACATCCCGGCCAGGCAGGAGCGGGTGCCGCTGACACTGGACCTCGCGCACGGCGGGCACCTCGTGGTGGCGGGAACGGCCAGGTCGGGCAGGTCCACGGTGCTGCGGACGCTCGCCGGCTCGGTCGCGGCGACCGCCTCGCCTGGGGACGTGCACATCTACGGGCTCGATTGCGGTTCAGGCTCGCTGCTCCCGCTGACCCAGCTGCCGCACTGCGGGAGCGTGGTGTCCCGCGACCAGACCGACCGGGTCGAACGGCTGCTCGCGACGCTGCGCGCCGAGATCACCAGGCGCCAGCAGGTGCTCGCCGCCTCCGGGTTCGCCGGGGTCGCCGAGCAGCGCGCGCACACGCCAGACCCGGAGCAGCGGCTGCCCTGGATGCTGCTGCTCTTCGACTGGTGGGAGGGGTACGTGGCGGCGTTCGAGCAGTATGACTTCGGCAGGCTGATCGACGCGATGCTGCAGATCCTGCGGGAAGGGCCGGCCGTCGGCCTGCGCGCGGCCGTCACCACCGACAGGGCCGCGCTGATCGGCCAGGTCGGCACCGTGTTCCAGCAGCGGATGGTGCTCAACCTGGCGGACAGGGAAGACGCCAGCTTCGCCGGCCTCAGCGTGCGCGCGATGCCCGCGCACCAGCCGCCTGGCCGGCTGGTGTTCCTCGGCGACGGCCAAACTCTGGGGGCACAGCTTCTTGAGGCCCAGGTCGCGCTGCTCGACGCGGAGCCGTCCGGCCCGGCGCAGGTAGCGGCGATCTACCGGCTCGCGCAGCGCTCCGCGGAGCGGTTCCCGCGGCCGGGCCGCGCGCTGCGGCCGTTGCGGACCGACCTGCTGCCGGTCAGGACGACCGTGGCGGAGACCCTGGCCCTCGATGCCTCCTTTGTGCCGCCCTCCCCGCTGTGGGCGCTGGTCGGGGCGGGCGGTGACGAACTCGGCCCGCAGGGCATCGACATCGGCGCCGACGGGCCGGGCGTGGTGGTCGCCGGGCCGCCGCGCAGCGGCCGGTCCACGGCGCTGCTCGCGATGGTCTCCTCGCTGTTGCGGTCGGGCACCAAGGTCCTGGCGATCACGCCGCGCAGGTCACCGCTGCGCTCGCTCGACGGGACGCCCGGGGTGCTCGGGGTGCTCGGCGCCGACCTGACCCCGGACGACGTCACCTCCCTGGTCGCCGGCGTGGACCGGTACGTGGTGGTCGTCGACGACGCCGAGCTGCTCTCGGACAACCCGGTGTCCTTCACCCTCGAAGAGATCATCGTCAGCGGGCGGGACGCCGAGCACGGCCTGCTGCTCGCGGGCACCACCGACGACCTGTCCAGGATCTACTCGGGGTTCGTGCGGACCGCGCTGAAGTCCCGCTGCGGGCTGTTCGTCGCGCTGGCCGGCCCGGGGGACGGCGACCTGTTCGGCATCCGGCTGCCCAGGGGCGCCGGCCCGGGGCCGCTCGGCCGCGGCCTGCTCGTCCGCCCGGGGAGCACCGCGCCCGTGCAGGTGGCGCTGCCGTCGTAGGGGCCGCTGCCGCCGTCTTGCCGCGCTGCCGCTTGCCGTCTTGCCGTCTTGCCGTCGGTGCCGTCGGTGCCGTCGCTGCCGTCTTGCCGCCGCTGCCGTGTTGCCGTCTTGCCGCCGGGGCGAACGACGAAGGCCCGGACGCGCGCCTGGGCGCGTCCGGGCCTTCGTGGCTCTTGTGACCGTCAGGAGACGCCGGTCGCCTGCGAGATCGCGTTCACGGCCGCCGTGACCGCCTGGGGGGCATCCTGGTTCACCGCGGCGATCATCTTCTGCGCCTGCGGCTTGAACTGCGCCCACTCCGCACGGAACTTGTCCGCGCCCGGCCCCTTCCAGAATGACTCACTCTGGCTGACAAAGCTGTCCAGCTTGCTGACCGCCGCCTGCAGGTCCGCGCCGCCGGTCCTGAAGTTCTGCGCGAGCTGCTGGCCCTGCGCGAGGTCCATTCCTACCATGCCCGATGCCATTGGCTCAGATCCCTCCGTGTTACTCCAGGGCCGCGCCTTGGCTGACGGCGGCCTAGTACCGATAACGCCGAAAACAAGACAAATTTCGACATGTCCCGGTTCAAGCATGTCATTGCCGCCGAACAGAGCGCCGGTGCTTAGATCGTTACCAATTACTTCCACGTGATAGCGGATCGTTGTGCGTGCTATAGCGCGTACAACGATCCGCTATCTTCGAAATCCCGTCCGAGTCAGCGCCGCCCCTGCCTTCTACCGGCGCTTTGCCCAGCCGGGCCACCGCCCTCGTCGCCGCGGCGACTCTGGTGCCGTTTTTGCCTGCCACGCCTCAACCGCGGGCGCACGCCAGGACGCCGACGCCTCGGGCGCGCCCTGCGCCCCGTCGGCAGGTGCCGCTTTCTTCACCGGGCCGCCTGTTTTCGCGGGCCCGCCTGTTTTCGCGGGCCCGTCGGCGAAGCCGGCCGCGGCCGCGTCGCCGGCGTCGCCGGTGTCACGGACCTCGCCGGTCCACTTGATCCCGTCCCACCACCGCTCGACGCTCGCGGTGCCTGGGGCGGGGTACCAGCCGGGGGGCAGTGAGCCGGACATGAAAGAACGATATGCCCGGCACGTCGGGCGTTGCCGCCGATGCCGCGAAGTGCCCGGCCAAGCGCCGCCTACCGCCGCCGGCCCGTCAGTGAGCGCACCGCCTCCTGACCGCAACTGCCACGGCGGGTAACTCTGCGCTTCGGGGCCGCGTGACCTGGGCCGGGCCATGACCGCGTGAAAGACCGGTTTTTGCGCCGCGATTCCCGGGCGGCGGACTTGTAGACAGCTGAGGTGTGAACGTGTTATCAAATGCTGTCGAGTTGCCTCATAACAACTCTTTCTTAGCCATTAATTAACTAAAGGAGACAGATGCGCTTTAAGCGTGCGCTCGCCGTGGCGACGGCGAGTGGGGCCTGCATGCTCGCGCTGCAAGCCGTCGCGGGCCAGCCCGCCAGCGCGGCGGCCGCGCCGTCGGTGACTAGCGTGAGCCCAAGCTCGGGCATTGACAGTGGCTTCACCAACGTAACGATCACCGGGTCAGGTTTCACCGGCGCGACCGAGGTGGATTTCGGTGCTACTTCCGTCCCCTTCACGGTGGACTCCGACACTGAGATCACCGTCAGGACCCCTAGCGGTAACGACGGCACGGTCGACGTCAGCGTGACCACTCCGGACGGCACGAGCCCGGCCACGCCGGCCGACCAGTTCACCTACGTTCCCGGGCCCACGCTGACCGGGATCTCCCCGGACGTGGGCCCGGTCGCCGGCGGGACCACGGTCACGCTTACCGGGACGGGTTTCACCGGCGCGACCGCGGTGTGGTTCGGCCAGATCGAGATCACCAGCTTCACGGTGGACTCGGACACTCAGATCACCGTCACCGCCCCGCCTGCCCCCGGCGGAACGACCAGTGGCCAGCAAATCACCGTGATCACGCCGATCGGCCCCAGTACGGCGCCCTACAACGACACCTACGTCTACGAGACCGCCCCGGTCGTGCAGGCCTTCTCGCCGTTTACCGGGTCGACGGCAGGCGGAGACAGGGTCGCGATCATCGGGTCGGACTTTACCGGGGCGACCGCGGTCTCGTTCGGTTCGACGCCGGCCGCTAGCTTCACGGTGCTCGAGGACAACGAGATCTTCGCCACCGCGCCCGCGCATTCGCCCGGCGGCGTCCCGATCACCGTGACCGCCCCTGGCGGCACCGGCACCTCGCTCACCAGCTACTACTACGCCACGCCGTTGGCGGTGACCGGGGTTTCCCCCGCGTCAGGGTCGACGGCCGGCGGTAACACGGTCACGATCACCGGGACTGACCTCACCGATACGAGCATGGTGTACTTCGGCTCGGTTGGGACCGTGAACTTCACGGTGGACTCCGACACTCAGATCACCGCCATCGCCCCCGCCGCCGGGGCCGCGGGCACGGTGGATGTCAAGGTATTCGTCGGCGAAGCCGGCACCAGCGCCACCTCGGCCGCTGACCAGTACAACTACCAGGTGCCCGTCTGCACGACCACGATCACCGGCGCCAACTCCACGCGGCTCACCGTGACCAGCGGCCTGACCTGCCTGGTCAACGCGGCACAGAGCGGCCAGGTCACCGTCGAGCCTGGCGCGGCGCTGTCGGTGACGAACTCCACCATCAACGGCACCGTCACCGCCACGAGTCCGGCGGCCATCACCTACTGCGGGGCCACCGAGCACGGCACACTGTCCGTCACCGGGCCTACCTCCGGCCCGGTAATCCTGGGCGGCACCCTCGCCGACGGCACCGCCTGCGCCGCGGACACGATCCCGAGTGCGGTCACCATCACCGGAGCCACATCCCCGGTAACCGTCACCGGGCTCAACCAGAACGGCACCCTCACCCTGGAGAACAACAGCGACGGGATCACCCTGGACGGCAGCCAGGTCAACGGCCTGGCCTACGTCGAGAACAACACCTCGGCCCTCACTGCGGGGATCATGGTGTCGGGTAACACGGTGACCGGGTCGCTTTACTGCACCGGCAACAATCCGGCCCCGATCGACTACGGTGCCGTCAACACCGTCAGCGGAACCGCGTCCGACCAGTGCGCGCCCATCGCTACGCGTTAGCGCGGACAGGGCCGTCAGACCAGCGGGCCTGACGGCCCTGGACCGCGGTGAACACCGGATCCGGGCAGCCGCGGTGACCTGTGAGGCGAACGAGGAATAGTCGAATTGTCGTTCTAGCTGGTGTTATGATCACGCCATGGCTGCGTACATACCGCCGGGCTGGCCAACCGGAGTGCATCCGCCGGGCAGTGAGGACTTCGAGGCGACCGCGATCGCCTGGCTGCTTGACGTCGTGCCGCCGGATTTCCGGCTGCACGGCGTGCTGCGCCGGCACCCGGTGGCGCTGGCCGTGATGGCCAGGCACCATACGCAGGCCTGCGTGGAGGGCGCCAGGGCCGGCTACCGCACGGCGCGGACCGAACTCGGCGAGACGCTGCCGCCGCACGCGATCGACGCCGTCCTCGCCGCCTACCGGACCGAGGGACGGCGCCTGGCAAGCACCGCCAAGGCGGTGGTCCTCATCGAGGAAGCGCTGCGCGGCGACGCCTTCACTCCCCAGTTGCGCAACGACCACAAGCCTTGACCCTGGCGGTACGCGGGGACGGCGCGCTCGCAGCTTCGCCCGTGAATGACAGCTTCACCGCGAGCCAGCCGGCGGCGTTGGCTTCAGTGGCGGGTGGTGACGGTGGGGGCCGTGCGCGCGCTGGGGCGCGGCGCCCGCGGCAGGGCGAGGCGTATTCGAAAGGAATTTTCATGATCATGTGGATTCCGCATCGTATTAGCTGCTGAATCCACATGATCATGCCCTGGGGTGCGGACCTGCAGGGATAACCCGGACATAACGGGCGCGCGCGAGCCTGCCGTACTGGTCGACGTAGGTGATCGCGAACTGGGCGCCGCGTGCGAGCTCCCGGACTCGTTCGACCAGCCCGTTCGCCGGGCTGGTCAACGGCAAGCAGGAGCAGGACACGCGGGGCGGCGCGGGTACTTGCGAAAGAAACTGATATCAGTATGATAGCTTCAGGTATCAGAGAATCTCTCCTCGGAGGTGGGCAGCATGACAGCCCAGGCTCAAGTCCAAGAAGCGGCCATCTACTCCCCCAGCCAGCCGATGCGCGAGCGCGGTGCCTGGTATCGGCCCGGCCCGCTGGTGCTCATCGTCAGCCTCGTCCTGCTGGCCGCGGCGGTTGTCGCGTTCTGGCAGGGCGGGGTACACGGGGGCGCGGTGAAGGGGGTACTGATCGCCGTCGGCATCGTGCTCGTCCTCGTCGTCATCATCGCACTGCGCGGCATTACGGTTGTCGCGCCGGGCCGGGCGCACGTCGTGCAGCTCTTCGGCAAGTACGACGGAACGATCCGCGAGCCGGGGATGCAGTGGGTGAACCCGTTCACCAACCGGCTCCCGGTCTCCACCAGGATCAGGAACATGGAGACCGCGCAGGCCAAGGTCAACGACGCCGACGGCAACCCGATCGAGATCGCCGCCGTGGTTGTCTGGCAGGTGAAGGACACCGCGCAGGCCACCTACTCGGTCGACGACTACCTCAAGTTCGTCGCCATCCAGGCCGAGACGGCCGTGCGGCACATCGCCTCGAGCTACCCGTACGACGCCCGGGGCGTTGAGGGCGTGATGTCGCTGCGGGAGAACGCCGACGAGATCACCCAGAAATTGTCGGCCGAGCTCGCCAACCGGGTGCAGGCGGCCGGCGTGGAGGTCCTCGAGACCCGGCTCACCCGGCTCTCTTACGCGGCGGAGATCGCCGGCGCCATGCTCCGCCAGCAGCAGGCGAGCGCGGTCGTCGGCGCGCGGGCCAAGATCGTCGAGGGCGCGGTCGGCATGGTAAAGATGGCACTGGAGCGCCTCGACGAGGAGAACGTCGTCGAGCTAGACGAGGAGCGAAAGGCCGCCATGGTCTCCAACCTGCTTGTGGTGCTCTGCAGCGAACAGGCCACGCAGCAAGTGGTGAACACCGGCTCCCTCTACTCCTGACCGCTCATGGCTGAACGCAAACAAATCTTGCTCAGGCTCGACCCGGCCGTCCATGACGCCCTCGCCAAGTGGGCGGCCGACGAGATGCGATCCACTAACGCCCAGATCGAGTTCCTGCTCCGCCGGGCGCTCGGGGAGGCGGGCCGGATGCCTAACACCGCCCGCCAGATGCGCCGCCCCGGCCGGCCGCCCGCCAACGCCGACGCCGACGGATCAGGCGAGTAGCCCGTTCCCCTGCCAGCCCGGCAGGGGAACGGGCTGTTGTCGGTGACGTGAAACACGCACCCGTTCGGGATGACCTTGAGCCTCAGCCCGAACCGGCCCGCGGCCGCGCTGGCGGCCCGGCCACTGACCCGGCTGGTCACGCGCCGCCGTAAATGGTTAGAATTTACGGAACTCAATACACGGGAGCTCGGGCTGACCGGGCTGAGAGGGTGGCTGGCCGCCGCGCCGCGATATCGCGGGGCAGGCCCACGCGCCGCCGACCGTCCGAACCTGTCCGGGTAATTCCGGCGTAGGGAGGCTGCTGTGGCCGCCAAGACCGGCTCCGCCGAGACCAGCGAGAACACCTTCGTCACCGTTCCTGGTGACCGCCACTCAGAGGTCGGGCGGACGCTCGCCGAGCCGGTACCGCAATCGCTTGGCCTGCTCGACCAGTTCGGGCTCTGGGGCAACCTCGGGGTCAGCCTGCTCGGCTTCACCGGCGCGATCTTCGTGCTCCAGCCGGGCGGCACGGGAACACCGGAACTGTCGCTGATCGCCGCGCTGACCGCCATCGCGGTCGGCACGCTGCTCGGCGCCACGGTGCTCGCGCTCTCCGGGATACCCGGCGCGCACACGGGCGCGCCCGCCATGGTGCTGCTTCGCGGGCTGTTCGGCGCGCGGGTGTCGTACCTGCCCACCGCACTGAACATCCTGCAGCTCTTCGGCTGGAGCATCTTCGAGCTGGTGACGATCGCGACGGCCGCGCAGACGATCGCGCCCGGCGTGCCCAAATGGGGATATGTCCTGATCGCGGGGGTGCTGACCGGGTTGCTGACCATCCGGCCGCTCGGCGCCATCCGCGTGCTGCGCCGGTACGCCACCGCGGCCGTGCTCGTCGTGATGTGCTACCTGTTCGTCCAGTTGCTGCGGCACCCGCTGCCCGCACTGACCCGCGGCACCTGGTCCGGCTACTGGGCGGCCACCGACACGGTCGTCGCCGTCGCCATCTCGTTCGCGCCGCTCGCCGCCGACTACATGCGGCACTCGCGCAGCCCCCGGTCGGCGTTCGTGGGGGCGCTGGCCGGCTACAGCGTCACCCAGGTGCTCTGCTACGTCATCGGGCTGCTCGCGCTTGTCACCGTCGCGCACGGGAACTCCAACGACATCTTCGGCGCGTTCATCGCGTTGCCGGTCGGCTCGCTCGGGTTCGCCATCCTCGCGGCGCGGGAGCTCGACCAGTCGTTCGCGGACGTGTACTCCACCGCGATCTCGATACAGAACCTGCGGCCGCTGTGGGACAGGCGCGTCCTGGCGGGGCTGATCACCGCGCTGACCACGGCGGGCGCGCTTTGGCTCAACATCGCCGACTACGAGAACTTCCTCACCCTGCTCGGCTCGGTGTTCGTGCCCATGTCGGCGGTGCTGATCGCGGACTACTTCGCGGATTACCTGGCCGTGCCCCGGCGTCTGTGGGACCTGTCGGCCGATGCCAGGTCCCGCTGGTCCATGCTGCTGCCCTGGGCCGTCGGCTTCGTCATCTACCAGCTCATCAACCCCGGGTACGTGTCCTGGTGGGCCTCGGCGTGGTCCTCGTTCGGGCATGACATCGGGTTTACGCCTGCCAGCTGGATGTCCGCGTCGATCCTGTCCTTCTGCGCTGCTGGGATAATGACACTGCTGGTCAGAGGAGCGGCACGGCTGCTGCGGCGGTAAGTCATGAAGGAACGTGAAAGACTTGGATGGTCACGATTCCCACCGGGAGGACTACAACATGTCCCAGGCCCCGCGCTTTAGTGGCCACGGCCGGGGTTACTGACGTGGCGCGCTCTGCTGTCGCAGACCAGGCGAAGATCCTGCTCGTCGATGATCGCGCGGAGAACCTTCTCGCGCTCGAGGCGATCTTGTCGTCGCTGGACCAGGAACTCGTCTTCGTCCGGTCAGGTGAGGCCGCCGTCGAGGCTGCGCTGGCGGACGAGTTCGCGGTCATCCTGCTTGACGTCGTCATGCCCGGCATGGACGGCTTCGAGACCGCCGGGCAGATCAAGCAGCACGGCCGCGTGCCCGACGTGCCGATCATCTTCCTGACCGCGGCGGGCGCGGACCCCGAGCTTGCCTTCCGCGGGTACGCGGCGGGCGCCGTCGACTACATCTCCAAGCCGTTCGATCCCTGGGTGCTGCGGGCGAAGGTCTCTGTCTTCGTCGACCTGTACCTGAAGGAGCGGCAGCTCCGCGTGGTGTCCGACCTGTCTTCCCTGCTGTCCGCGATCGAGGAGGCCGCCGCGGGGCTTGCCGGGCTGCCCGCGGCGCTTGCTTCCGGCGCGCTGACCGACACGGCGCTGACCGACGGCCTCACGCGGCTTGACGGCGCCATCGCCACGCTCCGCTCCACGTTGAGCGGCCTCGGCGTCGCGGGCGCCGAGGCTAAGACCGACTGAGCGGGCCGAGCTTGCGGGTCGGCTCCTGCGCCGGGCCGCGCGCCGGCTGCCAGCCCGCCTTGGTGTGCTCGCGGACGATCTTCGCGGGCACGCCCGCCACCACGCACTGGTCGGGGACGACGCCGCGGACCACGGCGCCGGCCGCGACCACCACGTTGCGGCCGATCGTGGCGCCAGGCAGGATGATCGCCCCCGCGCCAAGCCATGAGCCCGCGCCGATGCTGACCGGGCGGTTGACGGGGAACTGGCTGCCGATCGGGACGTCCGGGTCTTCGTAGCCGTGGTTCTGGTCGGTGATGTAGACGTAGGGGCCGGTCCAGACGTCGTCGCCGATGGTTACCGACTGGTGCGCCACGATGTGGCTGCCGCGGCCGATCACGCACCGGTCGCCGATCGCGAGCACGGTCATGCCGCAGAGGTCCTGGCCGGGCACGGTGCCCGCGCTGATCGTGACCAGCTGGCTGATGAGGGTGTCCTCACCGACCACGATCCCGTTTTCGCCGAAGACGGATCCCGGCGGGAACGCCATGATCGAGCCGCGCCCGAACCTCGCGAAGGCCCGGCCGGCCGGCGTGTCCGCCGTCACCAGGCCGGCCTGCTGGAACTCGCGCCACCCCCAGTGCACGGCGCGCGAGAGCGCGTCGCGCTTGGCCGTGTTAACCCGCCGCTTAAGCCTCATCCACCACGTCACGGGCTCATTCTGCCTTGTGGGCTCCCCGTGGATGTGCCGTTGGTGTCGCTGCAGCGACACCAACGGCACATCCACCCCTAAGGCGTTAGGCCAGCGGCAGGAGCGGGGTGCCGGAGCGGCGAGTCGCCGGGCCCACCGAGCGGCCGGTGACGGTCGCGGCCAGCTGGCCGCACGCGCCGTCGATCTCGCGGCCGCGGGTGTCGCGGACGGTCACCGCGACGCCGTGGTCGGCCACGCGGCGGACGAACTCCTCCTGGACGCCGGGGCGCGAGGCGGTCCACTTCGAGCCTGGAGTCGGGTTGAGCGGGATCAGGTTCACGTGCGCGAGGTGCCCGGCCAGCAGCGAACCCAGGAGGTCGGCGCGCCACGGCTGGTCGTTGATGTCCCTGATCAGCGCGTACTCGATGGAGACGCGGCGTCCCGTGGCGGCGGCGTAGTCCCAGGCCGTGTCGAGGACCTCGGCCACCTTCCAGCGGCGGTTGACGGGAACAAGCTCGTCGCGGGCCTCGTCGTCGGGTGCGTGCAGCGAGACGGCGAGCCTTACCGTGAGCTTTTCGTCTATCATCCGCTTGATCGCCGGCACCAGGCCAACCGTCGACACGGTGAGCGAGCGCTGCGAGATGCCGAGCCCGCCGGGGACGGGGTCAGTCAGCCGGCGAATCGCGCCGATGAGGTTCTTGTAGTTCGCCAGGGGCTCGCCCATGCCCATGAAGACGATGTTGGAGACACGCGAGGTGGCCGTCGGCTGCGCGGGCGCGTCGGCCGTGACCGTCCGCTCCCCCGCCACAACCTGGGCGACGATCTCCGCCGTGGACAGGTTCCTGGTCAGCCCCGCCTGCCCGGTGGCGCAGAACGGGCAGCCCATACCGCACCCGGCCTGCGACGACACGCACATCGTGACCCGGTCCGGGTACTTCATCAGCACCGACTCGACAAGGGCGCCGTCGTGCAGGCGCCACAGCATCTTGCGGGTCGCACCGTTGTCGCAGGTAAGCTCACGCTCAGAGGTCAGCAGCCGCGGCAGCAGCTCATCGGCCAGCGCCTCGCGTACCCCCGCGGGAAGGTCGGTCATGTCGGCCGGAGAGTCGGTGTACCTGGCGAAGTAGTGCCTGGACAACTGGTCGGCGCGGAACGGCTTCTCCCCGAGCGCCGCGACCGCCGCACGTCGACCGGCCAGATCGAGATCGGCGAGATGTCGGGGCGGGTGCGTCACGGGAACTCCGTTCAGATTACGGCTAGTTATCACTCAGTGAGTACTTGATCACAGAGGGCAAACAGTACGATAGTGGGAATATGGCAATTATGCTGTCTGGTCCAGATCCGTTCCCGCCGGTGGTCGCGCTGCTCGACAGCGTGAGCCCGTACGGGTCCAGGCGGCTGACGGTTGAGTTCGACGGCACCACCACGGCCGCGTACCTGCGTGACGAAACGACGGTAATCGCCGCCACCTGGATAGCCAACCATGTCCGCGCGCCGCGCACTACTGATCCAGAGAGGATCAACGCCGGTCAGGCGCCGGTTATGCCCGCCGGGCGCACCAGGCACCCGCGCGGCAGGCCGCCGCTCGACCCGGCCAACCTGCAGGCGCTCTGGTTCGAGGAAGGCGACGGGGTCGCGCTGCTCGAGCGCGGCACCCTGCTCGCCGTGATACCCGGCTGGGCGGACTCCAGCCGCGGCATGCCCGGCTACAGCAGGGACGTGATCGGGCAGACACCGTTCGCCTGGGCACTCGACGACGCCATCGACGCGCTCGGCCCCCGGGTGGAGCGGGCCGCCGAGTTCTGGAAGTGGCGCAACTCGACGGGCGGCTGGGCGCAGTTCCAGTCCGCCGCGCTCGGCCACCTCACGTCACGGCTCGGGCCCGGCGCCCACTACTGGGACGGCGCGCCGGGCAAGCGGCCGTCGATCGGCATTTCCGAGCGGCCGTCCGGGCCCGACCGGCCGTTCACGATCTTGTCCACCATCGGGATGAGCGCGCAGCGGATGCCGGTGGTCGAGCAGGTCGTCGATGACCCCACCGACTACGCGCGGATCGAGCTCGCGGTCGCGACCACGCTGCCGCCCGGGGTGGCGGCGCTGGCGTTCCTCTGGCTGGCGGGGTACCCGTGGCGCTCGGTGACCTGGTTCGGGCCCGGGCACAGTGTCCGCTGGTACGACAAGCCGTCGACCTTCCCGCTGGGCGGCGGGTACGAGGGCGTGCTGCTGCTTGATGACCCCTCCGGGCTCGCCGGCCCGCCGGTGCCCGACCTGTCCGGGTTCTCGGTCGACGGCGACCCGGTCCGCTGGCTGTGGATCGTCCCGATCACCGAACGGTCCAGGCAACTCGCCAAGGACTACGGCTCGGCGTCCCTGGTCAGCCGGCTGGCGGCGCAGGGCAGGAGCTGGATCGTCACTCCCCCGGCGGCGGCGCCGCGTTAGGCCAGGGAATGGCCCCGCGAGCAGGCCAGGGAATGGCCCCGTGAGCCGGAAAACGTCGGCCGTTGAACTGTTAACGATATCGTTAACAGTTCAACGGCCGATGTAAGTTAGCCGTGGATGTGCAGGTTGACGCCTAGCAGGACGAGCCACCAGAGGAAGATCGCCAGGAGCGCGCTTGCCAGCGTCCGGAGCCAGGCGAGCCCCAGATAGCCGTGATCCCAGGCGATGAAGCCGCCGATAACCAAATAGACCAAGATGATGAGGTTTCTGACCCAGCGAGCGGACATGCCCATGTCTCCGTTCGGGAAGGCCGTGCCCTGTACGGCCGTGCCGTTTTTGCCCGCCTTTCAACTCCCTTGGAATTGGCACTTTAAACGCCGGAACCCGGTCCCTGGCCGAGGTCTGCGCGCATGCCTCGTCCGCGCCGGGTAATCGGGTCATCCCGAACGAGGTGCCGCTTCGCCCATTTAGGCACCGTTAACTATTGATGCCGATGAAAGACCGCAAGCTCATTGAGCTTCGTGGGTCAATTTTGGCGGCCCTGCTGGTGTCAGGTCGGTCAGCTTGTCGTGTCTACATGGCCAGGAGCCCTAACGCACCAGACTCTTCGCTGGACGTTCAGGCCGCGCTTGAGCGTGCCCTGCGCGCGGTCTTCTCCAGGCCGTGAAGCAGGCCCGTCACGGCCGCCAGCATCCGCCGGATGTCATCCCGTCCCCGGCAGCGGCGCTGGTATTTCGTAGCGACCGCTACATCCGGCGGATCGAACCATTCTGGGTACGCCGCTATTAGGGCGGCGTTGAGCTCCGCCCGACTGGCTGGGCCGTCATCAGCCAGCAACTGCCCGACGAGGTTCAGAATGACATCCCGGTACCGGTTCGGGTCCTGGGAGCAAGCGGGAATGCCCCGCCGCAACTCCGCCTGACGGCGGCGCAGCAGCTCACGGCGAGCGGCGTTAACCAGGCGGAGCAGGGCATCGTCCTCCGCCGACACCGCGGCCAGTTCCCGGCCGCGGCGGGGCCCGGCCGCCGCGACCGGGTCGTCGACCGGAACGCCCTGCCTGGCGATGTCTTCGCGCATGCGCTTGGCGCCGTTGACCATCACCTGGGAAAAGTAAGCGCGCGGGTTGTCGATGGTCCGGCGCGCGGATGCCCGTGCCACCGAGTACCAGGTCTCCTGGAGCAGGTCCTCGGCGAAGTCGCCCGCCAGCCGCCGCGCCCACCAGCGCATGCGCGGATCGGCCACGATCGCGGTCAACTCGTCGCCATCGCCGTCCGATCCGGACCGGTACGGGAGGTTCTCGCTCGACACGTCAATCTCGCCTTCTTGATTACTACTCCGAGTAATCAGGATGACCAAGAAGAGTGACGAAGTCAGCTCCGAGCGACGGTTATACCTTGCCAAAGACGACGAAATGCCACAAAGGTGGCTAGTCGGCCGGCGCTGTCGCGGCGAGACAGTGCCGGCCAGCATCTGCGCGGATGGCCCTCTGGGGTGGTCAGGAACCGGGCTTGGACGCGATCAGCTTGATGTGACTATGCCGGTGCGCGGGCAGATCCGAATGCGAGGATTCTTGCTTGTCACGATCGAAGTAGATAAATTCAGTGCGCCAGTCCCTATAGCTTTTGATGACCTCGCCGTCTTCCGGGTCGATGAAGACAGGTACCAATTCATCATGACAGTCAGGCACCGGCGTATAGTCGCTCCAGAGAGAGACGATATTGATTCCGCCTGGACGGGTCTCTTGCTGCATCAGCTCGATGACTGACTGCTTGCCCTCGATGTAATGCAGAACGCCGTTGCATATAACAACGTCGTACGGGCCTTCCGGCTGGAAGACCTGAATATCGGAGGAAAACACTCGCAGCTTGTCGCGGACGCCGGTCTCCTCGGCGAAGCATTCGATCTTCTTTGCGCCCACGGAGCTCACCTCCACCGCGTCGACTTCGTAGCCGAGCTTGGCTAGTCGGATGGAGTCGGTTCCCTCACCAGCGCCGATGTCCAGCGCCCGCCCCGCAGCGCGCCCCTTGAGCAGGCGCAGGGTCTGCTGCGTCAGCAGCGAGAGAGGATAGGAGTCAGGATCCAGGTCGTACCGCTCCGGCCCTCGCCACCAGTACCTCTCCGACTCCATGTACGCGTTGTCGAAAAAATCAGATATGCGCATGCGCTGACTCATACGGTCACCTCAGAGCCCTGCCTCAGGGGTGTAGGAATGGGACAGATGTCGACGAGCGGCCTGTCAGAGTTCGATTGGGATCGACTCCATCAACTGTTCGTGTCCATATAGCTCGGAAAGCCGGTCCGCGGCTGCCCGTTTAGCCTCATCGTTCCGGATAAGGGCAAGCTGCCGGGCGGCCCCGGGCACGCCTACACTCTCATAAAAAGGCAACAACGTGCCGAAGAACTCGCGGAACTGAAATCCGGACAGGCCTACGACTTCCGTCTCCCCTACATAGGTCGGTGCACGGGTCGGGTCGTAAGTCGGCCAGGTGGTTTTGGTTCGCTCCTCGAGCGGTCGGAGTTGCGCGACGACGCCACGAAGATCCACGTTCCTGGCGGTGGCAGCTCCGGCCAGCGCCTTCGCGATATCCAGATGACCGTGCAGGATGAGGTTCTGCGCCACGATCTCGAATGCGGCTCCACGGACCGGACGGCGCCAGGGTGCCGCCTCGCACAGCGCCAGCGCCCTCCGGAGCACCTGGTTTTCCCTGATCGCCAGAAGCTCAGGAACGGACAGCGCGGACATCTCGGCCCGTGGCCACAGCTGCAGGCCGTCCGGTAGACGGCACGAGTAGACGAAGAAAAGCAGGTGCTCCTTATCGGAGTGGAAATACTGGCCGATGGCCACCGGCGTCAGCTCAACCGGGCCGCTCTCGCCGGTCTCCATCTGGACGCGCTGCGCCGCGGTGGCAAGCGGCGACTGGTCCTCTAGACCGAACTCTACGCCAGCGACGGCGTGGGATTCCTGCGTGATGTGGCCGGCGAGGTGAGTGAAGCGGTCGAGTTCTCTGCTTGAGTTCCTCGGGGTGCGCAACTGAAGCAGCGGCTCGGCTCGACCACCCCTGACCTGCCAAGTGATGACTAGGACCATGGGCAGCCAGTCCCGGACAGGTGAGCCGTCGATGAGCACGTTGCGCCGGAACCTAGTGCTGATGGTCTTGAACCGTCTGCCCTCGACCGGACGGCCCGCCGGGACGAGCTTGTTGTCATCCACGGCGTTGTCCACGATCTCGTCGAAGACCGAGGAGAAGTAGTGCCCGCGGGTATCTTCCAGTTCCAAGTAGAGGTGATTCTGCCCACTCCGCTGGGGCCGCCGGACGACCATGTGAACGATGCGCCGCCCGTCAGGCATCTCAAGGAGCGTTCCGATCAACGGCGGGAAATGCGACGAATCGTAGATCGTCCAAGCGGTTCGCGCGGGCAGGCCGCGCAGGAAGACCCGGACCGTGCGGCGACCGTAGACGGCAAGGCGCCGTCGCAGCAGCCGAGCCTCTCCGGGGTCGGGGAAACCGCGCTCGTCGTTGACCAAATCAAGCACTTCGTCGGCGAGGAACACCACCCGGACAGCAGACCAGCACCCGTCGGTCCGAAGCATGGCCGCCCGCTTACGGGCAAGTGCCAGCCGGAGCATCGAGGCCAGCGACTCGTTCGTGTAACCGACGATCGTGATGTTCTCCGCCTGGGAAAGCTGCGTTACGAAGTGCTCACCATTGTCGATGTAGCCCGTTGACGCAATGTGCTGTTGCACCTCTGCCAACGGCGCACCGTCGCCCTGGTTTCGCAACAGCAGCACCTCGTCGCTCTCCTGCAAGGAGGCCTCGTCCGGTGTGCTGTACCCCATATCCGCCGCCGACTCGTTCCTGGCTACGAAACGCGGCAGGAAATCCGCGAAATGCTCGAAGGCGGCTTGTCTGATCTGCCTGAACCGGATGGCGCTGTCATACCCGAACTGCCGCTGCGCGACGTCGAGAAGTTCACCGGCGCTCTTGGTTACCCGATGCTGGGAATCACCGAAGAAAAGTGCCGAAACCAAGGACGCGTCGGTTTCGTCTTCTTCGCCGAAGGCGGACACCGCGTCGCGGAGCAGGTACTTCATCTGCGAGATCCGACCGCCGTGCACAGGACCGCGCGCAGCAGCTGCGTAATTGGCGGCGAGCTCCTCCAGCCTCGGGGCCACCAGCGGCTGCTGATTGTGCGTGCTGACATCGAGGCGTTCGATTCCTCGCTTGCGGCAAGCACGGAGTTCTTCGGATAGAACTGCGGCCAGGTCGCTCCCGGGTCGTTCGGCCATTCGCCAATTGTGGCACGGAAAGTGCCATTCCGATCCAGCCATGTTCCAAGCTGACAGACGGAGATGGCGTGTGTGCCTTTCACCTTTGCCGCGACAAGGCGAACTATTCCGAGGCTCGTTTCCTGGCCAGCCGACTGTTGCGGCATCTGGGGCACGCGGACCCTCGTCCTGCCGGCGCGCATCGCGCCCCTGTCCGGTCCTCTCATGATCCCGGCCCCCTGCACTACGCACCCATCAAGAGATCGGACCGCCAGAAGGCGGGGGCTCATGCGGAGCCTGGACACATGATGGTGGGTAGGCGGAGTGAAGCGAGGTTGAAACAACGACGAGAGTGCGCGAAAGACGGCGAAAGTGTGGCCGCTAGCCCCCCAAAACGCGTGTCGGCGGGAGCGAGGAGCACGATTCCGTTCGGGATGACTCGGCTTGGCAGCGATGGGAAAGAGCGGCTGAGCGGAGATCGCAGCCGGGGCGGACTTTGTTTTCGCCGCTACTTGACGAAGAGCGCCAGGAGGAGCCAGACGACGGGGGCGCACGCGAGCAGGGAGTCGATGCGGTCAAGGACGCCGCCGTGGCCGGGGAGCAGCGTGCCCATGTCCTTGATGGCCAGGTCGCGCTTGATCATGGACTCGGCCAGGTCACCGAAGACGGCGGCGGCCAGCGCCGCGATGCCCGTGATGACGCCCTGCCACCAGTGGCCGTGGAGCATTGTCGGGAGCATGATCGCGCCCGCCACGATGCAGAGGAAAGCGGAGCCCGCGAGGCCTTCCCACGTTTTCTTCGGGGAGATGACGGGCGCCATCTTGTGGCCGCCGGTGAACGGGGTGAGCGTGATGCCGGCGAAATAGCCGCCGATATCGCTGCAGATCGCGAGCACGATGAAGATAAGGACGCGCTTGCCGCCGTCGGCCGGCGCGAGCATCGCGGAAACGGTCGCGCCGAGCAGTCCCAGGTACGCCGTGGCGAACACCCCGGCAGTGACGTCCTTCACGTAGCCGTCGGTACCGCCGAACATGCGAACGATGAGGATCGCGAGGAGCGTGAGCGCGAACGCGGCGAGGACCGCGCCGCCCGCGGCCCAGTAGGCGGCGGTCACCAGCGCCGCGCCGCCGAGCGCGACCGGGACAAACGGGACGTTGATGTCCTTGGTCTTGAGCGCGGCCACCAGCTCGTGCAGGCCGATCGCGAGGGCGACGCCCATGTAGATGAGGAACGTCGCCTTCACCGTGAGCAGGGTGAGCAGCGCGAGGCCGCCGAGTAGCACGCCGACGCCGATCGCGACGGGCAGGTTACGGCCCGTCCTGATCACCTTGGGGAGCGGCTCCTTCGCCGCGGCCGCCGGAGGGATGTTCTCCGGGACCGGGTTGTCCGCTGCCATGTCCGTGATCTTCATAGGACGCTCGCTGCTGTGCGCCGCATCGCTCAGATCTCGAGCAGCTCGGCTTCCTTGTGCTTGAGCAGCTCATCGATCTTCCCGACGTACTGGTCGGTGAGCTTTTGCAGCTCGCCCTCGGCGCGGCGTACCTCGTCCTCGCCCGCCTCGGCGTTCTTGACCATCTTGTCCAGCGCGTCCTTGGCGTGCCGCCTGATGTTGCGGATGCTGACGCGGCTGTCCTCCGCCTTGGACCTGGCGGTCTTGACGTACTCCCGGCGACGTTCCTCGGTCAGCTCGGGGAAGACCACCCGGATGAGCACTCCGTCGCTGGTCGGGTTGACGCCCAGGTCGCTGTTCCTGATCGCCTTCTCGATGGCGGACACAGATCCCTTGTCGAAGGGCTGCAAGGTGATCATCCGCGGCTCGGGCACGTGGAACGACGCGAGCTGGTTCAGCGGCGTTTGCGTGCCGTAGTACTCGGCGGTCAGCTTCGAGAAGACGCTGGGGGTAACACGACCAGTGCGGATGTTGCTGAAGTCTTCCTGGGCGACCGTGACGGCCTTGTCCATCTTCTCCTCGGCTTCGAAGAGGGTGTCATCGATCATGGTTCGGCTCCTGTGCACTGACGGCGGCGTTGACCACACTACCCGGATACAGCGACGTCGCGCGGCCCTGTGCTTACTAAGTACGGGGCCGCGCGACGCGCCTGTTACCGCTATTTGCTGCTAAGAGACCGCTTACGCCTGGCCGACGCGGAAGCGGGCGAAGGCCTTGACGTTCACCTTGCCTGCCGCGAGCACCGACTTGACGGTCTGCTTCGGGTCCTTCACCGACGCCTGCTCGGTGAGCACGACGTCCTTGAAGAAGGCACCGAGGCGGCCCTCGACGATCCGCGGGATCGCCTGCTCGGGCTTGCCTTCCTCGCGGGTGATCTCCTCCGCGATCCGGCGCTCCTTCTCGACCACGTCGGCTGGCACCTCGTCACGGGTGACGTACAGGGCGCCTGCCGCGGCGATCTGCTGCGCGATCTCCTTGCCGACCTCTTCGTTCTCCGCGTCGAGCTGGACGAGCACGCCGATGGTCGGCGGCAGGTCCCTGTCGGACTTGTGCAGGTAGGTGGTCACGTAGCCGCCGTCAAGCACCGCGTACCGGCCGAGCTCGAGCTTCTCCTTGATGGACGCGCTCGCGTCCTCGATGAGCTGCTCGACGGACTTGCCCTCGGCCGTCTGCGTGGCGAGCAGGGCCAGCCGGTCGGCGGGCTTGCTCGCGATGGCCGCCTTCGCGATCTTGGCGGCGAGCTCCTGGAAGCCCTCGTTCTTCGCCACGAAGTCGGTCTCGCAGTTCAGCTCGATCAGGACGCCCGCGCTCGTGCCCTCGAGCTCGGCGATCACCAGGCCGTTGGCGGCGGTCCTGTCGGCCCGCTTGCCCGCGTCCTTGACGCCCTTCTTACGCAGCAGCTCGATGGCCTCGTCGATGTTGCCATCGGACTCGGCCAGCGCGTTCTTGCAGTCGAGCATGCCGGCGCCGGACAAGTCCCGGAGCCGCTTAATGTCAGCGGCGGAAACATTCGCCATTGTCTTTTCCTCGCTATGGAGTGGTTGTCAGCGTCACTCGGCGGTCTCGGCGGCGGCCTCAGGAGTCGGTCTCGGCGGTCTCGGCCGTCTCGGCGGCCGGCTCCGCATCCACGGGAGCGGCGGCGTCGGCGGCGGCCTCCTCGGCGTCCGCGGGAGCGGCCTCGGCGGCGGCCTCAGCGATCGCGGCGGCCTGGGGGGCGGCCTCAGCGATCTCGGCGTCGGCGTCGGCCTCGTCAGAGACCGCGGACTCCTGGATCTCCTCGGCGGGAGCCGCGGCACCGGCGGGAGCAGCGGCACCGGCCGGAGCGCCCTCAAGCAGGTCGCGCTCCCACTCGGGCAGCGGCTCGTCGCTGGTGGTGAACTGGTCGTCGGTCGGCTTGGCGTCGGTGTCCGAAGCGCCCGCCCGGGACATGAGGCCGTCGGCCACCGCGTCGGCGACCACGCGGGTGAGCAGCGCCACGGAGCGGATCGCGTCGTCGTTGCCGGGGATCGGGTAGGTCACCTCGTCCGGGTCACAGTTCGTGTCGAGGATCGCGACCACCGGGATGTTCAGCTTCCGCGCCTCGCTGATCGCGATGTGCTCCTTCTTGGTGTCCACCACCCAGACGGCGCTCGGCACGCGGGCCATGTCGCGGATGCCGCCCAGGGTCTTGTCAAGCTTGTCGCGCTCGCGCTTGAGGCCGAGCAGCTCCTTCTTGGTCATGCCGGAGCCCGCCACGTCGCCGAAGTCGAGCTCCTCAAGCTCCTTGAGCCGCTGCAGCCGCTTGTAGACGGTGGAGAAGTTGGTGAGCATGCCGCCCAGCCAGCGCTGGTTCACGTACGGCATGCCGACCCGGCGCGCCTGCTCGGCGATCGCCTCCTGAGCCTGCTTCTTCGTGCCGATGTAGAGGATCGTGCCGCCGTGCGCGACCGTCTCCCTGATGAACTCGTACGCGCGGTCGATGTAGTCGAGCGACTGCTGCAAGTCGATGATGTAGATGCCGTTGCGCTCGGTGAAGATGTAACGCTTCATCTTCGGGTTCCAGCGCCGGGTCTGGTGCCCGAAGTGGACGCCGCTCTCCAGGAGCTGCTTCATCGTGACGACCGTAGACATCGCGGTCCTTCCATTCGTGCGCACGACGTCACCGGCGCCATGGCCTTCGCCCTGGCGGTTACCGTCTGGTCGTACGCGGCTCGGTTATCGGTCCTGGTGCCCGCTGGCGCACGGAGTGGCAGCCGCGTCATGCCGCCGGCCTTGCGGACCGGCGGACCGAGTGACACGTCCCGCGCCTGGTCGGCGCGGCATGCAAGCACGCGAGATGTGGTTGCTCTGTTGGCGTCCTTACCTCCGCCCCCGCACGCCCGGAGGCCTGCGGTTGAGCAACCTTGCCTATCCTACAGTCTCGGGTTGAGGCTCTGGGTCATAGACATCGGGGGACAACCGTGAACTGGCCTGTTCTATTTCAGGCTCAGGCCCGCCGCGCTCGCTGCCCCGTCCCCGCCGCCGGCGAGGGACCGCTGGCCGTCAGCCAGCCTGGCAGAAGAGCTCGAGCTGGATGTTGCCGGGATCCCGGAACACGACCACCGAGTAAGGCACGGGCTAGCCCCTTAGCAAAAGGGACATTTCTCTCGGGCCCGGGTACCAGGGCGCCTGTCCCGAAGATAGTGGATCGCTGACCACGCCATGACGTGGTCAGCGATCCACTATCCCTGTTACGCGGCACAGACTGCCCGGTTTGCCCTAATTGCGCGCCACGGCGAGCGAGCCGGGCCGCTGGTCGTCGGGGCGCGCAGTGCGAGGGCCAGGTGACCTCGGACATCCGCGACAGGCTGACGGTTACCTGATCTGGAATCCGCTCGGTTACCTGACCTGGAATCCGCTGATCCCCTCGGGCGGCTCGGCCCGCACGCGGACGTTCTCCACCACCGCGGAGCGAGGCCCGTGGTGCGACCACTCCACCAGGCGGGAGACCTCGCCGGCGGATCCCTCGAAGACCGCCTCGACGCTGCCGTCGGGAAGGTTCCGCACCCAGCCGCTCACGCCGTGCCGCTCGGCCATCCTCCGGCACGTGTCGCGGAAGAACACGCCCTGCACGCGACCGGAGATCAGCACCCGGTAACGAACCACACGGACACGGTACGCCCTCGCCCCCGGTGTTCCACCGAGCTCACTCGTCTAGGCGGCGCTGAGCGTGTACCTGGTTCCCACGCTGGACTGCACCCAGGCATCTGGCAGCATCGCGGCCAGGGTGTGCTGCGCGCGCCAGCCGGTGCAGTGACCGGGCACGATCAGCTCGGGCGCGAGCTCGGTGAGCGCGGCAACGGTCGGCTCGATGACCGGCTCGAACGCGGGGCCGCTCAGGTGGAAGCCGCCGATGACGGCGAGCAGCCGGCGCACGCCGGTCAGCCGCATGGCGTGCCTGATGATGTTGACCACGCCGGCGTGGCCGCACCCGGTGATGACGACCAGTCCCCGGCCGCGCACGTTGATCACGAGCGCCTGGTCGTCGATGACGGCGGGGTCGTGCTGCCAGCGCTGCCCGTCCCAGGCCTGGTGCTGCGGCGGCATGCCGCGCTCGAACTCGGTGACGCGGTCCACCTCGCCGGTGATCAGGATGCCGCCGGCCAGCAGCGACGGCTGCCGCCGTTCGATCACCCCGAACCCTTCCCGCTCCAGGGCGCCCCGCGACAGGGTGGGCATCTCCAGGTCCCGGCCGCCGGGCAGCTCCAGGCGCCTGCGGGTCCAGACCGCGGGATGAACCGTGAGCGGCAGGCCGGACCGGCCGCGGAGGCGGGCCAGGCCGTCGAAGCCGCCCGCGTGGTCGTAGTGCCCGTGACTCAGCACGACGCCCTGCAGGCCGCCGACATCGATGCCGAGACGCTCGGCGTTCACCGCCAGCGCGTCCGGTGAGGCGCCGGTGTCGAACAGCAGCGTGCTGCTCGAGTTACCGCTCCGGACGGTGACCAGGGCGGAGAAGCCGTGCTCGGCGCGCAGGCCCGCGACGGTCTCGCCGTCAGCGAACTGCCGCGCGGCGACACGCCCGGCACCCAGCGACGCCCGGGTGACGCCCCCGCCGGAGGCAAGCAGGGCGTCAAAACTGTTATCGACCATCGTGGTGACCGTGACCTCGTCGGACGCGGGCAGCGTTACCGGGTCAGCGGCCGGCCCATCGGCAGCGCGGGGAGCCGACCACGCCGCCTCCGCCGCCGAGTGCCCGTGATCATCGCACATGCGCCAGACAGTACCGCTCCACCGCTACGGCGCGCCGAACCAGGTGGTCAGGGCCTGACGCAGTCCCTGGCCGTCCTGACCGCCGGCGGACGCCGCCCAGGCTACGTACCCGTCTGGCCGGATGAGCAGGGCGGCCGCGGGCGGCGCGGCGCAGTTCGCGGTGATGATGTTCACCCTGTCCTTCCAGGGCTGCCCGTCTCCGGCGAGTGAGCCGTTCCCGGTGAGGTCGAGCAGGACGCCCCGGGCCGGGCGCAGCAGTTCCGCGACGGTGCAAGCACCCTGGCTCGCGGACTTGTGACCCGCGATACCGGCTGAGATCAACGGAAAAGGCCCGGCCGATCGCGCCGTGAGGGGGGCGGGGACGAGATCGGCCGGGCCTGCTTGGGGCTTGGTAACCAGTGCTAGGTACTAGGTTCCCGGGCACCCGTCCGCAGCCCACGGCGAGCCGCCGTACTGCTGGTACAGCTGCGCGAAGACCTGCTTCTGGTTAGCCAGCGACGTCCCGTCCACGTTGTACCCGCTGGCCGGAATGATGCCGTAGGCATTGCCGTTCGCCGCGGGGTTTTGCAGGTCCGTTGATTCCCGGTAGGCCACGCACGCGGCTAGCGACTGGGGCACGCCCGGGATGTTCGAGAGATCGCTGGACGAGTAGCCCGACGACCCGCCGGAGCTGGTCTTGGTAACGGCGCTCGCGATGCTCGCCGGCGAGCTGGCGGGCGCCGCGCTCTGGCTGGCGCTCTGCGCCGCCGCGGAGCTCTGGGTACTGGAGCCCTGCGCCGTGGAGGTCTGCGGGGTGGACGACCCGTGCGACGCAGACGATCCCCCGGGGATCTCGACAGTCTGCCCGGCATAGATCAGGTTGGGGTTGGAGATCCGTGAGTTCGCGGCCTCAACGGCTGCGAGGCTGACGCCATGGCTGGCGGCGATTCCTGAAAGAGTGTCGCCCGGATGAACGAGATAGGCGACGAGTGCAACTGCAGCAAGCATTCTCTTCTGGCCTTTCGGCTTACGGCGCGCGTCCTGATGACTAGCGCCTTAGGTCTGCGGGCTGGTCCTCCCGGCATCACTCCCTTTCGGTTTTCGGCCACAGAATGCCCGGCGCGGGTGTCTGTGTGGGGTATCGACGCGAGATTCGCGCCGGGCAAGAATGCAGATTACCCGAGAACCCGCAGAGTGACCGTCCCGCGCGCCCTTGGCGCTCAGCCTCAAGGGCCGGCACATTGCCGATCCTGCGCGCGCGCCGGCCGATCCGCGAGTTTCAGTTTCGGTAACTGTGCGTTATCTCACATTCTCAGGAAAGGCATTCGCGCACTTTCTGCGACTACTGTGTTACTGACGGTAACGGTATTCCCTTAACGGCGGAGAAAATTGAAAAACTGCAGCTCAGCGCCATCGCTTGCCTCAGGCGCTCCACCGGTGACCCCGGCCCGGGAGCCCCGCCAGGAAGAGGAACGGGCCCTGGGCGTGACACACGCAGTCGTTCGGGATAATCCTGGTATTTCTCCCGACGGAATAGGCATCTCGCCTGAGGCGCGCCGGGAGGCATTTCACGCTTTTATTGCGCGGGTCAGGACGCGGTACCCGGCAAGGAAGAGGCGCTAGGACCTGGCACCAGGGACCATTGAGACCATCGGGAGAGGCCGGTCTTGAGTACCTCGATTCCGTGCGCGGCGAAATGGATCTCGCCGTCGCTCGTGGCGGCGATGATTACGCCGTCCCGCCGGTCGAACTGGCATGTCGCGATCGCTGTGACATGCCCTGCGGGAGGCGGCAGCCTGACCCAGGTCGACCAGTCGAGCATTCCCTCCTGGGCAAGCCGCACGGAGCTCTGCCAGATGCTGCCGTCATCGAAGAGGACAAAGGCCTCGATCCGCTTGGCCGCCAGTGATGCGCACGCGATATCCGTGATCGACCGGCCGGCCGCTTCTAGTGGAACGGGCCGCCAGCGGAACTCCCGCATGCCCGCCCACCAGAACCTGCACTGGATCGAATCCGCGGTCGCGGCGAGTAGGACCAGGTCTGTCCTGCCCCACATGCATGAGGCGATCACGTTGAACTGGCCAGCGGCGGCCGTGTTCAGCGGCGTCGTGGCGCGGCTTGACCAGATAACGCCCTCGTCATCGAGGACATAGGCCGTGACGCTATCGAAGTTGACGGCCCCGCTTGGGACAGACGGGACCGCGACATCTACCACGGGCAGCCGCAGCGGGCAGGTCTCAAGCAGTTCGCGCCACTCGGTCAGGCCCTCGTTCATGCACGGGATGCCGTCGATAGCCGCGGTGATGTAGACCCCGCGCCCGTTGCTGCCGGAGGCGAGCGCGGTGACCTTTCCCGCGGTCCACGGCGGGAGATCGGCCCACTCATGCCAGCGCACCGCCGCCTCGCTCGCAGCGCCAGCGCAGCGGCGGATCCGCCCGCCTGAATCCACCGCGTGCACATCGATGGCGCCCACGGCCGATGACGTGCACGCGAGGAGCGTGCCTGACGGCACGGGTACCTTGCGGGCACGCGCCTGTTGCCCGGAGTCGCGGATCTCGGTCAACGCGGCGACGACCGCCGCCGCGTTCGGCGGGCGGTTCTCCGGCGCCTTGGCCAGGAGGGCCACGACCAGGCCGCTGAGGGCAGCGGGTACCTCGGGACGACGGTCATGCGGGGGGACAGGGACCTCGGTGAGGTGCCGGTGGATAAGAGCGGGCAGGCTCGGCCCCTGGAATGGCAGCTGGCCGGTGAGCAGCTCGTAGAGCGTGCAGCCAAGCGCGTACAGGTCCACGCTGGGCGTAACAGGCTCGCCCGCCCACCGCTCGGGCGAGATGTAGTCCGGCGTGCCGAGGAACTGCCCCGCGCCGGTTGCCGGCGTGGCGTTCAGGTCACGGGCGACGCCGAAGTCGCAGACCTTTACGGTGCCGTCGTCCTCGATAAAGATGTTCGGCGGCTTCAGGTCGCGGTGCACGATGCCCTCGCCGTGGGCATATGCCAGCGCGGCAGCGACCGCCACGCCGATGGAAAGCGCCTGGCTGACCGGGAGGCCGCCGGGATGCCCCCGCAGCAGCCGGGCCAGATCCTGGCCGTGCAGCAGCTCCATGACAATGAACATCCGCCCGTCATGCTGACCTACGTCGAAGACGACGGTGATCCCCGGATGACGAAGTCGCGCCGCACTCTCGGCATCCCGGCGAAACTGTCGCGCTTCGCCTGGGTCAGGAACACCGGCCAGCAGTATCTTGACGGCGACTTCACGGTTGATGCGCAGGTCGCGGCAGCGCCATACCTCGCCAAGCCCACCGCGCCCCAGCAGGCCTTCAAGGCGGTACCTGCCCGCCAGCTCGGTCCCTGCTTCCATGGAACTCGCCCACTCCCATCTCGCCGCGCCGGCCGAAGGCGACGCCGCAACGGCATCGTAACGCCGGCGGCACGGGGATGAGGCGCACGGTAAGGCGTCCCTGATATGCGAAAGTGCGACGGATTCCGACTGCTCACCCTCGGGAACTGGCGAGGCCAGTAAAGCGCCAGCCCGCCGTTCCGTCACCCGATCGGGCGTCATGACAGTGACGCCCGCGATCGGGGATGCTGAGTGTGCGCAAGCCCGCGGCCGACCGCCTTGGGGTAGCTCCGGGGGGGGCTTGGGTGTCCTGGGCCAGTCACTGGCCGGGGGCACCCAGGTTGGGGTGGTCGGCCGCGGCGCGGGCGAACGACTGGTACGGCACGATCTCGTCCGGCCTGATCACGCCGTCCTCGATCGCGCGGGCGAGCAGCGCGTCCTTGCTCGGCGCGATCCGCCCGGTGGCCGCGTACTTGGCGCGCGCCCGGCTGATGTACTGCCTGACCGTGTTCTCGCTGATCGACATGCGCATCCCGACCGATGCTTTCGACATGCCCTGGAACCACAGCAGCAGCGCCTGCCGCTCCTGCTGCGACAACGCTGGCCGGGCCGGGCGCTGGTCGGCGAGGATCGCCCTGGCCTGCGACCGGGTCACGTACGGCCGGTCGGCGGCGGCCGCGAGCACGGCCTCGACCAGGTGGTCGCGGCCCTCCTCCTTGGACACGTAGGCGTGCGCGCCGTTGTCCAGCGTCTCCATCACGATCACCGGGTCACTGTGGCCGGAGAAGGCCACCACCCGGTATCCGGCTGCCACCAGCCCGGGGATCTGCCCGGTGACCAGCTCGCCGTCCAGCTCCAGGTCCAAGATGACCACGTCGGCCGACGGCTGCAGCCCGGCGTTGAGCCCGCTCAGGGCGCGTGCCGTCTGCACCAGCCGCACCCGCTGGCCGGGATCGGACCTGATCCAGGACGCCACCCCCTCGGTGACGACCGGATGGTCTTCGATGATCGCCACAGTCACCTGCTGTTCCATCGCGCCTCCGCCCAGAGCATGCCCCCGTCTTGCTGGTGTTCGATGATGACCCCCGCGCCGGCCGCGGGCAGCCCGACGGCCGCGCCGGTATCGGCGACGAAGCTGACGGCGATTTCGGCGGCCACCGTCGCCAGGGTAATCCGCGCATGGCTGCGCGCGTCGGTCAGGATCGCGATAGCGGCGTCGGTGATCACCCGCCGGGCCGGGCCAGGCACCGGTGGCAGCGGCCCGGCCGTCTCGATCTCGACGACAACCCCGCGCCGCTCGGCCACATCGGCGCTCGCGTGCAGTTCGTGCACCAGCGATCCTGGTACCTCATCACCCTCGGCCAGCAGCCGGCGCAGCCGGGCCGCCTGGACCGCGCACCGGATGCGCACCTGCGCGTCGCCCGGGTCGGCCGTCCCCGCGGCCAGCTCGGCGACCAGCGGGGCGGCGCTTTCCTGCAGGGCCAGCCAGCGCGCGTGCCTGGCGGCCCGGATGATCTCCGCGGTGGCGGCCCGCTCGCGCGCGGCGTGCTCATTGCGTGCCGCCGTGGCGGCCTGGCCGGCGGCGAGGTCCAGCGCCCTGACCCCGGCGGCGACGGCGACCTGGGCGCCGGTCGACCAGGCAAGCACGGCGAGGAACCCGGCGAGGTCGGTGCGGGTCAGCCCGTCCGCTACCTGCACGCCCAAGGTGGCCAGGGCCTCGGCGGCGAGGAACCACGCAAGCTCGGCGAACCGGCGGCGGAGCAGCACGAGCACGCCCGTCCAGCCGGCGCTCCCCCACGCCCAGTTGACCGCCAGCATGTCCCCGGCCGGGCTGGCCGCCGCCGCCGCGGTGCTGGCCACCAGCGCGATCAGGGCCACCGCCCAGGCGGCGCGCCAGCCGGGCCCTCCGCGCAGCACCAGGACCGATCCGGCGGTGATCGCCAGCGCCATGACCAGCCACATGGCGCACTGGAAGGCGAACGAGCCGTAGTCCAGCCGGTTATGCACCAGCTGGCCGCCGGCTCCGATGAGATGCCAGCCCGCGACCAGGAAGACCACAGCGATGGTGAAGGCCCGCTGATAGCGGCCGGCCATCATTGTCGTCGGCTGCACTGCTGGCTGCACGGGGGTCATCCGGGCCAGCTCACCGTGACGGTCGTGCCCGCGCCGGGACGGCTGGCGATCGCGGCCCGGCCGCCGGCCGCCAGCATCCGCCCGGTGATCGACTCGCGTATCCCCCGGCGGGATGGCGGGGTGGCGGCCGGATCGAACCCGCGGCCGCGGTCAGTGACCTTGACGACCGCCCAGCCCGCACCGCCGGTGACGGTCACTTCCGCCTGGCCGGTCCCGGCGTGCCGCTCGACGTTGCGCAGCGCCTCGCCGACGCAGGCGACAAGCTGATCCGCGACCGGGGAGGGCAGCGTGACCGGAACGAGTTTCAGCCCCACAGCCAGGTCACCGGTGCTGGCCGCGGCTTGCTCCAGCTTCGGACTCAGGTCAGTCAGCGGCGCCTGCCCGCCTGGCATGGCCGCGGCGCCGTCGAGACCTTGCAGCACGCGCAGGTCCCTGGCCGCCTGGGCGGTCAGCGCCGGTGTCCGTTCGGCGAAGGCGCCGGCCGCGACCATGGTCAGCGTCGACAGGACGGTGTCGTGCAGCTGGCGGTGCTGCTCTCGTTCGTCAGCGCGCCGCGCCTCCTCCGCCCGGATCTGCCGCTCGGTCTCCAGCCCGGCGGCGACGACCGCGTCCGCTTGCCTGGCGCCGCCGCGGATCACCGCCACCAGCCCGGCGACGACGATCGTCTCGGCCACCAGCAGCCAGCCGTCGAGCGGGTGGCCGGCGCCGAGTCCGTAGGCGATGACCACGATCGCGGCGCCGGGCAGCGCGAGCCGCGGCCGCAGCGCGATCTGCATGATGTAGATCGACGTGCAGGCCAGCGGGAGCATCCAGGTCGTGCTGTCCACGATCAGCACGGACGGGACCAGGTGCTGCTGCGCCAGCGCCAGCGCCGAGATAACCGCGGCGTCGGCCAGTACCGCGGCCGGCGTCAACCCGGACCGCCAGACCCGCCAGGTGAAGAAGGCCGACCACACGCACAGCGCGGTCAGCAGCGGGGCCAGCCACCAGCCGGAGATCTGCCTCGTCGCGGCCAGCACGGCCACCGCCGTAAACAAGACCGCGCCGCCGAGGCGCAGCGCGATCGCATACCAGCCGGCCAGCCAGTGCAAGGCCTGGTCGGATGGCCCGGCTACGCGCGGACCCAGCGCCCGCCCGAGGGTGCCCGCGGGGGACCGGGCCAGCTCCCCGACGGAATTAGCTGCCGGTTCCACCGGACCAGTATGCGACAGGACCACGGCACCGGGAACAGTAACGTTTCAACATCTCGGCCGAACTCAACCTGCGCGCAGATCAGTTATGGCGCGGCGACGCTTCACCTGCGGCAGCAGTAACATAAACAGTCCGGCGGCGCGTGGGGCGAGAGAGGCGCAAGAGGGCGAACTAGAAACTCAGTCGCTAGCCCGACCGTCCGCAACCGGGACCCCGATCGGGATTGCCCGCGGTTACCTCCGCACCTAGAGGTTATACCGGACATAACGGGTGCGATCGGCGTGACCGCGAGGCATCGCTTTGAACACCCGCATATCGGATTCGACGTCGCACGGGAGTTCATGAGACCAGGGGGGCATATGGGGAGAAATATCAACAATTTGCAGCCAGATGGGCATGGGTGGCGCGCCCGGCTAGGGGTGCTCACCCATGATGACAGCGCGATCTCTGAATCAGAGCTGTGGACCATGGCCCCCGATGGCGTCTCCCTCCACACGTCCCGCGTTTTCTTTGCTGATCTCGCGACCTTCGCTCACCCTCCCGGTCCAGAAAACGCGGCAGAACTGCTCGCGAGACTGCCACTGCAGGCGATTATTTACGCCTGGACAGTGGGCAGCTACCTTCTCGGCACGACCGGAGAGCAAGAACTGGTGAGTCGTGTCGAACAACATTCAAATGGCATTCCTGTCCTCATGTCGGCACCTGCGGCAACCGCCGGCTTCCTGGCACTGGAGGCAGAGCGAATCGCGCTGGTCCATGCTCCCTTCTTCACTGACGACTTCGACCAGAAAGGAGCCGCATACTTTCAGGAGCATGGATTCGAGGTCGTTCATGTTAGCCACCTGACCCCTCCGATCGAGGTTCCCCATCCGAACACAGGCTCGGTGGCGAGTCCGGCCGCGATTTACGAGTGGGTTCGCAGCCATGTGCCATCCTCTGCGCAGGCCGTGTTCATCGGCGGGAACGCCCTCCGCGCCATCGGCGTGATCGCCGCCCTGGAAGAAGACCTTCGCCGGCCTATACTCACTGCAAACCAGGTTTCTTTGTGGTACGCGCTGCGCGTGGCTGGTGCGGAAGTCAGAGTCGATGACTACGGTCAGTTGTTCAAGATGCCGCGCAGATAGTCCGAAATTCCTGACCGATGCGTTGATGACGAAACGTAACCGCACCTGCAAGGCCCAGGTACGCCTGACCGGGCGGCATTGCGGGACGCCGTGGGGGCCTTGGGCGTTGCGGAGAAGCTCGGCATGTGCGTCATCATCGATACAAACGGTGATCTGGGGCAGTGGACGGGGCCCAGTCCGGGCGACGGCGACGGGACACCCGGCCTCGGGGAACCGCGCCTGCCGATCCACCCGGTCCTTGACTACCGGAGGAATGAGTTCCGTGATGACGCGACGATCATGGTGCGGGTGCGGCGGCCTCGCGGTCAACCGGGCTGGCCGGCAGGCGATGGTGCAGCGGCGCGACGGGTGTGCCCGCCGATGACGGGCGGGAGCCCGTGGCGGGCGGTGCAGCGCGCGGTGCTCCGCGGTGTCAGGCGGCCCTGGCACGACCTCCGGCTCAAGGACCTGTACCGCAGCGGCAGGGAGTTCGAACTCATGCACCGCGCCCTGGGTTTCGCCGCCCTGGCCATCCTCACCGTGATCCCGCTGCTCATCCTCGTCGCCGCCGCGAACCCGACCCAGCACCGCGGCCTGGCCGGGTGGGTGGTCTACGGCATGGACCTGACCGATTCCTCCGCCGACGCGGTGACACAGCTCTTCTCGGCCCCGGCCCGGGTGCTTGGCACGACCAGCGTGCTCAGTGCCGTGCTGGTGAGCGTCGCCGGGGTGTCGTTCGCGGGCAGCGTGCAGGCCGGGTTCGAGCGGATCTGGGGCCTTCCCGCCGGGCCGTGGCACAAGATCTGGCGTCAGGCGGTGTGGGCGGCCGGCCTCATCGCCTACATCTACGCGACGGCCACGGTCGGCACGGTGACGCACCGCGGGCCGACCGAGACGGCGGGCCGGCTGTCGGTGGCGGTGGTGCTCGGCGTCGCTTTCTTCTGGTGGGGGCTTCGTTTCCTGCTCGGCGGCCGGGTGAGCTACCTGGCGGCGCTGCCCGGCGCGGTGGCGACGATCGTGTGCCTGGCCGGCCTGCGGGTCTTCTCCGGCCTGGTCTTCGAACCGCTCATCGCAAGCAACGCGGTCAGCTACGGCGCGCTTGGCACGGTCCTGATCGTGCAGTCGTGGCTGATCGGCGTCGGCTGGGTCGTCTACGGCGGCCAGTTGTTCGGACGCTGGTTCCACGACGCATGGCTGCAGCCCTGGACGGACCGCCGCCAGGGCCACGGAAAGGAGGGCGGGCAGGACCCGGTTGAAGTCCCTGGCGAGTTACGCGCGGGGATGGGCCTGCCGGTAGGTCGCCTTGAGGCGCTCAGCCGAGACATGCGTGTAAATCTGCGTGGTGGCCGGGGTGGCATGGCCAAGGATCTCCTGCACGCTGCGCAGGTCGGCGCCCCCCTCAAGCAGGTGAGTAGCCGCGGTATGCCTGATGGCGTGCGGACCCGCGTCCCGCAGCAGGTTATGCACGATGCGCCGTGCGGTCCTCGGGTCGAGCCGGCCGCCCCGGGCACCGAGGAAGAGTGCCGACCCGCTGCGCTCGTTCGCCAGCACGGGACGCCCGGCCTTTTCCCAGCGGGACAAGGCTCGCATCGCGGGCAGGCCGACCGGCACGACCCGCTCCTTGCGGCCCTTGCCGAGAACCCGGACGGTGCGCCGCTCCCTGTCGACTCCCCCGGTGTCAAGCTCGCATAGCTCACTGACCCGGATCGCCGTCGCGTACAGCAGTTCAAGAACGGCGACGTCGCGGATGGCCAGTGCCGCGGTAGACCGCTCGCCGGCGGCGGACTCGCGCCGCGCGCGGTCCTCGCACTCCGTGAGCACCAGGTTCATCTCTTCCCTGCGCAGCACCTGCGGCAGCTTCCGCCGGGCCTTGGGGGTACCGAGTTGCGGTCCCGGGTCGGTCGCGAGCCAGCCTCGCCGGCACGCGTACGCGGTGAAGGCACGGGCCGCCGCGCCCCGGCGGGCCAGCGTGGCGCGCGCGGCGCCTGCCTGATGCTGGCCCGCCAGCCAGCCCCGCAGCGTGGCCAGGTCGAGAGCCCCAGGGTCCCCGACGCCGCACCGGCAGGCGTACTCGAGAAGCGACTGAACGTCACCCTGGTACGCGCGGACCGTATGCCGCGACAGCGCGCGCTCCGCCGCGAGGTGCCGGCCGAACTCGGCCAGCGCCGACCGCAGCGCCGCCGGCAGGCTCTCGGCCTGGCCGTCGCCAGCCGTCGTGCCCGCGGGAGTGCGGGAGTCGCGGGAGTCGCGGGAGTCGCGGGGTCGTCCCTTCCTCGGGCTGCAGCCATGGGCAAGAGTGTGCACCCGGGCAGGCGGCTTGGGAATGACCGCGCCGCTGTTTTGTCGCCCTGTACTACTGGACGCGACTACTACGTTGACTGATATATTGGCCGACGTAGCAGGGAGGCGGATGGTCGTGAGCAAGCGGGACGGCGGGACCGGGCAGGACGTGCTGCGCCGGGTCGGCGAGGCGTCGGTGCTGATCCTGATCAGCCTGGCGGACGGGCCCAAGCACGGGTACGCGCTGATCCAGGACATCAAGGAGCTCGCCGGCGTCGAGCTCGGGCCCGGCACGCTCTACGGCGCGCTTGACCGGCTCGAGCGGCTCGGCCTGATCGACCCGCTGCCCGCCGAGGACCGCCGCCATCCGTACCGCATTACCGCGCCGGGGGCGGCCGCGCTCCGCGTGCACCTCGATTCGCTTGAGCGGGTCAGCGCGGCCGGGCGGCTGCGGCTGCGGCTGGGCGGCATCTGATGGACAGCCCCAGGCTGATCGAGACCGTGCTGCGGTGCTACCCGGCCCGCTGGCGGCGCCGGCACGGGGAGGAGGCCGCCGAGCTGGCCGCGCTGCTCATCGGGGACGGGACCCCGGTGGGCTCGGTTGCCTGGAGTTACCTGGCCGGCGCAGCGCGCGAGTGGCTTACGCCGCGCCCGGGCCGCCGCCTGAGCACGGCGGCCTGCGCGCTGCTGATCGCGGCCTGTTCCCTGGGTGTCTCGGCGGGGCTGCTGGCCTCGGCGGGGCCGGCCAGGGCGGCCAGCACGAGCCAGGCGCATTGCCGGCCTGGCGTGCCAGGGCCCGTTCCGCGCGTGCTCCCCGTCACGGGCCGCCCGCAGGTGATCATCTGGGAAGCCGCGCATGGCCGGCCCTGCTGACGAGGGCCCCGCCGGGACCGTCCCGCGACGCCGCCGACGGTGGCGGCGGGCGCTGACCGAGACGGCCGTCACGATCCTCGTGGCCGTGCTGCTGGCCGGCCTGGTGCGGACGTTCGCGTTCCAGACCTTCTGGATCCCCTCATCGTCCATGGTGCCGACGCTCGGCGTGTACGACCGGATCCTGGTCCAGAAGGCGTTCTTCACCTCGCGGGACGTGCGCGAGGGCGACATCGTGGTGTTCAGCCAGCCGCCGCTCGACCACTGCGGCGGACCGCAGGCAGGCGACCTGGTCAAGCGCGTCATCGCGCTGCCGGGGCAGACGATCTACTCGTCGGGCAACAGCATCTACGTGAACGGGCGGCTGCTAGCCGAGCCCTACCTTCCGCACGACGACCCGCTCGGGCCGCAGATACCCGACGCCAGCAGCACTCACCCCTACCGGCTGCCGCCAGGCGAGTTCTACGTGCTGGGCGACAACCGGGCGATCTCATGCGACAGCCGCTACTGGGGACCGATCAACGGCTCAAGCATCATCGGCAAGGTGGTGCTGGTGTGGTGGCACAACACCCACCCCGACTTCCGCATGTTCTGACCCTGGCCGTCGTCAGGGATGGCGCAGGCGCCAGCCGTCATCGCACCGCTCGACGAAGCCGCCGGTCGCGAGCTGACCAAGGAGGGTGGCCGTCGCCGCAGGGGCAAGGCCCGCCCGCTGCGCCACCCGGACCGTTCCCACGCCGCCGCGGCGGGGCATCGCGTCGAGGACCCGGGCGGACTCCAGGTCAAGCAGGTCGCGGGGAAGAACCAGCGGCGCCTGGCGACGGCTCGCCAACTGGACCACCGCGCCCGGCTCGGCGGCTGACCGCGCCGCGCCGATCACCGGCTCGCCGACCGGGGACAGGTGCTCGATGACCTCGGCCGCGCTGGTGACGAGTGCGCCCTGCCACTCCCTGATCACCTGGTGACATCCGGCGGACAGGTCGGAGGTGATCGGCCCTGGCACCGCCATCAGGCGCCGGCGCAGGTCCCTGGCGTAACGCGCGGTGTTGACCGCGCCGCTGCGCTGGCCCGCCTCCACCACCAGCGTCCCGGTCGCCAGCGCGGCGATCATCCGGTTGCGGATAAGGAACCTGAGCCTGCTCACGTGCCGCCCGGGCGGCCACTCGCTCACGAGCACGCCCTGAGCCGCGATCGCGTCGAACAGCTCCGCGTGGGCTGTCGGGTAGGGCACGTTCACGCCGCAGGCGAGCACGGCGATGGTGACCCCGTCGGCGGCGAGCGCGCCCCGGTGCGCCGCGGCGTCGACGCCGAAGGCGCCGCCGGAGACCACCGCCAGGCCGCGCGCCGCGACGGACGCGGCGAACTCGGCCGCCACGTACGAGCCGTAGGCGGTCGCGGCCCGCGAGCCAACGATCGCGACCGACCGCAGGCAGCTGAACCGCAGGTCCGCGTTGCCGCGCAGCCAGAGCGCGTAGGGCTGGTCATCCCCGAGGTCCGCCAGTTGCCCTGGCCATTCCGGGTCACCCGGGCACACGATCCTGATCCCTGACTCGCCGAAGGCGAGCACCCGCTCCGGTGCCGGCAACTCGGGCAGCCGAGTGCGCCACCGCTCCATGGCGGCCTTTACGCCCTCGTGCGCCTTCCCGCGCGGGAGGCCGTTCCCCTGGCCGGCCGCGTTGCCGGCCAGTCCCCCGTCCGGCCAGTCCCCCCGTGCCGAGCAGGCGACCCGACTTGATCGCGGCAAGCGTCACGGCCGCGCCGTGGACCCGGACCAACTGCACGAGCCAGCGGTCGGTCGGCTCCGCCAGGTAGGTCAGGGCCGCGCGGGCGTACGCCTCGTCGGTTAGCTTGCCGTTCATTGAGCGACTCCTAGCCATAGTCCAATCGCGAGGTTGACCTGGTCGGGCCCTGGCTGGTCCTTGCCGCCCAGGTCGGCCAGCGACCAGGCGACGCGGACGATCTTGTCCGCGCCCCTTGCGGACACCTGACCGAGTTCCATGGCTCGGTCCAGGGAGGTGAGGGCCGCGGGCTTGGGCGGGAACGCGCGGCGCAGCGCCGTGCCGGGGACCTCGGCGTTCACCCGCCACGGGGTCCCGGCCAGCCGGGCCGCGCACCGCTCGCGGGCGACGGTGACCCGCTTAGCGACGACGGCGGACGACTCGGCGAACTTGCGGTCGTAGAGCATGTCGCGGCGGGACACGGGCTGCAGGCGGACCTTGACGTCGACCCGGTCAAGCAGCGGCCCGGAGATCCTGGCGAGGTAGCGGCGCCGGGTGGCCGGGGAACAGGAGCACCCGGTCTTGCCCGGCCCAGGCGACTTCGCGCACGGGCACGGATTGGACGCGAGGACGAGGGTGAACCGGGCAGGGAAGGCGGCCTGCGTGCCGGCCCTGGCGATCACCACCTCGCCCGACTCAAGCGGCTGGCGCAGCGCGTCGAGGACGTCGCGATGGAACTCGGGCGCCTCATCCAGGAAGAGGATTCCCCGGTGCGCCAGGCTGGCGGCGCCCGGGCGGATGACGCCGCCGCTGCCGCCGCCGACGATGGCGGCCATCGACGACGTGTGGTGCGGGGCGCAGAACGGCGGGACGCTCAGCAGCCCAGAGCCCGGCATCAGGTGCCCGGCGACCGAGTGGATCGATGTGACCTCGAGCGCCGCCGCCACCTCCAGCGGCGGCAGGATCGTCGGCAGCCGCTCGGCCAGCATCGTCTTGCCCGCTCCGGGCGGGCCGAGCAGGGACAGGTTGTGCCCGCCGGCCGCGCAGATCTCTGCCGCGAGCCGCGCCTCCGCCTGGCCGAGCACTTCCGCCAAGTCCAGTTTCTTGGCCAGTGCGAAGCGCGAGTCGGGCGCCGGCCCCGGTGGCGGATCGGGAACGACGGGCATCGCCGGCGGCGGCCCGCCGCGCAGCCAGACGATCACCTCGATGAGGCTGCTCGCGCCGACCGCCTGGACGCCGGGTACCAGGGCGGCCTCCGCGACGTTCTGCGCGGCGACTACCACGGTGTCCACGCCCGCCTCGGCCGCGACCACCGCGGGCAGTACCCCGGGCACCGGCCGCAGCCGCCCGTCCAGGCCCAGTTCAGCCAGGAACATCTTCCCGGCGAGCGCGGCCGCAGGCACCGCTTCGGCCGCGGCGAGAATGGCCACGGCGATGGCCAGGTCAAAGCCCGATCCTCGCTTGGGCAGCGCGGCGGGCGAGAGGCCGACGGTGATCTTCGAGTTCGGCCAGGTCTCCCCGCTGTTCACGATCGCCGCGCGGATCCGGTCCCGCGCCTCGCGCAGCGCCGTATCGGGCAGTCCGACCAGGATTGTCGCCGGCAGCCCGCTGGCGATGTCCGCCTCCACCTCGATCAGGTGACCGCGGACCCCGACGAGTGCCACCGAGTAGGTACGGGCGAGCGTCACTCATCCCACCCCCCGGACGTGCTCGATCGTGAACCCGCCGACGCCGTCGCGCAGCAGGCCCACCACGTCGATCCTTATCTGGTCGAACCGGCTGCCGTGCGCGGCCAGCCACTGCGCCGCGAGCCTGCGCAGCCGCCTGCGCTTCGCCTGCCCGACCGCGTCGAGCGGCGTGCCGAACCGCGTTCCTGACCGCGTCTTCACCTCGCAGACAACGAACGTGCCCCGGTCGGCCGCGACGATGTCGATCTCACCGTCCGCACACCGCCAATTACGGTCCAGGATCCGGAACCCGCAGCCCTCTAGATAGCCGACCGCCGCTTGTTCGCCTTCCTTGCCAAGCACGTCTTTCGCGCCCATCGCGACCACCTCCGCATTCGACGATGGCGCGCGAGGCAATGAGCCGTCGCATCGATTTGCGAGCTGTGGATAGACCAAGGAGTCAAGATCAACTGTGGATAAATACGGCCGAATGTCGGACTCTCGTGCTTTAATCCGACCGCTACCAGCCGCGCCCGCTGCACGGCACGGCGGACACAGAGCGCAAGGGCGGCGAGCTTGTAGAGCCGGGCGTAGACGTCCGTGAAAGGGCAGCCATCGTCATGCGGCGCGACCAAGGAGAATGGCGACTAAATGGGCCGCGTCTCAGCGGTTGTTGCATTACTCGTGCGCTAAGTGACTGGCTTCAGACGGGGATAGCCGGGGCGCCCCGCTGGCATGCGGCGCGCTTCAGCTTGGCCCGAGATCCGACGACAGCCATCGCTGCGGACGCAGGTAGATCGCGACCTGCTTGCCCAGCTCTGCCTTGGCGAACGCGAGGTAAGCGGGGACCTTCTCCGGTGGCAGGTAGCGCTCGGTGATCTCCCGCAGCAGCTCATCGGTCTCCGGGATCGTGCGGGTGACCGGCCCCTCTACCGACACGTACCGGGTTGTCGGCGAGAGCCGCTCGACCATCAGGGTGAAGCGCCCGGCCGCCTCGATCAGGCGGGCCTTCCGCGACGCGGCCTCGGTCAGCACCCACGCCTCCCCGCCGGGCTCGTACTGGTACCAGATCGGCACCGTCAGCGGGCCGCGGCCCGGCCCGGCCGACACCGACAAAGCCGCGATGTGCGGCTCGGCCAGGAACAGCTCGCGCTCGCGCACAGACAACGTCGTCATGAGGCTGACCCTAACCGGGGGCACCGACAATCCAGCCTGGCAGCCGGGCACCTTCCGGCCTGCTGGCCGAGCGGCATGCGCTCGCGCATGCTGGCGCAGGTCGCGCGGCCCGATGAGCTGTTTTGCGCCTGATGCAAATAAGGATCGCGTAAATAAGGATCGCCACGCGCAATGTCATTGACTTAGGCGCTTCCCGTCTTCGCCGGGCCCGCGCGTGCCCGTTCTGTCCGGGTTGTCCCGGCGCCATCGCGGCCCGGCGCATGATCATGTGGATTCCGCAGCTTATTTGCTGCGGAATCCACATGAAAGGGGAAATCCGCCGCAATCACGCCGCGCCCCGCACGCGGCGCCGCGTCCCGGCCGCGCACGGCCCCCACCGTCACCATGCGCCACTTAAGTCCGCGGCATTGCGAGCCACGCGAGTTTTTCTTACCGCTGCGCGAAGACTGCTATTCAGCTTCCGTCAGATGGTGGATCGTTAGGAGCATTCGGGTCCTCCCAAATATCCACCATCAGGGTTCAGTTAGGCGCTGGCCGCCCGACAGGTATTCCAGCGCGGCTTGGATGTTCGCTGCGCGCGGGTTCACCGAGTCGATGACCAGCCGCTCGTCGGTCCATGGCGGGAACTGGGCCCGGCGCCGCAGGACGCCTTCCCAGGTGGGCTCGGGGAATCCCTCGATGCTCCTTGACCGGCGCGCGACCCGGTCGCGGTAGACGCGGTCGTCGCGGCACTCGACGACGATGAACCTCAGCTTGGCACCCGTCTGGCCGGCCAGGTCCCGCCACTGGGCGCGAGCCTGCTCTGGCCCGTTGACGGCATCGACGATGACATCGTGCCCGAGGGCGAGCTGCTCGGCGGCCAGGGCCCCCACGACGAGGTACGCGGCGTGATGCGTCGGTCCTGACGGGCTGACTCCCGCGCGCCACATCGCCGCCTCGGCCTGGTCCACCCCGAGCACGGCGCAGCCCAGGGCCCGCCCGAGGTCGACAGCCATCGTGCTCTTCCCTGATCCCGGCAGGCCGGCGACGACGATCAGCATTTCCGCAGTGTCTCACGACCCGAGCAGAAGTCGGTGAGAGCTGGGACTCAGGGTTGACGGAGCCGACCGGAGGCGCGGTCACCCTCACGGTCGAGGCGTGCCTTGCGGTCGCAGACAGTCATGGAGCGCGGGCTGCCAGGCGTCAACGGGCACGTGACCCGCGCACGGCCGGGCCCAGCGAAAGTCAAAAGAGAAAGCTGCCACCGAACGGGATCGGCGTGACTGTGCACGGTCACGCCGTTTGCCTAGTCGCGGGTGAGCGGCAGCCGCTTTCTTGTCTCGTCGTCGGCCGGGGTGTAGACGGCGAGGCGGGCCTCGGGGGCGGCGGGGACCTGGAGCTCGTTCGTCGTGAACGTCAGCGCCCCGGCGTGCGGGTGGACGAACGTGCGGGTGCACGGCCGGAACTCGGCGACCTCATGGCGGGCCCACAGTTCGGCGAACTCGCTGCTCAGGAGCGTCAGGCGGCGGATGTCTTCCTCCCAGTCCTGGTCGCCGACATGCCTGGCGTAGGCGGCGCGGAAGCGCGCGACCTGGTACCTGACGCTCTCCTCGTACTGCGGGAACTTGTCGCGCGCGGCCGGCTCGGTGAGGGTGCACCACAGCGTGTTCCTGTGAATGCAGGGCAGCGAGTGCCAGTCACGGAACAGGTCACGGTACGCGTCGTTCTCCGCGAGGATGTCGAAGCGGGCGTCCGTCACCGCCGCGGGGAGCGGGTCAAGCGAGTGCAGGATCTCCGTGAGCTCCTCGGTTACCTGGCCGCGCCCGGTGTTCACGGCCACCGGCACCGCCTCGGCGAGCACGTACATGTGCCAGCGCTCCGCGCGGTCGAGCCGGAGCGTGCGCGCGAGCGCGTCGAGCACCTGCGTGCTCACGTTGATCTCCCGGCCCTGCTCAAGCCACGTGTACCAGCTCACGCCCACGCCGGCGAGCAGCGCCAGTTCCTCGCGCCGCAGGCCGGGCGTACGCCGCCTGGACCCGGCGGGCATGTCGAAGTCCGCGGGCGACAACCGTGCCCGCCGCGTCCGCAGGAACTTGCCGAGTTCTGCGCGCCGCCGCTCCGACGCCGGCGCATCCTTCGATTCCAAGGTGACCACGCGGTGCTTACCTCCGTCCGGGCGTCCCCGGTCTGGGCTAGGTAACCAACATAACGACCGCCACCGACATTCGGGGATCGTGCGGCGCGCGGAGGCGGCTGGCAGTGGCAGCGGCGTGCTGCGGCTGGGCGCCGGCGGTGTCGCGGCACGGCGCTCGCCGGGGCGCGGCGGCGGCGGCCGGACGCCGGCGGCGCGGGTCAGTCCTGCGGCGCGGCTGTCGCGGCGGGGCCGGTGCGGCGCTTGCGCGGGGCGGCGGAGCGAGGCGGCTTGGCGCGCATGTGGTCGCGGACGCGGGTCATGATGTCGCCCAGGTGGCCCACGTCGTCGCTGGTGAGCGGGTCAAACAGCATCTGGCGGACGACCTGGACGTGGCCAGGCAGGACGCGGCCGACGAGGGCCAGGCCCGTGCCGGTGATGGTGACCAGGGTGGCGCGCTCGTCATCGGGGCTGGGGCCGCGGGCGATCAGCCCGGCCTCTTCCAGCAGGCCGGCCTGGTAGGTGAGGCCGCTGCGGCTGTAGACGACGCCGTCGGCCAGCTCGGTCATGGTCAGCGGGCCGCTTGCGTCGGCGAGGCGGGCCAGGAGCTCGAACTGGACGTAACTGATGCCGCCCTCGGCGCGCAGTTGCTGCTCAACCTGGTGCTGCAGCAGGCTGACGGCTTCCGTCAGCACGAAGTAGGCGCCGAGCTCCCGGGGATCGAGCCCCGCAGCAGCCGCCGGGCTGGCGCCGGCGTCCGGCTGGCCATCGGTCATTCCCCCACGCTACATGCTGCGAACTCAAAGCAGTGTGACGGTCATCACGCGCCCTGACTATTTGCTTCGAAGTTGAAGCAAGCTATTGTTCCTTACATGCTTCAACTTCGAAGCATTGACTGAGGAGAGATCATGAAGGCAGTGCGTTACCACTCCTACGGCGACAGCGACGTCCTGGTCTACGAGGAGGCCGACCGCCCGGCGGCGGGCGCCGGCCAGGTGGTGCTGAAGGTGGCCGGCGCCGCGTTCAACCCGCTGGACGTAGCGATCCGCGCGGGCTTCGTGCAGCAGGTGTTCCCTGTCACCTTCCCGCACACCCCCAACTTCGACGTGGCCGGCGTCGTCACCGAGGTCGGCGAGGGCGTGCGCGGCTGGAGCGCCGGGGACGCGGTGGTCGCGTACCTGCCGGTGACCGCGCCAGGTGCGGCCGCCGAGTACGTCGCCGCGCCCGCCGACGCGCTGGCCGCGGCACCGCGCGCGGTCGAGCTGGCCGACGCCGCTGCGCTGCCCTCGGCGGGGCTGACCGCGTGGCAGTCGCTGTTCGAGCACGCCGGCCTGCAGGCGGGGCAGAGCATCCTGATCAACGGCGCGGGCGGCGCGGTGGGCGGGTACGCCGTCCAGCTGGCCAAGCAGGCCGGAGCCAGCGTGACCGCGACCGCGAGCGCGCGCAGCACCGACCGCGTCCGCTCCTACGGCGCGGACCGGGTCATCGACTACACCGCCTCCCCGCTCCCTGGGGCGGTGGCCGGGCAGCAGTTCGACGCGGTGCTGAACCTGGTGCGCACCGGCCAGGAGGAGACCGCGCGGCTAGCGGGCCTGGCCGCCGACGGCGGGGCCTTCGTCAGCACCACCTTCCCCGACCTCGACGACGCCGGGCGCGGCGTCCGGGTGGTGTCCGTGTTCTCGCGCAGTGACGCCGCGCAGCTCGCCGAGCTTGTCCGGCGCGTCGACGCCGGAGACCTGCGGATCGACGTCGCGGCGCGGCGGCCGCTGACCGAGCTGGCCGACGTCCACGACGAGGCCGTCGCCGGGACGCTGGCCGGCAAGACCGTCCTGATCCCCTGATAATCCCGCCGCAGGCGACCGCGCCGGTTAGTAGCGCGCGGCGCCAGGCGCGAACGACCCGCGTGCCCAGGCGGGGGCCACCGGAGTCAGCCGCAATCGTTCGGGATCCTGTTACTGGCAGCACCATGACCAGCGGGCTCTCTGGTCGCGACCTCCGCCGCCGCGATGCTGATTCTCATGACTGCTACTACCGAGAACACGGTCACGGTCGGCGGCGGGCGCGACAGCGCGCGCTGGGTGATGCTCGTCGTGCTGCTGTGCGGCCAGTTCATGGCCTTGCTTGACGCGACGATCGTCAACGTGGCGATGCCGACGCTCGGCCGGTCGCTGCACGCGTCGGGCGCGGAACTGCAGCTCGTCATCGCCGGGTACACCGTCAGCTACGCGATGCTGCTGATCACCGGGGCGCGGCTCGGCGACCTGATCGGGCGGCGGCGGATGTTCATGCTCGGCATCGGCGGGTTCACGCTCGCCTCGCTTGCCTGCGGGCTCGCGCCCGACGTCGGCGTGCTGATCGCGGCCAGGTTCGTGCAGGGGGCCGGCGCGGCGGCGATGATGCCGCAGATCATGACCGTGATCCAGCTGCGGTTCAGCGGGCCCGCCCGGGCGCGGGCGCTGAGCGCCTACACCGCGGTGCTGTCCTCGGGGTTCGTCGCCGGGCAGGTGATCGGCGGCGTGCTGGTGACCGCTGACCTGTTCGGGGCGTCGTGGCGGCCGGTGTTCCTGGTCAACGTGCCGATCGGGCTCGCGGTGCTCTTGCTGCTGCCCCGGGTGATGCCCGCGGACGCGCCCGGGCGGACCCGGCGGCTGGACCTCCCGGGGCTCTTGGTGGCCGTGCCCGCGGTGTGCCTGGTGGTGCTGCCGCTGATGCTGGGGCACCAGGAGAAGCTGGCCCGCCTGGTCGCTCGCCTGCATCGGCTGCGGGCTCGCGCTGGTGCCCGTTTTCCTTTTCACCGAACGGTCCGTTGCCTCGCGTGGCGGGCACCCGCTGCTGTCGGTGTCGGTGTTCCGCGCACCGGGGCTGCTGCCGGGGCTGGCGACGATGACGCTGCTCATGGTCACCTACGGCGGGTTCCTGTTCAGCTTCGCGATCCACCTGCAGGCGGGGCTCGGTGACAGCGCGCTGCGGGCCGGGCTGACCTGCGCGCCGTGCGCGGCGGCGTTCGGGCTGTGCGGGTACTTCTGGCGGCGGCTGCCCGCGGGGTGGCACCCGTACCTCACGGTGTGCGGCGCGGCCGTCGGGGCGGGCGGGTACGCCCTGGTCGCGCTGCTGCTGCGCGGCGGCGGATCCGGCGGCGGCGTTGCTTCAGGTGTTCCTCGTGGGGCTCGGCGGGTTCCTCGCGGTAGCGTTCAGCCCGCTTGTCACGCAGGCGCTCGTCCGGGTGCCGCTGCACCAGGCGGCCGATGCCAGCGGGCTGCTGACGACGTCGATCCAGCTGAGCCAGGCGGTCGGGGTCGCGGTGTTCGGCAGCGTGTTCCTGACCCTCGGACGCGGGACGGGGCGGGCGGCGCGGCGCGGGCGCTGGGCGGTATATCCGTCATTTCAGGACACGCGGTGTTCGTGACGCTGGCGTGGATCGCGGTGACGCTGGCTTTCGGCGCGGCCGCCGCGGTGCCGCTCGCCAGGACCGTGCGGGCCTCGGCGGCGCAGTAGCCTCCGGGGTCCTCGCCCGGCCCGGCGTCGATCCTCGTCTGACGGGACGGGATGCTAAGGGCGTGGCCCGCGGCTCTGCTGGACGGCGTCGGATGCGGCCTGGCCGGCGGCGTCTTCCCCGAAGCCGACGCCGATCACCTCATCGTCTCGGCGTTGCTCGGCGTGGGCGATGGAGGCCAGCACGTGCCGGTCGGCGTCGGTCGGCTCGCCGCCCAAGGGCAAAGCACGCGGGTAGAGCCGACGGGCCAGGACCGGGTTCAGCTCGGCGGCGTACATGCTCAGCTTGGCGAGCAGCAGCAGCAGCGCGACGATGCCGATGACGCTGCCGAACGCGCCGTAGGTCGCCGAGGCGTTCTTGAGCTGGTGCGTCATGAGCCCGGTGCCGACGGTGATCAGCGCGGTGAAGGCGACCGCGCCGAGGACCGCCCCGGGGAGCAGCCCGCGCGGGCCTACCGGCTTAGCGGTCAGCAGGGTGAACGTGGCGAAATAGAGCGCGGCGTTGATGATCAGCAGGCCTGCCAGGACCGGGATCCGGATCGCGTAGCTTGTCGTGCCGCCGGTGGCGTAGCTGGTGACGAAGGCGTTCACGATGAACGCGCCTCCGATGGTGACCAGGCCGGCCAGGCTGCGTCCAAGGCGCGGGAGGAAGCCGGTGCGCTGGGTCTGGGGGATATGCCAGACCGTGGCCATCGCCTGCTGCGCCGTCTGGGTCACCCCCTGCGCGCCGTACACCAGGCCGATCAGGCCGACGACCAGTCCGAGCGTGCTGCCGTGCAGCGCACCGGGGCTTGACGGGTTGAAGCTGGTGCCGATTACCGGGAACTCATGCAGCGTCCGGATGATGCCTGTCCCGATGGACTGCACGCCGATGAACCCGAACAGCGTCATCATGACCAGCAGCAGCGGGAAGATCGCGGTAAATCCGTACCAGGCCAGCGCGACGACCACCAGGTTGGCGTTGTCGTCACCGAATTTCTTCATCACGGCGTAAGGCACCCCCGCCCACGGGATCCGCCGCTGCCAGCGGTCCACCGCGCCGATCGCCTTACGCAGCGGCTCGACCGGGGTCACGGTTCGGTCCACGTGTCACAGCCAGGGGTCGGGACCACGATGAGCGCGGCCCCGTTACTGACAGCAACGAGCTTCAAGTCCACTCTCCGCTGCTACCCCTCGCCTCAAGAACAAACTTCGCAGCCCCACGCGCTGCGATAGCGGATCACCCGTCTCGTGTGCCCGTTTCGTCCGGGTTTGTCCCGGCGGCACCGCGACCCGGACCATGATCATGTGGATTCCGCAGCTTATTAGCTGCGGAATCCACATGAAAAACGAAATCACTGTCGATCAGGCCGCGGCCTGCGTCGGCGGCGCGCGCGCCGCGGCTGGTGCGGGGCGGCGCGTGCCAGGTCGCGCATGGCCCTCACGCTCACCACGCGCCACTTCAGTCAGCGGCATTGCGAATGCCGGCTTAACTAACGGCATTGCGGGCGCCGCCGGCCGTGCCCGACCCGGGAGAGCGCCCCGCGAGCCGCGCGGTCAGCCGGGTCCTGACCGCGTCCCACTCAGGGGCGATCACCGAGTACATCGCCGAGTCCCGCAGCAGCCCCTCCTCCCCCGGCGCCCACGACATCGACCAGCTGCGCAGCACTCCCTCGAAGGTCGCGCCGAGCGCCTCGATGGCCCGCCGTGACCGCACGTTGCGGGCGTCGGTCTTGATATCGACTCGCGCTACCCCGAGGCTGTCGAAGGCATGGCTCAACAGCAGCAGCTTGGCTTCTGTGTTGATCCCCGTGCCCTGCGCCGATGCGGACAGCCAGGTGAAGCCGACCTCAATGGCGCGAAGATCATCCCGGCCGGGCCAGAAACGCTGGTCCCAGTACGCGGTGCACCCCACGGCGCGGCCGTCCGCCTGCCGGACCTGCGCGAACGGGATGAGTCCCTGCGCGGTCCGCGCGAACTGCGCGTCCAGGTACCCGCCGATCTCGCCGCCGCGGGGCACCAGCGTGAAGCCGTAACTGCCGCGGTCCTCCTCGGCGGCCGCGGCCAGGTCCGCCGCGTGCCGGACGGCCAGCGGCTCAAGCCGGACCAGGGTGCCTTCCAGGACAGGTACGTTGACGTGCACGCGTGCCTCCTCATCGCTCCTGGCGTTGGCACCTTGCGATGGCAGGTTGCCGGACCGTCGCGGGGCCAGGTCCCTCAGATCCTCTGGATGAACGTCGCCGATCATGACGGACCGGCCGGCTGGCCGTCAAGGAGATTTCGGCCAGCCTGCTGTCAGCGTGGTCCGAGCCAGCTTCCCGGTAGCCGCTGGCCGGGCCTCCACGGCGACGGGGGCCGCGCCGTGCGCCCGGTTTCGGCCCCGGGTGCGGGCTGAGGGTAGGCGAGCCGGTCCTCGCGCTGGGACCGCATGGGCTCGGGCAGGTCCAGGTCGGCGAAGGCGGCCGGCCAGTCCGCGGGGCCGTATCCGGTGCCGAGGTCACAGTGGTGCAGCTCGACCTCGGCCAGCCGCGAGGTCAGCAGCCCGGCGGCGGGAAACGGCGCCGAGTCAAGTAGCAGGACCTGGACCTGCCAGGCCTCGTCCGGCAGTTGCCTGGCGACGGCGCGCAAGGCCATCGCCGAGTCGGCCAGGTCGGCCATCAGGTCCCCCGCCCGCCTGGCCGCCGCTTGCTCGATGTCGGCGGCCCGGGCCTGGGCGCTGGCGTACGCGGGGCGGGCCTGCCCGGACCTGGCACCGATCAAGAGGTTCCGCATCGCGTCGGCGCCGCGGGCCACGTGCGCCAGGACATGCGCCCGGGTCCAGCCCGGCAGCAGCGACGCGGCCCGCAGGTCAGCCTCGGAAAGCGTGCGGGCGTCGTCGAGCAGCCGCTGCGTGGCAAGGTCGACCTGATCGCTCAACTCCCGCTGTGCCGCGTCCATCAGCCCACCCTAAACAAGGCGCCGCGAGTGCTCCAGACCGACGAGCTACCGGATGGCGGCCAGGAGGCGGTTTGAGCCGCGCTGCCAGAGGGTGCCGATCTCGGCGAACCCGGCCGCGCCGAGCGCGGCGGTGTGCACGGCGAACAGTGCGCCCTCGGGCCCGTGGTGGTGCACCGTGCCCCGGTCGCGTTCGGCGGCGGCGTCGGCGAGGGCCGGCTCCGCCGCGACGGCCTGCCACCACTGGCGCCAGTCCTCGGCGTGCCCGGCGTGGCCGTCGGGGAAGCGGCGGCGGTCTTCTGCCTCCTCGATGGCCCGGTCGAGCCGCGCGAGCGCCGGGTTCTCGCGTCTCGTCGACCCGCAGGTGATCGCCGTCGAGGAACAGGCCGCCCGGGCGCAGCAGGCTCGCCAGGACGCGGTAGAGCCGGCGCAGTTCCGCCGCGGACAGCCAGTGCAGCGCGGTGGTCGACACCACGGCGTCGACCTGGCGGCCCGGCTCGATGCCGAGTCCCGTCTCCCACCCGGATGACCGCAGGTCGATCTCGAGGAACCGCAGTCCCGGCACGTCCCCGTACGCGGCACGGCCCAGGGACAGCGTCACCGGGTCGGCGTCGACGGCGATGACGGTGGCCGCGGGGATGCGGGCGAGCAGCCGCGCGGAGAGCGAGCCCGGCCCGCAGCCGAGGTCGAGGACGAGCGGGTCCGGCCGTCCGGTGCCAGCCTCGACGGCGTCGATCAGCGCGGTGAACCTTTCCTCCCGGTCAGCGAGGTACACCTCCTGCTGGCGGTCCCAGCGGGCGATCCAGTCCCGCGCGGCGGAGGGGTCGAGTTGCGTCAGTTCCGGCATGCGATGCTCCTCGTCACTGGCTATGCTTATTTTGTCGGTTATAACCCTAGAGGGATGACGAGTAACTGGTCAAGTGAACTTCAACAGTCACACGGATACGGTTGTCCGGATGGCGGTCGCGCTGGTGAACCTGCTGACGCCGGGCGAGGACCGCAGCCGGGCGTACGAGCCGCCCGCCGGGGCGGAGCGCGCGGCCGCGCTCAACGCCCTGTTCAAGTCGGCCGGGAGCAGGACGAAGGTCACGCCGGCGGAAGCGGAGGCGTTCGTTCCCGTCGCGGCCGACCTTCGCGGGTCTTCGGCTCGGTTGCCGCGGGCGACCTCGACGGCGCCGCGCACCAGGTCAACGACCTGCTGGCGGCCACCGGCGCGCACCCGGCCCTGGAACGGCACGACGGCGAACCCTGGCACATCCACTTCCACTCCGCCGACGAGACGTCGCCGTCCAAGGGCTGGGCGGCCGGCTGCGCCACGGGGCTGGCCATCGTCCTCGGCGGCGAGCTGTACGACCGGCTCGGCGTGTGCACCGCGCCGCACTGCGACCGGGCCTACGTCGACACCTCACGCAACGGAAGCAGGCGGTTCTGCTCCACCGCCTGCCAGAACCGGGTCAAGGCCGCCGCCTTCCGCGAACGCCACGCTTAGGTCCAGGTTCGGGGAGCTGGCCACCGCCTGCTCCCCGGTTGACCGCATCTGGAAGGAATCGGGCGGGAGGAGGAAGCCGAATTCGTTCGGGATTACTGCTTGCGTTGCTTTTCTTCTTTGTGCGCGGCTTCGGCGAGGCGCTTGATCGCGTTGAGTCGCTTGTCCCACTGGGCGGCGAGTTCGGCCATGGCCCTGGTGGCCTGGTCGAGGCGGTCGGCTTCGACCTGGTAGAGAACTTCCCTGCCCTGCTTGCGCCGGCTGATCAGCCCGGCCCGCTCGAGCACGACCAGGTGCTTGGAGACGGCCTGGCGGGAGAACGGCACCCGTCCGGCCAGCCAGCTGGCGCTTACCGCGCCGTTGCTGACCAGCAGGTCGAGGACATGGCGACGAGACGGGTCGGCGATGGCCGACCACAGCTCGTCATCGGCCTGCGTAGTCATCCCGACTGGCGCTTCGCGAGCAGCGTGGCGAGTCGCTCCAGGTACTCGACCCAGCCCTCGCTGTGCTCGTCGGCGTAACGCTGCTTCTCCGCGTCGGGCCAGTCGCACAGTTCGTGGCCGCTTTCGACCACGCGAAGGCGGGTCCGCTCGTCGCCCTCTTGCGTCAGCGTGAACTCGACGAGCATCGAGTTGCCGGCCACGGGCTCTTCCCCGCGGGGATGGTTCCAGCGGAATGAGAAGCGTACCGGCGGGTCGACAACCTCCACGACGACGGGACCGCCCTGGTCACCGAACTCCATGTAGCCGTGCGCGCCGGGCTCGATGACAAGGTCCACCCGGTCGGCGAACCACTGGCTTATCTGCTCGGGCTCGGTGATGGTGCGCCACACCACCTCCACCGGCGCCTCGATCAGGATGTCCCGGTCGATGGTCAGGCCTGGCATCGGTATCCGCCCCCTTTCTCGCTCCCGCGTTTATCTGCAACCGACGGTAGCACGTCGACCGGTTGATCTGCAACCGGCGATTGCAGGTTACCCGCTCCGGCAGATCTGCAACCGATGGTTGCACTTCTCGGTGAAACGCGCTACCTTCGGTTGCACATCGAGAAGCATCGAAAGGGTGGAACCCATGCAGAACGCGCTACGCGACGACGGGACCGGTCAGCGCTGGAAGGCGTTCGCGCTGCTGGTCGCGGCCTACTTCATGACGATCGTGGACTTCACGATCGTGAACGTCGCCCTGCCTGACATCGGCCGCGAGCTCCGTTTCGCGGAGTCCGACCTGCAGTGGGTGGTGACCGCCTACGGGCTGACGTTCGCCGGCTTCGTGCTCCTCGGCGGACGCGCCGCTGACCTGCTTGGCCGCCGCCGCATTCTCATGGCGGGCCTGGCGGTCTTCACCGCCGCCTCGCTCGGCTGCGGCCTGGCCACCTCGGACACCTTCCTCATCGTCATGCGCGGGATTCAGGGACTCGGGGCGGCGCTCGTGCTGCCCGCCGCGCTGTCGACCGTGACGAGCATGTTCCCCGAGGGACCGGAGCGCAACAAGGCCCTCGGCATCTGGGGCGGTGCGGGCGCTCTTGGCGGTACCGTCGGCCTGCTGGCCGGCGGCGTCCTCAGCCACCTACGTCGGATGGCAGTACATCTTCTTCTTCAACGTCCCCATCGGCGCCGCCGCGCTCGCCCTGGCACCGAGGGTGCTGCCGGAGAGCCGCGCCCGCAGCGGGCCGCGGCGCTACGACATCTTCGGCGCCGTGTCGATCACCGCCGCCCTGCTCATGTTCGTCTACGCCATCTCCCAGGCGCCCCAGGCCGGCTGGGCTTCCTGGCAGACCGTGGGTTTTCTGGCCGGCGGCGCGGCGCTCTTCGTAGTGTTCCTCGTCGTGGAGACTCGCGTGGCCGCGCCGTTGCTGCCGCTTCGTCTTTTCCGAGTGAGCAGCGTCGCCGGGTCGAACGCGGTCGGGTTCCTGCTCGGGGCGAGCTGGACCACCTTCGTGTTCCTCGGCACGCTCTACATGCAGCAGGTGCTCGGCTTCTCCCCCATCACGGCCGGCGTGGCCTGGACGATGGCGTCGGTGACCTCGTTCGTACTGGCCAGCGCGGGAATGTCGCAGCGGATGGTGGCGCGGATCTCGGTGAAGCGCACCATGGCCTTCGGCATGCTGCTCATCGGCGGCTCGATCGTGTGGGCGGCGCAGGCGCCGGCCAGCGGGAACTTCTGGCACGACCTGGCCGGGCCGTTCTTCGTCGGCGGCGCAGGCACCGCGTTCTCCTTCGTCCCTGTCTCCATCGGCGCCCTGGCCGGGGTGACCAAGCGCGACGCGGGGGTCGCGTCGGGGCTGCTCAACACCTCGCAGAACCTCGGCGGGGCGATCGGGGTGGCTGTTACCTCGTCCATCGCGGCCGCGCGCTCTCACGTGCTGCTGCAGCACGGTGTTGCGAGCGTGGCGGCGCTCACCGGGGGGCTGCAGTGGGCCATGTGGGTGTGCGGGGCGATGGGGCTCGCCGCCATTCCGGTGGCCTTCGCGCTCATTCGCCGCGAGCGTGGCGGGCGTGGCGAGCGTTGCGGCGAGCGGCAGGGTGACGTGCTCGCGGGCCGTACCGGCGCAGGAGCCGGCGACGGTCACAAGCCGGCTAAGCGAATCAGGTGCCTGCGACGTGCCCGTTCTGTCCGGATTGTCCCGGCGGCACCGTGGCCCGGCCCATGATCATGTGGATTCCGCAGCCTATTAGCTGCGGAATCCACACGAAAAGCGAAATCCTGAGCGATCACGCCGCACCCCGGCGCGCGGGCGCCGCATACCAGCCCGCCGCACGGCCGGGGTCGGCCGTGGCCGGGCCGTGACTGGCCGTCAGTCCGCCCGGTGGCGAAGGCGGGCGGGCGACAGTCACGCAGAACTCGTTCGGGAGACCGGGTAGAAAGTCCTGCTTTGAGATGACGGGAGCGCTGGGTAATCGGAGATGCCAGGGAGCGAGGGGCGCGGCTTGCTGAGCCGTTGACCCGCGACGCTAAGGCGCCTCGGCCGCTCGCGCGGCCCTAGCCGCGCGTGGCCCTAGCCGCGCGGGCGGCCCTGGTGCCGAGCGCTCGCAGGTATTCGGCGAGCTCGGGCGGCTGGTGCACCTCGAATTCGCAGCCGAGCGTGGTGAGCCGGAACGCCAGCCATTCCAGCGTGTCGACATGGGTGCGCAGCCTGCAGGCCTGCTCGTCTATCGGCTCCAGTTCTGCCGCGTAGTCACCAAGCTGGCGTGCTATTTCCCCGGCGGGCGCGTGCAGGGTCGCGACGGCCTGGTAGGTCGGGGCGAGGGAGAAGAGCTGGCCGGCGACGTAGGAGGCCGCGTCGGCCGCGGGGAGTTCGCGCGGCACGAAGCGGGCGCCGGTAGCCAGCGGGTCGCCGATCCGGTCGGCGCGGAAGACGCGCCAGTCGTCGCGGTCAAGGTCGAAGGCGAGCAGGTACCAGCGGCGGCCGTGGCAGATGAGGCGGTGCGGCTCCGCCTGGCGCCTGGTCTCGGCGCCGTCGCCGGCCCGGTAGGCGAAACGTACCCGCTCGTGCCTGGCGATCGCGGTGCCAAGCACGGTCAAGGTCGCGGGATCGACGAGCGGGCCTCGTCCAGGCAGCAAGTGGACGGTGGCTGCGCCAAGCGCGGCAACCTGGTGCCGTAGCCGCGACGGCAGTACCTGTTCGAGCTTCGCCAGCGCCCGCACGGACGACTCGTCGATGCCGTCCACGGCGTGCGCGGAAGCGATGCGCAGGCCGACCGCGATGGCAACGGCTTCGTCGTCGTTCAGCAGCAGCGGCGGCATCGCCGCGCCGGCCGCGAGCCGGTACCCGCCGGCCGCTCCCATGGCCGCTTCCACCGGGTAGCCGAGGTCCCGCAGCCGCTCGATGTCGCGGCGCACGGTGCGCGCGCTGACCTCAAGCCGCGCGGCCAGTTCGCTGCCCGGCCAGTCCCGCGGTGTCTGCAGCAGGGACAGCAGCTTCAGCAGCCGGGAAGGCGTGTCGCTCATGGTTTCAGCATGCCCGCCAACTAGGACATCTTCTGACCTATATGGCATCTACCGTGCCCATTATGAGCAACGAGATCCGTTCCTTCCGCATCGACATCCCGCAAGCCGACCTGGATGACCTGCACACAAGGCTGACCCGCACCCGCTGGCCCGCTCAGCTGCCAGGCGAGGGCTGGAGCCGCGGCGTCCCGGTGACCTACCTGCGTGAACTGGCCGAGTACTGGAACGCCGGCCACGACTGGCGCGCCGCCGAGGCCCGGCTGAACCAGTTCCCGCAGTACGTGACCGACATCGAGGGCCAGGACGTTCACTTCCTGCACGTCCGCTCCACGGAGCCGGACGCGCTGCCGCTGATCCTCACCCACGGCTGGCCGAACTCGGTGGCCGAGTTCACCGAGCTGATCGGCCCGCTCACCGACCCCCGCGCGCACGGCGCGGACCCCGCGCAGGCCTTCCACGTGGTCGTGCCGTCGGTGCCCGGGTTCGGCTTCTCCGCGCCGCCGCGAGAGACCGGCTGGACCGCCGCGCGGGTGGCCCGGATGTGGGCCGAACTGATGCACCGCCTCGGCTACGACCGGTACGGCACCGAGGGCGGCGACCTCGGGGCATACGTGGCACCCGAGATCGCCAAGGTCGCGCCCGACCGCGTCGTCGGCGTGTACGTCATCAGCGGCCTTGGCTTTCCCACCCAGGACGACGTGCCCACGATGACCGAGGAAGAGCGCGCGGCCTACGCGCGCATGATGAGCCAGGACTGGGCCAGCGGCGTGGACCACCACGGCCTGCTGCGCGCCGCGCCGCAGACCTTCGCCTACGGCTGGCACGACTCCCCCGCGGGCGCGCTGGCCTGGATGGTGCACAAGTTCCACGAGTTCAACCCCACCGGCAAACCGCTTGACCAGGTGATTAGCCGCGACCAGCTACTCGTGAACGTGAGCGTGTACTGGCTCACCGGCACGTTCGGCTCCTCGTCCTGGCCCATGTATGACAGCAGCCGGTCAGCCTGGCCGGAAGGGCAGCAGGCCGTGCCGACCGGCGTCTACAGCGGCCCGCCCGGGTTCCGGCGGCTCGCCGAACAGCACAACACCATCATCCACTGGCCCGCGGACAACCCGGCCGGACACCACTTCATCGCCATGGATCAGCCCGGTCCCCTGGCCGCCGACCTCCGCGCCTTCTTCGCGAAACTGCGGTAACTCCCTGACCTGCGCGCCGGCACAACGTGCAACCATCGGTTGCATGTCCGCCGCCAGTGTGCTACCGTCGGTTGCAGATAGAGGCTCGCGGAAGCCTCGCCCGACGAAGGCAAGGAAGGGAGACCGTCGTGAAGGATGACCCAGCTGGCGGCAGCGGAGCCGCGCAGCCCGCGGTGACCGATCGCGCCGCCTTCGAGGCCCAGCTTGGCGCGCTGCGGGTCAGGGAGAAGGCGCACACCAGGGAGGGCGACGCGATCGCCGCGGCCAGGCGGCGGCTGCCCATGGTCGAAGTGGACGCCAGCCTCCCGCTGACCGGGCCCGACGGGCCGCTCACCCTGCTCGACGCGTTCGAGGGGCGCCAGCAGCTCATCGCCTACTACTTCATGTGGTGGGACGGGCATCCCGCGGCCGAGCAGTGCGAGGGCTGCACCTGGGCAACCACCCAGGTCGCCGAGCTGTCCTACCTGCACTCGCGCGACATCACCTACGCGGTCCTCTGCCAGGGTCCTTACGAGGAAAGCAGCCGCTACCGCGACTTCATGGGCTGGGACGTGCCGTGGTACTCGGCGCTCGCCTCCCGCGACGAGCTCCTGGTCGGCCGGCAGGTCGGGCTGTTCCACCTGGTGTGCTACCTGCGGGACGGCGACCGGGTCTTCGAGACCTACTGGACGACCCGCCGCGGCGCCGAGACGATGGACTACGCCTACGCGCTGATGGACCTCACCGCCTACGGGCGCCAGGAGCGGTGGGAGGACTCGCCTCCCGGGTGGCCGCAGGAAACCAGCAACACGCGGACAGAGAGCGGCGCGCCCGACTGGCGGCCGATTCCAGAGTGGCCGGGCGGGCGGCCCATCGCGCAGTGGCCGCGGCTCGCGGCCGGGCGGTCTGACGACCTCACGCCCAGAGCCTGAGTCTGCCGGTACCGCGGTCCGGCCACCGCGCCGATCAGGTCGCTGCCCATCCCCGATATCCCGAACGGTTCGTGGTTACTATCCCGCCGCACCGCCCTCTTGTGCGGCGGGCCGGGCGCTCACCGGGGCACGGCCAGCAGTGTCTTCCCGATGGTCGCGCGGGTCTCGATGGCCTCGTGCGCGGCGGCTGCCTGCGATAGCCAGAATTCCTGGCCGATGACCGGGCGGATGCGGCCCGCGGCCGCCTCGTCCAGGGCCGCCTTGCTCAGTGCCCTGAGCCGTTCCGCGTCCGGCGGCCCGCTTCGCAGGACAGCGACGCCCCGCTCGCGGGCGAGGTCAGGGCCGACCGGGGTGAAGCCGCCGCTCGCCATGCCGAACGGGCAGAACCGGCCGCCGTCGCCGAGCAGTCCGAACGCGGCCAGGCCGATGTCGCCGCCGACGCCGTCGAAGACGACGTCCACCTTGCCCGCGGCCTCGCGGACCCGTGACGGCCAGCCCGCGTCGCGGTAGTCGACGACCAGGTCGGCCCCGAGGTCACGGGCCACCGCGAGCTTGCGCTCCCCGCCGGCCAAGGCGACGACCCGGGCGCCCGCGTTGCGGGCGAACTGCACGAGCAGCGTGCCCACGCCGCCCGCCGCGGCCTCGACGAGGACGGTGTCGCCGCTCCCGGGCCCGGCCAGTTCCGTGAGGCCGAGCGCGGTGCGGCCGTCGGCGAGCAGCGCGGTCGCGTCCCGCAGTTCCAGCCCGTCCGGTACCTCGACCACTCCCGCCACGGCCGCGGCGGCCTCCTCCGCGTAGCCGCCCTTGCCGCCGAGCGCGGCCACGACCCGCCGCCCGAGCAGGCCGGGCCCGGCCTGCTCGCCGGCCCGTATCACCGTGCCGCCGACGCCGTTGCCCAGGATGGCCGGAAGGGCGGGCAGCATCGCCTTGCTCGGCGGCCTGCCCGCCCTGACCTGCGTCTCGACGAACGTGATGCTGGCGAACGCAACGTCGATGACCACCTCCGCCTGGCCGGCCGACGGGCCGGGCACGTCCTCGAGCCTGAGCACGCCCGGCGGTCCGAACTCTCGGATGACGACTGCCTTCATTGCCTGTGTCCTTCCCGCCGGGCCCGCCGCTATCGGAGCGGATCATTCCGAATAGATCTTAACGGAATGATCCGCTCCGATAGCAAGTAGAATCAGCGGGTGGCTGATGCTCGCGCGCTGAACCCGCTCTCCGGCCGCGGCCGGCAGGCCGAGGCACGGCGCAATGACCTCGCCGTGCTTGACGCGGCGCGCGACGTCTTCACCGCGCACGGCGCGAGCGCGCCGATCACCGCCGTCGCCGAGCGCGCCGGGGTCGGCATGGGCACCCTGTACCGGCGCTACGGCAGCAAGACCGAACTCCTGCAGCGCATGTGCGTCCTGGCGATGCAGCAGGCACTGGATGCCGCCGCCGACGCGCTCCAGGCCGACGACCCCTGGGCCGGCCTGGCGGGGTACATCCGCGACTGCGTGGAACTCAGGGCCGGAGCGCTCGCCTCACTCGCGGGGCAGGTCGAGACGACCGCCGAGATGCGCGCCACGGCGCAGCGGGGCCTGGCGGCCACGGCGGAACTAGTCGCCAGGGCCCGGCAGGACGGCAGCCTCAGGGCCGACGTCACTCCCCTGGACATCAACTGGCTGATCGAGCAGTTCAGCCGCCGCGCCCGGGATCCCGTGGACCCGGACGAGGAACGCAACGTCCGCTCCCGGCTGCTGGCCATCGCCCTCGACGGGCTCCGCGCCCGCCCCGGCGGCCAGGCCCTCCCCGGCCGGCCGCCAAGCCCCGAGCACTACGCGAACCGCTGGTCTCATGATCACTAAAATGAGCGGCATGGGACGGACCGGTGAACCTTCCGCGGAGCAGCCGATTACCCGCACCATCGTGAGCGACATCCGCTTGCCGGCGGTGAAGGCCACGGACCGGGTCCAGGTCCGCGAGATCAGGATCCTGCCGTCCCAGCCCGCCGGGCTCCACGTGCACAACGGCCCGGTGTTCGGCAACATCGTGGCAGGCTCGGTCGTCTATCAGGTCGAAGGCCAGCCAGCGTCGGTCCTGCGGCCTGGTGACGTGTTCTACGAGCCGGAGGGCGAGCGGATCGCCCGGTTCGACGCCCAGGAAGATGGCGTCACGTTCCTGGCCTACTTCCTGCTCTCCCCCGGCCAGGAGCCTGAGCTGACCATGCTCGGCTAGGGCGCGACCCGGCAGAGCCCCGTGCCATTCTCGCAACCCGCGCCGCCGCTCCGCCTCCTGGACCACGGCCATCGTGCGTCACGCAAACAATCCGTTTTCCCGTCGTATCCGTAGATATAGGCATTCTCGCCTGGTCGCCGTTCCCCTGGCGCGGAAAGCCGAAGGCTCGCCCCGCCCTGACAGCTCAGCCAACTGCCCGCAGCCTGCCGAGTGCCCCACGCAGGCCTAGTACACGACCAGGCGGCAAGTCCCTACCGTCAGGAGACGTGATCTTTGATGAGCGCTGCGGCCTTGTTCACCTGGATGGCCACGGTCCTTGCTGGCCTGGTTCTTCTCGTTATCTGGCTCATGGAGTACGACCGCGACTTCCAGACCGGAGCGGCGACCCGCCTGCCCGTGCCGGTGATCTCCGCTCACGCCCTGCTCGGCGCCGGCGGCCTGCTGGTGTGGGGCTTTTACCTGGTGACAGACGCGGATCCGCTGGCCTATACCACCGTCGCCGCCCTGGGCATCGTCGCCGTCCTTGGCGTGGTCATGGCGGCACGCTGGGTCACCGTGTATCGCACCTACGCCGCGCCCGGGTCATCGCCAATGAGAGTGATCGCCGTTCCGCCGGAACGCCACTTCCCGCGCCCGGTCATCGTCATTCACGGCATCTTCGCCATCACCACCCTCGTCTTGGTGGTGCTCGCCGTGTTCTTCTCCGGCAGCTGACCCGACGCAGCGTCGGGTGGCGTGGCGCGACCGCCGCAACTATGGCCGGCGGCGGTGCCTCCGCCGACGGGTCCAGGTGCGGGCAAGCAGCCGCACCAGGGTCAGCGAAGCCAGCACCGTGATCGTCACGTCTACCGCTGGTACCCAGCGGACCTGATCGCCGTTCACGACGTAAGCGCCTGAGGGCAGTACCAGCCCGCCGAAGCCCCCGCCGGCCTCCGTGCGCCCTGAGTCCTGCGGTGTGCTGTCGCGCGCGGCGTCGGACGCGCCGGGCGCATCGGGCGCGCCGGGCGCGCCGGGGCCGGCGGCCTGGTCACCGCGCCGGTTGTGCCCTGTGCCCCCGCCGCCACCGCCGGCGACGATCGCGACCGGGATGATAAGCGTGCCGTCCTTCTCGTACGCTTCGCCGAACGCGCGGCGCACCGAGAGATTGTCCGCCACCTTCGCCAAGAGATTCTCTACGTCCACGTCAAGCGCCTCCTCGTGCTTCCAGTTCGGTCATGCCGCGTCAGCGGAGCCAGCGTCCTGACGGATCGACAGGTGCCACCGGGCATGGAATGCATGCGAGTACCCAGCGAGCATCGTTCCCCAAGCCGACTGCCGGTATTAGTGTCTGGCTCGCCGATCATCGCCGGGGTCGCGAACTCCGGCGGGGCCGGTGCCTGGTGGCCGTCCGAAGGGCGATGAGGCCTTTACCATCCCGTCCTGGCGTTAGCCGAGTACGGCGTCGCGGATTGCCCGCAGTTCCGGCTCGGAATCCGGGCCCGTGACGAGCAGAGTGGTGACCGGGCTGTCTCGCCACAGTTGAAGCCGCTCACGGATCCGCGCGATGGGGCCAAGCAGGCACACCGCGTCCGCGAGCTCATCCGGCACCGCGTCGATCGCCTCGTCGCGGCGGCCGTCCAGGAACAGCTCCTGGACCCGGCGGCCCGCCTCCTCATATCCCATCCTGGTGACCACGTCGAGGTGGAAGTTGCGGGTGCGGGCGCCCATGCCGCCGATGTAGAACCCCAGCGTCTGCTTGGCAGTGCGCAGCGCGGCTGGCACGTCGTCGGTGAGGATGACGTTGACCGTGGCAGCGATGTCGAAGCCCGGCCGCGCCCCGGCGAGGGCGCCGCCGTATACCTGGCCGATCTTCTGCGGATCGGTAAACAACGCTAGCCAGCCGTCAGCGATCTCGGCGGCGAGGGCCACGTTCTGCGGGCCCTGCGCGCCTAGGTAGATGGGGATGTCGTCACGGAGCGGCGGGATGTTCAGCATGAGCGGCTTGCCCAGCCCCGTCCCCGGGCGGTAGGGCAGCGGGTAGTGGCAGCCGGTGCTGCGGGCAGGCCGCTGCCTGCGCCACATCACCCGTAGCAGGTCGACGTACTCGCGGGTCCGCGCCAGCGGCTGGGCGAACGGCGTCCCGTACCAGCCCTCCGCCACCTGCGGGCCCGAGACCCCGACGCCGAGCAGCAGCCGACCGCCGGACAGGTGATCAAGCGTCACCGCGGCCATGGCCGTCGCGGCGGGGGTACGGGCGCTGATCTGCATCACCGAGGTGCCCAGCTTGATCCGGCTGGTCCGCGCGCCGTACCACGCCAGTGGGGTCAGCGCATCCGATCCCCATGATTCCGCCGTCCACACCGACTCATACCCCAGGCGCTCCGCCGCCAGCACCACCTCGCTGGCATCACCCGGCGTGACCCAGTAGCCGAGATTCAGGCCCAGCCTCAGCTTGTCCGTCACAGGCACCGCCTCCGCGCATGGGCCGTCAAAGCCCGCCGCACCGCATCCCGGTTGACCGGCAAGACCGGACACGACGAGAGGACCCGCCTCCGCTTTCGCGGATCTCGATTGCGCGGTGCGCGGACCTGGTCCGTTCCCCCGCGTCTGCCTGGGGTCCTCTGTCGTCCTCCCATTCCATCTGGCCACTGCAGTACGCGCCACCGGCCAACGTCCCCGCTACACGGGACCATCGGTCCTCCATTGAAGTGCCAGCGTGACTGGCGCAAACCACCGCAAACCGGGCAGCCCGTGCGGCGTGACAGGGATAGCGGATCGTTGACCACGCTATGGCGTGGTCAACGATCCGCTGTCTTCGTGATGGGCCCCGGCACCCCGGCGGTGCGGGTGAAATGTCCCTTTTGCCAATGGGTTGCGGGCGCGCCAGCCCCTGAGCGCATCCGGCACGCCGGCCGTACCGCAAGCTGAGTCGCGAATGCGCGCATTACAGCAGAACAACCGATCTGTCACGCATGCTCTGCAGCTGACCCGTTCCTCGCCGGCAATCTGGCCGGCGCCATGGGTCGCTCGGAACGGAGATCTTCATTCTGACGGGACCGGCTGTGGTTTTTCACGACCACAGAGGTGATCATGAGGGTGGGGGGTTGACATGACCGATGTCGGAAATGTGCAGGCAGGAGCCGTTGAGGGTACACCGGGTCTGCGCGGGTCCCGCGTCCAGGTCGTCCCGCTTCGCGGGCTGCCGGTCGTCGCCGCGGTCGTGGTGTTCGTCATCGCGTCGATCGCGGGGAACTGGCTGTGGGCCCTGACCTTCTGCCACGTGGTGGGGGGCGCGCTGTGGACGGCGATCGACCTGTTCGTCGGGCTGATCATCGGACCGATCCTGGGACGGCTGCCGGTCCCCGCCCGGGCCGAGTTCTCGGCCCGGTTCATGCCCAAGATGGTGCTGCTCATGCCCACCCTGGTGCTGATGACGCTCGCGGCCGGGTTCCAGCTGGCGCTGAAGGAGGGGAACCTGGCACCCGGCAACCCGAACCACGCCTGGCTGATCGCCTCCTACTGCGTGGTCGGCGTGATGGCCGTGATCGCCCTCGGCGTGCTCGAGCCGGCCAACATCACCGTCCTGGTCGAGATGCGTAAGCAGCGGCCGGACGGGCAGGTGATCGGCTCGCTGATGCGGCGTTTCATCTATACCGCGGGGATCACCGGCCTGATGCAGGTCGCGACCCTCATCATCATGACCAGGGTGGCGACACAATGAGGCGCCTTCCCCCGATCGCCCAGCTGACGGTCTGCTCACTGGCCCTGGTCGTCATCGGGGGCATCCTGATGGCGTCCTACGTCCCGCGCCAGCCGCCGCTGGCCGTGCCCGCGGCGCTCACCGCGGTGAGTGCCGTGCTCGCCCTGACCAGCGGGCTCCTGCTGTCCAGGCTGAAGCAGTTCGCGTGGCCGCGGTTCTTCCTGGCGTTCCGGTGGGCGCTGCTGGCCTACGTCATCTCGGCCGGGATGATCGGCTTCGCCTTCGTCCGTGATCACACCCGGGGCGCTCCGCTGGCCCTCGTGATCGTGATGCTCGTGATCTTCGCGCTCGACGTGCCGGTCGTCATCGCCTTCACCGTGGCGCGCTACTCCTCACCGCCGTACGCGTCCACCTAATCGCCGGACTTGACGTCACCGGGGCCGCGTTCGTTTCCGCGGTGCTGTCAGATCCCGTCGGCCTCGCGCAGGCGCTCCGCTTGGGTCGCCGACTCCGGCGGGGCCTGTCCAACGCGCTGGGTCAGCACGGTCATCCGGCGGCCGAGCAGGCCGACCGCGATCAGGTCAACGAGGGCGACCGCGGCCAGCGGCAGCCACAGCGCCGCCGCGCCGGCGTGCAGCGCGACCGCCACGGTAGCCGGGACGATGATGTCACCGATGCTGAACGTGATCTGGTAGGCCGATGTGTAGCGGCCGATAGCCCCGGGGGGCGCCGACTCGGTCACGACCGCGGGCACGACGGCGGCCTGCATCACCTCGCACACGGCCACGGGCAGGATGGCGATCAGCACGAGAGCCACCGCGGCGCCGGCCGGAAGCAGGTGCACGAGCAGGAAGACGGCGAGCGCGACGATCATGCATGCCTGCGAGGCAATCAGGACGTTCCGGCGCCTTCGGCCGGAGATCGCGGACATCACGATCGGCGCGGACACCGCCACCAGGGTCGCGTTCAGTGCGAGAGCGACACCGGGCGCCCATTTCGGCAGGTGGAGGATGTCCACCACGAACACCGGCAGCGCCAGGGGGATCGCGAGCGCCAGGAACGTAATGCCGACGTTGATTGCCACGAATCCGAGGAACGCATGGTCGCGCAGCATCGGCTTCCGGCTGCTGCCCCCGGACCCGGCCCCCGCTTCTGCGCCCTGGCGCGGCGCGGCCGCGCCGGTCCGCACCCTCGCGGAGAGGAAAGCCGCGAGGACGAACGAGGCGCCGTTCGCCGCGGCGACGCCGATGTACCCTCCGTGTCCGCCGACGGTCACCGTGGCTCCCGCGATCACCCCGCCTGCGGCCAGGCCCGCGGTTCGCAGCGCGGTGGCCAAGGCGAACCAGTGCTCGCGCTCGCCCTCCTTGGCGACGGCGAAGATCAGGGGAGCGTAGGCCACCCAGAAGATCGAGTTGCCGATCTGGACCAGGACCGCGGCGGCGACAAGCTGCCAGAACCCGTGCACGAACAGGTAACCGGCAAAGCCTGCCGCCTGCAGGAGCTGCGACGCGATGACTGCGGCACGGGGCCCGAACCGGTCGATCAGCGGCCCGGCCACGATGGTCACCGGGATCCGCACGAGGGCGGCGACCGACAGCCCCAGCCCGATCCGCGCCAGCGGCAAGGGGGTGGTCGCCTGGAAGAACAGCAGCGAGAAGGGCAGGAACATCCCAGTCCCGACAGCGTCAATGAAGAATGCGCCAACCAGCCCCGGCTGGCTGCGGGCACTGTGGGTAAACCCGGGGCCATGACCGAGATGCGACGACATGCACAGAACCTATCGTTCCGCCCCAGAACGGGTCAGAACGGGTTCCGGGCAGCGTACTTCGGTCCCTGCTCGCGGGGAGCAGGGACCGAAGTGATCGCCCGGTATCAGCTGCCGATGGTCGGCGTGCCGGATCCGACCGCCATCGCGAACACGTGCAACGCGGTGATCCCGTTGCCGGCGCCTGCGCTCACCGTCGGCAGCGTGACCGAGGCCACGGTCTTGCCTGCCTGCAGCGGCACCGACGCGAAGTAGATGCTCACCGGGTGCGCGGTCTGCGTGGTGCTGGTGAAGTTCCAGCTCGTTGTGGTGGTGGCGATCTGGTCGCCGGCCACCGGCGCGTTGTTGTACCAGTCCGCCATGACCAGGCTGTAAGACTGGGTGGTGCCGTCGGTGTAGGTGATCGTCCCGGTCCCGCTGGCCGCCCCGAACGCGCCGGCGCCCAGGAAGCCCAGGTCGGTCCCTGACCCGGTCAGGTCGATCTTCTGCCCGTCGGCGATTACGTTGTTGGCCGTGCCGACGGCGGTGGGCCAGGTGAACGTGGTCCCGCCGAACGTCGCCTGGCCGCCCGCGGTGAGCGGAGTCGGCGTGCCCGCCGCCAGGGCCTGGGCGGAGAAGCTCTCGCCGGTGCCGTCGAAGTTGCCCGGCGCGGGGTTGGCGTTGTCGGTGATCCCGACGTTGTCGTAGGCGGCGGAGAGCGAGGAGTAAGGCGCTCCGGTGGTCGGCGTCCCCGTTCCGGTGGCCATCGCGAAGATGTGCATCGCCGTGGTGCCGCCCGCGTTGTTGAGTACCGGCAGCGTGACCGACGACACCTGCTTGCCTGCCTGCAGCGGCACCGAGGCGAAGTAGAGGCTCACCGGGTGCGCGGTCTGCGTGGTGCTGGTGAAGTTCCAGCTCGTGGTGGTGGTCAGGAGCTGGTTGCCGACCGCGGGGCTGTTGGCGTACCAGTCCGCCATGTTGAGGTTGAACGACTGGCTGCTGCCGTCGGTGTAGTGCACGGCGACCGCGCCGCTGGCGGTGCCGTTCTGGCTGGCGCCGAGGAACCCGAGGTCGGTGCCCGACCCGGACAGCGCGACGGTCTGGCCGCCGGCCACCACGTTGTCCGGGGTTCCCGCCGCGGCCGAGGGCCAGGTGAACGTGGTGCCGCCGATCGTGACCTGCTTGCCGGGGGTCAGCGCGGTCGGCGTGCCCGCGGCGAGGGCCTGGGCGGAGTAGCTGTCGCCGACCCCGTCGTAGTTGGCCGCCGCCACGTCGGAGTTGTCGCTGATCCCGGTGTTGTTGTAGGCGGCGGTGAGCGAGGAGGCCGCGACGGTCACCGTGGCCGACGCCTCCACCGTGCTGCTGCGGTCATCGGAGTTGCCTGCCGTGGGCCTGACCGTGACGGTCAGCGTGCTGTCGCCCGGCTGGGCGTTGGCCGGCGCGGTCACGGTGAAGTGCACGGTGACGGTCTGGCCCGGGGCGATCGTGACCGGCGCCGGGTTGCTGACGGTCCAGCCGGCCGGTGCGTTGAGCGTGAACCGCGCCTGCGGCATCGCGTAGTCACCGTCGTTGACGAGGGTGGCGGTCACGCGGGCGGGGGTGCCCGGCATCACGGTGGTCGGGGCACTGATGGTGGCGTAGCGGGCCCCGAGCGTCCGGTCGACCGTGAAGCTGCCGCGCAGTGGCAGGTTGGCCGGGCCCGAGGAGTCGCCGACGTCGACGCCGAACGTGCCGTCGGGGACCACCCAGCCGTTGGCCGTGTCGTTCCAGTACGACAGGTCCTGGCCGGAGAGGGTGAAGTGGACGGTCGTGGACTGCCCGGGCTTCAGCGTGACCTTCTGGAATCCCTTGAGCTGACGCGGCGGCTCGCCGGCCGCGGCCGGGTCGTCCAGGTACAGCTGGGCCACGTCTGAGCCGGTCACCTTGCCGGTGTTGGTGACGACGGCGGACACCGTCACCTGCTTGCCCGACTGCCCGTTGCAGCCGCAGGCGGGCGTTCCCGGGTTCGACGTGCCGTTCATGACCTCCCGCGGGGTGACGCTCAGGTGGCTGTAGGCGAACGTCGTGTAGGACAGGCCGTAGCCGAACGGGAACAGCGGGGTCTCGTTGTTCGCGTCGTAGTAGCGGTACCCGACGTCAATGCCCTCGGAGTACTGCACCTCGCCGCCGGTCCCAGGGAACTCGCTCGGGGTGGACGCGGGCACCTGCGAGAGGCTGGTGGGGAAGGTCACCGGCAGGTGGCCGCTCGGGTTGGTCTGGCCGAACAGCACCGAGGCCAGCGCCGTGCCGTTGCTCTCGCCCGGGTACCAGGCGTCGAGCACCGAGGAGACCTGGTTGAGCCAGGGCATGGTCACCGGGGCGCCCGCGTCCACGACCACGACGGTGTGCGGGTTGGCCGCGGCCACCGCCGAGATCAGCTCGTTCTGCGCGGACGGCAGGGACAGGCTCACGCGGTCCGCCGCCTCGGACTCGGTGTCGTCGGACACGACGACCACCGCGGTGGAGGCCGACTTCGCCGCGGCGACCGCCTGCGCGATTCCCGGCGCCAGGTCGGACGGGGTGGCCCAGCTCAGCGACGCCGACGGGCCGCCGCCGGAAAGCGACAGGGTGTACGTCTGGCCGGCCGTCAGGTCCACGCTCACCGAGTAGGTGGAGACCGGCGGCGTACCCGGGTTGGCGAGGATCTCCTTGCCGTCCAGGTACAGGTTGGTCGCGGTGTAAGAGCCCGGGTTCTTGAACGCCAGCACGTAGGTGCCGGTCTCCGGGGCGGTCAGCGTGCCGGTGTAGTTCTGGCCGTAGTTGGTCGCCTGGTACGCCGGGGTCAGGTCGGTGCTCGGGATCGCCGACAAGGACGTGTCCGTGGGCAGGCCCTGCACGTAGTTCACCGTGGTCCCCGTCCCGGCCGCGGCCTGGATGCCCTGCAGCGGGGTCACGTTGAACGTGGAGGTCACGTAGGCGCTGCCGCCGCCGGTGTCGGTCGGCGCCGCGGAGGCGGCCGGGCCGATCACCGCCACGGACCCCGCCCCGTTCGCCGCCAGCGGCAGGGTGCCGCGGTCGTTCTTCAGCAGCACCGTGCCCTGCTCGGCGACGGAGGTGGAGACCGCCTGGTGGGCGGCGGTGGTGACGGTCGCGCTGGTCGTCCCGGTCGGCGGGTTGTTGAACTCGTTGAACTTGAACATCTCGGTCAGGATGCGGCTGACCATGCCGTTGAGCGTGGCCATGGAGACCTGGCCGGACTGCACCGCCGCCTGCAGCGCCGGGCCGTAGAACACCGCCGAGGGCATCTCCTGGTCATTGCCGGCGTCGGCGGACTGCACCGTGGAGTGGGTGGCGCCGTAGTCCGACGTGACGAAGCCGGGGTAGCCCCAGTTCTGGTCCAGGGTGGTCTGCAGCAGGTACTGGTTCTGGCAGGCGGCCTGGCCGTTGATGTAGCTGTAGGCGCACATCACCGACGACGCGTGGGCCTCCGTCGTCCCGGCGTAGAACGCGGGAAGGTAGATCTCTTGCTCCGCCCGGGTGCTCACGATCGCGTTGTCGGCCGGGGCGTTGCGGTTGGTCTCCTGGTTATAGACGGCGAGGTGCTTGATCTGCGCCATCTCATCCTGGCTCTGCACGCCGTTGACGTCGGCGACCGCCAGCGCGGAGTTCAGGTACGGGTCCTCGGTGTAGGCCTCGAACGACCGTCCCCAGCGCGGGTCACGGTCGATGTTGACCGTCGGCCCCAGGTCCACCATGGCGCCCTTGGCATGCTCTTCCGAGCCGACGACCTGCCCGTACTGGGTAGCCAGGGAGGTGTCGAAGGTGGCCGCCAGGGAAGCGGCGGAGGGCATCTGCGTCACGCCGGTCAGGCCGTCACCCACGCCGAGCGGGCCGTCCTCCTCGCCGATGGCCGGGATGCACAGGCTCGGGATCGGGGCGATGTAGAAGACGTACGGCTCGCTGGTCCCGGCGCCGGTCACCATGTTGATCTTGTTGGCCAGGGTCATCTGCGCCATGAGCATCGACACCCGCTGCGCCACCGGCAGCGACTGGTTGAGCCACGGGCAGGAGGTCGTGTCCGCGGCCGTCCTGGCGGTTCCCCCGGCCTGGGCCGCGGCGCCCGAGGCGGGGGCCACGAGCGCCGCCAGCGGCAGTGCCAGCGCCGCCGCGGCCGTCGCTACTACCCTGAACAACCAACGACGATTTCTCACGCCGGGGAACGACTTCACGACGCCTCCCATTACTGCTCAGCAGTCTCATGACATCGTCAGTAGTCATAACTCCGCACGGGGAACGCGACAATAGCCAACAGCCTTAAATCCGGTTAATGTCACCGTTAAAAAACTGTTAACAAAAATACACAGCACGGCCCGCCAGATTGTCGTCGCAGGTCGAAGCCGGTCCGCGCCGGATCGGCGCGCTGCTCGCAACGGTTGAGGGCGGTTTGTCGAGGGCGGTTTGACGGCTTGCGGCCGGGTAGGCGCTTCAACTGTGGAGGATCGACGATGATCGCGAGGATCTGGCGCGGAGCGGTCCGGGTCGAGGACGCGCCCGCGTACGCGGCGTACGTTGAGCGGACCGGGATCGAGGGATACCGGCGCACGCCCGGTAACCGCGGGGCCTGGCTAATGTGGCGAGCCGATGGCAGCCGGGCCGAGTTCATCACGATGAGCCTGTGGGAATCCCTGGCCGCGATTGAGGGCTTCGCCGGGCAGGACATCGATAAGGCGGTCTTCTATCCAGAAGACGACCAGTACCTCATAGAGCGGGACCTCACCGTGCGCCATTACGAGGTCGCGGGCACCTCGTAGCCTTGCGGGTTCCGCGGTCCTGCCACCGCGCCGATGGTTGCACTACCGCGATATCCAGAACGAGTGCGTGCTACTCCCCCGCCGTCCCGCCATCTCTTGCTGGCTGGTTGGCGGTAGTGAGCCCTTTCCATGAGATGGCTGGCGGCCGGCAGCCTTGACTCTCACCTTGGGGGAGCCCGCACACTCATCTTGCCGGGCCGGATCGGCCCGGCGACGAGGGAGTCAGCGTGAAAGAGATCAGCATCGGGGAGTTCGCACGACGGTCGCGCCTTTCGCTGAAGGCACTGCGCCTCTACGACGAGCGCGGGGTGCTGGTGCCTTCGCGCGTCGACCAGGCAAGCGGTTATCGCTACTACGACACGGCCCAGCTCGACCAGGCACGCCTTGTCGTGATGCTGCGCCAGTTGCAGTTGCCGCTCAAGGCGGTCAAGGAACTGCTCGCGTGCGATCCGGCCGATGCGGCGAAGCGCATCGCTGAGCACTGGCGCGACGCCGAAGCGGCACACGACGCGCGGCGCGAACTAGCCGACTACCTCGTCAGCCGGTTGAGCGGAAAGAGGCCTGTCATGTACGAAGTCGCCACGCGGGAGATGCCCGAGCGGAGCCTGCTCTGCCTGAAGCGCAACGTCGACGATCAGGGGCAATGGGCGTTCGGCAAGGAGTTCATCGCGATCTTGCGCGAGCGCCCGCTCCCGAAGATCGAAGGACGAGAAGGCGCGGCCTTCTCCATCCAGTGGGGCTGGGTGAGCGCTGACAGCGACGGCCCGGTCGAATGGTGCAAGCCGGTTCCGCAAGCGGAGGCGCATGCCCTCGCCGAGCACTATCCCGAGCTGACGTTGCGAACCGAGCCGGCGCACCGGGAGGCGTTCGTCGCGCTGCCAGACTGGTCCGGGCCGGATTCAGCGGTGCACTGGCAGCTCGCTATGGAGTCACTGCAGGCCTGGGTGCAAGAGCAGGAGCAGGAGCACGAGGATGAGCGTCTTGCCCTCACGCCCGAAGACCTCGGCCTGCGCATTACCTATCTCGCGACCGGACCCGTCACCGCGCCCCGACTGCGACGTCGCCGTCCCGTTCGCCGTAGAGCGATGATCGAAGCCCACGGCCTGGTCAAGCGCTACGGCTCCACCATGGCCGTCAACGACCTGTCTTTCTCCATCCGGCCCGGCGTGGTCACCGGTTTCCTCGGCCCGAACGGCGCCGGGAAGACCACCACCATGCGGATGATCCTGGGCCTCGACGCGCCGACGCAGGGCTCGGTCACCGTCGGCGGCCGCAGCTACCGCGACCTGCCGGCGCCCATGCGCGAGGTGGGCGCCCTCCTCGACGCCAAGGCGCTGCACGGCGGCCGCCGGGCCCGCGACCACCTGCTATGCCTGGCCCAGAGCAACGGCATCCCCCGCGGCCGGGTGGACGAGGTGCTCCGCACCGTCGGTCTCGAGGGCGTGGCCAGGCGCCGGGCGAAGGGCTTCTCGATGGGCATGGGCCAGCGGCTCGGCATCGCCTCGGCGCTCCTCGGGGACCCGGCCGTGCTCATCTTCGACGAACCGGTGAACGGCCTCGACCCCGACGGCATCCACTGGGTCCGGACCCTCATGCGGGCGCTCGCCGCCGAGGGCCGCACCGTGCTGGTCTCCAGCCACCTGATGAGCGAGATGGCCCTGACCGCCGACCACCTGCTGGTGATCGGCAAGGGCCGGCTGATCGCCGATACCAGCGTGGACGAGTTCGTGCGGTCCAGTTCCCAGCAGTCGGTGCACGTCCGCAGCCCCCAGGCGGCCGAGCTGGCCGCCCGCTGCCGGAGGCCGGCGCCACCGTCCGGACGGGGGCAACTCCCGGGCGGCGGCCGCACCCGTGGCCGGGGACGCCGGGACCGACCCCGACGTCATCGAGATCACCGGGATGGACAGCGCCGAGGTGGGAAGGCTGGCCGCCGCCCACGGCATCGCCCTGTCCGAGCTCATCCCCGTCCGGGCCTCGCTGGAGGAGGCGTTCATGGAACTGACCAGAGAGAGCGTGGAGTACCAGGCGGCCGGGGCGCCCCGATGACCGACGCCACGATCGCCCGCACCGGCCCGGACCACCGGGCGGCCTTCCGTCCATCCACCTTCGCCGACGTGCTGCGCTCGGAGTGGACCAAGCTCCGTTCGGTCCGATCGACTTTCTGGGCGCTGACCGTGACCGTCGTGCTCGGCGTCGGCCTGGGGGCCGTCATCAGCGCGGCCACCGCCCACGGCTACGCCAAGATGAGCGTCTCCGACAAGCTGAGCTGGGACCCGACCGGGGTCAGCACGTCGGGGATGGCCATCGCCTCGCTGGCCATCGCCGTGCTCGGGGTGCTGTGCATCAGCTCCGAGTACTCGTCAGGGATGATCCGCACCAGCCTGATCGCCGTCCCGAAGCGAGGCCGGGTACTGGCAGCCAAGTCGCTGGTCTTCGCCGTGGTGACCTTCGTCGTGGGCGAGGTCACCAGCTTCACGGCGTTCTTCGTGGGCCAGGCCCTCATCAGCGGCCATGCCCCCCACGCGGCGCTCGGCGATCCCGGGGTAGCCCGGGCGGTGGTGGGAGCGGGGCTGGTCCTGACCGCCCTGGCGGTGCTCAGCGTCGCCGCGGGCACCTTGCTCCGGCACCCGGCAGCCGCCATCGCCTGCATGATCGCCGTCCTGTTCGTCCTGCCCGGGATCGCCCAGGCGCTGCCGGACTCGTGGCGGAACCCGGTCACCGAGTTCTGGCCGACCCAGGCCGGAGGCCAGCTCACCAACGTCTACCACTCCGCCCACACCCTCCAGCCCTGGCCCGGCTTCGGCGTGATGTGCCTGTTCGTCGCCATCGTGTACGCCATCGCCTGGACGCTGCTTGACCGCCGGGACGCATGATGGCGGCCAGGGCGCGTCGCCATACCCAGGACCCCGGCCCCCGCTGCAGCTCCGCGAAGCATAACCAGGATGGAAAAGGCTCAGTAGCCCGCCAGCAAATGCGTGCCGCCCGGCCCTTCGGGGAACGACGGCAGTGTGGTCGCCGATGACGAGTTGCCCGCGATACCCGTGTCTGCCGGCGCACTGATCTACGACCAGACGGGACGACTGCTGATCCTCAAGCCGACGTACAAGACGGGCTGGACGATTCCCGGCGGCGTGATGGAGGCAGACGGGGAGACCCCGTGGGACGCGTGCCGGCGGGAAGTGCGCGAGGAGTGCGGTATCGAGGTGCACGGCGGGCGGCTGGCCTGCGTCGACTTCCGGCCTGCCCGTCCGGGGCGTCCCGGCGGCGTCCGGTTCCTATTCGACTGCGGAGCCGCCGACGACGCGGCCCTGGCCGCGATCACGGTGCAGCCGGAGGAGGTCGCCGAGTACCGGCTCGTCCCGCCAGACGGCGCGCTCGCCCTGCTCAGGCCCCCGATCCGCCGCCGCGTCCGCGCCGCCACGCGGCACCGCCGATGCGTCTACCTAGAAAACGGCCGCCCCGTCCCCGGCATCACCTAGACCCGGACGACACCGATATCTAGTGTCGTGCATAGCTTCGTACGCATGATGTCGTCGCGGGGAGGGGTCCCAGAGCGACCGTTCTGGTGTGGCTGACGGTACGTTCTGAGCTATGACAACCCAGAGCGAGAAGGCGGCGGGGTTCCTCGAACTGCACCGCCCAGGGAGCCCGCTGCTGCTGCCGAACCCATGGGACCAGGGATCCGCGAGGCTGCTTGCCTCGCTTGGCTTCCAGGCGCTCGCCACTACGAGTTCCGGGTACGCCGCGACGCTGGGCCGCCTGGACGGCTCGGTGAGCCGCGACGAGGCCCTGGCCCACGCCGCCGCGGTCGTCGCGGCTACCGACCTTCCGGTCTCCGCCGACCTGGAGAACTGCTTCGCTGACGAGACGGCCGGCGTCGCGCGGACCGTGGCCCTGGCCGTGGAAGCCGGGCTGGCGGGCTGCTCACTGGAGGATTTCACCGGCGGCGAGTCCGGCCCCATTTATGACATCGGGCTGGCGGCCGAGCGGGTCGCGGCCGCCGCCGAGGCGGCGCACGCCGGGCCGGTGCGCCTGGTGCTCACCGCGCGGGCCGAGAACTACCTGCACGGGCGGCCGGACCTGGCGGACACCATCACCCGGTTGCAGGCCTACCAGGCGGCGGGCGCCGACGTGCTGTACGCCCCCGGCCTGACCAGCCTGGCGGACATCAGGCAGCTGGTCACGGCGGTGGACCGCCCGGTGAACGTGCTCGCCGTCGCCGGCGCCCCGTCCGTCGGCGAGCTCGCCGAGGCCGGCGTCAGCCGGGTGTCGGTCGGCGGCGCCTTCGCGTTCGCCGCGCTCGGCGCGCTGGTCGACGCGGCGACCGAGCTTCGCGACCAGGGCACCTACGGCTACCTCGCGGGCAGCGCGACCGGCCGCCGAGCCATACAGCACGCCGTGTTAGCCGCGGACCACGGCGCTTTTGACCCGCGGGGACATCAGGCCGTGGGGCCGCTGCCGAGCCAGCCGCGCCGCTTGAAGAGGAAGAGCAGGACCACGATCGCGACCACTTCTGAGCCGACGCCGAGGAAGAGGAAGTAGCCGAAACCGACCTGCAGGTGAGTGATCGGCCAGGAGAAGTTCTGCCCGAAGAACCCGGTCAGGAAGCCGAGGGGCAGGAAGATGGTGGCGATCATGGCCAGTTGCTTCATGATCACGTTCAGCCGGTTGGACACCATGGACAGGTGCGTGTCCATGGCGCCGCCGACCAGGTCCCGGTAGGCGTCCACCATGTCGCTGATGCGGATGAGATGCTCGTAGAGGTTGCGGAAGTAGGCCGAACCCGCGTCGGTCAATCCAGGGATTTCTACCATGCCGGCGTTGAGGCTGGCGATCATGTCGCGTTGCGGGGTGATGACCTTGCGGATGGTCATGATCTGCCGCTTCATGTCGAAGAGCGTGCCCAGTTGCTCCTCGGTCGGGTTCTTCAGGATGGCGCTCTCGAGGTTGTCGATGGAGTCGTCGATGTCGGACAGCACCGGGAAGAACGAGTCGATCAGGGTGTCCATGATCAGGTAGAAGATGACCGCCTGGGGCGCGGACGCCTTCGAGGAGTGGTGGCTGGCTATGCGGTCGCACACCGTGCCAAGTGCCGGGCAGTCGCCCTGGTGGAGGCTGATGATGAACTTGTCGGTGACGAAGCAGTGCACCTCAGCCACGCTCTTGCCGTCGGCGGCCATGCCGAAGGTGATGATGTGCACGAAGTCGTCGTAGTCATCGATGCGGGCACGCTGGCCGAACCGCTCGACCGCCTCTACGGCCACGGGGTGGAAGTGGAAGGTATTGACCAGCAGCCCCGTGACATCGTCGTCGGGTCCCGGGTCGTGAATGTCGAGGTTGAGCCAGAAAAATGCGCCACCGGCCGCTGCCTGCTTGATCCCCTCCGGGGTTGCGTCGGCAGTTGCGCCGTCTTGGGTGAGAGTGCCCTTCATGCGAGGGATGGTCTCACGCTAACCAGGCGGATGTTCCTCGGACGGCGGGCCTTTACTACTTCCTGGCGACTGCTACTTCCTGGCGACCTCGGAGAGGCGGCGGGCCAGGTAGCGCTGCTCGGCGCTGGTGCCGGCCAGGGCCAGGGCCGAACGGTAGGCGTCCGCCGCCTCGTCGTTGCGGCCGAGACGGCGCAGCAGGTCGGCGCGGGTGGCGGGCAGCAGGCGGTAGCCGGATAGCGCACCGCTCGCGGCGAGGGCGTCGACCAGGGCGAGCCCGGCGGCGGGGCCGTCCGCCATGCCGACCGCGACGGCGCGGTTGAGTTCGACCACCGGGGATGGTGTCAGCTCGGCGAGCTGGCCGTACAGCCGGGCGATCATTGGCCAGTCCGTCCCTTCGGCGCTGGCGGCGCTCGCGTGGCAGGCGCCGATCGCCGCCTGGAGCAAATAAGGCCCGGCGGCTCCGGCGCGGGCGGCGGTTTCAAGCACCTGGCGCCCCTCGGCGATCAAGGCGCGGTCCCACCGGGTCCGGTCCTGGTCCTCCAGGGTCACCAGGTCCCCGGCGTCGTCAACCCGGGCGCCGCGGCGCGAGTCCTGGAGCAGCATCAGCGCGAGGAGGCCGAGCACCTCCGGCTCGCCGGGCATCAGCCGGGCGACCAGTCGCGCCAGCCGGATGGCTTCCGCTGACAGGTCCGCGCGCAGCATGTCCGCACCCGCGGTCGCGCTGTATCCCTCGTTGAACAGCAGGTACAGCACGGCGAGGACGCCCGCGGTCCGCTCCGGCAGCAGGCCGGCGGGCGGGACCCGGTACGGGATCGCCGCATTGCGGATCTTGCGCTTGGCGCGGACAAGCCGCTGTGCCATGGCCGGCTCGGCGACGAGCAGCGCCCGCGCGATCTCGGCCGTGGTCAGCCCGGCGAGGGTGCGCAGCGTCAGCCCCACCCTGGCATCGAGCGGCAGCGCGGGATGACAGCAGGTGAAGATCAGCCGCAGCCGGTCGTCGGGAATCCCGCTCGGGTCGGCCTCAGTGTCGCCGATGCCGGCGTCCGGGTCCGCTGGCTCGAGCCGGGCCGCCTGCTCAAGCTTCGCGGACTCGTTAGCCCGGCGGCGCAGCACGTCGACCGCGCGGTTGCGGGCGGTGGTGGTGAGCCACGCACCCGGCCGGGTCGGCACCCCGTCCCTTGCCCAGGTCTGCAGCGCCCGGGTGAACGCGTCCTGCGCGCACTCTTCGGCGAGGTCCCAGTCGCCGGTCACGGCGATCAGCGTGGCCACGATCCGCCCCCACTCCTCGCGGAACGCGGCGTCGACCGCGGCGTCAACCGCGGCGGCGACGCCCGGGGTGGTGTCGGCGGGCATGCGGCTCCTCCTTCTGACCGGGCCAGCGTATGACAATCCGGGGGTGTCGATCCGGCCCGCGGCCGTTCGTCGTCAATGCGCAGGGCCAGCCGGGCCACGGCGGCCCGCCGAGGAAGAGGAGAATCTCCGCCATGAAATACATGATGATCGTCTGCTACGACCCCACCATCACGGCACCGGAAGACGGCAACATGCAGGACACCGACGACTGGGTCACTGAGATGGACGGCCGGGGAGTGCGCCTGGAGGGCCGCCCGCTGTCACCGGACGAGGCCACCACGGTCCGCGTGCGGAACGGCGAGGTGCTGATCTCCGACGGCCCGTTCGCGGAGACCAAGGAGCTGATGGTCGGCTACGACATGCTTGACTGCGCGGACCTCGACGAGGCGATCGAGGTCGCGTCCAAGCACCCGCTGGCCAAGCGCGGCGCGATGGAACTCCGGCCGTTCGGCGCGGACTGACGCGCGGACAATTGGGGCGATTCACCTGTGCGACAATGGGCCGGATTCTCCGAGGGAGCACTGATGAACAGTCCCGTGGGACGCGAAGCAGACGAAGGTGCGGCGGTGCCTGATCTGGACACGTCGCGGCCGCATCCGGCCCGGATTTACGACTACTACCTTGGCGGGAAGAACCACTTCGCCGCGGACAGGGAGACGGCGGACAAGGTCCTGCAAGTCTGGCCGCATATCCGCGTCGCCGCCAGGGAGCAGCGCAAGTTCCTCGGCCGGGCGGTCGGCTACCTGGCGAGGGAAGCCGGCATTCGGCAGTTCCTTGACATCGGCGCCGGGCTGCCGACCTCGCGCAACGTGCACGAGATCGCGCAGGAGGCCGCACCTTCGTCCCGGGTCGTTTACGTGGACAACGATCCGCTGGTGCTCGCGCACGCGCGAGCGCTGCTGACTTCGACACCAGAGGGGCGGACCGCGTATGCCCACGCGGACCTGCGGGTACCGGAGGCCATCCTGGGCAGCCAGGATGTGCGGGACGTCATTGACTTCGGCCGGCCGGTGGGGCTGATCCTGGTCGGGATCTTGCACCTGATGCCGGATGAGGACAAGCCCGCGCAGATCGTCGCCACCCTGCTCGAGGCGCTGGCGCCGGGAAGCTACCTGGTTGCCTCGCATCTCACCGACGAGCATGACCAGGGCGAGGCCGGGGCCGGGGCGAGCACCTTCCGCGGCGCCGGGCTGTCCGGGCAGCTTCGCGATTCCGGTGAGTTCGCGCGGCTTGCGTTCGGCGGGCTTGAACTGGTGCCGCCCGGGGTCACGCTGGTATCCGAGTGGCGGCAGGACGAGGACGAGGGTGCGCCGAATCCGAGCCCGGCCGAGGTGAACTGCTACGGCGGGGTGGGGCGCAAGCGCACCGCCTAGACTCAGCGCCCGCCTGCGTGACGGTGGCGTCGCTGGAAATTCGGTGGCCAGCCTGTCCGGCGCCCGTTTACGATCGGCTTTCGTGATCTATCAGGACCCGCTTGCCTATCTGCTCGGCCTGGAGGGCATCGCGCTGCTTGACGCCTGGGCCGGCGACCACGACCGCGCATTTACCGACGCTCGGCTGGCCGAGATCCGGCGGCTGCTTGATGACGAGAAGCTGCGCGGCCGCGGGGTGCTCGTCGAGCGCGTCAGCGCCGTCACCGCCTACGAGCAGGAGTCCGTCGGCTATGACGCGGGGGCGGGCGGCGGCCTGTTCGCGGCCGACGAGCCGGTGGTGGCCGAGTGCCTCAGCGGCCGGGAGCCCGGCGTAGCGCTGGACGCCGCCTGCGGGACCGGCCGTTTCGCCGAGTTCCTCGCCAGGCTCGGGCATCAGGTGATCGGCATTGACAGTTCACCGGACATGCTCGCCCATGCGCGGCGGCGCGTCCCCGATGGCGAGTTTCACGTCGCTGAGCTGGACCGGCTGCCGCTGCCAGATGATTCGGCGGATGTCATCGTCTGCTCGCTCGCTCTTGTCCACGTGCCCCGCCTTGAGCCGGTACTGGCCGAGTTTGCCCGCGTGCTGCGTCCCGGCGGGGACCTGGTCATCTCGGACATCCATCATGAGCTTGTCACCCGCGGTTCCGGGATCAAAGCGCTCGGCCCGGCGGGTGAGCCGTGCATCGCGCCCACCTACCGGCACCGGCTCGGCGATTACCTGCGGGCCGCGCTGAGCCTCGGGCTGCAGGTGAGGCGGTGTGAGGAGCCGATTGCTACCGGGACGGGCGGATCACTGCCCGTGCCTGCGACAGAGATCGGCGACTGGCGGTACTGGCCGTGGTCGCTGATGGGCTACCTCCCGTCGGCGATGCACGCTGCTGGTGATTGCCGCTCGCTGGTCATCTGGCACTTCCAGCTACCGGCCGCCTGAGCGGGTGGGCGGGTGGGCGCAGCGCACGCAGTCGTTCGGGATAATGCTTTTCTGCTGCCCGGCGCCCGCGCGGCGTCGCGGAGGGCGACGGTTGCGGCCTGCAGCCGGTGGCGCTGGGCCACGAGCTTGGCGGCGGACTCCGACAGCGTCGCCCACGGCGGCGCCGCCGGGTCGATCCGCGACGCCAGTTCGGAGTGCCAGGCGGATGGCTGGCCGCCGGCCGGCGGCAGGAGCTGGACCGGGACGGGAGCCGATCCGGGGCTTTGCCGGTAGAACTGCAGCGAGGCGGCGTCCAGTTCCTCGTTGACCAATACCGCCACGCCCGCCTGGACGGGGGCGGGCGTCGCCGTGTCCACGACCCATCCTCCGGTGTTGGCGATGGAAACCGGGGACGGGAAGCCGGGCACGGACCACTGGTCGACGAACGGCTTGTGGGTGTGCCCGTACACGAACGTGACTTCCTCAGGAACCTGCCCGAGCTGCTGCCGCAGCTGACCGCGGACCGGCCCCTCCAGGTAATCCCTGAGCCCGGTCTGGCCCGCGGCGGTCAGGGTCACCGAGGGCGTGCCGCGCTCGCTCGTGGCCACCTTCAGCACCTCGCGCCGGAGCACCGCGTTCAGCGCCCACCGCTCGGGCCTGCGCAGCCACCCAGGTGCCTTGGCCGTCATCGCCGCGACCAGGTTCGACACGAGGATGTCGATGTCCTGTTCGCTGGTCAGGTCCGCGTAGATCAGGCCCATGTCCGTGCCCACCTGGCCGGAGCGGCCGAGCGTGGACCAGAAGAAGTCGATCCAGGCGAAGTTCTCCTGCTCGAGGCGGTCGATGTCCTCGAACGCCGCCAGCTGCTGACCGGGGTAGAGGATGTTCCGTAGCTGCGACATCAGCGTGTAGATGGACTCGGTGAAGTGCCCGTGGCTCACGACGAGGCAGCGCCGCCCGTCGGGAGTCCGCAGCGCGAGGTTCGGGTAGGAGACCTCGACCTGGACTCCCGAGCCGCCTGCCTGGCTCCGGGCGAGTCCGGTCAGCAGGGTGGAGCTGGCGACGGGGTGCTCCGCCGCGGGCACCAGCTTGGTGGTGTGCCAGGCGCCGACCAGTTCGGCGTCGGCGGGCTGGCCGCAGACGTAGGTCACGTACTGGTTCTCCCGCGTGATCTCCCACTCGTGATGGTCGTGGTTGCCTGGCACGTAGTGGACGACCGGGTCGAACGCGGGCGGGCCGTCGCCGAAGGCCAGGTGCGCGAAGAGGCGGAACACCATGGCGCACACCTCATCGAGCGACAAGGCCAGGTCCAGGATGTCTCCCGCGAGGATGAGGGTCGGCGGCCTGTCCTGGCCGCGGGTGAGCTCGCGGACGCCGTCGATCAGGCCGCTGAGCAACGGGCTCGGCCGCTGCGGGTCGGCGGAGAATCCGGTGCTTTCCGCGGTCGCGGGCCGCTCGCTGAGCGCGGTCAGCACGCTGTTCTCTGCGCCGAAGTGCAGGTCGGACAGGATGACGTAGCGGATATCAGTCATGACGCCCCCGTTCCTCCTGGCGTTGCGGGCTGGCCGCCGCGCCGGGCCGATTTACCGAATACCGGACACGGCCAGTTCCCTGACCCGTGTCCATGCCGCCAGGCCCAGGGCCACGACGGCGGCCAGTTCCACCGCGGTGACGACCGTGAGGGCGACACCCAGCGCGGTCAGCGTGCCGAAGGCCAGGCCGGCCACGATCGCGGCGGCGAGGAACGATATCGCCAGCAGCGCCAGGCCGGCGAGGATGGGGGGAACCGGGCGGGAGCTCAGCATCTTCCGTGACCGGGCGGCAGTCACCGCCCAGGCGAGGGCCGCTATTCCGGCCGCCTCGAGCAGGCCCGCCGCGATACCAGCGCCCGCGCTGCTGGCGGCCGAGGTAATGCCGTAGCCGATGGCCAGCGCGAACAAGCCGATGGCAGCGGCCAGCCACAGGTCCGCCTGGTGCCGGCGGTCACCTTGGACCGTGCTGTGCACCGCCTGTGCGGGCCCTTGCTCGGTTAGGGACAAACGGGCCGCGCGGCTCAGTACGAGCAGCGCCCACACCCCGATGCCGACCGCGCCGGTCACCGCGGCCGCGGCGCTCGACCCGTTCGACGCGGCCAAGGCGGCCATGGCGATCATGAGCAGGAGGGTGCCAAGCGCCGCGGCGGCGATCTCCGCGCCCGCTATCCACTCGCTGCGCACTATCGCTTCCCAGCCCGCGAAGCACACCGCGGCAAGCAGGCACGCCCAGGCCACGAACTGCAGCCAGCGCCCGGCCTGCGCCAGGTCACCCGACGCACCCGAGTTGGCGGACGCCAGGGTCGCGTCAGAAGCAAGCAGGAACCCGGTGCCGAGCACGAACACCACGGCGCCCGCCACGATGAGGGCCGTCGGTGTGAGGGACTTGATGATGCGTTCCAAGACTTTCTCCTCGTCGCATGCTCCCCCACGCGCGGGCATAACAAAGACTGCCACCTGTTTAGCCGCTATCCAACCGTTTTGCCAGGGAACATGGAAAAGGTCACGAATACGCGGACCGCGCGGCGGTCGTTACTGCCCGGACTTGGTGGCGAACCCCATGTAGGAGACAGCCGTGCTGCTTACCTGGCCCACGTTCAGTCGCCTGCTGAGTTCCCCGTAAGTGATTCGCCCCCGCCTGGCGCTGATAAAGCCAAGCAGAGTCGCGCGGGGCTTCGCGCGGGACCCGAGGCCGGTCATCTCGCCGGGGACGAGCCCGTGGCGCTCTAGGATGCCGGCCAGCTCAGCGGGCTTGATGAACATGTCCCAGTCGTGCAGCGCCACGTCGGTAAGGCGGGTCAGCCGCCACTGCTGCATGACCTTGATCGCGATCAGCCTGCTCGCCAGGGTGCGGTTGATGGTGTCGAACAGGTACAGGCCGCCGGGCTCGAGCACCCGGGCCGTCTCACTGATGACGCGGTCCGGGTCGGCCACGTGCTCAAGCACGTCACAGCAGCAGACCACGCCGAAGGCGGCATGCGGGACGGGCAGTTCCTCCCCGGTCCCGACGCGGTAGTCGATGCGCAGCCCGCGTCCGGCCGCGTGGGCGCGCGCCGTGGCGATCGACGCTGCCGACGGGTCGACCCCGGTTACCCGGTAGCCGAGGGCCGCGAACTCCTCCGCCAGGAACCCGCCGCCGCAGCCGATGTCCAGCACCCGCAGCCCGGCAGCCCCGGCACCGAACTGCCGGGCGAGCACGTCACGGAAATAGGCGAGCCGGCCAGGGGTGAAGCTGCCGTGCAGGAGGTTAAGCGGGCTCGTTTCATCCCACCAGGACCGGCCCAGCCGCTCGTACACGTCGTTGTCGACGGGCATCTACGCACCCCCGCAGCTCACTGTCAGAACGCTACCCGGCCCAGGCCAAAAGCAGCTCGCAGAACTCATCAGCTTCCAGGTGTCGAGAATGCGGTGCTGGCTCCGTCCCAGGACAAGAGAACGACAACGGAAGGGATGACCGTGCAACCGAACGAGATCACCGAGGTGCTGAACCGGCCGATCAGCCAGGAACTGCTGGCCCGCGACCTGGCCCGCTTGGCCTACGTCGCCAAGGACGGCAGCCCGCGCAACGTCCCGATCGCGTTCACCTGGAACGGCTCGGAGATCGTCATGTGCACCGCGAAGAACGCACCGAAGCTCCCGTCCCTGCGCGAGAACCCGGCGGTTGCCCTGACGATCGACACCGAGGTGCACCCGCCCAAGATCTTGCTCATTCGCGGCCGGGCCGAGCTGGACGTCGTCGATGGCATCCCGGAGGAGTACCTGCGGGCGACCAGCACCTACACGATGACGCCCGAGCAACGAGTCGAGTGGGAGGCCGAAGTCCGCTCGCTCTACGACGGCATGGTCCGGATCGTCGTGACCCCGACGTGGGCGAAGCTGATCGACTTCGAGACGACCCTGCCGAGCGCGATCGAGGAGCTGGTCCGGCGGCGTGCCCTTCGCGCCTCAGCGTGAACACCGCCACAATAGGCCCCAACGCATCAAGGAGAAGACGATGGCCAAGTACCTGCTACTCAAGCACTACCGGGGCGCGCCGCCCTCGGTCAACAACGTGCCGATGGACCAGTGGACGCCGGAGGAGTTCTCGGCCCACGTGCGGTACATGCAGGAGTTCGCCGCCCGGCTCGAGGGCACGGGCGAATTCGTCGGTGAGCAGGCGCTTTCCCCGGAGGGCACGTTCGTCCGTTACGACGGCGAGGGACGGCCACCGGTCACCGACGGCCCGTTCGCGGAGACCAAGGACCTGATCGCCGGCTGGATGGTGATCGACGTCGAGACCTACGAGCGGGCGCTCGAGCTGGCCGGCGAGCTGTCCGCGGCTCCAGGCGCGGGCGGGAAGCCGATCCACGAGTGGCTCGAAATACGCCCGTCCCTGGGCGTGCTCCCGACCATCATGGAGTGACACGCGGTGGACGAGGCCCTGCTGCGGGCCGTCACCCCCACCGTGATCGGGATCCTCGTCCGTCGCGGAGCCGACTTCGCGGCGGCCGAGGATGCCGTGCAGGACGCCCTGATCGAGGCCGTCCGCGTGTGGCCGGACGACCCGCCGCGGGACCCCGAGGGCTGGCTGGTCACGGTTGCCTGGCGTAAGTTCCTCGACGCCGCCCGCGCCGATACCTCCAGGCGGCACCGCGAGGTACGCGCCGAGGGCGAGCCCGTCTCCGGCCCGGGCGAGGCGATGGACGACACGCTCCGGCTGTACTTCCTGTGCGCGCACCCGTCCCTGGCCCCGGCCTCGGCCGTCGCGCTCACGCTGCGCGCGGTCGGCGGCCTGACCACGCGGCAGATCGCGCAGGCCTACCTCGTGCCTGAGGCGACCATGGCCCAGCGGATCAGCCGGGCCAAGCGGACCGTGTCAGCCGTCCGGTTCAACCAGCCCGGTGACGTCGCCACGGTGCTGCGCGTGCTCTACCTGGTCTTCAACGAGGGCTACTCCGGCGACGTCGACCTCGCCGCCGAGGCGATCCGGCTCACTCGCCAGCTGGCGGCCAAGATTAGCCATGAGGAGGTCGCGGGCCTGCTCGCGCTCATGCTGCTCCACCACGCGCGGCGCCCGGCACGGACCGGCCCCGACGGCAGGCTCGTGCCCCTCGCCGAGCAGGACCGCAGCCGGTGGAACACCCGCCTGATCGGCGAGGGCGTCGACGTGCTCCAGGCAGCCCTGACCCGCGACCGCCTGGGCGAGTTCCAGGCCCAGGCCGCCATCGCCGCGCTCCACGCCGACGCCAGGACGGCCGCGGAGACCGACTGGACGCAGATCGTCGAGTGGTACGACGAACTGGTGCGCCTCACCGGCAATCCGGTGGCCCGCCTCAACCGGGCCGTCGCGGTCGGCGAGGCCGACGGCCCGCGGGCCGGCCTGGCCGCCCTGGCGGGGCTCGACCCGGCCCTGCCCCGCTACGCCGCCGTCGCCGCCTACCTGCACGAGCGCGACGGTGACCAGGTCACCGCGGCACGGCTCTACGCCGAAGCCGCCCGGTCAGCGTCCAACCTCCCCGAACGCGACCACCTCACCCGGCAGGCCGCGCGGCTCAACGCGCGGCTGCGCGGTTGAGCGCCTATCGCCGGCCGGCGATGGAGCGCGTCAGGTCGAGCGCGGTCCGGTTGAACTCGCCCTGGATCGCGATGTAGGCCTGCAACTGCTCGTCCGCGTACCGGGCGGCGGTGGTCTCGAACCCGGCCGCCACCTCGGCGAAGACGGCGCCGACGGCCGCCTCGTGGCGCCCGGTGGAACGGACGTGCACCTTGCGGCGGTCCTCGGTGCCGCGGACGCGCTCGATGAACCCGGCGCGTTCCAGCCGGTCAAGCACGGAGGTAACCGCGGACGCGGACAGGCCAGTCGCCTCGGCCAGCCGCCCCGCGGTCAGGTCTGGCTCGTCGCGCGCCAGGTCCAGGCACTTGATGTCGCTCGGTCCGAGCCCGAAGCGGTCGGCGACAGCCTGGTGCAGCATGAGGGCGCGGCTGGCGCCCTCGCGCGAGACCTGAGCCAGCTGCGCCAGCAATTCGTCGCGGTCCATTGACGTCCGGCCCTCCGCGGAGAGATTATTTCGATGAATCGAAAGATTCGATCTACCGAAACATTCTACGCCGTCGATAAGGGGGCGCGCTATGCCACAGCCGTCGATTGTGATCGCCGGAGCGGGCCTGGGCGGACTGTCCACCGCCGTGTTCCTGGGACTGCACGGGGTCGACACGCTCGTCGTGGAACGCCACGCGGGCCTGTCCACCCAGCCCAAGGCGCGCGGGCAGATGCCCGCGACCATGGAAGCCCTGGCCGCCGCCGGGCTCGCCGGCCGGTTCGCGGCCGCCGCCCCGCCCGGGCGCCACGAAATGAAGATCGTCATCGCGGAAAGCGTGACGGGCAAGGCCCGGCACAGCTTCACCGAGGCGATGCCCGACTTCTCGCGGTTCTCGCCGCAGCGCGACGGCCTGGTGAGCCAGCAGCGGGCCGAGCGCATCCTCGCCGACCGGGCCGCCGAGCTTGGCGTCACCATCCGGTTCAGCACCGAGCTGGAGTCCTTCGAGCAGAATCACGACTCAGTCACCGTCCGGCTGCGCGACCGCGCGGCCGGCGAGACCGCCACGATGAGCGCGCGGTACCTGGTCGCCGCCGACGGGCACAAGGGCACCATCCGCGCCGCCGCCGGAATCGGCGTCCACGGCAGGCAGCGCGGCGCTCCCGCGTCGGCCATGTTCGCGTCCTTCGACGCGGACCTGCGGCCCGCTCTCGACGGCGCCGCGGTCGGGCTGTGGCATATCCAGCACGCCGCCCTCCCCCACGGCAACGCCACCGTGTTCACCACCGACGACCCTGGCCGCTTCGTGATCGGCGGCGGGTTCAGCGCGGCCGACGCCGAGCCCGGGCGGCTTGCCGAGCACATCAGGACCGCGGCGGGCGTTCCCGACCTCGCGGTCCGCAACCTCGACGTCGCCTGGACCAGCAGCGACACCTGGATCACCCGGGTGGCCGACAGTTTCCGCGCCGGGCGGGTCCTGCTCGTCGGCGACGCGGCGCACCTGATGCCGCCCACCGGAGGGCAGGGCGGCAACGCGGCGGTGCTCGACGGCTGGCACCTGGCGTGGAAACTCGCCGCCGTGCTGGCTGGCCGCGCCGGGGACCGCCTGCTCGACAGCCACGACGCCGAGCGGCGACCGTACGCCGACGAACTGGCCGAGCAGCAGTACGCGAACTACGTGCAGCGCATCGATCCCAGCCTGGCCGACGAGTCCGTGGCGGAGATCATCGATCCGGCACGCGGCCTGTTCGGGTACGTGTGTCCCTCCGGCGCGTTCCTGCCCGAGCCAGGGCACGCCGACGGCGGACCGTTCGAGGACCCGGCGCACCCGACCGCCCGGCCCGGCGCCCGCGCCCCGCACGCCGTCCTGGCCGACGGGACCTCGACCCGCGACCTGTTCTGGCGCGGATTCGTGCTGCTCACCGGCGGGCGTGACAGCGACTGGAGACAAGCGGCCGCCGGCCTACTCCCCCAGGTCAGCGTTCACCGCCTGGACGACGCCGCGCGGGCTCTCTACCGGCTTCCCGCGGGCGGGGCCGCTCTTGTGCGTCCCGACGGCATCATCGCCTGGCGGTCCGGCGATCCTTCGGCGCTCGTCGCGGCCCTGCACGACATCCTGCACTGACCCGCGCCGGCCGGCACCCGGACACGCCAGCCGCCGGACCGCTTTCCGCCCACTGCCTGACAAGCCGGGCTGGTGGGCCGCTGACATGAAGCCCGTACCTGGTCCTTGACGGGTGGGCGGCTAGCGCGCGGCGAGCGCTGGCCGTCCGGAAGGCCCTGATCGTGGGTCATTTGCGGGATCCGGTGTCCAGGGAAGGCGGAACGTCCTGTTTCGTCCCGTTATGCCCCGCCTCTCATCGCACCGCCGCGGTGATCGTGGGTCAAACACGGCGAATATCGCCGCAGATGACCCACGATCACAGCGGCAGGCGGCGCGGAGAGGGGATGGAGGGCCGTCCAGGGGCGCCGCAATCCGTGCTGCCTGCCGATTTCCGTTTCCTGGGTGACAGCTGCCGATTACGAACCCGGGGCGTGCAGGGGGACGCGGGCGTCGGTGAAGGACTGCATCGTCTCGGTTGATTCCTGGGCGCCGACGTCCAGGATGCTGATCGTGACCGGGTCTCCGGGCTGGGCGAGGACGAGGGCGGGGCCGACAGAGGCCACAGTTCCGACGTAGACGCGTCCCGCCTGGCCGGCCAGGCTGATGTACCAGTATTTCTGCCCGCCGTTGATGTCCCAGCCAATGGCGGCGATCTTGCCGGTTATCGTCTGGTACTGGCCGCCCTGCTCGGGCGCGGCCCCGTTGGCGGTGCCCTCGGTGGCGAGCTGGGCGAGGTAGCTCTGCAGCGCGGCCGACTTGCTGTCGCCGTACACGACATTGTTCGCCGTCGCCTCGTACGCGTCGACGAAGCCGATGCCGACGAAGCTCGTGTTCGAGCCTTCCGGCTCGTAGGTGGCCATCCAGGTGAGGTGGCCGTAGATGACGTGCAGGGTCAGGTCGACGGCCTGGTAGTGGTCGGCCTTGACCAGGGTGGCGCCGGTGCCCGAGGCGTTGTCGAATGCCTGGGTGACCGGACCCTCGATGCCCATCGGCCGTTGCGGCGTGTAGATCCTCATCGCGCCGCTTGCGGCGTTCATCTCCACGATCTTGGACACCGAGTTGTCGCTGTTGTAGCTGGTCAGCAACATCCGCCAGACCGGGTTGCCGGCACCGGTGTAGACCATGACCGGCGCGCCGGACACCCGGAAGCGGTTGGCGTTGCTGCTGCCGACGCCCTGGAAGCCAGCCTGGGAGTACTCCCCGTACCAGTTCGCGATCGTCATCGCCATCTGCTGGCTGTATACGCGGTCCACCCAGGACGGGACATCGCCAAGGGCGTACCTGGTGATCTGGCCGGAGTGCGCGTCTATCACCAGGACGCCCACCGGGGCGAAGAACGTCCAGCCCAGCCGGGGCGATAGCAGTGTGACCGTGTAATAAGGCAGGCCCTGGTCGTTGATCTCCAGCGTGGGGTCGTCCAGCAGGTATCCGCTGTAGCCGTGGCTGTAGGCCCACCGGTCCGGTTCGCTGCCCTGCCCGCCGCCGAGGCTGACGACCATGGAGTAGGCGCCGTCGTAGTGCTCGACCGGGATGGCGTTCGGGTCCTCGGCGGACACCATGATGTAGCCGGGCTCGATCGCGTGCAGCCGCGCCTTGTTGCCCGCGCCATCGAACTCAAGCGGGAACACGTACCACATCCGCCCGTCCACGTACTGCAGTGTCGCAGGGCCGAGCTGGAGGTAGGTGCTGTAGTTGCGCTGGCCCGCGACGCCGGTGGCCATCGCCTGCGAGGCCTTGGTCGTGGCGATGTCGGGCGAGACGATCACCATGTGGTCCGTGCTGCTCGCCGGCAGCTGGTCGCCGGGCGCAACCGTCACGCTGACCAGGTGTGAAGCCAGGTAGGCGTTGTGCCCGCTGTTATGGCCGACGAGCCAGACGGTACCGAAGGTCACGGCCGCCAGCACGGCTACGGCGCTGCCCGCATTAAGCCGTCCACGGGTGGAGACCGCGGCGGTGATCACCATGAGGACCAGGTTCACCAGGATCAGCGGCACCAGGCCGCCGAACGTCATCATCGGGCGGCCCGCGTAAAAGGCGAGGCCGTCGACGACGTACAACAGCACCAGGTTGACCGCCAGGAGCACGAGGGTGCCCCTGCGCCGCAGCGCGGACACGAGCTTTCCCTGCTGCGCCGGCTGGCTGTGCCCGGAATGCGCGCCCGAGCGCGGCGCGGGGCGGGATGCTGCCGCCCTGCGCGGCCTGACCCGCAGCCGCACCCGGCTGAGCAAGCTCACAGGCACGGCGAACATGGCGGCCCAGACAAGGCCAAGCACTATCGGGGGCATCGATTACCTCGCGAGGGGCTGCCGCACGGCGGTCGCCTGCGCCAGGGACATGGACATGACGACGCTGCCCGGGGTTATGAGCAGCACGGTACCGGGGTTACTGGAGATGATGAACGCCTGATTGATGCCAACGGTGTAGCCGACGCCGTCGGCATCTCTGATGGCGGCGTGATCACCAGAGTCCGTCACGGAGGCGACGTTGCCGCCGAGGTCCTGAGCCCACCACGTCGCGGTGGACGGCACCGTCCACCGCTCGGACGCGTAGGCGCCGCCGCCCTCAAGCAGGAGCAGGGCGGGGCTATCCGTCGGCCCAGCGGTGAGCTGGCGCCAAGGGCCGAAGTCCTGCCTGAGGGCCTGCAGATCCGTCGACCCCGGTGCCACAGCCTGATCCGCTCCGGATCCGCCGGAGGCGGTCGCCTTCGGCGGGCCAGACTGATGCGAGCCGACGTAGCCGGAGATGCCGATGCCGAGCCCGGCCGCCAGGCCGACGGCGATCGCCGCGATCGCCGCGAGGCGCCAGTTCCATCTCCAGCTAATGCCGCGCCGACCCCCGCCGTGCAACAGCGGATGTCCGGCCCGTACCTTCGTACGGCACCAGCGACACGCGCCATCCTCATCCACGTCAAGCGGCGCGCCGCAGTTGCCGCAGACATCCACCGACCCGCTCACGGATTGCATGATAACGGCGATATGCGAACCTTGTCGCTCTTGTGAACCTGGGGCGTGTGCTAGTTGGCGGGGGCTGGGCAGCCGCTGTAGTGGACGGCGGTCAGATCGGGGAAGCCGGGCAGGTTGAACGTGGTCTGCTGGCGGTTTACGGAGTAGGTGACCTGGAACTGCAAGGGAGCGGGGCCCGGGCACGCGACCAGGGGCTTGACGACGGCGGTGACCCAGGTGGTCTCGCCAGGGCCGAGCGCGACCGTATCCGGGGCGATCCCGTCACTGTCAAAGCCGCAGGGAGCCCAGCGCCAGGACAGCACCTTGAGCATGCCGGACACCAGGGGCACCGGCTTGACCGACTCAAGCAGGACCGTCTCCCCTGACAGGTTCGTGACCGGGATGCCGAGTTCAAGGTCGCGCCCGGCCTGCACCGAGCAGGTGCCGGGATTCTCCGTCAGGACCAGGCCGAAGTAGATCGAGGGTGGGGGCGCCACCGCGACGATGGTCCCCGCGGCGGCGCCGCCCGAGGCCTGGCCGGCCGGCGCGGCGGGCGTCTCGGGCGCGGCGACGGCGCCTCGTCCCTGGGCGTGACCGACCGCGTAGCCGACGGCCAGCCCAATGGCCAGAGTCAGGGCCGTCACGATGCTGGCGCCGCGCGAGGGACGCCAGGCCAGGCGAAGGCAGACGGCGCCGCCTTGGCCCGCCCCCCTGTTCAAGAATGTCCGGCTCGGGCGATCCCTCATCCATGCCGTCATTATCACGCCGGAAGCCGCGTCCTGGCGGGACGAGAGCGCACCGGAAGGGACGTCCCGCCAGCGTCCGCTCGTCACGGCCCCGCACCGGCTGGAGCCCCGCCAGGGTTGACGCTGGCCATCCGGCGGTATGGAACGACGATGACCGCACAGCATGGAGACCAGCAGCGACCATCGGGCCCGCTCGGGACCGACGTGGCGGTCACGCACATCCTGGTGGTCACCGATCCGGCGCGGTCACGCGATTTCTGGATCGGCGTGCTTGGCGCGGAACTGTTCCGCGAGTACGGCGGGACGAGCGTGGTGCTGCGCTTCTCCGGCACCTGGCTCCTGCTGGTCACCGGGGGCGGCCCGACCGCCGACAAGCCCGGGGTGGTCTTCCAGCCACCCGCGGACGCCGACCGGGTCAGTCACGCGATGACCTTGCGCGTGACTGACTGCCAGGCGGCCTATGAGGCACTGCGCTCCAGGGGCGCGCAGTTCCTCACTCCCCCGCATGACTGGGGCACCGAGGTCCGCTGCTTCCTGCGGGACCCAGACGGGCACCTCGTGGAGATCAGTCAGTCCAAGGCCGGCTGACCGGCCGGCAACGGTCAGCCAGGGACAGTGTCCCTGGATTCCACGGGCATGGCATCCGACAGCCCGCCGCCCTGCAGCGGGGGAAGGGCAGCGGCGCGCATCCGGCGGAGCAGCCGGGTATCGGCGGGCCGAACCAGCGGGTGCGTCCCGCCGTTGCGGTCCGCCTCGGCCTGCCACCGCGCACGGCGCGCGGCCGCTGTCGCCGTGTCGTTGAGCTCGGCGCAGTCGAGGGTGTCCTGGTTCGTATCGACGACGATCGCGTCGCCGTCCTCAATGAGGGCGATCGGCCCGCCCAGCGCCGCCTCGGGCGAGACGTGGCCTATCACCAGCCCCACCGACCCGCCCGAGAAGCGGGCGTCGGTCATCAGCGCGATGGTGATACCGCGTTGCCGGCACAGTGCCGTGATCCGCGAGGTGGGATCGAGCAGCTCCGGCATTCCGGGAGCGCCGCGCGGTCCCTCGTAGCGGATCACCACCATGTCGCGGTCCTGAAACTCCTCCGGCGTCGTCGCCAGCGCCTCGATCAGTGCTTGCTCGCTGTCGAACACCCGGGCACGGCCGACGAACCGGCCGTTGTCCATTCCGCCCTCGACCCCGGCAAGCTTGATGACGGCACCGCCGTCGGGGGCGAGGTTGCCGCGGAGCAGCCGCAGGCCGCCCGTCGGCTTGAATGGCGCCGACAGCGGATGGATGACGTCCCCGTCGGGTGCGACCGGGCGCAGGCGTGCGACCTGTTCCGCCAGCGTCTCGCCGGTGCAGGTCATGCACGTGCCGTCGAGCATGCCCGCGGCGAGCAGTTCGCGCACGATCACCGGCAGGCCGCCCTTGGCGTCGATGTCGACCATCGAGTACCGCCCGAAGGGCCGCGCGTTCACCAGCACCGGCAGCATGCGCGACATCTGGTTGAACTCCTCCTGGGTGATCACGTCGCGCCAGTAGTCGATGCCCGCGGCGCGGGCCAGCTCGGGCGCGTGCAGCACGACGTTCGTGGAGCCGCCCATCGCGATGGCTACCAGGGTGGCGTTGCGCAGCGCAGGCGGGGTGACGATGTCACGCGGCCGGATGCCGCGCTCGGCGAGCAGCTGCAGCGCGTCGAGCAGCTGGGCGGGGAATTCCTCGACGCGGCGCGGATCTTCCGATGCCGGGCCCACCATGTGCAGCGGCTCCATGCCGCAGGTAGCGATGAACGACTGCATGGTGTTGTACGTGAACATGCCGCCGCAGCTGCCATGGCCAGGCGAGGCCTCAAGCGCCAACCGCCGCCGCTCGGCCGACGACTCCGCCGCCGCCTGGAAGCAGGAGATGATGTCGATCCGCTCACCGGTGCGGGAGTCGATGCCGGGGCGGATCGAGCCGTCGGACATGATCACCGCGGGGACGTTGCGCTCCAGGATCGCGGCGAGGGTCCCCACCGGGGGCTTGTCGCAGGCGACCACGGCGATCACGCCGCGCACGTCGCTTCCTTCCAGGTGGAGGCACACGCCGTCGTTGGTGGTTTCCCTGCCGATCAGCGAGTAGCGCATCTGGGGCGTGCCGTTACGCTGCCCGTCGGAGATCCCGCCGGCGAAGTTAGGCGCGATGACCCGCACCGGGAGATCGGCATCGACGACGCGGCGGCGCAATTCAGCCTGGATCGCCTCCACCTTCGCGGGGACGCCGACGTAGCAGATGCTGTCGCCTAGGTTGCCGATGACTCCCCAGGCAGGGCAGTGGATCTTGTCCGGGTCCTGTCCCAGTTGCCGCGCCGTCGCAACCGCCTGCGTGTCCTGCCCCGGCTTCCAGTCCTCCGCATCGCTCACCGTGATCCTCCGTAGCGCCTGCCCGATGTCGGCCATCGGGCGTTCGGTAATTCGGCCCTGCCACACTTGATGACCCGTCCAGTGTGGCAGGGCCGCAGCGCGGCCGTGACGGTAGTGAGGGGGGTACGGGGGGAGGGCCCCCCTGTGCGGGGGGTCACCGGGGGTCGTCCCCCGGGGGAGACATTGCCCGGCACTCATCACCCCGCGGCGAGTGTCGGCTCGCGGCGGGACATCAGGCGGAACGGGATCATGACGGCGCCGGTGGTGATCGCGGCAATCACGGCGACGAGGCCGATGCCGGGCGCGAGCGGGATGAACGGGGTCCAGCTGCCGGTGACGGCCCTGGTGACCGTGAACAGGGTGACCGCGCCGGCGGCCGCGCCGGCCGCGAGCCCGGTGCTGGTGACGAACACCACGTGCCAGCCGAACATCGCGGCGAGCTGCCCGCGGGTCGCGCCGACGCGGCCGAGCAGGCGCAGCACGCGTCGCCGCTCAACGGTGGTCACCACCAGGGTGTTAACCAGTGCCACGGCGGACAGCGCGGCAAGGATGCCGAGGATCAGGTTGTTGGCGAACGAGTTCTGGGCGGCGGCCTGCGCGGACTGGGCGTTGGCCGCGGCGCGGCTGGTCACGAGCAGCCCGGGGTGGCCGGCGGCGAGCCGGGCCAATTCAGCTTGCGTACCGCCGCTAACCAGGATCTGGGAGTAGCGCGCCGGGTAGCCCGTGTGGCCCGCCGCGACGGACGCCGGGATCAGCAGGTCGCCTGAGGCCAGCGAACGGTGGTAGATCGCGCTGACCGTGGCACGGTAGGGCGTGCCGTCTGGCAGGTACACGGTGACCGTGGACCCAGTGTGGACGCCAAGCACACCTTGGCCTGCCTCCAGTGCGCTGACCGCGATCTGGCCGGGACGGGGAGCCGCCGTGCTGCCGGAAGTCACACCGAGATCCAGCAACTGGCCGAGCGGGCCGCCCGTGACGGCCTCCCCGTATGCCTGCTCCAGGTCCGGGTCGTTGACGCCCGCGCTGACCGGCGTCACCCCGGCCGCGGCACGGACCCCTGGCAGGGCCTGTACCTGCCGCAAGGTGGCCGCGGAAAGGTCGGCTCCCGACAGCACGTGGTCGGCCGTCAGCGTGCTCGCCGCCTGGGTGGCGGTGGCGTGCTGTATGGAGGTGTCGGCGAAGTAGACGGTGCCGACCATGGCGACCGCCATCGCGACCGGGATGACCGCCGAGGCGGCGCGGCGCGGCTGTGCGGCGATCGCGGCCAGCGCGAGCCTGGCCGGTGCCCCGCCTGCCGCGCCCACCGGCCTGGCCAGCCAGGCAACGAGCGCCACGAGCAGCGGTCCGAGCAGGGCTACCGCCACCATGCAGGTAAGCAGCAGCGGAAACGCGAGCGCGAGCTGCCCGGCCGAGCTCTTCTGGCCAAACGTGAACGCCATGAGGGTTCCCGCGCCGCCGGCCGCGGCGAGGCCGAGCACGACCCGGACGGGGTTGGGCCACTTGCGTTCCGCGGCGGTCTCCCGCAGCGCCTGGGCGGGAGGCGTCCGGCTGCCGCGGCGCGCGGCGACCTGCCCGCTGAGCCAGGCGACAAGCGCGCTCGCCCCGCAGGCGATGGCCAGCAGCCACGGGCTCAGCCACGCGGTGGACCCGGCGGGAAGCATCTGATGGGCGGCAAGCGCCCGCACGCCGAGAGCGCCGAGAGCGGTGCCTGGCAGCCAGCCGAGCGCCCCGCCGGTCACGCCGCACACGGCGAGCTCGGCGAGGATCGCCCGGCGGACCTGGCCGCGGGTGGCGCCGACCGCGCGCAGCAGCGCGAACCTGCGCCTGCGCAGGTTCACCGCCAGCGCGGTGGTGCTCGCTAGCACGAACAGGGAGATCAGCACGATCGGGGCGATGAGCGCCCCGCCGAGCGCCTGGCCGTTGGACCGCTCGACCGCGGCGCTCAGGTTCGCGACGTCGCCCCTGGCGGCGCCCGTCGCGATCGTGTAGCCCTGACCGCCGTCGAGTGCCGCGCGGATCCGGCCGGCGAGGACGTCCGGTGAAATGCCCGGCTTGGCCGTCACCGCCACGAGGTCGACGTCACCGGGCCGGACCGCGCCGTTAGGGAACCCTGATTCGCCGACGGCGGAGGCCGCGCCAGGTACCTGGGCAAGGCGCCCGGCCAGCGAGGCGGGCACGCCCCGGTAGGCGGGCAGCGGGAGGCTCTCCTGCTCAGCGTCCTGGCCGCTGCCGTGCGTGACGCTGATGTTCGTGGACCCCGCCACCACGACGCTGGCGCTGGCCAGCCGCCCGGCGGGTGCCTGGGTGTGCGCGGCGGCGGTTGATATCGCGGCGACCGTCAGGGCGGCCGCGGCGGCCGATGCCACCACGGTGCCGATCAGCGGGCCGGGGCCGCGCCGGATCCCGGCGAGCATCCAGCCGCGCATCAGCTACGCATCCCATCGAACCGGCCGCCGACCAGGCTGGCCAGGCTGGCCTGGTCGGCCCGCTCGGCCCGCTCGACCCGGTCGGCCCGCTCGCCCAGCTCCGTGACCAGCCGGGCCACCACGGCCGGCTCCGGGCAAGGCAGCACCCGGTCCACCCGTCCGGCGTAGAGGAACACGGCCTGGTCGCAGAACCGCGTCACCTGGGGGTCGTGGGTGACGATCACCACGGTCGTCTCGTCCGCGGCCTCCCGCAGCAGGCGCAGCACCCCGGCCGCGGTGTGCGGATCCAGGGCCCCAGTGGGCTCGTCGGCGAAGATCACATCCGGGCGGGTGATCAGCGCGCGGGCGATCGCCACGCGCTGCTGCTGGCCGCCGGACAGCTCGGCCGGCCGCCGCCGCAGCTGCGCCACGGACAGGCCGACCCGGAAGGCCGCCCGCTCGATGTCCGCCCGCTGCGCGGGACGGTGGTCCAGGCGGAGCGGAAGCGCGATGTTCTCCGCCACCGTCAGCTCGGGCAGCAGGTTCAGCTCCTGGAACACGAAGCCGACACGCTGCCGCCGCAGCACCGCCTGCTGGCGGTGGGACAGCCGTGACAGTTCCTTCCCGCACAGCCGCACCGTGCCTGACGAGGACCGTTCGAGCCCGGCCGCGCACTGGAGCAGCGTCGACTTGCCGGACCCGGAGACACCGAGCACCGCGGTGAACGAGCCGGCGGGGAACGACATCGACACCCCGTCTAGCGCGGTGACCGCGCCCCGGCCCCGCCCGTAGCGCTTGGTCACGTCCTCAAGCACCACGGGGGCAACCGCCGCCGGTGCGGCTTTCGTCAGCATGGTAGTAACAGCGTCTTGACCAGTCATGTCACTCACGGTGCCAGCCGCGGCGGCCTGGATCGATGGTGCCACCCAACGGCTTACTGGTGGGGATTTCCCCACGGTTAGCGCACTGGCGGTCGCGCGGACGCGGAGCACGTCTTCCTTCGGGGGCGTACGCGTCTGGCGTGACCGCGTTCATTCGTCACGCCCTCGTTCGGACTATCTTCAGTTATTGATTTTATTTTCTGATCTCAATGTGGCATCGGTGCGATCTGGCGTGTTTGTTATTTCTTGCATTTGGAGTTCACGTCTGGGGTTGAAGGTATCCAACGCGCTTACCGCTGCCACCTAGCCGCGGCGACATGACCGGTAAAAATCTCGGCGCCGGAGGTCAACCATTTAGCCTCGCCGGGCCCTTTCAATGCATCCGTGCAACGAATTGGAGGTTGGCGTGATAGTCGATCTTCCCGTCGCTTATGCTCCCGTCAAACGGTCATCGGCACACGCTTCCCGGCCGGGCGTCACGAGCCTGCGGGATGTGCCGGTGCTTGGCCTTGCCACAGCTACCGCGAACCATGAATGGCGCCTGACCTTGGCGCTCGCACTCAATCAAATGCCATCTGGGTCGAGTCTGCTGGTCCGCGACGCCAGCGGCCGGGATTGGCATATCGCGCCCGCTGGCCAGGCCGCAGTTCAGAGTCTCAGAGAGGCGGCGTAGTGACTCGCGACCAAGACAACGATTCCGCAGACCGCGGGCATGACGCCCGGATGCGCATGGCGGCGGGAGATGAGGCGTTCTTCAAGTACTACTGGCCCCGGCTGGTCCGGTACCTGAAGACCCGGGCGGTCGATACCAACCTGGCCGAAGACGTGGCCGCCGACGCGATGATGGCCTTCATGGACCAGTGGGAATACCTGCTGACCCACCCAAGGCCCGACTCCTGGCTGTTCAAGGTCGCCACGCGGAAACTACGCAAGCTGGAAACGCGGGCCCGTGACCACTGCTGCTTCGACGAAGACCTCGCCAGTTCCGTCGGTGACCTGCAGGCCGCGGCCGCGAACGACATGTGGATCGAGGATCACCTGGACCTGATCACCGGGATGCGGTCGCTGCCCAGCCGGCAGTGCGAGGTCATCGGCCTGCACTATTTCGGCGGGTACACCCTCGCAGAAACGGCGGAGATCCTCGACATACAGGTAGGCACGGTAAAGAAGCACCTGAGCCGCGGGCTTGAAGGCCTGCGGCAAAGCCAGGGCATTCCCGCCACCGTGAAGGCTGCAAGGAGGATTTCGGCGTGACTTCCGAAAACGATAAGCAGCGGGTAGTGACAGATCTTGCGGCGGCCGCGGCCGACCGGGCGCTGCGGGCTGCCGCGGGCACCATCGGCCAGATGCCGGGAACGGAGCTGCAGGACAGGCTCAGCCAGCTGAGAAGGGCACGCGCGTCCCGTACGCCCCGTGAGGTACTCCGCCAGCAAGCGGAACTGGACTCGCTCGAGCTCGACCAGGCGGCATTCAAGCTGGCGAGCCAGGCCCACGCGGACGGCAACCTGGCAGAAGCGGCCCGCTGGTACCGCGTCGCGGCGGCGAACGACTTCGCCGATGCCTCCTTCAAGCTGGCCACGGTCCTCGATGCGCTGTCCGCCAGGTACCTCGCCCGTTCGGACCTGCGCGAGGAACGCGGCCTGGTTACGGAGGCGGCCAACTGGTACCTGGCGGCCTTCCTGGTGGGTGACCTTGAGGAACGCGACCCGCTCGACTCCCTGATCGCGCGTCTCGACGTGCAAGGTGACGCGTCATGCACGGCCGGCGACGACGGTTCCCCCGCAGGCGCGTGCGAGCTTGGCGGCCTGCAGAATGTCCTCGACCTTCAGCCAGCCGAGGCCGCCGCCCACTGCCGCTCATGCCGGCCTTGCAAAGCGGAACTGGTCAAGCTGCGACCTCTGATGGACATCCTGCATAAGCGGCCCGCGGCGGAGCCTGACGCCCGCACGGATACGCCCGATGAGGGTCGGCCTTCGCTCCACCCGGAGCTGCCTTCGCTCCACCCGGAGCTGTCCGACCCCGGCC
>CAVXAB010000036.1:0-29085 GCA_963759545.1 uncultured Actinomycetota bacterium
CAGATCAGAGGCATTGTGGTCAGGGGCGGGGTCGAACCGCCGACCTTCCGCTTTTCAGGCGGACGCTCGTACCGACTGAGCTACCTGACCTTGGCGCGATGCAGCGCGTGGGCTCCAACCGCTGCGGTCCTGACGGGATTTGAACCCGCGACCTCCACCTTGACAGGGTGGCGAGCACTCCGACTGCTCTACAGGACCTTGCTTTGCCGAGGCTTTCGTTCCTCGCTCGCAAGAGCATATCACCGACGCGGGTGTGGTTGCCGCGTCCGTTGAACGCCCTCTTGAAGGGAAGAGCCTCGTGCCCCCAACGGGATTCGAACCCGTGCCGCCGCCTTGAAAGGGCGGTGTCCTAGGCCACTAGACGATGGGGGCTTTGACGGGGTACCGCCGTAGCTACATCAGTCCGCCGTCGGGGACTGACACAGCATAGGGTACAGGCGGAGTGCACGGCAAAGCGTTCCGGCTCTCTGACGCATCGCACGGTCCCGGCGCGGCCGTGACCGTGTTCAGCGCCTCTAACCTAGACGATACCGCGTTCCGCTGGTCCGCTGCCCCCAGGTGCGCCCCGGGTCTACAGCCGGTTGACGAAGGACTCCAGGATCGAGCGGTCCGCCCCCTCTTCTGGAAGGACCGCCCAGGCGATCAGGTAGCCCAGGATGCCAAGACCGTAGAAGACCGTAAGGACGCCGAACCCGAGCCTGACCAGGTTGACGTCGACCCCAAAATACGCGGCAAGACCGGCGCACACCCCGGCGGCCATCCGGCCGTCCCGGAGCCGCAGCAGCCGTTTGCCCCCGCTGCCGTTGTTCTCGCTCATACCAACGATGATGCCCAAACGCGATATGCCTTGTCATCAGGATTCTCCCCACCAGTACCCTGATTGGTAGTCTTCACGACCGCGAGCGCCTCGGTGAGTCGCTTGCTCGTATGTCCGCGTACCGCCGTCCTTCGGTACGCTTCGTTCGGAGTGTCTAGACGGCCCGGAGCTTCCTGGCCGACGCGATGACGCCCGGGGCGCTAGCTCAATGGCAGAGCAGCGGACTTTTAATCCGTTGGTTCAGGGTTCGACCCCCTGGCGCCCCACCCAGCTCGATCAAGCGTGGAGCGGCTCTTCCGCGACGTTCTGACCAAGGCCCGACCTGGTCTAGCAGGGCCGCATCGGCGTTGTCGCCGACGATCGGCCTGAGCACGAGCAGCCGGGAGTGTGGCACTGGCGGCCGGGTCCTGGGTATGACTGCAAGCCGGCTGGTTGTGGGCGACATGCCTCAATATCAAGAAGCTCCGAGATTACGGTTGGCTTCGCTTCTCTTCGCGATTCGCGCGAAGGTCCGACTTATATAGATTTCTGGCTATCAGTGCGTATACGGCATAGCAGCGATTACGGCAAATAAGCTGATATGAACCGCTATCGGCATTATGCTGCCAGGAATCCTGCCTAAGCAGGGACGGGGCACTGCTGTAAACGAGAGCATGGTGACAAGCAAGCAGTCGCGGGATCTCAGGCACATCCACGGCCAGCCGCTGGATTTCGGAAATAGCTTCTGCTCGACGACGGGAACTGGCCTTGCTGACTCTGGGGCGGTCGCAGTCGGCGCCGTACCGGATTATTCGATTCGAGGGCTTGACGTCCGACGGGCGCTAATTCGGAAACGTTGTTCGTACTCGGCGGGGACGGGCAGGGCTTGTGGCCAGATTCGGTGACCTGCTGCGCAGCCATCGGCAGGCCGCGAGCCTATCGCAGGAGGAACTGGCCATCGCGGCAGAACTGAGTACCCGCGCGATCGGCAACATGGAGCGCGGCCTGACCACCCGCCCTTACCCGCGGACCCTGCGGCTGCTCGCATCCGCACTCGGGCTTGACGACACCGCCGCCAGCGAGCTGATCAGCGCCGTCACCTCGGCGCGACGCGATGAGCCGGCCCAAGGCGGTCAGGTTCCCCGGCGGCTTTCAGCGGATCTGCCCGGCTTCACCAGGCGCGGCGATGAGGGGCTGCGTGAACGTCTTGCCAGCCAGGCCGACAGCGTGCCGGGAGCGACCGTAGCGCCACGCGGCGAATCGGCGAAGATGGTTCGTTTCCTCGCGCAAGCGTTGGCGGCCGGCGGAGCTAACGCTCGCCAGCTGACCAGCGATGCCCAGATACCGGATTGGGTTCTCCGCGGAGAGGAGGCAATGGTTTCACCGTACTTCGCAATGCGCATGTGGGAGGTGGCCGAGCACGCGTTCGAGGACCCGCAGTTGCCGCTTACCGTGGTTACTCATTTGAAGCCAGGTGAGCTGGATCTCTACGACTACCTCTTCGCCACCGCGCCCACGCTTAGGGACGGATTCAATCTCAGCTGTCGGTACCTGCCGTTGCTGACCACCAATGCCCGGCTCGAGGTCGAAGCAGAAACCGACAAGGAAGTCACTTACTCCTACCGGTACCTCGATGCCGACGGCCGGGGCGCCGAGTTGGCGCTGCAGTTTTCCGCCGCGGTATTCTGCGCCAGAGCCAGTGCGGGAACAGGACAGCCGGTCGCGCCAATTCGGGTCGCGTTCACGCAGCCTGCGCCGCGCTCGCACCGGACGTTCAGCGAGACCTTCGGCACCAGCAGGGTGGACTTTGACGCACCGGTCACCACTTTCACCTTCAGGTCTCAGGACCTGAACCTGCCCATGCCCGGCGCGGACCCGGTGCTCGCCCGCATTCTCACCCGCTACGCGGCCACGTTGGCCCAGCGCTAAGCGTCACTGTTCTAGCACGTGGGCATCGGCCTTCGCGCGGCTCGCCGCCCGGTGCGGCGACGGTCCTGCGAACCGGATGGGCTCGCAGGACCATGCCACCGACGATCAGGACAACGTGCCCGAGTTCACCACCCGAACACGCCTCACGCCCCTCACTGGATGGGCCGCCAGTTGTCGTAAATCACCTGCTGGTATGTCCCTACCGGGTACCCGGCGGCTCCCCACAAGGGCCGCCCGGTGGCAACATCCGTGAACTGGGCATACCCTGGCCAGCCCGTGGCCCCCGGTCCCCAGTACCAGTCCTGGTAGGCGTTCCCTGGTGCCTGGCACGGGTTGGTGTAGACGGCGCCTGCCGCGTTGCTGTCCAGGCAGCGGCCGGTTTGCTGATCATGGATCGAGTAGAAGTAGTAGTAGCCCTGGTACGGCGAGTAGGCCTTCCACTCGGTCCAGTTCCAGTCCTGGTACTTGTTGCCAGGGACCTGGCACGGGTTCAGGTACACCTGCCCCTGAGCGTTGCCGTCAAGGCAATTGGTTTCGATGTTGGCCCGGAGGCCGAACCAGCCCGAGCGCACCGCGACAGTGGCCGGTGAGGCGGCGGCCGCTGTCGCTGTCGTGGTCGCTGTCTGGGTCGCGGTCGAAGCCGAGGCGCTCAATGGCGTCAGGGTAGCCACCGCCGCCAGCGCCGCGCCGGCCATCAGCAGCGCAGCCCTTCGTTTACGTGTGAACACGCAGATCCCCTCGTGTAGGAAGCCGAAATTCGCATACGCCGTCCCGGCCACCGTCGTCCAGGGAGGGCGTCGCGCTCGGGCCCCAGACTCCCAACCCAACCCGTCGCCGATCCAGGAAGTCTGCCGGAATAGTTCCGGCATCCTGACCGACGGTGCAAGGCGCCAGAACCCTAACTTCGCAGTCGCCTGACATGGCGTAACGAGGCAGAACGCCGTGTCTGTGGTCGTGTCAGGGGCGTGACAGGGTCGTGTCAGGGGCGGTGCCGACGATGACTGCATGACAACTTCTGCAATCGCAGTCTCGGGGCTGCGGAAAGCGTACGGGGACAAGACCGTCCTCGACGGCGTCGACCTAGAAGTGGCGGAAGGGTCGATCTTCGCCCTGCTCGGCCCGAACGGGGCGGGTAAGACCACCACGGTCAACGTGCTGACCACGCTGATCAAGGCCGACGGCGGGACGGCACTGGTCGCCGGGCACGACGTCGTGACCCAGGCCAAGTCGGTGCGCGCGGTAATCGGCGTCACCGGCCAGTTCGCGGCGGTCGACGACCTGCTGACCGGCGAAGAGAACCTGCAGCTGATGGCGGACCTGCACCACCTGCGGGCCGCCGAGGCCAAGCGGGTGGTCGCCTCGCTGCTTGAACGGTTCGACCTGACCGAGTCGGCGCGGAAGATGGCGTCGACCTACTCCGGCGGCATGCGCCGCAAGCTGGACCTGGCGATGACGCTGGTCACCAAGCCGCAGATCATTTTCCTGGACGAGCCGACGACGGGACTTGACCCGCGCAGCCGCCGCATCATGTGGGACATCGTCCGCGAGCTGGTGGCCGACGGCGTGACCGTCTTCCTCACCACCCAGTACCTCGAGGAAGCCGACCAGCTCGCCGACCGGATCGCGGTCCTCGACCACGGTCGCCTGGTCGCCGAGGGCACCCCCGACGAACTCAAGCGCCAGGTCCCCGGCAGCCACGTCCGGCTCCGGTTCGCCGACGCTGCGGCGCTGGACGCGGCTGCCCGAGTCCTGAACGGCTCGACCGCCGACGACGCGGCGCTGACCCTCCGGGTCCCGGGCGACGGCGGCGTCAAATCGGTGCGGGCCCTGCTTGGCCAGCTCGATGAGTACTCGATCGACGTTGCGGAGTTCTCGGTGCACACACCGGACCTCGACGACGTCTTCCTCGCCCTGACCGGTCACGCAAGCACGGAGGCCATCGCATCATGAGCACCATCACCGCATCGCCGAGAACCATCACCACAGCACCGCTGGCCGACTCGCGGACCATGGTGCGCCGCAACTTCAGGCACATCCTCCGCAACCCGGTCACCATATTCAACGGCGCCCTGATGCCGGTCGTGATCATGCTGCTGTTCGTGTACGTGCTCGGCGGCGCGTTCAACGTCGGCGAGCACTACATCCAGTACGCCACGCCTGGCATGATCCTGCTGGCCATCACCTACGGGCTGTCAGGCACCGCGGTATCGGTCAACTCCGACATGACCAAGGGCATCATCAACCGGTTCAAGGTGATGAACGTCTCCCGCGGCGCCGTCCTGACTGGTCACGTCGTAGCCACCATGCTGAGCACCTCGATCGCCGTCGCGGTCATCATCGGGATGGCCTTCGCGCTGGGGTTCCGGTCGCCCGCGACCCCTCTGGACTGGCTCGCCGCGATCGGCATCATCCTGGCGACGGCCTTCGCGGCCGCCTGGCTCACGGTCGCGCTGGGAATGGCCGCGAAAACCCCGGAATCGGCGGGCATGGCCACCGTGCCGCTCATCCTGCTGCCCTTCCTGAGCAGCGCCATCGTCCCGGCCGCGAAGATGGGGCAGGGCTTCAGGCAATTCGCGCAGTACCAGCCCTTCACCCCGATCATCGAATCGGTGCGCGGACTGCTCGCGGGCACCCCGTCGGGCGGCTACGCGGCCGCCGCCCTCGCCTGGTGCGCCGGGATCGCCCTCGTCGGGTACCTGTGGTCACGTGCCACGTTCAGCCAGCGAGCGTAGCTTCGGCCAGCTCACGCCAGTCCGCCCGCGCCCCCTCCCGCGTTGCCTCGGCGAACCGTGCTTCGCCGAGGCAACGCCGCGCCGCTTGCTCTATCCGGGTCGCGTCCGGTTGGGAACGATCAGGCAGCCCGCGCACGACCGCGCTCGCCGCGAGCAGCCGAGCGGCCTGCTCGTACTGGTCGCGGCGGAGTGCCAGGTCCGCGATCCCGACGAGTACGTGCGCGATCAGGGGTGCGTGCCCCGCCTCGGTCGCCGCCTGGCAGGCGGCCGTGCGGTGCGCGCGGGCCTCGCCGAGGTCGTCGGCCAGGTAGCCGAGCAGGTCGTGTGTGGCCGCGCGGATGTTCGCCTGCTCCGCTTCGTCGCCCAGCATGGTTGTCGCGACGCCGAGTTGCTGGTACGCCTCCTTGGCGTTGCCGCCCCAGCGAGCGAGTTCCGCTCTCGCGAGGGCCAGCTCGGCCAGCGCATCCGGCCAGGTAACCCGTTCCGCGTACCGTTGTGCGTCGCCTATGGCGGCCGCACTGGAGTCCTGATCGCCCATCAGCCAGTACAGCTGAGCCTGGCGCGACCGCATCCGGATGGCATCCTCGATGGCGCCGATTTCGGTGACGACCGCGATCGCCTGTTCGTAGTGCTCGCACGCGCCGGCGAACTCACCGCGCACGGCGATTCGATCCGCCAGCTCGGTCAGGGCGAACGAAATCCCCCACCGCTCGCCGATCGCGCGGAACTCGGCGAGCGCCGTCTCAAGGTACGCGTCCGCGTCCCGCCCGCCCTGGCCGAGCATGATCCGCATCTTGCCGAGCTGCAGCCGGGCGAGAGCGCGGACCCAGGGGTCCTCGTTGTCCAGGACCGCTTCCCACGCGGGCAAGAAGTCGTCCGGCGCCTGCAACATGCGTTCCAGCGGGGCCACCAACGCCAGCACCGGGTCGCGGTGCGGACTGCGCTGGGTGAACCGGTGCGCCTGGTGGATCCACTCCGCCACCTGGTACTGGTCGCCCCGCCCGGAGCTGAGGAACATCGAGACAAACGCGTACACCATGGCCCCGACCTCGTCGGCGACCTCGCCGGGAATCGTGGTGGCCGCGGTGAGCAGCTCGTTGCCCTCAGCCTTGTGCCCGCCGAGCCACCAGTACCAGCCCGCGCCCGCCGCGAGCCGCATTGCCCCGTGCGCCTCACCGGCCGCGAGCGCACCACGCATCGCAGAACCGATGTCGTCGTGCTCGGCCTCAAGCGCGGCCAGCCATTCCACTTGCTCGGCGCGGCGAAGATGCGGCACGGCGGTCTCGACGAGGTCAGTGAAATACGCGAGATGCCCACGCCGCGCGAGATCCGATTCCCCCGCCTCGGCGAGCCGCTGGGCCGCGTACTCCTTGATCGTGCCGAGCATGCGGTAGCGCGGTGCCCGGCCGACGTCGGTGACCAGCAGCGATTTCTCGGTCAGCGCGGTCAGCAGCTCAAGCACCTCCGGCGCGTCCCCCGCGCAGATCCACTCGGCCGCCTCCAGGCTCGCACCACCGGAGAACACGGAAAGCCTGCGCAGGACCATCCGTTCGGCGTCGCTGAGCAATTCCCAGCTCCAGTCGATCACCGCGCGCAGCGTCCGGTGCCGCGGCAGCGCGGTCCTGCTGCCGCCGGTCAGCAGGCGGAACCGGTCGTCGAGCCGGCTGGCGAGCTGATCGATGGACATGGTGCGCAACCTGGCCGCGGCCAGTTCGATCGCCAGCGGCATCCCGTCCAGCGCCCGGGAGACGCGCGCCATGGTCCGCGACGTGTGGGCATCGGTCGTGAGGTCCTTGCGCACCGCGCTGGCTCGGTCCCGCAGCAGCCGGACGGACGGAGAGGACTCGATCCCGCCGGGGTCGCCGTCCTCCGCGGGCAGGGCCAACGGCACGACCCGCCACAGGGCCTCACCGGTGATGCCGAGTGGTTCCCTGCTCGTCGCCAGGATCCGCAGCCGTTGGCACTCCCCGAGCACCCGGTGGGCGAAAGCCGCCGCCGACTCGATCACGTGCTCGCAGTTGTCCAGGATGAGCAGCGCATCCCGCTCGCGGATCGCGGCGATAAGCCGGTCCGCAGGCTCCGCGTTCGGTGCCTCGCCGAGCAGGGCATCCCGGAGGCCGAGCGCGGCGAGCGCCGACTGCGCCACGTCGCCGTCCGCGCCGATGGCCGCGAGCTCCACCAGCCAGGCCCCGTCCGGAAGTTCGCCGAGCAGCGTGCGCGCTGTTTCCGTGGCCATCCTGGTCTTCCCCGAGCCGCCCGGCCCGATCAGGGTGGTGAGCCGGTGTCCGGCGATGAGTTCGCGGACCGCGGTGACGTCCGCGTCCCTGCCGACGAAGCTGGTTAGCTCGGCGCGCAAGTTGGTCTTCCGGTTTTCCTGCCGCCGTCCCAACTCGCCGCGCAGCAGCGCGACGTGCAAAGCGGACAGCTCCGGTGCGGGGTCGACACCCAGCTCGCTGGCCAGGGCCTCTCTCGTGCGCTGGTACACGAGCAGTGCCTCGCTGTCGCGGCCGGCCACGACGAGGGCGCGCATCAGCGCGGCGACAAGCCGTTCTCGCACCGGATGCGCGGCGACCAAGTCGGTCAGTTCGGTGACTAGCTCCGCACCGTGGCCGAGGCTGACCTCCGCATCGAACCAGTCCTCCATGGCAGTCAGGCGCAGCCCCTCGAGCCGGGTGACCGCCGCGTCAAACGCCGCACTCTCCTGCAAGCCGACGCCCTGCATGGCCGCACCGCGCCACAATCCGAGAGCATCGCGCAGCAGCGTTACCCGCCGTGAATCCTCGTCATTGCGGGCCTGGCCGACGAGGCGCTCGAACCGCACCGCGTCGACAGCGTCGGGTTCCACCGTCAACCGGTAACCGTCCGCCTGCCCCTCAATCAGCCCTTCAGGCAGTGCCTTCCGCAGCCGGGAGACCAAGCGTTGCAAGGCATTCGCCGCGTCGGAGGGCGGGCTCTCACCCCAAATCCAGTCGACGAGCGTTGCCTTCGGGACTGCGCGACCGGTTTCGAGCGCGAGGGCGATCAACAGCCCGCGCAACCGGGCGCCCGGCACGTCGGCGAGGACGCCGTCGTCCGTGCGAACCTCAAATGATCCAAGCATCCCGATATGCACCCGGCTGATTCTGCCACGGGCGATTGGCCGGCCTCCAACTGTCAGGCGACGCAAAAGTTGCCGCGGTAATTCACCCTGGGCCGGTGGTGTCGCTGAGGGGCGCTCAGCGGAGCGGCCCTGTCACGCGCAGCGATCCCCAGTGAGATGCCCACGTTTCCGCTTTACCGTCGGTATGTTCATCAGCGAGCATGTAACCACGCATGCCGGGAATGTCCGAACAGGGTCGTTATTTCGGCATTCCTACCTGGATCGGCAGGGGTCGCTGGCCGACAGTTCAACCACACAGGGGGTTCAAGTACGTGAAAGGCTTCAGGACCTTCATCTCCCGGGGCAACCTCATCGACCTAGCGGTCGCCGTGGTCATCGGTACCGCGTTCACCGCCGTCGTCACCGCGGTCGTCGCCGACCTGATCACGCCGCTCATCGCGGCCATTGGCGGCCAGCCGAATTTCGCCAACCTGACGTTCACGGTGCACAGGAGCACGTTCCACTACGGTGCCCTCTTCAACGCCCTGCTCTCGTTCCTGATCATCGCCGCTGTGGTCTACTACCTGATCGTGGCGCCGATGACCAGGATCACGGCCCGGTTCCAGAGGCAAGCGGAAGTCACCACGCGGGACTGCCCGGAGTGCCTCAGCACGATCCCCATCGCGGCGACGCGATGCATGTACTGCACTGTGCAGGTCGGCCCGGTCCCCGCTAACCCTCAGGAACACGGACGGCCCGTAGGCCCGACCCGGGGACCGGGGTTCACTCCCCGGAGATAAGAGTCTGGGCTCGGGCCGGGGCCTGGCCGTCCCGAGCCCAGACGTCTATGCAAGGGCTGTTAACCAGCTCTTGTGTTTCTTAGTCTGGCACCGATTCCTGGTAGGAAGCTGTGGCAAAGCTGGGAACCCGATAACTGGCTCGTAACGGCCAGGACGTCTGACTTGCTGGCCGGCGTGACCGAGAAGACCTGCGTGAGCGGTTGAGCAGGGACGTGCCGCTGCGCGAACTCAAGGCCCCGGTCCGCGGCCCCGTGGTCGGTACCACCGCGCTCAAGGAGTTCAGCGAGCCGCTCCGCCTCCTCGGCACTGAACCCGATGACAGCGCGTGGCTGGCCCCATGGTTCCTTGAGCGCGTATCCCACATATCCGACGACCGGCTGAGCCGGAGTCTCCCCCAGGCCCTGGAGCGCTCTCCAACGCTCCCAGGCCGATTCCAGGCGCGCTGCCGCGCGTTGTGCGCGTGCGACCAGCTCTGGATCACGCATCGTGCGATCCCCCTAAGAAAGTTTTGTGCCCGGCCTAACTCCGGACTGGTCCCAGCGCGGCGAGTGCCGGCTGCGCCAGCGTCAAGACCACACCCCGTCAAGACCACTCGCGCGAACTGCCCTCGCCCGCTGGGACCGTCCCCCCAACCCGCCGGACGAGCTCCGCCATGAGCATGGGCAACGGCACGAGTGCCGTCCTCCTTGCCATGCTCACCAGGCGGGACGTTACTCAGAACGCTGCTGCGGAATGCCTGCGAGCAGAGCACGGACCTCGGTCTCCCGGTAGCGCCGGTGCCCCCCCAGCGTGCGGATCGACGTTAGCTTGCCGGCCTTCGCCCACCGCGTGACCGTCTTGGGGTCGACACGGAACATCGTGGCGACCTCGGCGGGGGTCAGTAGCGGCTCGGCCTCAGGTGTACGTGCGGACATTGGTGCGGCCTCTCCTCCTGGATCGGTGTAGCGATCCTCGTGTTGTTGTTGTGTGGCCTTGGTGCCCTGAAGGGAGCTTGTCGTTGATATCCCCATATGGCCCACAGGGTCCATCTTGCCATCACCAGCGGTGACTAGTCGACAACTATCTGCATAGTTCTTGTCTATGTTGCGCCCCGTTGCCCCGCTGGCGGCGTCACTGTCAGTGATTCTAGCGATACTTATCGTCGCATCGGGCCAGATTCGGAAAAACTGCCCCGCGCGTTCTGCCTCTGTGCAGCTCAGCCGCGCCCTCTAGGCGGAGCGCGTTGCCTCAGCCGCTGTAGCCCCCTAGACACTGACTGTAATCTACCATGACTGAATCGTGATATAACCACACACTTCTCTTTCTTAACCACGATCGTGCGACAGGCACCGCACGTCAACCCCGCAGGTGGGACCATCCGGCCTCGATAAAGGTCGATTCAGGAGCGTTGCACCGCCGGCCGAGCGGGCAATGCGGTGCGAGAGCAACACAGCGAGAGCCAATCGGCGTAGTCATCAGGGCCGCAAACCGGGTACGGTTGTACCTGTACGGAAGCTGGCCAGCGCCGAGGTCCCCGAGGGGGATCTACGGCGGTTCTGTGTGTGTCACCGATGTGCCACAGGCTAGGTCAGCGACAGAGGCATCGTGGGGCCGCATGGCTCCTGACGTTCGAGGGGGTCGAGCCAATGGGGCGCGGCCGAGCTAAGGCCAAGCAGGTTAAGGTTGCTCGCCAGCTCAAGTACAACGGCGGCGGCACGGACCTTAACCGGCTGCGGCAGGAGCTGGGCGTCGGAACGGAAGCGCAGAGCGCCGACCACGACGACCCGTATGCCGAGTACGACGACGAGGACGCTCTCGACGACGACGCCGGTGACGAGGACGACGACGAAGAGGACGACTGGTCGCGCTCGCGCTAGGGCACTGTGACGCGCTGGGCAGCCGGGAGTGGTACTTGTCGTCGTGTCCGCCGCACGAAGTCGCGGGCGCACGGCCGGTGCTGACATTGCCGTGCTGCCCTCAGCTCGTCACCGGTTCCAAGACGGCCTTGCCGCGTTCACTCTCCGGAACCGGCACCGGGTAATGGCCGTCGAAGCACGCACGGCATACCGAGTCGTGGGGTTGTTCCGTCGCCGCGACCAGCTCGTCAAGTGACACGTAACCGAGCGAGTCCGCGCCGATGGCGGCGCGGATCTCCTCGACCGAGGAGCGGCCCGCGATCAGCTCGTCCCGCGTCGCGAAGTCGATGCCGTAGAAACAGGGCCACTTGACCGGCGGCGAGGCGATGCGCACGTGTACCTCGAGCGCGCCCGCCTCGCGGAGCATCGCCACGATCGCCTGCTGCGTGTTCCCTCGTACGATCGAGTCGTCGACGACCACGATCTTCCTGCCCGCGATGACGTCGCGCAGCGGGTTGAGTTTCAGCCTGATGCCGAGCTGCCTGATGGTCTGGCTCGGCTGGATGAAGGTCCGCCCGACGTAAGAGTTCTTCACCAGGCCCTGGCCGTAGGGTATGCCGCTCGCCTCGGCATAGCCGATCGCGGCGGGAGTTCCCGACTCGGGCACCGGGATGACCAGGTCCGCCGACGCCGGGTGCTCGGCCGCGAGGCGCCGCCCGATGTCGACCCGGGTGGCGTGCAGCCCCCTGCCCCCGATGGCGGTGTCCGGCCTGGCGAGGTAGACGTACTCGAACAGGCACACCTTGGGCGCGGCCGGCGCGAAGCGCCTGGACCGCAGGCCCCGCTCGTCCAGGGAGATCAACTCGCCCGGCTCGACCTCGCGCACGAAGGACGCGCCGACGATGTCAAGCGCCGCGGTCTCGCTCGCCACCACCCAGCCGCCGGCGAGCTTCCCGATCACCAGCGGCCGGAACCCCTGCGGGTCGCGCGCCGCGTACAGCGTGTTCTCGTCCATGTAAACGAGGGAATAGGCGCCGCGCACCAGGGGCAGGATGCGGGCCGAGGCATCCTCGACCCCGCCGTCTGCCCCGGTGCCCGCACCGCCGGCGATCAACTCGGTCAGCACGTCGGTGTCCGAGGTCGCCTGCAGTCCGGCGAAGCCGCTCTCCTGCGGGAGCATGGCAGCGAGTTCGCGGGTGTTGGTGAGGTTGCCGTTGTGCCCGAGCGCGATCGATACCGTCGGCGTCGACCGGAAGGTCGGCTGCGCGTTCGCCCACACGGGTGCACCGGTCGTCGAGTAGCGGCAGTGCGCGACGGCGATGTCCCCGCGCAGCGCGGTGAGCGACGGCTCGTCGAAGACCTGCGCGACGAGCCCCATCTCCTTGTGGACGACGATGCGCCTGCCGTCGCTGACCGCGATGCCTGCCGACTCCTGGCCGCGATGCTGCAGCGCGTGCAGCCCGAAATAGGCGAGCTTGGCGACGTCTTCTCCAGGGGACCAGACGCCAAAGACGCCGCAGGCGTCCCTCGGCGGGCGATCGTTGGGATCGAGGTCGTGCGTAAGGCGCCCGTCTGGCTTAGCCACAACACCAGTCTATTTGGTCAGGTCAGCGGAAGAAACGCCGACAGATCAGACCGCGCGCCGCTCGCCCTGACCGTCCCGGTTCGCACCGCCTCATCCCAGCCGAGCCGCCCGGTGGCGAGCTTGAACCACGTCTCAGGATCCGTCTCCACCACATTCGGCGGAGTCCCTCGCGTGTGGCGCGGGCCGGCGATCGCCTGCACCGCAGCGACTGGTACCACTCGTATCTCCACCGAACGACCTGGGCTTACTGTTTCGAACTCATGCAACAGGAACCGCGCGGCCGACCGCAGGGCACGCCTTTCCGGCTCGTCCCCGGCGTCAAGCGCGGCGCCAACAACGGAGACGCTGGCCTCGCCCTCGGGATCAGGCTTGTGCGCCGGCATAACCACCCTCCACCACCCAGCTAAGCAAAGAAGCGGCTAGCCGAAGATGGCCGGGAGGGTGCCGGTCCAGACCTGCTTGAGCTCTGTCAGCGGGACCTGGAAGACGCCCTCGACCGTCAGGTTGTCGCCCGTGGTCACGCCAAGGACCGTGGCGGGGACGCCGTGCTCGTCGGCTAGGGCCGCGAACTCCCGCTCCCTGCCTGGCACCACCGAGACGAGCGCACGGGCGGCGGACTCGCTGAACAGGGCCGTGAACGAATCGCCGCGCAGCGCCACCGCGCAGCCGCGGCCCCCGTAGAGGCAGGCCTCGGCGAGGGCGATCGCCAGCCCCCCGTCGGAGAGATCATGCGCGCTCGCCAGCACGCCTGCGGAGGCGGCGGCGGTGATGAGAATCGCCAGCTGTCGTTCGGCGTCAAGGTCAACGGCGGGCGGACGACCACCGAGGTGCTGATGGACGACCTCAGCCCACGCTGACCCGCCGAATTCCTGGCTCGTCCTGCCGAGCAGCACCACCTCGGCGCCGTCGGCGGCGAAGCCGGCGGCGAGCCGCTTCGTGACATCGTCGTGGACGCCGAGGACGCCGATCACCGGGGTCGGGTGGATCGCGGTGGCGCCCGTCTGGTTGTAGAGGCTGACGTTGCCGCCGGTGACCGGGATGCCGAGGCCCTTGCAGCCATCGGCGAGGCCGCGGATGGCCTCGGCCAGCTGCCACATGACGGCCGGGTCCTCCGGTGAGCCGAAGTTGAGGCAGTTGGTGACGGCGACCGGCACGGCACCCGTCATCGCCACGTTCCTGTAGGCCTCCGCGAGCGCCAGCTGAGTGCCCTGGTACGGGTCGAGCGTGCAGTACCTGCCGTTGCCGTCGGTGGCGAGCGCGATGCCGAGGCCGGACTCCTCGCTCACGCGGACCAGGCCGCCGTCTTCCGGCATCGCGAGCACGGTGTCGCCGCGCACCAGGCTGTCGTACTGCTGGGTGACCCAGCGCTTGTCTGCCAGGCCAGGCGAGCCGAGCAGCTTCAGCAGCGTCTCGCGCAGCCCGGGGCCGTCCGCCGGCCTGGCCAGGCTCTCCGGGCCGGCCGCCCGCAGCGCGTCGAGGTTTTCCGGCCGGGCGAGCGGCCGCTGGTAGACCGGGCCGTCGGCGGCGGTTCTGGGCGGGATCTTGACGACCGTGCCGCCGCGCCAGGTCATGGTGAGCGTGTCATCGGCGGTGACCTCGCCGATGACCGTGGCCTCGACGTCCCACTTGCGGCAGATGGCCATGAACGCGTCGACGCGCTCGGGCCTGACGACCGCCATCATGCGTTCCTGCGACTCGCTCATCAGGATCTCGGCGGGCGTGAGGTTCGGGTCGCGCAGCGGGATGGCGTCCATGTCCACGAACATGCCGCCGTCACCGCCAGCGGACAGCTCGGTGGTCGCGCAGGCGACGCCGGCCGCGCCCAGGTCCTGAATGCCCTCGATGATGTCCGCCGCGTACAGCTCAAGGCAGCACTCGACGAGCAGCTTCTCCATGAACGGGTCGCCGACCTGCACCGAGGGACGCTTAGCCGCCTTGCCGCCGTCCTCACCAAACGTGGCGCTGGCCAGCACCGACGCGCCGCCGACGCCGTCGGGGCCGGTCCGCGAGCCGAACAGCACGACCTTGTTGCCCGCGCCGGTCGCGACGGCGGACTTGAGGTCGTCGTGCCTCATGAGCCCGACGCACAGCGCGTTGACGAGCGGGTTCCCCACGTAGCTGGGGTCGAAGGCGAGCTCGCCGCCGATGTTCGGCAGGCCGAGGCAGTTGCCGTAGAAGGAGATGCCAGACACCACACCGGGCAGCACGCGCGCGGTGTCATGCGCGTCGGCCGGGCCGAAGCGGAGCGCGTCCATCACCGCGACCGGCCTGGCGCCCATCGCCAAAATGTCGCGCACGATGCCGCCGATGCCGGTGGCCGCGCCCTGGTGCGGCTCGACGAACGACGGGTGATTATGGCTCTCGATCTTGAAGGTGACCGCGTAGCCCTGCCCGATGTCGATCACGCCCGCGTTCGCGCCGATGCCCGCGAGCAGGTACCTGGCCTGGTCTTCGTCGGGCGCGAGGTTGCGCAGGTGGACCTTGGACGACTTGTACGAGCAGTGCTCGCTCCACATGACCGAGTACAGCGCCAGCTCGGCGGCGGTGGGACGGCGGCCGAGGATGTTCCGGATCTTCTGGTACTCGTCGTCGGTGAGGCCGAGCTCCTTATGGGGCTGCTGTACCTCGGGAGTCTGCGCCGCGACCTCGACGGTGTCCTTGTCGCTCATGCTGCGCTCCCCGCTCCGGTCAGTGCCCCCACGATCGAGGTGAAGAAGCCGAGTCCGTCGGCCGATGGGCCGGTCAGCGGGTCGATCGCGTGCTCCGGGTGCGGCATCAGGCCCATGACGTTGCCTGCCTCGTTGCAGATGCCCGCGATGTCGCGGCTTGACCCGTTGGGCGCGCCGTCGGAGTACCTGACGACGACCTGGCCGGCGCGCTCAAGTTCGTCGAGCGTGGCCTCGTCGGCGACGAAGGCGCCCTCGCCGTTCTTGATCGGTACGGTGAGCCGCTGCCCGTCCGCGAAGCCCGCCGTCCAGGGTGTCGTCGCGTTGGCCACGGTCAGCCGCACGTCCGCGTGGATGAACCGCAGGCCCGCGTTCCTGGTGAGCGCGCCTGGCAGCAGGTGCGCCTCGCAGAGGATCTGGAAGCCGTTGCATATGCCGAGTACCGGCAGCCCCGCCTGGGCCGCGGGGATCAGCTCGCCCATCACGGGGGAGAACCTGGCGATCGCACCGCAGCGCAGGTAGTCGCCGTAAGAGAAGCCGCCGGGGAGGATGACCGCGTCGACGCCGCGCAGGTCGCGGTCCGCGTGCCAGAGCCGTACCGGCTCCGCTCCCGCGTATCGCACGGCGCGCGCCGCGTCGGTGTCGTCCAGAGATCCAGGGAACGTGACAACGCCTATCCGCACGTTACCCAAGGCTACCTGACCTGCTCGGACCAACCGCACGTCGTCCAGTGGATGCGCTTGTCGAGTACGACGCGGGTGCCCCGGCCTGGCGAGGAGCGCAGGGTTACCCCGTCAACGCAGGCCCGCATGATCGCGAAACCCCGTCCTGACTCGGCGAGATCACCGCTCCTGCGCAGCCTGCCGCGCCACCGCCTCGAGCAGCCCTGCCCGGCATCGGCGACCTCGACCCGGCAGGCGGCGTTGTCCACGGTCGCCGCGACGCTGTAGGCGGGCGCGGACTGTCCCGCGTGCAGCACGACGTTGGTGCACGCCTCGGTGGCGGCGAGCAGGATGTCGGCCACGGAGTCCTCGCTGACGCCGATCCCGCGCAGCGTGTCACCGAGGACCTGACGCATCACGGGAACGCTCAGCAGTTCCCGTTCGAACACGAGGCAGAATCGGACCTTCGGCCGGGTCATTCCCCTCCGGAGGGGAGACTCCCGGAGGTACCCGTCTCGGCGGGCAGACCCGATACGATGGCGCTCTTTGCCATCGGGTCCGGCGAGACAGCCGGGGGTACGGGGGTCGCCCCCCCGGAAGACCACTGTGTTCTCACAAGAAGTGAGATTTCCCGTGACACGCCACCGTAACCAAACACATCAGTTCGTGTCCGACGGGTCACTCGGTGGTATGCAGGGAGAATTCCTCGATCACCGGGTTGGCGAGCAACTCGCGGGCCAGCTCCTCGACGGCCGCCAGTGCGCTGCCATCGGCCGGCCCGTCGATCTCAAGCTCAAAGCGCTTTCCCTGGCGCACACCGGTCACGTTGCCGAAGCCGAGGCGATGTGATGCACTGAGCACCGCCTCACCTTGCGGGTCATGAATCTCCGGCTTAAGCATGACCTCGACGATCACTCTGGCCACGTAGCTGTCCTCTCCCGGGGGACGACCCCCGTACCCCGCGGGTTGAATCAGGGGCACAAGTTGGGGCATATATCTTCAGGTGCGTGAACCTAATGTGCGCGCAGCCTCGCGGTAACCGCCCATGAAGCGTATAACCACGAGGCGTCCAGCCTGGTCAGCCCGGCGTTGGCGATCCCACCGCTAGGCCACGGCAAGAAGGAGTGGCACGTGACTGCCGAGACCATCCAGCTACTCACCCCCGAGGGCGAGCGGGTCGATCACCCCGATTACCCCCTCGGCGAGGTAGACATCAAGGGCATGTACCGGGACATGGTGCTTGTCCGCCGCATCGACACCGAGGCGATCGCGCTGCAGCGCCAGGGCGAGCTTGGCCTGTGGGCCTCGCTGCTCGGCCAGGAGGCCGCACAGATCGGGTCGGCGCGCGCCCTGTCCCCCAGGGACATGGCGTTCCCCTCCTACCGGGAGCACGGCGTGGCCTGGTGCCGCGGCCTCGACCCGCTTCGGGTGATCGAGATTTTCCGCGGCGTCAACAACGGCGCCTGGGACCCGGAGGAGCACAAGTTCCACCTCTACACGATCGTCATCGGTGACCAGACGCTGCACGCTACCGGGTACGCGATGGGCATCCAGCGGGACGCCTCGGATGACGAGGCCGTCATCGCCTACTTCGGTGACGGCGCCACCAGCCAGGGCGACGTGAGCGAGGCGTTCGCGTGGGCGTCGGTGTTCAACGCGCCGATCGTGTTCTTCTGCCAGAACAACCAGTTCGCGATCTCCGCGCCGCCGGAGCGGCAGAGCCGCGTCCCGATCTACCAGCGGGCGAGCGGCTTCGGCTTCCCCGGGGTCCAGGTCGACGGCAACGACGTGCTCGCCTGCTACGCGGTGACCCGCCAGGCGATGCGTGCCGCCCGCGAAGGCCAGGGCCCCACGCTCATCGAGGCCTTCACCTACCGCATGGGCGCGCACACCACCACCGACGACCCGACCAGGTACCGGCTGGCGAGCGAGCTCGAGACCTGGCGGCTGAAGGACCCGATCGAGCGCGTCCGGTCGTACCTGGCCCGCACCGGCGAGGCCGACGGCACGTTCTTCGAGCGGGTCGCGGCGGAGGCGGACGAGCTCGCCGCCAAGCTGCGCGCTTCGTGCCTGGCGCTGCCCGACCCGCCGCCGCTCGGGCTGTTCGACCACGTGTACGCCGACCGGAACGCGATCCTCGACGCCGAGCGCGCCCAGTTCGCGGCGTACCTGGCGGAGTTCGAGGAAGAGGGAGCGGAGCAATGACCAAGTTCACCCTCTCCCGGGCGCTGAACGAGGGGCTGCGCCGGTCCCTTGAGAACGACCCCAAGGTCATGATCATGGGGGAGGACGTCGGCAAGCTCGGCGGCGTCTTCCGGGTGACGGACGGACTACAGAAGGACTTCGGCGAGCACCGCGTGGTGGACACGCCGCTTGCTGAGTCCGGGATCGTCGGCACCGCGATCGGCCTGGCGCTGCGCGGCTACCGGCCGGTATGCGAGATCCAGTTCGACGGCTTCGTGTACCCGGCGACGGACCAGATCGTCAGCCAGCTCGCCAAGATGCGCTACCGGTCGCGTGGCAACGTCACGCTGCCCGTCGTGATCCGCATTCCCTTCGGCGGGGGGATCGGCGCCGTCGAGCACCACAGCGAGTCCCCCGAGGTCTTCTTCGCGCACACCGCGGGGCTGCGGGTTGTCGCCTGCGCCGACCCCGCCGACGCGTTCGCCATGATCCAGCTCGCGATCGCCTCAGACGACCCGGTGATCTTCTTCGAACCCAAGCGCAGGTACTGGGACAAGGCAGAGGTCGATACGGCGGCCCCGCTGTCCGACGCCCTTCCGCTCGACAAGGCGCGCATCGTCCATGACGGGGAGGACGTGACCTTGCTCAGCTACGGGCCGCTCGTCCGCACCTGCCTGGAGGCCGCGCTCGCCGCCAAGCAGGACGGCCGGTCCATCGAGGTGATCGACCTGCGCTCGCTTTCGCCGCTCGACATGGCGACGATCGAGGCGTCGGTGGCCCGCACCGGCCGCTGCGTCGTCGCCCACGAGGCGCCCGTGTACGCGGGGCTCGGCGGCGAGATCGCGGCCCGGGTGACCGAGCACTGCTTCTACTCCCTTGAGGCCCCCGTGCTGCGGGTCGGCGGCTTCGCCATCCCGTACCCGCCCGCGAGGGCGGAAGACCACTACCTGCCCGACCTGGACCGGATCCTGGACGCGGTGGACCGCACGTTCGCCTACTGACCTGGGGAGACTAGCGTGAACAAGGAGTTCAGGCTCCCCGACGTCGGGGAGGGCCTCACCGAGGCCGACATCGTCTCCTGGCACGTCAAGCCAGGTGACACGGTGACGATCAACCAGATCATCGTGGACATCGAGACGGCGAAGGCCGTCGTCGAGCTGCCGAGCCCCTACGCGGGCACCGTCACCGCTCTCCTCGTCGAGGAGGGCCAGACGGTCGACGTCGGCACCCCGATCATCGCGGTCGACGTGCCGGGCGCGGGAGATGCCAGTCCGGAGCCCGCGCAGCCGGCCGGGCAGGAAAAGCAGGCGCCGCAGGCGCGGCAGCCGGTCCTCGTCGGCTACGGCGTCAAGCCGGGATCGACGAGCCGCCGGCCGCGGAAGCGGCCGCCGACCCGGCCGGGCTCTTACCCCGCCACGCCTTCCGCGCCGCCGACCGGCGGCCCGACCGAGGGCGGCAGGCCGACCGGGAAGTCAGGCGTTCCCCGCCGGGATCAAGCTGCCCCCCGGCATTCCCGCTCCCGCCGACCAGTCCCCCGGAGGAGTCACCAGGGGAGGCGAAAGCGGACCAACCACCGCAACCACCGGATACGTACTCGGCGCCGCAGGCGCCGTCCCGGGCGCTGCCCCGGCGAGGGGGGAATGGGGGAGGGACTCCCCCATGCTCGGGGGGGTCACCGGGGGGGTCGTCCCCCCGGGGGAACGAGTGAAGGCGAAGCCGCCCGTGCGGCGGCTGGCCCGGGATCTCGGCGTCACCTGGACGAACTGGCGGGCAGCGGGCCTGAGGGCTCGGTCACCCGAGAGGATGTCGAGCGCGCGGCGAGCGAAGCACGAATCCGTTCTGAGGCTACAGAACAGGTACCGGGCGACCAGCCGCACGCCGTCGCCGACCTCGGCCACCGGCAGGCCGTGGGATCCGCTGAGGAGCGGATCCCGGTGCGCGGGGTGCGCAAGCACACCGCCGCGGCGATGGTGGCCAGCGCGTTCACCGCGCCGCATGTGACCGAGTTCCTTCAGGTGGACGTCACGGAGACCATGGCCGCCGTGCGCCGGGCGCGCGACATGGCTGAGTTCGCCGACGTCAAGGTGTCGCCGCTGCTGTTCGTGGCGAAGGCGCTGCTCGTGGCGGTGCGGCGGCATCCCATGATCAATTCATCGTGGGACGAGGCCGCGCAGGAGATCGTCGTCAAGCGGCCGGTGAACCTCGGCATCGCGGTCGCGGCCGAGCGCGGCCTGCTCGTGCCGAACGTGAAGGGCGCCGACGCCCTGCCGTTCGCCGGGCTCGCCCGGGCGATCGACGGTCTCGCCGCGACGGCGCGGGCGGGCAAGACGACACCCGCCGACCTGGCCGGCGGGACGATCACGATCACGAACGTTGGCGTGTTCGGCGTCGACGCGGGGACGCCGATCCTGATGCCAGGGGAGGCGGCGATCCTGGCCTTCGGACAGGTGCGTGACCTGCCGTGGGTCGTTTCCGGTGAACTCGCCGTGCGGAAGGTCACCACGCTGTCGCTCTCGTTCGACCACCGAATTGTGGACGGAGAATTGGGCTCGGCGGTGCTGCGGGACGTAGGCTCAATGCTTGAAGATCCGATTCGGATGCTTGCGTGGTCGTGATAGGGGTCCGAGATGTCGCTGCGTAAGTTCCGCGACGCGCTGATCGTGATGGGCGTGTTCCTCGCGGTGATCTGGGTTCTCCAGGTGGTCAACTGGGCGGACGGGTACCGGCTCGACTCGGAGTTCGGCATCCTGCCCGAGCACGTGAGCAGGCTAGGTGAGATCTTCTCCGCGCCGTTCCTGCACTTCTCCTGGCAGCACATCGAGGGCAACTCGGTGCCGCTGTTCGTGCTCGGCGTGCTCGCGGCCTACCGGTCGATCCCGCGGTTCCTGCTCCTCACGCTCATCGTGGCGGTGACGAGCGGGATGGCCGTCTGGCTGTTCCAGTCGAGCAACGAGCTGACGGTGGGCGCTTCTGGACTTATCTTCGGATATTTCGGATACGTCCTGCTGCGCGGGTTCATTGACCGCAACCTCGTCGACATCGGCGTCGGCCTCGTGGCGGGCGCGCTGTACTGGACGATCCTCCAGGTCGCCATCCCCGGCACGCCAGGGGTGAGCTGGATCGGCCACGTCGGCGGGCTGGTCGGCGGCATCCTGGCGGCGTGGGTGCTGCGCACTCCGGCCGCGCAGCGCCGGCCGCTGCTGCCGGGCCGGCCGGCGCGGAGGCCGCAGCCGGCCTCCGGTCCCGCCAGCAGTGGCACTCAGTCCGTCGACGACATGCTGCGCGACCTCAAGAAGCAGCAGGGCCTCTAAACAACTATCCAGAACGGAAGCGGCTGACTGCCCCAGCGAGTCATGGCTCGCGGGGGGAGTCAGCCGCCCTTCGGGAGAATTGATCTCTTAGAACGCACCCTCAGGGATGTCCATGAGGTCGTTGCTGGTCTCCTCGATGATCTTGCGGTCGCTTTCCAGGCGCGGCAGGACCGTCGTGGCGAAGAACCGGGCCGAGGCGAGCTTGCCGGTGTAGAAGTCCCGGTCGGACTCGGTGAGCGCGCCCGCGTTGTACCTGCCGCGTTGCTGCCTGCCGCGTTGTCGAGCGCGCGCCCGGCGACTTCGGCCTGGCGGGCGAGCAGCCAGGCGACGATCAGGTCACCGAAGGCGAGCAGCAGCCGCACCGACTGCTGGCCGATCTTGTAGATCTCTTCCGGCTGCTCCAGCGAGCCGATCAGGAAACCGGTCATCGCGTTCAGCATCGCCTCGAACTGGGCGACGCCCTCGGCGATGGCCGCCCGCTCGGTCTTAAGGCGGCCGTCATGGTCGTCTTCCGCCGCCGCGAAGGCGGCGACCTCGGCGAGCAGCGCCTTGATCGTGGCCCCCTGGTCGCGGACCATCTTGCGGAAGAAGAAGTCAAGCGACTGGATGGCGGTGGTGCCCTCATACAGGGAGTCGATCTTCGAGTCCCTGATGTACTGCTCGATCGGGTAGTCCTGCAGGAAGCCCGAGCCGCCGAACGTCTGCAGCGACAACGCGAGCATCTCGTACGCCCGCTCGGCGCCCATGCCCTTGACCACGGGGAGCAGCAGGTCGTTGCGCGCCGCCGCGGCCTGGTCCTGCTCGCCGTTGTGCGCGGCGAGCTGCACGGCGTCCTGCTGCGTGGCCGTGTAAAGCACCAGCGCCCGCATGCCCTCCGCGTACGCCTTCTGCAGCATGAGCAGCCGGCGCACGTCCGGGTGATGGATGATCGTCACGCGGGGCGAGCTCTTGTCGTTCTGCTTGGTGAGGTCGGGGCCCTGCACGCGGTTCTTGGCGTAGTCAAGCGCGTTGAGGTAGCCGGTGGACAGGGTCTCGATCGCCTTCGTGCCGACCATCATCCGGGCATGCTCGATGATCATGAACATCTGCCTGATGCCGTCGTGCACGCCACCGACGAGGGTGCCGACGGCCGGGCGGTCAGGGTCGCCGCCAAAGGTCAGCTCGCAGGTGGTGCTTACCTTCAGCCCCATCTTGTGCTCGAGGTTGGTGACCTTGACCCCATTGCGCTCGCCGGGCGAGCCATCGTCGTTGACGTGGTACTTGGGGACAAGGAACATGGACAGGCCCTTGGTGCCTGGGCCCGCGCCCTCGGGGCGGGCGAGTACCAGGTGGAAGATGTTCTCGGCCATGTCGTGCTCGGCGGTGGTGATGAACCGCTTCACGCCCTCGATGTGCCAGGTCCCGTCCGGCTGCTCGACCGCCTTGGTCCGGCCCGCGCCAACGTCCGAGCCTGCGTCCGGCTCGGTCAGCACCATCGTCGCGCCCCAACCGCGCTCGACCGCCAGCTCGGCGAACCGCTTCTGCTCGGGCGTGCCGACGTGCCAGAGGACGGTCGCGAACGTGGGCCCGTTGGAGTACATCCAGAGGCCCGGGTTGGCCCCGAGGACGAAGCTGGCGACGCCCCACTGAAGCGACCTCGGCACCACGGTCCCGCCGAGTTCCGGCGGCACCGACAGCCGCCACCACTCCCCGTCCATCAGGGCGCGGTACGACTTCTTGAAGGACTCGGGCATCGTCACGTCACCCGTCGCCGGGTCAAAGACCGGCGGATTGCGGTCGCTGTCGACAAACGAGTCGGCGACCGGCCCAAGGGCAAGCCTGTTGACCTCGGCCAGCATGTCCCGCGCGGTTTCCTCGTCAACCTCGGCAAACGGGCCGGCCCCGAGGACTTCCTTGCGGCCGAATACTTCGAACAGGTTGAACTCGACGTCCCGGAGATTGCTCTTGTAGTGGCTCATGTAACGCTCCGCCTGAGTGGGTACCTGCGCCTATGTTACTCACTAGTAGCAAACGGCGGGGGCCGGGATCTCATTCCGCTTGTGCCTGGTGTCCGTGCCTGGTGTCCGTGCCTGGTGTCGGTGCTCGTCGGCGCTTGCTAACAGTCCGCATCATCACGCGGCCGCATCCTGTACTCTGTGTAAGTGTCCGGTCACGGAACTCTTCCGTTCCACACCTGTTTCAGCACTTTTGAGGCGTCAAAGCACGTCTTGGGGCTAGGCTTCCGAGTCGTGACGGATGTTCGCGACCCCTCGGCAGGCCTCCCCATGCGGCAGCCTAGCGACGGCATGCCTTCCCGTCAGCCGGGCGGGGCGCTGCCCACTCGACAGTCCATGTCGGACGTGCCGAGCGGCTTCGGCGATGACCCGCGCGCCCGCGGACCTGAGCTGCCAAGCCGTGGTCCGTCGAACCCGTCACGCGGCCCGTCGATCCCTTCGCGCGGCCCGTCGATCCCTTCGCGCGGCCCGTCGATCCCCTCGCGTGGCCCGTCGATCCCTTCGCGCGGCCCGTCGATCCCTTCGCGCGGCCCGGATATGCCCGCTCGCGGACCTGAGCTGCCTTCTCGTGGTCGGGATATGCCGCCGGCCCGTGGGCCCGAGCCGCCAAGCCGTGGCGCGGCGGACGTGCCACCGCGCGGCATGGATCCCGGCGGTGAGGCATTCCCCGTGCGCCAGCCGACCATGCGCCCGCCGCGACGGACCGAAGGCGGCCGTCACCGCCGCCCCGTCCCGGCCAGCCTGCCGCAGAGCGCCCCGGCTCTCGTGCTCGCCGTCCCTGGCAAGGACACCGACCTCAGCACGGGTCCGGCCGCAGAACTGGCCGCCGTGCTCCGCGTGGACAACCCCGCGGTCGACGTCCGCGCCGCACGCATCGACGGCGGCGGGCTGGATGACCCGTCCGACCTGCGCGCGGTCCTCGCCGACGCGACCGCCCGGCGGCCCGACGGCGGACCGTGCGCCGTCGTCATCCCGCTGATCGCGACGGTCAACCCGCCGGTGATTCACCGGCTGCGCGATGCCGTGGCGGCGAGCGGCACGAACGCCATCATCAGCGGCTTCATCAACTCCAACGCCATGATCGCCGAGGTACTGCACATCCGGCTGGCCGAGGCCGGCCTCGCCCGCGCCGACCGCGTCCGCCTGTTCAGCATCGTCACCGCCGCCGACGGCGTGCTCATCGCGACGGTGGGCGGCCCGGACGCGGCCGGGGCGGCCAACGTGACCTCGGTGCTGCTCGCGGCGCGACTCGCGCTCCCCGTCATCACCGCGTCCGCGGACAGCACGCCGTCCGTCCAGGAGGGCGCGATGCGGCTGAAGGAGATGGGGGTCAACCGCCTGGCCATCGCCCCGTGCTTCATCGGCCCCGAGGCCAGGAGGAGCGACATGGACGCCCTCGCGGTCGCCGGCGCCAGTGCGCGGCGCCCATCGGCGCGCACGGCAACATCGCCAAGCTCGCCGCGCTAACGTACGGGCAGGCGATCAGCCGTCTTGACCTGCCCTCTCCCGGCAGACAGGAAACGCGCGGCGCGCATGAGTAACCGTCCCGCTACCGCTTAGCCTTTTTGTCGGCATATCCTCCAACCGTCGTCGCTTGAGCAGCGTCTTAGGTGATGGATTCACGTGGTGGATCCACGTATGACGACAGTTGCAGGAGGCATGATGCGCGCGGTTACCAAGACATTGAGTGTCGGGCTACTCGCCGCGGTAGCCGCCGTCGGCGCGCTTACCCTTCCCGCGTCGGCCGCGACCGCGGCCACCCCAGGAAGCGGATTCGCCTACGGCACCGACAGCTGGACCGTTTCCGGCACGGGCAGCGCTCCGTTCAAGGAGCCGGTCACCGGCGGCAGCTACAGCGGCTACATCGGCATGGCCGGAAACTGGGCCCGATGGGGAAACTGTCGACCGGCAACATGCTGGCCTGGTCGCCGACCAACGCCGCCCAGGCGAACGAGAATTACACCAAGTACCACCTCGGCGTCGGCGTCGGCGTCTACTGGTACATGGGCGGCCCGGGCGTCGACCCGCACTGGAACGGCACGACCACCGAGGCTTACAACTGGGGAGCGCGCCAGGCCGCAGAGACGCTCGTCGACATCAAGGGCAGGTACATTCCCTACCCGGTGATCTGGGCCGATATCGAGCTGCCCGGCATCGCCCCCGCGCCGGATAACGGCTGGAACAGCGTCTACACGTCGATATGCAGCGGTAATGTCAGGCAGGCTTACGTGCCCGCGGCCGTCGACCGGGCGGAGTTCAACGGGTTCGCGGCGTACATCACCTCGCACTCCCCGTACAAGGTCGGCGTCTACTCGGCCGCGCCGATCTGGAACTCCATCTTCGGTACCGGGAGCCGTACGCCAGCATCCCGAATACCTACGAGTGGACCTACCTGCCGGCGACAAGGAACCTGTCGCCCGCGCCGAACGGCTGGTGCCTGACCGGCTCGTCGGCGTCCGCCCAGTTCTTCGGCGGGCAGTCGTCGTCGAGCAAGTATGCCCTGATGTGGCAGTGGTCGGGCGGCGGCGGCTTCACCAACGGGCACGGCGACTTCGACCAGATCGACGTCGCTCGCATGAAGTAACGACTACCGCTTCGCGCTCAGGGCGGCCCGCCGGGGAACCGGGGCCGCCCTGAGCGTTACTCAGGCGGGTTACTCGGTCGCGTTACTCGGCCGCTTTACTCGGCCGTGCCCGCGAGCAGCGGGTCGAGCCGCAGCGACGGGTTGTCCCGCTGAATGGCGTTGAGCCGCCACTTGTCCGCGAACAGGGCCAGCAACGCCCCGTCGAGCCGCCTGGTCAGCACCTCGGCCCCGCGCGCTCCGGCCAGCGCCTCTACGCCGGCCTCGTCGGTAAGCCTGGCGATCTCGTAGTCCAGGTGCGAGAGCTCCGACTTGGCACCGAACTCGTGCTCAAGCCGGTGCAGCACCACGTCGAACTGCAACGGCCCGACGGCGGCGAGCACCGGCGCCTGGTCTCCGCGCAGGTCGGAGGAGAGCACCTGCACCACACCCTCGGTGTCGAGTTGGTCGATGCCGCGCCTGAACTGCTTGTACTTCCCGGCGTCCTTGCACCGCACGACACCGAAGTGCTCGGGCGCGAACGAAGGGATCGGCGGGTAAGAGACCGGAACATCCGCGTAAAGCGTGTCACCTGGCCGCAGCGCCGTCGCGTTCACCAGCCCGATACGTCGCCGGGGAACGCGGTCTCCACCGTCTCCCGCTCCTGCCCGAACATCGCCTGCGCGTATTCGTCGCGAACGGCGCCCGTCGCGGCGTGCGTCAGCACCATGCCGCGCTCGAACCGCCCAGAGCACACCCGGACGAACGCCACCCGGTCCCGGTGCGCCGGGTCCATGTTGGCCTGCACCTTGAACACCAGCCCGGAGAACGGCGCGTCCACGGCCCGCTCGTCCCCGTCCACGTCCGCCCGCGGCTTGAGCGCCGGCGCCAGGTCGCACATGGCGTCGAGCAGCCGCCGCACACCGAAGTTCGGCAGCGCCGCGCCAAACAGCACCAGCGACGACTCCCCGGCGAGGAAGGACGGCATGTCGATCTCGGCGCCGATCTCGGTGAGCAGTTCGAGCTCCTCCTCGGCGGCGTCGTAGGCGGCGCCCTCACGCTCTCGCGCTTTGTCCGGGTCCTTGAAAACTTCTTCAAGCGCCCGCTCGGCGCCACCGGGGCGCCGCGTGTAGGCGGTGTACTCACCGGTAGAGCGCTCGATCAGCCCGCGGAAGTCCCCGGCGATGCCCACCGGCCAGTTCAGCGGCGTCGGCCGCAGGCCGATCCGCTGCTCGATCTCGTCGAGCAGTTCCAGCGGCTCCCGCCCCGGCCGGTCCCACTTGTTCACGAACGTCACAACGGGCACGTGCCGCGACCGGCACACGTCGAACAGCTTCAGAGTCTGCGGCTCAAGGCCCTTGGCCGAGTCGAGCAGCATGATCGCGCAGTCAACCGCTTCAAGCACCCGGTAGGTGTCCTCGGAGAAGTCGGCGTGGCCGGGCGTGTCGAGCAGATTGAGCACGTGCCCGTCGTAGTCGAACTTCAGCACCGCCGACGTGATCGAGATGCCGCGGTCCTTCTCCATCGCCATCCAGTCGGAGGTAACGCCGCGCCGCCCCGCCTTGCCGTGCACCGCGCCCGCGGTGTTGATCGCCGCCGCGTGCAGCGCGAGCGCCTCGGTCAGCGTGGACTTGCCCGCGTCGGGATGGCTGATCACGGCGAACGTCCGCCGCCGCGCCGCCTCGTCCCGCACGGCCCCGTTGCTCGCGGGCCGCTTCTCAACATCTGTCACCGACACGGCGGCAGCACTCCTTACTCAGCACGACATCTCAGATTCCAAACATGGGAAAACCGAGATCTATTCTTCCGAACGGGTGCCTGGTTCCACGCCCAGCGCAACATGACCCATTGGAGCGGGAGGACGGAAGTTCAGCCTGCCCGCTAGGCCTCGGAAGGTGGCCTGCCCAACGATTCAGCCTACCCGAGGGCTTCTAATCACGGTCCGTTTTTTTTTTTTTTTTTTTTTTTTTTTTTTTTTTTTTTTTTTTTTTTTTTTTTTTTTTTTTTTTTTTTTTTTTTTTTTTTTTTTTTTTTTTTTTTTTTTTTTTTTTTTTTTTTTTTTTTTTTTTTTTTTTTTTTTTTTTTTTTTTTTTTTTTTGGTGTATGTCAATGTCGTTAACTTAGACCGCTTCCCGTCATCGCGTCGGGCCCTGGGGTGCACCCGTTTCGTCCGGATTGTCCCGGCGCCATCGTGGTCCGGCCCATGATCATGGTAATTCCGCAGCTTATTTGCTGCTTTATTTCCACTGGAAAAGCAAAATCCCTGAGCGATCACGCCGCGCCCTGCGCGTGGGCGCCGCGTGCCAGCCCGCGCACGGCCCCCACGGTCACCACGGTCACCACTGGGTCACCAAAAAAAAACGCACGACGCTTTTTTTTTTTAAAAAAAAAAAAAAAAAAAAAAAAAAAAAAAAAAAAAAAAAAAAAAAAAAAAAAAAAAAAAAAAAAAAAAAAAAAAAAAAAAAAAAAAAAAAAAAAAAAAAAAAAAAAAAAAAAAAAAAAAAAAAAAAAAAAAAAAAAAAAAAAAAAAAAAAAAAAAAAAAAAAAAAAAAAAAAAAAAAAAAAAAAAAAAAAAAAAAAAAAAAAAAAAAACCATGGCGATCCGCTAACCGTCTTCAGGCGCCAGTTCCGTACCCATGAGCGCGCCAAACGCCTCGATCGCGAGGTCGATGTTCTTCGAGGCCATGTGACCGACCAGGAAGGCCAGGCTGTCGCGACCGAGATCACCCATCATGCCTAGCACCGCGACTAGGCGCTCCGCATACTCCGGCGTGATCTCCTCGGAGTGATTCATGCGGGTATGGGTACCTTTGTCCACATTAGGGTGGCCACACTTCGCTGCACGCGCTATCGGTAACCGCGCTTGAAGCAGGTACTTGGCTCCTGCCGCAAAGGCCTCAGGGCTGAGCACCTCAAAGCCGAAGGCGTCGGCGAGCCGGTCGGTCGTGTTGA
>CAVXAB010000037.1:0-37239 GCA_963759545.1 uncultured Actinomycetota bacterium
GATGCGCACGGTCAGCAGCGCGGCGTTGAGCACCGTGAACGCGCACGCCGTGATCCACGCCGACCCGGTCAGCGGCAGCGCGGCGCCCTCGACGATGACCGCGACGTAGTTCGGGTGCGCGAACCACCGGTATGGTCCTGACCGCACCAGCGGCGCACCAGGCAGCACGATCACGCGCGCCGTCCAGCGCTCGCCGAGGGTGGCGATGCACCACCAGCGCAATCCGTTCGCCAGCACCGTCACGGCGAGCATGGGAAAGCCGAGCGCAGGGATGAACGTTCGGTGCCCGAGCAGGGGCTCGAGCACGCAGCCGGCGAGCAGCGCGACGTGCAGCGCGATCATCACGGGGAAGTGGCGCAGGCCGTACTCGACGCCGCCGCGGCGCAGCAGCGCGTTCGCGTGCCGCGCCGACACCACGAGCTCGGCGACCCGCTCGCAGGCGATCAAGGAAAGCAGCGTCCAGAAGACGGTCAAGTCGTCACCACCGCAACAGCAGGAGCTCGGCGCTCACGCCGGGCCCGAGTCCGATCATCAGCCCGAACGACCCGGGTGCGGGCTCGTCCTGGCCAGCCGTCAGCTCAAGGATGTGCAGCACGGAGACCGATGACATGTTACCGGCATCGGAAAGGGACCTGCGGCTGGCCGCGAGGGCACTGTCTGGCAGCTTAAGCGCGCGCTGCGCGGCGTCGAGCACCTTCGGGCCGCCTGGGTGGCAGATCCAGCTCCCGATGTCGTCGATGGTCAGGCCTTGCTCCCCGAGGAAAGCGGTGACGCTGCCGTTCAGCCTGCGCTCGACCACCTCGGCGAGCTCCGCGGTGAGCACGATGCGGAACCCGTCCGCGCCGAGCCGCCACCCAAGCGCGTCCGCGCTGTCCGGGTAGACCTCGCTCCTGGTGGCGATCACCCGGGGGAGCCGGCGGGCTGGCCGGGGCCGCGCCCCCGCGCGCTCCCCGCCCGCCACGACCGCCGCCGCGCCGTCGCCGAAAAGCGCGCTCGCCACGAGGTCCGCGGTGGTCACCTTCGTCCGCGGCACGGTCAGCGAGCACAGCTCGACGGCGAGCAGCGCCGCGGTGTGCCCCGGCCAGGCGAGCAGGTAGTCGTGCAGCCGCGCCAGCCCCGCCGCGCCCGCCACGCAACCGAGCCCGAATATCGGCAGCCGCTTGATGTCCGGCCGCAGCCCGAGGCGGGGGATGAGCCGCACGTCGAGCGAGGGCACCGCCACGCCCGTCACCGACGTGACGATGAGCAGGTCCACCGCGGCGGGTTCGAGCCCACCGCTCGCCAGCGCGGAGCGCAGGGCCCGCTCGCCGAGCGCGGTCGCCTCCTCGATGTAGCGGTCATTGGCGAGGGCCGCGCCAGGGGCGGCGAGCGCCGCGTACTCTTCGACCGGCAAGACGGTGTGCCTGGTGGCGACGCCCGCGTTGGCGTACAGCCGCTCAAGCAGGACCCGCTGCGAAGGCCGCAGGCCACCGGCGAGGGCGGCGTACGCCCTGGCGAGCTCGTCCTGCGCGTACCGGTGAGCGGGGAACGCCGAGCGGACCGCCATGATCCGCGACGTCAACGCAGCGCGCCAGACAGGTGCGCTGCGGAGGTGAGCGCGTCGGCGCCGAAGACGAATACCGCGACGTCCGCGCCGGCGATGGCGAGCGCGGCGCGAAACGGCGTCCGCCCGGTTCCCACGGCGCCTGCCACCGCGAGTACGCAGGAGACGCACAGGCCGGCGACGGCGACCCAGCGGCGCGCGGGGCTCGCCTCGACGACGAGCAGCGCTGAGGCGGAAAGCAGCAGGATCAGGGCGGCGGCCCGCGCCGCGCCCGGGCCCCAGCGCGCCGCGACAAGCTGCGGCAGGCCGCGCACACCGGAGCTGAGGTCAGCGGCGAGGTCGGGCAGCACGTTCACGAAGTGCGCGCCGAGCCCCACCAGGCCCGCCGCGACGCAGACCCAGAAGCGCGGCGCCGGCTGCCCTGGCAGCGTGGAGGCCGCGTAAGCGGGCAGCGGGCCGAACCCGAGCAAGTACATGACACCGGACCATGGTGTCGACTTCAGGCCGAGGTTGTAGGCCCACCCTGCCCCGACGAGCAGCGCGAGGATCCCCATCGTGAGCAGGCTGATCGCCGCCGCCATGGCCAGCGCGGCCACGACGGAGACGATGGCGGCGACCCAGAGGGAGCGCACGGAGATCTCGCCGCGCGCGACCGGCTTGTCGGTCCGCCCCGCGGCCACGTCCCGTGCCGCGTCGCAGGCGTCATTGGACCAGCCGACCGAGAGCTGCCCGGCGAGCATCGCAGGCGCGACCAGAACCGGGCCAAATCCGGTTGGCGCCGCTTCCGCCGCCAGCACCGTCGCCATGGCAGTGATGGCGAGGCTGGGGCCTGGGTGACTGGCGATAACCAATGCGCGCATGCGGACCATAGGCCCCCCGTCCGATGTGGATCAATTATCTTTAAGTGTGAGGCTTGGGCTTAAAGGTGCCAACCCCGCCGAGTGGCTGGCGCTGCGGACCGGGCTCGTCCCGACCGCGGCCGCGGAGGCCTGGGGCGGCATGGCCACCTCGGGCGTGCTGGTCGCGGCCGTTCGCACCGGGATCACTGCCCGGCTTGCCCAGGGTCATGCGAGCGCCGCCAAGGTGGCCGCCGACCTCGGACTCGACCCGCTGCCCACGCGCCTGCTGCTGGACTGCCTGCGCTCGGCGGGGCACGTCACCGAGCGGGCGGGCAGGTACCGGCTGTCCAGGAGCGCCCGCCGCTGGCTCGACCCGGCCTCCCCGCTGTCCGTCGCCGGCTACGTCGCCGGCACCGCCGACTACTGGCCCTGGTGGGCTGGCCTTGACGAGACTGTCCGCACCGGCACGTCGAGCGGCTCGCACGATGCGGCCTCTGACGACGCGTACTGGCGGCGCTACATGACCGGCCAAATGGAGCTCGCCCGCCTGTCGGCGGCCGAGATTGCCCGCAGGCTGCCGCTGCCGGCTAGCCCGCGGGCGCTCCTCGACATCGGCGGGGGCCACGGCTCGTACTCCGCGCGCCTAGTCGAGCGCTACCCGACGCTGAGCGCGACGGTCCTCGACCTGCCGGGCAGCGCCGCGATCGGCCGGGAGGTCATCGCCGGCGCGGGCCTGTCGGACCGGGTGCGGTTCCGTGACGGCGACGCGACCACGGCGGACCTCGGCAGCGGGTACGACGCGGTGCTCTGCTTCAACCTGGTCCACCACCTGGCGCCGCGGGAGGCCGCCGCCCTGTTCCGCAGGATCGGCGACGCGCTCGTGCCTGGCGGCACCCTGGCGGTCCTCGACGTCTTCGCCGAGCCTGGCCGCCGCGCCAGCGCCCACGCCGACATGCTGGCGCTGTTCGTCTACCTCAGCTCGGGGGCCCGCGTCCACACGCCGGGAGAGCTTGACGGCTGGCTGCGCGACGCGGGCTTCGCCCCGCCACGGTCGATCAGGATCCTCCGCATCCCTGGCCTGTCACTGCGGGTCGCGAAGAAGTCGAGATCAAAATCAGGGTGATCCAGAACGACGGCGGCTGACCCGCCGGCCGTCAGTAGTTTCTCGCTAGCCGCTGTGGCGTTCCAGTTCGGCGCCGCAGACGACCGGCGCGTTACTGCTCGCCCCCGGATCCCGGGCGGTGGGCGCCGCCTGAGCCGTCGGCCGTACCGACCGGGCCGGCCGACGAGCCGTCCGCGCTGCCCTGGCCGGCTCCTGCGTCCGGGACGGCTCCGGCATGGCGGCCCGCCACGGCATTCGGGGCGGCAGCGGAGCCGGGGACCGGCGCGGGAGTGGGCCACACCTGGGGTGCCGCGGGCGGAGGCGGAGCCGGGTACTCACCCGCCGGTAGCGGGCCGACGACCGCGTTGAGCACCTGCGAGTTGGGGACGGAGATCACGCCGCTGCCGGTGGAAAGCCGCACGTACGTGATGCCGATCTCGGTCACCGTGCCGTCGATCTCGCCGGACAGCGCGCCGGCCCGCATCCGGATCGCGTCCCCGACCCGGAACGGGTGGGCAAGCAGCAGCACCATGCCCGCGAACACATTGGACAGCGCCTGCTGCGCCGCAATGCCGACGAAGACGCTGGTCAGCGCCCCGCCGAGAAGCAGCTGCCCGATTGGGACGCCGAAGAGCACGAGCGTGACGAGCAGCGTGGTCACGGCTCCGATGAGGACGAGCGCGTACCTGACGACCGCGGCGTGCCCCGTCCCCATGACCGGCTCGAGCACCGACCGCGCCTTGCCTGACAGCCCGATGGTGGCGGCGCTGGCGAACACGCAGAACGCCACGGCGGTGGCCGCGGCGACGATCTGGTGGACCACGGCGCTGCCGTGAAAGAAATGCTGGAAGCCGCTGTGCGCCCAGCCGGACGCGGCGGCGGAGGCGATCGCGAGCACGAGCGCGATGATTGCCTTCCACGGCCTGGTCTTCGCTTTCACCATGGCCACCTGGGCAGACAGGTCAATTTGCGGCCCGCCGTGCACCTGCATACAGCTAGTCCTCCCGTCACACCTGGACCAAACGCCTAACTGGCCTAACGGTACAGGCGCGACAGGGGGGACTTGCGCGGACAGCGGTTTTCTCCCGGGGGACTACCCCCGTGACCCCAGTTATCTCCCGGGGGGACGACCTCCGTAACCCCGATGCCAGGGCGGGCGGGCCTGATCGCGCAGAACGCGACTTCACCAGGCCCGCCCGCCCGGGCAAGAGCTGCGGGTTTCCTTGAAGGGCAGCTAGATCAGCGGCTTGCCGACGGGAATCCTGAGCCTCCCGTTCAACCCGTTGGCCAGGCCGGCCGCCGAGGTGTACCAGGCGACGAGGGCGGTGAGGAGGCCGATGTAACCGCCGAACTGGGTCCAGCCCGGGCTGCTGGTGAAGTTACCGATGGCCAGGAAGATCAGGGTGAGCTCCAGGGTAAGGAACACCGCGAAGACGGCCAGGTTCACCTGGGTGCTGAAAACCATCATGTAGAAGTTGAAGATAGCCCATGCGACGAGGATCCAGCCGAGGTCGTGGCCGGTCGCCAACGGCGCGGTCCTGATCCAGACGAACAGGCCGATCCAGAAGGCACCCCAGCTGGAGAACCCGAGCGCGCCGAACACGTTCCTGTTCCTGAACTCCCACATGCCGGCGAGCAGCTGGGCGACGCCGCCGTACGCGAGGGCGTAGCCGAGGAAGGCCGTGCCGGCCGAGTTCCCGACTGTCCAGCGCGCGTTCACGATAGACAGCAGGAAGGTGGTAGTTGCGAACGCCGCCAGGCCAAGCGGGCCAGGGTCGGCGACGGGTGATGCGGCCGCGGCCGCTGGGTGAACTGCGGGTGCTACATCTTCGCGGTCTTCACTGACGCTCATATGGTTGCCTCCGAGCTTGACCAGCTCCCTGGCGGATGTTGCCAGGTGTGGAATACATTCCGCCCATAGCGTAACTCTGCGGTAACTCAGCCGCGATAGGGTGGCGCGTACGAAAAAATTGAGGTGGAAGCGCACAAAGGGACGGGCGTGATCTTGTGTCCTGGTCACAAGACATTTCCCGTAAATGGTTAAGAACCCTCACATACCGGCTAGTCGGTATTTGTCGAAATAAATATGCCGATAATCGCGGTGTGGTGACCTGCGGGCGGTTCCCGGCCAGGAACGTCGACAATCCCGCCCGGGTGGCGAGCACGATGACCCGGTCGCCCGCGACCAGGCGGCGGTCCCGCCGCGGCGACCAGTCGAACCGCGGCGTGCCGCGCTCGGCGAGGGCGAGGACCCGGGAGAGCCGGTCGCGCTCGAGGTCGGCAAGCGGCCGGCCGGCGATGTCCGAGCCAGGCTCCACCCGGACGTCCGCGATGACGAGCACGTGCCTGCCGACGGGGATGGTGCGCAGCACCTTGTGCTCGAGCATCGCCACCGCGAACGCGGGGGCGGCCAGGTAGGAGACCGACCGGGAGACCACGTTGCCGAGGGTCTCGCTCACCCGGCGGGCGAGGTCGTCGTCGAACAGGCGCAGCACGATCCGCAGGTCCTCGCCCCGCATCGCCCTGGCCTGCATCGCCGTCTCCAGGTTCACGATGTCGTTGCTCGTCGCCGAGATCAGCGCGATCGCGCTGTCCACGCCGGCCCGGCGCAGCACCCGCTCGCTTGGCGCGTCGCCGAGCACCACGGGCAGCCCGAGGTTGCGGGCGAACGCGACGCCGCGGGCGGCGGGGTTCTGGTCGATGAGGACGACGTCGAACCCGAGGTCGTGCAGCCCGCCGGCCACCCGGGTGCCGACGTCGCCGCCGCCGACCACGATCACGTGCCCGCCGCGCGCGCGTGGCTCGCCGCGGATCCGTCCGGTCAGCCTGGCGCCGACGATGATGCGCGGTCATCAGCGGGTAGCAGCGCCATCCCGTCGGCGGTGAGCAGCACCTGCGCGACCTTCTCCGGGCCGGCGTCCGCCGTGCTGGTGAGCGCGGACCCGGTCATGTCCATGACCCCGAGGTAGAGCACGTCGCCCGGGGCGTGGCCCGCGGTCGCCAGGAGGATGAAGCCGGCCAGGGCGGCCGCGGCCAGAACCGCGAAGATGACGGCGAACTTGTTCCACAGCAGCCGCCTGGTCATCCGGAGCGTGCCCCGCATCGGGTGATGCTGCCGCGCCAGCGGGTCGCGCGGCGTGCCGTCGGCCACGGCCAGCACCAGGTCGGCGCCGCCGTTCAGGTCTTCTGGCGCGACCAGCTGCGTGTCGGCGCCCGGGTCGTCGGGGACCACGAGACCGCAGAGCACCCGCCCGGCGACACTGTCGTCGCGCCTGGCCACGTACAGGGTGCGCCCAGACAGCCGGACGTGACTCGGCGCGACTTCGCCGAGCGCGGCGGCCACGAGCGCCGGCGCGGCGAGCTGGCTGCGGGACAGGACCGTGCAGTCGCTGAAGAACCCGGTGATGTGATCACCGAGCCGCCTGTTGTAAGCGGCGACGACGAGCCGCAGGTCGGGGTTGAGCTCCTGTGCGCGCAGCGCCGCGTGGAAGTTGGCCAGGTCATCGGGGCCGACCAGGGCCATCGCCCGGGCCGAGGCGACGTCCGCGTCCGTGAATGCCTCGCTGGTCAGCCCGGCGTGCTCGCGGACGGTGACACGGGGGAGCGCGGCGATCTGCGGACCGTGATTCCCGAGCTTGTCGGCCAGAATCACGACGACGTCCTGGTCGTAGCGCCTCGTGAGCTCCCTGGCGATGCGGTAGGCGAGCGGGTTGTCGCCGCAGACGATGAAGTGACTCCCTGTCACGGAGGGCGGGGGCATGGCCGAATCATATTTGAACGCCTCTTTTCGCCGCTCCGGCCTCGGCCACCCTGCGAGCCTGAGGCGCCAGAAAAAACGCGTGTTCAGTCGACGCTGTACCATTGAGAAGGCCGCCTCCCGAGGGGAAGAACTGCCCATGGCCACCGATGACCTGATTCGCGCCTCGGACGTTGACCGGGAGGCCGTGGTCACCACGCTCCGGGAGGCGTACACGGCCGGCCGCCTGACCCTGGACGAGTTCGACGAGCGGATGGCGGCCGCCTACGCGGGCAGAACCTGGGGCGACCTGCGCGCGCTCACCGCGGACCTACCGCTACAGCCGGTGCTCGGCACCGACATACCGGACCGGCAGCCGTCGTCGGCCGCGGCGCTGCCGTCGCACTCGCTGCCGCCGGAGCCCAACCAGGAGCCGCGGCCGCCCGTCGGGCCGCCGCGCCGGAGCCCGGTCGCGATCCTCATCCCGATCGCCGTCTGGACGCTCCTGGTGGTGCACGGCAGCGTCGAGCCAGGGGTCGTGTTCCTGCTCATCGCCGTGTTCGCGCTGGCCTCGATCATGGCCTCCATCCGCCGCAGATAACCCGCGCTCGCCTCCGCGCGCCCGAGGCCCGTGTTTTCTCCCTCGTCGCTTAGTCGCTCGTTCCTCGCTCCTGCGCTTCTCAGTCCGAAAACACGGGCGCGCGCTTCGGCTCGCGCTCTAGGCGGCGGGAAGCTTCGCCGCGGCCGCCTGGTCGAGCAGGAACAGGGTGCGGTCGCGGCCGTGCGCGCCGGCGGCGGGGAGCTTGTCCTGGCTGACGCCCGACAGTGCCTCGGCGACCGCGTCGGCCTTCTCCGCGCCCGACGCCAGGATCCAGACCTCACGGGCGGCCTGGATGGCGCTGAACGTGAAGGAGACCCGGGTCGGCGGCGGCTTGGGGGAGTTACGGACGGCGACGACGGAACCGGTGGCGTACGCGGCCGGCGACTCAGGGAAGATCGACGCGACGTGGCCCTCCGGGCCGATGCCGAGCATCAGCACGTCGAAGGCGGGGACGGCGCTGTTCTCCGCCACCACGGGCCTGCCCGGCGGCCGCGGCGAGGTCGGCCGCGTACCGGGCGGCGGCCGCGTCCGGGTCGTCGCCGTCCGGCCCGTCCGGGCCGGGGACGGCGTGCACCCGGGCCTGGTCCACGTTGAGCGTGTCGAGCAGGGCGGCGCGGGCGCCGGTCTCGTTGCGCTCCGGGTCCCCGGTGACCTCGAACCGCTCGTCGCCCCACCAGAAGTCCACGAGGCGCCAGTCCACCGCGTCCCTGGCGGGGGCGGCGGCGATCGCCGCGAGCACCTTGGTGCCGATCCCGCCACCGGTCAGCACCACGTGCGCGTGCCCTTGAGCGGCGATCGCGTCGGCGAGCCGCGTCACCGTCCGCGCGGCGGCGGCGCTGGCGAGCAGGTCGCCGCTGGCGTAAACGAAAACCTCAGGAGTGCTCACGGGTGTCCTCTCGTTTCACTCGCCGAATTCCGCGGCCGGCTCACCCGGGGCAGGCTCGCTCATGAACTGCTCACCTGCGTCGGGCTCGCTCGGGGCGGGCAGCTCGGCGGGCGGCGACACGTCGCTGTGGCGCAGCGTCTCCGCGTAGACCTCGTCGGGGTCGAGGCGGCGCAGTTCCTCCGCGAGGAGTTCGGCGGTGTCCCTGCGGTGCAGCGCGACCCTGCGGTCGGTACGGCCAGGCCAGGCCAGGGTGGCCGTGCGGCCGTCGTAGCGGGTGATCGTGATGTCGCCGTCCGTCGTGGTGAACGCGGCCTCGGTGATCCCCGGTCCGCCGGAGACGGTCCTGGAGACGGGGACCTCCAGCCGCAGCGACAGCCAGGCGGCGATCAGGTCGGCGGTCGGGTTGTCCTGCTCGGCCGCGATCTCGCCGGCGGTGATCGCCGGGTGCGGCTGGTCGAGCGTCGCGGCGAGCAGTGAGCGCCACGGGGTGGCCCGGGTCCAGCCGAAGTCCGTGTCGCCCGGCTGGTAGCCAGCGGCCAGGGCGGCGAGGACCTCACGCGGCGACTCGGCGGCCGCCGAGTCGGTGACCCGCCGCTGTGCGAGCGCGCCGAGCGGGTGCTTGGCCGGGATCTCCGGAGCCTCGTCTGGCCACCAGGTCACCACGGGGACGTCGGGCACGAGCAGCGGCGCGACAACCGAGTCGGCGTGCTGGCCAAGCGGGCCGTACATGCGCAGCACGATCGTCTCGCCTGGCGAGGCCTCGCCGACCCGGATCTCGGCGTCGAGCCGCGAGTCCGCCTTCGCCTTGCGGGTGATGACCGCGAGAACGCGGCACGGGTGCTCCGTGGCCGCCTGGTTGGCGGCCCGGATGGCGTCGTACTGCGCCGCCTCGTCGGTCACGATGATGAGCGTGAGCACCATGCCGAGCGTCATGCCGCCGAGCCGCCGCCGCGCCTCGGTCAGCGCCTGGTCGATGGCGCCGGTGGTGGTGTCGGTCAGGTCGATCGTCATTGGAGCGGTTCCCCTCTACAGCCTTCGCCAGGCGCGGCCGTCGCGTGCCATCATCGCGTCGGCGGACGTCGGCCCCGCCCCGCCAGACGCGTACTGGTCCGGCTTGGTGTTCTCGGCCCAGAACTCCTCGATGGGGTCGAGGATGCGCCAGGAGAGCTCGACCTCCTCCTGCCGCGGGAACAGCGGCGGGTCGCCGATCAGCACGTCGAGGATCAGCCGCTCGTAGGCCTCGGGCGAGGACTCGGTGAAGGACTCGCCGTAGGCGAAGTCCATGTTCACGTCGCGGACCTCCATCGCGGAACCCGGCACCTTGGAGCCGAACCGCACGGTGACGCCCTCGTCCGGCTGGACGCGGATCACCAGGGCGTTCTTGCCGAGTTCCTTGGTGTCGGTGGCGGCGAACGGCAGGTGCGGCGCGCGCTGGAAGAGCAGCGCGATCTCCGTCATCCGCCGGGTGAGACGCTTTCCCGTGCGCAGGTAGAACGGGACGCCCGCCCACCGCCTGGTGTCCACCGACAGCCGGACGGCAGCGTAGGTCTCGGTCCGCGAGTCGGCGGGGATGCCCTCTTCCTCCAGGTAGCCGACCACCTGGCGGCCGCCCTGCCAGCCGGCCGAGTACTGGCCGCGAGCCGTGCCGAGTGCGAGGTCGGCGGGCAGCCGGACGGCGGAAAGCACCTTCTCCTTCTCCTGGCGCAGCGAGTCGGCGTCGAACGACACCGGCTCCTCCATCGCGGTCAGGGCGAGGAGCTGCAGCAGGTGGTTCTGGATGACGTCGCGTGCGGCGCCGATCCCGTCGTAGTAGCCGGCCCGGCCGCCGATCCCGATGTCCTCCGACATGGTGATCTGCACGTGGTCCACGTACGACCGGTTCCAGATCGGCTCGTACAGGGTGTTGGCGAAGCGGAGCGCCAGGATGTTCTGGACGGTCTCCTTGCCCAGGTAGTGGTCGATGCGGAACACCGAGTGGGCGGGGAACACCGCGTCGACGATGTCGTTGAGCTCCTTGGCGGTCTCCAGGTTCCGCCCGAAGGGCTTCTCGATCACCACCCGCCGCCACGGCGTGTGCCCGGCAGCGTCCGTCGGGCCCGGGGTCGGACAGCCCCGACCGCTTGAGCTGCTCCACCACGGTCGGGAAGAACTTCGGCGGGATCGACAGGTAGAACGCGTAGTTGCCGCCGGTGCCGCGCTCAGCGTCCAGCTGGCGGACGGTGTCGGCGAGCTGGTCGAACGCCGCGTCGTCGGTGAACTCGCCAGGGACGAACCTGACGCCCTCCTGCAGCTGCTGCCAGACGGTGTCGCGGAACGGCGTGCGCGCGTACTCCTTGACCGACTCGTAGGTGATCTGGGCGAAGTCCTCGTCCTCCCAGTCGCGGCGGGCGAAGCCGACGAGGGAGAAGCCGGGCGGGAGCAGGCCACGGTTGGCCAGGTCGTACAGGGCAGGCATCAGCTTCTTGCGGGCCAGGTCCCCGGTGACACCGAACATCACCATGACGCACGGGCCGGCGACCCGCGGGATCCTGCGATCTCGCGGGTCGCGCAGCGGGTTGACCGGGTCGATGCCGGCCGCGATCACCCCGGGGTTAGCCGGCGCCGGACCCCGAGTGCCGGCGTTCGGCATGTTCATCGGAACCTCCTGTAGTTCCAAACCGCACTATGAGTTGAGGCTGAGCTCGTTCTTGATCGTGGCGAGCATCTCGTTCCACGACACCTCGAACTTCGAGACGCCCTCGTCCTCGAGGACCTTGACCACGTCGTCGTAGCTGATGCCGAGCGCTTCGAGCGAGGCGAACAGCGCCCGTGACTCCTCATACGTGCCATGGATCGTGTCGCCGCGCAAGACACCGTGGTCCTCGGTCGCGTGCAGCGTCGCCTCTGGCATCGTGTTCACGGTGTCGGCGGTCACCAGGTCGACGACGTACATCGTGTCCGGGTAGGCCGGGTCCTTCGTGGAGGTCGAGGCCCACAGCGGCCGCTGCACCTTCGCGCCCTTCGCGGCGAGGGCCTTCCACCGGTCGGTGGCGAGCTTCTGCTCGTACAGCTCGTAGGCCAGCCGCGCGTTGGCGATCGCCGCCTTGCCCTTGAGCGCCAGGGCCTCCGGCGTCCCGATCTTCGTCAGGCGCTTGTCGACCTCGGTGTCCACCCGGGACACGAAGAACGACGCCACCGACGCGATCGTCGAGATGTCGTGCCCGTTCGCCGCGGCCTGCTCAAGGCCGGCCATGATAGGCGTCGATGACCTCGCTGTACCGCTCCAGCGAGAAGATCAGCGTCACGTTGACGGAGATGCCCTCCGCGAGCGTCGCGGTGATCGCGGGAACGCCCTCGGCGGTCGCCGGGATCTTGATGTACATGTTGGGCCGGTCGACGAGCCACCACAGCTGCTTGGCCTCGGCGATCGTCGTGCGCGGTCTCCCGCGCGAGCCCAGGGCCGACCTCGATCGATACCCGCCCGTCGACGCCGTCCGAGCCGTCGTAGACCGGGCGGAGCACGTCGGCGCCCCAGCGGATGTCGTAGGTGGTGATCATCCTGGCGGCCTCCTCGACGGTGACGCCGCGGATTGCCAGGTCCTTGATCTGCTCGTCGTACGCGTCGCCCTTGGCGAGCGCGTTGGCGAAGATCGTCGGGTTCGACGTCACGCCCCGCACGTGGAAGTCCCTGATCAGGGACGCCAGGTTGCCGGTGCGCAGCCGCTCCCGGCTGATGTCATCCAGCCAGACCGACACGCCGGCCTGGGTGAGCTCCCCGAGTACGTCAGTCATGGTGACCGCGTTCCTTCCGTCTTTAGCTTTGTGTTTCGCCGCTGTTGCGCCGCGCCGGGCCCCGCTTAGCCCCGCGCCTTGGCGATGGACGCCTTCGCGGCGGCCGCGACGGCCTCCGCGGTGACGCCGAACTCCTTGTACAGCACGGCCTCCGAGGCGGACGCGCCGTAGTGGTCAACGCCGACCGACTCGCCGGCGTCGCCGACGAACTCCTTCCACGGGGGAGTGATGCCCGCCTCGACAGAAACCCGCGCCCGCATGGCCGCAGGGAGCACCTCCTCCTGATAGGAAGCGTCCTCCTCCTTGAACCATTCCACGCACGGCATCGAGACAACCCGCGCCGAGATCGCTCATCGCGGCGAGCAGTTCCCGCGCCGCCACGGCGATCTGCACCTCGGACCCGGTGCCGATCAGGATGACGTCGGTGCCGTCGGCCATCACGTAGGCGCCGCGCGCGGTGAGCTCGGCGGGAGCGAAGATGGCACGGTCGAACGTCGGCACGTTCTGCCTGGACAGGACGAGCCCGGCCGGGCGGTCCGTCTTTTCCAGGATCGTCTTCCACGCGAATACCGTTTCATTCGCGTCGGCGGGGCGGACGATGTCCAGGTGCGGGATGTTCCGCAGCGACCACAGGTGCTCGACCGGCTGGTGCGTCGGGCCGTCCTCGCCGAGGCCGATCGAGTCGTGGGTCCAGACGAACGTCGTGGGGATCTCCATCAGCGCCGCCAGCCGCACGGCACCGCGCATGTAGTCGCTGAACTGCAGGAACGTCCCGCCGTAGGGCCGGGTGAGCCCGGAAACGGTGATCCCGTTGAGTATGGTGCCCATGCCGTGCTCGCGGATGCCGAAGTGCAGCGTGCGCCCGTACGGGTTGCCCGCCCACATCTCGGACTGCCGGTTAAGCGGCAGGAAGGACGGCTCGCCCTCCATCGTCGTGTTGTTGGACTCGGCGAGGTCAGCCGACCCGCCCCACAGCTCAGGCAGCACCGGCGCGAGCGCGGTGAGGATCTTGCCGGACGTGCGCCGCGTGCCGGTGCCCTTCGGGTCGGCGGGGAAGACCGGCAAGGCCGCCTCCCAGCCGTCAGGCAGAGAGCGGGAGGACAACCGGGCGAAGAGCGACCCTCGTTCGGGATTCTCCTTCTCCCACGCCGCGAACTGCGAGTCCCACTCCGCGTGCAGGGCCTTGCCGCGGGCAGCCACCTCGCGGGCCCGGTTGAGCGCCTCTTCCTCGACGGGGAAGTTCACCGCCGGGTCGAAGCCCAGGATCTCCTTGGTCGCCGCGACCTCGGCGTCGCCGAGCGCTGAGCCGTGCGCGGCACCGGTGTTCTGCTTGGTGGGCGCGGGCCAGCCGATGATCGTGCGCAGCACGATGAGCGACGGCTTGCCGGTGACGGCCTTGGCGGCGAGGATGGCGTCGTTCAGCGCCTGGACGTTCTCGTGGTACCCGGTGTCGGTTACCCAGTCGACGTGCTGCACGTGCCAGCCGTAGGCCTCGTACCTCGCGCCGGTGTCCTCGTCCTTGGCGATGACCGTGTTGTCCTCGATGGAGATGCGGTTGTCGTCGTAGATGACGATCAGGTTGCCAAGTTCCTGCACCCCGGCGATCGCGGAGGACTCGTGGGTGACGCCCTCCTCGATGTCGCCGTCCGAGACGATCGAGTAGACGTAGTGGTCGAAGGGCGACTCGCCCGGCGCGGCGTCAGGGTCGAGCAGGCCGCGCTGGCGGCGGGCGGCCATCGCCATGCCGACCGCGTTGCCGAGACCCTGGCCGAGCGGGCCGGTGGTGGTCTCGACGCCAGGGGTCAGCCCGTACTCGGGGTGGCCGGGGGTGATCGAGCCCCAGGTACGGAACGCCTTCAGGTCGTCGAGCGAGAGACCGTAGCCGGACAGGTACAGCTGGATGTAGAGCGTCAGCGACGAGTGGCCGCAGGACAGCACGAACCGGTCCCTGCCCGGCCACTTCGGGTCGGCGGGGTCGTGCCTCAGGAACCGCTGGTACAGCAGGTAGGCGGCGGGGGCGAGGGACATCGCGGTCCCCGGGTGCCCGTTGCCGACCTTCTGCACGGAGTCCATCGCCAGCACGCGGACCAGGTCAACTGCCCGCTTGTCGGCTTGTGTCCAGTCAAGGGCGTGGTTGCTCACCTTACGTCGGATCCCTTCTGCATGCTTTTATGGCATCCGCCGCTTCCGGCGGGAACATCTGGAGTGCGCGGCGGAACGCGGGCAGGCGAAGTCCCCCGGGGACACCATGCCACGTTTTAGAGCCTATCCCGCCCCGCAACCAAGGGAACGCGCGGGGGAGGACCGTTTCCGCAAGGTTCACCGTACTGTTGGTCTAGACCATGTAACCCATCAGGTCTAGACCAATTTGCGCGCCGATTCCGCACCTTAGCCGCCGTCGGACGGCGGCACCGCACAGTAAGCTTCGGCCCATGACCGAGCCAAGCCGGCCACCCGCCGAGCGGACGCCGTTCGACCCGCGCGCGGTCATCGAGGGCCGCACGCCCGGCCGGACGCCGGTGGGGTTCATCGTCGGCATCGCGATCACCGCGGCGTGCGCGATCGTGGCGCTCGGCATCTACGCGGTGCAGTCGCTCGCCGTCGGCGCCGGGCCCGCGCCGTTCGCGATCGCGCTGCCCCTGGCGCTGCTCCCGGTCCCGCTGCTTGTCGCGCTCGTGCTCTGGATGGACCGGCTTGAGCCGGAGCCGCGCGCCGCCCTGGCGTTCGCGTTCGGCTGGGGCGCGGGGATCGCCGCACTTACCGCGCTGATCATCAACACCGCCGACCTGGATTACGTCACCATGCCCGCGCTCGGCGCGTCGACGGGGGAGTACGTCGCCGCCACGTTCGGCGCCCCGGTCGTCGAGGAGACGCTGAAGGGCCTGGTGCTCATCGGCCTGCTCTGGCGCCGCCGCGCCGAGATCGACGGCCCGACCGACGGCGTCATCTACGCGGCGATGGTCGGACTCGGCTTCGCGATGATCGAGAACGTCGGCTACTACATCAACGCGCTCGTCAGCCCGGAGCGCGGCGGCATCGCCCTGCTCGGCTACACCTTCGTCCTGCGCGGCCTGCTGTCCCCGCTGCTGCACCCGATCTTCACCTCGATGACCGGCCTCGGCGTCGCCTACGCGGCGGGCCGCAGGCGCGGCGGGAAGTGGGCGGTCGCGCTTGGCCTGCTGGCGGCGATGATCCTGCACGGCACCTGGAACGGCCTTTCCCTGTACGGTACGGCGGGCCTCGTCGCCGGGTACCTGATCATGTCAGGCGTGCTCGTCGCGCTGATCCTCATCCTGGTCGCCGACCGCCGCCGCGTCGTCCGCCTGATCCAGCGCTACCTGCCCGGCTACGAGCGGACCGGCCTGGTCACCGACGAGGACATCACCATGCTCAGCTCGCTGCGCGCCCGCGGCACCGCGCGCCGCTGGGCCCGCGCCGTCGGCGGCCTCCCCGCCTCCGCGGCGATGTCGGACTACCAGCTGGCCGCGACGGAACTGGCCCTGGCCCGCGCCAAGGCGGACCGCGGCATCCTTAACTTCAACGCGTTCGCCGAGCGCGAGCACTCCCTGCTGTCGCTGATGGCCGTCGCCCGGCACGCGTTCACCCGCCGCGTTCCCGGCGGCTCGGAAATCACGCCCGCCCCGTGGGCGGCGTCCGGCTCGGCGTTCACCCACGGCGCCAGCTCTTCGTAATCGCACCGTAACGCTGCGCGAGACCTTCTACCAGCCCAGTTCGCGTAGCCGCGCGTCATCGATGCCGAAGTGGTGTGCGACCTCATGGATGACGGTGCGGCGGACCTGGTCAGCGACCTCCTGCTCGGTCTGGCAGTCCGCGCAGATGGCCAGGCGGTAGATGGTGATCCGGTCGGGCAGGACCCCGGCGTACCCGGTTGTCCGGCTGGTGAGGGGGACTCCCTGGTAGAGCCCGAGCAGGCCGGGCGGCCCCGGCCCGTGCTCGACGGTGACGGCAACGTTGTCCATCAGCCGCCCGAGCTCCTCGGGCAGCCCGTCAAGCGCCGAGGTGACCATCTCCTCGAACCACGCCGGGTCAACCTCGATCACCAGTCCATTGTCCACCTCGGGCCGGGTCTTCGCCGTCAGCCACGGCTCCTGGCCCGGATTTGGCGCGCCCGCTCCGGGGGGCCGCGGCCGCTCCGGGGGCGCCGCGCGGCCGCTCCGGGCGTGCGCCGCGGCCGCTCCGGGGCGTCGTGGCCGTGTTGCGTCGACGTCCGACACGACATATCTTGATAGTTGCTTGATTGGCGAAGGGGTGGCCGAGATGACGGTCTGGTACAAGGCCCGGGCTTACAAGGCCCGGACGCCGGGTTGGTCGGGCAAGACGGTGCTGGCTCTCGGGCTGCTCGCTGTGCTGCTGGTGGCGGCCGTGCCCGCCGCGCTGTTCGTTGGTGTGATCTTGATGCTGTTCGGGCACGTTGTTGGGGGACTGGCGCTGTTCGGCGCCTCGATCCTCGCGGCCGGCGCGGCCGTCGTGATCGCGGGCCTGAGCGGCGTAAGGCACCTGCGCAAGCTGATCAGCCAGCAGCGCTACCGCATCGGGCAACTGCGCGGGAGCGACTACCGCTACGAGTAACGGCGGCCTCTCCCATCGCTTTAGCCGACTGCCGTGGCCGAGCCAGGCGGCACCGTCCCTCGCCCGTGACGGGAATGAGGGGCCGCCGGCGCTGGTCAGCGCGGCGTTCAAGTGAGAAGGTAGCGTTATGGGGGATTTCCCGGGTAGCCCGGCACGACAGCTCGCCGCGGCCTGGCAGGCCGCATCGGCGGCGCTTGGCGAGTGGCGGGACCAGGTTTCCGCGGCGACCGCCGAGGCCATGGAGAAACTCGACCCCGCCGCCCGCGCGGCGGTGGACGCCGTGCGCGCGGCGTTCGCCGGGAACTGGGGCGCCTGCCAGTGCCTGTGCGCCACCGCGCACCCCAAGGACAAGGGCGTGTGCGACGGCGGCGCGATCCTGACCCGGCGACTGGACGGCGTGGACGTGCCGCTGTGCGCGCCCTGCGCCGTAGCCCAGGGCGTCGCGGAAATGCCCGGCTAACCCGGCTAACCCGGCTACCGCCAGCGTCCCGTCGCGGACCGGGCACAGGCGAGCGGATGACCGGCGCCAAGGCGCCGGGCTCGGCCAGCGAGGAGCCCAATGGTTCCTGATACATCCCGGCTCGGACCTTTAGCCTGCCGTCGGCGACAGGTAATCAATGCACACGGCGTAATTCCGATCGCGTCAACGCGCAATGCCGTTGCCTTAGGTGCTCCCGCCTTCGCGCCGGAGCCCGCGCGCCCGTTTTGTCCTGGTTGTCCCGGCTGCACCGCGGCCCGGCCCATGATCATGTGGATTCCGCAGCTTATTAGCTGCTGAATCCACATGAAAAGCGAAATCTCTGTACGATCAGTCGCGCGCCCTGCGCGCGAGCCGCGTACCAGCCGGCGCACCGCCCTCACGGTCATCACGCACCACGATCGCCATGGTCCCCGTTGCGGTCTCCGTTGCCATGGCCCGCGGATTTGTCTCTCGCATGCTCATTCTGGCCGCCCGCGCCCTGCGGCAGCACGCGAATTCGGCGGCACGCTCCTGACGGCGTTGTTGCACCGGAAAGCGGCTGGTCAGCACAATGGAGGTGTGTCCGCTCAAGAGATCGACCAGTACCTGGCCGCGCTGGAGGAGCCGAAGCGCGCGACGCTGGCCCTGCTGCGGCAGCGGATCCTTGACGTCCTCCCAGAAGCCGAGCAGGGGATCTCCTACGGCCTCCCGGCCTTCAAGATCGGTGGGAAGACGATCGCCGGGTTCGCCGCCTTCAAGAACCACCTGAGCTACCTGCCGCACAGCGGTTCGGTCTTCCCCCAGCTCAGGGACGAGCTCAAGGGCTACGTAACCTCTTCGGGCGCACTGCGCTTCGACATCGGCGATGCGCTGCCGGCGCCCCTGGTCGAGAAGCTGATCGCGGTGCGCCTCAAGCAGGCCTTCCCCGACTGAGGCGGTATCCCGGCACCGGACCTGTGCGCGCAGAAGGCCCGGCCAGCGCTGCCCGTGTCGCCGGCTGGCGACGGGGCGGCGGATGGCCGGGCCTTCGGGGGTTCTACTGGCGCGAGCCGCGCGGCCGGAGCTTGATCCAGGCGAACACGGCGACGGCCACCAGCAGCAGCCACGGGGAGAACAGGAAGTGAAGGGCGAAGCTGACGACAGCGATGCCAATGATGACGACGAGGGCAAGGGCGATGATCGCGGCCATGATGATCGGTCTCCGTTCAAGTCGGGTTGTCTGGGTGTCGGGTTAGCGGACGCGGTCCCTGCGGGCGGCCAGCCACGCCGCGGCGACCGACTGGTCTTCGCCGTCCGCGGGGATCAGCAGCCAGGCGGCGATGTAGAGGGCAGCGCCAGCGCCGGTCAGCAGGATCAGCGCCGCGATGCCGATGCGGACGAGCGTGGCGTCCACGTTCAGGTAGCGGGCGATGCCGCCGGCCACGCTGGCCAGCATCCTGTCGTCGGTGGACCGGCGGAGCTGGACGGCATCGCGGCGGTCATTAGCGGTGGTGTACGCGGTGTCCGCGGTCGTTGTGCTCATACCTCAAGGGTGCCGCCGGCGGCGGCCGGCGTGAATCGGGATCAGCCCTGTGCGCACCCTGGCGTGCCGCCGCGGGCCTCAGGGCCATCCCTGACCCGACCGGGAACGCGGATCAGGGTGTCTCGGCCCGGGCTCGCAGCGCCGGGGCTGTCACGCCGAGGTGGTGACCCGGCGGAGCGCGTCCTTGGTGAGGTCGGCGAGGGTGGGGTAGCCGTCCACGGCCATGATGAGGTCGGCCTCGGCGAGCAGGGTGCGCAGCACGTGCTCGATGCCCTTGGCGCCGCCCAGGGCCAGCCCGTAAGCGTACGGGCGCCCGATGCCGACGGCGGTAGCGCCGAGGGCGAGTGCCTTGATGATGTCCGCGCCCGAGCGGATCCCTGAGTCGAACAGGACGGGACGTCCCGCCGCGGCCTCCACGACGCCCGGCAGGCAGTCGAGGGCGGGCAGGCCGCCGTTGGCCTGGCGGCCGCCGTGGTTCGAGACGTAGACGGCATCGGCGCCCGCGTCGAGGGCGCGGCGCGCGTCATCGGGATGGCAGATGCCCTTGAGGATCAGCGGCAGGCTCGTCAGCGAGCGCAGCCAGGGGAGGTCGTTCCAGGTCAGCGGGTTACCGAAGACGCCCGCCCAGTGCGCGACGGCGGCCATCGGGTTCTCTTCTGGCGACTGGGCCAGCCGGGCGCGGAAGACCGGGTCTGACGTGTAGTTGGCCAGGCAGGCGCCGCGCAGCTGCGGGAAGTTGCTCGTCGCCAGGTCGCGGGGGCGCCAGCCGGTGATCCAGGTGTCGAGCGTGACCACGATGGCCTTGAATCCCGCTTCCTCGGCGCGCCGCACGAGGCTCTCGGCGAGTTGCCTGTCGGTGGGCGTGTACAGCTGGAAGAAGCCTGGCGCCGCGCCGAGCCGTTTCGCTACCTCCTCCATCGGGTCGGCGGACAAGGTGGAGGCGACCATCGGCACGGTCATGGCGGCCGCGGCCTGCGCCGTGGCCAGGTCGCCGTGCCCGTCCTGCGCGCACAGGCCGATAACCCCGATCGGGGCGAGGAACACCGGGGACGGCAGGCGCAGGCCGAACAGGTCCACGGACAGGTCGCGCTCGCTCGCCCCGACCAGCATCCGTGGCATCAGCCCCCACTGGCCGAACGCGGCCACGTTGGCGCGCTGGGTGTGCTCGTCACCCGCGCCGCCTGCGACGTACGACAGGACCGACGGCGGCAGCGCGTGCGCGGCGCGCGACTCAAGCTCGGCGAACGACATCGGCAGGCTGGGCACGGTCCCGCTAAGGCCGGCGAGGTAGATATCGAGCTGGAAGTCGCCGTACGGCGCCAGCGGCCCCGGGCCAGGCTCGGTCATCGCTTAACGCTCCTCATGGCCGTGATCGTATGCTCGCGGCCGCCGACCGAGAAATATCTCCCGAACGGGGGCGGCTCTTCGCCCGTCATCCTCCATGACCCGCACGGGGATGCCTGTGCCCCTGGTGCGCGGCGCCCGACCCGGTCTGGTAACTTACCCGGCAGCGTCATGAGTGCCAGCGTCAAGCCCCGGCTCGCTGGCCGGCAACCCTCCTTCCGCGGTGGGGTGCCCCGGGTGAGGACGCGGCCCGATCCCAGCGGGGACGGGCAAGCGCGGGCCCGGGACCGGGTCCCCGGGAGCGCTGGAGGCGCGCTATGACCCTGCTGTCAGAATCACCGCTTGTTTTCGCGGAGCCTTTCGCCGACGCTGCCTGGCGCGGCCCGCTCGCCGACGTCGTCGGGGCCGACCTGGACGTCCCCCTGGTCACCGGCGGCTCCGCGCGGTACGTCAACCTGGACTACGCGGCGAGCGCGCCGGCCCTGCGGGCGGTCGCCGACCAGGTCACCGAGCTGCTCCCGCTCTACTCGAGCGTGCACCGGGGCGCCGGCTACGCGTCCGCGGTCTGCACGAGCGCCTACGAGGCCGCCCGCGCGACGCTCGCCGCGTTCACCGGCGCGCGCGGGGACGACGTCGTCATCTTCACGCGGAACACCACCGACGCGCTCAACCTCCTCGCGACCGCCGCCCGCGCGGCCCGAAGGAGGCACCCCGAACGTGATCGGCGCGGTCGCCCTCGCCGCCGCGTGTCGATTTATCGATACGCGGCCCGCAGGGGCGGTGGAAGCGCGCGAGGGATTCCTGGCCGACCGCCTGGTCTCCGGGCTTTCCGCGATCGACGGGGTTGCAACCGTTGGCTGGTCCGGCGTGTCGTAGCAGGCATAAGAGTGTTCTAGCCAGTAGAGTTGGATGGTGTCAGTTATAGAACTGAATGCCGTCCAGGGGGGTGCCGGGTGGGCAGGCTGCGGGAGATCGCGGCGCCGTTCGTGGCCGGCGCCCCGGCGGGGGCGCGGGTCCGCACCAGGCTGCGGGTCTCGCCGCAGGACGCGGCGGTGCTGCGGGCCGTGGGCTCGCACCTGGGGTCGCTGGCCGGGCGTGACCTGGCGGCCCGCTGCGCGGAGGGCCGGCGGGACGCCGGGGGCCGGGCGGTGTCGCGGCGGGAGCGGAAGCGGGCGCTGACCGCCGGGTCGTCGTCGCGGTGGGCGGGCGCGATCACCCGGACCAGCGAGGACCAGTGGCAGCTCGCCGACCGGCACCTGCACGCCGAGCACGCCAGCCTCGGGCGCGTGCCCGGCGGATCGAGGCGCGGGCCGCCGTCCCGGCGGGCGGCAAGAACGGCCGGGTTCCCGGGTACGCGACCCCCGCCGAGCGGCACGCCAAGGCCGTCCGCCTCAAGGTCCTGAAGGGCCGGCTGGCCCGCACCGAGCGGCGGCTGGAGACCGGGCGGGTCGTCGGTGACCCGCGGTGGCCGGGACCTGCTGCGCAAGCGGCTGCAACCTCGCCGCGGCCGGCCTGACCGGGGACCAGTGGCGGCAGCAGTGGGAGGCCGCGCGCCTGTTCCTGACCGCCGGTGCGCCATGAGGCGCACTGTTGTATAGCCCGCTCAGCGGGCAGAGATGAGAGGAGATATCTCTGGATCTAATGGCTTACCGGAGTCCGAAAGGGCGCAAGGGAAAATAGCATGCCAGGAAACCGGCGGCCGTGCCTAGGTATCAAGGACGGCGCGCCGGGCGATCCGCGTGATACGGCGAAAGCCTGATTGCCTGAAGCCTAGTCTCCAGAAGGTGCAAGAGGACGCCCGCCGGAAATGATACTTGAAACCGGTGCCGATCCCTGCGGCGAGTTGTCTGCGGGCTTGCCGCAATCCTCTGGGATGCAGGAGCGATGCCCTGTCGGGGCATTCAAGGAGACGGACGGGACGCCTAAGTCACGCTCGGACGTGCAGCAGTAGCGAACATGGGATCGCCTAAGGGACGCGAGTTCTATGGCGACGGAGTGCCCGTAGTAATCGGCGGGGTAGCGTCCGCCCAATCTGGAGACCGGGAGAGCCGGACCACAGGGTGAAGGGGCACAGGCGACTGAACGGTTAAGGACCATGAGGTATGCGTAATGCAGAAATCCGAAGTGGTATTGAGCGTTCTCCGCGAGCGCGGCAGGAAGCGCTTGCCGCTCACGCAGCTTTACAGGCAGATGTTCAACAAGAATCTGTACCTGCTGGCTTACGGGAACATCTACTCCAACCAGGGAGCGATGACACCAGGGGCCAGCGAGGAAACCGCTGACGGCATGTCCGAGGACAAGATCGACCAGATCACAGGGCTAATGCGGCAGGAAAGATACCGGTTCACCCCGGCCCGTCGCGTCTACATCCCGAAAAAGAACGGGAAGCTCCGCCCTCTCGGCCTGCCGTCATGGTCCGATAAACTGGTTGGCGAAGTGGTGCGCCTCCTGCTGGAGGCATACTACGACCCGGGGTTCTCAGGCCGGTCGCACGGATTCCGGAGAAAGCGCGGATGCCATACCGCGCTCCGGGAAATAGGTGACACCTGGACCGGGACCACCTGGTTTATCGAGGGTGACATCTCCGACTGCTTCGGCAGCCTGGATCACGATATCCTTCTCGGGATACTAGCGGAGAAAATCCAGGACCAGCGATTCCTGCGGCTAATCCGAAACATGCTGAAAGCCGGGTACCTGGAAGACTGGGACTACCGCGAGACGCTCAGCGGCTCACCGCAGGGCGGCGTGGTGTCCCCGATTCTCAGCAATATCTACCTGGACAAGCTCGACAGGTACGTTGAGCAGGAACTGATCCCGCAGTACACGCGGGGAGCACGCCGTGAAGGAAACCGCGAGTACGCAAGAATAGCGGGCCAGAAACGGCGCGCCCGGGAGCGCGGAGACCGGGCAGCAGCCCGCGAACTCGAAAAGCGCCTGAGCAGGCTCCCCTACGGAGACCCGATGGACCCCGGCTACCGCCGTCTCAGGTATCTGAGGTATGCGGACGATCATATTCTGGGATTCATCGGGCCGAAGGCCGAAGCTGAAGAGATCAAGGCGAAGCTGGCTGGGTTTCTCCGGGAAACCCTCAGGTTGGAACTCAGCCAGCCCAAGACCCTGATCACCCACGCGCGCAGCCAGCCCGCGCGGTTCCTCGGCTATGACATCATCGTCCAGCACAATAACACCAAGCGTACCGGAGGCCAGAGAATGACCAACGGAAAAATCGCGCTGAAAGTGCCGCCGGACGTGGTTAAGGCCCAGTGCGCCCGCTACCGGCAGCGGGGTGAACCCTCGCACCGGCTCGAACTCCAGAACCTCCACGACTACGACATCGTGCGGACCTACGGAGCCGAGTACAGGGGCGTCGTGAACTACTACCTTCTTGCCCAGGATGTGTGGCGGCTGGGGCACCTGGAATGGAATGCCCTGACGTCCATGCTGAAAACTCTGGCTGCTAAGCACGGCTCTACCGTCTCCAAGATGGCGGCCCGCCATCAGGTAAAAATTAAGACCGGTGACGGACTGCGGTCCTGCTTTGAGGCCAGAAAGCACCGAGAGGACAAGAAGGACCTGGTGGCACGATTCGGCGGGATACCTCTGCGACAAGACCGGCGCGCGGTCATTCATGACCCGGAGACCACCCTGGCAGTCCATCCCCGCAAGGAGCTGATTTCCAGGCTCCGCAGGCGGGAATGCGAGCTATGCGAGACCGGGACTACGGTGGCAGTCCACCAGGTCACCGGAATCAAAGCGCTCGGACAGGCGGGACCGGGCCAGCCCGCGTGGGCCATTCTCATGGCAAAAATGAGACGCAAAACACTCATAGTTTGCGCGCCCTGCCACGAGTGGATTCACGCAAACCCCGTCGCGCACGCGGCATAAATCGCGGGAAAGCTCAGTGCTCCGAAAGGCGCACGCTGAGTTTGGAGGGAGGCTGCCCGGAAAAGGCCCGATTCTCCGGGACCTCGCCGGGCGGCCCACCCTACACGGCGAGGCCGGCAAGCGCCTGGGGCAACGAGACGATCAGGTTCAACCCCGACGAGGGCTGGCTGGAGATTAAGCTTCCCGCCCCGCTGGCGTCACCTGGCGAACCGGCCGCACGGCCGGTACCGGCTGTCGTGCCCACGTCGCGTTCTCCTACCGGGGCGATGAGGTCGCCGCCCAGGCCGCCACCGGCGCGGTCCGCTACGACGTCAGCCTGTGACCCGGCACGCGACCGGTGGTATATCGACGCGAGCGTGGAAGACTGCTCCTGCTGCCGCGGCGACGCTGGACGAGTTGCGGCAGCACCCGGTCGTGGCCGTTGACGTGAATGCCGGGCATCTCGCGGTGGCCGCCGTTCGGCGCCGGACGGCAACGTCCTCGGGAGCCCGGCGACCATCAGCCTGGACCTGGCCGGGCAGCCCGCCGCGCACCCGCGACGGGCGGCTCCGGGCCGCGATCAGCACCATCGTCGCTACCGCCCGGCGCGACGGCGCCCGGGCGATCGTGATCGAGGACCTGGACTTCGCCGAGGCCCGCGCCGAGGGACGCGAGCGCCACGGCAGCAGGCCCTCACGCGGCAGGCGGGGCCGCGGGTTCCGCCGGGCGGTCGCCGGCATCCCGACCGGGAAGCTCGGCGGCCGGCTGGCCCAGATGGCCTGCCAACGCGGGCCTGTCGAGTCATCGTCGTTGATCCCGCTTACAGCTCCCGCTGGGGCGGCCGAGCACTGGCTCGCCCCTTTGCGCGAGCACCACCCGAAGGCGACCGGGCACCACGCGGCAGCGCTGGTGCTCGGGCGACGCGGGCTCGGCCACCGGGCCGGGCGCCGCGCGAACGGGAACCGTCCCGCCCCGGAGGACGCGGCACGGCCAGCCCCGGCGCGACCCCGGCACCACCCGGCAGCCAGGCCCGCACCCAGGAAACCCGCCACCCCACGAGGCCCCCGGCAGCCACCCGGCACCAAGACCGGCTCGCCTCACCGGACCACGGCGGGCAACCAGGCGGCCCAGCACCGTACGGGACCGCCGGCACCGCAGGACCACCTCCTGCACGCCCGATTAGGAACGGTGCGTCCCCTGCGGCTGTGGCCTGACTCCGGTGACCGGGGGCGGATCGGCGTGGTCACCTTCACCGTCGACGGGTGGCCCGCGCAGTACGTCGCGCAGTACCTGTCGGCCGAGCACGGCATCGGCGTCCGCGACGGGCGGTTCTGCGCGCACCCGCTCCTGGCACGGCTGATCCCGGCCGCCGTTGCTCCTGACGGGGCGGCGGTCCGCGCGAGCCTTGGCCTCGGCAGCCGCGCCGCCGACGTCGACCGGCTGGTTGACGCCCTTGGCGCGCTGCGCGCGCACGGCCCTTTGTGGGCGTACGCGGACGCGGCGGGCGGCTTCGCCCCGCGCCCCGACCCGCGCGCGCTGCCGGACTGGCTGGCCGGCGGCCCGGGCGGCCGGCCCTCGGCCTGCGCCGGCTAGGCGGAGTGCCCTGGCCCGCCTGCGGTGAGGCGCCGGATGAGTTCTTCCAGCGTGTCGAGATCGGCGGCGCTTAGACGAGGCGAACCCGGGCGGCGGCTCGCGCTTGATCCGCAGCACGCGCTGCGCCGCCTCCTTGCCCTCGGGGGTCAGGGCGACGAGCTTGCGGCGCCGGTCGGCGGGGTCGTGGCGGCGCTCCACGAGGCCCCGTTCCTCGAGGCTGTCCACGATGAGGGTGGCGTAGGGCGCGTCGACGCGGACCGCCTCGGCCAGCGCGCCCAGCGACATGGGACCTTCCGTGAGCCACATCAGCGCCTTGACCCGGCCGCTGCCGCGCCCCAGGTTAAGCGCGTCGCGCAGGACGTCCTTCGACGGGTAGCTGTCGGTCAGGTCGCGCATGGCCGCCCAGATGCGGGCCGCCTGACCTTCCCCGGCCAGGTCGTAGCCGGCCTGGTTGTCACGAGCGTTCGACTGCGGTGTCATGGACGAGCCCCTCCCTGTCCGGGATCGCCTGGCCTGGTGCCTCGTCCGCCAGCATCTCACGAACGCGCCGTGCCGTGCCGAGCGCGCGCCTGGTGGTCGACACGTACCCGAGCACCGCGACCGCGAATGCGCAGGCGGCCAGGACCGCCCACGCGGCGTGGCTGGCCGACGCGAGCCCGGTGGCCGGCACCCCGGCCACGATCGAGCCGGTTATCGCGACCCCGAGCGCGTTCCCGGTCTGCCGGCTCGCCGACGCGACGGAGGCGGCCACGCCGGCCTGGCTGTTCGGCATGCCTGACACGGCCGTGTTGGAGATCGGCGCGTTGACTAGGCCGCAGCCGAGCCCGAGCACCACGTAGCAGGCCAGCAGGTACGGCAGCGACGTGGTGTCGCTCAGCCGCGTCATCAGCGTGAGGGCGGTCGCGCTCGCGAGGCCGGCCAGGACAAGCGGCAGGCGCGGTCCCCTGCTGGCCACGAGCCGGCCGGAGATCGGGGCGAAGACGAAGATCATCGCCGCCATCGGCAGGGTGAGCAGGCCGGCGTGCAGCGCGCTGTAGCCGCGGCCTTCCTGCAGGTAGAGCGTGTTAAGGAAGAGGAATCCGGCTAGCACGCCGAACGCGAGCACGGCGATCAGGCTGGCACCGCTGAATGGCACGCTGCGGAAGAACCTGATCTCGAGGAGCGGCTGCTTGCGGCGGGACTCGACGAGCACCAGGGCGACCGCGGCGACCGCCGCGACCGCGAACATCCCCGCGATGACCGGAGACCCCCAGCCGTCGGACGGCCCCTCGATGACGCCGTAGGTCAGCGTGGCGAGCATCACGATGATCAGCAACTGGCCCCACGGGTCGAAGCGGCGCGCGGTGGCCGCCTTGGACTCGGGCACGAACAGTTGCGTCAGGACGATCGCGGCGATCCCGATGGGGACGTTGATCCAGAAGATCGCCCGCCAGCTGACGGTCGTGACGAGGAGGCCGCCGAGCACGGGGCCGAGCGCGAGGCTGATCCCGAAGACGGCACCCCACACGCCCATCGCCCTGGCCCGCGCCCGCCTCTCGGTGAAGGTGTTGCTCACGATCGACAGGGCGACCGGGTTGAGCATCGACCCGCCGAGGGCCTGCAGGCAGCGGAAGAGGATGAGGGCCTGCACGCTGGTCGCCACGCTGCACAGCAGCGACCCGAGCGTGAACAGGGCCAGGCCAATCTGGAAGACGCGCCTGCGGCCGAAGCGGTCAGCTGTCGAGCCGGACGCCATGAGGAGGCTGCCGATCACCAGGGTGTAGGCGTCGACCGACCACTGCAGCCCGCTGAGCGAAGCGTGCAGGTCCTGCCTGATGGAGGGCAGCGCGACGTTGACGATGGTGACGTCGGTGCCCACGATCAGCAGGCTCATGCAGCAGATGCAGAGGATCAGCCACGGCCGCCGATTACTTGTAGACATATACCTATTGTATCTATATAAGTAATCGAGCGGTGCGCCCGGTGCCGTCGCGGCCCTGGCCGAACAGGGCGAACAAGCCGCGGCGGCCGTCCAGGGGCTCATCGGGCGCGGTAAAGCCCGCCCGGGCGAGCAGGGCGGCCTCCACGCCGTTGAACGCCGCCTTGCCGACCTGGAGGGCGAACGCCTGGGTGGCCCCGGCGGCGGCCAGGCCGGCGGCCTGCGTGGCGCAGATGCCCAGGGCGGCACGCAGTTGCCGCTCGGTGAGCCCGAGCAGCAGGCCCGCGGTCACGCCCGCGCCGATCACCGCGGCGACGGTGCCGGACGACCAGCCGCCCCAGTCGGCGAGGCCGGTCTCCGTGATCGCCGCGGCGCTCATCCCCGCGCCGATGGCCGCGGCGACGGTCACCCCGGCGGGAGCGCTCTCCCCGGTGCCAGACAGCGCGGTCCCTGCGGCGAAGACCGCAAGCCAGGCGGGGTGAACGGGCCCCGCCTGCGCTTTCTCTCCGTGCCCCGTGGCTTCGCTGGCCGCGGCCGCCGCGGCGGCGGCCGTCAGCCAGGCGGTCCACGCCGGGTCGCCTGGCGGCGGCGCGGCCGGGCGGATCGCGAGCAGCGCGCGGACCACGTCGCTGTCGGCACCGCGCGCGGCGGCCTCGCTGAACGCCGCGAGGTCCGCTTCCGTCACCTCGACGCTGGCCTCGGTGCCAGCCGTCGCCGCAGCGGCTGACCGGGTGGCCGCGGCGGACGCGGCGGCGCGGCGACTGCGAGGATCTCGTCGGTGCTGGTCATGACCCCGACTCCGGGCGGAGCAGCACGCGGAGCTCGGCGGTGTCCTTAGCGCCAGGCAGCTTGTCGACGGCGTCGCGGGCGCGGTCCGCGGCGGACTCCCCGAGCACCGGGCCGAACAGGCCACGCACCTTGTCAAGCAGCTCATCGTCGGTGAGCGGCAGGGCGGCGCTTCCCCTGTTGTGCTCGACCGCTACCTCGATCGCCGCCGCCCGGTCCTGACCGGGCGGCGGCTCCGATCCCGGCCCGCGGGTGATCAGGAGAACCGCCGCGTCGCGGGCGACGGCAGGGTCGGCGTCCAGGGTGATCAGCGAGCGCAGCCTGGTCACCGCTGGAGCGGTCGCGGCGCTGTCGCTGAACTCGGCCAGGCCCGCCCGCCCGTACAGCAGGCTGACGGCGACCGAGTGCCTGGCGCTGAACCGGGATTCCAGGCCGTCTTCCGGTTGCTCACGGCCCATCAGCTCGGGGACGAGAGGATTGCAGCGCAGCGTGACCCCGGTGATCTCCGCCCGTTCTGAGAGCTCCGCCAGCCGCGCGTACGCGATGAGCGCCGCGTCCATCGCCGGGTGCGCGACCACGCCGCAGGGATACGGCTTGATCGTGTTCAGCTCTAGTTCCCACTGGTGCCCGTCTGGCCAGCCGAGGCCGAGCGCGTCGAGGTCCACGCTCGCCGCGAGCACCCCGGGCACGCCGCCGGCGCCGAGGGGATCGGCTGGCCCGCCGAGCCCGGCGGCGGCGAGCCGGGCGGCCAGCACGCCGTTGGCCGCCGCCTTCCCCGCGTGCAGCGGCTTGGTCATGGTGCCGAACCCCTCCCGGTGCCCGGCTGTCATCGTCGCGGCGAGCGACAGCGCCCGCGCCGTCGCCTCGGCGTCCAGGCCGAGCAGCGCCGCCGCTGCGACCGCCGCGCCGAAGACGCCGCAGGTCCCGGTGATGTGCCAGCCATGGTCATAGTGCGCGGGGGAGATCGCGCAGCCGATCCGAAGCTGAGACTCGCAGCCGGCCGCGAACGCGCCGAGCAACGCGGCCCCTGTCGGTGCCGTCTCCGGCACCAGCGACAGGACGGTGGCCAGCGACGAGGCGCCCGGGTGGATCACGGTCGCGAGGTGCGTGTCGTCGAAGTCATCGAAGTGCGCGGCCGTCCCGATCACCAGCGCGCCCCAGTACGGGTCGAGTGTCCGCGCGAGCCCGGGTACCGTAACGTCCCCGGCGCCGCCCGCCTCGCCTGCCGCGGCAAGCAGCACGCCGACGGCGGACGACCCGGACGCCGACACCGCGGTGCCGAGCACGTTGAGCAGCGACCGCCGCGCCGCCCGCTCGACGGGCGGTGCCAGCGGACCGCGCGCCCCCCGCAGCATCGCGGCGCAGAAGTCCTCGGTGATGCTAGGCATGCGCTAACCGTAAAGCCACGCCGCCTGCTTTGGGAGAGGCAGGCCAGTGAAGGTCCTCAGGCGAGCCGTGGGCTTCACTGCGGGGTGGGTCCATGCGAGCGGGCCGCTGTCTCATGCCATGCTTCGCTGGCTTGCGGTCGGCGTCGCCTCGGCGGGGCCGGAGGCGGGGGCGCCCTGCGTTCTCGCCGGTGTGATGGCGAGGGCACTGAGCGCGGCAAGCAGCGCGAAGACGGCGCACGCGGCGAGCGCCGGCTTGAAGCCGTCGGTGACGCTCGCGGGCGTGCCGAAGTGCCCGTAGGCGGCGAACACGGCGCTGGCGACGGCGATCGCGAAGACGGCGCCGAATCGTTGCATCATGTAGTTGATCCCTGATGCCTTGCCAAGCTCGTGCGGTGCGACGGCGTTGAGCACGGCGGTGGGCACGGTCGGCAGCGCCATCGAGACGCCGGCGCCCGCGACAAGCAGGGCGAGGTCCAGCTCGGTCCAGCTTGTCGAGAGCGAGCCCCTGACGGCGACCCAGGCGAACCCGGCGGTCTGCATGAAGAGCCCGGTCACCATGACCGGACGGCGGCCGATGCGGTCGGAGACGGTGCCCGCGATCGGTGAGATGAGCATCGGCGTGGCGAAGAATGGGAGCAGCCGCACGCCGGCCGCGACTGGTGAGTAGCCGCGGGCGAGCTGGAACTCCTGGGTGACGAGGAAGCCGGCCGCGAAGATCGCGCCCGTCATGAGGAAGGTCGTGACGTTGCCCATGGCGAACGCGCGGCCGCGGAACAGTCGCAGCGGCATCAGCGGTTCGCTGACGCGCCGTTCCCAGGCGGCGAAGGCGACCAGCAGGACAGCGCCGGAGACCAGGCAGCCGATGATCTCGGCGCTCGCCCAGCCCGACTGGCCCGCGCGGACCAGGGCCCAGACAACGGCCACGACGCCGCCGGTGACGAGAGTGACGCCGAGCGGGTCGAGCCGCTCCTTGGCGCCCTGGCTTTCCGGCAGCAGGCGAATCGCGAGCGGCAGCGCGGCCGCTCCGATCGGCACGTTGATCCAGAAGATCCAGTGCCAGTCGATTGCCTGGGTGACGGCGCCGCCGATGATCGGCCCCATCGCGACGGCCAGCCCGGCGAGCCCGCCGTAGATGCCGACGATCATGCCGCGCCGCGCGGCGGGGAACGCGGTCGTCAGGATCGTGAGGCTGAGCGGGAGGATGATCGCGCCGCCCAGGCCCTGCACGGTGCGGGCGGCGATCAGCGCGGCGGCGTTCGGGGCGAGCGCGCAGGCCGCCGAGGCGGCGGTGAACAGGGCGAGGCCGAAATTGAAGACCTTGCGGCGGCCGAAGCGGTCGCCCGCGGCGGCCGCGGTGATGATGCCGGCGGCGAAGGCGATGTTGTACGCGGTGAGCGTCCACTGGAGCGACGCGAGGCCGACGTGCAGGTCGCGCTGCATGCGCGGCAGCGCCGTGATGACGACGACCGAGTCGAGAACGACCATGAAGTAGGCGGTCGAGGTCAGGCAGAGAACCCAGCCAAGGTGCGGCCTGGTCAGGGTTTTTGTCACAACTGCTCCCTACTGTGCGCCGGATGCCTGTCGTTGGCTTGTGCTGTCAGTGATGGAGACACCGGCGGGCGCCCGCAGTTGGCGGTGGCCGGCGCCGCCCAGTTTCCCGCCGGGGTGGTGTCAGGACTCGTAGGATCAGCGGGAGAAAGCGGGGATGTGGCCGTGAGAGGTGGGCCGGTGAGCACGGACCTGATAGACCGGGCCCGGGCAGGGGACGAGCGGGCGTTCGGCGAGCTCGTCGGCCCCTACCGGCGCGAGTTGCAGGCGCACTGCTACCGGATCCTCGGCTCGGCCCACGACGCGGAGGACGCGCTACAGGAGACCCTGCTCGCGGCCTGGCAGGGCCTGGCCGGGTTCGAGGGCCGCTCCTCGCTCCGTGTCTGGCTGTACCAGATCGCCACCAGGCGCTGCCTGAACGCGCTGCGCTCGGCGAGCAGGCGACCGCCGGTGGCCTGGCCCCCGCCCGGGGTTCAGCTGCCAGAGCCAACCCGGCTCGGCGAGGTGACCTGGCTTGAGCCCTACCCCGACGTGCTGCTTGAGGGTCTCGCCGACGCCGCGCCAGGTCCAGAGGCACGGTATGAGGCAAGCGAGGCGATTTCGGTGGCCTTCGTCACGGCCCTGCAACTGCTGCCGCCACGGCAGCGCGCCGTGCTGATCATGCGGGACGTCCTCGGGCTGCGGGCGAGCGAGGCCGCGGGCATCCTGGACAGCACCGAGGAGTCGGTGACGAGCGCACTCAAGCGCGCCAGGGCCGCACTGCAGTACCGGCGCGCGCAGCCGGCGCACCCTGAGCCGCCGCTGCCAGGTTCCGCGCAGGAGCGGGAGCTGGTGCGGCGGTTCACCCAGGCCTACGAGGCCGGAGACGTGCGTGAGGTCGTCGCCTTGCTCACTGAGGACGCCTGGCTGGTCATGCCGCCCGTCCCGATGCAGTACCAGGGCCGCGAGCTGGCCGCCCGGTTCTGGGGCGCGACCGCCTTCCGGCCCGGGCGCTCGGCCCGCCTGGTGCCGACCAGGGCCAACGGCCAGCCCGCGTTCGGCCTCTACGTCCGCGAGCCGCGGGGCACGGTCGCCCGCGGCAACGGCATACTCGTGCTTACCCTCGCGGGGAGCCAGATCAGCGCCGTGACCGGGTTCCCCGACCAGCGCGCGCTGCGCAGCTTCGGGCTCCCCCCTGCGCTGCCCGGCTGAGCCCGCCCAGGTGAACGCCCGCGGGCGTTGTCACCGATCGCGGGCGCTGGCGCCGGCCGCGGCGAAGATCTCCCCGGGAGACAGCGAGCCGGGCGGGAGACGGCCGGCGGCGGCGCGGTTGGCCAGCCGCTGCAGCGCCTCGTTCACCGGCACCGGGACACCGTGCTCGCGGCCGAGCAGCACGATCTCCCCGTTCAGGAAGTCGGCCTCGATCGAACCGGTGCCCCGAGTCAGCGACTGCCATGACGAGCCGCCGCCGCGCGGGGTCCCCGCGACCGGGGCGTAGTCCACGTGGTGCCCGCGGGCCTCGTCCACCTCGGCCGCGCTCGCGTAGCCGATCCCGGCCGCGTCGAGTACCGCGACGCCCTCCGCGGCGGCGCGCTCGCTCAGTCCGCGCGCCGCGGCCGCGGCCGCGCCGTCAAGGCCCGTGTCGAGCGGCACGCACAGCGCCTCGATCGCGTTGCCCAGGTTGCCGAGGAGCTTGCGGTACTTCCAGCGCATCACCTCCTGGCTCACCGGTGCGAGGAACCGGCTGTCCGCCAGGTCGGCCGCGACCCGCTCGATCGTGTCATCGGTCCCGGCCGGGTAGCGGCCGACCCACAGCAGGCCGGCCAGCGGCTGGCCGTATGCGGCCACCTCGCCGGGTGCGAGGTGCGCCGCCGGCAGCCAGACGCACATCCCGTACACCCGACGGAACCGGCGCAGCGCGAAACGCTCGTTCGCCACCCCGTTCTGCGCGCAGATGACGGGCAGGTCCTGGCCCGCGGTGCCGCCGCCCGCCACTGGCCTGCCTGCCCACTCGGTGAGCACGGCGACGGAGTCTTGCGACTTGGTGGCCACCACGAGGACGTCGCCCGGACGAAGGTCGATCTCGGCGGGCCCGCCGAGCGCGGAGGCCGCCACCGTGCCCGTGCCCGAGGGGGTGCTCAGCCGGAGCCCGTGACGGCGCAGCGCGTCCAGGTGCGCACCGCGCGCGGTCAGGACGACCTCGTGGCCGGCCAGCGCCAGGCACCCGCCGATCGTGCCGCCCACCGCGCCGGCGCCAATGATGATGTACCGCACGCACCCGATTTTCGCACGGGCGCCGGAGCCGGCGCCCGTGCGTGGCGCAGGCGGTTCTTACCGCCTGCCGCTCGATCTCGCCTGCGGATGAGAGGATGACACTGCTGGAGGTCCTGGTCATCGAGGGACGGGGAGGTCATGAGCTATTTCGACTACGCGGGGCGGGCGGACCGGCTGAGCGGCGGGGCGCGGCGGATTCCGATCAACACGCCGAGCGGCCGGTTCAGCGTGTGGACCAAGCGGGTGGGGAGCAACCAGGACCTGAAGGTGCTGCTGCTGCACGGCGGCCCGGGCGCCACGCACGAGTACCTGGAAGCATGCGACAGCTTCCTGCCGGCCGCGGGGATCGAGTACTACTACTACGACCAACTCGGTTCCGGGTTCAGTGACCAGCCAGACGACCCGTCGCTCTGGGAGCTTGAGCGGTTCGTCGACGAGGTGGAGCAGGTCCGGCGCGCCCTGGAGCTGGACCGGGAGAATTTCGTGCTGTTCGGGCACTCCTGGGGCGGCATCCTGGCCATGGAGTACGCGCTCTCCTACCAGCGGCACCTGCGCGGGCTGGTGATCTCCAACATGATGGCGAGCGCGCCCGCCTACACCGCGTACGCCGAGCGGGAGCTGATGCCCGCGATGGACCCAGGTGTGCTCGCCGAGGTGAAGGCGCTTGAGGCGTCCGGCGACATCGAGAACCCGCGGTACATGGAACTGCTGATGCCGCACTTCTACGAGGAGCACCTGCTGCGGATGCCCGCCGCGGACTGGCCGGACCCGGCCGTGCGCGGCCTGGCGCACATTAACCAGCAGATCTACGTGTCGATGCAGGGGCCGAGCGAACTCGGGATGAGCACCGAGGCCAAGCTGGCCCACTGGGACCGTGTCGCCGACCTGCCGCGGATCGAGGTGCCGGCACTGGTCATCGGCGCCCGCTACGACACGATGGAGCCGGCCCACATGGAGATGATGGCGGGCCGGCTCCCCAGGGGCCGCTACCTGTACTGCCCGAGCGGCAGTCACATGGCCATGTACGACGACCAGGAGCGGTACTTCACGGGGCTCACCGACTTCCTCACCACCCTGCCAGCCGGGTAGCCGCCCGCTGATCGCGGCGAACAGCGCAGTCAGCCACACGGCCACGCACCGGGCGTCAGCAGGGTAGCGATGTCGGGTCAGCGTCCGCCGAGCCTGGTTTTCCCGTCGAGCAGCTCGCGTGCGATCTCCAGGTGGCCGGAGTGCGCGGCGGTCTCCTCGATCACGTGGAGGACGATCCAGCGGACGTTCGTGATCTGCCTGGTGTACTCCGAGTCAGGGTGAAAGTGGAGCCCGCGTGGTGCCGCGGATAGCGGTGTGACGGCGAGGACCTCGTCGGACCGCCTGCACTCGTCGCGGTAGCCGGCGATGAGGTCGGCGCTTGACCAGTCGCACGTGAAGGCGGCCCCGGGATCGTACCCGCCGTCTTCTTCGTCCTCCTCTTCCTCGCCCGCAGGCGATTCCTCCAGCACGCCCGTGGTCACGTGCTGTAGCCAGTGGTGCTCGACGCCGCCAAGGTGCCAGAGCATCCCGGCCACCGTCCAGCCGGACGGCACGACCTGCGTCTGCCAGGCCTCCGCGGGCAGCCCCTCGACGATCTTCAGCACCGCGTCGCGCTGGTACTGCAGGAAGCCGAGGAGCATGCGCGACTCGTCGTCTTGGTTCACATCGCTCGGCGCTGGTGACGCCGCCAGCGGAGTGGTCACCGGATCCGTCATCGTGCGCGTCCTTCCAGTTGGCCCGTCGTGTCTTACGACGGCGGAGACGCCGGAAACTTATCGCGGGTACGCGTGTCCCGCACTGGGCAGGCCGGGCCCGGCTGATCGCGGAGTAGTCTTCCGCCATGCCAGCTGACCCGGATGAACTGGTCGCGCTCATGCCGTTCGCGCGGCAACTTGGCGTGGTCCTTGACGAGGCGAGTGCCGATCGCGTGGTCGCGCGCCTGGCGTGGGCGCCGCACTTGTGCACTGCCGCCGGCATCATGCACGGCGGGGCGCTGATGTCGCTCGCCGACACGGCAGGCGCGCTGGTGACCTTCCTCGGACTGCCGGAAGGCGCGACGACGGCGACGATCACCTCGACGAGCCAGCTGTTCCGGCCGGTGACCGGCGGGTCGGTGCGCGCGGTCGCCGTGCCTGTCCACCGGGGCCGGACCACGGTCACGGCGCAGACCAGCCTGTTCGACTCAGATGAGCGACTGGTCGCCCAGACCACGCAGATCCAGGCCGTCCGGGCCGCCGGGTAACCCCGCAGGCGGGAGCGAAGAGAGTACTAGCAGCGACATTCGGCGGACAGGCCACCGGTTTCTGATTACGGTGCGTCACGGTAAGTGGCATGAGCTGTCGGTAGTGCAGGGGCCCTGTCACGTCACACTTTCGAGGAAATCGCAACCAGTTGCCAAATTAAGATATTGTTTCGACTGCTACGTTTTATTTGTTTTGACATTCACTTGGCGTTCTAGTCGCCTAGCGTGATGCCATGTCCAACCTCACCGTTACTCACGAGGCACCGCTGGAGCTGATCAAGCAGCACCCGGCGCTTGCCGTCGACCTGTTGCGCGGGGTGACCGGCCTTGCATTTCCCGCCGGGCTTGACGTGAGGCTTGCCTCCACCAGCCTTAACAGGGTTACGCCGACCAAGTACGATGCGGACTCGGTCGTCGTGGTCTCCGACCCTGTTACCCAGGACCCGCTCGTCGTCATCGTTGTCGAGCCGCAGGGCCGAGATGAGAAGACCAAGAAATTCTCCTGGCCGATCTATGTCGCCAACGTCCGCAAGGATGTCGGATGCGAGAGCGCCTTCCTGATAGTCGTATGCCCGGATCCGGCCGAGGCGGAGAAGTGCCGGGCGGTGATCCGAATGGGGCATCCCGGTTTGGAACTCTGGCCAATCGTGATCGATCCGAAGCACGCGCCAGGCGATGACGGGGCCAGTCCATACCTTCTGTTGTTCCTCGCCTGCCTGCCCGCCCTGGACATGGACGACCCAGGCACCGCTCGCCGCGTGCTTGAGGCGATCCGCGACACGGGCGCTTCCGACGCTGAGCGTAAGACACTCACCACGATTATCCTGGTAAGGGCGTCCGAGACCGCCCGCCGCCTCCTGGAGGGCCTGATGTCCACGATGGAATGGAAGTCCGACTTCATCGAGAGTTTCGTAGAGCAGGGCCTTGAGCAGGGTCGCGAACTAGGCCACGTCCAGACGAAGCGCGAAGATGTGCTGAAGGTTCTCGACCTCCGCCGCCTGGGGCCGAGCAAGGAACAGCGCGCGCGAGTCGATTCGAGCACCGACCTTGTGCAGCTCGACCGGTGGTTCGAACGTTCGCTAACCGCCAAAACCGCCGCCGAGGTCTTCAGTGACTGAGTGAGCACCCGGGTTTCTGCCGTATGTCCCGGACGGGCGAGCGTTATCCAGCGGGCAGGCCGTCGATCACCCTGATGGCCTGTGGGTCGCCTCAGGCGCGCGGCT
>CAVXAB010000038.1:0-57293 GCA_963759545.1 uncultured Actinomycetota bacterium
GGAGCCGCCGCCGAACTTGCCGCCCGCGTGCAGCCGGGTCATGACCAGTTCAACTCCGGAGAGCCTGGTCTTCCGCTCGTTGTCCACCGGGATGCCACGGCCGTTGTCCCGCACCTCGGCGGAGCCGTCGGCGTGCAGGATGACCTCGACGCGCGTGCAGTAGCCGCCTAGCGCCTCGTCGACCGAGTTGTCAAAGATCTCCCAGAGGCAGTGCTGCAGGCCGCGGCCGTCGGTCGAGCCGATGTACATGCCTGGGCGCTTGCGGACCGCGTCAAGGCCCTCGAGGACCGACAGGTGCTTCGCGCTGTAGGAGTCGGTTGCGTCGGCCACTGGCTGAGCCTCCCGGCGCGCGGTTTCCTGACGCGCCCTCGCCTGCGTCTTATGGTCCTGGGCCTTCTGGTCGGCTGCCTTGTGGTTCTGGGCCTGCTGGTCCACCGTCGCCCGGACGGTTTCGGTAAGCGGTGGCACGGGCGGCGGCTCTCCTCTCGAACGAATGTGCGGCAAGCGGGGGCTGCCACATTCGAAGGGTAGCGTCCCCCACCGACTGTCGGGGCGGCACCACGCCGGTTTGCCCGTCTTTCTGGCCCCGCCGCTGCGGCTCGTTTGCACCTGCTGCCCCGGTTGGGGCGCTCGAAAGCGCAACCGAGCCGGGAGGTGGCTACCCGACATAAGCGCATGTAAGCGGATCGTAAGGGCCGGATACTTGCGGTCAAAAGTGTCATGACGCCCGTCGAAGGGTACACATCCCATGAACCGCACGGGTATCTCACCGGTGACTACCCGCACGGTGGTGTGGTCACCGGCGATCGCGCTGGCTTGCAAAGGCTTGCCACGCGACCAGTGCGGTTTTCGCTTGTGGCGTACACCCCCCGACTCTGGGAAGCCTGACGCCGGGGTATGTGTTGTGCTGTGCTGTAAGGCAGTTGTCCCCCATCGGGACGGGTCCCCCCCAAAGGGTCGGCCCGCTGGGCGGGCAAGTGTCCGGACACAGCAGCAGACCGGAGCCAGCCGGAAGCATAAGCCGGAGGCACGAGACGAGGAAGGCGACGTGACCGGAGCTATCGCCCCCACAAAGCCGCTGACCGCACTCGATCTGTGCGATCGGTGCGGCGCGCAAGCATACGTCCGCGTCCTACTCCCCAACTCGGGTGAGTTGCTTTTCTGCGCTCACCACAGCAGAGAGCACCTGCCGGCGCTTAAGAAGGTGGCCATCGACATCCAGGACGAGACCCAGCGTCTGTCCAAGTCGGAAAGCAAGTCGGAGTCGGAGAACTAACTCCGGCCTCGGAAAACGGCGGAGTCACCCGCAGCTTGCGCGCGGGGCGGGCCTGATCGCGTTTTGCGAGGCCCGGCCCGCGGCGAGCGTTTCTGGGCCGGTCAGTCCTGGTTCAGCAGCTGGAACAGGATGTGGTCCTGCCATCTTCCGTCGATCTTGAGGTAATTCTCCGAGATCGCGAACGGCCGGAAGCCGTTGCGCGCGAGCACCCGCTGCGACGGCGTGTTGTGCAGTAGCGTCGCCGCCTCAAGCCGGTGCAGGCGGTATTCCCCGAAGGCCATGCCGATGGCGTCCGCCACCGCGGCGGTGGCGCGGCCGCGTCCGATACGGGACTGGCTGACCCAGTAACCCACGCTCGCGCTCTGGAACGCGCCGCGGATGATGCTGTTCAGGTTGATGCGCCCGCAGACGTCGCCGTCAGCGTCGAGGATCGCCAGCGGGAGCATCCCGCCCGATTCATACCCCGCCAGGTCGCGCGCCAGGACCTCACGCTGCCCGTCCTCGGTGAAGTACCGGTCGTGCTGCCGCGGAGACCACGGGGCGAGGTAGTCGCGATTCGCCGCTACCAGGCGGGCGAGGGTCGCCGCGTCGTCAGGCTTGATCAGCCTGGTCACTGCCATCGTTCGCACGCTCCTCCGGTGCATGTTTCTGGTGGAAACAGCCAACCGTTCCGTCTCGCTTGGCGGGCCCGATGCGATGGCGGTTCTTGCCATCGGGCTCGCCCGGTAAGACAGCGGCGGGTCGTCCCCCCGGAAGATGACAGAGGCCCCGCATAGCCATCGCTATGCCGGGCCTCAGCCTTTGGTTAGATTCTAGTCTAGGTAGTCGCGCAGGACCTGCGACCTGGAAGGGTGGCGCAGCTTGGACATCGTCTTCGACTCGATCTGGCGGATCCGCTCGCGGGTGACGCCGTAGACCTTGCCGATCTCATCCAGCGTCTTCGGCTGGCCGTCGGTCAGCCCGAAGCGCATGGACACCACGCCCGCCTCGCGCTCGGACAGCGTGTCGAGCACCGAGTGGAGCTGCTCCTGCAGCAGGGTGAACGAGACCGCCTCGCCGGGCTGGATCGCCTCGGAGTCCTCGATCAGGTCACCGAACTCGCTGTCGCCGTCCTCGCCGAGCGGGGTGTGCAGCGAGATCGGCTCACGGCCGTACTTCTGCACCTCCACGACCTTCTCCGGCGTCATGTCAAGCTCGACCGCCAGCTCTTCCGGGGTCGGTTCGCGGCCGAGGTCCTGGAGCATCTGCCGCTGCACGCGGGCCAGCTTGTTGATGACCTCGACCATGTGCACCGGGATCCGGATGGTCCGGGCCTGGTCGGCCATCGCCCGGGTGATCGCCTGCCGGATCCACCAGGTGGCATACGTGGAGAACTTGTAGCCCTTGGTGTAGTCGAACTTCTCCACCGCCCGGATCAGCCCGAGGTTGCCCTCCTGGATCAGGTCAAGGAACAGCATCCCCCGCCCGGTGTACCGCTTGGCCAGCGACACCACCAGCCGCAGGTTGGCCTCAAGCAGGTGGTTCTTGGCCCGGCGGCCGTCCTCGGCGATCCATTCCAGGTCGATGCGCTGGTCCGGGTTCATCCGGTGGGACTCGGCGAGCTTCTCCTCGGCGAACAGGCCGGCCTCGATCCGCTTAGCGAGCTCGACCTCCTGCTCGGCGTTGAGCAGCGGAACCTTGCCGATCTGCTTCAGGTAGTCCTTGACCGGGTCGGCGGTCGCGCCCGCGACGGCTACCTGTGCGGCCGGCAGGTCTTCGTCATCGTCACCGAAGACGAAGATCTCGTCGTCGCCGCCCTCGCCAGGCGCCTTGCCTTCGGCCGGCGCGGCGGCGCCCTCGGCGCCCGCTACGACCGGCCCGGGCTCTTCGCCTTCCTGCTCGTCCGGCAGATCGGCTTCCGCCAGGTCGACTTCTGGCGTTTCGGTGATCTCCAGGTCTTCCACGACAAGCGCGTCGTCGCCTAGGTCATCCTCGCTGAGCTCCTCGAGGTCCTCAAGGTTGACCTCACCCTCGAGGTCGTCCCCGTCGAGGTCGGCGTCCGCGTCCAGGTCGTCCGCGACCGCCAGGTCGCCTGGCAGATCCTGGGACGGCACCGCCGCGAGCTCCTCGCGGGCCTTGACCGCGCGGCCGCCCGCCCGGGGGTCCTGCACGGTACTCCCAGAAGACACCGCGGCCTCGGACATAGTGGCCTCTGACATGCCGTCGGCCGCCTGATCGGGCACCCGCGAGTCCCTAGCCGCGGAGCTGGACGGCCGGGAGCGCTTGCGCGCCGCGGAGTTGGCAGCGCTCACCACCACGGTCACCTCTTCCTTCGCTGGGTAGCTTGGCTGAGCTGCGTACGCACGCTAATAGGGCCCTCCCGAGAGGGTCTTGACGCCTGGACCGTGCCGGGAAACAGGCTTCCCGTTCGCTTTGGGGATATGGACACCAACCCGCCCGCCTCCTCTCCACCACCATAGGTGGCCCCTGGGAGTGCCTTGTACACGTCCGCCATGCCGGTCTGGCGCGCGGGGGTCACCGCTGAGCCCACTGCTGGTCAGGAGACCCCTCATCGAAGACGGTGCCAGCCGGCACGTGCATTACGAGCACCGTCACGTCGTCGTCTTGCTCGTGACCTGCGAGCATATTGTCGAGCAGGTACTGCAGTAGCCGCCCGGGCGCGCCGAGCAGGTCCTGCGGTGCGTCCGCGGCGGTCCTGACGAGCTCGTCGAGGCCGGAGTCGAGACCGCGCATCCGGTTCTCGACAAGGCCGTCGGAGTAGAAGACCGCGGTAGAACCTGGCGGCAGCCGGAAGGCGTGCTGCCGTCGCGGACTCGCCCAGCCAAGCGGGGTGCCCGCTTCCGCGCTGTCGAGCACGGGAAGCGCGTCGGGTGTCAGCAGCAGCGTCGGCGGGTGGCCGGCGTTGCCTGCCTGGCCCTCGCCTGTCTCCGGGTCGATCACCAGGTAGGTAACGGTCGTGACGTAGTCCTCAAGCTCGGTCGCGGTGAACAGCCGGTCGAGCCCGGCGAGCACCGCCGCCGGCCTCGGGTCGGTAAGCGCGAGGGCCCGCAGCGCGTTGCGCACCCGGCCCATGCCGGCCGCCGCCAGGAGCCCCTTGCCCATGACGTCGCCGACCGCGACGGCCAGCCGCCGGTCGGGCAGGCGGAATACGTCGTACCAGTCACCGCCCACGTCCGTGGACCTCGGCAGGTACCTGGCGTCGAGCGCGAGGCCCCGGACGCTGGGCAACTCGTCAGGGAGCAGGCTGCGCTGCAGGGTGACCGCGGCGGTGTGCTCCTTCTCGTACATCTCGGCCCGCTCGACGGCGAGCGCGCACTGCCCGGCGAGCGCCTCGAGGAAGACGCGTTCCTCTTCGAGGATCGTCCTTGGCTTGCCGAACGAGAACCGCAGCGCGCCGAGCGGCATCCCCGCCGCGAGCAGCGGGAGGCCGACCCAGGCCTGCTCGTCGCCGGTGTCCATCACCCGCCCAGGCTGGCCGCCGTCGGGATCGTTGTCGAACTGGCTCCTGAGCTCCTCGGGATCCGCGATGAGCACCGGGCGGCGGGTCGCGATCGCGCGCGTCATGACGCTCGGCGTGTCCAGGGTGAGCCGCACGCCGGCCCCGTCTGGCCCGGTGGGCGCGAGCCCGGACCGGTTGACCACGCGCAGGCCGAGCTTGTCGTCTTCGAGCAGCGCCACCGCCGAGCGCAGCGCGCCGATCGCGGTGCGGCCCACCTCGGTGATCACCTCGACGACCTGCTCCACGTCGAGTGCCTCGGCCAGCATCGCCGTCGCCTGCTGCAGCCGCGCGGTGCGCAGCGCCGCCGCGGACAGCTGGTCGGTCAGCCTGCCCCGCATCTCTTCCGCTTCGCGCTGGCTGGTCACGTCGGTGCAGGCGCCGACCCACTCGGCGATCTTCCCGTCCCGCTCGATCGGCACCGCCCGCACGTCGTAGTGCCGGTAGGCGCCGCCCCTGGCGCGCATGCGGAACCGGTCATCGAAGATCCGGCCGGTGCGCAGGCACTCCCGCCAGTCCCGCTCGACCCGCTCGCGGTCCTCCGGGTGAATCGAGTCAAGCCACCCGTTGCCAAGGAACTCCTCGACGGTCTGCCCGGTGATCCAGCGCCACTCGGCGGAATCCTCGAGCATCTCGCCGTCCGGCGACGCCACCCAGATGATCTGCGCGCCGCCCTGGACGAGCGCGCGGTACCGCTCCTCGCTGCGACGCAGCGCCTCCTCCGTGGCCGGGCCAGTGCCGCCGGCGACGACGACGAGCCCGGCTCCGCACAGCGCGTCGTCCGCACCGCGCACACCGAACCAGTGGAATGTCCGCTGTCCTGGCGCACTCGTGACCGCCGCGCCGGCGGCACCGGTCTCGAACGTCTCGATCGCCGGGCGGCCCTGCTCGAGCACCTGTTGCACCGCGGCCTCGCCCCTGGCGGCGTCCACCGCGGGCCAGACCGCGGCGATGGGCTGCCCGGTGAAATCGCTCACCTGCCGGTCGTACATCCTGGCGAGCGCGGGATTGACCCACACGAAACGCAAGTCGGTGTCGAGGAACGCCATCCCGGCGGGCGCGTCGCGCAGCACGGCATCGGGGAGCCAGGATTCGAACTCACCCAAACCGGCCTCCCGCTGCTTCGGCACGGAGGTGTCAGCGCTCAACCGAGCACCTCACCCACCATGCAGGCGCCTGCCACTGGCGGCTCCTTCCTGGCGGCAGCCCGCCGGCAGCGCGACATTAGTGCCGCGACCGCAGCGACCGCTCAGAATAAGGGTGCCACAATCCAGGTACCGATGCTGCCAGCTAGCGGCATGGAAGCCAAGTGAGAATCGCTGCCGCCGCGGCCGGCCGCCTCCGGAAGGCCCCAGGAAACGCGACACGAACGGGTTAGCCGCCATCGCACGGCACAATGATGGCAGCATGGGTAAATTCTCCTACAGCGGATGATGTGCTCTCCCCTGTTACCCGCAACCCGATGCGGGTAACTGGTAACAGGGTGAAGCGTCGATTTCACATATGTAGATCTGAGAGGCTATCAGGGTGAGCCCGCAGAGCCGACGTCGTAGCCAGGTAGGTGGCGGCGCGCCCCCCAACGCGCTGTTCGACGAACTCCTGCACGCGGCACGTGAGCTGCTCGCGGTACGCAGCCCGCTTGACGCTGAGCTGATGGTCAGTGACCTGCTCGGCACCTGGTGGCCGCAGCGGCATCACACCATCGGCGGTGCGGGCATCGAGCAGCTGATCGGCGAGGGGCTCGTCGATTACGCCGCGCAGCAGCACTCGCCCGCCGCGCTCGCGCTGCTGTCAGGTATCGCCTGCCTTGGCACCTCGCGCCAGGCCGCGGCGGCCGAGCAGGCGGCCTTCACGCTCATCGACGCCGGGGTCCGCTCCCCCCGGTGGGCCGAGCACCTTGGCGCGGTCTCCTCGGCCGAGTGCTACGTCAACCCGGACGCGTGGGGTGACCAGGACGAGGTCATCTGCGTCTTCAGCTACGCGGGCGAGGAGCCGCACGCGCTCGTCTCGGTCATCGACTACAACCTGGCGGGCATGCTCAGGGACGGCTGGGTCAGCTCCCAGGTGGACAAGCTGCTCGATCACTGCCGGCAGCCATCGGTGACCCGGGTGAGTTCCCGTCCGGAAGACGGCTTCAGGCAGATCGACCCGCCGACGGCGCGGAAGATGCTGCAGGCCGCGCTCTCCGCCACGGACGCGGCGGAGGACCCGCCGGTCAGTGACTCCTTCGCGGCCAGGCACGCCTTCATCAGGGCCCGCATCCGCGCGCTGCCTCCGGCCTCAGGCCGCGCCGCGCGACCCAAGCGGGCCTGGCCGACCGAGCGCAGGGCGCTGCTCGCCGCCGAGTTCCTCGCCTCCGACGAGGCCGAGGAACTGTCCGACCTGCAGGCGGCGAGCCGCATCGCCGACCTGATCATCGACTTCGGCTGTGACCAGGACAGCGGCAGGCCGCTGCGGATGTCCCCGGCCAAGGTGCAGAACTTCATGCTCGGCTGGCTGCCGCGCAAGGTGCTGCTGTCGGTCGCCGACCAGAACGCGATGCCGCACGCGGTCGACGCCTGGATCCGCTGGTCCGGCCGGAAGCGCGGGCTTTCTGACGCCGCGATCGGTCAGACGCTTGACGTCCTCTTCGACTCGATGACGACCTTCTCGCGGATCTACCGGGATCCGGCCGAGTTCGGGCTTGACGAGAAGCTCGTCGCCCGGCTGCTGCCCGACTCCGACCTCGAGGCGCTGCCGCGGCGCGCGTTCGCGTTCCCGATCCTCCAGGGCAAGCACGGCGGGGTCGATTTGTCCAAGCTTGACCCGGCCGATCCCGCGGACCGGCGACTGCTGCTCGCCGCCGACCACGACACGCGGACCGGGTCGCCGAGCGCGGCGGGCGTCGGCCGCCACATCGACCGTCACCTGGCCCTGGCGGACCGGCTCTGGCGCGGCTCGCCGCCCGCCCTCTGGGACGCCGCGCAGCGACTGCTCGACACCGGCGAGGACAGGCACATGGTGCTGCACGCGCTGATGGACGTCCTCGACGCGGCGGGCAAAGACGAGGCCGCGCTTGAGGTCGCCCTGCGCGAACTGGCCACCGGGCTGAGCGACGACGACCTCAACGGCCTCACCAACCCCGACTCCTGACCCCCGGACCCGGGCAGCCCGCAGCGCGGGCGGGCAGGATTTAGTTATTGGGTGTACTTCCGACCACATACGGTCGGTCGCGAAGTACACCCAATCTTTCTCGCCAGTGACCGGTGGGGTTGGCGTGATGGGTAGACGGTGGCGGGGCTGGTGCGCGGGTGTTACGGGGCACCACGCACCAGGCGGGCGGCGCGGCCGTGGCGAGACGTGAGCCTGCCAGAGTCAGTCGCCTTCGTTCGGGATAACTCTTGCTTTGAATCCTCCGCCGCCTGGGGTTTCGATGACGAAGACGTCGCCGGGGACCAGGGTGGCGGTGTCGCAGCCGGACATCGGTGTCACGGTGCCGTCCGGGTGCTCGACCCAGTGGCGGCCGAGGGCGCCTGGGGCGCCGCCCTTGAGGCCGCGGGCGGGGATCTCGCGGTGGCTGCTGAGGGTGGTGACGGTCATTTCCTCGAGGAAGCGGAGGCGCCGGGTGCCGCCGTTGCCGCCGTGCCAGCGGCCCTGGCCGCCGCTGCCGTGGCGGATCGCGTAGGACTCAAGGCGGACCGGGTAGCGCCATTCGAGGACTTCCGGGTCGGTGAGCCTTGAGTTGGTCATCTTCGTCTGGACCACGTCGGTGCCGTCGAATCCTTCGCCTGCTCCCGAGCCGCTCGCGACCGTCTCGTAGTACTGGTACCGCTCGTTGCCGAACGTCACGTTGTTCATCGTGCCGGAACCCTCGGCCATGGTGTTGAGCGCGGCGTAAATGGCGCCGGTGACCGCCTGGCTGGTCTCGACGTTGCCCGCGGCGACCGCGGCGGGGTATTCCGGCGACAGCATCGTCCGTGGCGGGATGATCACCGTGAGCGGCCGCAGGCAGCCGGCGTTCAGCGGGATGTCCTTGTCGACAAGCGTGCGGAACACGTAGAGGACGGCGGCAAGCGCGACGCTTGACGGCGCGTTGAAGTTGCCGTCGAGCTGTTGGCTCGTGCCGGTGAAGTCGATGGTGGCCTGCCTGGCTTCGTGGTCGACCGTCACCGCGACCCGGATTCTCGCGCCGTTGTCTAGCTCGTAGTCGCAGGTGCCGTCGGTGAGCGCGGTGATGACGTTCCTGACCGCCTCGGCGGCGTTCTCCTGGACATGGCCCATGTAGGCGTGCACGACGTCGAGGCCGTGCTCCGCGACCATGCGGCGAAGTTCCGCCGCGCCCTTCTCGTTGGCGGCTATCTGGGCCCGCAGGTCGGCGAGGTTGGTCTGCGGGTTCCGCGACGGGTGTTCGGCGGATTTTAGGAGGTTGATGGTTTCCGTCTCCCTCAGCCGACCGTCATCGACCAGGAGCCAGTTGTCGATGAGGACGCCTTCCTCCTCGATCCGCTTGCTGTTGGCGGGCATGGAGCCGGGGGAAATGCCGCCTATTTCCGCGTGGTGGCCGCGGGAGGCGACGTAGAACCAGATTTCCTGATGGGCACCCGTGGGGGCGAAGACGGGGGTGATGACGGTGACGTCGGGGAGGTGCGTGCCGCCGTGGTAGGGGTCGTTGAGCGCGTAGACGTCGCCCGGCTTGATCTTCCCCTTGTTGCGACTTATTACCATTTTTATGGATTCGCCCATCGAGCCCAGGTGGACCGGGATGTGCGGCGCGTTCGCGATCAGGCCGCCGTCGGCGTCGAAGATCGCGCAGGAGAAGTCGAGGCGCTCCTTGATGTTGACGGAGTGCGCGGTCGACCGCAGGCGCTCCCCCATCTGCTCGGCGATCGCCATGAACAGGTTGGAGAAGACCTCGAGCAGCACCGGGTCGGCCTCCGTGGTTGCCCTGGTGGCGGCCTCGCGGGCTGCGACCCGGGTGAGCAGCAGGTCGCGGTCGCCCGTCACCGAGGCGCGCCAGCCCGGCTCGACCACGGTCGTCGCCAGTTCCTCGGCGATGATCGCCGGGCCGTCCAGGTCCTGGCCAGGCGTGAGCGCGTCGCGGCGGTAGAGCGGAACGGTTGCCCACTGCCCGGCGGCGAACATGGGCACGTGCTCGGCCGCGGCGGGGGACGGGGCCGGCTGGCGGTATGGATGTGCCGTTGGTGTCGCTATAGGAACACCAACGGCACATCCACGTACCTCGCGCGGGGAATCCGATGGGTGGCGCGAGGCGGGGGTGACGGCGGAGCCCGCAGTCACGGCTGCCTCGACGGAGACGGCTTCGACCACGATGGGCTTGTCCTGCATGAGGAAGGAGAAACGGGTGCGGTAGGTGCGCTCGAAGGCTTCGGTCATCTCGTCGGCGGAGCCGTAGGGGACCTGGAGCGGGGTGTCTGTGCCCTCGTAGCGGAGATGCACGCGGCGGGTCACACCTATGCGCTCAGGGGCGGCCGAGAGGGGGCTCTGGGCCGTTAGCTCGGCCCTGGCGGACTCTTCCAGCGGCCGGAACGCGGCGTCGCTCAGCCGGGCCGCCAGCTCTGCGGTGAGCGGCTCCTCGACCGCGGTCTCGCGCATGGCGATCACGTCGGCCAGGCCGATGCCGTAGGCGGAGAGCGCGCCCGCGAGCGGATGGATGAGCACGCTTGTCATGCCGAGCGCGTCGGCGACGGCGCAGGCGTGCTGGCCTCCCGCGCCGCCGAACGTGGACAGCGCGTACCTGGTCACGTCGTAGCCGCGCTGCACGGAGATCTTCTTGATCGCGTTCGCCATGTTCTGCACCGCGATCTCAAGGAACCCGGCGGCCACCTGCGCGGGGCCGCGGCTGTCCCCGGTCGCCGCGGCGATCCGCTCGGCCAGTTCGGCGAACTCCCTTTCCGTTGCCTTTGTGTCCAGGGGCTGGTCTCCGGTGGGGCCGAAGACCCGGGGGAAATACGCCGGCTGCACCCGGCCGAGCAGCACGTTGGCGTCGGTCACGGTCGGCGGGCCGCCGTGACCGTAGCAGGCCGGTCCCGGCGCGGCGCCCGCGGAGTCCGGGCCGACCTGGTACCTGCCGTCGTCGAAGTGCAGCACCGAGCCGCCGCCGGCCGCGACCGTGTGGATCGACAGCATCGGCGCGCGCAGCCGGACGCCGGCCACCTGGGTCTCGTACTGCCGCTCGAACTCGCCGGCGAAGTGCGAGACGTCCGTCGACGTGCCGCCCATGTCGAACCCGATCACCCGGTCGAAGCCGGCCGCCCCGGCGGTGCGGGCCATGCCGACGATGCCGCCGGCCGGCCCGGAGAGGATCGAGTCCTTGCCGCGGAACGCCGCGGCCTCGGTCAGCCCGCCGTTGGACTGCATGAACAGCACCCGGGCGCCATTGAGTGCGGCGGTCACGTCGTCCACGTAGCGGCGCAGCACCGGCGACAGGTAAGCGTCGACGACGGTCGTGTCGCCCCGGGAGACGAGGCGCATCAGGGGGCTGACCTCATTGGACTCGCTGACCTGGGTGAAGCCGATCCGTCGGGCGATGGCGCCGACTCGCTGCTCGTGCCCCGGGTAGCGGTAGCCGTGCATGAAGACGATGGCGGCGGCGCGGAACCCGTCGTCGTAGGCGTTTCGCAACGCCTGCTCCGCCGCCTCGCTCGTCGAGCGGGCGGACAAGCGCGCCGTCGGCGGCGATCCGTTCTTGAACCTCGATCACCCGGTCGTAGAGCTGCTCGGGGAGCACGATGTGCCGGTCGAAGATGCGCGGCCTTGCCTGGTAGCCGATGCGCAGGGCGTCACCGAACCCCGCGGTGATCACCAGGACGGTCGGCTCGCCCTTGCGCTCGAGCAGCGCGTTGGTCGCGACGGTGGTGCCGAGCCGCACGGTGCCGATCTGCTCAGCTGGCAGCGGGGCTCCCGGTGCTACGCCGAGCAGGTGCCTTATCCCGGCGACGGACGCGTCCGGGTAGGCCGGGCTGACCGACAGGAGCTTGTGCGCCGTCAGGGTCCCGTCCGGCCGCCGGGCCACGATGTCGGTGAACGTCCCGCCCCGGTCAACCCAGAAATCCCACAAATCACCCACGGTTCAAGCCTAAGCCGCTCCCTTGCGGGGTCCGAAGCTGCGCCGGGGCCACGAAGTGCCCTAGGAGGCGTGATGCCGTTCGCCTATGTGGTCTGTGGTGACCTTGAGGGCCGTGCGCGGGCTGGGACGCGGCGCCCGCGGGCCGGGCGCGTGCATCGCTCGACAAGGATTTCGCTTTTCATGTGGATTCCGCAGCTAATGAGCTGCGGAATCCACATGATCATGGGCCGGGCCGCGGCGCCGCCGGGACGACCGGGCCGCGGCTGCGCGCCGGCGACGATCCGGACGAAACGGGCGCGCGCTGGCGCGGCGGGCGCTGGCGCGGCGGGCGTTGGTTGGACTGGTTGGGTCGGCTGGTTAGACGGTTAGCTCGTCGTAGGCGCCTCGTACGTCGGCGGCCGTCAGGGTGGTGAGGTCGGCGGCGGTGGCCGATTCTCCCAGGCGGACGACGCGGACGTCGCGGCAGGCGCACGCGCGCTCGAACAGGGAACGGGCGAACCGGCCGTTGCCGAGCTCGTCGATCGCGCCGGCCCGCTCGGCCTGGGCGAAGATCTGGTCAAGGACGCGAATGGCTTCCGGCTCGAAGGCGTCGCCTGCCTGCTCGGCGCAGATGACGGCGATGCGCGACAGGTCCCTGGCGGTGTAGCTCGGGAAGGTCACGCGGGTGCTGAACCGCGACGCGAGTCCGGGGTTCGACCGCAGGAACCGGTCCATGTCGCTCGGGTAGCCCGCGAGCACGATCACCAGGCGGTCACGGTCGTCTTCCGCGCGCTTGAGCAGCGTCTGCACCGCCTCCGCGCCGTAGGCGTCGCCGCCCGAGTAGCCCTCGTTGTGCAGCGAGTACGCCTCGTCGACGAACAGCACGCCGCCGAGCGCGGAGTCGACAAGCCGGTTGGTCTTGATCGCGGTCGAGCCAAGGTGCTCGCCGACCAGGTCACCGCGGTGCGCCTCGACGACCTCCGGGCGGACAAGCAGGCCGAGCGCGGCGAAGATCCGGCCGAGGATCCGCGCCACCGTGGTCTTGCCGGTGCCTGGCGGCCCGGTGAACACGAAGTGCCTGGCCGGCGGCTGGCTGGTCAGCCCCTGCCTGTCCCGCAGCTTCGCGACCCGCAGCTGGGCGGCGATCGCGCGCACCTGCTGCTTGACCGGCTCAAGGCCGACAAGCTCGTCGAGCTCGGCGATCGCGGACTCCAGGGTGGGCGTGTCCTCGTAGCCGCGCAGCCGCGAGGTCAGCTCGGAGAACGCCCGCTCCAGGTCGGCGGCGCCGATCGTGATCAGGTCCTCGGCCTGCGGGTCGCCGCCGGCGCCCATCACCCGGACGTCCCGCGCCTGGCCGGCCTTCTCAAGCAGCGTCCTGACGAACCGGCCGTTGCCGAGCTCGTCGGTTGTCCTGCGCCTGCCGACCTCGTCGAGAATGCGCCACAAGGCAGGGCGCGCGTCCGGGGTGAGGCCCTCCTGCTTGGCCCGCAGCTGCGTCTCCGCCAGGGCGAGCAGTTCCTCGGTCGAGTACGTGGGGAACCTGATGCGAGTCGCGAACCGCGAGGCCATGCCCGGGTTCGTCGCGAGGAACGCCTCGGTCTGCTTCTCGTAACCGGCGAGGATGATGATCAGGTTCTCCCTGTCGTCCTCGGCCCGCTTGAGCAGCGTCTGCACCGCCTCGGCGCCGAACCGGTCGCTCTGCCCGTCGCCCTCGTTCACCAGGCTGTAGGCCTCGTCGATGAACAGGACCTTGCCGAGCGCCGAGTCGATCAGGTCGTTGGTCTTGATCGCGGTCGCGCCCAGGTACTCGCCCACGAGGTCGGACCGCTGCGCCTCCACCACGTCTGGGCTGTCGAGCAGCCCGAACGAGTAGAAGATCTTGCCGATCACCCGGGCCACCGTCGTCTTGCCCGTGCCGGGCGGGCCGAGGAAGACGAAGTGCCGCATCGGCTTGTCGGTGCCGAAGCCGGCCACCGCCCTGCGGCGGGCCGCCTCGATCGACACGGCGATCGAGTGGACCTGCTCCTTGACCGGCCCGAGGCCGATCATCGCGTCGAGTTCGGCGAGCGCCTGCTCGGGGGTGATCCCCGGCTTGGCCGCCGAGGCGGCGGCCGGCTGGTGCTCGCGGGTCGCGTGGTCCGCGTAGACCTGGGCGACGCCCTGGGCGCGGGTGCTGTACTGCGCAGGCGAGTGCCCGCCCTGCCCGTCGCGCGGCACGGGGCCTGTGCGCCTGCCCGGCGCGTTTCCCGCCGGGCTGGCCGGAGCCGCGGGAGGCGCGGGCGGGCCGGCGAATCCCGGTCCAGGCGCGCCGGCGTGCGCGGCGAGAGGTCCGTCCGGCCCGAACATGCGGGCCTCCTGCGATCCCTTGGCCGCCCGCCAGCCGATCAGCGCCGCGGCGATCACCCAGATGGCGATGACCGCGAACATCGTGTTCTGCGGCGAGGCCTGCACGATGAAGAAGACCACGGGCGACGACCACAGCAGCGACCAGGCCACGGTGCGGCAGGGGATGAACCACCGGGACAGCGGCCGGACGTTGGCGCAAGCCGCGACGAGGAACGGGGTCGCCAGCATGGCGAGCAGCCACGCCGTCGGTATCGCGGGTACCGGGTGGGCGGTCGGCACCGTAGCGGCGTGCGCGTTCAGCCGGTTGGCACTAATGAGGAGGTATACCCACGCCCAGAAAGCGGCCACGTACAGCGAGGCCATGATGGTGCGGACGCCACGGACGACGCAGATGGGCCCGAGCAGCCAGGGCAGGAATGCCACAGAGAGCGCTGCCAGCACCGGCTGCATCAGCAGTGGGGCGCGCCTGATCGCCGCGTGGACGCCGTCGACCACCGGCACGGGTTCATCCTCCGGTGTGCGGCCCCTAACGGGTGGCAACATCGTGCTCCCTTGGACAGTGGTAAATCCCTGTATAGCGCATTGGGCGGTGCGCGCGACAGCACGCGCGCGGACACGCCGCGTCAAGATCGCCCCCTCTGGCGATCACCAGTGGCGAAAGTGCGCAGGTGAGGTAGGAGGGGAAGCCGCTTACGTTCGGGATAGCTATTTTGATTTTTTCCTTTTACACGGGACAGATGAGGTCGATTTCATCGCGCAGCGGAATGCCGAAATCACCAGTACGGGGAATATCCGGCTTGCGCTCGCGGGAACGGTCCACGGCGCCCGGTCGGACGCAGGCGAGGCGGAAGCCGCGACGCTGGTAGAAGCGGAGCGCGCCGATGTTGTCGTTGGTGGTGGTGAGCATGACCTGGTAGCAGCCGAGTCGCTTGGCTTCCGCGCGGACCGCCTCGATGAGCATGGTGCCTATTCCCTGGTACAGGTCCAGGGCGTTGATCGTGGCGATCTCGAGGATGCCCTGGCGCACCTCGAACGTGACGAGGCCCGCGATGCGGCCACCGCGCTCGGCGATGAAGCCGGGCAGGGTCGCCGGGTAGAAGACCCCATCGTGCACGACAACCTCACGAGCACCCCACAACTGGGTCGTCAGCCACTCGACCGTGGGCCGATCCTTCTCTTCCACCGGGCGAATCGCCACGTCCCGCGGGTACACAACGACCATTATCCAGCGTTTCCCCACTGAATTCCTACGTACGGGTCCGAGCGAACCGCCGCAGCCGGGCCGCCGCGGCCCGCGTGTCTCCCTTGTCGAGGGCGTACGCCACCACGCCGAAGACGACGACCGCCAGTATCGTCGAGACGGCACCGGCGCAGGCCTCGTAAATAGCGCCGCCGGTGGGCATGACCAGCGCGATCGCAAGGCCAGCGGCGGCGCCGGCGGCGGCAGCGGCGATCCCGGCGAGGGCGGCGTGACCGAGCCCGGCGACGGCGGCGGGCCCGCGCAGCCGCCTGGTCGCGGCCACCATCGGCACGGCCGTCGCGAGCTGCCCGATGCTGCTGGCGAGCGCGAGCGCGCCGACGGTCAGGCGCGGAGGCGCCAGCAAGACCATGGGGAAAGAGAGCGCCGCGGGCAGCAACTGCTGTGCCACCAGGCCGAAGGCGGCGACCTTGAGCTTGCCGAGGGCGAACAGCACCCGCGACAAGTTGGTGACTATGGCGAAGCCCGCCACGCCGGGCGCGAACAGCAAGAACGACTCGGCAAGCGGCGCGACCTGGTCTGACTTCTGGGTAAGGACGTGCGCGGCGGGCAGCGCGACCGCGATCATCACGGCGGTGCTCAGCAGGGACAGCAGCATGACCGCGCGGTTCGATCCCGCGCTCGTCCGGTCGAAGGCGTCGCCTTCCGTCGCCGACAGCACGGGGAAGGCGCTGATCACGACCGCGATCGGCAGCACGGAGCAGATCGCGGTGAACACGAGGTTCCCGTAGTTGACCAGGACGAGGGCGCCGGTATTGCCGTGGCCATTGGCCAGGTCGATCGTGGCCACGCTGTAGATGTCGGCGGCCACGAACTCAAGGAGCCCCACCAGGGCGAGGCCGCTGGCCCGGCGCACCACGCCTGGCGGGAACTTCAGCGTGGGGCGCCAGCGCAGGTGCAGCCGCCATGTGGCGGGCAGCGCCACGATGACCAGCATGCCGATGTTCAGCGTGGTGCCGATGGACAGCACGAGCATCGCGGTGAGCGGGGTACTCGCCAGCGGCGAGTTGTGGTCAAGCGACGCGAAGACCAGGAAGGCCGTGATCGTCACCACGTTGCCGATCACCGGCGCGAGGCTGGTGGCGCCGAACTTCCTGTAGGCCTGCAGCAGTCCGAACAGCACGACGGAGAAGCCGTAGAGCATGATCTGCGGCGCGAACGCGACCAGCATGAAGCTGGTCGCGTTGATCATGTCCGCGTGGGAACAGGCGGCGTTCGGGTTGACCGGGTTCAGCGCCTGGGAGACGGGGCCTGCGACGGCGGCGATGAGCACGGTGACCGGCAGCAGGATCACGACGGACCAGGTAAGCAGCGCGGACGAGGTCTGCTCGACGTGGGCCTTCGCGCTCGGATCAACGGCCGCCCGCTTGGCTGAGCGGGCGAGTACCGGCACCATCGCGCTGGACAGGGCGCCGCCGATGGCGAGCTCGACGATCAGGTTCGGCACCTGGTTGGCCGTGACGTACGCGGTGCCGAGGCAGCCCGCCCCCACGGTCTTCGCGAATACGACGGTGCGCACCAGGCCGAGAACCCGGGAGAACGCGGTGAGCACGGCGACGATCAGCGCCCCACGAGCGATCCCGCGCGCTACCTTGCTCCTGCCCGCCTCGCTCTCGTCTTCCTCGGTCTCGGGGCGCGACGGATCGGCAAGGCCGGCCGTGTCGGTCTGCACCGCTCCCTGTCCCCTCGCCAGACGTCATGGCCCGCTCCGCACAGGCTACGGCTTTCCTGTGCTTTTGGCGGGCTCATGATGTCGTTGCGAGATCCGTCTTCTCGCGACTCGACCTCGCGACCTGCGCCATGCCCGTCTATACCCGCTGGCCACGCCGGCCGGTCGCTAAGTCGCTAGGCGGAGCGCAGCCGCGCCGCCTCACGGGTCGCGTGGGGATTGAGCTGGCCGCCGCGCGAGCCTGCCAGCTTGGCGGCCAGGTGCTCGCCGACCGTGACCGGCTCGTACCTGGCCGGGTTGTCCGCCGAGACGCAGCTGGGCAGGCACTCGATCACCGCGTCCACGTTGCCGTCGTGGAAGTAAGCGGCGGACCGCCTGGGGACGAGGGTCCCGCCGATCCGCGGCGCGGCGACCCGGTGCAGGGTGGAGATCCATTCGTCGTTCGTCCAGCGGGCCGTCGCGTCGCCCAGGTTGACGAGCAGCGCGCCCTCGGCAGGCATGACCGGGTGCCAGTTCCCGTCGGCCCCGTGAATCTCCAGGCCGGGCACCTGGTCGGCCCAGAGCACGGTCACGATGCCGTAGTCGGTGTGGGCGCCCATGCCGAGCTGGTCTTTCTCTAGCCTTGCGTCGGGCGCGGGCAGCCGGTAGTTGTTCACCCGCAGCACGTCGATCGAGTGGTCGGTGAACGGCGCGAAATAGTCCTCGCGGCCGCCAAGGGCCACGCCGAAGATCCGCACCATCGTCCGCGCCACCCGGCCCGCGGCCGCGAACCAGGCCGTGACCGCGGCCTCGAAGCCCGGGACCTCGTCGGCCGGGTAGACGTTCGCCGCGTAGACATCCGCCGGGAGGTCAAGCCCTGGGAAGTCCGCCGCGGACGTGCCCACGTTGATCGCCTCGAACAGGTCCGCCGCGCTGGCCAGGCCGAGGCTGTTGGCCAGGGACTCCGCCTTCGGCGGGGTGTAGCCGCGGTTGATGCCTGGCGGGCAGCGGTACCTGGCCTTGGCCTGCGCGTCGAGGGCGAAGAACGCGTCGGTCGCGCCGGTGAACTCGCTGAGCGTGGTCGCCGGGATGCCATGCCCGGCGACCTGCATGAAGCCGACCGTCCGCGCGGCCTCATCGACCTGGCGGACGATCTCGGACCGCGCGGCCGCGTCCGCGTAGGGCATGCGGAAGCAGGTGATGTCGATCACGGGAACGTCGAGGATACCGTCGCGCAGGGCGGCTGAGGACACGGGGGGATCTCCTTGCTGACCGTCGCCAATGACCGGAATTTGCGGAGGGGATCCGGTCACGACAACAGTCAATATGAGCTGCGCAGATAACACCAGTGTGCGGCCATCGTTGCAGTGCCGTGAACCCTCACCCGGCTCGGTCTTCCCGGTTCTCCCCGCAAGCACCGGGATCGCGCGGCGTGGTGCCGTTCCCGTTTCTGTGGCCCTGGGAGTAAGTGGGCGAGTCTGCCGGCGGGCCGGGCAGGCGGGGTGTGTCAGCAGGCTCCGTCGTTGTTCCAGGCGCCGGCGGGGCCGCCAGGGACCTCGTCGTAGTTCCACTGGTTGGCGGTCCAGTTGTCGCCGTTGTATGAGACCTCGTTGCCCGAGACGTAGGCGGTACTGCTGACCCAGGCGGACGCGCAGGAGCCGGAGCCCGTGGACGTGGGCGTCGGCGTGGGTGTCGGGGTCGGCGATCCGCCGCCGCCACCGCTACTGCTGCCGGTGGTGAATGGCTGGAACGCCTCGGTGAAGGCGCCGTTGGACTGGCTGAGGCCGCTGCACGTCGACGACGCGCTCGTGTTGCCCGGGCAGCCGTCGTTGTCCCGTCCTTCGGCCCAGAACGAGAGCCATGCGATGCCGCGCTGCGCCGCGTACGACTCGACGGTGGCGGCATCGGCGAGCGTGAGGATCTCGCCTGAGCTGTCGTTCTGACCGATCATCGGGGTGTTCCCGAGCATCGCGTAGGCGGCGGCCGAGGAGATGCCGTAGACGCTCTCCAGTTGGCCGGCCACCGCGTCGAGAGCCTGGTTCGCCGCGGCGCCCATCTCGGTGCCAGAACTGCCGTAGTCCATCGTCATGATGTTGACGATGTCCGGGGTGAAGCCGTTGGCCAGCGCCGTGGTGAGCACGCTTTCGCCGGTGCTAGTGAGGCCGGTGGGCAATGTGGGGATCGTGTAGGAGATCGTGAGCTGCCTGCCGTTGCCGCTTGCCCAGGAGCGGACCTGGCCGAGTGCCTGCGCGGTGAGTGCGAGGTCCGCCGAGTTGTACTGCTCGTTGGACTCGATGTCGAAGTCCAGGTGGTTCACGTTGAACGTGGTGACCACGGACTCGACCTGCCCGGCCATCGCCGCCGCCGACGAGCACTGCGCGCCAAGGTCCGTGCCGTCGGTGTCCACGGTGTAGCCGCCGAAGGAGATGCTGACGTCACCCCCCGGCCTGGAGCGCGGATACCTGGGACTCCAGCGCCTTGCCTGCTGGGCACTTGGAGTTCTCCTCTCCAGTTGAGCCGGTGGTCGGGCCACCCCCAAGCGTGACTCCTGCGCCCGACCAGTTCTTATAGGAAAGTTTCCTATAAGAACGAGCTAACCGTAGTCCCGCCGTGCCTTTGGGTCAATATGTTGACTCGAACAGATTGCTGCGTTACAGTCCGTTCAATTAATAAGAAAGTTACTTATTAATTAGTGGTGTCGACCTCGTCCCCCGGGAGGCCGTTATGCCCGCATCGTTCCGCCTGCCCCGGCTAAAGGGACGCCTTCGACGGCTGTCACTGCTCGCCTCCTGCCTGCTGCTCATCGGCTTCGGCGCCGCCGCCCTCGCGCCAGCCGCCTCGGCACAGGCCAACCTGCTCACCAACGGCGACTTCGCCGCGGGCAACGTATCCGGCTGGACCTGCTCACCCGGTGACACGGTGGTGACCTCCCCGGTCTACTCCGGCTCGTCCTACGCGCTGGCCGGCACGCCCTCCAACAGCGACTATGCCCAGTGCAGCCAGGTCGTCAGCGTCCAGCCGTCCTCCTCCTACACGCTGAGCGGCTGGGTGGAGGGCGACTACGTCTACCTCGGCGACAGCGGCACCGGCGCCACCGACACCAACAACTGGACGCCGTCCGCGACCACGTGGACCGAGCTGTCCACGAGCTTCACCACCGGCGCGTCCGCGACCAGCGTGACGATCTACATCCACGGGTGGTACGCGCAGCCTGAGTTCTACGCCGACGACCTGACCCTGACGGGCCCGGCCGGCAGCGGCGGGGGCGGGGGCGGCGGGACCACGGCGCCCGCCGCGCCGACCAACCTGACGGTCACCGGCACCACGTCCTCGTCGGTCTCGCTGTCCTGGACGGCGCCATCGGGAACGGTCACCGGCTACTACGTGTCGCGGGACGGCGGCCAGGTGGCGAACGTCGCAGGCACCAGCGCCACAGTCACCGGGCTCGCCGCCTCGACCAGCTACACGTTCACCGTCAGCGCCTATAACTCGGCGGGCCAGTCGCCGGCGTCCAACCAGGTCAGCGCGACCACTTCCGGCTCCTCGAGCGGAGGCGGCGGCGGATCGAGCGGCCTGCCCGCGCATGTCCTGATGGGCTACTGGCAGGACTTCACCAACGGCGCCGCCCCGCTCACCCTGGCGGACGTGCCGAGCACCTACAACCTGGTCGCCGTGGCCTTCGGCACCGCGACGACCACGCCGGGGCAGGTCGCGTTCAGCCTTGACCCGACGCTGGCGTCCGACCTTGGCGGGTACACGCAGCAGCAGTTCATCAGCGACATCGCCGCACTGCACTCCCGCGGGCAGAAGGTCATCCTGTCCGTCGGCGGGCAGAACGGCGCGATCAGCGTGGCTGACGCGACGAGCGCGGCGAACTTCGCGAGCAGCGTGTACTCGATCATCAAGCAGTACGGGTTCGACGGGGTCGACATCGACCTGGAAAACGGCGTCAACCCCACCTACATGGCCTCGGCGCTCGAGCAACTGTCGAGCGACGTGGGCTCCAGCCTGATCATCACGCTCGCGCCGCAGACCGTGGACACGCAGTCGACCGGCGACGACTACTTCCAGCTGGCGCTGGACATCAAGTCGATCCTCACGATGATCAACACCCAGTACTACAACTCGGGCACGATGAACGGCTGCGACGGGAACGTGTACGCCGAGGGCACAGAGAACTTCATGACCGCGCTCGCGTGCACCGAACTCGAAGGCGGACTATCGCCGTCGCAGGTGGGGCTTGGGCTGCCCGCCTCTCCCTCGGCGGCGGGCAGCGGGTACGTGGCCCCTTCGGTGGTCAACGACGCTCTTGACTGCCTCGCCGCCCGGGCGAACTGCGGCAGTTTCGTGCCCGCTGCGGCGTATCCGGGCATCCGGGGGGTGATGACCTGGTCGATTAACTGGGACGCGTCGAACGGGTACAACTTCGCCGACACGGTGGCGCCCCATCTGTCCACGCTTCCCTAGTGCTCCACGCCGTCAGCTGAGTGCTCTCCGCCGTCAGCTGACCAAGCGCCCTTGCTGGGCGGGCAGCTCGCCGTTCCGGTGATAGCTAGCGGTGCCCCGCCTCACACCAGGCCCGCGTACTCCCACACGTAGAAGACCGTCTTGCCTGAGCGCACCTTCGCCGCGAGCCGGTACCCGCTGGTCTGGGACAGCTCAAGCGCTATCGCATCGTCATTCGCCAGCGTCTGGTCGAAGCTGAGTATCACCACGGAGAAGTAGTGCCGCGCGATCGCCCGCTGGTAGTACTCAGGGCTGTAGTCCAGCGTGTTTGACCACTGCCGCCAGGTGGTCTGCGGCAGGTAGTACTGGAGCACGTCGGTGGTTTCCACGAGAAAGTGCCCGCCGTGGCTCGTCAGCGGCCGGACAACCTTGACGAGCCCGGTCACGTCCGGCCAGACGATCATGGCGCGCGCCTGGGCGATGCCCAACGAAGCGGCCGGGATCAAGGCGGCCAGCGACACTGCCAGGACGGCCCTTCTCCTGGACAGCATGCTCAGCAGGTAGCCTGCCGCGATCGCAGCGAACCAGGCACCGAAATCGACGTGCTTGTTCAGCGAGGTCGTGGTCTGAATGCGCGCCTGGTCGGCCGGCGCCAGCAGCGCCGAGAGCGCGAGCACCGCCAGGAGCAGCGCCTGCGGCCACCGCCGGCGCGCCGCGCAGACGACGGCGGCGATGACGGCAGGGACCAGCACGACCGCGGTCCACGACCACGCATCCGCGAGCACCAGTGCGGCGGCATCGGTTCCATCGGGACGCCCGGTGGTGGTCATGCGGATCCCGGTGAGATAGCCGGGCCCGCCGAGCAGGAGTAGCACGCCCACGACAGCTGCCGCGCTGCCAGCGAGGAAGGCCGCACGCCGGGCGGCTACCTTCCACCCGGCGTCCGGCCACGCGCTCAGCAAGGCGACGCCGAGCACGGTGGGGTCGTACAGGGCCGTCGCGTACTTGGTCGCGTTGGCCAGCGCCAGGAGGATCCCCGCCGCGACCAGCCGCCGGGTGGCATGCTCGCCACCGCGAACCCCGGCGGCACACCAGGTCGCCGCGGCCAGCAGCAGCAACGCCGGAGCGTCGTAGGTCGCGTACGAGCCCAGGTGCAGCGTCGGGGCGAGCACGGCGAACAGCGCGGCGGCGAAGAAGGCGGCACGCTCGTCCGCGAGCAACCGGGCCGTCGTGCTCCAGGCGAAGGACGTCACGCCGAGCATGAAGACAAGCGAAAGCAGCCGCGCCGCGACGAGCCCGCCGAGGCTGTCCGCGATGGCACCAACCGGCGGGTACATGACCGGAGCGCCGGAAAACCAGGTCTGGTAGGCGGGAATCTGGGTGCCGTGCAACCAGTGCGACCACTCAAGGTGCCCGGCGGACAGGTACAGCGCCTCGTCGCCGAACGCCGTCCTGGTCCGCACCAGGCTGGCCGAGAGCGCCGCCTGGACGGCCAGGACCGCGAGCAGCGGCCACGGCATCCGCACCTTCCGCGTCATACGCACCCTCGGAGGGTAGGCGAGTCGCGGGATATACCGAGCTATTTGCCCGTACTCTCAGCGAGCTCTCACCGCACGCGAAGGCTGCGCGTCGGCTACTTCCCCCCAACCCAAGGCGGCTACCGTATCGTGATTGGGTGCGTACCGGGCGCGCCTGGCATTTCGGATGGCGCTGGCTAGCCGTGCTGACTGGCATCGCCGTGCTCTGCTGCCTGCCCGTGCTGGCCAGCGCGCTCCCGGCGGGCGTCCAGAAGCTTACCCCGCGGCAGCTGGAGAATCGCATCCTCGGCTCGCAGCGCATGTCGTTCTCCGGTTACGCGGAAAGCGACGCGACCTTCGGCCTTCCCCCGTTGCCCGCCTTCTCCAGCGTGACACCGCTGCTTGACGGGGTGACCAGGATGCGGGTCTGGCAGGCCTCGCCGGACCACTGGCGGGTGGACACGCTCTCCGACGCCGGCGAGAACGACGCCTACCAGGCGGGCTCCAACGCCTTCGTCTGGGACTCCGGTGAGCAGTTGCTGACCGGGATCTACGGACCGCAGGTCATCCGGCTGCCCAGAGCCGCCGACCTCGTGCCGTCGGCCCTGGCCATCCGCGTCATCAACGACGCCGGACCGGGAGCGAAGCTGAGCGTCTTGCCGCCGCGGCGGGTCGCCGGGCAGAGCGCGGCCGGGCTGGAGATCGCACCGGCCAGCCCGCGGTCCACGGTCGCGCGGGCCGACGTATGGGCCTCGCCCGGGACCGGGCTGCCGCTGCTGGTGGAGGTCTTCAACCGCGGTTCGGCGCGGCAGGCGCTTGAGACCCAGTTCCTCCAGGCGGGCCCGTGGACACCCGACGCCAGCGTGCTGACCCCGCAGCGCGGGCCGGGCACCGGGTTCACTACCACCACGCCAGACAACTTCGCCGGCGTGCTGAAGAACCTGGACGACGAGGTGCTTCCTGCCAGCCTCGCCGGGTTCGCGCGGCAGCCGTCGCCGGTCCCGCAGATCGGGGTATACGGCGGCGGGCTGACCGCGTTCGCCGTGCTCACCTTCCGCAGGGGCACCGGCGGGCAACTGCTCGGCGACGCGCTTGACGCGGGCGCGGCACCGCTGACATATAACGACGGAACAGGCGCGGTCGCGAGCGCTCCGCTTGTCAACCTCGTTCTCGTGCACCCGTACCGCTCGCCTGACACGTTCCTGCTTGTCGGGCTGGTCAGCAAGACCGCGCTCGAGCAGGCAGGCGCGGTGCTTGCCGCCAAACCGGATCAGGATCTAGACCATTGATCACGACACAGAACCTGACGAAGCGCTTCGGCAACGTCGAGGCGGTCCGCGAGGTCAGCCTGGACGTCCGCGAGGGCGACAGATACGGTCTCCTTGGCCCGAACGGCAGCGGCAAATCCACCCTCGTCCGCATGCTGCTCGGCCTGGTGTACGCGACGAGCGGCGAGATCTCCGTGCTTGGGCAGCGTGTCCCGAAGCACGTGGGGCGCGTCCTCCCCGAGATCGGCGCGCTGATCGAGGAGCCAGCGGCGTACCCGCATCTGTCCGGGCGCGCCAACCTGCGGCTGCTCGACGCGGCGGGCCCGGACGGAGCGCGCCGCACCAGGCGCCGCCGCGTGGACGATGCCCTGGAGCAGGTCGGCCTGGCGGGCATCGACCGGCGTCCGGTCCGCGCCTACTCGCTCGGCATGCGGCAGCGGCTGGGCCTGGCCGCCGCGCTGGTGCGCCGCCCTCGGCTGCTCATTCTTGACGAGCCGACCAACGGCCTCGACCCGCGAGGCATCAGGGACATCCGCGACCTGCTCGTCGGCTTGAACGCCGAAGGCGTGACGGTCTTCCTCTCCAGCCATCTGCTTCCTGAGGTTTCCGCGCTGTGCACCAGGATCGGCGTGCTCGACTCCGGCAGGCTGGTGCTGCAAGATCAGCTCGCGTCCCTGCAAAAGCCGACCGGCCGCGTCCTCATCTCTACCGACGATCCGGAACGAGCGGTGGCGACTCTGGATGACCTCGTCGAGCACCGGGACGGGGCAGACCTGGTAGTCCGGTCCTCCGATCCGACGGAGTTGAACGCCCGCCTCGTGGGCGCCGGCGTGCCGGTCCGCTCGCTCGTCGCGCAACGGCGCAGCCTGGAGGAGATCGTGCTTGACGTGACCGGGGCCGGGTCCGACCAGTTCGGCGTGCCCGCTGCCGAACCCGGCGGCACCGTGGAAGCCGCGCCGTGATCACCGTCGAGTTGTTCAAGCTCGTCCGGCGCGTGCGGACCTGGTTCACGATCGGGCTGATCTGCGCGCTGCCGCTGGTCGTCGCCATCTTCATCGCGGTCACGCACCTCGCCCCGCCGCCGGGGCAGGGCAGCGCCTTCCTTTCTGCCGTGCTCGACGACGGGCAGCTTTACCCGGCGGCGGCACTGGCCCTCGTGCTGCCGGTGTTCCTGCCGGTCGCCGTGGCGGTGGTGGCGGGCGAGTCGATCGCGGGCGAGGCTTCCGCGGGCACGCTCCGCTACCTGCTGGCCCGCCCGGTGGGACGGACCCGGCTCCTGGTCTCCAAGCTCATCTCGGTCACCACGTTCACGCTGGTGGCCGTCGTCGCGGTCACGGTCACCTCGTACGCGACCGGCGTGCTGATCCTCGGACCCTCTCGCGCGGCGGCCGTCGGCACCTCGCCCGGCGGGCTATCCGGTTCGATCGCGCCGGGCGCCGGCGGCGCGCCCACGGCCGGGCTGCAGGCCGGCGCGGCCATCACGTCGCTGTCCGGCACGCCGCTGACCACCCTCGAGCTCGTCGAGCGCGTCCTCGGCGCGATGGCGTTCATCACCGTCTCGATGCTCGGCGTGGCCGCCATCGCGATCTTCCTTTCCACGCTCACCGACTCCGCGCTCGGCGCCGCGCTCGGAGCGCTGGCAACGCTGGTTGCCAGCGAGGTCCTTGTCACGCTAGACGCCGCGAGCGCGGTGCAGCCGTACCTGCCGACCCGCTACTGGCTGGCGTGGATCGACTTTTTCCGGCAGCCCATCTTCTGGCGGGATATCCAGCGCGGGTTCGGCATCCAGGCCGTGTACGTGGTCGTGTTCCTCGCGGCCGCCTGGGCCAACTTCGCGACCAGGGACATAACCACCTGAGAGTCACCGGCCGAGGGACTGCATGGCCGCGCAGTCACCGGGAGGCGGGGCCGTGACGCGGTTGCTGGCCAGCGCGCGAAGGACGAGGCCGACGACGAGCGGAGCGGTGGGCAGCTGGCTGTGCTGGATGTCCGCCCCCGGGCAGACGGACTGGAGCGGCACGTTCACCGCACCGGGCAGCCGCGCAGAATCTGGCGGCTGCACCGTCTGGTCGTCGGTGCTCCACAGTGACAGCCACGGCGGCCGCGCCTGCGCGGACTGCTGCAACTGGGTCAGCAGCGCGCTGCCAGGGGCGAGCTGCTGGCAGGCGACCGGGCACTCCCCCGGGTCGAACCCGGTGCCCACGGCCGCGATGCGCGCACCATGCAGCGGGGACCCCAGGGTGATGATCTTGCCCGCCCGCGAGGCGCCGCCGTAGTCGACGTACCAGAGCCAGGCCACGACGCCGCCCGCCGAGTAGCCGATTACGGCAACCGGCCCTGAGCCCGCGCCGATGGCCCGGTTCACGTAGCCGTCCAGCACGCGGGCCTGCACGGCCAGGTCGCCGGTGCCGTCGCCCGCCAGCGGCACCACGGTCGCGGTCCGCCCGGTGCTCCGGATCCGCGCGGCCAGCTCGTCCAGTGACCCGGTCGACCCGCCGTACCCAGGAACGAGCAGCACCGCGCCAGGCCGCCCGGGTACCGCTTCCGGCGGCCCACCCGATACCCGCACCCCGGTGACGACTGCGGCCACCGCAACGACAAGGGCAAGCGCGCCGAGGAGGATCCTGCGTCGCGGGCTCAGCCCGGTCCACCGGCGGAAGGGGGTACGCATAGTTCCCATGATGCGTTCCGCGTGACCCTCGCGCGTCCCGCGCTCGGGCGGTCTGGCTGGCCATCGTCCTGACGTTGCCTCGCTACGACGTCCTACAGCCGACGGAGGACGCTCACTACCTTGCCGATGATGTCCGCGTTGTCGGCCATGATCGGCGAGTACGCCGGGTTGTGCGGGATCAGCCAGATATGCCCGTCGACCTTCTTGAACGTCTTAACTGTCGCCTCACGGTCGGATGACGTTTCGCTTTCGACCATGGCAGCGACGATATCGCCGTTCTCGATATCAGACTCGCGACGGACGACCACCCAGTCGCCATCGGCAATCGAGGCGTTGATCATCGATTCTCCAACTACCGTGAGCATGATCAGATCCCCTCCCCCGACCAGCTGCCTTGGCAGGGGCATGACGTCCTCAACGGACTCATCCACGAGAATCGGCCGTCCCGCCGCGATCCGCCCGACCATCGGCACTGACGCCATCCCCTGGTTGGCAAGATCCGCCAACCCCGGATCGACCCGACGCTGGGCCGGGTTCCTGAGTACGGCTGTGCGTGGCCGTCTAGCCTCACGGGTCAGGTAGCCCTTCTCGGCCAGAACCGACAGCTGGTAGGAGACGCTTGACGTGCTCTTCAGTCCCACCGCCGCGGCGATCTCCCTGAGGCTAGGCACGTATCCGTTGCACCGAATGGAATCCTCGATGTACTGGACAACCTTGCGCTGACGCGCGCTCAGACCCAGGTCGTTGGCTTCAGAGAGCTCGGCACGTCGCATCGCTCGGCCTCCGGTGCTATAGCCATTGATGACGACAGGCTATGTAGATTTATCAAATATGTCAAACACATCTTCGATTGCCGAAAGAGATTCGATCATGCGATCATCGCTGCGCCCGGCTCCCTGGCCGTGCGAGCGACCGACTGTCAGTCACGGACGGTAACGGCGGATCAGGTCGGCACCGTCGGCTGAGCGGCGCCTTTGGCAAGCCGATGAGGCTCACGGGCAATCCGTTTTCTGCTGAGTTCCGTATAGAACATGGAGCCTTTGGCTCGATTTGCCGGAAAAGTTACGGAGAGCACTGTGTGGATTCGCGGTATCGCTGGTGTCGTCTTTTGCGCGCTTGGTGCGGTGTGGATCGCTCAAGGGTCGGGCGCGATGCACGGCTCGGGCATGTCCGGTCACTCATCGTTCGCGCTGCTCGGCGGGGCGGCAGTCATCGTCGGGCTGGCGTTGCTGGTCTGGGCGGCCCGTGTCCGCAGTCGGCGCGCTAATACCTGAGCAGTCCTGTCAACACTCGGCGGGGGCGCACGCCGAAGCGTGCGCCCCCTGACGGGAAACTCAACCTTGACTTGCCGTAAGGCAGCGCCTCACGGCCCGAAGAGCTCCAGTTCGGAGACCTGAGCCCCGTTCTGGACGCTGTTGGCGGTGAAGCTGAGCTCCACGTACTGGTCACTGGTCCCTGATGGCAGCGGGATCGTGACCGTGTTGCCGGTGGAAGGGTTGAAGGTGTAGGTAGCGGAGCCGACCAGGGTGGAGTAGCTGCTGCCGTTAGTCGAGCCGAGCACAGACAGCGTCTGGGTACGCGTCTGCCACGCCGACGACGGCGGCAGGTCGACCACCAGGGAGGACAGGGAGTCCACGGCCCCCAGGTTGACGGTGAAGGTCGTCGGCCAGGCGCCGTTGGTGCCCTCCCAGTACGTGCTGGTGTTGCCGTCGACCGCGTTGGCGGGCACGTAGGTCTGGGTGTAGCTGGACGCGGTGACCGGGGCGTTGAGCGCCAGGTTGGTGTTAGTGGTGGTGCCAGTTCCTGATAGCGCCACCGTCAGCGGGCTGCCCGGCGCGCTGGATGCCACCGACAGGGTTCCGCTCGCCGAGCCACTGGCGGTGGGCGCGAACTTCACGCTGACGGTGCACGACCCGCCCGCCGCGATGGAGGTGCCGCAGGTGTTGGTCTGGCTGAACGGCCCGCTCACGCTGACCGACGAGACCGACGCCGCCGTGCTGCCCGGGTTCGACACCGTGACGTTCTGCGCGGCGCTGGTCGACCCCACCGCCGTGCTGCCGAACGACACGCTCGACGGCGACGCCGACAAGGCGCTGCCCGTGCCGGTTGACCCGCCGCCGGGGAAGACCTCGAACTCCGACAGCTGCGCCGCGGACCAGCCGGTGTTGCCGGTGAAGCTCAGCTGCACGTACCGGGCACTGGTCCCGGACGGCAGGCTGATCGTCACCGTGTTGCCGGTCGACGGGTTGAAGGTGTACCCGGACGAGCCGACGATCTGGCTGTAGGACGTGCCGTTGGTGCTGCCGAGGACCGACAGCGTCTCCGTGCGGGTGGCCCAGGCCGACGACGGCGGCAGGTCCAGGGTGACCGACCCGATCGACTGCGTGGAGCCCAGGTCGACCGAGATGGTCTGCGGGTACGCCGCGCCGTCGGTGCTCTCCCAGTAGGAACTGGTGTTGCCGTCGGTGACGTTGGAGGCGACGTACGTCTGATACGAGCTGCTCGCCGTGGCCGGCTTGTTCAAGGCGATGTTGGTGGTGGAGGTGATGCCGCTACCGCTCAGCGCGACGGTCAGCGGGTTGTTGTTGGCGTTGCTGCTGACGGTCAGGGTGCCGGAATTGGTCGCCGCCGTGGGCGTGAACTTGACGGTCACCGTGCAGGAGCCGTTGACCGCGATGCTGGTGCAGTTGTTGGTCTGGCTGAAGGCCCCGGTCACCGACACGCCCGAGACGGTCGCGGCGGTGGTGCCGGAGTTGGTCACCGTCACCGTCTGGGTGGCGGGGGACGAGCCGACCAGGGTGGCGGGGAAGGACAGGCTAGCCGGGGAGGCGCTCAGCACCGGGCCTGGTGCCGTGCCGGTACCGGACAGGCTCACCGTGTTGGTGACGCCGCCGGCGTTGATGGTGAGGCTCCCGGTGGCGCTGCCGGTCGCCGTGGGCGAGAACGTCACGCTGACCGTACACGAGCCGTTCGCCGCGATCGACGATCCGCAGGTGTTGGTCTGGGCGAAAGCACCACTGGTGGCGATGGACGAGACCGAGGCGGCCGCGTTGGTCGGGTTGGCGACCGTGACGGTCTGCGCGGCGCTGGTCGTGCCGGTTACTTGCGGGCTGAAGGTCAGCGCGGTCGGGCTCGCGTTGACGCCGGTGACGGGGTACGGCGGGTAGACCGGCGGTGGCGAGACGCCGACGCTGCACCCGGCCGGGCTGATGCCGGAGTTGCCGCCGCCATCGGTGATCGTGAAGCCGCTGCCTTCACAGCTGTAGCTGGGGGCGTTGCCCGCGTTGGCCTGGGCCACGCCGGTCGCCGTGACGTTGGTGGCCGATGCCGTGCCGCCGGTCTGCTCCTGCAGGGCGAACGTCCCGGTGCCGACGATGGACACGTTGCTGAGGTTGACCCCGCTGACCGTGCCCTCGACCCACTGGATGGCCTCATACGGGCTCTGCTCGATCAGCGCGTTGGACACGTTGATCGGGCCGGTGACCGCGCCCTGGCTGCCGTCGAACCAAAGAGCGCCGACGCCGAACTGCCAGTTCGGGTCGAGGCTGCCATCCCGGATCATGGTGTTGTTGGAGATCGTGGTCAGGCCGACAGGGGTGGAGCTGAAGCGCTGGCCCACCTGGATGCCGCCGCCCTGGGTGATGCCGGTGTCGACGACCAGGTTCCCGCTGACGGTGTTGTTGTTGCCGCCGTAGATCGCGATCCCGTTGGCGAGCTGCTGCAGCTGCACGGTGTTGTTGGAGATCATGTCGCCGGAGTCGGCCCCGATGCCGGAGTCAGCCCAGGTCGCGATGCCGTCGTCACCGGTGTTGCGGATGTTGCTGTTGGTTACGGTGGAGTTGGTGACGCCGCCATGGAAGTTGATGCCGTCCGCCGTGGTGTCGCGGATGCGCATGCCGCTGAAGGTCAGGCCGGTCATCGGCCCGTCCATCCAGGCGCCGACCTTCATGTGCTCGATCCAGATGTTCGACACGGTCGAGTTGCTCATGGCCCCGCCGATGCCGTTGACCTGGGCGCTGTCGTCACGCACCTGGACGTTGCCGGAAGATCGCGAAGTTCGACAGGTGCACGCCGGTGCTCGGGTTCGGCGCGGAGTTCCCGTAGAAGCCGGGGGCCGTGCCGGTGACGGTCGAGTACCACATGCCCGCGCCTTCGACGGTCACGTTGTTGACGATGATGTGGCCGGGGATGTTGTACGTGCCCGGCGGGATCCAGACCGTGCCGCCGGCCCCGGCCGCGGTGATCGCGGCGTTGAAGGCGTTGGTCGAGTCGGCCGCGCCGGTCGCGTCGGCGCCCTCGCTGACGACGGACACCGAGCCTGACGGCTGGCTCAGTGGCGCGGCGACGTTCTCGAAGTCGGCCAGGTCGATCGTGTACGAGGACGCGGTGTCCTCGGAGTCGACCTGGAGCTTGAACGTCGTGCCCGCCGGATAGGTCGTGGTGAACAGCCGGTGCACCTCGTCGTAGAAGTGGTGCGGGTTGCCGCTGCCCGGCGTGTTGACGAACGGGTAGCTGCCGTAGTACCAGCTGTACGCGTTCGTCAGGGTGAAGTCGGTCTGCTTGGTGCCGTTGACGTACAGCGACAGCGGCGCGGTATAGACCGACCCGTCGGAACTGTCAGGAATGCTGTACCGGAAGTCGATGGAATTGGTGGCCACCGGCGTCGTGAAGGTGACGTACTTGCCGGCGCCCTGGAGTGTCACTGCCTTGCGGCCCGATGCCTCGTCGGCTAGCTGGCCCTGGGTGTAGCTGGGGCCGATGACGGTTCCATTGGTCGCGGAGTTCTCCGCCTCTACTTCGGCGTAGGGCAGGCTTGCCCCGCTCCCGCCGGTAACCGCCGCCGGCGCCGCAACCGACGACGACGTGGATACCGGGCTGACCGACGCGTACGCCGGCTGGGTCACTATCGCCGCGAGCCCCGCGGCGGCTAGCGATACGGTACCGACGCCCACGACAAGCATGCGTCTCAGTTCTCGGACAGAGTGGAACACCTTTGCTCCTCTCGACGCTTTGCGCCGAGCCTTGTTCCGCCGGCGCCTCGCCCCAGACGCTAAACTTCTCAGCATCTCTTTGCAATATCTCGACGATCCTTAGATTGAGATTTACGGATCAAGGCAAAGTTGCGACGCCAACTCGGCGAAGAATGGCCAGTTCAGGGGCTCATGTTCGCCCTTGAGTGCTCCAGCCGACATAAACCGTAACTTCGCGGGTACCTGTGCGGCATTACCTTGCATTAGAACGTCAACGTTTGCTGCAAGAATTTAGATAATTTCCGCAATTTTTCAGCAACAAATGCAGACGATGGCAAGCCAGGTGCAAGTAGCGATGTCCAGATAGCACTCAGGAGAGGCATGGCCACTTGACCGTGCCCCTCCTGAGCTGCAGACTCTTCCCGGTATGACGGACTGAACCGGAACCGCAACCACCGGAAGGCGGGCCTTGTCGTCTGCAAGCGCGCCAAGCCGCCAACCAACGCGCCGCCCATGTAGACGGTGTTCAGATGATCCCGGACGTTGGGAGGGTGTGCGCGTTCCCCACACGCCGCAGCCCGGCAAGGTGATCGCGGGTCACAGCGGGGAAAAGACCCGGGTACCAGCATTCCGAGGTTACAAATACGAACATAACAACTGACAAAAAACGGTCTCCCAGATCATCGCGGGTCATAGATGGCGATATCCGCCATCTATGACCCGCGATGCAGGTGAGGTCCGCCCCGGCTGGCGGGGCCAACCAGGGCACCTTCCCGAGATATGTGACAGGGCCAAAATGCAGCCGCCGTTGACAAGGTCGTCCGTGTCGGCAGCGTAACTGACAGAATTGAGCCGCAAGTGAGCACAGAAAACATCGACGCGAACCGACGCGCTTCCTCTCGAATCTCGCGCTGCGCGAGCCTGAGACCTGGGACGACACCGCCGCGGACTCTGACTCACGGGCGATCTGCCGACACCCTCTTGGGCGTTCCGCCGAAGAAAAAACTGGGCGATCTGCCGATCTCTTGGTGGGCGGCCTGCCGCTCGGCCAGGGCGTTTCCGTGGAAACGTCGGCTAGTGACGATCAAGACCTGATCGGCGTTGCGGCTGCGAAGGCGGCAGCGTATGCAGCTTCGGTCTCTTCAACGACGTTCGCATGTATGCCCCGGTGCCTATCAAACGAACCAACCACAGCGGCGATTAGGGTGTTTAGCGGGTTCCGAGGCTAACTGTCCTTGCCGCGACGGGCGCCCCAGCCTCTTGCAGGGGTAGGGCGACCGTCGTGCTGACCGGCCTTGGCCGGTCAGCACGACTTACATTGCCGATCCAGATCGAGTGCCAGGATCAGCATCATCATCTGCGCAAGCAATGCCCATCACTTGTTGCATCTGATGAAATACCGCTCACTTTCAGCTGCAGCCGCTGGTGGAGCCGCAGCCTTCGCAGACGTAGCAGCTGCCCGCGGGGCGCATCTTCGTGCCGCAGGTGAGGCACAGCGGGGCGTCCGCGGTCCTGCCCTGCTGGAACTCGATCAGCTCCGCGGTCGAGTGCGGGCCGCCAGCCCGGCCGGCCGGGGCGGGCGCGCTCGCCGGCGTCGCCGCGGCAGGCGGCTGGCTTGTGGCCGCCGGCGCCTGGTGAGACGTGGTTACCTGGGCAGTCGGCTGAACTCGTTCTGGATTCGCGCTGTTCTCCACCGCCGCGGACTGGGCGAGCTCGACCGGGTCTACCTCAACCCCGAGCGAGGCCGGGTCCTGGCCCGCGAGCTGGGCGGCGCGCTCGGCGGCGGACAGGATGCCGAGCTCGACCCGCTGGTCGTACGGCAGGTGGTCGAGGGCGAGGCGGCGGAAGATGTAGTCCATCATCGAGGTCGCGATGCGGATGTCCGGGTCGTCGGTCATGCCGGCCGGGTCGAACCGCATGTTGGTGAACTTGGCGACGTAGGACTCAAGCGGGATGCCGTACTGCAGGCCGACGGAGATCGCCATCGAGAACGCGTCCATCACGCCGGCCAGGGTCGAGCCCTGCTTGCCGAGCTTGAGGAAGACCTCGCCCACGCCGTCGTCCGGGTAGGTGGAGGCGGTCATGTAACCCTCGGCCCCCGCCACGTCGAACCTGGTGACGGTCGCGGAGCGGGTCTTGGGCAGGCGCCTGCGCACCGGACGGTGCTCGTGCGGCTCGGGTGCAACCGCAAGAGTAGTCGGAACGGGTGCGGCTTCCTGCTGTACCGTCTCGCTCTTCTTCTTGGCGGAGAGCGGCTGGCCGACCTTGCAGTTGTCGCGGTAGATGGCCAGGGCCTTGAGGCCGAGCTGCCAGCCCTCGAAGTAAATCTGCTCGACGTCCTCGACGGTGGCGCTCTCCGGCATGTTGACCGTCTTGGAGATCGAGCCGGAAAGGAACGGCTGGACGGCGGCCATCATCCGGACGTGGCCCATCGGGCTGATGGAGCGCTCGCCCATCGCGCAGTCGAAGACCCCGTAGTGCTCGTGCCGCAGGCCAGGGGCGTTGACCACATGGCCGTGGTCCGCGATGTACTCGGTGATCGCCTCGACTTGCTCCGGCTGGTAACCGAGGTTCTTCAGCGCGCGCGGCACGGTCTGGTTGACGATCTGCATGGACCCGCCGCCGACCAGCTTCTTGAACTTGACCAGGGCGAGGTCGGGCTCGATGCCCGTGGTGTCGCAGTCCATCATGAAGCCGATCGTGCCGGTCGGCGCGAGCAGGCTGGCCTGTGCGTTGCGATAGCCGTTGGCCTCGCCGAGCCGCAGGCCCTCCTGCCAGGTCTTGTTGGCCAGGGTGAGGATGTCCTGGTCGAACTTGGCCACCGCCTGGACCTTGGCGCTGGCGTCGGCGTGCATGCCCATGACCCGCTTGTGCGGGGTCGCGTTCCGCTCGTAGCCGTCGTACGGGCCGACGACCTTGGCGAGCTCGGCGCTCGTCTTGTACGCGCTCGCCGTCATCAGGCTGGTGATCGCGGCGGCGATCGCGCGGCCGCCGTCGGAGTCGTAGGCGTGGCCGGTCGCCATCAGCAGCGCGCCAAGGTTGGCATAGCCGATACCAAGCTGGCGGTAGGCCTTGGTGGTGTCGCGGATCTTCTCCGTGGGGAACTCTCCGAAGGTGATGGAGATGTCCATCGCGATGATGATCAGCTCGCACATCTGCGCGAATTGCGTCGCGTCGAAGGTGTCGTCTTCCCGCAGGAACTTGAGCAGGTTGAGACTGGCGAGGTTACAGCTCGAGTTGTCAAGCGAGAGGTACTCGCTGCAGGGGTTGCTGGCGGTGATGCGGCCCGTTTCCGGGTTGGTGTGCCAGTTGTTGATCGTGTCGTCGTACTGGAGGCCGGGGTCCGCGCAGTCCCATGCGGCCTCGGCGATCTTGCGGAAGAGCCCCTTGGCGCTGACCGTCTCGATGGTCTCGCCGGTGAGGCGCGCGTTGAGGCCGAATTCCTTGCCGTTCTCGACGGCGTTCATGAACTCGTCGCTGACCCGGACGGAGTTGTTGGCGTTCTGGTACTGGACCGAGATGATGTCCGCGCCGCCCAGGTCCATGTCGAAGCCGGCGTCGCGCAGTGCGCGGATCTTGTTCTCTTCCTTGGCCTTGGTCTCGATGAAGCCCACGATGTCGGGGTGATCCACGTCGAGGACGACCATCTTGGCGGCGCGGCGGGTGGCGCCGCCTGACTTGATCGTGCCGGCGGACGCGTCGGCGCCGCGCATGAAGCTCACGGGACCGCTCGCCGTGCCGCCGGAGCTGAGCAGCTCCTTGCTTGACCTGATCCTGCTGAGGTTCACGCCGGCGCCTGAGCCGCCGCGGAAGATCAGTCCCTCTTCCTTGTACCAGTCGAGAATGGACTCGATCGTGTCATCAACGGCCAAGATGAAACAGGCGCTGACCTGCTGCGACGCGGCAGTGCCGACGTTGAACCAGACCGGGGAGTTGAAGCTGAAGATCTGGTGGATCAGCGCGTACTTGAGCTCGTGGTCGAAGATCTCCGCGTCCTCGTCGCTCGCGAAGTAACCATGCTCGACGCCGGTCTTCGTGTAGACGTCGGTCACGCGGTCGACGAGTTGCCTGAGCGACCACTCGCGCTGCGGCGTGCCCACCGCGCCGCGGAAGTACTTGGTGGTGACGATGTTGCCCGCGTTGACCGACCAGAATTCGGGAAACTCGACCCCGTGCTGCTCGAAGTTGATCGAGCCGTCCCGCCAGTTGGTCATCACGACGTCCCGGCGCTCCCAGGTGACCTGCTCATAGGGGTGCACGCCCGCCGTCGTGTTAATGCGCCGCATCTTCAGGCCCTTGCCGCGCCTGCCCTTGCGCGCCGCCGGACCGCTCACCGTTTCCGTCATAACTCCCTTTCCCCCTTGCTCCGTGATCCCCGGATCCGTCGATCAGCATCGTCTTTGTAACGCTTTATGGTGATTCTTGGCGTTCTATGGGGTTTCGCAGTGCCCCTGGCGGCGCACCTGGGCGGCCGTCCAGCGCCGTCGCTGTCGGCCTCGCCTGCCCGCTGTGGCGTCCTGCCGGACTCCCCGGCCGCTCCCTGCTCATCCCGGTAGCGGCGCCGGTCCGCTCCCGTTAGCCGTCGTGCGCGCGATGGACCTCGTTGTCCGCGTCGCCGGCATCCGCCAGGCGCCTGTTGCGCAGTTCGGTGATGGCCTTCTCGAAGTCATCGAGCGACTCGAAGCCCCGGTACACGGAGGCGAACCTGAGGTAGGCGACCTCGTCAAGGTCGCGGAGCGGCCCGAGGATGGCGAGCCCCACCTCATGGGATGGCACTTCCGCCAGGCCGCGCGCCCTGATCGTCTCCTCGACTCGCTGGGCGAGCATGGCGAGCTGGTCCTCGTCGACCGGCCGCCCCTGGCAGGCGCGCTGCACTCCCCGGATGATCTTGTCTCTGGTGAACGGCTCGGTCACCCCGCTGCGCTTGGCCACCATCAGGATGACCGACTCCTGCGTGGTGAACCGCCGTCCGCACTCGGGGCAGGACCGCCGCCGACGGATCGCGGTGCCGTCGTCGGCCACCCGGCTGTCGATAACCCGGCTGTCCGGATGACGGCAGAACGGACAGTACACGCGATCACCTCCAGGAGTGCCGTGTCGCACCCATACCGTTGAGGAATATCACAACTTCTAGAAGAACCACAGCGCTGTAACTACTAGATGTTGTGGTTAAGACTAGTCCAGAGCCGCACCCCTAGGCAAGCGGAGACGGCCATCGAAGCCAATAACCCTGGCAGCGCCGGCGGACGTCCCGCGCGCGCCGGCGTGTCGTCGACTCACTCGCGCGGCACCCACAGAACCTCACCAGGCTGGAGCCGATCCCCGGCTCATCGAGTTCAGTTGCTGTATCTCCTGAACGATCAGTCTGGTGTCGGCATTCGGGTCGTACGCCTCCCCAAGCGACCACAGGCTCTGCCCGGGCAGGACCGTCACCTTGGTGACGTACCTGCCGGGCGGCACCGACCCGGCGCGCGTCGCCTGCGCCGCCGTCGCGAGACCAACGGAGAGCGCGCCGATCAAGAGCGCCGACACGCCGGTCACCACAATGCGCCCACGCCGGGTGAGCCGGGCGGGCGAAGCCGCCTCAGGCGTTCGAATGAGCCTTTGACCCCGCGTCACACGCTCGTGATTCATGGTCACTATGGGGCCATTAGTCGCCATCGTCACCATGTCTACCTCCTTCATCAAACGTCCATTCGATGGTACACGAGTTCGATCGAGATACAGTTCGATCGAACGCGCCGCTGCCATCTTTGTACCTCGCGCCCCCGACAATCAAGAGACACGTCGAACAGATGTTTGGTGATATCGGAATTTGCGACTAGGCTCGTATCCGTAAGCGACAAACCAAGAATCGGAGGTTCATCCGATGGTCGACACGCCAGACCACGGCACTCCCGAAATCGCGGACGCACCAGTCCGCCCCAAGGGCAGGCCTGGCCGCAAGCCCAAGGGCAGCGTTCCCGTTGTGATTCCTGAGACACCGGACAAACCAGATCCCGACCACGTCCTCACCTGGCGCCAGCGCAAGGTTCTGCAGGTCATCAGGGACTCCGTGCAGAAGCGCGGGTACCCGCCATCGATGCGGGAGATCGGCGAGGCGGTCGGGCTGACCAGCACCTCGAGCGTCTCCTACCAGCTTTCGACGCTGCAGCGGAAGGGCTACCTGCACCGTGACGTGGGCCGTCCGCGCACGGTAGAGGTCCGCCTGCCCGGCCACCCCGCCGTCCGCCCTGAGCAGAGCGCCAACGGCAGCAGCGCGGAGCCAGAACTTGGCGCCGACGGGATGGACATCGCCTCGCAGGAGGCCACCTACGTGCCGCTTGTCGGCCGGATCGCGGCCGGTGTCCCGATCACCGCCGATCAGCAGGTGGAGGACATCTTCCCGCTGCCGCGGCAGCTCGTCGGCGAGGGTCAGCTGTTCATGCTGAAGGTCGCCGGTGACTCGATGATCAACGCGGCCATCGCTGACGGGGACTGGGTCGTCATCCGCCAGCAGGAAGACGCGGAGAACGGCGAGATCGTCGCCGCCATGATCGAGGGTGAAGCCACCGTGAAGACGCTCAAGCAGAGCGACGGCCACGTATGGCTAATGCCGCACAACCCGGCCTTCACGCCGATCCTCGGCGACGATGCCACCGTCCTTGGCAAGGTGGTTGCGGTTTTCCGGAGGGTCTTAGGGCAAGGCACTTGATGACTAAGCGCGTCGCCGCGGACCACGAGGCGGCGGACCATGGTCGGTGCCCTTCGGGCACCTTCCCGACGGCCCGCAGTCCCTCGTGGGGGAGGACCCCCACACCCCCCGTGCGGCGGACCATGGTCGGTGCCCTTCGGGGCACCTTCCCGACGGCCCGCAGTCCCTCGTGGGGGGAACAACCCTCACACCCCCCGTGCGTCACGCGGCGACGATGTTCACCAGCTTTGGCGGGCGGACCACCACCCGCTTGATCTCCTGCCCGGCCAGCGCGCGGGTTATCCCGGGAGCGGCCAGTGCCAGGTCGCGCAGCTCCGCCTCCGCGATGTCCGGAGATACCTCCAGCCGGTCGCGGACCTTCCCGTTCACCTGAACCACACAGGTGATCGTCTCCTGAACCAGGAGAGCCCCGTCCGCGGCCGGCCAGGAAGCCCTGGCCACGGACGGGATACCGGCCGGCCCCACCGGGCCGCGCAGCGCTTCCCAGCACTCCTCTGCTGTGTAAGGGGCGAACAGCGACAGCATGACCGCCAGGGCCTCAGCGGCTTCCCGCACGGCCGGGTCGGCGGCGCCCGGGCCTGAGTCAATCGCCTTCCGGGTAGCGCTGACCAGCTCCATCAGCCGGGCTACGACGACGTTCAGATGGTAGTTCTCCACCTGCCGGGTTGCCTCGTCGATGACCCGGTGGGTGACGCGCCGCAGGCCGCGGTCACCGTCACCGAACTCCCGGTTCGCCGGCCCGGCCGCGGCCACGTCGTCAGCGATTCGCCACACGCGCCCCAGGAACTTGACCATCGCGTCCGGGTTCACGTCCGCCCAGTCGATATCATCCTGCGGCGGTGACGCGAAGACCATCGTCAGCCGGATGGCGTCGACGCCGTACAGCCCGATCTGCTCGCCCAGGTCGACCCCGTTGCCCAGCGACTTGGACATGGCCTTGCCGCCGTTCAGTACCTGGCCCTGGTTCATCAGCCTGGTGAACGGCTCGCCGAACGACAGCAGCCCCATGTCCTGCAGCACCTTGGTGAAGAAGCGCGCGTACAGCAGGTGCAGGATCGCGTGCTCGACACCGCCCACGTACAGGTCGACCGGCGCCCAGCGCTCGACGTCCTCCTGCCGGAACGGCCCGCCCTCGTAGCGCGGCGAGGTGTACCGGAACTGGTACCACGACGAGTCGACGAACGTGTCCATCGTGTCGGTGTCGCGCTTCGCGGGGCCGCCGCACTTCGGGCACTCCACGTTCACCCAGTCGGTGGCCGCCGCCAGCGGCGACACCCCCTTAGGGGTCAGGTCCGCGCCGCGCAGGTCGGGCAGTTCGACGGGCAGCTGCTCCTCGGGTACCGGGACCTCCCCGCAGGACGGGCAGTGGATGATCGGGATCGGGGTACCCCAGAACCGCTGCCTGGACAGCAGCCAGTCGCGCAGCCGGTAGTTCACGGCCGCCTTGCCCAGGCTCTTGCCCGTCAGGATCTCGATGATCCGGTCGATCGCTTCCCGTCTTGGGCAGCCCGTCCAGCGGCCCGGAATTTACCAGTACGCCGTCGCCGGGTGTCGCGACCCCGGATGCCACCGGGTCCGGCTGATCCGTGGCGACGACGACCTGGACCGGCAGCCCGAACTTCAGCGCGAAGTCCAGGTCGCGCTGGTCGTGCGCGGGCACGGCCATGATCGCCCCGGTGCCGTAGTCCGGCAGCACGTAGTCCGCGGCCCACATCGGGATCCGCTCGCCGTTGACCGGGTTGACCGCGTGCACGCCCAGGAAGACGCCGGTCTTCTCCCGGTCGGTCGACTGCCGCTCGATGTCGGTCAGCTTGCGCACCTGCGCCACGTAGGCCTCGAACTCGGCCCGCTGCGCGTCGGTGCACAGCTCGGCCGCCAGCGCCGAGTCGGCCGCGACCACCATGAACGTCGCTCCGAACAGCGTGTCGGGGCGTGTCGTGTACACGGTGACCGGCTCGGCACGGCCTTCCACGACGAAGTCGACGTCGGCCCCGGTCGACCGGCCGATCCAGTTGCGCTGCATCGTCAGCACCCGGTCAGGCCACTTGCCCTCCAGCGCGGCGGCGTCCGCCAGCAGCCGGTCGGCGTACTCGGTGATCTTGAAGTACCACTGGGTCAGCACCCGGCGCACGACCTCGGTGCCGCACCGCTCGCACCTGCCGTTGATGACCTGCTCGTTGGCCAGCACCGTCTGGTCGTGCGGGCACCAGTTGACGTAGCCGCCCTTGCGGTAGGCCAGCCCGCGGTCGTAGAACCGCAGGAACAGCCACTGGTTCCAGTGGTAGTACTCGGGGTCGCAGGTCGCCAGCCGCCTGGACCAGTCGAACGACGTCGCGTACCGGCGGAAGGACGCCGCCTGCGTTTCGATGTTCTTGTAGGTCCAGTCCGCGGGGTGGGTGTTGTTCCTGATCGCCGCGTTCTCCGCCGGCAGCCCGAAGGCGTCCCACCCGATCGGGTGCAGCACGTTCTTCCCCTGCAGGAACCAGTACCTGGCCATCGCGTCACCGATCGCGTACGCCTCGGCGTGCCCCATGTGCAGGTCACCCGAGGGGTACGGGAACATGTCGACCAGGTAGAACCGCTCGCGCGGGTCGTCGGGGTCGTCGCTGGCGCGGAACGGATCCATGTCCGCCCAGCGGACCTGCCACTTGTCCTGGACGGCGCGCGGATCGTACGTCTTCGCCTCGTCGGCTCTCTCGGCCGCAGTCATGGTGCCCTCACCCTAAAATCGGTCCGGTTTGAGAGGTCCCTGAACGGGAGTGCTCTGCTCCAACAAAAAAGGCTCCCCGCGCACGAGGAGCGGCCGCGCCGACGATTGCGTTACTGCCAGTAGGTCGGCGCGGCTAGCTAAGGAGCAGCCGGACAGGACGCATACTCCTAGATTACCGCATCCCCCGCCGGCCCGCCGCTTCGCGCGACACCACGCTATGTACACGATCCGATAACGCTCACGTGGCAGTGAGGCAACATTGATGCGGCAGGCTGGAGGCATGACCGACACACCCGACGAGTACTCTAATTTTGGCCTGCCAGCAGGAGTCAGCCCATCGGACAACGGCAAAATTAGAGTGCTCGCCCAGAAGCGCATCGCCCTGGTCGCCCACGACGACAGGAAAAGCGACCTCCTCGAGTGGGCCGAGTACAACAGGGACATCCTCGCCGACCACATCCTGTACGCGACCGGCACCACGGGCAGGCTGCTCGGCGAACGGCTCGTCCTGCCCGTCACCTGCTTCCAGAGCGGCCCACTCGGCGGCGACCAGCAGATCGGCGCGCTCATCGCGTCGGGACGCCTCGACATGCTGATCTTCTTCTGGGATCCGATGAGCCCGCAACCGCACGACTCCGACGTCAAGGCCCTCGTCAGGATCGCGGTGGTATGGAACATCCCGATCGCCTGCAACCGCACAAGCGCCGACTACCTCATCACCTCGCCGCTGCTCGGCGGGTCGGCCCCGGAGCACGCACCGCTCGCCGGCAGCCTCGGCTAGTCGCAGCCGGTAATTCCCCGGCTTATCAGAACGGTAATTCGCGGCAAATGCCAACGTTACGGGCGCACTCTTGACCAGTGTCACGCACGCTCAATACAGTGATGCCTGCCGCGCTAACCCCCTGTTCAGCGGGCTCTGCGTCAACACTTGGTCAGCGTTGACGCATTTGTTCCGCATCAGCGCACGGGAAAACTGGCGCGACGCCTGAGGCGATTTTCATGCCATTTCGGGGTTTCGGGGGATAAATGCACGTTCCGGATGAAGCGAACATTGGCCCCGGGGAGTCTGTCGCTATCATCGGCGCGGCCCTGCGCTTTCCCGGCGCGTCAGACCCCTCCTCCTTTCACGAGATCACGGTGACCGGACGGCGCATGTTCCGTGAACTGGCTCACCGGACGGACAACGGCGGGCTGCCCGAACACGGCGACCAAGGCGAGCGCCCCGCCGGCCGGCTATCGCGCCTCGCCGCACTGCTCGACGACACGGCCCCGCGGCTCGGCCGTGACGACGCACTGACCGGCGGGATCACGGCACGCCATGTCCTCGCGGCGGAGACCGCCGCCGCCGCGCTCGCCGACGTCCCCCCGGCCGGCCGTGCCGTGGCGGCCGAGCGGATCGGCGTATTCATCGCCGACATACCAGAACCGGGAACGGCGGACGTCCGCGCCTGGGTGCACCGGCACCTAGGGGCGCTCGCGGCCGACGATACCGTGACGTCGCGGGCCCGCGGCAGAGGCGCCCAGGTCGCCGGCAACGGGGCACCGAGACCTGCCGGGGCGGTCCTGCACGACCTGCTCGTCGGCACCATCGGCGCGGTGCGCGCCAACCACGGCACCACGAGCGCGACCGGAACCGCCGTCATGAACGGGCCGGTGCCAGCAGGCCTGCACTGCTCGCTGCGGGCCGTGACGGCGGCGTGCGAAGCGCTGAACTCGGGCCAATTCGATCTGGTGCTGGCCGGCGGCGTCGCGGAGGGCGTCGACGGCTGGATGCACGGGCACGCGGCGGCCTCGGCGACCGATGATCACGTCCGGGTCTACGACGCCAGCCCGACCGGATCGCTTCCCGGTGAGGGGTGCGGCATCGTCGCGCTGACGCGCGCCGCCGACGCGCAGGTCGCGCGGGTGCCCGCCTACGCGGAGATCGTGGGCTGGCATTGTGCGGACCCCGCGACCCCGCAGCGGGCTGTGCTGCCCGCCGCGTACCAGCGCGCGGGCATCGACCCGGCGGACATCCAGTTCATCGAGGGTCACGGCGCGGCGACCGCCACCGACGACCTGGCCGAGCTGAGCGCGCTGCTCGAGGTGTTCGGCCCGCACGGGTACGCCAGCCACCGCTGCGCGCTCGGGTCGGTCTCGGCCATCATCGGCGACACGCGTGCGGCGGCGGGCATCGCCGCGCTGCTCAAGACCGCCTTCGCGATGACCGCGGACGTCATCCCGCCGTCGACGGGCTGCGTCCGCCCGAACACCCTGCTGCGGGGAGCGGCGACGCCCTTCCGCCTGCCATCCGCGCCCGAGCAGTGGCCGCAGACCCCGGTCCAGCTGGCGGCCGTTAACACCCTGGGCACCGCCGCTCACCCGGACGCGCCACGATCGGGTCCCGTCCACGTCGTGCTGCGCCGCGAACGCGACCTCACCCACCGCCCGGGCCGCCGGCGCAAGCCATCCTTGCTGCCTACCGCCCCCCTGGCGCTAGACGTCCCGAGTCCCTAGCGCGGTACCCGCAATGGCAGCCCAACCCCGACCGACGAGGCAGGGACTCGTGCGCGAAGCCGGGCCTGAGGTGGCGCCGGCTCCTCCGCGGGAGTGACCACAGGGAATGCATTCACCCTTGAGGCTTCTGGGGTCAATGAGAAAAGGGGCTCAGTAGCAATGGACCATGATCATGTGGATTTCGCAGCGAATAAGCTGCGGAATCCACATGGGAGCAGAATCCCTCGCAATCACGCCCGGCTCCGGGTGCAACGCCAAAGCTCTTAGGCTATGGGGACTGAGAAAAGGGGCTCAGTGGCATGGACTATGATCATGTGGATTCCGCAGCCTATTAGCCAATGCCGTTGACTTAAGGTGCTGCGGCTGGCGGGGCGGGTTTTGTCGCGTTCGGGTGACGGCCGGCGTGCTGGCGGGGACAGGCAGCGAGGCCTCCGGTAGGAGTGCGTCGACCAAGATCGCATCCTGTTCCCGGGGGCCTCGTTGCCTGCTAATCCTGCCATGCCTTTGGCGCTGCCCGCCGGCGCGGGCGGAGATGCCCGTCACCTGTCCGGTTTGGGGGTGCTGACCTGCGAGATCAGCCCGGGGCTGGTGGATGAGGTGGTTGACCTGGCCGGGTGCCGGGAGAAGCGGTCGCGGCTGCTGCCGGCGCGGGCGGTGGTGTTCTTCGTGCTGGGGATGTGCCTGCTGTCGGGCGAGGATAGTACCGGGCCGCCGGGTTACCGGTCGGTGATGCGGTCGCTGACGCACCGGCTGCGGGCCCTGGGCGGGACGGCGGTGCCGTCCCGGTCGGCGCTGTGCAGGGCGCGGCAGCGGCTGGGCTCCAAGCCGTTCGAGATCCTCTTCGAGAGGGTCCGCGGGCCGCTGGCGGCGCGGGCGGCGGGAGCGCTCGCGTTCGGGCTGCTGGTGGTGGCCTGGGACGGGACCTCCGTCGACGCGCCTGCCTCGCTGGCGAACATCGCGGGGCTCGGCTGCCCCGGCGGCGGCCAGCCGCAGCTGCGGCTGATGGCACTGGTCGAGTGCGGCACCCGCGCGGTCATCGACGCGGCGCTCGACGGGGCCGCCAGGGCCAGCGAGCAGGTCCTGGCGCGGCGGCTGCTGGCGTCGCTGCGCCCGGGGATGCTGCTGCTGGCCGACCGGAACTTCCCCGGCCACGAGCTGTGGGGGCTGGCCGCGGCGGCCGGCGCGGACCTGCTGTGGCGCGCGCGGGCCAACCTGGTCCTGCCCGTGCTGGAGGTCCTGCCCGACGGGTCCTGGCTCTCGGTGATGCCGGCCCCGCCGGACGCCCGGGCCGGCGCGTCCCGCCGCCGCCGCGGCCTGCCGCCCCGCCACGCCGGGCACCGGATCCGGGTCGTGGAGTACGCGGTCACCGTCGCCGGCGCTGACGGCACCGCCCGCACCGAGCCGTTCCGCCTGCTCACCACCCTGCTGGACTGGGAACGGGCCCCGGCCGCGGACCTGGCCGCGCTCTACCGCGAGCGGTGGGAAAGCGAGGTCGGCCACCGCTGGTACCGGTCAAGCTGCGCTGCTTTCTCATGGCTGTGTTCCTTGTTTCTCGTCGGGTTCCTGTTCCTGTTCTGGCGGTGCCCAGCGGGCGCGGGTGTAGAAGCCGGGCGGGCGTGCCCTGCGCTCGCGTAGCTGGCGCATCTGCTCGTCGTCGGCGGTGATGATCCAGTTCCTGGTTCCGGGGGCGTGCCGGGCGGTGATCCAGCCGCGGTAGATCCAGTTGTAGATGCTGGCGGTGGGCATGCCCAGCTCGGCGGACAGGCCGGGGACCGACCATTCGCCTGGGTGCCAGGCTGGTGAGCACGGCGGGCCGTGCCTTTCTGCTGGCTGCGGATGCCGCGCTGGCTGATCAGGGTGCGGACCTGCTGGTCGGTGAACCGGCTGGTCCGCTTGGGCGGGCGGAATCCCTCGGCGTTGAGGGCATCGGCGATCTGCCGGTTGTTGCGGCCCGCGGCGGCGAGCCCGGTGACGCGGGCGAGGAGCGCGGGGTAATAGGACAGCTGGTCCAGGCGGGCGACGGGGCGGACGGCCTGCCCGGCGGTCTGGTGCCCGCCGGCCCAGGTGATGGTGACGTCGACCAGCTCGCTGTCCCCGACGACGTTGACGGTGATGTCCTCGATCAGGATCCGCAGCAGCTCCTTGCGGTCGGCCTGTGTCGTTGACGGCGCGTGCCAGACCTGCGGGAGATCAGCGGCCAGGGCCTGGATCGCCGCCCGCTCGGCCGGGGTGAGGGTTGCCGGCTGTTCCTCGGTGAACCGCTGGTAGTCCGCTTCCAGCCGGCCCGCCTCGGCGAGCGCTTCCTCCCAGTCAGTCTCCAGCTGCCGGACGACGAGCCGGTTCTCCGGTTCGGCGAGCTGGTACTGGCGGCGCGCCCGGTCGGCGGCGTAGCGGGCGCGCTCGAGCCGCTGGCGCCACAGCTTGTCCAGCATGGCCCGCTCGTCCTCGGCCTGGGCGGCGGCGGCCATGGAGACCTCCAGCGCGGCCGGCGCCACCGCGTCCAGGACCTGGCTGGTGACCCAGTCGTCGAGCGCCCGGCCGGCGATGTGCTGGCACCTGCCGCCGGTCCCGTAGTTGACCTGGTAGAAGGCGCACGTGTAGCCGTGCGCGGACCGTGCGGCCCCGAGCCCGTCGTGGTACTGGACCGTCATGCGGTGGCCGCCGCAGCGGCCGCAGCGCAGCAGCCCGGACAGCAGCGCCGAGCCGTCCCGGGGCGCGCCCGGCGTGGCCGCGGTCTGCCGGTTGGCGGCCATCCGGGCGACGTTCGCCTCGTACTCCTCCGGCGTGATGTAGGCCGGCAGCCGGCCCGGCAGCAGCACCAGCCACTCGCCGGCTTCCTTCACCACCCGGCCGGTGCTGGGCCGGCCCGGCACCTTGCGGCGCGGCTCGACCTGGCGGCGGCCGTAGGCGTAATAGCCCGCGTAGACCGGGTTGTGCAGCATGATCTGCAGCGTCTCCCGGGTCGGGCGCCGCCACTCGAGCTCCCCTTTCGACGGGCCGGAGTGCACCCGGACCGGCAGCTGGATCTCCTGGCCGACGAGGTAGCGGAGCACGCCGTTGAGGGTCCCGAGCCGCCGGAAGGCGCTGAAGACCAGGCGGACCACATGCTGCGCCTGCTCGTCGGGGTCGAGGACGACCTCGCCGGACGGGCGGCGGACATAGCCGATCGGCAGCGGGACCGCCAGCTCGCCGCGCTCGGCCTTGGCCAGCTTGCCCGACAGCATCCGCTGCCGGATCAGGTACAGTTCTGCCTCGCTCATCGTCCCTTTCAGCCCCAGCAGCAGCCGGTCGTTGTAGAACCCCGGGTCGTAGACGCCGTCAGGGTCGGCCAGCAGCACGCCGGACAGCGAGCACAGCTCCAGCAGCTGGTGCCAGTCCCGGCCGGTCCGCGCCAGCCGGGACATCTCGATGCCCGAGGACAACGCCCACACGTCCCATCGTGACCTCCGTGACGAGCCTGGCAAACCCCTTCCGGGAATCCGCCGTCGCGGCCGACACCCCCAGGTCGTCGTCGATCACCATGACCTGCGACCGCGCCCAGCCCAGCGCCGACTGCCCGCTCCGCGAGCGCGTACTGCAGCCGCGTGGACTCCGTATGCTCAAGAACCTGCTGCCTGCTCGACTGGCGGACATACACCACCGCGGCCCGGCCGAGATGCTCCGCGCGGATCTTCTGCTGCGGCTCTCCCCGCAGCCGGTACCTGGCCAGGCTCATCACGCCCGCCTCCCGTCGTGCGGGCCGCGGCCCTGCGCTGCCAGCATCGCCAGCAGCGCCACCGCCGCAGCCCGCCGCTCCGGCGGCAGGACCGTCCAGATCAGGGGATCGGGAGTCACCGTCCGCCCGGCGCCTGGCCGCATCTGGCTCACCTGCTGCCGCTGACAGCAGACGGCGAACCACAGTCGCCGCCTGCAACAGTGCTCCCACGCTCAGTATCGCCCCGGAACCGGGCGCCACGCTAGAGACAATTTCCGCTTCACGGGCATCAGCGGTGGCCGATTGAGAACGGCTACGGCGAGCTCAAGACCCGGCTGCGCGGCGCCGGGTTCATCCTCCGGTCCCGGTCCCGGACCTGGCCTGCCAGGAGATGTGGGCGTTCTGGTCGTCTGCCAGGCGCTGGCCGCTATGAAATGCCAGGCCGCCAGGCAGGCCCGCATCGACCCTGACCGGGTCTCGCTCACCGCCGTGCTCCGCATCGCCCGCGACCACGCCCGCTCCCAGGGCCCAGCCCCCGACGACCTCGCCCGCGCCCGCGCGCAGGCCGTCGCCGACATGCTCGCCGACCTCCTCCCGGCCCGCCGCGCACCCGCCAGTGCCCGCGAGAGAAGAAAAGACCCCGCAACACCTTTCCCGCCAGGAAAGCAGGCCAGCCGCGCCCGCCAGGCAACGTCACCTACCACGTCAGCGTCACCAGGAAGACAACCCAGCCAGCGCAAACACCCTAAGTCAACGGCATTGGCGAATAAGCTGCGGAATCCACATGGGAGCAGAATCCCTCGCAATCACGCCCGGCTCCTGGTGCAGCGCCAAAGCGAACCACGCACCCGTTCGGCCATTTGAGCCACGACGAGCGCGGGGGCGCAACCGTCCGCCCCCGCTCCCCACCGCGCTAAGAGACTCATGGAACGCGAACGGGTGAGAACCACGCACCCGTTCGGGAGTAACTGACTTTGATCTTGACCTAGGCCGAGGTCTTCGCGCGCTCGACGGCGGGCTCCCAGTTGGGGCGCAGGGGCATTCCCGATGACCCGTCCTTGTTCAGCTTGACCCCCAGGATCTGGTGCAGCTGAACCACGTTCCGGTCGAAGCCCAGGATGCAGCCCGCCATGTAGAGCTTCCAGACGCGGGCCGTGCCCATGCCGACCTCGGCGACGGCCTCGTCCCAGTGGGCGTCGAGGTTGTCGCACCAGGCCATCAGGGTCTTCGAGTAGTGCTCGCGGAGGTTCTCCTCGTGGCGGATCTCGAAGCCGTTGTCGTTCATCGCGCCCGCCAGCCAGCCCGGGCCTTCAAGCTCGCCGTCGGGGAAGACGTAGCGGTTGATGAAGCCGTCCTTGTAGATGGACGGGCCGGTGTTGTCCGGGCGGGTGATGCAGTGGTTCAGCATCCGGCCGCCCTCCTTCAGCTTGCCGTTGAGGAACTTGAAGTAGCCGGGGACGTTGGCCTTGCCGATGTGCTCGGTGATGCCGATCGAGCTGATCGCGTCGAAGTCGGTCTCCGGCACGTCGCGGTAGTCCATGTGCCGGACCTCGGCCAGATCCTCAAGGCCCTCGCGCTTGATAGCCGCCTGCGCCCAGGACGCCTGCTCTGCCGACAGGGTTACGCCGAGCGCCTTGACGCCATAGTTCTTGGCGGCGTGCCTGACCATGCCGCCCCAGCCGCAGCCGACGTCGAGCAGGCGCATGCCCGGCTTGAGCGCGATCTTGCGGGCGACCAGGTCGTGCTTGTACTCCTGTGCTTCCTCAAGCGTGGCGTCCGCGGTGGGGTAACAGGCGCAGGTGTACGCCATGCTCGGGCCGAGCACCCACTCGTAGAACGTGTTAGACACGTCATAGTGGTGCGAGATCGAGCTCGCGTCGCGCTTCTTGGAGTGCATCGCGCCGATGGTGAGCCGGCGGCGGTCGGGGATGACCTCCTGCGGCGGCGGGGCGATCCGGGGGAACAGCACCTTCGGGCCGCCGAGGTCCTGCAGGAGCTTGATCCGGTCCGCCCAGCTGATGCCGCTGTCCTGGGCCTTGGACAGCCGGGAGAGGGCCGTGAACATGTTGCCGTCCACGTCCAGGTGACCGGAGACGTAGGCACGTGCCAGGCCAAGCGCACCCGGCGCCTGGGCCAGATACGACACGGCGACCGGGGACCGGACGGTGATCTTGACCGGTGAGCCGGGGATGCCGGCGCTCGACCCGTCATATGCCTGGAATTCCACCGGAGCGTCCGGGCCAGCGATAGCCTCGAACACTTGCGCCAGCGCCATGTACATTCCTTCCGTTTATGGTCGCTTGTTATCCCACTGCCGCCGTCAATGGGCTAGCGGCGGCGTACGGCCTTGTCGTAGAGGCCGAGCAGGCGGCCGCCGCCGTCGTACTCCGCCTTGAGCTTGTCGTAGGCCGCGCCGTTGTAACGGCTGCGGAACTCTTCTTCGGAGTAGAAGGCCGTGGAGTACAGCGACTTGTGCCCGCCAAGCGCGCCGACCTCCTCCTCCACCATCCGGTTGTAGTAGCCGTCCCCCTTGCCCGCCGGCAGCGGGGCCGTGCCCCAGAAGCCGAAGTTGACGTAGAGGTCGCCAGGGTGCATCGGGTAGAGGGGCCACGACTCCGTACCGCGCAGCCGGATGGGGCACATCCAGACCGGGGTCATCTTCACCTTCTCGGCGAAGAACGCGAGGAACTCGTGTCCGCGCTCGACGGGGATTTCCACGTCCTGGGTGACGAACTCCCGCTGTGGCCAGTGCCGCTTGGCGTACATCGCCGCGGTCAGGCCGTGCTTCTGGTCGAGCGCGACAAGCTTGCGGTAGACGTCTGAGCGCCGGAACTTGCGCGGCCACAGGCGGCGGACCATCTTGTTTTTCAGGCCGAACGCGCCTGCGCACCAGAACCAGTCGGTGTCCCAGCGCCAGATGTAGCCCTTGACCGTGAGGAAGTCCTCGCGACTCGTCCGCAGCGACTGGTAGTAGATCTGCTGGCCGGTGTAGTCGGTGACCCAGGGGGCCTTGTCGCTGAACGCGCCGACCGAGAGGTAAAGCTCGGCGTTGCTGAACGCGACCCCGTCGAGGAAGTCGGCCTTGTGCCCGTGGTAGCTGCCGTCGCGCGCGATCTCGGCGATCGCGTCCATGCAGCTCTTCGGGTCGTTGAAGGCGAAGTGCCTGACGTGCACGTACGGCTTGACCGGCATGAGCTCGATGGTGAGGGCGAGCGTGTAGCCGAGCGTGCCGTAGGAGTTCGGGAAGCCGTAGAACAGGTCGCTGTGCTCGTTGTCCTTGGTCGCGACGACGACGCGCCCGTCGCCGGTGAGGAGCTGCATCTCGGTCACCGACTCGTGCGGCAGGCCGTGCCAGACCGAGGTTGCCTCGACGCCGAGGCCGGTGACCGCGCCGCCAAGTGTGATGGTCTTGAGCTCGGGCACGACCAGCGGCATCAGGCCGTGCGGCAGCGTGGCCGCGCACAAGTCCTCGTAGGTGGTCATGCCGCCGACGACGGCGGTCCGCGCGGCGGGGTCCACGTGGATCACCCGGGCGAAGGCCGACACGTCGAGGCTGACGCGCGCCCCGGCCGACGCCGGGTCGCGGAACCGGAACAGGTTGGACGTCGGCTTCGCGAGTCGGACAGAGACACCATCCGGGACGGCGGCATAAGCGTCGCGCAGTCGCGTCACGGCCGCCTCATGAGCCGCCCGCTTAGCCGGCGGCAGACCTGAGATGCCGGTCACGTGCTCCTCCTCAATTCCGCGTGGGCACTGCTCCGTCAGGTCCCTGCCCACATCCCTGACAAGGATGCGCACAGGCGCACAAACGGGGCAAGCTCCGCGCCCCGCCGGGCAGACGGCTCAGGCAGTGTATCTGGTCGGAGTCAGTCACTTTCGCCCCGCCTCACCTGCGGGGACGGCCGCCTCCGCCGCGCCTTCCGCTGCTTCCGCGGCGTCGTAGGCGGCGGCGACCTCCTCCGGGGTCATCGGCAGGCGCGCCATGGAGGGCGGCGGTCGCTAGCATCAAGTGACGGTGCAAACGGAGAGTTTTGCCTCGATGGCGGCGTTCACCTCGGCGCGCAGGATTTCGTGCGCGTCCTGGTGGCCTATGCGGCCGACCAACCGGTTGGATGCGCGGTCATAGCCGGTCAGGCGGTGGCGCGCGTAGTTAACGGTGATCCTGTGCAGGAACTCCGGAGAGTCGCTGGCGTCGGCGCGCTTGTCGCAGAATCCGACCTTGTACCAGCCGGGGCACGTGCAGTCACCCGAGTGCCATTTGTTAAATGACTCAATGGCCGCCTGCCGCGGGTCGGCAGGAAATACCAGGCTGGCAACGAGGTCCGCCGCTAGCCGGCGCGCGAGCGCCGCCGTTTCCGCACGCTTGCGGTCGGCGGCGGCCACGCCCACTGCCCGCCGCCTGGCCGCGAGCGCCTTCCGATCCGCCCATTCAGGGCTCGCTTCGACGGCCTTTGCCCGCTCGGCCAGGTACAGCTTCATCGGGGCAGCGCTCCGGTACCTCGGGTTGGGCCGCGTGGCGTCGGGCTCCCCCAGGTAATCGCGGATCATCACGTCAGTCCACCCACGCTCGCGCAGGCCAGCCATGGTCAGGTGGTTCCCAGTCACCGCGGCAACGTTGGGATGGCCGGCCGCGGTGAGCACCCGGGCGTCCGGGGCGTCGGTTGGCGGGGACGGCGTCACCTGGCCTCCTCGGCGTCCTCGGCGGCTTCCGCGGCGTCGTAGGCGGCGGCGACCTCCTCCGGGGTCATCGGCAGGCGCGCCATGGAGGGCGGCGCGCCCGAGTCGAGTGCCTCACGCAACAGCAGCGCCATCGAGTACCTGGCGTTGTCCGCGAGGGCTCGGTCAAGCGCGACGTTGGCCAGCGCCCCGTCTCCGGCTTGCCAAGCACAAAAGGCCAGCAGCGACGCCGGCGCCGCCACGAACCCCGGGCGCGCCAGCCGGGTCAGGTCGGTCCACAGCCGCAGGTGCGCGCCCTGGTGCCCTGGGTCCATCCGCGCCCAGGCGTCGTCGCGGACGCGCACCTGGCCCAGCGCCACGGTGAGCCAGGCCGCGTGCTCGGCGGGAACCGCCCCGCCGGCGCGATACCGCTCGATAGCGTCGAGGACCGCGACTTGTCCGAGGGTGGCCGTGAGCCTGGGCAGGGCGACGTGCATGCCGGCGCGGTCAAGCCGGGTCGCGCACCTGACGACCTGCGCCAGGCACTGCCTGGTCGCTCGGCGCATCTCCGTGCCCTGCTGCCCGCCCGTCGCGGCGACGGTGGCCGCGAGCGCGTCCCTGTCGGCGAGGACGCGGCCTCCGGCGGCCCGCAGGGCGCGCGCCGCCGGATGATCGGTGACGTCGAACGGCGTGCCCTCCGGCGGGCAGCACTCGGGATCGCGGCAGATATAGGACCAGTAGCGCCCGTCGTCCGCCCTGAGCAGTTCCGTCATCGCGATCCCGGCCGTGGCGGCGCACTCGCGCAGCGCCGCGGCGACCGGGGAGACCGCGGCGTCCGTGCCGTAGCCTGCCGCGACCGCGGACGTGACGCCCTGCGCGGTAAGCAGGCTGACCACGTGACTGGCAATGGATGCGGCCAACCGCGGATGACGCGGATCGGGCAGGTCGTAGCGGAGCGTGATCCGGACGTGTGCCGTCCCCGGCTCGGTGCCGATCACCACGAAGCTGTGCCCGGGATCGAACCCGAGAAGGCCGGGGATGACCGCGAGCAGGGATGTCGGCGAGCCGATGCGAACCCGCAGCCGCGGGATGCGCGCGTCGAGCGCCCCACCAGGGATGCGGGGCGCCTGACGCGCGCCCGACTGCGCTGGCCCCGGCCGCCGCTTGGGGTGCGGCGGCCGGGCGGGGGTGGTTGTGCTGTTGGGTGTCATACACCCAGGCTGCTTGGGGGACAAGGGAAGGGACAGCGGGGTTGAGCGCCTGTGGATAACCCGCGAGAAATCCACAGGGACGGGATGCCGCGCTTGCGAGAGCGGGGGCTGGCGGGTAACTTGCCGGCGCTAGAGCGCGACGCCGAGAAGGGCGTCCACGGTGTCGCGGATCAGCGCGGCGTCCTCGGCTCTCGCGCCGCCGGGGCCGGCCAGCACCGCGTCCGCCCACGCGTCGACCGCGGCAACCGCGCCGGGGGCGTCCAGGTCATCCGCGAGCCGCTCGCGGACCGTCGCGAGTACCGCGTCCGCCGCGGGCACCGCCGACGCCCCGTCGGGCGCAAATCCCCCGGCAAGCGCGGTTCCCCCGGCTAAGCGCGGGTCCTCCGGTAAGCACCGTGCGCGCAACGGCCGCCCGCCAGCGGTCGAGGCGGGCCTGCGCCTCCGCGAGCACGGCGTCCGTCCACTCCCAGTCGCTGCGGTAGTGATGGGCGACCAGCGCCAGCCGGATCGCCATCGGATCCACGCCCGCCGCGCGCAGCCGGGAGACGAAGACCAGGTTGCCGAGCGACTTTGACATCTTCGCGCCCTGGTAGGCGACCATGCCGGAATGCGCGTAGACCCGGGCGAAGGCCTGGTCCCCGTCACCGGAGGCGCAAGCGACCCGTGCGTGCGAAGCGCTCATCTCGTGATGCGGGAACACCAGGTCACTGCCGCCGGCCTGCACGTCGAATGACGGCCCGAGGAACTCGGTCGCGATCGCCGCGCACTCCACGTGCCAGCCAGGCCGCCCCGGGCCGAAGCGCGAGTCCCAGGCGGGCTCGCCCGGCCGCTCGGCCCGCCAGACGAGCGGGTCGAGCGGGTCCTTCTTCCCCGGCCGGTCCGGGTCGCCACCGCGCTCGGCGGACAGTTCGGTCATCTCCGCGACGGAATACCCGGACGCGGTGCCCGGCCCGGCCAGCGCGCCGAACCTCGAGTCCGCGGCCCGCGCGAAGTAGGTGTCACCGTCGAGGTCGTACAGCGCGCCGCGGGCGGCGAGCCGCTCGGCGAACGTGTCGATGAGCGGGATCGCCTCGACGGCACCGATGAAGTACGTCGGCGGCAGGTTGCGCAGCGCCTCCATGTCGCCGCGGAACCGCTCCGTCTCGCGCAGCGCGAGTTCCCGCCAGTCTTCGCCGTCACGCTCGGCCCGCTCAAGCAGCGGGTCGTCCACGTCGGTGACGTTCTGCGCGTAGACGACCTCGTGCCCGGCGTCGCGCCAGGCGCGAACCAACAGGTCCCAGGCCGTGAAGGTCGCGGCGTGGCCCATGTGCGTCGCGTCGTACGGGGTGATACCGCAGGCGTACAGCGTCGCCCGGTGCCCGCCGGCCGCGACGGCGAGCTCCCCGGTCGCCGTGTCCCGCAGCCTTACTTCCACTCCGCTGCCCGGCAGATCCGGGACTTCCGCCGCACGCCATGCATCCATAGTTGCCAGGTTACAGGTCACTTGTCCGACGATCAGCTACGCGCCGTCATATCACGAGTATTCCGGTCGAAAATATTAGATAGCGGCATCCACCTCAGGCGGATGCCGGGGCGCGGTCCCGCCCTCGGGCGCGCGCCCGAGGGAGTAGACCAGGGCAGGCCGCGGGCACGTAGCACGAAATATCCGGTAGGGCCGGACGCCGCGCGAGCGCCCGGCACGCCGCGACGGGTCTGCTGCCAAAGCGAGTTCACTCCCCGTGTGCCGTTGGGCGGGCCATGGCCGGCCCAACGGCACACGGCCGAGTCCGCGACCCGGCGGCAAGGGGGCCGATTTCGTGAAATATCCAGGAATGTCGTGGCGCGCCAGCGCCCGACATTCCCGGATCAGCTCTCCTCGGCCCAAGCCATCCTCGCCCGGACCGCGCCGTCCTGCCTGCTCCTGGACCCCGCCGCCGGGCCTGCGCCGCCCGGCCTGCGCCCATCCCGCGCCGCCCGGCCTGCGCCGCCCGTGCCCGCAATGACGGGCGATTCGTTAGTCGAAGTTGTTCTTGCGGCCCTCGCGGACGTAGTCGACGGTGTTGCGGATGTGGCCCTCGCCGTGTACGGCCTTCTTCTTCGCCACGTGGCCGAACATCTGGATGCCGAAGCCGCCGTCCAGGTCGTTCACGATCCGTTGCTTCCACGGCCGCCTGACGATCTGCGTGGTCAGCCGCCGCACGGTCCGCGGCTGGGTCATGATGTGGTCCGCGATCGCGTACGCCCGCGCGATCAGCTCATCCCGCGGCACGACCTCGTTGACCATGCCCCACTCGAGCGCCTGCTCCGCGGTGATTGCCTGGCCGGTAAGCAGCGCGTACGCGGCGCGCTTCACGCCGAGCAGTTCCTGGAAGCAGTTGTGGATGCCGTCCGCGGGCACCGAGCCGATGTCATAGTGCAGGTCGAAGATCGTCGCGCCCTCGGCCGCGAGTGAGATGTCACACATCAGCACGATCTCGGTGTGGAACCCAGGGCCGTTCAGCAGCCCGATCGTCGGGATCTCCAGGTCGTTGACCAGTGCGGAGACGTTGATCCGGCCGTCCTTGTACGCGTACTCGTAGGCCCAGTACTCCATGTCGGCCTCTTCGAGGGCGAACCCCTCGGGGTCCGAGCCCATCATGAACTCCTCCCCTGAGCCGGTGAGGATGAGGATCTCGTTCTCCGGGTCCGCGCCGACGGTCTTGAGCATCTGGCCGAGCGCCCGGTGGTTTTCCACCGAGAGCTGTATCGGCCCGCCGACGGTGTGCGCCTCGACGAGCAGCACGCCGTCGTCGCGGCGGGTGAACTTGAAGAAGTCCTTGAACCGCTCGCTGTACTCCTCGAGCTTCGGCGTGGGGACGAACTTCTGTAGCGACATCGGGGTTCCTCCGGCGCTGGTGTGCCTGATGACAACAATGCGATCGATTGCAAGAGGACACTAACCCCGACCGCGGCCGTTTATCCAGGGCACGGCCGGCGTCTCGGTTCTGGCCTTGCGGCCCCCAAGACCATTGACGTTGCGCTCATGGGGGCCGCAAGGCCACAAACGTTGTGCCCCCGGGGCCCGCAAGGCCAGTAAATTCCGGCCTTGTGGCACCCCGGCACGCTTCTAGTGCCCCGGGGGCACACCGGGCCACTACTTTCTGGTCCTGGGTGCCGCAAGGCTACTAAGGGTCGGCGGTCCACCGAGCGACGGAGCCGGGGCCGCGGCCGGCAGGCCAAGGGAAACGTGGGGGACGCAATGCCGTTAACCGGCTTTCGCCCGACTCGCCGGCCCGGTCGGCGGGCCTGGCCAGCGGCGACCTGATCACCTCGGTCAACGGCACCACGATCAGCTCGGCGAACGGGCTGACCAACGAGACCGCGAGCTCGCACGCGGGCGACCAGTTCGCGATCACCGACCTCGACCAGTACGGCAGGCCCGCGCGTGCCCGTTCTGTCCGGGATGTCCCGGCGGCTCCGCGCCCCAGACCATGATCATGTGGATTCAGCATCTAATACGATGCGGAATCCACATGATCATGAAAAATCCTTTCGATTACGCCTCGCCTGCCGCGGGCGCCGCGCCCCAGCGCGCGCACGGCCCCTACCGTCACCACCCGCCACTGAAGCCAACGGCACTGGCAGGCACGCGGTGAAGCTCGGTGGTCAATCACGGGCGCGGCCGCGGCGATACCGGGCGGAACACGGTGACGCCGGGCGGAAGGACGCGGTGACGCCGGGCGGAACACGGTGACGCCGGGCGGAACACGGCACTGCGCGCCCCGCACCGCCTGACGGTCACTGCACCGCGGGCGCGCCGCCGCTTAAATTACCGGCATTGCGTGGGGGACGGGCGGCGCATGAATCCGTTCGGTCGAAAGCTTTCGGTTTTAGCCGCGAGCGGAGAATTAGTGACTGTTGGGCCGTGGCTTG
>CAVXAB010000039.1:0-62546 GCA_963759545.1 uncultured Actinomycetota bacterium
TGCGGATATGGCCGATGAGCCTGATGAGATCCGGGCAGTAGACCGACGGGGTTATAAAATCCAGTGCCCGGGCGATACCGGTGCGCGTAGAGGCCGCCGCCGCAGATCCGGTGGATATCGCAGGCCCGGCATTGCGGGCAGAGCGATCGTTCTCCCAACTGGCGGGCCACCACGCCCGGCAGCAGCAGGGCCTCGTCCAGGGAGTTACTGGCCACGTGCAGGCCCGTCATCGCCGCGCCGTGATAAGCCACCTTGAGATTGTCGGCTAGCTCAATCGCGCCGTCGGTCTCGATGACAACGATTCTCCGGGAGAAAGGCCAAGCATTTCATGCGATGCGTCCCCGCCAAGGAGTAGTTGCATTATCTCCTCGAACAGCCGGATGGGCGGGCCCGGAGTGGGGTACCAGTGATCGAAGATAGCGATGAGCCAGTCGGCGTACGGGGTGTCCGCCGCGCCCGGCATCCGCCCGGGCGGGGGAGCTGCCCATGTTCCGTGCGGCAGCAAGAAGTCGACCCGCGGCGGATCGAATTCCGTGAGGGCCTTGTACGTGGCTATCGGGTCGTTGCGAAGGTCGATGGTGCACAGCAGCCCGCTGAAAAGATGGCGGAAGTACGGCCTGCGTCAGCCTGTCCAGGCCGGCCGCGACCGCAGCATGACTTCCCCGCCCGCTGGTGAACCGGCGATGCCGGTCGTGTGACTCCGCCCCGCCGTCCAGGCTGACGCCCACCTGAACGCCGAGATCGTCGGAACAGCCGCAGGTAGGAATCGTCTAGCCCGATGCCATTCGTCTGCACCTTGGCGTCCACCTGCACACCCGGGCCAACGGCGGCACGGGTAGCGTATACGAATTCGGTGATAAGTTCACGCCCGGCAAGCAGCGGTTCGCCGCCGTGCAAGATCAGCGCCACGCTCGGTATCCGGTGGCTGCGGGCGTGCTCGCCGATGCGCATCGCCGTACGACGGGCAATCTCGATCGACATCCTGCGCGGACGATCCCGCCATGACTGATCCGCCATCTCGTACATATAGCAGTAGTCACATGCGAGATCGCACCGGCTGTGGACCTTGACGACAAACTCGCGGAAGGGAACGGGCCTCCAGCCGACGGCCATAAGCTCGGGTATATCAAGAGTAAAGGGCCATTCGAGTCCGGGCGGTCCCACCATGGGCTAATTAAACCATACCGGCCTTGAAATCACAGGACACAAAGCCGATCATTAGCGTTGTTCATTACGTCTGCTAATTATCCGCAACAGCAGCCCCTTAGCGTCCCCGAGAGCCAGCGGCCGCCACACTTTCACCCGTGCCGCAGGCATCACTCCAGGCGCACGAGAGTTGATGCCAGGCCGGTCCTGGCGGGCCATCCGCCGCGCCAGGCAACGGGGGGCCGCCGGGTTGGCGGCGGAGCCTGCGCGACACGCCGCGACGTCACGGCGGGCCAGCGCTAACTGACAGTAGTCGTTTGGCCTAAGGTGGGTTTCGTCCGATGCGGCGGACACCACCGGGGTCTCGATTCGGCCAACATCCCGCGGCCATCTCGCAAGGACGATAAATTGCGCTCGAGAGCGGCATGCGGCTGCCACCTTGCCCGCTATCTACATCCTGGAGAGTATCGGCCTCTTGTGGGGGATATCGAGGCTAGATGGTGACCATAATCGGCCCAGAGAGGACCAGCCGCACAGGATCGATAGCCGGGAACCAGACATTTCGTCGGCTGCTTGGAGCATCATCGATTTCGATGCTCGGCAGTCACGTCACTACCATCGCTTACCCGTTGCTCGTCCTCCGCCTCACTGGTTCGCCCTTTACCGCAGGATGCGCGGTCTTCGCCGCCACAGCGCCGAGTATGTTCGCATACATACCCGCAGGCGCACTCGTCGACCGATGGAGCCGAAGGTGGGGCCCGAGGCGGGTCATGCTGCTGAGCGAGCTCGGTCGCGGAGTAGCTATCGGGTCGGTAGCCGCAACGCTGGGCTTCGGAAAGCCTATGGTGCCGCTGTTGATGGCGGTCGCCGTAATCGAGGGAGTCCTTGAGGTCGTCTCCGGGCTCGCCGAGCGCAGTTGCGTGGGCTCAATCGTGCGGCAAGACCAGGTCTCGTCCGCGCTAGCGCGCACCGAGGCAAGGACGCACGTGGTACTTGTGGCCGGACGTCCGCTTGGCGGCCTGCTGTTCGGATTCGGGCCAATATTTCCGTTCCTCGCCGACGCCGCCTCCTTCGTATATTCAGTCCTTGTCCTATTCGGTCTTAAGGACAATGAACTGATGGGGAAGGCAGTGGAAGCACCGCGCGTGTCGCCCCCGGCGGACAACCTGGTGACCGAAATCAGGGAAGGGCTGCACTGGATACATGAGGACAAGTTCGCCCGCATGGCGATACTGTCGTTTTCCACTGGCACGCTGCTCTTTCAAGCGCTCATCATGGTCTTTCTTGGTGAGGCACATAGTCGACAGCTGTCGCCCCTAGCCATCGGAATGGTGCTTGCGGCCTCGGGCGTTGGTGGCGCACTGGGTTCAGTGGTGGCAAAACGTCTGCTACCTAGGATCGGCTACGCCTGGGTTCTTATTCAAACGTCGATATGGGTCATCGGGTTCGCCTTTCTCATTCTTCCCGCCGGGCGACAGTTCCTCTGCACGGCAATCATAATGGCCATCCTCGGCCTGACCGGAGCACTGGGAAATATAGCACTCGATACCCATCTAATGCAGGCCAGTCAACAGATGCTGGCCCGAGTGACCAGCGCGAGCCGGCTGGCAGCGTTCGCCGCTTGCGGGATCGGCCCGATACTGGGAGGAGTTCTTGCCCAGGAATTCGGGGCCCAGCGCGCCATGTTCTACCTATTTTGCTTTACCCCAGTTCTGATCCTGTTCGCCCTCTTCACGCCTCCGGCGTCAAGTCGGCCAACCGGAAGAGCAGCGTGCGTGCCACCCGTGCGGCGAGCCCCGCTTGGCACCATCTGGCCGCACCGCCACCGAAGGCGGACCGGAGTTGGGCGAAGGCCAACGGGACGGCACGCTGCCGGACAGGCCGTCGGCGAGCCAGTGAGCTGAACTCGTCGACTCTGTATAGCCTCGGGAACAGCTGACGGGTCGCAGGAAGCCGAATTCGTTCGGATGACAGTATTGTGATTTAAGGAGCTAGGCGAAAGTACTGGGCAATAGGGTGGAAGGGGAATGGGGGAATGCATGCGTGCCAACACCCAATGCCGTTAACTTAGGCAGCTTCGCGCCTCGCGCCTCCGCGCCGGGCCGCGCGTGCCCGTCCGTCCGGATTGTCCGGCGCCATCGCAGCCCAGACCATGATCATGGTAATTCCGCAGCTTATTAGCTGCTTTATTTCCACGAAAACCGAAATCCCGCACGATTACGGCACGCCCGAGAGCGCGGGCGCCGCTGCGAGCCTGCGCAAGGCCCTCAAGGCCACCACAGACCACTAGGTCAACGGTATTGGTCCCGGCGCACGGCTTCCGAGCACACTGCGATTCCTTAACTTTACGGCATTGTGCCAACACGAGGCATTAGAGGATTTCAGGATTTCGGAACAGGCAGACGCGCGGGCAGAATCTGGCGATGTGTGACGCAAGGAGAGAATACTTATAGCCTGCGTCCGGATCGTATCTGGATTAATTGTGGCAAGAGGGTACGTATTAGTTTGGTATTGTGGTACAAGGGCGTGTATTAGTTTGAGTTTGCTGATACCGGGGCGCGAATCCGTTAAGGCGTTGATGTACAAGAGAGAGTATTCGCTTTGAGGTACCGCGGGCGAGTAACCGTCTTTGAATCGCGGGATACGGGTGCGTGGCCGTGCCGGGCTTGTGGTCATGAAGGGCTCGCGTGCCCTCGGCAACGGCAAGGCGATTCAATGCCAAGCCAACCGGCGTGCGGCACCGTACTGTCTGTATGCGTGATGAACACTCGGATTCTCACGGGGCAGACCGCCGTCGTCACTGGTGCCGGCCGTGGCATCGGCCTCGCCGTGACCCGCGCGCTCACCGCCAGCGGCGCGCATGTGATCGCCGGGACGCGGCACTCCTGCGCGGAACTGGACCAACTCGCGGCGGAAGGAACCGTCACGACCCTTGAGGTCGACCTTGCCGTACTTGGCGGCCCGGCGGAGCTTGCCGCCTTGGGGCCCGTGGCCGGGGCCAGTCAGGCGCGGTGAGAGGCCGTGTTACCGGCGTGTAGCCGCGGTGAAGCCGCGCCCGCTTACCTTGCTGATCGTGAACATCCGGTCAGTAAGGAAGCGATGCGATGACAGCCACAGCCGCTATTGACGCCGTCGGCCTGGTCAAGGCCTTCGGCCGGCTCCGCGCGGTCGACGGAATCGACCTGCATGTACGCCAGGGCGAGATCTTCGGGGTGCTCGGCCCGAACGGGGCGGGGAAGACGACGGCCCTGAAGATGCTCGCGACGCTGCTGCCGATCGACGCCGGGCAGGCCCGGGTGTTCGGCGTGGACGTCACCCGCGAGCCGCACCGGGTCCGCCAGCTGCTCGGGGTCACCGGCCAGTACGCATCGGTGGACGAGGACCTGACCGCCGCGGAGAACCTGTGGCTGTTCGGCCGGCTGCAGGGCCTGCGCTCGGCGGACGCCCGCGCCACCGCGAAGCGGCTGCTCGCGCAGTTCGGCCTGGAGGAGCGCCGCGGACAAGCCGATCTCGCAGTTCTCCGGCGGGATGCGGCGCCGCCTGGACCTCGCGGCCAGCCTGATCACCAGGCCGCCGCTGATCTTCCTGGACGAGCCGACCACCGGCCTTGACCCGCGCACCCGCGGCGAGATGTGGGACACCATCCGCGGCCTGGTCGCCGACGGCTGCACGGTGCTGCTCACCACCCAGTACCTGGACGAGGCGGACCAGCTCGCCGATGCGGATCGCGGTGATCGACCAGGGCCGCAAGGTCGCCGAGGGCACGCCGGACGAGCTGAAGACCTCGGTCGGCAACTCGACCCTGCAGCTACAGCTGGCCCCGGGCGCCGACCAGGAGCTCGCCCGGCAGGTCGTGCTGGCGGGTAGCGGGCGCGGAGCCGGTCCTGGCGCCCGAGTCGGGACGGATGAACGTGCCGCTCGACGCCGCCGACCGGGCGGCCGACGTGCTCGTCGGGTTGCGTCAGGCCGGGGTGTCCATCGCCGCGGTGAGCGTGGCCAAGCCGACGCTCGACGAGGTCTTCCTGGCGCTCACCGGCCACGGCACGGGTGACGACGCCGGGCAACCCGACGAGCGGGAGCCGCCAACGACGAGACAAGCGCCGACACACCCCTGGAGGTCAAGTGAGTACCGATGATCGCCCCCGTCCCGGCCGACACCGCCCGCCGCAGGTCGTCGACCCGGCCGCCGCGGTGGCCCGGACCCGGCCGCGCGCCAGCGTCGCCGACACCGTCAGCCAGACGCTGTCATGGCCTGGCGGTCGCTGAAGAAGATGCGCCGCAACCCGGAGCAGTTCTTCGACGTCGCGCTGCAGCCGCTGCTGTTCACGGCGATGTTCGCCTACGTCTTCGGCGGCGCGATCTCCGGCAACGTGCAGAGCTACCTGCCGCTGCTGATCCCCGGCATCGTCGCCCAGACCGTGCTGACCACGTGCATGGCCACCGGCGTGCAGCTGCGCGAGGACATGGACAAGGGGGTCTTCGACCGGTTCAAGTCGCTGCCGATCGCCCGGATCGCCCCGCTGGCCGGGCCGATGACCGCCGACCTGGTGCGCTACCTGATCGCCGCCAGCCTGACCTTCGTGATGGGCGTGATCATCGGCTACCGTCCTGGCGGCGGCGTGCTCGGCGTGCTCGGCGCGATCGTGCTGGCGGTGTTCACCGGCTGGTCGCTCGCCTGGATCTTCACCTGGATCGGCACGATCGCCAAGAGCGCCCGGAGCGTGCAGGGGATGTCGATGATGATCCTGTTCCCGCTGACCTTCCTGTCCAACGCGTTCGTCCCGGTCAGCACGCTGCCGGCCGGGCTGGCGGACTTCGTGAAGGTCAACCCGGTCTCGCACCTGGTGTCGGCCACCCGCGACCTGGCCAACCACGGCACGATCAGCAGCCGAGGTGGGCTGGACGGTGCTCGCGGGCCTGGTGGTGATCGTGGTCTTCGCGCCGCTGTCGGTGCGCAGCTACCGGCGGCACCTGTAGCCGCGTCCGGCCCGGCTCAGCCCGGAAGCCGCTCCGCCAGCCGGCCAGGCCTTCGTCAGCAGGTCGGGCGGCTGGCGGTCCCGGTACTCGGCCAGGAACTCGGCGAATCGGCCAGGGGCTGGCTTCCTCGGCCGCCGGCGCGATCCGCTCCCACATCATGGTGGGCATCATCCGGTTGTAGGCGAACCGGTCGGCGAGCGCGAGCAGCCGCAGGGCGACCTCGGCCGGGACTGACGCTCGGACACTGGCCGGCGAGCAGGGTCCAGGCACCGAGGGCGAACAGCAGCTGCCCCGCGGCCGGGTAGTCGAGCCCCGGGGTCGGGCGGCCGAACACCCGGATCGCGTTCTCTCGGCAGGTGCAGGAACAGCGCGCGCCCATGCGCCGCGTCGTCGCCCGCCGCGTAGCGCGCGTGCGCGCTCAGCGCCACGGAGTCGCCGAACAGCACCCACGGTTCCAGCCCGGTCAAGGCGACTCCTGGCAGCCGCATCGCGCGCATGCGGGCCGCGCCCTCGCGGTGCATGCGCAGGCCGTCGGCGTGGTCGCCGGACGCGAGCGCCAGCTCGGCCCGGCAGACCAGGCGTACGGCACCCGCCGCCGAACGTAGCCGGGGCCTCGCCGATGCTCGTCGATCCGGCTGAGCTCGTCCTTCGCGTCGGCGAGCCGCCCGTCGGCGATCGCGCACAGCACGAGCAGCGAGCGGAGCTGGAGCTCGTCGTCGCTGGCCCCGAGCCGCCGCATCACCGGCAAGGCGGCCGTGGCGTGCTCGACCGCCGCGGCCCGGTCGCCGACGTGCATGGAGAGCTGGGCCAGCGTGGCCCGCGGCATCGCCGCGCGCCCAGGGGCCGTCATCGTCGCGGGACAGCGCCAGCGTGCGCTTGGCGGCGGTGATCGCGCCCGCCACGTCGCGCGGCGTTCTCCCGCATATGGCAGAGCCACTGGCTGGCGGCGAGCGCGGTCGGCCGGTCCTCGCCGTCGGCGAGCCGCTCGAGCCGGCCCACGAGGACGTCGGGGTCGGCTTCCGCCGGGTCGTACGCGAGCAGCACCCGCATCAGCCCGGACAGCTCCGGGGCTGCCCGCCTCGTCCTGCCCGAGCCGCAGCAGGATCGCGCGGAGCTCGCCGCTGTTCGCGGCCGCTGGTCATCAGCGAGTTGCTCAGCGTGATCATTACCGCGGCGCGCGCCGCATCCACCAGCTCGGGCGGCGGCTGCCAGTCGCGCAGTGCCTCGGTGACCGCCGCGGCCAGCACGACGAGCCGAACGTGCTCGCCGCGGACGCGTCCAGAACAGCCCGAGCGCGGAGAGCAGCTGAACCAGCGCGCCGCGGTCGCCGTCGGCGAGCGCGCCGCGCAGCTCGTCGGCCAGGTTGACCTCCTCGGCGCCGAGCGCGTCGATGGCCGCGAACTGGTCGCGGCCCGCTAGCCGGGCGCCGTGCTGCCGCGCGTAGGCGGCCGCCCAGCGGCGCTGGGCGGCCAGCGCCGCCGCCTCCTCGCCGGCGTCGGCGAGCCGCATCCGGCCGAACTCGCGCACCGTTTCCAGCATCCGGTAGCGCCCGCCGGCCGGGGTCTCCCCGACGCTCAGCAGCGACTGGTCGACGAGGCCCTGGACCGCCTCGGCCGAGTCGTCGCCGAGCACCGCCTCGGCCGCCGCGAGCGTGAACCCGTCGTGGAAGAGCGCCAGCCGCCGCAGCGCCCGCTGCTCGGCCGGCGTTCAGCAGGTTCCACGACCAGTCGATGACCGCGAACAGGGTCCGGTGCCGGCCGGGGGCGCTGCGGTCGCCGCCGCGCAGCAGCGCGAACCGGTCCTCCAGCCGGCGGTCGATCTCCTCAAGCGCCATCGTCCGCACCCGGGCGGCGGCGAGCTCGATCGCCAGCGGCAGGCCGTCAAGCCGGGCGATGATGCTCGCGACGAGCTCGTCGGTGAGCCGGACGCTCGGCCGGGCGGCCACGGCCCGCTCGCTGAAGAGCCGCGCGGCGTCGCCGGCGTCGCAGCTCGCCGAGCAGGTAGACGCGCTCGGCGGCGATGGCGAGCGGCGCCCGGCTGGTGATCAGCACGCGCAGGTCGGCCGTGGCGGAGACCAGGAACGCGACGAGGCCGGCCACCGCCTCGATCAGGTGCTCGCAGTTGTCGAGCACCAGCAGGCCCGGCGACTGCCCGAGCAGGTGCGCGATGCGCGCCCGGATGTCGGCCCGCTGCGCCGCCGTCAGGACCCGGCGGCCGCTGACCGAGTCGCGGACCCCGAGCACGGAGCCGACCTCGCCGGCGACGTCTTCCGCGGCGGTAACCCCGGCCAGCTCGACGACGTGCACGGCGGGCTCGGCCGCGGTCCGGGCGATCGCGTGGGCCAGCCGGGTCTTGCCCAGGCCGCCCGGGCCGACGATGGACACCACCCTTGAGCTGGCCAGCATCGCCCGCAGCCGCTCCAGGTCGGCGTCGCGGCCGATCAGCGTGGTCGCGTCGTACCTGACGCCGCGGCGAACCGGCCGGTCAAGCGCCAGCAGGCCGCGGTGCGCCTGCTTGAGCAGCTCACCGGGGTCGGCGCCGAGCCGCTCGCGCAGGTCCCGCTGGTACCGCGCGTAACGGTCGAGCGCCGCCGCCGGGCCGCGGACGGCGGCCTCGCTGCGCAGCAGGTCGGCGAGCAGCGGCTCGTCCTGTGGCCGCTCCGCGTGCGCCAGCTCGAGAACGGGCAGGGCGTCCGCGTGCGCCCCGGTCCGGCTGGACGCGCGCGCCAGGATCACCCGGGCGGCGGCGGCGTCCGCGGCGGCCGCGCGGCGGACCTCCGCCAGCGGGCCGGCGTCCCCGTCGCTCACACCCGGCAGGCCGGCCGCTCAGCTCCGTGGCCTCCCGGGCGAGCGTCGCCGCGGCGGCCGCGTCCCGGTCAAGCGCGGCCGCGGCGTCACGGGCGAGGGCCGCGAGCCGTTCGCTGTCAACCTCGGCCGGCGCGGCCCCGAGCCGGTAGCCGGCACCGTCGGTGACGATCGACTCCGCGCCGCACGCGCTGCGCACCCGCGACACGAGCACCTGCAGGCTCTTCACGCCGTTGAGCGGGACCTCGTCTCCCCAGACCAGCTCGATCAGCTCCTCGGCCGGCACCGGGCGGCGGCCCCGCGCCGCCAGGGCGGCGAGCAGCGCCCGCGGGCGGTCGCCCGCGACTGGTCTCCCCCGCCAGCGCACGTCCGTCAAGCAGGTTCAGGGCGATGCTCACCCGGCTAGTCTAAAATGCGCGGCCGCGGTCAGCTGGAACGTTCGGCGGCGACGGCATCGGCGGCCTCGGCGACGTTGGCCGTCAGCGGGGGGCTGTTTACCTGCTGGCCATCGGGGACCGATATACAGCTGGTTATGGACAGCAACATCAAGCTGCTGCTTGCCGACGTCGACGGGACGCTGGTGACGCCCGATAAGGCGCTCACCGACCGGGCGATCGATGCCGTCCGCAGGCTGGGCGAAGCGGGGATCCTGTTCGCGGTCACGAGCGGGCGGCCGCCGCGCGGCATGTCGATGCTGATCGAGCCGCTCAACCTCACCACGCCCATCGCCGCGTTCAACGGCGGCATCCTGGTGAACCGTGACATGTCGGTGATCGAGCAGCGGGTGATCCCCGAGGAGCTTGTCGTACCGGTGGCGGACCTGAACCGGTCATTCGGCCTGGACACCTGGGTCTACCGCGGCGCCGACTGGTTCATTCCCGACCCGAAGGGCGCCCACGTGGCCAGGGAAACCGCGACCGTCCGGTTCGAGCCCAAGGTGATGGACGGCCTCGACGGGCTCACCACTGACGTCGCGAAGCTGGTCGGCGTCAGCGACGACCTGGACGCCGTCGCCCGCGCCTCGCAGGCCGCGCACGACAAGTTCGGCGACCACGTGGCCGCCGCCCGGTCCCAGCCCTACTACCTGGACGTCACGCACCCGGACGCCAACAAGGGCGCGGTCGCCAAGTACCTGTCGCGGAGGTTCTCGATCCCGACCGACAGCATCGCGACGATCGGCGACATGCCCAACGACGTGCTGATGTTCGCCCACTCCGGGCTGAGCATCGCGATGGGCAACGCCAGCCTCGAGGTGCAGCGCGCCGCGCGGCGGGTCACCACGTCCAACGCCGACGAGGGCTTCGCCAACGCCGTCGAGAGGTTCATCCTTCCCGGCTGAATCCGCGCAGGCTCAGCGCCGCCACGCCGCAGACCAGGACCAGGGGCAGCAGCGGCCCGAGCCGCTGCTGCCCGTAGGTCAGCACGGCGCCCTGCGCGGCCGCTCCCGCGACCAGCGCGACCAGCCCGCTGGAAGCAGGGGACCAGCGGAGCGGGCCTGGCCCGGTGAGGTCACGGACGGTCTCCGTCAGCGTGCCGGTGAAGAACGTGGTCGACAGGCCCGCGACGCCGAGCGCGCGGACGGCCGCACTCTGCATGCCCATGGCGAAGGCGGCCGCCGCGCACAAGGTCAGCTGCGTGGCCCCGGCCGGCCGGCCAGCGGTCAGCCCCCAGGCGACCGCCACGCCGATCAGCGGGAGCGCCTCGGCCGCGATCGCGACCGTGACCGGGCGTGGCCACACGGACCGCTTGGCATCGTCGGCGTCCTTGTCTAGGGCGCGGATGAGCCTGCTGGTGAGGAACACCGCCACGACGAACCCGGCGAGCGCGGCGCCCGCGTGCCAGCCAAGCGCGCCCTCATGTTGGGTGATGCTCAGGCCGACAAGCACGAGGTTGGCGGTCATGATGCTGGCGGGCACGCCGCCGAGCGCGGTCAGGCTCAGCACGTTCGTCGCGCCGGCCGCGGCCGTCAGCAGCACCACGAGCGCGTCCCTGCGCCCTGTTTGGGTCATGGCGGGGATGGTACCTAGCCAGGGTCCTCTTGTGCCCTGCCTGACTCCGCGGCGAGCCAGGTGACGAGCTGAACGCGTGAGGAGATGCCCAGCTTTGCGTAGATGCTGGCGATGTGCGTGTCGACGGTCCTGCTTGAGATGACGAGCCGCCCGGCGATCTGGGCGTTGGTGAGGCCGTCGCCGACCAGCGCCGCGACCTCCCGCTCCCGTTTGGTCAGCTGGCCGCGCGATGCGGGCGGCAGCCTGTCGGCGTCAGTGGTCGCGAGTCCGACGATCTCATCGCGCTCCCAGCCGGCGCCGTCACGGAACAGCCGCTCGTAGCGCTTGCTGCCGAGCCCGTCCCGCGCGGTGCTCGCGGCCCGCTGGTGGAGCCCCTCGATGGCGGCGGTGCCGCCGAGGCGCTTGCCGGTTCGCTCCCACAGCGTGTCGGCCGCCCCGAGCAGCCACGCGGTGCGCGAGAACCGGCCTTGTCCCGCGGCGAGCATGGCGAGCGTTTCCAGGCAGTACGCCATCCCGGTGAGGTCGCCGACCTCGTGCTTCATCAGCAGGGAGTCGCGGGCCGCGACCGCGCTCGCTGGCGCCTCACCGCGCAGGAACAGGCTAAGTGCCGTGATGACAAGGAGGTAACTGCGCGCCCAGCGCTCGCCGCTGTCGAGGCGGCGCAGCCCCTGCGCGCACCGTTCGATGGCCAGGTCCGGCTCGCCCGACAGCAGGTGCAGGTACCCCAGGTGGATGTCGAGGGAAACCAGGCCGCTGAGGTGGCCGACCGCGCGCAGGCGCTCCTCCGCGGTGGCGCCGGCCGCCGCCGCCTCGACGTTGCGGCCAGAGAATACGAACGCGAGGCACTGGTAGGTGTGCCCGAGGGCGCAGGACAGTGCGTCCCCAACGACCGCGGACAGCTCGGTGCTCGCTTCCAGGTCGGCGATCGCCTCGCCGAGCTCGCCCTGGAAGATGGCGAGGACACCGCGAGTCAGCAGCAGCCGGGCTCGCTCCGCCGACGGCCCAGGGAACCGGGTGAGGATCTTGTCCATCCAGTGCCTGCCCTCGCGTAGCAGGCCTGAGATCTCCCAGTAGGGGCGCAAGGCGGACGCCAGCCTGGCGGCCAGTCGCTCGTCACCTGGCGTTCCCGGCGCGCCGAGCGCGTACCCGAGGGCCGTACGGAAGTTCTGATGCTCGCCGCGCAGCTCGTGGAAGCGGGCCAGCTGATCGCCGTCCTTGTCATGGGCGCCGAAGTCCTCGGCAAGGCGGATGAAGTAGGCGACGTGCCGGCCGCGGACGGCGGCCTGCTCACCCGATTCCGCGAGCCGTTCCGCACCGAACTCACGAATCGTGTCAAGGAGCCGGTACCGGGGCTCATCCTCCGCCGGGCGCAGCACAACGGACTTGTCCACGAGCCCGATCAGCGCCGGCAGGATCTCCGCCCGGTCCAGGGAGCCTCCCGCACAGACGTCCTGGGCACCCGGGATGCCGAATGAGCCAGCGAACACCGACAGCCTGGCCCACAACAGCCGTTCGGCCGGCGAGCACAGGTCGTAGCTCCACTGGGTCGCGGCGCGGAGGGTCTGCTGGTGCGGCAGGGCGGAGGCGAGGCCGCGTCCCCCGCCGGTAAGCGTCAGGAACCGGTGCTCAAGCCCGCCGGACAACGCGCGGAGCGAAGTGGCCCGCAGCTGAACGGCGGCCAACTCGATCGCGAGCGGGATGCCGTCAAGCCGCCGGCACAGCCCGATGACGTCGCAGCGGTTCGCCTCTGAGACGGTGAAGCCGGGTACCGCCGCCGCGGCGCGCTGCGCGAACAGCTCAACCGCGTCGCCGCCGCCGGCCTCCCCCGGCTCGGGAACGGACAGTGGCGGCAGCGGGAAGACATGCTCTCCCGGCATGTCAAGCGGCTGCCTGCTTGCGGCGAGCACTGTTACCCCCGGCGCATCGCGGAGCAGGGCGCCGACGAGCGGCACGCACCCGCCGATCACGTGCTCGCACGTGTCAAGCACCAGCAGCGCGTTGCGTTCGCTCAGGTAGCCGACCACGGCGTCCGTCCCGGACCTGGCGTCCTGCTCTGGCAGCCCGAGGCAGGCCGCGACCGTGTGCGGAACCAGGTCAAGATCACGCAGCCCGCCCAGCTCGGCGAAGCACACGCCGTCGGCGAACCCCTCGCCGGCCAAGGCGGCCGCGCGCAGCGCGACCCGCGTCTTGCCGACGCCGGCCGTGCCGGTCACCGTCACTAGCCTTACCGCCCCGAGCAGGCCGGCCAGCGCGCCGAGTTCGCGGCCGCGACCGACGAAGCCGGTCACTTCGCGGGGCAGTTCACCGGGATACCGCTGCGCTAATCCGCGTGTCATCTTGCCCTCGCCGACCGTAAGTTTTCCGACAAGTTACCATGCGCGGGCCGGCGGGTCACCACGCCCAAACACCAGCGAGCGCGTTGCCCCAGCGGTCGAAACGGCCGTCCTCATCAGCAGCCCGGCAGCGCCGCACGGTCATAGTCCGAGATTCTGGCGCCGGCCGCCATCGCTTCCTGATATTCAAATTTATTTATTCGAACGGGCGCGTAACTTCGCCCTTAACCGGGACAAAACACTAGAATATCGGCAGGTACGGTCCGCGGACTCCAGGGTCGCCGGGGTTACGATGTTGGTTCAATGTTGGGGTGGTCAAGACCGTTCGCTGCCCGGCAACGCGTCAATTGTGCATTATTGTGGCGAAGCAATTGGCTGACGGAAGGGCGAGCCGACGATGCTGCAATCGATCGTGCAGCCGCTCCGCCGCTGGGACCCCGAACGGATCGGTCCATATGTGATCATCGGGAGGCTCGGCGCCGGGGCGATGGGGCAGGTGTTCCTCGCCCGCTCCACGGCCGGGCGCCTGGTAGCGGTAAAGACGATCAGGGTGGAACTGGCCGAGGAGGCCGGGTTCCGCGCCAGGTTCGCCCGCGAGGTGGCCGCCGCCAGCCGGGTCAGCGGCGTGTTCACCGCCGCGGTCATCGAGGCGAACCCGGACGCGGACCTGCCTTGGGTGGCCACCGCGTACGTTCCCGCGCCCTCGCTGAGCACGCTCGTGAAGCAGGCGGGTCCGCTGCCCGTGTCGGCCGTGCGCTGGCTCGCGGCCGGCTGCGCGGAGGCGCTGCAGTCCATCCACGGCGCGGGGCTGCTGCACCGCGACGTCAAGCCGTCGAACGTGCTGGTGGCGCCGGACGGGCCGCGGGTGATCGACTTCGGCATCGCCAGGGCGGCCGAGCGCGTCCAGCTCACGGCCACCCACGGGGCGTCGGGCACGCCGGCCTACATGGCGCCCGAGCAGGCCAGGGACGCGACGCAGGCCTCGCCTGCCAGCGACGTGTTCTCGCTCGGCGCGACGCTCGTGTTCGCCGCGACCGGCCACGCCCCGTACGAGGGCGAGACCGTCATGGACATCCTCGTCCGCCTCGCGACCGAGGCCCCCGACCTGACTGGCCTGCCGGGGGAACTCGCCGACCTGGTCACGCCCTGCCTGGAGCGCGTGCCGCGGATGAGGCCAACGGACGCCACGATCCTGCACCGGCTCGGCCCGTTCGCCACTCAGGCAGGTCCAGGTCATTCCTACCTTCCCGAGGCCGCGATGGCGGTGATCGCCGAGTACCAGCGCGCACCGCTCGTCCCGGCGGCGGCCGACGACGACGCGGATGAGGAGCCCGCCAGCGGCGCGACGGCAGGCTCGGGTGTCGCGGCGGCGGGCGATTATGCCACGTCGGGGTCGCTTACGCCCCTGCCAGGCTTCCACTCGCTCAACGGCCACGAAGCACGGCACGGGCAGTCGACCAGGCGATCGCGCCGCCGACGGCGCCGCACGCCGGACGCGGAGCCAAGCCCGCGACCTCCCTTGCGCGTGCTCCTGCCGTTGTGGGCGCGGGTGGCCGCGGCGGCGGTCCTGCTCGGCGGGGGCATCTGGATCGGGGTGGAACTGCAGGGTCCGGGCGCTCAGGCGGCGGGCGATGCCCCCCGCAGTACACCAAGCAGTAGCGCTTCCCCCGGTAGTACCGCGAGCAGCAGCACCACGAGCAGCACGACAAGCGGCACCGACCCCGGCCCGGTGGCATCACCGCCGCCGTGCGCGGCGCACCAGCCAGGAACCACGCCCGAGCTGTGCGTTAGCCAGCCCTACGGTGACGGCGACACGGTGTTCATCATCCATGGCACCGGCTTCCGGCGCTTTGTGACCGTCACGGTGACGCTCGTCGGCGTGGGCGTCTCACCGGACCACCCGGTCACCGACCTGCAGGGCTCGTTCAACTACGCCTTCGACCAGGGGCACCGCTTCTTCAGCGGGCCGATCCCGCCCGGCGCCTACAAGGTGGTGGTAACCGCCTCCGGCGAGCACAGCGCCAGCGCCTCGTTCCTCGTCAACCCGGCAGCGAATGGCGGGCCACCAGGCGATCCCCTCGGCCAGCCCCCGCCCTAAGTCCCTGTCCCACCACAGGTCCTCCTGCCGTGAGCACCACGCGGGATCGGCGAGCAGCCGCAGGTCCCCCGGCGCGACGATTCCGTGCTCGATCAGGATCCGGACGGCGACCTCATCCGACAACCGGACGTCCCGCCCCGCGAGTCCGCGGTCGGCGATCTTGCGGCGCAGCACCTTGACGTGCTCGGCGACGCGCGCGGACAGGCGGTCGCGGAACTCGGGGTCGCTGTCGAACCGCTCGAGCTCGTGGTGCGCGCCGGTCGCCTCAAGCGCGGCCCTGGCGATCTCCGGGGTGCGCGGCAGGGGTGACGCGGCGCTCGGGTCGACCAGCCACGGCCGGCACCACATCAGCGCCACCAGGAAGAGCTTGGTCTTCGGGTCCAGGTAGAGCGGCAGCACGGTGCCGTCAGCGTCCGCCTGGGCTGGGTCGGCCGCGTCCGCCGACGCGGGCGGCCGCCGGTGCCTGCCGGGAACGGTGACCGCGATCTGCAGCCCGTCGTCCAGCATCGAGCGCGAGCCGACCATCGCTGTCCCTGTGTGCACGAGCCACCCCCCCGCCGGGTCGCCGTCGCCCTCCACGCGCGGCAGCCGGATGCGGTACCCGTCTCCCGCCACGTAGAGCGCGTGGGTCTTGCTTATGTTGGCGATCCAGGCGCCCTCAGGGGTCGCCGCGATCACTCCGGCCCGCCTGGACAGTCCCCGCCCAGCAGAGATCGCCAGGTCGACCTCAGGTCCTCGCCCGAACACCAGCTGGCTGCCTTCGGTGAGCCGGATGACCTGGCCAGACGGGGTACTCACGTGCGCGGCCACCGGGCCAGTCTAGGCAGCGCTACTTGCGATGGGCACCCCCGGATTCGGGGATGGCGCGGACGGCCGGTTCTGCGGTTAGCTCTAGTTGGCGAGACGCCGAGCACTGCCTTGAGTGGCAACCCGCAAGGGCAGGGCCGGTACCGGAGGGGGGGACCAGAGGTCCTGGGGTGACCCGGTACCACACGGCCAGGCAGAGCCCGGCGTCTCGCCAGCACCCGTCCTTGCTCCGGTGGCGGCAATCCCGGAGAAGGACCCGCCCGTGCTGCGCGACTTGGGTAGCTTAGGTCACGGGACAATCACGCCAGGAACGCGCTTCACGGTTGCTCTGCGCTTCCTCTGAAATCGCGGTACATCCCGCTGAACGCACTGAACCGTCATTACGCTACCGACGTTTCAAGAATAATGACGAAGTGTCCCGTTCCGTCACGTTCTAGGCCTGAGGAGCGCCATGGCTAACCACGGACGTTCTCCTGATGGCCGGTACCCGCCCGCTCCTGATGGCCGGTACCCGTCGGGCCGTGGCGGGCCCGCGGGCCCGCCACCCCGGCAGCTGCCGCCACCGGAGTGGGCCGACCCGGCGATGGGCCGCCGGTGGACGACGTCCTGGCGAGTGCGCCAAACGGACGGGCAGCCGAGGCTGCCGACGCCGCCGCGGGAACGCCCGATGCCAACGCCTGACCGCCGGGAGACCGGCGCCAACCCGGTACTAGCCCCCGCCAGGACCACCGGCGGCATCAGGACGACCGGCGGCTTCCGCGGGACTGGCACCCCGGTGACGCCCGGCGCCAACACGGCGACCGGTGGCATCAGGACGACCGGCCGCGTGCGGACGGCCGACCGCGTGCGGACGGCCGGCGCCATGCGGACCGCCAAGCCGATCGCGCCAGGCACCGGGCGGGCGCGGATCGTCTTGCCCATCGTGGTGCTCGCCGTCATCGCGCTCGGCTTCGTCGGCGTCGGCTACCTGTGGTGGCGCAACACCCTGTTCTTGCACACCCCCGGCGCGCTGCTGACCGACCTAGGCGAGGTGCTCGGGCTAATCGCAGGCTACGGTGTCGTCGTCCTGGTCGCGCTGATGTCCAGGCTGCCGCCGCTCGAGCGCGGGATCGGCACCGACCGACTTGCCCGCTGGCACACGATCGGCGGCCGGATCGTCATCAGCGCGGTCAGCGGGCACGTGGTGTTCATCATCTGGGGCTTCGCGGTCACCGCGCACGAGAGCGTGACGCGCGAGACCATCACGCTCGAGACGACCTTCCCCGACATCCTGATGGCGACGGTCGCCTGGTTCCTGCTGCTGATGGTCGCCGCGATCTCCATCAGGGCCGCACGCCGCCGTGTCGCCTACGAGACCTGGTACTACGCGCACCTGTACACCTACCTGGCGATCGCGCTCGCGTTCAGCCACCAGTTCGCCAACGGCGGCGCGTTCGCGGAGAGCTTCCAGTCCCGCGTCGCCTGGTCGGCCATGTACGCGGTGATCGGCGCGCTGCTGCTCTGGTACCGGGTCATCACACCGCTGCGCAGGTCTGCCAGGCACCAGTTCACCGTGCAGGCGGTCAGGCCCGAGGCGCCCGGCATCGTGTCGGTGCTCATCTCCGGCCGCGAATTCGACCACTTGCGCGCGGAGCCTGGGCAGTTCTTCCGGTGGCGGTTCCTCACCCGCGAGCTGTGGTGGCAGTCCCACCCGTACTCGCTGTCCGCGATGCCGCAGCCCGACCTGATGCGGATCACCGTCAAGGCCCGCGGCGACCACAGCGGTTCGCTGGCCAACCTGAGGCCGGGCACCAGGATCGTCGCCGAGGGCCCGTACGGCGCGTTCACGCCGTCGCTGACCGGCCGCCGGGTGCTGTTCATCGCCGGCGGGGTCGGCATCACCCCGATCCGGGCGATGTTCGCCGCGCTGCCGAAGCGGATGTCGGGCGGCATCACGCTCCTTTACCGGGCCAGCCACCCCCGTGACGTGGTGTTCAGCAGGGAACTGAACGCGATCGCCAGCGACAGGCAGGCCGCCATGCACTACCTGATCGGCTCGCGCGAGGAGCTTGGCTATGACCCGCTCGACGCCGACCACCTGCAGCGGACCGTCCCAGGCCTGCACCGCTACGAGGCGTACGTCTGCGGCCCGACCGGCATGACGCAGGCCACGGTGAACGCGCTGGTCGCCGCCGGCGTACCGCGGCGACGCATCCATCACGAGTCCTTCGACCTCTGACCCTGACTAATCCCTCGCTGGAGGCTTCATGCGCCGCGCCGTCATCGTTCTCGGCACGACCGCCGCAGGACTCGCCGCGCTGTTCTCTTACAAGACGCACGTGGCGGGCATCGCCGTTGCCAGCACGTCGCCGAGCGTGACCATATCGCCGACACCGTCGAGCGGCAGCTCGCTCGCCGGCAGCGCGTCGGCGAGACCGTCACCGTCCAAGTCCGCCACCAAGAAAGCCGCGCCGAAGCCGTCGCACTCGGCGGCCGCGCCCATGACGTCGGACGCCAGCACGCCGGCGGCGACGCACTCGGCCGCGCCAAGCAGCGCGCCGAAGACGAGCGCTCCGGCGGGTAAGTCGGGCACCTTCAGCGGACCTGCGGAGAACACGCAGTACGGCGAGGTGCAGGTATCGATCACCGTCAGCAACGGGAAGATCACCAACGCCAACGGCAGCCTGCCGCAAGGCGGCGACTCGATCGCACAGAACGCCATCGGCCAGCTGAACCCGGAGGTGCTCACCGCGCAGAGCGCCAACATCCAGTCGGTCAGCGGCGCGACCTACACCAGCCAGGGCTACATCGGCTCCCTGCAGCAGGCCGTCAACGAGGCCGGCCTCTAGCGCCGCAAGGTGTACCGAGTTTCTGGGGCGCAAACGGCCGCGAGTCGGGCGGGATGACCCCAATGCCGTTGACCTAGGCGGTCCCGGCCTTCGCGCCGGGCCGACACGTGCCCGTTTCGTCCGGATTGTCCCGGCCCCGCCGCGCTCCGGACCATGATCATGTGGATTCAGCAGCTAATAAGATGCGGAATCCACACGATCATGAAAAATCCTTTCGATCACGCGGCGCCCGGGCGCGGGCGCGGCGTCGCAGCCCGCGCACCACCCTCACGGGCACCACCCGCCACTGAAGTGAACGGCACTGACCTCAATACGGTGAAGTTCCGTGGTCGATCACGGACCAGGCCGCCGCGACGCCGGGCGGAACGGGGTAAGGCCGGCCGCTGAATGGATTACCCCGCGCAAAATCTCTGCCTGTGCGGGGCAGCGGAGAAATCAGTCGCCTAGGCGGCGGGTGAAGCCGGGCGGGATCACCAGGTCGTCCGGCGTCAGGTCGGCGATCGACGAGTGGCCAAGGCCGAGCAGGCAGGCGTCGATGCCCGAGCGGAGCAGGTCGAGCACGTTCTCCACGCCCGCCTGACCGTTGGCCCCAAGGCCCCACAGGTACGCCCGTCCGATCATCACGGCCTTCGCGCCAAGGGCGAGCGCCTTCACCACGTCGCCGCCGCGCCGCACGCCGCCGTCGAGCAGCACCTCGACCTGGTCGCCGACCGCCTGGGCGATGTCGGGCAGCAGCCGGATGGTGGCGGGCGTGCCGTCCAGGTTGTTGCCGCCGTGGTTGGACACCGAGATCGCGGAGGCCCCGGCGTCCACGGCCCGCTTCGCCTCGTCGATCCTGGTGATGCCCTTGACCATGAAGGGCCCGTCCCACTGCGACCGCAGCCAGGCCACGTCCTCCCAGGACGGCGGCGTCGTCTGCATCCACTGGCCGTAGGCCCCGAAGAACGTCGGCGCGGGCGCGCCGCCGACCGGCAGGTTCGGCACCGTCAGGTCGGGCACGACGCCGTTGCGCAGCCACTGGTACAGGTACGCGGGCCGCACCACGACCGACGGTGCCTGGCGGAGCATCTCCTCGAACGTCATCTTCTCCGGGATGCGCGGCGAGCCCCAGTCCCGGCCGAATGAGAACGACCAGTCGAGGGTCACGATGATGCCCACCGCGCCGGCCTTGCGGGCCCGGTCCATCCGCTCCGCCATCTCGTCGCGGTCGCCTACCCAGTACATCTGGAAGAACAGCTTGGGGTTGGCGGCGATGACCGATTCGATCGGCTTGGACGCGAACGACGACAGCCCCATCGCCGTACCGCGGGCGGCGGCGGCGCGCGCCACCGCGACCTCGCCGTCGGGATGAACCGCCTGGACGCCGGTGGGCGAGATGAGCACCGGGAGCGAAATCTCCTGGCCCATGACGGTCGTGGCCATCTCCCTGGTCGCGGGCAGTCCGGCGGTGCGCGGCGCGAATCCCAGCTCGCCGAAAGCGGCGACGTTGTCCTTGATCGTCGCGCCCGCTTCCGCGCCGGCGATCAGCGCGCCGTACACGGACTTCGGCAAGTGTTTCTTGGCCCGGCGCTGCGCCACCGCCACCGTCTCGAACCACTTGTTAGCCATAACATCATCACTACCCTTTCTCGCACACGGTTTTCCAGTTGTGTTTTAGCTCGCGAAGAACTCACTGAGGGCCGGGGCCACGTCCCGGTAGCCGCGGACCTGCCGCAGCCGGCCGCGGCCGAGCCTGGCGAGGTCGCGGGCCAGCTCCGGATCTTGCTCGCCGGTGGTGTCGAGCAGGATGTCGAGCCGGGGCAGCCGCGCCGCGAACGGCCGCGGGTCCGGCCCGGCGTTGTGCACGCAGTCCGACAGCAGCAGCGCCCGCGCGTCCCTGGCCGGGACCCTGGCCAGCTCGCGCCGGGCCACCTGCAGCGGGAACGCCAGGTTGGTGAGCCCGCGGGCGGGGATCCGCAGCATCGACTCCACCAGCCGTTCCGGTGGCACGTGCTGCCCGAGGCGGGACAGCACCGCCGCGTCCGACCAGAACGCGATCACCGCGAGATTGTCCCGCGCCAGCTCCGCCGCCAGCGCGCCGACGGCGGCGGCCGCCGTCCGCGCCCGCTCGCCGCGCATCGACCCGGACAGGTCGACAAGCAGCACCACCGAACGAGTGGTGGTGACCCGCTCCCGCACAATGATGTCCTCGTCATCCGGGACGGGGTGCTCGGTGAGCTGCTCGAGGGTCCGGTCCAGGTCGATGTCGTCGGAGCCGCCCCGGTACGGGACGCTGGCGACGTCACCGGCGCCGCGCCGCGCCGTCCGGTCGGTGCGCGGCCTGGACACCGCCAGCCGCGCCGCGATCTCCCTGGCCCGGCGCAGCGTCTCCGGGTCGGGCGCTACGGCCGCCTCGGTCACGCCCACCAGCGTGCCCTGCTCCTCGGTGACGGCGGGACCGCTCCCGCCGCGCTGCGAAGGGTTCAGGCCGGCCCGGTCACGTCTGCCGGGCGCCAGGCCGAGGACCATCCCTGCCCCGCCGCCCAGCGAGATGTCCCGCAGCTCCGGCTCTTCGGTGAGTGTCTTCGGCTTGCGGCGCAGCGGCTTCAGCCCGCGGGCGGGATCCTGGCGCCGCGGCCGGTCGGATTGGCGGCGGATCGGGGAGTCCGCCTCCACTTCTCTTCAACCGGGGGCCGCCGCGGCCGGGGCGAGGATGAAATGGTCCTCCCAGATCTGCCGGAGCACCTGCTCAGGGGTTTCCTCGACCGTTTCGTCGAGGAAGATCCGCCCGGACAGCGCGACGATCATCGCGTCGTAAACGGTGTCCCGGTAGCGCTGCTCAGTCTCTTCGGCCGGCACTTGCGTCTCGTCCCGGTCGCCGGTCTCCGTGCTGCCGGTGTCGTTGGCTGAGCCGCCTGCCTCCCCGCCGTCAGTGTCATGAGCCCACCCGGCGGAGCCAAGCCCTCGTTCTGAGTCCAGGAGAAAGAGCTCCCCCGCGACCAGGGTCAGGTCGATGGCGCCGCGGACACTGCTGCCCTGCCTGATGTCCTCGTGCTCCCTGGTGGCACGGGTGACCGCCACCGCGTCGGCGACCAGCCGCTCGTACACGGCGGGCTTGAGGTCAGGCAGCGGGGCGCGGAGCGTGACGATGCCGCGCTCGGCTGCCGCGTCCTGGTAGGTGATCGCGAGGCGGCACAGCCGGTCGTGCACGGATGTGGACAGCCGGGTGGTGCCGATGTTGTCGTAGGGGTTCATCGAGGCGACCACGCGGAAGGTGTCCTTGGCGATCACCTCGCCGACCCGGGGTACCGCGACGCGCCGCTCGGCCATCGCGGTCAGCAGGGTGTTGAGCGTGTCCTCGGGCGCGCGGTTGAACTCCTCGATGTAGAGGAAGCCGCCCGCGCGCATGGCCTCGACTAGCGGGCCGTCGACGAAGTTCTCCGGGCTGTAGTCCTCGCGCAGCACCCGGGCCGGGTTGTGGTGCCCGACCAGCTTGGCCGGGGTCAGGTCGGCATTGCCCTCGACGAACACCAGCGGGATGCCCCACTCCGCGGTGATCGCCCGTAGCAAGGTGGACTTGCTGGTGCCAGGCGGCCCCTCGAGGAGGATGTCGCGGCCCGCCGCGACCGCCGCGAGCACCAAGCCGAGCTCGCGCTCCCGGCCCACGACGCTGGCCTGGATGCGGTCCCTGACATTCGACAGCGGCTCGCGGCCGTCACGGCCGGTGCTCATCGGATGGTGTTCCCGGCGTCGACGGTGAACTCCAGGCCGGTCACGTACTGCGCCTCGTCGGAGGCGAGGAACAGCACGGCGTTGCTGATGTCGCGCGGCTCGACCATCTCCACCGGGTAGCGTGTTCATGAAGATCGGGCCCAGGTTCGGGTCCCGCTCGATCAGCGGGTTGAGGCCGCCGAGGCCAGTCCCCATCGGGGTGTTCACGCCGGTGGGGTGGACCGTGTTGACCCGGATCTTGTGCCGGGCCAGCTCGTTGGCCATCGTCTTGGCGATGCCGACGACGCCGTGCTTGGCCGCCACGTACGGGGCCAGGTAGGGCAGGCCCTTTATGCCGGCGGTGGAGCTGGTGCAGATGATCGACCCGCCGCCGTTGGCGATCAGGTGCGGGGCGGCGGCCACCATCGTGTTCCACACGCCGGTCAGGTTGGTGTCCAGCGTGTCCTGCCAGATCTCCGGGGTGACCTCGTCCCAGGCCTGCACCGTGCAGATGCCGGCGTTGGCGATCGCGATGTCGAGCTTGCCGAGCTCGGAGACGCCCTCGTCCACGGCCCGCTTGAGCCCGGCCGCGTCCCGCACGTCGACCTGCCGGGCGATGATCCGCCGATCCAGGGCCTCGACCTGCTTGATCGTGTCGGCCAGCTCCTGTTCGGTCGCCGTGGGGTAGCCGAGGATGGGGTAGGCGTTCGCCCGGGCGATGTCGATCGCGATGATGTCCGCGCCCTCTTCGGCCAGCCGGATGGCGTGGCTGCGGCCCTGGCCGTGGCCTGCCCCGGTGACGAAGGCGACCTTGCCTGCTACTCGTCCTGCCATAGTGGCGGGTCCTCCTTACTTGATCATCGCGCCGGCGTCGACCGGGAGGGTCACGCCGGTGATGTACCTGGCCTCGTCGGAGGCGAGGAACAGGATCGCGTTGCTGATGTCGACCGGCTCCACCCAGGGGATGTCGAGCGCGTTGAGCGACTTGAACGCGGACACCGCCGACTCCCGGGTCGGGTTGGGGTTGGCCGGGTCGAACAGGCCCCAGACTTGCTTGTTCTGGATCATGATCGTGTTCACCCCGGTTGGGTGAACGCTGTTGACCCGGATGCCGTACTGGGCGAACTCGTTGCCGATCGAGCGCATGATGCCGACGACGCCGTGCTTGGCCGCGTTGTAGTGGACCGAGTTCGCCAGGCCCTTGAGCCCGGCCACCGAGCTGGTCAGGATGATCGACCCGCCCTTGTTCGCCACCAGGTGCGGCAGCGCCACCTTGACGGTGTTCCACACCCCCGTCAGGTTGATGTCGATGGTCTCCTGCCAGGCCGGGTCGTCCAGCTCAAGCGCAGGGTGGGTCTGGTAGATGCCGGCGTTCGCGCACACGATGTCGAGCTTGCCGAGCTGCGCGACGCCGTCGTCAAGCGCCTCCTTCAGCGCGCGGGGGTTCCGCACGTCCGCCTTGGTCGCGACGATCCGCCGGTCGAGCGCCTCGACCTCCTTGACGGTCTCGGCGAGGTCCTCCTCGGTGGCGCCCGGGTAAGCGGTCACCGACTCGACCGGCCCGGCGATGTCGACGGCGATGATGTCGGCGCCCTCCTGGGCCAGCCGGATCGCGTGGCTGCGGCCCTGGCTGCGGGCGGCACCGGTGATGAAGGCGACCTTGCCTGCTACACGTCCTGCCATAGCTTCGCTCCCGTCACTTCTTGTTGGTGAAGCCGGCGTCGACGGGGAGCGTCACCCCGGTGACGTAGCGGCCGTCGTCGGAGACGAGGAACAGGATCGCGTTGGAGATGTCGACCGGCTGCACCAGGTCGACCGGCAGCGCGTTCATCATGGCCTGGCCCATCGTCGGGTCCTGCTGCAGGAATTCCTGCATGACCTCGTTGACGACCATGGGCGTGTTCACGCCGGTGGGGTGCACGGTGTTCACCCGGATGCTGTGCTTGGCGAGGATGTTGGCGTAGGTCCGCATGAGTCCGACCACACCGTGCTTGGCCGCGGTGTAACCGATCCCGCCGGGGGTGTCGCCGCCGATGCCGTTGATCCCCGCCGTGGAGCTCGTGAGGACGATCGCGCCGCCCTGTCCGCGCTCGATCATGCTCGGTATGGCGGTCTGCACCGTGTTGTAGACGCCGGTGAGGTTGACGTCGATGACGTCCTGCCACTCTTCCGGCTGCGGGTGCATGGACATCGGGGCGATGCCGGCGTTGGCGAGGACGATGTCGACGGGGCCGACCTCGGCCGTACCTGCGTCGAACGCCTGCTTCAGCGCCGCCAGGTCGCGGACGTCGGCCTGCGCGGCGTAGATCCGCCGGTCAAGCGCCTCCACCTGCTTGGCGGTTTCCGCCAGGTCGTCCGGGGTGGACATCGGGTATCCGACGGTGGCGATCTGCTGGCAGATGTCGACGGCGATGATGTCGGCGCCCTCCTGGGCCAACCGGATCGCGTGGCTGCGGCCCTGCCCGCGCGCCGCACCGGTGATGAAGGCGACCTTGCCTTCAAGCTTTCCCATGACCTTGCGCTCCTCTCGTTCGCCCGCCCGGTGCGTTCTTGTCGGGCGGGCCCGGGGTTCGTCCCGGGGGGATTTGCCTGGTCCCGGGACGGTGAGGGAGCCGGTTCGCGGGGCTTGCTGCTGCCTGTCAGGTGCCCTTCAGCTGGACTTTCAGCGGGCCTTGAGCTGGCCTTCCGCGGCCGGAGCGACATCGCTCGGGGCTATTACGTCACCCAGTGACGTAATACGACCGATATTAATGACAGACACTGACAGAAGCAATTCAACGTGACGCAGGTCACAGCTCGCCGGGCGGGCGGCGCACCCCTGGGCTTCACCAGCCGTCGCCTGGCGTGACTTTCCGGCAGCCGGCGGCGTAGTCTCTTGCGATGTTAATGTCAGTAGCTGACAATAACATTCAGCAATCGTCGTTACCTGTGGGTGGTGAGGTTGACCGAGCAAGGCGAAGCCGACCAGGCGAGGGCGCGCCGTGGACGGCCGCCGTCTACGAGCCGGCGCGAGTTGCGGCTGATCGCACTGCGACTTTTCGCCGAGTGCGGGTTCGACAACACGACGATCGAGCACATCGCCGCCGAGGCGGGCGTCAGCGAGCGCACGTTCTTCCGGTACTTCACCACGAAGGCGAGCGTGCTGTGGACCGACTTCGAGACCGAGGTCGAGACGATCAGGGCCTCGCTCACCTCGGTGCCTGACGACGTGCCGATGATGGACGCGATCCGCGGCGCGGTGGTCGCGGCGAATCACTACCACGCCGACGACGTCCCCGAGATGCGGATGCGGATGCACCTGATCGCCACGGTGCCCGCGCTCTCGTTCAGCGCGGCCGAGCACTACGAGGCCTGGGAGCGGGCGATCAGCGAGTTCGCGGGCCGGCGTCTCGACCAGCCCGCCGACTCCCTGTACCCGCTGACCATTGGCCGGGCCGCGCTCGCCGCCTGCCGGGCCGCCTACGACCGCTGGTCGGCCCGCGCGGACGACGACCTGACCATCTACCTGGACGCCGCGCTCATCGCCCTCGCCGCCGGCTTCGCTCCCGAGGCCATCGAGCGCGCGACAGCCTCATTCAGCCAACTTGATACTCGCGTCTCATGAAGTCGCAAGGTCCTTGACGGTTACTTGCCGTGCGGGTCGGTGTTGTTGAGCATCGCCACGACCTGGTCGTAGTCGCCGCGGGCCTCGCCGTAGCGGAGGAACTTCACCCGCTCGACCTGGATCTCCTGCGCGTCCGGCTGAGCCTTAAGCAGCCCAATGACCTCGGCGATGAACTCGTCGAGCGGCATCGCCACCTCGCTGTTTTCCTGCCCTGGCATCAGCGCGGTGCGGACCGACGGCGGTTCGAGCTCGACCACCTTGACGGTCGTGTCGGCGAGCTGGAGGCGGATCGACTCGCTCAGCATGTGGATCGCGGCCTTCGACGCGTTGTAGCTGGGTGTCGCCGCCAGCGGGGTGAACGCAAGGCCGGAGGAAACCGTGATAATCGTCGCGTCCGGCCGCGACTGCAGGTGCTCGATGAACGCGGCGATAAGCCGGACAGGGCCGAGCACGTTGGTGGTCAGGACCGACTCGGCGGAGGCGAGGAACGCCTCGGGCTTGTGCCAGTCCTCGACTTGCATGATGCCGGCCATCGGCACGAGGACGTTGAGGTCCGGGTGCCGGTCGAGCACCTGGCTCGCGGCGGACTGGATGCTGGCCGCGTCGGTGGTGTCGATCACCACGGTGTCGATGCCGGGATGCTCGGCGGCGACCTTGTCGAGCAGGTCCGCACGCCTGCCGCCGACGATCACCGTGTTCCCGTTCGCCTGCAGCGCGAGCGCGAGCGCCAGCCCGATGCCGCTCGTGGACCCTGGGATAAAGATCGTGTTCCCTGTGATGTTCATGGCACTGAGTCTGCCTACAGGGCCCTGACCTGTGCAGAGAGCGCTTATCGGGGGATCGGCGATCCCTGGCTCACGGCAGCGGCGCGCCGATAATGGAGACATGGACCGGGCAGCAATGGCGGACTTCCTTCGCCGCCACCGCGAGGCACTGCAGCCTTCCGACGTGGGGATCCCCGTGACGGCACGCCGCCGCACGCCGGGCCTGCGGCGCGAGGACGTGGCGGCGCTCGCCATGATGTCGACCGACTACTACACCCGCCTTGAGCAGCAGCGGGGCCCGCAGCCCAGCGAGCAGATGCTCGGCTCGCTCGCCCGCGCGTTGCGGCTGACGAGCGACGAGCGCGATTACCTGTTCCAGCTGGCGGGGCACACCGCTCCCGCGCCCGCCGCGGTCACGACGCATGTACCGCCAGCGCTGCTGCGAGTGCTCGACCGGCTCGACGACACCCCCGCGCTTATCCTGTCCAGTCTCGGCGAGACGCTGGTGCAGAACCGGATGGCCGCCGCCCTGCTTGGTGACCGGTCCGGCTACACGGGGCTGGCCAGAAGCGAGATCTACCGGTGGTTCACCGACCCCGCCGAGCGGCTGCGTTACCCGGAGCATGACCGGGACAGGCAGAGCCGGGCCCAGGTCGCCAACCTCCGCTCCGCCTACGGGTCGATGGGCCCGCGGTCGCCGGCCGGCGAGATCGTCCGTGCCCTGCAGAAGGCGAGCCCGGAGTTCACGAAACTGTGGGAACGGCACGAGGTCGCAAGGCGCTTCGAGGACCACAAGGTGCTCATCCACCCCGAGCTCGGCCCGATCGAGCTCGACTGCCAGGTGCTGTTCACCGAGGACCAGTCCATCGCGCTGCTTGTCCTCACCGCCCCGCCGCGCACCGAAGGCCACGAGAAGCTGCAACTGCTCGCCGTCCTCGGCCAGGAACGCTTCGCCGACACGGGACGCGGCTAGCGTCCAGTACCCGACTCGGAGTCGTAGCGGAAGCCGCCGAGGAAACGGCGGAACAGCCCGCCCTCTCGCATCAGCGGCGGGGCAGGCGGCGGCGCCTCAGGGAGTTCCCTGCCCTCGGGCTCGTCGTAATCGGCCCGCGCGATGGCGTCCACGATCTGCGCCTCGTCGAATGCCGCCGAGCCGGGGATCTCCGGGATGAAGCCGACGAGGTCCCCGTCAAGGAGCACCTCAGCCTCCAGGGACGACGTGCCCTCGTTGCCCCAAACCGCTTCGCGCCCGCCGCTGAGCACGACGCGTACCCCGTAGATGTCAATCCCCGCATTTTCCAGGTGCGCGTCGATCCCGCGGTCCCGCAGTGCGTCAGCGACCCGCCGGGCCCGGTTCTCATCCATTCGCCCAAAGCTACCTCTGTGCACGCGTGACGGCTCACTGCGCAGGAGCCGCGTCCAGCCGTTCCAGCGTCTCGGCCATGGCTTGAGTCCAGACCTCGCCGTCGCTCATGCCCGTGCGCGCGTCGGCCGGCGCGCGTGAGCAGTCATAAACCTCGGTCACGATCGTCGCGTCGGGCCCGTCCTTGACCAGTTCGTACGACCATCGGTGACCCCAGCGGCCCCGGTCCTGTGCCTCGCCGGCGTCCCGGTGCCCGCGTCCGGCCTCCGGCTCCCAGCCGATGCGCCGGTCCTGCTCGTACTCGACCACGTGATTGTTCATCTCGTAATCGCCCAGCTCCGAGAAGTACATCTTCATGATGAAGACGTCGCCGACCCCGGTAACCGGGGCCGTCGTCACTGCTCCGCGGAGCATCCCTGAGCCGTCGAGCTCCAGGTGGCGCCCGGGGTCAGCCAGGACCCGGAAGATCACCGCCGCCGGCGCTTCGATGCGCCTGGATACCCTTACCGCCACGTGCCCGCCGCCTCCTCGCCTAGCCGCGTCCTGCCTCCACCAATGTTGACTCCCGCGGCTGTCCCTTCTCATCGCAGGGAGCAGACCACGCACGCTACCCCGGCAGGACCTGGTCGCAGAACCCGCGGGCCGGGGATGGCCCGCGGGCTGAGGCGGAATGGAGCTTGCGTTCAGTGATCTTTCAGGGACGAACGCTACGTTTTTGGTGTGGATGAGTTTAGGGCGCGTCGCGTGGTTGACTCCCTCCGTGACCGTGGTGTCAACGCTCACCTGTACCGGGGGAACGGTCAGTACGGCGTCCGTGTGACGCTGCCAGGCGGGCGCGAGGCCGAGTGGGACACCGACGGGACGGCCGGCCTCGAGGCGCAGGTCATGCAGGATGGCATGCTCGTCGGGTTCGTGCCGGAGATCGAGGGCTCCGAGGACTTTGACGAGGCCCAGGTCGTTGATGCCATCGCGCGGGCCGAGTACGACCAGCCCGTCGCCAGGCTGCGCACGGTCGCTCCCCCGGCGGGGCCCGCGCTCATGCGCGAAGGCGGGCTCTTCCGCCGTTTCCTCGACGGCTTCCGCTACCGGTAAGCCCCGGCTCGCAGTCACAACCGCCCGCCCAGGCACCCGTGCTGCACGACCGGTTAAGCCGCCGGATACGGATTAGGTGACCCGGCCGTGGGTCACCGCGCCGCGGCTGGTCACCGGCCGCGGGCGGCTATGGTGCGCAGGTCCGCGGCGGGGCCGATGAGCTGCCTGCCCGCGGCCCAGACGGCGAGCAGCCTCCTGCTCAGGTCGAGGTCGGTCACCTTGACCGCGCGCAGCGTGCCCGCGGCGAGTTCCGGCGCCACCGCGAGCGAGCTGAGGACCGCCGGGCCGATGCCCGCCGCGACGGCCGACTTGATCGCCGTGGTCGACGACAGCTCCGCCACCGGCGGCACTCGGTCCAGGTCGCCCTGGGCAGAAAGCGCCTGCTCGAAGTAGCGCCGCGTGCCGGAGCCGGGCTCCCTGGCTACCAGCGGGGTAGCGGCGAGCTCCGCGGCGGTGATGCCGGACCGCCGCCTGTCCCAGCGGTGGCCCGGCGCCACCACGACCGTGAGCCGGTCGGCGCTCACCTGCTGCGACGCGAGGCCTGGCGGCTGGTCGGGCCCCTCCACGAAGCCGAGGTCCGCCCGGCCGTCGAGGACCGCCGCGGCCACTTCCGCCGAGTTGCCAGCCGTCAGCGCGACCGCTGTCTGCGGGTCGCGGGCCCGCAGCACGGTCAGCCAGCCGGGCAGCAGGTACTCCGCGACCGTCATGGACGCCGCGACGCGCAGCACGGCGTCGCTGTGTGCCCGCAGCGACGTGACGCCCGCGTCCAGGGCCGCGGCGGCGTCGACCGCGGCCTGCGCCCACCCGGCGACCAGCTCGCCGTCCGGGGTGAGGTGCGAGCCGCGCGGCGACCGTTCGATCAGCGGGACGCCGAGCTGGCGCTCAAGCCGCCTGATCCTGGTGCTCGCCGCCGGCTGGGAGATCCCGTGCTCGGCCGCGGCCAGGCCGAGGCTGCCAAGCCGGGCGACGGACAGCAGCAGGTCAAACGGCATCAGGTCGGACACCCTGGCCGGCAAGCTCATAACCATAGCTTATGGCCCCATAGGCGATTGGCGGCTACTGGGGGCGACCACCTGGAGCGAGTCTTGAAGCATGATTACTCAGCTTCCACCCTTGGTTGGGCACCACGACAAGGACGAGACAGCGGCGGGACGCAGTCACCACCACTCGTTCGGAATACTTAAAGACCTCGAGCGGCCTGGAGACGTTTTCCGCGACATCGGGCCGAACTGGTTCGCGTCCGTCATGGGGACAGGGATCGTCGCGGTCGCGGCGGAGACGCTCCCCTTCCGCGTGCCCGGCCTGCACGTGTTCGCGCTGGTGGTCTGGGCGATCGCGGCGGCCTGGCTGGTGGCGCTGTCCGCGGCGTGGGCGGTGCACTGGACGAAGCACACGGACCGCGCTCGCGCGCACGCGAACAACCCGGTGATGGCCCAGTTCTGGGGCGCACCGGCGATGGCGCTGCTCACCGTTGGCGCCGGGACGCTGCTTGTCGGCCGGGACTTGACCGGGGCGGCCGCGGCGGTGGACATCGACTGGGTGCTGTGGTTCCTCGGGACCGCGCTCGGCCTGGTGACCGCCTGCTGGATCCCCTACCTGATGATGACGCGGCACGAGATCAAGCCAGACGGCGCGTTCGGCGGCTGGCTGATGCCGATCGTGCCGCCCATGGTGTCTGCCGCCCTCGGGGCACTGCTCGTCCCCTACGCCGCGGCCGGGCAGGCGCGGCTGACGCTGCTTGTCGCCTGCTACGCGATGTTCGGCATCTCGCTGTTCATGTCGGTCATCATCATCACGCTGCTGTGGGGACGGCTGGTGACGTACAAGACGCTGCCCGCGGTCATGGTGCCGACCTCCTGGATCGTGCTCGGGCCGCTCGGCCAGTCGATTACCGCGACGGGGAACCTGGCCAACGTCGGCGGCCTGACGCTGCACGCGCCTTACGCGGCGGGCGCGGATGCCTTCGCGCTGCTGTACGGCATCCCCACCTGGGGGTTCGCCATGGCCTGGCTGGCCATCGCCGCGTCCATGACGGTGCGCGCCGCCCGCAAGGGCCTGCCGTTCGGGCTGACCTGGTGGAGCTTCACCTTCCCGGTCGGCACCTGCGTCACCGGGACCATCGGGCTGGCCGCGCGCACCGGCGCGGACCTGCTGCGCTACGGCGCGGCCGGCCTGTTCCTGCTGCTACTCGCCGCCTGGCTGATCGTCGCTGTCCGGACGGTGCGCGATGGTGCCCGCGGGCGGCTCTTCCTGCCGGCGCCCGTGCCGCAGCCGGCCGTGCAGGACCCGGCCGTGCCGGAGCCGACCGTGCCGCAGGCGGCGTGAGGTGCCGGCGAGCGCACCTCGCCAGCCGGGCGGTACTAACGGGCGACCAGAAGAAACCACGCCCCCGTTCGGAGCAAAGATCTTTCTCCAGAACGGGGGCGTAGCTTCTGCGTCAGCTCAGCGCGAACCGTGCTCGTCGGGCGGGACGGGCCGCGGGCTGCTGCTTAGCCCGCGTCGGTTCCCCAGCGTCCTTCGCGTCGGCCGGCGTCCTGCGGGTCGAGCGACTCCGATAGCACCGCCGTGCCGTTGGCGCCGTCCGCGGCCGGGATCTCGTCCAGGCCGGATGCGGCGTCTACGGTCGCGGCCTGACCCTCCGACGTCGGGGCCGCGGACGCGGCGGGCGCCCACTGCTTCAGCTCCACCTGGGGGATCAGCCAGGAGGCGAGGAACGCGAGCGCAGCGATCGGCACCGCGATGAGGAAGACCGTCTGGATCGACTCGGCGTAGCCGGACACGAAGCCCGCGCGCACCGTCGCCGACAGGTGGCCGAGCGCCGCCGGAGTCACATCGGATGAGGTGAAGCCGGACGGCAGGGTCAGCCCGTGCAGATGGTTGGACAAGTTGCTGATCAGCACGTTGGAGAAGATCGCGCCGAAGATCGCGGTGCCGAACGAGCCGCCGATCGAGCGGAAGAACGTCGCGCCCGAGGTCGCGACGCCGAGTTCGCTGTGCGGGACGCCGTTCTGCACGATGATCACCAGCACCTGCATGACACCGCCGAGGCCCATGCCGAGCACAAGCATGGACAGCGAGTCCTGCAAGGTGGACGACCCGGGGCCCATCAGATGCAGCAGGAACAAGCCGACGGTCATCACCGCGGTGCCCGCGATCGGGAAGAAGCGGTACTTTCCGGTCCGCGCGATGACCTGGCCCGAGCCGATCGAGACGATGAGGAGCCCGGCCATCAGCGGCAGCAGGTACACGCCGGAGATAGTCGGCGAGATGCCCCGGACCACCTGGAAGAACGCGGGCAGGTAGGTGATCGCGCCGAACATGCCGAAGCCGACGATGAAGCCCACCACGCTGGTGACCGAGAAAACGCGCGTCTTGAACAGGTGCAGCGGCAGGATCGGCTCGGCCGCATACCGCTCGGCGAACACGAACGCGACGATCAGCAGCACGCCGAGGACGCCGAGGATGTAGATCGGCGCCGACGCCCACGCGTAGGTGGTGCCGCCCAGGCTGGTGAGCAGGATCAGCGAGGTGGCGGCGGCCGACAGCAGGAGGGTGCCGAGGTAGTCGATCTTGTGGTGCACCCGGCGCAGCGTGCCCGGGACCTGGAGGGCCACCACGATCAGCGCGATCGCGCCGATCGGGACGTTGATGTAGAAGATCCAGCGCCAGCTCAGGTTGTCCACGAAGACGCCGCCGAGCAGCGGGCCGACCACGCTGGCCAAACCGAACGTCGCACCGAAGAGCCCCTGGTACTTGCCCCGCTCGCGGGGCGAGACGACGTCGCCGACGATCGACTGCGCGCCGACCATCAGGCCGCCTGAGCCGAGGCCCTGCACCGCCCGGAACGCGATGAGCATGAACATCGAGGTGCTCAGGCCGGACAGCACCGAGCCGACCAGGAAGATGACGATCGCCGCCTGGAAGAAGATCTTCCGGCCGTACATGTCGCCCAGCTTGCCCCACAGCGGGGTGGACACCGTGGTGGCGAGCAGGTACGCGGTGACGACCCAGGCGATGTGCGAGCCGCCCTTGAGGTCGCCGACGATCGTCGGCAGCGCGGTGGACACGATCGTCTGGTCGAGCGCGGCGAGCAGCATGCCGCACATGAGCGCGCCGATAATAAGCAGGATGCGGCGGCGGCCGAGGTTTGGCAGGGCCCCATCGGCGGCGGCGTCCACCGGGGCAATCCGGGGCCCCTCGGCGGGCGCGGGAGTGGCTGATGCCATCAGTTGCTGTCCTTCCTCGTCTGCTGTCGCAATCGCCGTTATCCGGCGCAAGTCGCTGTCTTCAGGGAACCCGGCCGCGAGGGCCTTGAAGGCCTGGTCAATGAGCTGTCCGAGCGAGACGGCACCGCCGGTGCCCGCCCAGAACGTCAGGCACGCGCGGACGACGCTGACCGCGGCGGCGGCCAGCACTCCCGGATAAGGGTCGGTCTCCTGGTCGGCGCCGAGGCGGGCCGCGAGCCCCTCGGCGACGGCCCGCTCGATCATCGCCATGGACGACGCGTGCGCCGCGCGGACGTGCGGGTCGGTGCGGGCCACCTTCATCCGGCGCAGCCAGTCCGCCGGGTCGCCGCCGAGCGAGCGGAGTTCGTCCGCCATCGCCTCGGAGTCACGCGCGAGCACCACGCGCAGCGCGTCGAGCGCCGACTTGCCTGGTGCCTCGCTCACGATGCCCTCGCGCAGCTCGGCCGCCCGGTCCGGGTCACCGCCGAAGAGCACGGCCTCCTTGGAGGGGAAGTAGTTGAAGAACGTGCGCGGCGACACCTCCGCCGCCTCGGCGATGTCCTCGACGGTGACGTTGGTCAGGCCGCGCTGGGCCACCAGGTCAAGCGCGGCACGGCGCAGCAGCCGCCGGGTGGCCAGCTTCTTGCGCTCGCGCAGCGAAACAGGCGGCTCCGCCACTTGCGTCGCGGGTGTGACAGTCATGATGCGCTCACCGAAATCTTGCAGTCCGTCCTAAGTTGCACTCTCAGCATCATTGCAGAGCATGCAACAAAGACCCAGGGCGGCTCATTCCCGGTGCGAGCCATGAGATTCGGCGAGGACTGCCGCCATTGACAGTGCTGCTATCAATATGATATCAAGTTGATAGATGTTCGGGTGGCCTACATCACAGTCCACAGGAGGCGATCCCGATGAACGGATCCAATGACAACACCGCTGCGAGAGGCCTGCGCGGGTGGTGGCTAACTCCACCGCGACCTGGCCTGCAACGCCTGATCCACCCATGGGAGTACCGCCACCTCCGCTTCTACGGGGTCGGGCGTATCGCCGGCGGCAGTGTCGCGGCCGGCGCGGGCCTCATCTGCCTCGCCTACGGCGTCTACGGATGGGCCGCCTTCTTCTTGGTCATCGGAGCGCTGAATCTCGCGGGCGGCTACTGGTACCTCACCATCGACCGCTCCGCGCCTGCCGCAGCCTGAGCCTGGCCAGACGCCCAGGGGCCGCAGGACTCGCAGCGACCCAGGTCAAGACGCGAGCGTGGACCGCGTGACAACGCGGGAGGGCACTCGCCTGACCCGGACCGACAGGCCGGGTCAGGCGGGCATCTTCACACCCGTCAGCTCGGCCAGCGCGGTGAGCAACTCGTCCTGGAATCGCTGCGAGCGCGCCGCCGGGTGCGCCTCGCGGGGCCGCTGGTGGTACAAGAGCGAGCCGCTCACCATCGCCGCCGGGTCGTCGCTGACGGCGAGCCAGGCCTGGGTCACGGGCGCCAGCGACAGGTCATCGGGGGCACCGGGACCGCCCATCTTGGTGGCCACCCAGCCGGGCTCGACCGCGTTGCTGAGCACGTCCGGCCAGCGCCGCGCGATCGCGAACGCGAGGACGGTGTCGTACAGCTTGCTGTCGGAGTACGCCTGCGAACCGTTCCAGCGCCGCCGGTTCCAATCCAGGTCATCCACGCTCGGCGTACCGCCGCGATGCATGCCGCTGCTGAGGTACACGAGCCGGGCGGGGCGCTCGATCAGCGCCGTGAGCAGGTAAGGCGCGAGCACGTTGATGGCCAGCACGTGCGCGTGGCCGTCGACCGTAGTGAGCTTGCGGTTCTCGCGGTAGCCGACGCCCGCGTTGTGGATGACCGCGTCGAACCGGCCGAGCGTGTTGACCTGGTCGGCGACCGACCTGGTCTCGGCCGCGCCGCTGAGGTCCCCGACAGTCACGCTGGCGATGCCTGGCGCCGCTCGCCGCAGGTCATCGGCCCGCCTGGCGTTGCGCGCGTGCCCGACAACTTCGTGGCCCTGGCTGAGGAGCAGCGTCGCGGCGGTCAGGCCCAGGCCATCGGTAGATCCAGTAATAAATACCCGAGACACGATGAGATCCCTTCTCCTGTTTGCGAACAGCACAATGCCCCGTCCTACAGGGATTGAACGGCCGAGGTCTCAGGTCAAGGTCTCAGGTCGAGATTGTGGGTCAAATGCGGTCAGGTGCCGGTAGGGGCAAGAGGCAGGCCCGACATTTCCCCCGTTCGTGCACGAAACACCGCCTGGAACCGGGCGCCTGGGGTGATGGTGGGTCAAAGGCGGCGATATCCGCCGCCTTTGACCCACGATCCTCGATGGATACCCCATGGGGGTATCCATCGATCAGTAGCGGCGGCGGCGGTGGCCGGGTTCCAGGTGGGTTAGGCGGAGCAGGAGCAGCAGCACCCACGCGCCGATGATCGAGCCGATGAGGCCGACGGCGTGGAAGCTGTGCACGCTTGCCGTGTGGTACTGGATCAGGTTCTGCAGGAATCCGCCGACGAAGGAGCCGACGATGCCGAGCACGATGGTGCCGACGATCCCGATGGAGTCACGGCCAGGCATAAGCAGGCGCGCGATCGCGCCGACGATAAGCCCCACGATCAGCAGGACGATGATGAAGACAACCATGCCGCCATGACTTCCCTCGCGTTTGCTCTCTATGCCTTATGAAGCGATATATCTGGACACGCGGACAGGCCCACATCGCCCGCGCCGCCCTGTGCTCCATGACCGTTAGCGGCCTGCGGCCGGCGGCCTGGGGGCGATGAGGAGGGACTGGGCGCCGACGCCGACCGGGCCGTTGCGGTCGGAGAGCACGGACGTGGCGAGGCCGACGCCGCCCGGGGAGATGGCGGTGTGGGCGTCCAGGCAGATCCACTCGCCTTCGGCTTCCCGGTGCAGGTGGACGGTGAGCTCCGGGTTGATGAAGTGCCAGCGGGTGATGTCCATTTCCCAGGAGACGCCGTTGCCGCTGTCGGCGATCGTGAGCACCCGCTCCAGCGGGCTTGGTTCCTCATCCGGCACGAGCGGGTAGCGCAGCCTTCCCCAGATGCTGGCGGGCCCGGGCTTGGTGAAGCCCCCCTCGATGGAGCGCCATTCGACGGCAGAAAGGAAACCGTCCACCCAGCTCCGCGGCCGCCGCATGGCCGGATAGTCCTCCGGCGGCCCCTCGGGGGCAGGCTGCCGCGATGGCACCGCCTCCGCCGTGGTCCTGAGCACCCGCCAGCCGCTCGCCCTGGCAACCTCGCGGCCGCCCGCGCTCGCGGTGGCCTCGAGCAGTTCGACGCTGCGGCCTGGCCGCGCGACCCGGGCCGCGACGCTGATCTCCCCGACCGGGATCGGGCGCAGGATCTCGCAGGTGAACCGCGCGATCATCATGTCATCGCGGGGCGAGCACTCCTGCATGGCCCGGCCGAGCAGCGCGCTCGGCGGTCCGCCGTGCTGCGCGCCCGCGTCCCACGGTCCCGTCGTGTGTACCGTCGCCTGCCACCGGCCATCCCCGAGCGGGACGTAGAAACTGTCTGCCACCCAACAGATGCTACTGATCGGTCACATCGGCTTCCAGCCGGGCTCGGGACCCGGGGAGGATGGCGAGGGCCCGCGCGAGGGCGGGGTTGTCGGCGTTCTCCCGCCAGGTGGCGGCCAGCTCGACCGCGGGCGAGCTGGTGTCGGCCAGGTCGATGAAGGCGACGCCGTCCGGGTGCAGCGCCGTCGCGGACTCGGGGACGATCGCCAGGCCGATGCCCGCCTGGACAAGGGCGAGCATCGTGTGGACCTGGCTGACGTACTGCCCGTACCTGGGCCTGACCTGGGCGCGGACGGTCAGGCCGAGCACCAGCTCGTAGAAGTACCTGGACTCCACCGGCGAGTACATGACCAGCGCACGGCCGTCCAGGTCCGCGATGTCGGCCGGCCGGCCCCGCGTGGCGAACGGGTCGTCGGCCGGCGCCGCGAGGAGCAGCCGCTCGGCCTGGACCACGCGGGACTGCAGGCCCGCCCTGATGACCGGCGGGCGGACGAAGCCGAGGTCGATGTCGCCGGACGCGATCGCCTCGACCTGGTCGGCGGTGACCAGTTCGCGCAGCACGAGGTCGACGTGCGGCAACTCTGCCACGATTCGCCTTAGGAACGACCGCACGTACCCGTGGACCGACACCGCGGTGAAGCCGACCGCCAGCGTCCCTCCCGCACCCGTCGGGATGCGCCGCACGGCGAGCGAGCTTTCTTCCGCGAGCCGCAGGATGCGCCTGGCCTCGGCGAGGAACACCCGTCCGGCGGGCGTGACCTTGACCGTGCGGCCGGTGCGGTCGAGCAAGGTGACGCCGACTTCCTGTTCGAGCAGCTTGATCTGACGGCTGAGCGGCGGCTGCGTCAGGTGCAGCCGCGCGGCGGCCCGGCCAAAATGGAGCTCCTCGGCGACCGCCACGAAGCTGGCGAGCTGTGCCAGGGTGAACATCGATCCAATTCCTGTATCGATACCAAGCATTTTCGAGTTAGACGTGAATCGAAGCCGAATCTAGCATGGGAGCCATGTTCAACGGTCTGCTGTTCTTCCCGATCACGCCCTACCAGAGCGACGGCGAGGTCGACGTAACGGAGCTTGCCGCGCACGTGAGGCGCGGCGTCGACGCGGGCGCGGGCGGGGTGTTCGTCGCCTGCGGTACCGGCGAGTTCAGCGCGCTCGAGCAGGATGAGTACGCCGCCGTCGTCCGCGCCGCCGTCGAGGCGGTCGCGGGCCTGGTCCCCGTCTTCGCCGGGGCGGGCGGCCCGGTGCGCACCGCGCGGCGGTTCGCCGACCGGGCCAAGGACGCCGGCGCGGACGGGATCCTGCTGCTGCCGCCCTACCTGACCGAGGCGAGCGGGCGCGGCCTCGTCGGCTACGTGCGGGAGGCCACCAGGGAGGACCTGCCGACGATCGTCTACAACCGGGCGAACGCCCGCTTCAACGAGGGCAGCGCCGTCACGGTCGCCGGGCTGCCGCAGGTCATCGGCTTTAAGGACGGGGCGGGCGACCTCGACCTGATGGCCAGGATCGTGCGAGCGGTGCGCGATGAGGGGAACGACCCCTCGTTCCTCTTCTTCAACGGGATGCCGACGGCCGAGGTGACGCAGCGCGCCTACCGCGCCATCGGCGTGCCGCTCTACTCCTCCGCCGCCTTCGCCTTCGCGCCGCGGGTCGCGCTCGCCTACTACGACGCGCTCGAGCGCGATGACCAGGAAACGCTCGCCGCGCTTGAGCGGGCCTTCTATCACCCGCTCGCCCGGCTGCGGGCGAAGGGCGCCGGGTACGCCGTCTCGCTCATCAAGGCGGGGGTGGAGCTCGCCGGGTACCGCGCCGGCGGTGTCCGCCCGCCGCTCACCGAGGTAACGCCGGAGCACCGCCAGGAACTGGGCAGCATCCTCGCCGCCGGCCTCGCGGCAGTGCCCGAACCCGTCAGGAGCTGAGCACCCCCGATCCCCGTGTGCCGTTGGGCCGGCGATCGCCGGCCCAACGGCACACGGGGAAAGCCGAGCTGCCGCTAGCCGCTACCTGGAGGCATGATGAGCACCAATGGACCCATCCGCATCACGAACGTGACCATCACGCCCGTCGCGTTCGCCGACCCCCCGCTGCTGAACTCGGTCGGCGTGCACGAGCCGTTCGCGCTGCGTGCCGTCATCGAGGTCGCCACCGACGCGGGCCTTACCGGGCTTGGCGAGACGTACGCGGACGAGCAGCACCTGGCCGCGCTGCACGCCGCCGCCCGGGCGATCGTAGGCGCCGACGTCTACCACACCGAGGAGATGTACCGGCGCGTGCTGGCCATCGCACCCCCGGAGACCACGATCGCCTCCGGGCTCATCGGGCACAGCGCGGCGGCCGACCGGGTGTTCTCCCCCTTCGAGGTCGCCTGCCTGGACATCCAGGGGAAGGCGGCCGGGCGCCCGGTCGCCGACCTGCTCGGCGGCGCCGTCCGGGAGGAGGTGCCGTTCTCCGCCTACCTGTTCTACAAGTGGGCGGCTCATCCCGGTGTGGACCCCGACGACTGGGGCGAGGCGCTCGACCCGGACGGGATCGTCGCCCAGGCCAAGCGGATGATCGACGAGTACGGGTTCACCGCGATCAAGCTCAAGGGCGGCGTCTTCCCGCCCGAGCAGGAGATCGCGGCGATCCGGGCGCTGCGCGCCGCCTTCCCCGGCCATCCGCTGCGGCTCGACCCGAACGCGGCTTGGACCCCCGCCACGTCGCTTAAGGTCGCCCGCGAGCTCGACGGGGTGCTCGAGTACCTGGAGGACCCGACGCCAGGCATCGACGGCATGGCCGAGGTGGCGGCAAAGGCGCCGATGCCGCTGGCCACCAACATGTGCGTGGTGGCCTTCGCCCACGTGCCGCCCGCGGTCAGGCAGAACGCGGTCCAGGTCATCCTGTCCGACCACCACTACTGGGGCGGCCTGCGCCGCTCGCAGCAGCTCGCCGGGATCTGCGAGACATTCGGTATCGGCCTGTCGATGCACTCGAACTCGCACCTCGGCATCAGCCTCGCCGCGATGGTCCAGCTGGCCGCCGCCGTGCCCAACCTCACCTACGCCTGCGACACCCACTGGCCGTGGAAGACGGAGGACGTCGTGGCCGGGCAGCCGTTCATCTTCAGCGGCGGCGCGCTGCGGCGTCCCGAGCGGCCCCGGGCTCGGCGTGGAACTCGACCGGGACGGCCTGGCCAGGCTGCACGAGCAGTACCTGGCCTGCGGCCTGCGCAACCGGGACGACACCGGCTACATGCAGCGGGTCGTACCCGGCTACCAGCGCACGCAGCCCCGCTGGTGACGATCAGGCGGGCTGCTTGTCCACCGACGCCCGGTAGATCTCCTCGACCGAGTGCCCGAGCGTGGCGGTGAACTCCTCGTCGGTCTGACCCTCGGTCAGGCCTTCGAGTAGCGCGCGGGAGAAGCTGGCGATCAGCGTGCGGTCGCGCGCGAGCAGGGCGCAGGCCTCGTCCCTGCTGTAGCCGCCGGACAAGGCGACGACCCGCAGCACGCGCGGGTCGGACGCCAGCTCGCCGTACAGGCCTGGCTGGGTCGGGATGGTGATCTTGAGCATGACGCGGGCGTCCGCTTGGAGCGCCGCGACGTGCTTGGCGATGGCGTCGCGGAGCAGCGTCTCGGCCTGTTCCTTATGCGGGCTGGAGATGCTGACCTCTGGCTCGATGATCGGGACCAGGCCCGCGGCGCGGATCCGGTCGGCGTACTCGAACTGCTGGTCCACGATCGCGGCGATGCCCGCCTCGTTGGCGTCCTTGATCACCGACCGCATCTTGGTGCCGAAGATCCCGTGCCGGTTGGCCCGCTCAAGCTGGTCATCGAGGGTGTCGATGGGCTTCATGAGCTGGACGTCGTCCTGCTCGGCGGCGAGCCCCAGGTCAACCTTGAGGAACGGGACGACGTTCTTGGTCTCCCAGAGGTACTTGGCGGTGGGCACGCCCTCGACGGACCGCTCCATGGTCTGCAGGAACAGGATCGCCGCGAGAATCCGCGAGCCGTCGAACGCCGCGTTCGTTATGACCCGGGTGCGCATCGCGTGCACGAGGTCGAACATCTGGTCGTCGGTGCTGTACCGGTCCCGCGCGATGCCGTACTCTTCGAGCGCCTTCGGCGTGCTGCCGCCGCTCTGGTCGAGGGCGGCGAAGAAACCGCGGCCGGTCCTTACTTTCTCGAACTGGTCTGTGTTCACCCCTCCGCATTCTGTCACTAGCCAAGTGTGGTGAGCTAGCCCGGCGTGCCGTCAACCATCCCGCGGGTCGACCGCGACTGGGGTCAGGCGTGCGGGAGGCCGCCCCGCGGGCCGTCTTGCAGGTCGAGCGTGAGGGCGATGGAGCGGCGGATCTCGTCGCTGATCTTCCTGTTCCGGTACAGCTCATCCAGCTTGACGCGCTGCGCGCGGACCAGCTCGTGGCGCAGGCCGCTGGTGTGCGGCACGCTGCCGTCGCCGTCGTCGTCGCCGAGCGCGGCACGGACCCGCTCCAGCCGCAGCTCGAACAGCTGCCGGTACACGTTCGCCGTGTCCTCGTCCACGTCGCCGTTTTCTGCGAGCTCGTCGAGCCTGGCCAGGCCGGCCTCGGTGACCCGCTGGCGGGCCACCGCCTCGCGCCGCCGCTGCTCGTCGCCCTGGGCGAGGCCGAGCGCGCCGAGCAGCGGCCCGAGCGTGAGCCCCTGGCAGACCAGCGTCACGATCACCACGACGGCGGCGAGGAAGACCAGCGTGGGCCGCTCGGTGAATCGTTGCCCGTGCGCTTCAAGCGGCAGCGTCAGCGCGATGGCCAGGGAGATCGCGCCGCGCATGCCGCCCCAGCCGATGACCAGCCGCTGCCGCCACGGGTTGCGCACGTAACCGGAATGCCGGCCGGGGATGAACCTGATCAGCGGCGACACCATCAGCTCCCAGGCCAGCCTGATCACGACGACCGCGGCCACCACCGCGGCGGCCGTGCCCGCCAGCCACGCCACCGAGTACCCCCTGGACAGGTGGTCGACCACCGATCGCAGCTCGAGGCCGAGCAGCACGAACAGCGCCGACTCAAGCAGGAAGATCAGCGTCCGCCAGAACATCGTGCCGCTGACCCGCGACGCGGCCTGCAGCATGCCCTCCGTGCGGGTGCCCAGGTAGACGCCGGTCACCACGGTGGCGAGGACCCCGGACACGTTCAGTTCCTCGGCGGGCACGTACGCGACGAACGGGGTGATCAGCGTGACCAGGATCTGGACCGAGGGATCACGGACGTAGCGCCGGACCCGCCCGATGACAAATGCCACGACCAGCCCGTAGGCGACACCACCGAGGACGACCTCGACCAGCCGGACCACGCCGTGCTCGAAGGTGAACGGGTGCGCCATCGCCTCGACCGCCAGCCCGAACGCGGTCAGCGCCACCCCGTCGTTGATCAGGCTCTCGCCTTCCAGGATCGTCACGACGCGGGTCGGCGCGCCCAGCCGGGTCAGCACCGCGGTGGCGGCCACCGCGTCGGTCGGCGCCACCGCCGCGGCGAACGCGAGCGACCCCGCCCAGCCAGCCGCCGGCAGCGCCAGCCGGGTCACCGCGCCGACCCCGATAATGGTCACCGTCGTCGCGCCGACGGCCAGCGCGGTGATCGGCACCGCGTTCTCCCTGGTCTCCCGGGGCGCGGTGAAGAACGCGGCGTTGTAGACCAGCGGCGGCAGGAACAGGAAGAGCACGACGTCCGGCGGCAGGTTGATGTTCGGGACCTGCGGGATGAGGCTGGCGAGCACGCCGAGCACGACCAGGACAATCGCCTCGGGCACCTCGAGCCGGTTGGCGACTACCCGGCCGACGATCATCACGACGGCGATCGCTACCGCCAGCGTGAAAAGCTCGTATTCCCCCACGGGCTTCCCCCCTCCGCCCCTGGAAGCGCTTCTGTAGACGGACGCTAGCCGAATGGCCCGCCCGCCGGATCGGCGGGTGCCCGCTCAACGTGATCCGCGCAGGCATCGTCTAGTGGGGTGAAGGCGAAAGTCAGGAGGCTAGGTGGACAGAAAGCAGGAACGTGCTTTCGAGGAGTTCATAGCCGAGTCCGGTGATGCACTGCTGCGACTGGCGACGCTTCTCACCGCGGATCGCGGGCTTGGCGAGGACGTCTATCAGGAGACGCTGCACCGCCTCGCCGCTCGCTGGTCGCGCGTGGACAACCCGCGGGCGTTCTGCCGGCGGGTGATGCACAACATCGTGATCGACCAGGGTCGGCTCAAGCGGCGCCAGGTACCGGAGATCCGGCTGGCCGAGGGGCATGACGACAGCGATCCGCGGTCGGCCGATTCGACATCGGCGGTCGAACTGCGGCCGGTGCTGTTCAGCGCGCTCCGCACGCTGACGCCGCACCAGCGGGAAATCGTCGTGCTGCGCTATTTCGACGACCGCAGCGAGAGCGAGGTCGCCGAACTGCTCGGCGTCGCACCGGGAACCGTCAGGAGCACCCTGTCCCGTGCCGTGGCGCAACTACGCGAGCATCCCAGCCTCAGCGGGCTTCTTACGCACGCCGCAACCAACGCAATGACGAGGAAGGTCCGTTATGCCTGACATTGATGAGGACGTCATGCGCGAGCTGATGATCCAGTCCACCGCGGACCTGTTCGCGCGGTCCGCCCGCACGGCCGAGGCGCTGCGGCACCAGCGGCAGCGCCGGCTGCGCACCCGCGTGCTCGGCGTCACGGGGATCGCCGCCGCGGCCGGGCTCGCCGTCGGCACCCTCGCGATCCCGTCCGGAGCACAACCTGCGGCACGCCCGGGCGTGGCGGCCGGTTCCGCCGGTCCCGCCGGGACGACCCACGCCGCGCAGCTGACCGTCGCCCAGCAGACGCTGTACGGCCTGAGTACCGCCGCCGCGGCGACGCAGCGCCCGGCCGGCCGGTACGTGGTCCTCGCCGAGAAGTCGGTGGACACCGAACCAGGCGGAGCGGGCAGCGAGACCGGGCCGAAGACAAGCGTCATCGACACGGTCACCGGCGGCGGTGTCACCTACCAGGACATAACGGTCTCCGGCGCGAACGGCGACCCGCAGCCCCCGGCGGTACTGAACGCCCCCGCGGACAGCTCGCCGACGACCGCGCAGCTCGATGCCATGCCGACGAGCACGGCGGGGCTGCGCGCCTTCCTCCTCGCCCAGGCAAAGCAGCAGCTCAACCAGGCCTATGCCGAGATGGCGCAGCGGGCGAAGAAAGCGGGCAAGAGGATCGCGACCCCGATCCCCAAGGGCCCGCAGCCGACGGATAACGACCTGGTCTTCGAGCAGGCCGCCAACCTGCTCTGGGAGCCCCACCTAAGCTCCGCGCTACGCGCCGCCGTGTACAAGGTGCTCGCGGACACGCCCGGCGTGCAGGTCAAGTCGGGGGTCACCGACAGCGCCGGCCGCCCCGCCGTCGAGATCAGCCGCGTTGCGACCTTCTCCAAGGAGAACGTCGAGACGTTCGAGAACCCGAGGACCGGCGCCACGCTCGAATCCGCCTGGCTTGAGCCGACCGGCGAGTTCCTCGAGGACCTGTACCTGTCGATCAGCTACACGAACCAGATCCCGGCCAACCCCTACCAGGGCTAAGCATCGTGCCCGCCGTATCCCCGCCCGCAGGTCAGCGCGGCCGGGGATACGGCATTTTGGTTCGGTCGCCGTCGGCCGACTCACCTCGGCGGGGCTGCGAGCCGCTCGCTTGCGGAAGCTCGCGCGGTCCACCGCGCCTGCCCCGGCCGCCCCGGCCGACAACCGGGCGGGGCTCCCCGCCATCCCCAGGCAGGCGCATGCCCGTTTCGCCCGGATTATCCCCGGCGCCGCGACGGCCCCGACCATGATCATGTGGATTCCGCAGCTTATTAGCTGCGGAATCCACATGAAAAGCGAAATCCTGAGCGATCACGTCGACCTCGCCCGGCGGCGCCGCGTCCCAGCCCGCGCACGGCCCTCACGGTCACCACGAACCGCCTTAGACAACGGCATCGGGTCACCGGGGTAAGCGAAGACTGGTCACCGCGAGGGCGAGGGCGGCGAGGGCGCGGACGCGGCCGCGCGAGGGCGGAAGGCGCGGACGGGCGCAGGGGCGAGGGCGAGGGCGCGGACGCGGGCCCGCGCGCGAGGGCGCGGACGGGCGCAGGACGGGCGCAGGGCGAAGGCGCGGACGCGGGCGCGAGGGCGGACGGGCGCGGGCGAGGGCGACGGCGACGCGGGGCCGGTTACGGCTCGTCGCGGTAGGCGGTGAGTGATCTTGAGCCGCTTGCCAGGACCGTTGACATCAGGGCGCGGACCGCCGGGCGCTTGTCGGTTCGCGGGTTGGTGAGCATGACCAGGTCGATCGTGCCGAGCTCGGGCAGGCGGTGGCCGGGGCCCAGGGTGGCGAGCTGGGCAGGAACGAGGCTGGCGGCCATCGCCGAGATGCCGATGCCGGCCGCGACCGCACCGATCAGGCCGTTGACGCCGCGGCAGAGGCAGGCGCTGCGGAACGGCAGCCTGGCCCGGTTGAGCGCCCGGCGCATCTCGGTGCGGGAGATGCTCGGCACCGGGTAGACGACGAGCGGCAGCGGCGCGGTCAGGTCGAGTTTCGTCGACGGCGTGCCGACCCACACCATGCGCTCCCGCTTGACGAGCTGGCCGCGCTGCTCGCCTGCTGGCCGCTTGCCGATGAACACGTCGAGCCTGTCGCGCTCAAGGCGCTGGTGCAGCAGGCCGCTCTGGTCGACCCTGAGGTCGAAGTCGACGAGCGGGTTGTCCCGGCGGAAGTCGCGCAGGATCTGCGGGAGCCGGGTGAGCGCGAGGTCGTCCGCGATGCCGATGCGCAGCCGCCCGCTCGGCCGGTCACCGCTGAAGTAGGCCGCCGCCTGCTCGGACGCGGCGATGATGTTGCGCGCGAACCCGGCCATCGCCTCGCCGTCCGCCGTCAGCGCCACCGAGTGCGTGTCCCGCAGCACCAGCGTCCGTCCGACCTGCCGCTCCAGGCGGCGGATGTGCTGGCTGACGGTCGGCTGCTGGATGCCGAGCCGGACCGCCGCGCGGGTGAAGCTGCCGGTCTGCTCGACGGCGAGGAAGGTCGCGAGGAGCTGCGGATCATAGCCGGTCATAAGCGTTCATAATAACTGTTAGGTCAAACATTGGAGTTCCATATAAATCGCCGACATCCGAGAATGTAAGCGGACAACACGGACAAAGGCGACTAGGAAGGCCCTCTCAGTGACAACCGCCGAGGCAGATCGGCAACCGAGAGGCGCCTTCGCAGCCCTCTCCTCGCGCAGCTACCGGATCTACATCGGCGGGCAGAGCCTGGCGAACGCCGGCTCGTGGATGCAGAGCATCGCCCAGGACTGGCTGATCTTCAACCTGACGCACAGCTCGACCGCGGTCGGCGTGACGATGGCCCTCCAGTTCGGGCCGATACTGCTGCTCGGCTTGCACGCCGGTGCCGTCGCCGACCGGCTATCGAAGCGGCGCATCCTGCTCACCACCCAGACGCTCAACGGCATTGCCACCGCGGCGCTCGCCGTCATCACGATCACCGGCGCGGTGCGCCCGGCCTACGTGTACGCGTTCGCGCTGGCCAGCGGCATGGTCCTGGCGTTCGACAGCCCGGCCAGGCAGGCGTTCGTGACCGAGGTGGTGCCGGAGGGCCGGCTCCGTGCCGCGATCTCGCTGAACGCCGCGGTCTTCCAGGCGGCCCGGCTGATCGGGCCGGCCATCGCGAGCCTGCTCATCGCCACGGTGGGCACCGGCTGGGTGTTCGCGGTCAACGCCGCCTGCTACCTCGGCCCGACGATCGGCCTGCTGATGCTGCGGCCTTCCGATCTCCATCCCGCTCCGGCCGTACCCAAGGCCCACGCCACCATGGCGGCGACCGCCCGGTACCTGCGGCGACGTCCGGACGTGCTGTGGACGATCTTCCTCGTCGGGATGCTCGGCACGTTCGGGCTCAACTTCCCGATCGTGCTGACCGCGATGGCCAAGTCGGCGTTCGGCGGTAACGCGAGCACCTACGGCCTGTTCAACATCGTGCTCGGGCTCGGGTCGGCGGCCGGCGCGGTGCTCGCCGGGGCGGGCACCCGGCCGAGAACCATCGCGATCGCGGGCACCGCGGCCGCGTTCGGCATCCTTGAGGCGACCGCCGCGCTCGCCCCGGACCTGGCCGTCTTCCTGGCGCTGCTCATCACCATGGGCTTCGTCAACCTGGTGTGCCAGGCCATGGCCAACGCGTCGGTCCAGCTCGCCGTCGACCCGGAGCTGCGCGGCCGCGTCATGGGGGTGTACATGCTGGTCTTCATCGGCGGCACGCCCTTCGGCGCCCCGATCGTCGGCGCCGTCACCAGCCACTTCGGCGCGCGGGCGGGCATGTTCTGCTGCGGCGTCATCCCGGCCGTGGCCGCGGTCATCATGGCCGCGGCCGTAGCGAGGAGAACCCGCAAGGAGCGGCAGGCCCGGCCGGTCCCAGCCGACTGGGAGGACCTCGAGACTCTCCTCGGCGAAACCACCCTCCAGGAGCGCGTGTAGCCCGGCGAGCGCGGGCGATGCCCCTGCCCCGCGTCCAGGGTCATGATTCGCTGACGAGTAAGCCGAAGTCGTTCTGGATGCCGGGTCTTGGAATGTCGAGCCTTGCAGGCACAACGCGCGCCAAAAGTGTCCTGCCCGGGCTGGACAGCCCCCCATAACTGTCCTACGGTGCTGCTATGGGCTCGACGGTGACGCCTATGGCTCGGGGAAGCCGCGGACGGTGACGGGGCCGGGGCAGGCCGACCGCGACAGCGTTGACCAGCTGCCCGGAAGTCACCCGCCTTTTTGGGCTGCGGAGCGATCCCGCCCGTGAGCTGGCCGGGCAGGCCGGCGCGGTCGCTGAGGCATGCCACGCCATGGCGGTCAGGTTTCACCGCGGCGGCAGGCTCATCGTGTTCGGCACCGGGGGGCCGAGCGCCGACGCGCAGCACGTGGCGGTCGAGTTCGTCCACCCCGTGATCGTCGGCAAGCGGGCGCTGCCCGCCATCTCGCTGACGGCGGACGTGGCCACGGTGACCGGCGTCGCCGAGCGCGAGGGCGTTTGACGCGATCTTCGCCCACCAGCTCAGGTACCTGGCCGAGCCCGCCGATATCGCCCTCGGCATCTCGGCCGACGGCGACAACGGCAGCGTGCTCGCCGGCCTCGTGACGGCCAAGGAGCTCGGGCTGCTGACGATCGCGCTCGTGGGCGGCGACGGCGGCCGGATCGCGGCGGCGCACGCGGCCGACCACCTGCTGACCGCGGCGTCGGACGACCCGCGCATGATCAAGGAAATGCAGGTGACCACGTACCACATCCTCTGGGAGCTGGTGCACGTATTCTTCGAGCAGCCGGGCGTGCTCGACCCAGGGGTGGTGAGATGACATGACCGGGGAGCAGCCGGTGACCGTCGGCCCTGCCTGTACCACCGACCACTGCATAACGTGCGGGGACATCGCGGTCGAGGTACGGGTGGTGCGGTTGCTGCCCGATGACCTGGCCGACGTGGACACCGGCGAGGGCACCGAGCAGGTCAGCGTCGCCCTGGTCAGCGCCGGCGTCGGCGACACGATCGTGGTGCACGCCGGCGAGGCGATCGCGGTCGTGGGGAGGTGACCCGGTGACCGACGACAGGGGGACCGCGGCGATGGAGTCGCTGTACCCGTTCCTGTACGCGGAGACGAGCGACCTGACGGCCGTGCTCGACGAGGTGCGCGCGTCCACGGTCGCCAAGATCACGGAGATCAGCGAGCTGCGGCAGGTGATCGCCCGGCGGGACGGAGCGCGGATCGCGCGGTGCGCGCGGGAGATGGCGGCCAGGTTCGCGGCGGGCGGGCGGCTGTTCGCCTTCGGTAACGGGGGCAGTGCCACCGACGCCGCGCAGCTCGCGACCTTGTTCTTGCATCCCGGGGAACCTGTCTGCCGGAGGCGCCGCACCGCCGCTTCCGGCGTTCGGGCTCGCCAACGACACGTCAGTGGTCACCGCGCTGTGCAATGACATCGGCGTCGACGTGGTGTTCGCGCGTCAGCTTGGCGCGTTCGGGCGGGCCGGCGACATCGCGGTCGGGCTGTCGACGAGCGGCAACTCCGCTAACCTGCTGCGCGCGTTCGACGAGGCGAGCAGGCGCGGGATGCTCACGATCGGCCTGGCGGGCTACGACGGCGGCAAGATGGCGGAGCTTGCGTCGATCGATTACCTGTTTGTCGCCCCGTCGTCCTCGATTCACCGGATCCAGGAAGCCCAGACCACGATCTACCAGGTGCTTTGGGAACTGACCGCTGCGGAGGTGTCACATGTGTCTCGGGTATACCGGGTGAGGTCGTCGAGATCCACCCTGAGCAGCCCGACCTCGCCAAGGTGAACGTCAGCGGCGTCAAGCGGCTGATCAACATCGGGCTGCTGTCCGATGATCCGCCGAAACCGGGCGAGTGGGTGCTGATCCATGTCGGCTTCGCCCTGTCCAAGATCGACGAGGCCGAGGCGGCCGCGGCCATGGCGTTCCTCGAGGGCATCGGCCAGGCCTACGAGGACGAGATCGCGGCACTGCGTGAGCTCACTGATCGAATAGCTCTGCTGAGAGGACGCGGCGTGACGATGCGGTTCGTCGACGAATTCCGTGACGCGGACAAGGCTCACGCGCTCGCCGCGAAGATAGCGGCGCTCTGCGAGCCTGGCCGCTCCTACAAGTTCATGGAGGTGTGCGGCGGGCACACGCACACCATCTACAAGCACGGCCTCGAGGACTACCTGCCGGAGGCCATCACCCTGGTGCACGGCCCCGGCTGCCCGGTGTGCGTGATCCCGATGGGGCGCGTCGACGACGCCATGCACCTGGCTTCTCGGCCGGACGTAATCATGACCTCGTTCGGCGACATGATGCGGGTGCCTGGGTCACAGGGGTCGTTCTTCGACGCCAAGGCGGCCGGGACGGACATCCGGATGGTGTACTCGCCGCTCGACTCGCTGAAGATCGCCAGGCAGAACCCGGACCGGCAGGTCGTGTTCATGGCGATCGGGTTCGAGACCACCGCGCCGTCCACCGCGATGACGATGCTGCGCGCTTCTTCCGAGGGGCTGACGAACTTCTCGGTGTTCTGCAACCACGTCACGATCATCCCGGCGATCAAGGCCATCCTCGACTCCCCCGACCTGCGGCTTGACGGGTTCATCGGACCTGGGCACGTGTCCACGGTGATCGGGTGCCGGCCTTACGAGTTCATCGCCCGCGACTACCGCAAGCCGGTCGTGGTGGCCGGGTTCGAGCCGCTGGACATCCTGCAGTCCATCTACATGCTCATGCTCCAGCTGTCTTCCGGCCGTTCCGAGGTCGAGAACCAGTACTCGCGCGTGGTGCCGTGGGACGGGAACGTCGTGGCGCTGAAGGCCATCGGCGAGACGATGGAGTTGCGGCCCTACTTCGAGTGGCGCGGCCTCGGGTTCATCTCGCACTCCGCGCTGCGCGTACGGGAGAAATACGCGGCGATGGACGCCGAGCGGCTGTTCTCCGTGCCGGGGGTCCGGGTCGCCGACCCCAAGGCCTGCCAGTGCGGCGAGGTGCTGAAGGGCGTGCTTAAGCCGTGGGAGTGCAAGGTCTTCGGCACCGCCTGCACGCCGGAGACGCCGATCGGGACCTGCATGGTCTCCCCCGAGGGCGCCTGCGCCGCCTATTACAACTACGGGCGGATGAACCGCAACCGCGTGCCCGAGGCCGTCGGTTCAGGCGGCCAGGCCATGACCGCCGGGCTCTGGCTGGATCGACGAGGCGCTGCGCGAGCACGATCACGCGCGAGCGGCCGGAGAACCCGGACGGACGGCCTTCGCTGCCGGTCACCGACCGCGAGCAGCAGGTGCTTGACCGCATCGACCGGGCCAGGCGGCGGCGCCCGCGGGTCAGGGAAGAGCGGATCACGATGTCGCACGGCGCCGGCGGCAAGGCGACGCAGACGCTGATCGAGGCCGTGTTCCTCGACGCGTTCCGCAATCCGCTGCTCGAGCCCCTTGAGGACGCCGCCGAGTTGCGCGTGCCCGTTCCTGGCGCGGTTCCCGGTGTGGCGGCTCGCCTCGCGCTCACCACCGACTCCTACGTGGTGTCACCGTTGTTCTTCCCCGGCGGGAACATCGGCGACCTGGCGGTCAACGGCACGGTCAACGACCTGTCCGTCTCCGGTGCGACGCCGTTGTACCTGACGGCCGGCTTCATCCTGGAAGAGGGCTTCCCCGTCGCCGACTTGACCCGGGTCGCGGCGTCGATGCGGGACGCCGCCGCGGCGGCGGGCGTCTGCATCGTCACCGGGGACACGAAGGTCGTGCAGCGGGGCAAGGCCGACGGATGCTACGTCAACACCGCCGGGGTCGGTGTTATCTCACGCGACGTCAGCCTCGGGGTGGCTTACGCCCGGCCGGGCGATGCCATCATCGTTTCCGGGCCGATCGGCGACCACGGCATCACGATCATGCTGGCCCGCGGCGAACTCGACATCGAGGCGGACGTCGTATCGGACACGGCGCCGCTGAACGGCCTGATCGGTGCGCTGCTCGACGCGGTACCAGGCGTGCGGGCGATGCGCGACGCGACCAGGGGCGGCGTGGCGACGATACTCAACGAGATCGCCAGGGCGGCCGACGTGGGCGTGCTGGCCAGCGAGGACGCCATTCCCGTGCGTGACGAGGTGCGCGGCGCGTGCGAACTGCTCGGCATCGACCCGATGTACGTCGCGTGCGAGGGGCGGATGGTCGCGGTCGTGCCTGGCGAAAGCGCCGATCTTGCGCTGCAGGTCCTGCGCGGTCACCCGCTCGGCGCGGACGCGGCGGTCATCGGCGCGGTCGTCGCGGACCAACCGGGGATCGTCCGGCTGAAGACGTCGTTCGGCGGCACAAGGATCGTCGACCTGCTGGTCGGAGATCCGCTCCCCCGCATCTGCTGACGCGATCCTGGCTCGCGTGGATGTGCGTTTGGTGTCGCTGTAGCGACACCAAACGCACATCCACGCGCTGGTCCGGCCCGCCGTGGCGTCAGCTGAAGCGGCGGACGAAGGACAGCGCCGTCTCCGCCGGTGTCCCCGGCGCCAGCCGCCAGCGTCCGTTCCGCGGATACCGCCCGCAGGTAACCGTTCCGGTGCTAGGGGGACATGACACGCGCTTCGCGCCATACTGGCCTGATGGGGCCGAAATGGCGATTATCCCGGAAACAGCGCCACCGCCCGCCTCAGGAGCACCCCGCTGGCGCCGCATCCTGACACCGTGGCGCTCGCCCGCGGATCAGCCCGCCTGGGCCCGGCCGGCGCTGCTGGCCATCGCCGTCGTCGCGGCGGTCGCGTACGGCTGGGGAATGGCCGGCGCCAGCGTCGAGCCCTTTTACGGCGCAGCGGCCCGCAGCATGTCGGAAAGCTGGCACGACTTCATCTTCGGTGCCTTCGATCCGGCAGGGACCGTCACCGTCGACAAGCTGCCAGGTGACCTTTGGGTGCAGGCCCTTTCGCTGCGGATCTTCGGCTTTCACATCTGGGCCCTGGTCCTGCCGCAAGTGGTCGAGGGCGTGCTCACCGTCCTGGTGCTGTACCGGGCGGTCCGCCGGCTGGCCGGGCCCGCGGCCGGCCTGATCGCGGCGGCCGTGCTCGCGGTCACGCCCATCACCGTGCTGCTGAGCCGCGGCAACGTATCGGACTCGCTGCTGATCCTGCTGCTCGTGCTCGCCGCCGACGCCACGTCCGCCGCGCTGCTCACCGGGTCGCTGCGGCAGTTGCTGCTCGCCGGGGTCTGGGTCGGCCTGGCGTTCCAGGCGAAGATGATCCAGGCCTGGCTGGCCCTGCCCGCGCTGGCCGCCGCCTACCTGCTCGCCGCGCCAGCGGCGCGGTTGCGCACCCGGTGCGCCCACGTCGCGCTGGCCGGGCTGGTCACGGCGGTGGTCTCCCTCTCCTGGATGACCGCCGTCTCACTCGTCCCGTCCCAGGACCGGCCCTACGCGGACGGCAGTCCGAACGACTCGGTCTACACGCAGGTCTTCGACTACAACGGCCTTGGCCGGCTCACAGGGAACTGGGCGACCATCGCCGGGCCGCCTTCACCACTCTTGGTGGCGGCCGTAGATAGGGGGCAGTTGCTCAACGCCGGGACCTTCGGCATCAAGCCGAGCTGGCACCGTCTGCTCGCCGGCCCGTTCGCGGCCGACAGCGGCTGGCTGCTGCCGGCCGCCGCCGCCGGAGCAGCTGGGTGTTTTCATCTCCCGGCGCCGCCAGGGCAGGCGCGACCCGCTGCGCGCCGCCGTCGTGCTGTGGGGCGGCTGGTGGCTGATCCTCGCGGTCTTCTTCAGCGTCGGCACCTATCTCAACTCGTACTACGTCGCGGCGCTCGTCCCCGCGGTCGCCGCGCTGTGCGGCACCGGCCTCGCCGCCTGCGGACCTCGCCCCTGGCCGGCCAGGACGCGCCTGATCGTCGCCGCGACGGTGCTCGGCTGCGCCGGCTACGGCGCCTACCTGATGTCAGGGACGGCATCCGGCCCGGTGGTGCTCACCGTGGTGGCGCTGATCCTCGCGGCGGCCGCCGCCGCTCAGCTGCTGCTGCCCGCGGCAAGCAAGGCCAGGCAACTCACCGCGGCCGTGTTCGCCGGTGCCGCCGTGCTCGTGCTGCCCGCGGCGGCGTCTGTGAGCAGCGTCATCCGCGGGCTAGGCCCGTTTGACACCCCGTTCGAGTCGTCGAAGACCGCGCATAACAACCAGGCCCTGGCCGCCGCCGCGCCCGCTCTCACCGCGGCAGTCCAGCGGCTAGAACTCGAGACGCCACCCGGTGACGCCCTGTTCGGCGCCGACACGTCCGGGCTCTCGCAGAACTACATCCTGTTCAGCGGCAGGGAGGTGCTGCCGATCGGCGGCTACCTCGGCAACGTGCCTGCCCCGACGCTGGCCACGCTGCAGGCCGACATCAGCCGCGGCTACGTGCGGGTATTCGTGCTGCCGGTGTCACCGCCTGGCCAGGACCCGCGGGTGCGGTGGATCGAGTCGCACTGCACCAGGCAGCCCCCGCCCCCGAACCGCCGCCCGGTCCCGTACGCGGACTTCTTCTGCGGCTTCGCCACCGCCCAGCCGGCCACCGCCCAGCCGGCCGCCACTGCCCACGCCAGCCGCCACCACCGCCCAGCCGGCCGGCTAACGCGACGACCGGAGCACGCACCGCATGATGGGTGCTAGGACGGGTCGCAGTCGCTAGCGGCCGCCACCACTGCCTGGCCCAGGCTGATGCCGCCGTCGTTGCAGGGGACGCGGGAGTGGGTCAGCACGGTGAAGCCGCTGTTCTCCAGGCGAGCGGCCGTGCGCCGCAAGAGCAGGAGGTTCTGGAACACCCCGCCGGACAAGGCCACCGTGTTCAGGCCGTGTTGCTCGCGCAAGAGCACGCAGCCGTCTTCGATCAGCGCGGCGACACCGTTGTGGAAGCGGGCGGCGATGCACTCCGCAGGAACGCCGAGCGCGAGATCGCCGATGGCAGCGGCGACCAAGTCCGCGCCGGACGCGAGGAACGGCTCGCCCGCCTCGACGGGCGCCGTGTCAATGGCCGCGCGGTACGTGCGGATCTCCCCTGGGTCGGCGAGCTGCTCTAGTTCGATGGCGGCCTGACCCTCGTAGGTGATCTCGTCCCGGACGCCGAGAACCGCGGCGACGGCGTCGAACAGGCGGCCTGTGCTTGAGGTCAGCGGCGCATTGACCTCGCGCCGGGCCATGCTGACCACTGCGTCCCAGCGGGCGGCGTTGCGGCGCGCGACGTCCAGGCCCGTCGCGTCTAGGCCGGCCGCGGTGACGTAGCTGGCCGCCATGCGCCAGGGCTGGCGGACCGCGGCCGCACCGCCCGGCATGGGCACCGGGGTCAGGTGGCCGGCGCGCAGGAACTTCGCCAGGGTCGCGATCAGGAACTCGCCGCCCCAGATCGTGCCGTCGGTGCCGTAGCCGGTGCCGTCGAACGCGACGCCGATGACGGGGCCGTCCACGTCGTTGTCGGCCAGGCAGGACGCGATGTGCGCGTGGTGGTGCTGCACACCGACGAGGTCGACGCCGTCGAGGTCGAGCGCGTACTTGGTCGACAGGTACTCCGGGTGCAGGTCGTAGGCCACGACCTGCGGGGTGATGTCGAAGAGGCGGCTGAAGTGCTCGATGCCCTCGGTGAAGGAGCGGAGGGTTTCCGCGTTCTCCAGGTCGCCGATGTGGTGCGAGACGAAGGCGTGCCGGTCTTTCGCCAGGCAGAACGTGTTCTTCAGCTCCGCGCCGCAGGCGAGCACCGGGCGGCGGAAGCCCGCGAACGAGGCACCGCGCACCGTGACGGGTTCCGGCACGTAGCCGCGTGATCGCCTGATCAGCATCGGGCGGTCACGGACGGCGCGGGCCACGGAGTCGTCCGTTCTGATGTGGATGGCCCGGTCGTGGGTGAGGAACGCGTCGGCGATACCGCCCAGCTGGTCAAGCGCGTCCTGGTCGCGGTAGGCGATCGGCTCGTCCGTGACGTTGCCGCTGGTCAGCACCACCGGGCGGCCCACCGCGGCGAGCAGCAGGTGGTGCAGCGGCGTGTAGGGCAACATGATGCCGAGCTGCCTGTTGCCCGGCGCGGCCGACGCCGCGACGGACGCGTCCTGGAGCCGGGCAAGCAGCACGATCGGCCTGGCCGGGCTAGCCAGCAGGTCCGCCTCGGCTTCATCGACCCGGCAGAGCCGCCGCGCGGCCGCCAGGTCAGCGGTCATGACCGCGAAGGGCTTGTCCTCCCGGTGCTTGCGGGCGCGCAACGCGGCAACGGCATCCTCGGAAGCGGCGTCCGCGGCCAGGTGATAGCCGCCCAGTCCTTTCACCGCGACGATGTGGCCTGCCCTTAGCAGAACGCCGGCGACCTCCAGGGCGGTTGGGCCCGGCAGCGGAGAGATAGTGGATCGCTGACCACGCCATAGCGTGGTCAGCGATCCACTGTCATGCGGCTTGCCCCCGGCATCGAGCAGCGTCAGGCGCGGGCCGCAGGCGGGGCAGCAGGTCGGCTGGGCGTGGAAGCGGCGGTTGGCCGGATCGTGGTACTCGGCGGCGCACCGCTCGCACATGCCGAAGGGGGCCATCGTGGTCAGCGGGCGGTCGTAGGGGACGTCCCTGACGATCGTGAACCTGGGGCCGCAGTTGGTGCAGTTGATGAACGGGTACCCGAACCTTCTGTCGGCCGGGTCGGCGAGCTCGCGCAGGCAGTCCGCGCAGGTGGCGGTGTCCGCGGCGATCAGGGTGCTGCGTCGGCCCGCGGGATCGCTCGCGACGATCTCGAAGGACGCCGTACCCGCGGGTGCCATCGCCGCCGCGGTGACCCGCTCGACCCTGGCGAGAGGGGGCGCGTCCCGCTTCAGTGCGCGCAGGAACTCGGCCACCGCCGCCGGCGAGCCCTCCACCTCGGCGAACACCCCGTCGACATCGTTACCGACCAGGCCGGCGAGGCCGAGGCGGGTCGCCAGCGCGTACACGAAGGGCCGGAAGCCGACCCCCTGGACGATGCCCTCCACCCGGACGGCGATCCTGGTTCGCTTGACCGTTTCGCCCAGTCCGCCGCCGCGGGCACCGGCGACGCGCCACCGTCGGGGCTAGCCGGGTTCGCGGGTGACATGGGACGCGGTGGAGTCACGCGCTTCCGTTCTTGAGCCCCTCGATTGTTACCTCGAACTCGACCGTCACCTCGTCTTGGAGCTTGAGCGCGCCGAAGAAGCCCGAGTACGGCGTGATGCCGAAGTCCGTCTGCCTGATCGTGGCGCTGCCACGGTACCGGCCCGGTTCCGGGCTGCTGACCTGGAGCCGGACGCCCCGCGAGACGCCGTGCATGGTGAGGGTGCCCTCGATCGCGCCCGCTGAGGGTGCCGCCCGATGATGACGTGGACGACGGGATGACGCGCTGCGAGGCGAAGCTGGCCTTCGCCGCGTCGCCGAGGATCTTGCGCACCTGGCTCTGGATGTCCCTGCGGTCCCGGTCGGTGAGCGGCTTGGCGCCGCCCGTGCCCTCGCGGACCGCCAGGGAGCCGAGGTCGAGCTCGGCGGTTAGCGTGGCGGCGGCGATGCCGCCGCGGTCTTCGCCGGGCGACCGTGACCCGCGCCGACCACTCGGGTGATCTCCAGCGTCAGGTCATGGCCCGCCCGGGCGGCCAGTCCCTCGCGCCCGGTCTTGACCAGCACCCGGCCAGTCGCCGGGCCGAGCTCGTATGTTCCCTGCGTGATGTCAGCCACGGCACCACCGTACGCACTGGCCTGGAGAAAGGTCTAGCGTCCCGGCCGGGACGCGGGCCAAGCGGCGTTTCCGTATGGCGTTAGGTGAACGGGATCTCGCCGAACAATTCGCGGATCCGCCGCAGGTCACGCAGCCGGGGCTCGGTGGCGCCGCCCACCCAGCGGCTCACGGTTTTCACCGACACGCCGAGCTGGCGCGCGGCGGCCTCCATGGTCAGGCCCTCCCTGCGGAGGACGCCCGCCATCCAGTCGGCGAACGACTCCGCGTCCGCGTCGGCGGCGAGGCGTGCCGCGTTCCCCGTTGGGTCTCCTGCCGCCTGGTTCCCTGCCACGGGCGCCTGCCTGAGGGCCCCGGCCGCGTCGTGGGCCCGCATCAGGGACGTCAGCGCGTCTAGCCCGGCGGCCGCGCCTAGCTGCGCGCCCGACTTGAGCACGTCGACCTCGACGTGGTCGGGGAAGATGCGAAAGGAGACGCTGATGGCGCCGGTCGGCCCCGCCGCCTCAAGCAGGGCGCGGGAGACGGTCTCACCGACCTCGCGGGTGTCCTGCTCGGACAGGGGCGACTGCGCCAGGCACTTGCGCACAAAGTCACGGATGTCGGGTATCGACGACGGCCTGGCGGGAAACGTCTGCGACACAACCACGACCGGTACGACTTCGATGTTGTCGCTGATCGTGTCGTCTGGCCTCTCCATCGCCCCTTTTCCTGAGGTTCATCCTGCTAATCGGGCCGGTGTTTCCGACAGAGGGCAACGCTGGCACCTTTCGCATCAGGGTACGTCCACAACCCAAACCCCGCGAGTCGGGCGAGCGGACATATATGTCCAAGCAGTCGACTCTTCTGTCTTGTACTCGGCTCGGGGCGGGAATACTGTGGTGGAACCGGCGCGAACCCTGGGGGCCAGGCGTCCGGGCTGGTGATCAACCGATGAACGGTGAGCGAGCCGGCGAGCAAGGCCGGCACAGCGCGGGGCGCGGCGAGAAGGGACTCGCATCCGCCCCCAGGTACCGTCCGGCCCGGGTCTGGTGGCGTTGCGCCCCGATCTTGGGCAGCCAACCGAAGGGTGGCGTTCCATGACACACGCCGACGAGGAACCGGTTGTACACATTCTCTGGATGAACGGCGGGCTCGGCTGCGACGGGGACTCGGTGGCGCTGACCGCCGCGACCCAGCCAAGCATCGAGGAGATCGTGCTCGGCGCCCTGCCCGGGCTGCCCAAGGTGGCCGTGCACTGGCCGCTGATCGACTTCGAGTGCGGGCCGGAGCAGGGGGCCGACACGTTCATCGAATGGTGGCACAAGGCCGACAGGGGCGAGCTTGAGCCCTTCGTGCTTGTCGTCGAGGGCTCCATACCGAACGAGGCGATCAAGTCGGAAGGCTACTGGTGCGGCTTCGGCAACAACCCGGCGACGGGCCAGCCGATGACCACGAGCGAGTGGCTCGACCGGCTCGCGCCGAAGGCCACCGCGATCCTGGCCGTCGGGACCTGCGCCACCTACGGCGGCATCCACGCGATGGCGGGCAACCCGACCGGCGCGATGGGCGTGCCCGACTACCTGGGCTGGGACTGGACGTCCAAGGCCGGACTGCCGATCGTCTGCGTGCCCGGCTGCCCGACCCACCCGGACAACCTGTCGGAGACCATCCTGTACCTGCTCTACCAGGTGGCGGGGCAGGCGCCGATGATCCCGCTCGACGAGGCCCTGCGGCCGCGCTGGCTGTTCGAGGCCACGGTCCACCAGGGGTGTGACCGGGCGGGTTACTACGAGGAAGGCACGTTCGCCAGCGAGTACGGCTCCCCCGAGTGCCTGGTCAAGCTGGGCTGCTGGGGCCCGGTCGTCAAGTGCAACGTCCCCAAGCGCGGCTGGATCAACGGAGTCGGCGGCTGCCCCAACGTGGGCGGCATCTGCATCGCCTGCACCATGCCCGGCTTCCCGGACAAGTTCATGCCGTTCATGGACGAGCCGCCCGGCGCCCGGGTGTCCAGCACGGCCAGCGGCATGTACGGCACGGTCATCCGCACGCTGCGCGGCTTCACCGCGCGCACGGCGGACAAGGAACCGAAGTGGCGCGCCAAGGGCAGCGAGCTTCTCACCGGCTACCAGAAGACGTGGTGATCTGCGATGACTGCAACCGAGAAGGACACACCTGGCACGACGGAAAGCTCAAACCTCGTCGACATGTCGTGGGACCCGATCACCAGGATCGTGGGCAGCCTCGGCATCTACACGAAGATCGACTTCAAGGCCAAGCGGGTCGCCGAGTGCCACAGCACCTCGTCGATCTTCCGCGGCTACAGCATCTTCATGAAGGGCAAGGACCCGCGCGACGCGCACTTCATCACCAGCCGCATCTGCGGCATCTGCGGTGACAACCACGCGACGTGCTCGGTCTACAACCAGAACATGGCCTACGGGGTACGGCCGCCGCACCTCGGCGAGTGGATCATCAACCTCGGCGAGGCCGCGGAGTACATGTTCGACCACAACATCTTCCAGGAGAACCTGGTCGGGGTCGACTTCTGCGAGCGGATGGTCGGCGAGACCAACCCTGGCGTGCTTGAGCGCGCGAACTCCACCGAGGCACCGCACGCGGCCGAGCACGGCTACCGGACCATCGGCGACATCATGCGCTCGCTGAACCCGCTCGAGGGCGAGTTCTACCGCGAGGCGCTCCAGGTGTCCCGGTCCACGCGCGAGATGTTCTGCCTGATGGAGGGGCGCCACGTGCACCCGTCCACGCTCTACCCGGGCGGCGTCGGCACGGTCGCCACCGTGCAGCTGTTCACCGACTACCTCACCAGGCTGATGCGCTACGTGGAGTTCATGAAGCGGGTCGTGCCGATGCACGACGACCTCTTCGACTTCTTCTACGAGGCGCTGCCCGGCTACGAGGAAGTCGGCAGGCGGCGGGTGCTGCTCGGCTGCTGGGGCAGCCTGAACAACCCGGAGTACTGCGACTTCACCTACCGGAACATGGCCGACTGGGGCCGCAAGATGTTCGTCACTCCCGGCGTGGTGGTCGACGGCAAGCTCGTCACCACCAGCCTGGTCGACATCAACCTCGGCATCAGGATCCTGCTCGGCCACTCGTTCTACGAGGACTGGGAAGACCAGGAGATGTTCGTCACCCAGGACCCGCTTGGCAACCCGGTCGACCGCAGGCACCCGTGGAACCAGCACACGATCCCGCGCCCGGCCAAGCGCGACTTCGACGACAAGTACAGCTGGACGATGTCACCGCGCTGGTTCGACGGCAAGGACTACCTGCCGCTCGACACCGGCGGCGGCCCCATCGCCAGGCTGTGGGCGACCGCGCTCGCGGGCATGGTGGACTGCGGCTACGTGAAGTCCACCGGGCACAGCGTGCAGATCAACCTGCCAAGGACGGTGTCGCGGCCAGAGGTGACGTTCGAGTGGTCGCCGCCGATGGACAAGCAGGGCAAGCCGCTGTCCAACGCGATCGAGCGCGACCGCGCCAGGACTTACTTCCAGGCCTACGCCGCCGCGCTGCGCCGCTGTACTTCGTCGAGCAGGCGCTCGCCGAGATACGCGCCGGGCGGACGAAGACCTGGGAGTCGTTCACCGTGCCGGACGACTCCGTGAGCTGCGGCTTCACCGAGGCGGTGCGCGGCGTCCTGTCGCACCACATGGTGGTCAGGGACGGGAAGATCGCGAACTACCACCCGTACCCGCCGACCCCGTGGAACGGCAGCGTCCGCGACGTCTACGGGACGCCAGGGCCCTACGAGGACGCGGTGCAGAACACCCCGATCTTCGAGGAGAACCCGCCGGACAACTTCAAGGGCATCGACATCATGCGGGCGGTGCGCAGCTTCGACCCGTGCCTGCCCTGCGGCGTGCACATGTACCTGGGCGGCGGCAAGGTACTCAACACGACGCACTCGCCGACCGGCATCACACTGGCGATCTGACATGGCCGACGCCATGGACGCCCGGGAGATTGACGCCCGGGAGACTGGGGCGCGCGTCGAGACGCTGCTCGCCGAACTCCGGGCCCGGTCGGGCCCGGAGGCGGCCGACCTCGCCGAGGAACTCGTCACCTGCCTTGTCCGCCTCTACGGCGCGGGGCTTGAGGCGATCATGCGGACCATCGGCGATGAGCAGCGCCTCCAGGCGCTGCTCATCGCCGACCCGCTCGTGGAGAGCCTGCTGCTCGTGCACGACCTGCACCCGCTTCCACCCGACGCCAGGATCCGGCGCGCCCTCGGCCACCTCGGGGTGGGCGCGGAGTTCCTCGGCATCGACGACGCGGGCGTGGTGGACGTCAAACTCGGCCACGGCTGCGGCTCGATGACCGCGGACATCGAGCAGGCGGTCACCGACGCGGCACCGGAAACGACGGGAGTGCGGTTCCCGCCGCGTGAGGCGCCGCTGCTGCAGATCGGCCGCCGCCCGGCAGGGGCGCTATGACGGGCGACGGCGGGCGGCGGGCTGCGCCGGTTCGCCCGCCCGCCGCGGCCCGCTGCGGGCGCCGCGCGCGGCCGAGCGCTGCGAGCTGTGCGGCGAGCAGCTCGGCGCCGAGCACCCGCACATGGTGGACCTGCAGCGGCGGTCGATCGCCTGCGCCTGCAAGGCATGCGCGCTGCTGTTCACCCGGCCGGGCGGCCGCTACCGTACGGTGCCCGACCGGGTCCGCCATGATCCTGCCGCGCCGCTGACCGACGCGGAGTGGGCGGAACTCCAGATCCCCGTCGGGATCGCGTTCTTCTTCTTCAACTCGGCACTCGGCCGCGTCATCGCGAGCTACCCGAGCCCCGCCGGGGTGACCGAATGCGAGCTCGACCTGACCGCCTGGGACAGGCTCGCCGCCGACCACCCACTGCTTGGCGCGCTGGCGCCCGACGTGGAGGCGATCCTGGTCGTCGGCGGCTCGCCGCGCGAGGCCACACCCATCGAGACGTTCCTCGTCCCCATCGACGTCTGCTACTCGCTGGCCGGCGCGCTGCGGCTGGAGTGGCACGGCTTCGACGGCGGGTCCGAGGTGAAGCAGGTCCTCGCGGACCTGCTCGCGGAGCCTCCGCAAGCGCGCCCGCCCGCTCGAGTCCGCACCCG
>CAVXAB010000040.1:0-35331 GCA_963759545.1 uncultured Actinomycetota bacterium
CGGACGGCCCGGACCACCCGCGTGCTGTAGGGCATCGTGACGGTCTCGCCGCCAGGATCGGCGATCCGCTGGGCGAGCCGGCGTGCCTCCGCCGCGACCTGCGCCTGCTGCGCGGCGGCGCGGTTGCCACCCAGCTCCACGTCGTGGGCAGCGCGAGGAAGTCGGCGACCGTCAGCCGCTGCGGGTTGGGTATCAAGTCCTCCATCTCGTCAGTGAACAGGCCGGGGGCCAGGACAACGGGCCCGTGGGCTATTGACGGCTGCTTCTCGCCGAACACGGCCTGGTAGAGGATGCCCTCCCAGTCCGCGTCGTCCGGGTTGACGTTGGTGAGGATGGCCACGATCCCCCCTGGCCGCAGCACGCGGGCGATCTCCCGGTCGGCCTCCGGCCGGGAGAACCAGTGGAACGCCTGCCCGACGAAGACCGCATCGACCGATGCGTCAGGCAGCGGCATGCGCTCCGCCGTCGCGATCTCGGCGCTGACCTGCGGTAGCCGGGCGGTAAGCAGCTTCGCCATCTCGGCGTCCGGCTCGAGGGCGATCACCTCCAGCCCGCGCTCGCACAGCGCCGCCGTGAGCCGCCCGGTCCCGGCGCCGAGGTCGACGGCGGTGGCGATCGCCGCCGCACCGATCGCCTGGTCGATGGCCGCGCCGGGGTAACCAGGCCGGAGCCGGTCGTAGATCGCGGCGCTCGCGCCAAAGGACAGCGCCATTTCTCCCCTGGCTGCTGGCATGAGGTTCCCTTCCGTATGATCTGCGGGTCTCACGAGTCGAGCGCCCGGTCGATGCCCGCCGACGCCTGGGCGATGCCGTCGGTGACCAGGTTGACGCCGATCGCCAGCGCCGCGATGGCGATGATGGGCAGCAGCACGCTCCAGGGCGCGCTGATCAGCCCGCTTTGGTTCTCCTGGACCATGAGCCCCCAGTCGGCCGTCGGCGGCTGGGCGCCGAGCCCGAGGTAGTCCAGGCCGGCGATGGTGCCGATGGACTGCGTGAGCCGCAGGCCGAACTCGACGGTGAGCGGCCCGGCGATGTTCGGCAGGATCTCCTGGAACAGGATGCGCCGGGTCGGCGTGCCCGTGCCCTGGGCGTACAGGACGAAGTCTGAGTCCCGCAGCTGCATCGTCGACGAGCGCACGACCCGTGAGGTGTGCGGCATGAAGCTGAGCGCCACGACGCCGATGAGCACCCAGGCTTGCGCGCCGCCGATGGTGAGCAGGAGCAGGGCGAGGACGATCCCGGGGAACGCCATCAGCAGGTCGACCAGGCGCATCGCGATATCGTCAACGACTCGCCTGGAGTAGCCGCAGACCAGGCCAAGCGCGGTGCCCGCGGCGATGCCAAGCGCCGTCCCCGCGAACGCGATCGCCAGGATCGTGCGTCCGCCGTCAAGGAACCGGCTGAGCACGTCGCGGCCCAGGGTGTCGGTGCCGAACGGGGCGACCCCGGAGGGGCCGCTGAACGGCGCGCCGACGAACCCCGTCGCGCTGTGCGGGGCGAACAGCGGGCCGATGAGCGCGAGGCCGATCATCAGCACGACGACACCCAGGCCGAGCTGGGTCCGGCGCAGTCGCAGGGCCTGCCGCGCCAGTCCCCGGTGCCGGATCAGTGGCGAGATCACCGGCCCTTCTGCCGCCTCTAGCGGAGCGGGCATGGACGAGACGGTCATGTCAACCTCCCTGGTGTCGGGGGGCGAGGATTCATGCCGCGGCTCACCGCAGGGCCGTCCGGAGACGGGGGGTCGCGAACGCCACCGCGAGGTCGGCCGCCAGGTTGATGACCACGCAGAAGGCAGCCAGCAGGACGACGATGGTTTGCACCACCGGGACGTCCCGCTGGCTGACTCCTTGCACCAGCGCGTAGCCCACACCCGGGTAGGAGAAGACGGTCTCGACGACGATGATGCCGCCGGACAGGAACAGCAGGGTCAGCGCCAGGCTCTGGATGATCGGGCCGAGCCCGTTGCGCAGCGCGTGCCGGAAGATCACCTGCCGCTCCGGAATTCCCTTGAGCCTGGCCAGCATGACGTAGTCACTCTCCAGCACCTCGATCATGCTGGCCCGGACCATCCGGATCGGGTACGGGATCATCGCTAGCGCGACCGTGATCGCCGGCGCGATGACCAGGTTCAGCTGCGACCACACCGGCTCATCCGGATTGAGGATGCTGGCCGCCGGAAGCCAGTGGACGACGTTGGTTGCCAGCAGGTAGATGACCATGACGCCGATGGCGAAGGCCGGGACGGCGCTGAGGCAGAGGGTAACGAGAGACGTGACGTGATCAACCGCGCGGTTGCGGCGGATCGCGCTCACCGTCCCGATGATCACCGCGAGCGGGCTGAGCATCAGCATGCTGATCAGGGTGAGAGCTCCGGAGTTCTCCAGCCGGGTGCGCACGATGTACGACACCTGCAGCGATGACACGAGGGAGGTGCCCCAGTTGCCCGTGACCAGGCCCTTGATCCAGCGGCCGTACTGGGTGATCAGCGGCTGGTCTAGCCCGAGCTGCCGGGTGAGCGAGGCGACCTCCTGCGGCGTGGTGTCGCTATGCCCGACCAGGATCGTTGCCGCGTTGCCGGGCAGCAGGTGGATGGCCGCGAAGACCAGCACCGAGACCAGCCACAGGATGAAGATGCCGCCGACGAGCCGGCGCAGGAGGATTGTCTTGAGCATGACGTCCCTCGTTCCTGGCGATGGTGTCGCTAGCTGGTCCAGACGTTGCGGTACCGCCACGAGCCGAGGGCCCAGCCGGTCGAGTTGAACGGCTGGAATCCGTGGAACTTGCTGCTGTAAACGTCGACGTTGTTCTTGAAGCTGTGGATGATGTCCGGCCCCGTGTCATAGAACCGCTGGAACAGCTGGGTGGCGTACGCCTTCTGCTTGGCTGGGTCCGTCGTCTTCAGCAGGTCCGCGTAGAGGGCGGCGCCGGCCGGGTCATTCCAGTGGCTGTCGTTCAGGCCGCCGGACTTCAGGAACCGCCCGGAGTAGCCCAGGCCCAGGATGTTCGCGGCCCAGTAGCCGTTCGTGAACGGCCAGTTCTTGAAGCCCGCGTCGTACGACGTCGGGGTGAGGTTGCTGACCGTGACCTTGACGCCCGCCGCCGCGGCCTGCTGCGCGAAGACCTGCGCGGTCGCGACGAGGCCGCCGTTCTCGGGGGTAGTGGTGAAGGTGACCGCAAGGCCCTCGTGCCCCGCCGCCTTGAGCAGGCTCTTGGCCTGGGCGATGTCCTGGACCCGCTGGGGGAGGTCCGGGTACGCGGGGTCGGCGGGGAACGGCATGTCGTTGGCGATCTGCCCGTACCCGCTGTAGGCCTGGGCGACCATCTGCGGCCGGTCGACCATGAGCCGGAACGCCTGCCTGACCCGGACGTCGTTGAAGGGCGCCTCGTCGACCCGCATCGTGATCGGCTGGTAGAAGCCTGACTTCGTGATCTGCGTGACGAAGCCGCCGGAGGGGATCTGCTTCAGGTCCGATGGGTCGACGCCGTCGATCGCGTCCACCTGGCCAGAGAGCAGGGCCGCCATCCGGGAGGTGTTGTCGGAGAAGTCGATGATCTCGACCTCGTCCAGGTAGGGCTCACCGGACATCCAGTAGTGGGGGTTTCGCACCAGGACGCTGCGCGCGCCCGGCGTGAAGCTCTGCACCTTGAACGGGCCGGTGCCCACGGGCTTGGCCGGGTCGAAGTCCGTGGGCACGATGTTCGTCGACGCCGACCCCCACCGCTGGGCGAACAGCGAGTCGGGCGTCTTGAGGTTGAACTGGACGGTAAGGGCGTCGAGCTTCTTGAGGTTGCCGGGATCGACGGCGGCGAACGACGTGGCGGCCTTGCCGGGCTTATTGGGGTTCAGGATGCGCTGCATCGTGAAGATCAGGTCGTCGGCGGTGAGCGACTTGCCGTTGTGGAATTCGACGCCCGGCCGCAGCCGCACCGTTGCCATGGTCGCCGCGGCGTTGAGCTCAATCGACTCGGCTAGCGCGTACTCGGTCTGGTAGGGCAGGTCCGGGCTGATGTACTTCAGGCTGTCGTAGACGTTCTGGTTACGCTGCTGGTCTATGTCGGTTGAGGAAAACGTGGTGTCGAGGATATCGGCGCTGCTGCCAATGCTTCCGACGCGCAGTGTCCCGCCGCGCTTCGCTGTGCCGGCTGCTGCCGTGCTGGTCGATGTGCTAGCGGCGGGCGTGGTGCTGCCGGCGCAGGCGGCAAGGAACGCGGCGCTGAGGCCGCCGCCGCCGATCGCGATGAAGGTTCTTCTGGAAACGTTCTGAGCCACGTCGGTTACCTTTCACAATATGCTGAACCGGAATGCCCGGTAAAAAGGGGGAAGAGTTGTGATAAGGAGGCCGGCATTCACTCCGGTGTGAATTCGGCGAATGTCAGCGGCGACGGTGGTTATGTGCGGGAAAGGATGTCCTTGACGATGGCGTTCGCGATGCCGAGCGTCTGCGCGCCACGCGAGTCATGGGTCGCGCCGCCGTTGTGCGGGGTGAGCACGACGTTGTCCATCTTGCGGAGCTCGGTCTGCACCCAGGCGTCGCGCACGAGCGGCGGCTCGTGCCAGAACACGTCGAGCCCGGCGCCGGCGATCACGCCATCCTGCAGCGCCTTGATCAGGGCGTCCTGGTCGACAAGGCGGCCGCGGGCGACGTTGATGAAGTAGGCGGTCGGCTTCATGAGCTTGAACTCGCGCTCACCCATCAGCCGGAGGTTCGCATCCTCGAAGTTGGCCAGCATGCACACGTAGTCGCCGCGGCCGATGAGCTCATCGGGGTCGGCGACCCACTCGATGCCCATCTCGGCTTCCTCTTCGGGGGACAGCCGCGTCCGCTTCGTGTACAGGACGTTCATGTCGAGTGCCTTGAGCTTGCGGACGGCCTGCCTGGCGACCTTGCCCAGCCCGTACAGCGAGACGGTCTTGCCCGTGCAGCCCTGGCCCATGAGGTCCATGGTCATTTCCTGGAAGTAGCCGTGGCCGCGGCAGTACCGGTCGGCCTCGGCCACCCGGTAGGCCAGGTTAAGCAGCAGTGTCACCATGAGGTCGGCGGTCGCGCGCGGGTTGAGGCCGTAGCCGTTCAGGCTCCAGCCTCGGTCGGCGGGCGGCTCAGGGGAGTCGGCGACCAGGAACTTGATCCCGGCTCGCTCGACCGCCTCGATCGCGTGCACGTCCGGACGGACGTGGGCCACGCCGTATCCGAGGAGGCCGGGGTTCGCCGCCACCATCGATTCCGTGACGGGGATCGAGTGCATGCAGAACACGTAGTCCGAGCGGCGGACCGCGCTCTCAAGTTCTCCCACGCTGATTTCCCGGTGTGCGAAGGGGAAGACCTCGACCTCGCCGAACTCGCGCATGCGTTCCAGGGCCACCTCGGGAATGGGCTGGGAGACAAAGATCCTGGGTTTCATGTCGGCACTCCCTGTGTGCTTGGCCGTGCCCCGGTTCGGGTCATGGCGGCGGGGCTCAGCCGCGCTGGTAGCGGCGGACGGCGAGCCAGGTGAACAAGATGGTGAGGCCTGCCCACCAGATGAGGTAGTGGATCAGCGGCGTGACCAGCCCGCCCCCGATGGCGAGGTCGCGCGACAGGTCGACGGCCGAGGTGACCGGGTTGACCCGGGCGAACACTTGCAGCCAGCCAGGCAGGCTGCTCACCGGGGCGAATCCGGAGCTGCCGAAGACCAGCGGCAGGGTTGGCGTGATCAGGATCGTCTGCGCGGACTCCGGGTCGCTGGCCGCGAGCCCGACCCAGGCCGCGAAGGACGTCACCGCCAGCCCGAACAAGACGATCACGCTGACCGAGGCGATTGCGCGCAGTGGCCCCATGCGGAAATCGAAGCCGATCACGGTCACGGCGATGATGGCCAGCACGACCGTCTGCACGCCAATGCGGATCGTGTCGCTGATCGTGCGTCCGAGCAGCGCCGCCGCCCGGGAGATCGGCAGCGAGCGGAAGCGGTCGTTCATGCCAGAGTCGGCGTCGTGCGACACGGCGACGCCCGTTCGCATCGCGGCGACCATGACGGCCTGGATCAGCACGCCGGGGATGACGTACTGGCGGTACGGGATGCCAGGGACCTTGGCGACGTTGTTGAACACGTACGCGAACAGCATCATGTTGGTCAGCGGCTGGACGATGGACAGCAGCAGCAACTGCCGGTTCCGGTAGAACTTCAGCAGGTTGCGGAACGCCACGGTTTGGACGTTCTGCAATGCCTGGCCGAGCGTGAGGCGGTCGCCGATGGACGCCGCGCCCGTTACCTCCGCGGTGCCCGCGAAGCCCAGCTCGCTCATGAGGCCACCTCGCTGGCGCTCGGAGTCCGCATTCGCGGACGCACTGTGCTTGCCGATTCGCTCGCAAGCTCGCTCATGCGCCGACCCCGGTGCGAGCGGTCAGCGCCGCGAATACCTCGTCGAGGGAGGCGTTCCTGATGCGGATGTCATCCAGGCGCAGGCCCTCGGCATCCAGCAACCGGATCGCCTCAACGACCGAGTAGCTGCCAGCGGGCACCGTGATCGATGCCGTCGCGGCGTCGTCGGTCACGCGGGCCGTGCCCTTGCTGAGCCCCGCGCGGTCGATGAGCACCCTGGCGGCCTGTTCCGCCACCGTGTGATCGTCCGCGAGAAGCTGCAGGACGTCGGCCCCGTAGGCGGACTTAAGCTCGGCGGCCTGGCCCGCGGCGACCGCCTGCCCCTTGTCGATGACCGTCACCCGGTCGGCCAGGCGGTCAGCCTCCTCCAGGTACTGAGTCGTCAGGACCACGGTGGTGCCTTCGGCGCGCAGGTCGCGCACCACGGCCCAGAGTTCCTCGCGGCTCGGCGGGTCGAGCCCGGTGGTCGGCTCGTCGAGGAACAGCACCTTGGGCGGCCAGACCAGGCTCAGCGCGAGGTCCAGCCTCCGGCGCATGCCGCCGGAGTAGGTGCGCGTCAGCCGCCCGGCGGCGGCGGTGAGCCCGAAGCGCTCGAGCAGCTCATCGGCGCGGCGCCGGGCGGCCGAGCCCTTCAGGCGGTAGAGCCGCCCGATCATGATCAGGTTCTCCCGGGCGGTCAGGTCGCCGTCCACCGCCGCGTACTGCCCGGTCAGGGAGATGATCGAGCGGACCCGGTGCGGCTCGCGCCGCACGTCGAAGCCACCGACCAGGGCCCGCCCGCCGTCGGCCCGGTCCAGGGTGGCGAGGATGCGGATGGTCGTTGTCTTCCCGGCGCCGTTCGGCCCGAGAACCGCCCCGATGGTCCCTGCGGGAACGTCGAGGTCCAGGCTGGACAACGCCTGGTGCGGGCCGAACGACTTGGCCAGCCGCTCCACGACGACTCCGGCCGTCACGGGCGGCCCGGGCGCCAGGGCCGTAGCCCAAGCGTCGTGCCGCGGCGGGCGGCGGTCGGCTGGTGCTGGTCGTCCGACACAATGGATTGTGCATAATTTGCCACGGCCATGATCCTGGCCTGCGGTTCCGTCTCGCGCAAGACGCGTAATCGACTTCTAACGTCGGCCCGCGCCAGGAAACATGGCGGTCATCATGGATGTCAGGAACGTGTCAGCGACGGGGTGCAGGAGGGCGCTAGCAGCGGGCGCGCGGCCGCGCCGAGACGCCGGCCCGCGCCAGAGGACCCTTGTCGCGGGCGGTGGTACCACGCCCTCGTTCGGGATCATTCTCATGGTTATTCCGAACGGGGGCGGGATGACCGCGGCAACCCGCGCCTTCTCTTGGCCGCGGGCCTGCGTCAGCGCGGGGTGAGGGCGCCTGGCGTCGCCTGCGTCGCCGCCGCGAGGTCGCGCTTGAGCAGCGACAAGATCGGCTGGCAGTGCTGGCGCACGATCTCGGCGGCGCCCTCGGCGTCGCGGGCACGCGCCGCCTCGACGAGGGCATGGTGCTCGTGGTTGGACTGCTCGCGGCGGCCGTCGATGCGGCGCGTGTCCTCGCGGACGTGCAGCGCGCTGAGCGTGAGCATCTCCGCGAGCAGCGCGATCGACCTGCGCCGCCCGGACGGGCGGGCGAGGGTGACGTGGAGCTCCCGGTTGAGCAGCGGGTACTGCTTGCCGCCGCGCAGCATCTTGCGGTAGATCGAGTCGGCCTCGCTGAGGGTCTGGTCGTCCATCACGGGGATCGAGTGGAGCAGGTTGTCGGACTCGACGACGATGATCAGCTCCTGGAGCTCGATGCACTCCTCTAGCGTCAGCCGCCGCACGACGACCCCCCGGTGCTCGTCGATCTGGACGAGGCCCTCGGTGGCCAGCGTGCGGAACGCCTCCCGGACCGGCGTGGTCGAGACCTTGAACTCCGTGGCGACGTCGACCTGCCGCAGCCGCGAGCCTACCGGGATGGTCCCCACGATGATCCGCGCCCTGAGCTCGTCGGCGACCCACGACTGGGTGGTGCGGGCAGGGGCCGTGATACCTGACTGCATGACCGACACCCCAAAGCCCCTTTCCTGACAATCTCCGGCACCTGCTCGCATTCGGAGGCGGCGGGCGAGCTGGGACCGGGAAGCCGGTCCCATCGTAGCCGGTCAACGCGTGTCGAACACCATGGCCGGTAAGTCTTGCGCACTCGGGCAACCTGCCCCCAGAATGCGCAATGGATTATGCACAATCCATCATAGGAGGCTACCCCCGATGACAGATCGCGTCTTCGTCGTCCAGCCGATTCCGGAACCCGCCCTTGAAATCCTCCGGTCGTGCGCCGAGGTGGAGGTCTACCCGCACACCGACCGGATGGTCTCCGTCGACGAGCTCGCCAGCGTCGCCCGGCGCTGCGACTACATCTTCGCGATGCACGAGACGATGATCCCCGCCGAGGTCATCGCCGGCCCGATCCGGCTGAAGGGCATCGCCGTCGGTGGCCGGGAGATCGGTGACATGATCGACATCGCGGCCTGCGAGCGGGCCGGGGTGAGCTTCATCCACGCGCAGCCGGACGGCCAGGCCGCCAGCCGGCGCGGCAATGCCAAGGCGACCGCCGACCTCGCGCTGAGCCACGTGCTGTGCCTGGCCTACCGGGTGGTCGAGGCCGACGCCTACACGCGGGCCGGCGGGTTCCGGCAGGAGATGACCATGGACCTGATGGGCCTGGGCTGCACCGACAAGACCGTTGGCGTGGTCGGCATGGGCCGGGTCGCCCGCGAGCTCGCTCCCAGGCTCAACGCCCTCGACATGAACGTCCTGTACACGAAGCGGACGCGGCTGCCGGCCGAGGAGGAATCCGGGCTCGGCGTCGCGTGGCGGGCCTCGCTGGAAGAACTGCTCCCGGCGTGCGACTACGTCGTCATGCTGGCGAACTACAACGAGTCGACTCACGAGCTGATGGGTGCCGCGCAGTTCGCGCTCATGAAGCCGACCGCCTACTTCATCAACCCCGGCCGCGGCCGCCTCGTCGATGAGGCGGCGCTGATCAAGGCACTCCAGGACGGCGTCATCGCCGGCGCCGGGCTTGAGGTCTTCTGGGACGAGCCGCCCGTCGTGCACGAGCCGTTCGTACCGCGAGCGCTGCGCAAGATGGACAACGTGGTGCTGACACCGCACAACGGCGGCGCGACGTGGGAGTCCCGTACCCGCCAGGTCGTCGGGATCGCCCGCGCCCTCGAGGCGCACATCAAGGAAACCGCTAAGGAGAGCGCGTGAACACGATCAACTGGGCCCTTGTCGGGACGTCCGGCTACGCGGAGCGGGAGTGCCTGCCTGCCTTCGCGGACACGCCGGCCGCGCACCTGGCCGCGGTCGTGAGCAGTACCGGCGAGCGGGCGGCGCAGTTCGCGGCCGCGCACGGCATCGAGCGCGGTTACGCCGACATCGAGGCAGTCTGCAAGGCGGACGACATCAACGCGGTGTGGATCGCGTCGCCCAGCTACCTGCACTACGACCACGCGCGGGCGGCGATCGCCGCGGGCAAGCACGTCCTGCTGGAGAAGCCGGTCGCGCTCGACGTGCGGCAGGGCTGGGAACTGGTCGAGCTGGCCGAGCAGGCCGGCGTGCGGCTGGCCACCGGCTACCAGGCCCGCTACGTTCCCGGGCACCAGCGCATGCGCCAGCTGATCGCCGACGGTGAGCTCGGCTCGCTGGTCGCGGTCCGCTCGCTGTACGGGATGCGCCGCCCCGGGCCGCCCAGGACCTGGCGCGGACAGCGCGACACCGCACGCTGGGGGGTGCTCGCCGACATCGGCACGCACCACATTGACCTGATGCGCATGCTGGCGGGCGAGATAACCGACGCGACCGGCTACACGCAGCACCAGCGCGGCTTCGCGACAGAAGACCTGGCCGTCGCCGCCCTGCGCTTCGAGTGCGGCGCCCTCGGCACGATGACCGTGACCGCCAGCTACTTCCGGCCGGCCACGGTCATGGAGGTCGTCGGCACCGAGGGCAGGGTGACCGCCGTCAACACCTCGCCCGACGGCCAGGGCACGGTGACCCTGGTGCGCGCGGACGGCGAGGAGGTCGACATCACCGGTGAGACCCCGGTGTCCGCCCAGGCCCAGCTCGCCACCGTCACCAGCGTCTTCGGCGGAAGTGACGTCCCGTACGCGACCGGTGCCGACGGCGCCAGGAACCTGGAGATCCTTGAGGCGATCGCGCCGTGACGCGCGCCCGCGGGTGTTAACTCTTCCCTCCCTCGTGTTAGCAGTAGGTTTCACGTCTTGCCCCGCTCCGGCCCAGGCGGAATCGTCGAACTTAGACATTGTGCATAATTCACCGGGCCGAACGGGGAACCATGCCAGAACCGACTCCTCTCGCGTCCAGCCTGACCGCCACAGCGCCAGCCCCGGCCGTCCCGCTGCTGCAGGTGCGGGCGCTGTCCGTGCGCACGACGGGCGCCCGCCCGTACGACATCCTGTGCCCGGCCGACCTCACGTTGCAGAGCGGCGACGTGCTCGGCCTGGTCGGCGAGTCCGGCTCTGGCAAGACCACCCTGGCCCTGGCGCTGCTCGGCTACGCCCGCTCCGGCACGCGGCTCCACGGGTCGGTCCGCATCGACGGCCAGGAGATCATCGCGGCCACCGAGGCCGCCCGCAGGGCCTCTCGCGGGCGGCTGGTCTCCTACGTCCCGCAGGACCCGTCCACCGCGATGAACCCGGCGCTCCGGATCGGTGCGCAGCTCAGTGAGGTGCTGGCACCGACCAGGAGCGGGCGGCGTGACATTGACCAGTCGCATATTGCCGAGCTGCTTGAGAAGGTGCACCTGCCGACAACCCGCCAGTTCCTGGCGCGCTACCCGCACCAGCTGTCCGGCGGCCAGCTGCAGCGCGTCAGCATCGTGATGGCGATGGTCAACCGGCCGCGGCTGATCGTCTTCGACGAGCCGACGACCGGCCTTGACGTCACCACCCAGAGCCGGGTGCTTGACACGATCCGCGAGCTGATCAGCGACGAGCAAGCCGCGGCACTGTACGTTACCCATGACCTGACGGTTGTCAGCTCGATCGCCAACCGTATCGCCGTCATGTACTCGGGCATGCTCGTCGAGCATGCGTCGTCCGGCACGGCGCTGAGCCGCCCGGCGCATCCGTACGCCAGGCGGCTGATCCTGGCAACCCCGGACGCCGCCAGGCGGCGCGAGCTCATCGGCATCCCCGGGGTCCCGCTGAGCCCGCGGGACCGCTCCGATGGCTGCGCGTTCGCGGCCCGGTGCGAGTACGCGCAGGACGCGTGCCGCGAGCAGACCCCGCCGTCGCGCATGGTCGAGGACGAGCACATGGTCCGCTGTCATCGCGCCGAGTTCGTGCAGCGCCAGGCCGCGCTCGCGCCGGCGGCGACCCGCCCGTCCGCCTGGCAGGAGCGGGTTGCCGACGAGGACGCCGTGCTGGCCGTGGCAGGCGTCAGCGCCTCCTACGGCAGCACCCGCGTCCTGCATGACGTGGACCTCACGGTACGTAAGGGCACCTGCCTCGCGCTCGTCGGCGAGTCAGGCAGCGGCAAGACGACCCTCGCGCGCAGCCTCAGCGGGCTGCACGCGGGCACCGTGACCGGGGAGCTCTCCTTTGACGGGCAGCCGATGCCATGGCCGGCCCGCCAGCGCCGCCAGAAAGCGCTCAAGGACGTGCAGTACATCTTCCAGAACCCGCTGGCGTCACTGAACCCGCGCCACACGCTGAGCCGGATCATCGCCGCGCCCCTGGTCACCTTCGGCCTCGCCGACTCCGCCCGCCAGCGCCGCCTGCGCGTTCGCGAGCTGCTTGAACGAGTCGCCCTGCCCGCCCAGTACGAGCACCGTTACCCCTCCCAGCTCAGCGGCGGGGAGCGGCAGCGCGTGGCCATCGCCCGGGCGCTGGCCGCCCAGCCGCGGCTGCTCATCTGCGACGAGATCACCTCAGCGCTCGACGTCTCCATCCAGGCCTCGATCCTTCAGCTGCTGGGTGGTCTGCGCGAGGACGAGCACCTCACGATGATCTTCATCACGCATCACATCGGGCTGGTGCGGGCGATCGCCGACGATCTCGTGATCCTCCGCCACGGCAGGGTCGTGGAGCGCGGCGCGGCCAGCCAGGTCCTCGACCAGCCCACCGATGAGTACGCGATCGAACTCCTGGCGAACACGCCGCAGATGAGCGAGTCGCCCGCCCAGGCAAGCTGAGCCCTGCCCAGGAGCTCACCGCATGATCTACGGGCCCCCCGGCGGGTTTCATAGGGAATTGAGACACTGACCTGAAGGGGCGCGTAGCATCGCCGGTTAGCTTCCGGGCGTGTCATATCCCGAGGAATACGGGGACCGGGGGAACTGGCCGGATTCCCGGGGCGCCCGCCAGCGGCCAGCGCCACCGCCCCAGGCACCCCCGCGGTCATGGCAGCCCCAGCCTGCTCGGCGTGCCCGGGAGCTCGGCGGGGCCGAGGGCAACGAGCGGCTGACCGCGATGACCGGGGCCGTGCTGCTGGTGCTGCTGGCCGTCGAGGGCTTCACGATCTTGCGGGTCGGCCGCCTGCTCACCCTGCACTTCTTCCTCGGCATGCTGCTGCTCGGCCCGGTGGCCCTCAAGGCCGGGTCGGTGATGTACCGCTTCGCCCGCTACTACACCGGGAGCGCGCCGTACCGGCGCAAGGGACCGCCCGCGCTGCTGCTGCGCCTGCTCGGGCCGGTCATCATGCTGCTGACGGCGTGCGTCTTCGGCTCCGGCGTGCTGCTCGCCGTCACCGGCCCCGGCCACGGCCCGTGGCTGCTGCTGCACAAGGCCTCGTTCATCTTGTGGTTCTGCGCGATGGCCATCCACGTGCTCGCCTACGTGCCGCGCCTGCCCGGGCTGCTCGCCGCCGAGGCGCGCGGCGCCGCCGCCCCGGGGGGCGCCGCCGGCGGGAACGCGGGCGCCGGGCGGCACGCCCGCCGGGCGATGGAAGTCCTCGGCGGCCGCGGCACCCGGCTGGCGCTGCTGATCGCCTCGCTGCTCGCCGGCCTGGTGATCGCCTTGCTCACCGTGCACCTCGTCGGCCAGTGGCACCCGGCGGGCATCCCCGTCCAGTTCAAGCGCTGACCGGTTCCCGGCAGCAGAACGATCAGGGCAAGTATCGCTTCACCGTCTTCTGTGGCCGTGCCGTGCGGGTCGTGCGCTCCCCGCGCGGCGGCGCCGCAGGAGCAGGGCGCCGGCCGCGGCGGCACAGCACAGCGCTGCCGCGGCCAGCCACCCGGCCGTGGTGGCGAACCCGCTTGGCCGGCCGTTCGCGGCCCTTGCCGTGCTAGCGCCTGGCGCTGCGCGCCCGGATGTCCCCTGTGTCCCTGGCGCAGGCGTCCTTGACGCGGGCGTGCCCGCGTTGCCCGGCGGGGCGGCGGCGGCCGGGGGCGCGCTGAACGTCGCGGTCTCGAGCGCGGCCCCGTCCTGGCCGGCGACCACGAGCGCGGTGAGCAGTCCGCTCTGCGTGCGAGCCAGCGCCAGCTCCTCCCCGATCTCGAAGAAGCCGGGACCAGGCGGCGCTTGTGTCAGCGCCGCTAGCCCTGGGGGGCTGGCGCCCGGCCCGTGGCCGGTTACGGTGATGTCGGCCCAGTCGTAGCCGAGGCGGTCACCGAGGCGGGTATGGACGGCGCAGAGCAGCCGCACGTCGCCGGGTGACAGCAGCCCCAGCGCGGGCAGCAGCAGGTCGGCGCCGGCTGGCGGGTTCAGGCTCGTCTGCTGCCACCGGCCGCCCGGCGCGCCGGCGGCCAGCTTGATCACGCTCCGGCCCGCTGCCCAGAAGGGCGCGGCGACCACCAGTTTCCCGTCGGGGAGCGCGGCGATGTCCCCGGCGGGGAAGTCGTAGAAGGTGGCCCCCGGCAGGTCCAGCGGCGGTGCGTCGCCGGTCAGCGCCCGTTCCGGCTGCCGCGGGCGTCCGTCGGCGCCGAGGACCGAGACCAGGACGGCCTGCTCGCCGGCCCGGTCGTCTCGGTCCAGGAGACCGCTACCTGCCCGCCGGGCAGCGGCGCGAGCCGCACGCCGAACGCGGAGTGGCCGCCGTCGGCGGGCATGGCGATAGGGGCGCCGAAGGTCCGGCCGCGCGTCGCGGGAGACGGCGACCTCGATCCGGTCGCCGGTGCCGACGTCTTGGCAGGCATCGGCGTCCGGTCCCTGTGACCATGCCACCCAGACCGTGCCGTGCTCCCCGACCGCGACCATCGGCCGGTCATCGAAGCTGCCCGTCCCGCGCTGATCGCTGACCAGCCTTACGGCCCCGATCCTGCCCCCGGAGCCGACGCTCGCGATCGCGACGGAACCGTTCGTGATGCACTGCTCGCCAGGCGGCGCCGTGCCTGCCACCACGAGCAGCGGCCCGCTCGGCACCGCGGCCGCCGCCGGGTCGTAGCTGGAGCCGAACCCGGCCGGCAGCACGGCCCCCGCCCGCCGCCACGTCGCCGTGCCCGCGGGCCTCGTCCAGGCCACCGCTTGCGCCCCCGCGGCACCGAAGGTGGTCGCCGTGACCGCGGTGGCCGCGGCGTCCTGCGCCGCGGCCGGCTCGCCGAGGCTGCGCGCGGGCCCGGTCGCGACCTTTACGACGCTGGGCCCGGCCGGGCTGCCTGCCTGCCCGGATATCGCGGGCGGGCCAGCAGCCGCGGCGGTGCTCGCCGCCAGGCTTACGGCAGCCGCCAGCACCCCGGCTGCCCGCCAGGGCAGGCGGCTGGCCCGTCGATACCTGCGCGTTCCGATCCGCCACCATAACCCGGCGGCGCTTCTGCCGTGCGTCGTCCGCGTGGCATTCAGCGGCACTTCATTGACCGTCGCCAGGATCGGCGCATCTGCAGAAATTCCCCATGCTGGCTTCATAAGCGCGCCAGAGTCTCGCCGCATAACTTGCAGGAAACCTGAAAGGGGCGTGTTTTGTCGCTAGCGCGGATATGGGACAGGCGCGTTGCGAGCTGGCACACGCACGTCACTTCGACGAGCGGATTCGACAAGGTACTCGACCGGCTGCTGGCCATCGCGGGTCCCGGGCCCGCCGATGCCTGCGTGGACCTGGGCGCGGGCACCGGGTTCGTGGCGCTCGCGCTGGCCCCGCTGGCGGGTTCCGTGCTCGCGGTCGATATCTCCCCGGTCATGGCGGAATCCCTGGCCGAACGCGCCGCGCAGGCCGGATTGCGCAACGTCAGGACCGCGGTGGCAGACCTGCGGACCTTCCGGGTGCCGGCGGCCAGCGTCGACCTGGTCGTGTCCAGTTACGCACTGCACCACCTGCGGGACGAGGACAAGCGGGCGCTGGCCGCCGAGGCGGCACGCTGGCTGCGCCCGGGGGGCCGCATCGTGGTCGCCGACATGATGTTCGGCCGCGGCGCCACCCGGCGCGACCGGGAGATACTCCGCGAGAAGGCCACGGCGTTCGCCGTCAGGGGGCCGGCCGGATGGTGGCGGATCGCCAAGAACCTCGCCAGGTACGGACTGGGCGTCGGCCACGAGCACCCGGCCGCACCGGACTTCTGGGAGCTGGCGCTGCGCGACGCCGGCTTCACCGACGTGCGCTTCGAGCCGGTCGTCGCGGAAGCCGGCATCGTGTCCGGCGTACGCGCCAGGTAATCACCAGGCCAAACTACTTGGCGTCACGCTGGCGGAAGCCGAAGCCGTCAGAGCGGGTCCTGGTAGCGGTGAAGGTGTCGAACTCGACCGGGGCGGGGTACGGGTTCGAAGCCGTGGCGGCCGGGGTGTGGTAATAGGTGAAGGTCATCGTGGTCTTGTCGCCGGGGAAGCGGCCGGGGTTCACGTCGAACACCCCGATACCCCACGGGTAGGTGGCGTTGGGGTCGGTGACCGCGGACCAGGGCGCGTCCTCTGTCTCGGTCTCGGTGCCGGAGACGTTGATGGTCTCGGTCGGTTCGCCCGCGGTGCCCGTCTGGTAGATGTCGTCGTGGCCCTTGGTACCGCCGGTGCCGATCACCAGGTGGACGAGGCCCTTGTCGGAGTCGACGCTGTTGCGGTCGGTGCTGACGACGTGCGGCCGCAGGAGGGCGCCGGAGTCGGTACCGCGCACCAGGTAGCTGCGCTCGTAGTCGTGGTCGTGGCCGGCCAGCACGAAGTCGACGCCGTACTTGTAGAACAGCGGCATCCAGTTCTGGCGGATGCCCAGATCGGCGCCGTCCGCGTCAGACGTGGACATGGCGGGCTGGTGCGTAACGGCGACGATCCAGTCGACCGAGTGGTCGGTCGACGCCTCGCGCAGCGTCCGCTCCAGCCACGCCAGCTGCTCGCCGCCGGAGTAGCCGGTCAGGATCTGGGTGTCGCCGGTGCTCAGGTAGGTGCCGGTGTCGACCTGGTAGCAGACGTCGTTGTTGTCCAGCATGACGAACAGCACCGAGCCCACCTGGAACTTGTACCAGTTGCCCTCGAAGTCGGCGGAGCCGTTCTTCGGCAAGGCGAACCGGGTCTGGTAGGACAGGTAGCCCTGCGGGCCGTTGCCTGGCTCGTTCTCGTGATTGCCCAGGGTCGGCATCCACGGCCGGTTCGCGGCCGACAGCTGCGTGTTGTCGAAGTACTCCTGCCAGACCTGCGGCTGGAACAGCTGGTTGGAGTTGGCGTAGGACAGGTCGCCGTTGACCAGGTGCACGACCGGGTTGAACCGCTCGACCGACGCGGCGGTCGCCGCGGCGTTGAGCGAGGCCTTGGAGTAGGCGGTGTCACCGCAGGCGATGTCGCCGACGCTGGTGAAGCGGAACGCCGAGCGGCCCTCGGGCGCGGTGCGGAACGCGCTCGAGAGCTGCGTCTCGCCGTCGCTGACGATGTGGTACACGTAGTCGGTGTCGGGGTGCAGGCCGTCGATGCGGGCGTGCTGGGCAATCGTCACGACGCTGTTGTTGGAGTCGGCGTAGGTCCGGGTCTCGGCCTCGATGGTCCGGCCGAAGCCGCCCGCCGCGGTGCCGACGATCACCTTCGGGTCCGACACTGAGGTCGGGGTCACCCACGACACGACGACCTCCCGGGCCGGGTCCTCGCCGAAGGTCAGGTGGACCTGCTCCGCGGTGACCGTGTCAGCCTTGGCCGCCTGCTGCCACAGGACCGGGCCGCTGGCCACCATGAGACCGCCGGCGGTGACGCCGATGCCGCCGAGGACCGACCGTCGCGAGACGCGGGTGCGCTCCATGCTCTCCGTCATTGCTGTCCCTTCCGGGGGCCGATAGCCGACAAATCACAGCGATGTTCCCAATCCGGAAAGTCGGTGAGCCTAACGGAAGGTGTACAGCCCTTGAACGAATAACAGTCGTTAGTTCCAAGCTGCAACCAAAAACGCGCGGCGGAGGGGATGTGCCGCTAAGGACACGCCGCGAGCAGTGCGGCGACTGCGATCTCGGCCTCGGCCGGGGCCGGAAGTACGGCTGGCAGTGCGGGGACGGCGGGTAGCTGGCCGTCGGCCTCGAAGCGGCTGATCAGCCGTGGGTCGATGTAAGACGCGCGGGTCACCGACGGGGTGTCTCCGAGCCAGCCCGCGACCTCGCGGACGCCGGCGGCGATGACCCTGCTCCGGGTCCGCGCGGCCGGCGAGGGCCCCGCGTTCGCCAGCACCAGTGCCATCAGCACGGTGGCATTCCAGGTGCGGAACTCCTTGGCCGTGAAGTGGCCGCCGGCCCGAGCGGCAATGTAGCCGCTCACGTCATGCGAGCGCAGGCTGTGCCAGGAACCGCCCTGCTCCCAGCAGAACAGCGCGTCCAGGCCGTTGCCGCTGCGGGATAGCGCACGCACGGTCGGCAGTACGGCCTCGTCGGTGATGGCCACCGCCCGGTGCTTGCCCTCCTTCGCGACGTAGTCGAACATCAGGCCGTCCCGCGTCACCCGCACGTGCCGCTTCTCTAGCGTCGTCGCGCCGTAATGATGGTCAAGCTCGGCGTATTTCTCGCCCCCGATGCGGAACAGGCCGAGGTCGATCAGCCGGACGGCGCCGGCCACGACGCGGTCCCGGTCGAGGTGGCGGCGCTTCAGGTCCTGCAGCGTGGTCGTCCGCAGCGCCGGGAGCGCGCTGGCGAACCGCAGCATGTGAGCAAACTTCTGGGCGTCGCGCTGCTCTCGCCAGAGCTGGTGGTAGCGGTACTGGGTCCGGCCCCGGCTGTCCACGCCGGTGGCCTGGATGTGTCCCAGCGGGTCGGGCGAGATCCAGACGCTCGTCCAGGCGGGCGGGATGGCCAGCGCGCCGATGCGCAGCAGCGCCTCGGCGTCCGTAACATCCCGGCCAGACGGATCGAGGTACCGGAAACCTTCTGGGGTCTTGAACCGCGTGATGCCCGGACTTCGCAGGTCACTGCGCGCCAGCCCGGGAACCGCGGCCGCCGATACGTCCAGGCTCATGGCCACAGCGTATAAGGGGCCACCGATAGTTCAGAAGCGTATAAGGAACCACCGATAGTTCAGAGCTTCTACATAGCTGTAGTAGCTACGGTACCCGTGTGATGCCAGTCCCGGGAGCGGCGGCCTCCGTCTTGCCGTCCGCGCTGAGCGCGCTGCCGACCGCCGCCGCGGTCGGCGTGCTGTGCGTCGCCGTCGTCGTCGAGATCGTCGCGGTGCCGGCGGTGCTGCTGCCCGGCGGGACCATGACGCTGCTGGCCGGCGCGCTGATCGGGTCGGGCCGGCCGGCGCTTGCCGTTGCCGTCCCCATCGTCGCCGCGGTCGTGGGCGGTGACCAGCTCGCGTACTTCAGCGGCGCCGCGGTGACCGGCTGGTGGCGCCGCCGCCGGCCCGGGCGGGCAGGGGAGCGGTCCGCGCCGAGCGGACGGGCGGCGGCCTGGTTCACCGCGGCCATGCCGTCGCTTGCCGGAGCCGCCGGGCTGCGCTACCGCCCGTTCGCAGTCCGGGTGGTGGTCATGCGCGTGCCGTGGCTGGCGGCGGCGCTGAGCGCTGGCACGCTGGCCGCCCGCTCGCTCGCGGGGATCGGGCACGTCGCCGGGATCGCCGGCCTGGTCGCCAGCGCCCTCGTCATAGCAGGCCTGCTGGCCGCTCGCCATCGCCCGGCTCGGTCCGCGCGCTAGCCCGCCGACGGAAACGGTATGTTTGGTACTGTTCCCGTCATGCAAGTAGCGATCGTCGTCTACGACGGGGTGTTCGACTCGGGGCTCACGGCCATCCTCGACGTGCTGGACAACGCCAACGCGCTGGGCGGGCAGATCCACGAACCGCCCACCTGGGACGTGACGATGGTCGGCCCCACCCCACAGGTCAGGACCGGGGCAGGACTCCTCTTGGAACCCAAGCCGCTTGAGCATGCGCAAACAGCGGATCTGCTGGTCGTTACGGCACTTGCGGGATACCAGCCCGCCGCACTGCTCGAGTTTGTCGGCGGCGACGCGTCCCTTCCCGTCCGCGACCTCATCGCGCGTACCCGTGACCGCGGCACGACCATCGCGGCGGCGTGCGCGGGTACCTTCCTCCTGGCCGAGGCGGGAATCCTGGACGGCTTGCGCGCCACGACGACCTGGTGGCTGTCGCCGGCCTTCCGGGCCAGGTACCCGCGGGTGGAAGTGGATCACGGCCAGATGGTCATCACCTGCGACGGCATCACCACCGCCGGCGCGGCTTTCGGGCACATCGACCTCGCGCTGGCGATCGTCCGGGCAGGCAGCCCTTCGCTCGCCGACCTGGTGGCCCGCTACCTCGTGGTCGACGAACGCCCGTCACAGGCCGCGTACACCATCCCAAGCGCCCTGGCGCAAAGCGATCCCACCGTCGCCGCCTTCGAACGCTGGGCCCGCGAGCACCTGGGGGAACGGATCAGCATGGCCGACGCCGCCAAAGCCGTCGGCGTCAGCGAACGGACCCTGCAGCGCTCCGTGCAGCGCACCGTCGGAACGTCCCCCGTCCGATTCGTCCAGGACCTGAGAATCGAACGCGCTCGCCACCTGCTGCGCACCACGGACTTGTCCGTGGAGACCATCTCCAGGAAGGTCGGCTACGAAAACCCCCACACCCTGCGAGTACTCCTTCGCGAGCGCACCGGCAAGACCGCGTCAGCCCTGCGCGGCAGGTGAGACGGCACACCCGCCGGCAGGCCTGAATCCTGAGTCCGAGGCGTTCCCGCTGCCGGTCAGCTGGCCGGCGGAGGGGAGAGGTAGGGGAAGTAATCGAGGACCGGCCCGGGTTCGAGCCCCGAGGAGAAGTCCTGGTTCACGATCATCTTGATGATGTTGGACGCGATGTCCTCGATGATGCCCTTGCCGTTCTGAATGTCGAACCAGGGGTCCCAGAGGGCGACGGTGCCGGGAGTGAACGCGATGACGTTCGGGAGCAGCGCGTCTGCCGCCCACGCACCGTAGGCCCGCGCGGTGGGGAACTTGTGCGGAGGGCTGTCGTATGTTCCGCCGGCCTCGACGACCGCTGCGATGTTGTCCCGCACCTGACCCCAGATTCCCGAGGCGGGATCGGTTGCCGGATGGCGGGGCCTGCCCACGAGGTCGATCGTGGGCGCGGTGGCGTTGTAGTCGGCGACCTTCGCCGATCCCGTGTCGAACAGGAAGAACGTGGTCATGTTGGGCTTGCCGGCGCGCTGAGTCTGGACCCAGGTGTTGTGCCCCGTGTCGAAGTAGGCGGTGGTGGCCCAGAAGTGAACCCGGCCGTGGCCCGTGATCGCGGCCGGCACCTCAAGCACGTAGGACCGGACGGCGGTGTTCGCGAAGTCGTTGTGGGCGGGACCCAGCGCGGCGAAGTCGGGGAAGGTGCCGGCCGCCAGGCAGTTCGTCGTCGTGACGGGGTAGGGGATGAAGTTGCGGAACGGGTCGAGGCGTGGCCCGGCGAAGAGCTTGATGCCGTTGCCGCACTCCACGATCTCCCCGATGGGGGCGTTGGGCGGGGTGATGACGGTGCCTGAGGCGGTGCGGTCGGTGGCCGCGGCGCCGGTGAGCTGCTCCACTCGCACGTGCTGCGTGCCGTCGGAGCCGACAGGGAAAGTGGCGCGGAACGTGATGTCCTCGACGTAGTCGCCGTTGGTGTCGATCTTAAGCTCGTAATAGCCGGCGGCGTTCCAGGTCGGGGCGCCAAATGGCGAGGTGTTCATCCCGAATACCGTGCGCGGGCCACGCAGGTCACCGGGCCCGGCGAAACAGTACGCGTCGCTGATATCCAGCGTTTCGTCTGTCGGATAGTCGAAGTGGTGGGACATTCTTCTCCTTAGAGAATGGTGGTGCTGCGGGGGTACGGGTTGCGGGAAAGCGGCTGCAGCGCGAGCGTGTAGAAGCGGTTATGGTAAGGAGCTTCTTTGGTGGCGCCGAATTCGCCGTAGACCCACAGGACGGGCAGCTTGCCGGCGTCCCATGTCACGCGGTCGGCCCGTCCGCTGGCGTGGATGAGCTCGTACCAGCCCTCGGTGAACCCGCTGACGAGCGCGGTGCGGGTGGGGGCGCCGCGGCCGGGGATGACCGACGCGTCGACGGTGGTGCCGTCGGCCGCCCGCAGGTGCGGCCACGTGGACGCGGCCGGCGCGAGGCGCGGGCGGCGGTAGCAGTCAAGGACGGGTATGGCCTTGACGCCCGCGGGCAGCACCAGCCGGGTTCCGGGGGTGAGCAGCGGGGCGTTGTAGCGCCGCTCTTGCCCGCGGAGCAGGTCGCCGGCGGCCGCCGGGGCGCTTGTGCCAGGCCGTGCTGCGGGGGCGGCCAGCGCGGGGCTGGCCGCTGCGACGCCGGCCAGGACGGGAAGGGCGGCGAGGCCGCCGAGGACGCCGCGCCGGCCGAGCGTTCCGCCGGCCGCACCGTCCGCGCGCTCCGCTTCCGCAGGCTCTCGCTTGCCTTTGATGATGTTCACTCACGTTCCTTTCTTACCGCGGGTGGCCGTCTGGACCTATCGCGCATCCACCCGACGTGAGTGACGACTTGCCGTCTATTTTGGATGGCGCTTACACCCATATAAGACCGCCGGTGACCCGTGACATGCGGCAACTCTAAGTCGCCGGTCAGCGGCTACATCAGCGGCAGAACCGACATCTTCCGTAGCGATTCCGACTGCCGGGCCGGCGGCCGGCCGCCCGGCGTAACGACGGAAGCGGCGTCAGGTGACCCGCGGGTCAGGCGTGCCGGCGGCGGCGTCCCCGTCGGCTGGTACCTCCCCGAACACCGGGTGGGTCAGCAGGTCGACCGCCGCATCCCTGAATCGTCCGAGCACCGCGGGATCCGATAGCGACAACCCGAACATCTGCTCGACCAGCGGGCCGAAGACGATATGGGCCAGGTGAATCGCCCGGTAGAGCACGAGCCCGACCTCGGGATCGGGCAGCGGCCTGGCGATCTGCGCTTCCACCAGAGCCTGCATCTCGCTGCGCACGAGGTCGAACCCCTCGGCGAACAGCGCCACCCCGGCGGGCCCGCCCTCCAGGATGACCCGCCTGAGGTACCCGGCGATCGACGGGTTTTCCGTGACCAGCTGGTCGAAGGCCTGCCTGCGCTTACGGGCAGCCACGTGCGGGAGGTCTTCGAGCCCCACCTCGCTGACGACCTGGCGGATCTTGGCGATGACGGCGTGCTGGACCGCCTCGGCCAGTTCGTCCTTGGACTTGAAGTGGTGCATCACCGCGCCAGGGGACATGCCGGCTTCCTCTGCGACCATCCGTATCGAGGTCGCCCGCAGGCCGTGCTCCGCATAGAGGCGCAACGCCGCCTCACGGATCCGCGCTCGGGGAGCGAGATCCGCGGGGCCGAGGGTGAGGCTGGCATCAGTCATGGCGGGCTCAACTCTAGTCCATTGATTCCGGAACGACTGTATTGGAAACGACGCGTTCGCCTGACCGCGGGTGCCGTCGCCGTTCACGCCTCCGATGAGCGGCCGAGGTAGGCGCGCTCGATGCGTGCCTCGTCGGCGGCGAGTTCCTTGGCGTCTCCCCGCAGGGCGATGTCGCCGTGGGCGAGGACCATCGCGGTATCGGCGATCTCCAGCGCGAGCATGACGTGCTGCTCGACCATGACGCACGCGGCGCCCGTCTCGTCGACCACGCGGCGGATGACCGGGAGCAGCGACTCGACGATCACCGGGGCCAGGCCCATGCTCAGCTCGTCGACGAGCAGCACCTTGGGGTCCTGCATCAGCGCCCGCCCGATGGCCAGCATCTGCTGCTCGCCACCGGACAGGTTGCCTGCGGCGACCTTACCCCTGCGCTTGAGGTCAGGGAAGTAATCGAAGATCATCTCGATCGTGGTGCCGCCGCGCCGCGACGCCAGCTTCAGGTTCTCCGCGACGGTCAGGCCCTTGAACAGCGAGCGGTCGTCCGGCACGAGCACCAGGCCGGCCTTGACCGCGGCGCGGGGCGAACCGGGTCGCACCGGGGCGCCGCCGAGCCCGATGTGGCCGGCCAGCGGCGGCTGCAGCCCGGCGATCGTGAGCAGCAGGGTGGTCTTGCCCGCGCCGTTCGGGCCGAGCAGGGCCAGCACCTTGCCGCCTTCAAGGCTGATGTCCACGTTGCGGAGCACGGGCAGGCCGGGCACGTAGCCGGCGTCCAGGCCGCTGCAGGTGAGTACGGCGCTCATCGGGCCACCTCCGCGTTGTCGGGGACGGGGCGTCCGTGGCGCGTCACGACGCCGCCTCCACGTCCGCGTGCGTCGTGCCAAGGTAGGCGCGTTTGACCTCGTCGTTGCGCTCGATCTCCGCTGGCGGGCCGACGGCGACGACCTTGCCGAGGTTCAGCACGACTATCCGGTCGCACACGTCGAGGACGAGGCCCATGTCGTGGTCGACCATGACGATGGTGGTCCCCGCGTCGCGGATCGCCCGCAGCCGCCCGGCCAGCCAGCGGCTCTCGGTGACGTCGAGCCCGGCGGCCGGCTCGTCGAGCAAGACGATCGCCGGGCGGCCAGCAAGCGCGCGGGCGACGGAGACGAGCTGGCGCTGGCCGACGGAAAGCTGCCGCACCGGCTCGTCGGCGACGGCCTGCAGGTCAAGGATCTCGAAGTACGCGTCGATGCCGGCGGCCGGCGATTCCCTGTCCGCGCGGGCGGAGCGCGCCGCCATCGTGCCGACCTCGACGTTCTCCCGGACGCTGAGGTCGTCGTAGAGCTCGATGCCCTGGAACGTCCGGCCCATCCCGTCCCGGCTGCGCCGGTACGGCTTGAGCCCGTCCAGCTTGCGGCCGTCCAGCTCGACCGAGCCGGTGGCGCGCGCGTACCCGCTGATCGCGTCGAGCAGGGTGGTCTTCCCCGCCCCGTTCGGGCCGATCAGGCCGACGATCTCGCCGGGGAAGACCTCGAAGCTCACGTCCTCGTTCGCGACCACGCCGCCGTAGCGCACGCCCACGCCGGAAACCGTCAGCAGCGGGCCGGCGGCCCGTCCGGCTGGCCGCGCCGGGCCAGCCGGCCGCCGCCGCCAGCCCGCCGGCCGGGCCAAGCCCGTCGGCCACGGCAAGCCCCTCGGCAGCGGCGGTCTGCTCAGCCGCGGCGGATTCGCCGGGCGCGACGGCCGGCGCCGGGGAGCGGCGCGCGCGGAGCTTCTCCCGCAGGACCGCGAGCTGGGTCTGCAGCGGCCCGACGATGCCCTCGGGGTTGAGGATGACGGTGAGGATGAGCAGGACCCCGCTGATGGCGTCGTAGTACTCGCCCAGCTGGATCCCGCCGTGGTGGAAGATGGCGGCCGCCACCGCGGCCAGCGCGACCACCGCCAGCGCCGGGCGAACGAGCTTGGGCCAGGCCAGCTGCACCAGGCCGACCAGCAGCAGGCCGATGAGCAGGATGTAGATCCACAGCGGCACGCCTTTGTTGACCAGCGTGTAGACGATGCCGCCGGCCGCGATGATGCCGGCGTTGATCCCGCCGCCGACCGAGGTCACCCCGGCCAGGTAGGCGGTCGTGAAGAAGGCCAGGCCGCCCACCGCGGTATAGGAGCTAACGTCGGCGGCGGTCTGCTGGTAGGCGAGCATGGCCCCGCCGAGCCCGGCCAGGAAGCCGCCGATGGCGAAGGCGGCCAGCTTGATCCGGGAGACCGAGATGCCCGAGGCGGCGGCCGCCCGCTCGTTGGCCCGCACCGCCAGCATCGCCGCCCCCAGCCGGCTCCGCCGTAGCAGCGCCACCGCGCCCGCGGTCAGCAGCAGCACGATCAGGCAGAGCACGCCGAACGACAGGTGCGGGTAGCCGTGACCGGAGCCGACGCCCAGGTCGACACCGAAGATCGACGGGTCCTGGACGGGGGCGCCGCCGAGGCCGCCGTTGAGCTGGGGGTTGTTGAACCACAGGTTCTGCAGCACGGCGGCCAGCGCCAGGGTCACCACCGCGACCGGCAGCCCGCGGATCCGCAGCGCGGGCAGTCCCACCACCACGCCGACGATCATCGCGAAGACCGCGGCCAGCAGCGGGGCGAACGGGAACGGCACGTGCAGCTGGAACTGGATGCGGGTGAGGGAGAAGGCGCCGACGCCCGCGATGGTCAGCTGCGCGAAGGAGATCTGGCCGCTGTACCCGGTGACCACCACCTGGGACAGCGCGATGACCGCCATCACCAGCGTGGTGATGATCGCTCCCCGCATCGAGTTGTGGGTGACCGCCAGCGAGACGAAGCCGGCCACCGCGATGACCACGGCGGGCACCAGGTAGCCGCGCGGCCGCGGCGCGAGGCCGAGCGTCCGCTGGATGATCGCCCCGCGGGCCGGCAGTTCCTGCCCGCGCAGCACCAGGAAAACCAGGATGACGATGAGCGGGACCAGGTCGGTCAGCCCCGACTGCGGGGCCCAGCTCTTGCCCTGCAGGTAGGTCGCCTCGGACTGGAGCATGCCGATGACCAGCGCGGCGGCCACGGTCACGCCGATCTTGGTGAAGTTGCCGACCAGCGCGGCCGCCAGCGCCGCGACGATGAACAGCGCGTACGCGTCCGGGATGAGCGGCACGATGGGGGCGATCAGCACCCCGCCGACCCCGGCGATCATGGTGCTCAGCGCCCAGTTCACCAGGGCGATGCGCTGCGGCGACAGGCCGGTGACGAAGGCGCCCTTCTCGGACTCGGCGGCCGCCCTGGTGGCCAGGCCGAAGCGGGTGAACCGGAACCAGAGGGTCAGCGCGACCGCGATGACGATGATGACCGCGGTGAACCAGAGCCGGTCGCCGGGCACCCGGCTGCCGAGTATCTCGTACACGTGATACGGGAAGATCGGGGTGACCGAGACCACCGCCGAGCCGACCCCGGTCGCGAGCAGGGCCTGTATCACGACCATGACCCCGACCGAGGCCACCGCCTTAGCCGCCGCGGGCGCGGCCCGCAGCGGGCGGAAGATCAGCACGTAGAGCAGCGCGCCGAGCACGCCCGCGATCACCAGTGAGAGCGCGAAGGCGGGCCAGAAGCCCAGCGGGCCGGTCCCGATGCTCGGGGTCGGGTTGAGCCCAGGGATCGGGTTGACCAGCTTCCCCTGCCGCAGGAACGCGTAGGTGTAGGCGATGTAGAGGGCGATCGCGCCGGTGGCCAGGTTGACGACACCGGAACTCCGGTAGGTGACCACCAGGCCGAGTCCCAGGGCCGCGTACACGGCACCGCTGCCGAGACCCAGGATCAGGAACAGTACGAAAGTGCCCATGCCGGCGCGGCCGCCTTTCTACGTCAGGGCTACGTCAGGCGCGATGCCTACTGGATGACCTGCGGGTCGGTGCCGACGCCGTTCTGCACGGTCACCACCACCTCGCCGAGGGAACACACCGACGGCAGGGTCGGCAGCGCCTTCCCGTTGCAGCTGAACGAGAGCCCGGCCGCGGCAGGCAGCGGCACGTCCTTGGCCGCCTTGATGGCGGCGGTGATCGACGCCGGGGTGGCCGCGCCGGCCAGCCCCGCGGTCGCCCGGACCAGGCCGAGCATCGACTGGTAACCGGTCACCGTGTAGCCGGTGGGGTTCGCCTTCTGCGCCCACTTGGCCATCACGTACTGGTAGAGCTTCGCCTCGCCGTCATTGGCCTGGGGGGCGGAGGCGCCGAATATCTTCACGCCGTTCATCGCGTTGCCGAGCGCCTGGGTGGCCGAGGTGGTCAGGCACGAGGTGATCCCCATGGCGGGCAGGCTCGGGTTGACCACGTTCAGCGCCTTGAGGACCGAGGTGCAGGTCCCTTCGTCGGCGATGATGAGGGCCGCACCCGGATTGCCCGACAGGCCCGCGGTGACCTGGGACGTCGCGTCAGGAACGCCCGACGGGACCCCCTCGATGGTGAGGCCGACGCCCTGCGACTTGAACACGGGCACGCCGAGCTGCTGTGCGCCGGCGATCGCGGACGGGACGTTGACCACGAACGCGGTCACCTTCTTGTAGCCGTGCTGCGCGGCGTACTTCGCGAATCCGGTAAGCGTCGCCTCGTACCCGCCCGACCACATGAACGTGCCCGGCGTGGTCAGCTCCTGGGAGGCGGAGCCGGTCACCGACACGTACGGGATGCCCGCCTTGGCGATGATCGGCACCATGACCGCGCCCATGCTGGTCGAGCCGATCACCACCACCGCGACGTTGTCCTGGACCATCTGGTTGGCGCAGGCGGTGGCGGAGGCGGTGTCCTCGTTCTCGCCGCAGCGGGTGACCTCTATGGTGTGGCCGCCGATCCCGCCGAGCTCGGCGTTGGCGTAGTCAGCCGCCGCCTCGGCGGCGTCGCCCACCGAGGGCTCCGACTGGGGCGAGCTGCCCTCGTTGTTGATCAGGCCGACCTTGACCGGGGTTCCGGTCGCCTTCTTGCCGGGAAGGTAGGCCGACAGGCCCGCCGCCGAGACCGTGGTGCCGGTGCCGCTGCTGCTCGAGCTAGTGCCCGCCGGGCTGCTGCCGCTTGTGTTCGCCGTGCTCGAACTGCTGCTACATGCGACCGCGCCGATCAGTGTCGCCGCGGCGAGGAAAGCAGGCGCGCCCAGACGGAGTGCTCGCCCGGCGCCGCTGCGGTGCTTGGTTGAGATCATTTCCTGCCTCGCGAGGTAGGGCGGGCGGCCTGGCCGCTCGCGGTGAGCTTCGTCCTGGCTTGTGTGCTTCTGTTTGCCAAATAGGCAGCTTATTTAACTGAACTCGTAGATGAACTTTTAATGCAAGAGCCTTAAAAAGTCAATATTGAGTTAACTTAGTTACTGATCCGCAACGAACGAACTCGTCGAACCGATTCGTACTGATATTCGAACTCAGAGCGAGGTGTAAGCCCGTCGCGGTTGACCGGGCGCCGTCCGGCGGCCGCGCCGCAGCTACCTGGACAGGCCGGCGAGCTTGCGGAAGTCCCAGCTGACCAGCTTGTCCGGGGTCAGCCGGAGCCACGCGTGGCGGCCGTCGGGCACGTACTCGGCGCCGCCCATGTACTTGCGGGCGAAAAGCCGCTCCGGGGTGGCGAGGTCGGGATCTGGCGCGGCGGTGCGCGGGACGTCGCCGACCGGCGCCACCGCGCCGGACAGCTCCACGCCGCGCAGCTCGCTGTACTCGACTCCCGCGTCGACGACGACCGCGATACGGGGATCGCGCGCCAGGTCGGTCCAGCGCTGGCTGCGCACGACGGAGTTCAGCCACAGCGAGGTGCCGTCCCAGACGAACCACAGCGGTGCCACGTGCGGCCGGCCGTCCCGGCTCGCGGTCGCCACCCGGCAGGTCCGCTCGGTCGCCAGGAACTCATCGACCTCCGCCGGCGTCATGGCGATGGCGCGGCCACGCCGCTGCCGCGTGGGCTCGGTCATTCTTCAGCCCTCCGTGTCAGCACGGGGCATCCCCGGGCGCGGGGGTGCGTAATCCAGGAAACCCTTCTCTCCCGGGTTCGCGTCCGCCTGCCTGGTGTTGCGGGCGAGCGCGTCGGTCAGCGCGTTCAGCCGGGCCTGCAGGGCGGCCCGCCGCTCCGCGGTGTGGCTCTCCCGCAGCTCCGCCTCCGCCAGCGAGATCTCTTCGCGCAGCCGGATGCCGGACTCGGCGAACGTCAGCAGGTCGTGGTCGTCTTCGTCGCGGACCTGGTCATCCCCCACGCGCGTCTCCTATCGCCGACCTTGTACCAGATAGCACAATAGGTTATATGATCAACCTCACTGTGCGGAAGTGAGGACGGCATGATGCTGACGGGGGTGTAGCGGGCTCCACCCCTCAGCGGGGAGCCCGCTCTCCCGCGCGAGCGTGCCAGTGGGCTTAGCCTGATCACTATGCGGGAGACATTGCGCCAGGCGGCACGGGCCACGGTTCACCTGGCCGTGGGTGTTGCGCTGGCGTGCCTCTCGTACGCCTTCGTCACCGTCCTGCTGATCACCGCCATCGTCACCGTCGCGGTGGTCGGTGCCGCGCTGCTGCCTGAGACGATCCTGCTGATCCGCCGGATGGCCGGGGCGAAACGGAGCATGGTGGCCGCGTGGACGGGCCGGGAGATCCCCGAGGCCTACCTGCCGATCACGGGCTCGTTCAAGGAGCGCCTGCGTACATCGGTCCGTGACCCCGCCACCTACGTCGACCTGCGGTGGATGCTCGCCTACTACGTTTACGGCGCCCTCGGGTGCCTGGCGCTGCCGCTGTGGCCAGCCGGCCTGATCGTTGACGGCGTATGGTGCGGGCTGCTTGGCCGCCGGCCGGTCGTCCTGCCGCTGATCAGCCGGCTCGCGGACCTCGACGCCGCCTGGTCGGCCGTCCTGCTCAGGCCGTCGCCGAGGTCGCGGCTCGCCGAGCGCGTCGCGCAGCTGACGCAGACCAGGGCGGGGGCGATCGCCGCGCACAGCGCCGAGCTGCGCCGTATCGAGCGGGACCTGCACGACGGCGCACAGGCCCGGCTCGTCGCGCTGTCCATGCGGATCGGCCTGGCCAAACGCGCCTACGATAGTGACCCGGCGAGCGTGCGGAAGCTCCTCGACGAAGCCCAGGACCAGGCGGAAGAGGCGCTGGCCGAGCTGAGGCATGTCGTGCGGGGCATCCATCCGCCGATCCTCACCGACCGCGGACTAGCGGGAGCCGTCAGGGCGCTGGCGGCCAGCAGCGGGCTCGACGTCACCGTGTGGGCAGATGACCTGGACGACGGGCCGCGCGCTCCGGTGGCGGTGGAGGCCGCCGCGTACTTCGTCGTGGCCGAGGCGCTGACCAACGCGGCCAAGCACAGCGGATCGGACCGGGCCGAGGTCCGGCTCACCCGCACACCTAAAAGCTTGTGTGTGGTCGTGCGGGACGAGGGCAGGGGCGGAGCCGAGATTGGCGGGAACGATGCGGGCGGATCCGGGCTGTCCGGCATGCGCCGCCGGGTCGCCGCACTCGACGGGACCTTCGCCGTGACCAGTCCTCCCGGTGGTCCGACCGTAATCGAAACGGAGCTGCCATGCGTGTGGTGATCGCCGAGGACAACGCCCTGCTGCGGGAGGGAATGGTCTTGCTGCTCACCACTGCGGGCCACGAGGTCGTGGCCGTGGCCAGCGCGGAGCCGGAGATTCTGCCCGCGTTGCTCACCCACCGCCCGGACATCGCTGTGCTCGATGTACGCATGCCACCGGGCTTCCGTGACGAGGGACTGCGCGCGGCGCTGGCGGCGCGCACGCAGATCCCCGGGCTGCCCGTGCTGGTGCTATCCCAGTACGTCGAGGAGTCGTACGCCGCCGAGCTGCTTGGCGGCGGTGCGAGCGGGGTCGGCTACCTCCTCAAGGACCGGGTCGGGCGGGTGGAGGAGTTCCTTGACGCGCTTGACCGGGTCGCGGCCGGCGGCACCGCGCTTGACCCGGAGGTGGTGACCGAGCTGCTCACCCGCCGCCATCACACGCCGCTTGACACGCTTACCCCGCGCGAGCGCGAGGTACTCAAGCTGATGGCCGAGGGCCGCGACAACGTCACCATCGCCGACACCCTCGTCATCACCGAGCGGGCGGTCAGCAAGCACATCGGCAACGTTTTCCTCAAGCTGGGACTGCCACCCACCGACAGCGGGCACCGCAGGGTACTGGCAGTCCTGGCCTACCTGAACGGCCCGTAGCGGCTGTCATCCCGGCCCGTGCGTTCCTAGGCACCGTGCGGCGGTGAGCGCTGCTCAGAGCCGAGGTGTGTTCCTCGAGTACGCCGTCAGGTCGAGGTCTTGAAGATGCTCCAGCCGCCGTCGACGGTCAGTGATGCTCCGGTGATGTAGGAGGCGTCTGGCGACGCCAGGAACGCGATGGCCGCGGCGACCTCAGCGGGCGTGCCGAATCGCTTGGCCGTCGTCTGCTCGATAGTGCGCTGCCGGTCCTCTTCGCTCGTGCTGTCCCATACGCGCGTCAGGATCGGTCCCGGCAGGACGGCGTTGACCCGGACCGCGGGCCCGTATTCCGCGGCGAGCTGCCGCGCCAGCGCGGTCAGCCCTCCCTTCGCGGCCGCGTAAGCAGGATTTCCCGGCAGCCCGATCAGCGCGTGCACGGACGAAGTGATCACTACCGCGCCCTGGCGCTCGATGAGGTCGTCGATGCATGCCCGGACACCGAGGAACGTGCCGGTGAGGTTGACGGCCAGCATTGTGTCCCAGTCGCCCCGGCTCAGCTGATGCGCTGGCAGGTGGTTGTTGGCGAAGGCGTTGCTGACCAGGATGTCAACGCCGCCCAACTCGGAGCGGGCGAGTCCCGCGGCCCGCTGCCAGGCATCCTCGTCGGATACGTCACCCTGTACCCCGAAGGCGGCTACGCCTGCGGCGCGCAACCGGGCGGCGACGGCGCTTATTTCGTCGGCCACGTCGAGCAGGACCAGGCCGGCGCCCTCGGCGGCGAGCCGCTCGGCCGTGGCGTGCCCGATGCCGGCGGCGGCACCTGCGACGAGCGCGGTCTTGCCGGCGAGCCGGCCGTCACCACTCGGCAACGGAGCCGTCCGGATGACGCCAGACGGGAGGGCGCCACCGGTGCCCCTGGCTGGCGCGCTCGATGACGTACTCCTCGTTGATGTCGATCCCGAGACCTGGGCCAGCGGGGATGGAGACGAAGCCGTCTTCGTACCGGAACTTGCCGGGGTCGGTGACGTAATCGAGCAAGTCGTTGGCGACGTTGTAGTGGATGTTCAGGCTCTGCTCCTGGATGAAGGCGTTATAGGTGCACGCGTCGAGCTGCAGGCAGGCAGCCAGCGCGAGGGGACCAAGGGGGCAGTGCAGGGCCACGGCCACGTCATAGGCCTCCGCCATGGTAGCGATCTTGCGTGTTTCCGTGATCCCGCCGGCATGGGACGGATCCGGCTGGATGATGTCAACGGCGCCCGAGGCGAGGATCGACTTGAAGTCCCAGCGGGAATAGAGCCGCTCGCCCAGGGCGATCGGGATGGCCGTCGCGGCCAGCTGCGGCAAGAAGGCGTCGATTTCCTCAGACCGCACCGGTTCCTCGATGAACATGAGCTTGAACGGCTCAAGCTCTTTCAGTAGCACCTTGGCCATGGGCTTGTGGACCCGGCCGTGGAAATCCACGGCGATGTCGATGCCAGGCCCGACGGCTGAGCGGGCGGCGGCGATGTTCTCGATGACGGCCGCGATCTTCGGCCAGGTGTCGACGATCTGCAGCTCGGCCGTCGCGTTCATCTTCACCGCCGTGAAGCCGCGCCCGGCGGCGGCCGTGGCGGCGGCGGCGATCTCGGCGGGACGGTCGCCGCCGATCCACGTGTACACGCGGATCCGGTCGCGCACGGTGCCGCCCATGAGCTCGGCCACGGAGGCTCCGTGCCATTTCCCCTTGATGTCCCACAGCGCCTGGTCGATGCCGGCGATGGCGCTCATCAGGATCGGGCCGCCCCGGTAGAAGCCGGCCCGCCGCATGACCTGCCAGTGGTCTTCGATCCGCAGTGGGTCCTTCCCGATCAGGTAGTCAGACAGTTCGTCCACGGCGGCCGCGACCGTGGCGGCGCGGCCTTCGAGCTCCGGCTCGCCCCAGCCGGTGATGCCCTCATCGGTGTCGACCTTGAGGAAGAGCCAGCGGGGCGGGACGGTGTAGGTGGTAAGCCGGGCAATCTTCATGAGTGAGCTCCGTCGTTATGCGTTCACTCCAGGAAAGGTCTTTCTCGGCGGGGCGTCGACTAGGCCGATGGCGTGAGCCGTGCGCCACAGCCCGCGCGCGGCGGCGTTTTCAACGGCGTGCACCGCGTGCCACCCCAGGCGGATCGCGGCCCGCGCGTAGCGGGCGGACAGCTCCGGGTCGGCCACGCTGCACAGCTGGTCGGCTTGGCCGAGCATCCAGGACCTGCGGGCGCTGGCCAGCTCAGTGCCGATCACGAGCCCGGACAGGTAGTCGGCGACATCAGTCTCGTCCATGGCACCAGTCAGCGGCAGCGTCCGGGCCGAGAAGAGGACACCGAGCAAGCCGGTGCCCGCGACCGCCTCGGCGGCGACGTCGACGCCGCGGTCAAAAGCAGCCCAGCGTGGCTGCGGCGCGGGGCGCATCAGCGTCGCGAGGATCGAGTGGCGAGTCAGCAGCGCATACAACTCGCCGGTCATGAAGGTGGTGAAGGCGGTAACAACCGTGCCTTGGAGGCGGGCCCACTTGGAGTGCGTGCCTGGCAGCACGACTTCGTGGTCACCGTCGCCGAGATCCGCGCCGAGTAGCTGGGTCTCCTCGCCTCTCATTACTCCGCGTAGCCCTTGCGGGTCAGCCAGGCCGGGTATCACGTAGACCTCGGTACCCCGCCGCGACCGCACCCGAGCACAGGCCAGCGCCGGGTCAGCCAGATCAGCCGGAAGCACCCGGTACGGCGCCTCGACCCAGCCCTGCCTGGAGCCAGCCATCCCGCACGCGATAACCGGCAGATCCGGCCAGTGGTTCAGCCAGCCGCCGCAAAGCTCCTCGAAGACGTGATCAAACGCTGCCGGGTCAGCCGGGTGGCCCGCGTTGACCGCCATGAGACCGGATGGCGCCGCGGCGTCGGCGAGTATCAAGCCCTCCCGGCCGAGCAGGTAAGCCCTGCAGGACGAAGTTCCCCAGTCCAGCCCGACAAGATCGGGCTCAGTGAGTGCATTGCGATCGGCCATGGTGGGTCCAGCCTGCCGCGCGGCACCGCCCATCGTCTAGTTAAAAAAAAAAAAATCCACGATGCCGCCATACGCGTGCCGCCACGAGGGAGCGGCCTCCCGAACCGATGGTGTAGCCAGTTCGCCGTGAGGGTGTAGGCAGCTACACCCCGGATTGGGGGGAGTGCGCCATCGTTCCCGGGACTACCGGGCGGCATCGTGGAATGCGGAGATGAAAGCCGTCGCGCACCACAACGAACCGGAGCAGACCCATGAACGAGCCCCGCGGGATCCTTACCGTCCGCAGGTCTCTGGCGGAGCGCACCGCGCACCGCGTTCGTGTTCGCCGGCGGCGCGGCCCTGGGCGCGATGCAAGCCGGAATGCTGAACGCCCTGTATGAGCGGGGCATCAGGCCTGACCTGCTGGTCGGCACCTCCGTGGGTGCCCTGAACGCCGCGTACGTCGCCTCCCGGCCACAGACGGTGGCCACCGCCAGGGAACTGGGAGCCGTGTGGTGCGGACTGCGCCGCAAGGACGTCTTCCCGCTCCGTCCGGCGACGCTCCTGTCCGGCCTAGCGGGCCGTCGCGATCACCTGATCTCCGATCACGGGCTCCGCCGGCTCGTCACGCGGCACCTGAAGATCGCGCGCCTGGAGGAAGCCAGCATCCCGCTGCACCTCATCGCCTACGACTTGCTGTCCGGACAGGAGGTGCGGCTGTCAGAAGGCCCGACAACCGAGGCCGTCCTCGGCGCCGCCGCCATTCCCGGATTGCTGCCGCCCGTCCGCCTGGGTCGTCGGCTGCTCGCCGACGGCGGCGTATCCAACAACACACCGATCTCGCACGCGATCGAGCTTGGGGCCGAGCGTATTTACGTACTGCCCACAGAAGACCCGGGCATCCGCGCCCTGCCCCGCCCACCCCGCGGCGCAGCCGACGCGGCGGTGAACGCGCTCACCCAGCTTTTCGGTGCCCGCCTGCAAGCCGACCTGGCGCGCTACGCCACAGCGGCCGAAATGATCGTCCTGCCCGCCGTCAATCCGCAGTACATCTCGCTTACCAGCTTCACTCACGCCAGTGAGTTGGTCGAGCAGGCGCTCACGGCTGCCAGGACGGCCCTGGCAGCAAACGACACGCACC
>CAVXAB010000041.1:0-72268 GCA_963759545.1 uncultured Actinomycetota bacterium
GGCATCCAGGGGCGGCCCATCCTGGAATAGGGCATCGGCGGCACCTGATGCACGGGCGGCGCGCGATTTATTTGTTAAAGTTCAACTAAATAACCGCCGGCCTGGGGTCCGGGATTGACCAGCGAGGAGCGCGCATGACAAGCACGTACGACTTCACCGCGACCGGCCAAGCAGGCAGCGAGGTTCCCCTGCGTGACTACGCGGGCAAGGTGCTGCTCATCGTTAACGTGGCAAGCAAGTGCGGCCTGACGCCGCAGTATGAGGGCCTTGAGTCGCTCTACCGCGACGACAAGGACCGCGGCCTGGAGATCCTCGGCTTCCCGTGCAACCAGTTCAACGGGCAGGAGCCCGGGACCGACGAGGAGATCCAGGACTTCTGCAAGACCACCTATGACGTCACGTTCCCTGTGTTCAGCAAGATCGAGGTCAACGGGCCAGGCGCCGATCCGCTCTACCAGTACCTGCGGGCAGCGGCACCCGGCGACTTCGGCCCCGCGTACGGCGGCTTCTACCAGGCCATCTCGCGGATCCGGCCCGGCGCGGACGGCACGGACGAGGTCAAGTGGAACTTCACCAAGTTCCTTGTCGGCCGCGACGGCACGGTCATCAAGCGCTACGAGCCGCCGGTGCCGCCCGCCGACATCAAGGCCGACCTGGAGAACTACCTGTAGAGCCGCCGGGTGGCCGGGCGGCAGCTGCCCGGCCGGCAGCGCAGGGGCGGCGGTGACGGTGCCCGCCGCGCGCAGGCCGGCCAGGTGGATCTCGGGGAACAGCCCTTCATTCGCCCAGTTCGCTCGCTACCGTTTCCCCGGCCGCTGCCTCTCCGGTCAGCGCGTCCCCGGACATCGCTAGCGTGCCCACGGCCGCCGCCTCACCGGCCGCCCCCTCGGGAGCTGCGCCGTCGGGCCGCCGCTGCGACGGGATCAGCAGCCCGGCCAGCGCGGCCACCACCAGGACGCCGGCCATGACCCCGAACCCAGTCGTGTAGCCGGACCCCGTGGGCAGGCCGGACGGCTCCAGCTTGGCGGTGACGATGCTGGCCATCACGGCCGCGCCGATGCTGCCGCCGATCGTGCGGATATTGGCGTTCATGCCGGTCGCCACGCCGGTCTCCTCGGCCGGCACCGCGGCCACGACGTTCGCCGACATCGCCGAGAAGGCCAGCCCGAAGCCGATGCCCAAGACGCCGGTGGCGACGTAGATCTCCCACTGCTGGGAGTGGGCGAAGGCGAACATCGCCATCGCCACGCACCCGACGACGCAGCCCGCGACCACCAGGACCTTGCCGCCGAAGCGCCGGGTCAGGGTCCCGACGAACAGGCCGGTCACGAACATGGTGACTCCCGAGGGCAGCAGCATCAGGCCCGAACGGGTGATGCTGGCGCCGAAGCCGTACCCGGCGGAGGAAGGGGTCTGCACGAACTCGGGCAGGAACGCGAACATCGCGTACAGCCCCACGCCGATGAGCAGCGCGACCAGGTTGTTCGTCCAGACCCCGGGGCGGCGCATCATCTTCATGTCGATCAGCGGGGTGGCCGCCCGCAGCTCGGACCAGACCCAGGCGGCGGCGAGCAGCACCGCCGCCGCGAACAGCCCGAGGACCGCCGGCGAGCCCCAGCCCCAGTCCGACGCCTCGCTCAGCGGCACCAGCAGCGCCACCAGCCAGCCGGACAGCAGCACCGCGGGCAGCCAGCTGATCGTGCCCCGGGTGCGCGCCGGGGACTGGGGGACGAACAGCACCGCGCCGATCGCCGCGATGACCGTCGCGATGCCCGGCAGCCAGAACAGCCAGTGCCAGTTGAGCGCGTTCACGATCGGGCCGGCCAGCACGATTCCCAGGCTGCCGCCGACCGCGGTCAGCGCCGCGAGGATGCCGACGGCGCCTGGCACCTTTTCCCTGGGGAACTCGTCGCGGATGATCCCGAACCCCAGCGGCAGCGTCCCGCCCCCGAGCCCCTGGATCACCCGGGCCACGATCATCACCGCGAGGTTGGGGGCCACGGCCGCCAGCACCGATCCGACCGCGAGGGCGGCCAGCGCGGCCACGAAGACCCACTTCTTGCCGAACATGTCACCGACCCGCCCCAGGATCGGGGTCATGACCGAGGCCGACAGCAGGTAGGCCGTCAGCACCCACGTCACGGCGCTCTGCGAGGTGTGCAGTTCCACCTGCACCGTGCTCAGCACCGGGATCACCAGCGACTGCAGCAGCGCGAACGCGCCGATGCCGATCGCGAGCACCCCGAACGTCACCTGATAGTGCGGTCGGCGCGCACCTTCCATGTCGGGACCCTCCCCGTCAAAACGGATCTCTAATCCGCACCAGCATAGCGGTACCGGAATGGAGATTCCGGTACCGCCGGCCAGCGCGACCTCACGCGGATCCGCTCGAGGACAGCCGCGGTCGCCGTCCAGCTCCGGCGGAGATCGTCGCTTGGCGCAGCGCTCGGCGCCAGGCTCCGTCGGCTGGGCGGCCTGGCTCAGTCTCCGTGTGCGCTGATGACGGAGTCGAGTCGCTGCATCAGCGCCTGCATGCTGGCGAGTTCGCGGCGGAGAGCGCGGCGGCCTTCGGCGGTGACCGTGGCCCAGGTCCTTGGCCGCCGCCCGTGGTAGCCCTTGCTGATGGTGATCAGCCCGGCGGCCTCGAGGACCTCCAGGTGTCGGCCCAGGTTCCCGTCGGTGAGGTCGAGGACCTTACGCAAGTAGGTGAAGTCCGCCTCAGTGGCCTCGGCCAGGACGGCGAGGATGCCGAGCCTGGTCCGCTGGTGCACGACCTCATCGAGACCAAGGGCCGGGTGGCTGCCAGCCGCCTGCTCCGGCGTGTCCGGGACGTCCGGCCGGCCGGTCATTTCCCCCGGTTCTCCCGAAGGCGAGCTGCGAGGCCGGCCAGGACGGTCAGGATCCCGAGAGCCAGGTAGATCGCGGGATGCTCCCAGGCGCGCCACAACGAGAAGGGCATACGGTTGGTGATGCCGAAGAACCCTTCGAACACCCCGAGGCCCCCGGCAAGCACGGCCCACCACGCCAGCAGCGCGTTGCGCTGCCATGACGCGACCATCAGCAGGCCGGCGCCGAAGAGGATGAACGGGCCCGCGTATACCAGCAGGACCAGTCCGACGGACAGCAGGATGAGCCCGAGCACGGTAGCCGCGCCGAAACCTGCGGGGCGCCCGACGCCGTCGCGGAGCGCGCGGCGCCGGTACATCCACCACAGCACGGCGAAAGCCGCAGTGAGGAGCAGGCCGGTGAACCAGTCACCGCCGCCGAGCACGCCGGCGTTTCGCCCCTGGTTCAGTACCTGAGGTAGCTCGCCGACGACCGTCGCGGTACCGAGTAGGAGCAGGGGGAGCGACGTCGCACGCAGGTCCCGGCGGACCTGGGACCTGATGGCGGCGACGTGTGCCTGGAGGCCTTCGGCGTCGTCTGGCTGGCCGTGAGCGAAACCCGGGTTCGTCATGGTCATCCTCTACAGCACGGGGCAGTCGGCGATTCGCTCTGCATCGTGAGTCCTCGGCGGAACAGTGGCAAGCGATCAAGGCTCAGCAGATGATCAGATATTGAACTGCTGGCCGAGCGCGTCCGCCAGCGCCGCGGCAAACCGGTCGGAGGTCCCCGCGTCCCTGACCGCGACGCGGATCCACGTGGGGCCGAGCCCGGGGAACGTCTCGCCGCGGCGGACCGCGAACCCCCGGCGGAGCAGCCGGGCGCGCATGTCCGCGACCCGCGTGTCCGCCAGCACGAACGACGCCGCGGCGTGCGGCACGACGCGGGTACCGCCAGCGGTCGCCTCGGCGACGCTGGTCTCAGCGACACTGGCCAGGCGGTGCAGCAGGTGCGCGCGCTCGGCCGCGAGCCCGGTGGCCCACTCCCCCGCCTCGCGCAGCGCGGCCGGCGACGCGGTGGCCACGCAGGCCGCCAGGGCCGGGGTGGACACCGCCCACAGCGGCTGCGCGGCCGCGAGCAGCCGGACGGTGTCCGGCGCGGCCAGCAGGTAGCCGACCCGCAGCCCGGCGAGCCCCCAGGTCTTGGTCAGGCTGCGGATCACGACGAGCCCGGTGAGGTCGTGGTGCCCTGCCAGCGACTCCCGCTCGCCCGGCAGGCAGTCGGCGAACGCCTCGTCGACCACGACGATCCTGCCCGGCCGCAGCAGCGCGAGCAGGGCGTCGCGCGGGTGCGCCACGGACGTCGGGTTGGTCGGGTTGCCGACGAAGACCAGGTCCGCGTCGCCCGGCACGAGGCCGGGGTCGAGGGCGAAGGGGAACGGGAGGATCACCCGGTCGACCTGGTGCCCGGCCGCGAGCAGCGCCGCCTCTGGCTCGGTGAACTGCGGGTGCACGACGACCGCGTGCCGCGGCCGCAGGACCCGCGCGAGCAGCACGAAGGCCTCGGCCGCACCCGCGGTGAGCAGCACCTCGCCCGCCGCGCGGGCGTGGCGGGCCGCCACCGCGGTGACCGCCTCCCGCTGGTCCGGGTAGGCCGCGAGGTCGGTGCCGCGGATGCGCTCCGCCAGCCAGCCGGGCGTCCCGCCGGAGCGGACGTTGACCGCGAGGTCGACAAGGCCGGGGACAAGGTCCGCGTCCCCGTGATGGGACAGGTCAACGCTCACGCGGCAACTATGCCACCTCTATCCTTGTCCGGGTGCCAGCTCATTCCCGCCGCCCCCGTGCTGGCCAGGCGCCGGCGCGGCCGTGCCACCGCCCTCGGGCTGCTGGCCGGCGTCGTGCTCGACCAGCTCGCCGGCGATCCGCGGCGCGGCCACCCGGTGGCCCTGTTCGGCGGCGCGGCGGGGAGGCTGGAGGGGCGGATGTGGCAGGATGGCCGCGCCGCGGGCGCCGGCTACGCCGCGCTGCTCATCGGCGCCCCGGCCCTGCTCGGCCTGCTGCCCCGCCGCCTGCCGTCGCCGTGGCTGATCACCGCCACGGCCCTCGGCACCTGGACGGTCGTCGGCTCGCGCTCGCTGCCCGCCGAGGCCGAGGCCGTCGCCGCGCACCTGCGGCGCGGTGACCTGCCGGCCGCCCGCGAGCAGCTCACCCACCTCGTCGGCCGCCGCACGGACACCCTCGACGAGGCGGAGATCGCCAGGGCCACGGTGGAGTCCGTCGCGGAGAACACGTCCGACGCGGTGGTCGCGCCGCTGCTGTGGGGCGCGCTCGCCGGGCTGCCCGGCCTGCTCGCCTACCGGGCGGTGAACACCCTCGACGCGATGGTCGGCCACCACAGCCCGCGGTACGAGAACTTCGGCTGGGCGTCCGCGCGCGCCGATGACCTGGCCAACTACCTGCCCGCCAGGCTGACCGCGGCGCTCGCGGCGGTCGTCGCGCCCGTGGCGGGCGGCAGCGGGCGCGGTGCCATGGCCGTGGCCCGCGCGGACGGCCGCCGTCACCCTAGCCCGAACGCGGGGGTGGCGGAGGCGGCCTTCGCCGGCGCGCTCGGCGTGCGCCTCGGCGGGCGCAACGACTACGGCTCTCACGTCGAGGACCGGCCCGTCCTCGGCGGGGACGGCCGCGCGCCGCGCGCCGACGACATCGCGCGCGCCGCGCGGCTCAGCCGCGCGGTCACGGCCGCCGCCGCGGTAGCGTGCGCGGCGATCGCCCTGGCGCGGGGCTGAGGCTCCGATCCGCCCGTGGGATGGATGTGCGTTTGGTTTAGTACGATGCTCGGATCTGAGTTTCTCGTAGGGCCGATCGAAGCCCGTTGGCTGCTCCAAGCGGGCGGCCCTGTTTGCGGACTCGCAGGAGACCGTTGTCCGGGGCCTCGTGCCAGGATGAGGCCATCAAGCCGTCGCGTTTCGTTCCGGACCGTCATCGCCTCGATGTCGCCCGGTATGTCGCATACCCTCAGTTCTCGTGCGCTTACCCGTGTGAGTCAACTGCTTCTCCGGCAGATCAAGCGGCACCTGGAAGACTCGTACCTGCCGCACGTGGATCAGGCCGGGGCCAGCCAGGAGCATCACCGTCTTTCGCGGGCGATTGCGGCGCTGGCGCTGTCCGAGCGCACCGGGCTGCCTCCCACGACGGCGAGCGCGTCGGTGACGGACCGCCCGAAGGACGGCGGCATTGACGGGGTCGCGTACGCCGCCGACGCGCGGCGCTGGTGTTCGTCCAGAGCAAGTGGACCGAGGCTGCCAACACGGGGATCAGCCAGGGCGACGTGATGAAGTTTGTCGGCGGTGTCCGGCGCGTGGTGAACGGAGACTGGAGCGGGGTTCGGGGGGCCGATCCAGGACCGGCACGCGGAGATCGAGGACATCTTCTACCAGACCGGCACCAAGATCGAGATCGTCGTGGTCACGTCGGGGACGTGGGATCTCGCGGATGAGCCCAGGCGGGAGCTTGAGGACTTCTGCGCGCAGATGAACGACTCGACGAAGATCGCCAGCTACGTCTACCTGAACCAGGAACGCCTGTAGCGCGATGCTCACCGCGACGCGGGCGGCTCAGATCGACCTGTCGGTGAACCTGCGGAACTGGGGAAGCTACCAGGAGGCGGGATGCGTGGCCTACTACCGGACCGCGTCGGCCAGGAGGTCGTCAAGTGGTACCAGGACCACGGTGAGCTCCTTTCTCCCGCAACATCCGCGGCGCGCTGGTCGGGACCGACGTGAACGACGGGATCATCACCACCGCCAGGGAGGACCCGTCGCGGTTCTGGTTCTTCAACAACGGCGTCACGGTCATCGCCGAGTCCTTCGAGCAGGCGCCGTACGTGAACCAGAAGTCCGGGAACTTCAACTTCCGCCGGGCGAACGTGATCAACGGCGCCCAAACGGTCAGTACGCCTACCGCTCCGGGGAGGAAGTCTCCGACCCTTCCAAGGGCTGCGACCTCACCGACGCCACGGTCGCGCTCGCGTGCGCGGTCGGGATCAACGAGACCGTCCTGGCCAAGCGCGAGATCAGTCGGATGTGGGAGGACACCTCGCGCACGCCGTACCTAGCCTGTTCAGCCCGACGTTAGCGGCTCCTACGTCTGGGTCGCGGTCGAGCTGATGCGCTGGGCTGACCAGGCGCTCAGCATGGCGCGGGACAGGTACGACGGACGCGAGCGCCTGATCGTCGTCCACGGCAACCGCATCATCTTGTGGGCCATCATGAGCCACCTGAAGCTGACCAGGGCCAGCGTGAGCGAGTTGCGCGCGCATGACGACACCAAACGCACATCCACTGGGTGAGGACACCGCACGCTCCGCTCGCCAGGCCCCGGCAGGCAACGGTGGCGGCAGGCGGAGCACGAAGTCGTTCTGGATAATCGTTCATCGTTTGCCTGGCGCCCGGTGAGGACGCAGTCGCCGCAGACCGCGGACGGGTCGCCCGGCGCGAGCCGGTAGAACAGGCAGCAGCTTGACCGGCGGAACGCCGGGCCTGGCGGGTGCGGCTCGTCGCGCAGCCACGGGCTGGCGAGCAGGCGGCCGGCCGCCCGCCACGCGTCGCCTGCGAGGTCTGGCCGCTGCCGGGCCACCTGGGCGGCGGCCGCGTTGGCCGCCGAGGCCACGTTCCCCCACAGGACGCGGCCGGACACCGGGACCAGCCGCGCCACCGCCGCCGTGACCGGGGCGACCGCCTCGTCGAGCAGCGGCCGGTCCCACTCCCCCGGGATCCCTGTGCCGCCCGCCGGCGCCGGGACCGAGAGCGGCACCGGGCCGCCCGCCGTGTCCTGCCACCAGAGGCCGCCCGGGCGCAGGTCGACGCGGTGGCCGAGGACGGCCGCGCCGAGCGCGGGCGAAACCAGCCGCGCCACCAGGCCGAGATGGACGGCGGAGGCGGCGACCCGGGGCTCGACCTCGGCGGCGGGCCGCCCGCCCCGGGCGGCCAGGGCCTCCCGAACCGACGCGATGCGCTCCATGAGCCGCCGGGACGGGCCGGTCAGCTCATTGACGGGCCGCCATGGCGGGACGGGCGGGGCCCCAGGCGGGTGTGAATTGACCGCGAAGAACGGCCCGAGGGCCGTCAAGTCATCAAGCACGCCTTCATGGATACCGTCGCGGGCGCGGCCGGCAAAGACGATGGACGTTTGGGCACCACCCGGTGTGCCCAAACGTCCACTATCGTCTTGGTCGCGCTTTGCGGGTGCCGGTGTCCGTCAAGGGGCCCGCCGGGGCTAGCCTTGGCCCGGTGAAAGGCGCTCTTCTCGTCGCGGGAACCTCATCTGACGCCGGCAAGAGCGTCCTCGTCGCGGGGCTGTGCCGGTGGCTGGCCAGGCAGGGCGTGCGGGTAGCGCCGTTCAAGGCACAGAACATGGCGCTGAACTCCGCCGTCACCGCCGACGGGGCGGAGATCGGCCGGGCCCAGGCGATGCAGGCCGCGGCGGCCGGCGTCGAACCCGAGGCGGCGATGAACCCGGTGCTGCTCAAGCCGGGCAGCGAGACCCGCAGCCAGGTCGTGCTGCTCGGCAAGCCGTTCGCCGAGGCCGGCGCCCTCGACTACCAGGAGCTCAAGCCGGCGCTCGAGGAGGCGGTCGCGGCGAGCCTCGCGGACCTGCGCCGCCGGTTCGACGTGGTCATCTGCGAGGGCGCGGGCAGCCCGGCCGAGATCAACCTGCGGCCGCGCGACATCGCCAACATGGGCCTGGCCAGGGCCGCCGGCCTGCCGGTGATCGTCGTCGGCGACATCGACAGGGGCGGGCTGCTCGCGGCCCTGTACGGGACCCTCGCGGTGCTTGAGCCGGCCGACCAGCGGCACGTCGCCGGCTTCGTCGTCAACAAGTTCCGCGGCGACCAGCGGCTGCTCGCCCCGGGGCTCGGCATGCTGAAGTCGATGACGGGGCGGCCCACGTTCGGCGTGCTCCCGTGGCGCAAGGACCTGTGGCTTGACGCCGAGGACTCGCTCGACCTGGACTCACGGCCGCGCGCCGCGCTGCCGCCGCACGGGGCCGCCAGCCTGCGGATCGCGGTCGTCCGGTTGCCCCGGATGTCCAACGTGACCGACGTCGACCCGCTCGCCGCCGAGCCGGGCGTCATCGTCGACCTCGCCACCACCCCCGCCCAGCTGGAGGGCGCCGACCTGGTGATCCTCCCGGGAACGCGGGCCACGGTCAGCGACCTCGGCTGGCTGCGCGAGGCCGGCCTCGCCGCGGCGATCGCCGTCGCGGGCGGCGCGCGGTGGCGCGGTGCTCGGCATCTGCGGCGGCTACCAGATGCTCGCCGGGTCGATCGACGATGACGTGGAAAGCCGCGCGGGCACGGTGCCCGGGCTCGGCCTGCTGCCCGCCGCCGTCAGGTTCACCACGGCCAAGACCCTCGCGCCGGCCGTCAGGGGCCGCGCTCGGCGAGCCCGTCGCCGGCTACGAGATCCACCACGGGACCGTCACCACCGAGGGCGGCGAGCCGTTCCTCGACGGGTGCGCGGCCGGGCCGGTCCGCGGCACGACCTGGCACGGCATCTTCGAGAACGACGGGTTCCGGCGCGCGTTCCTGCGTGACCTGGCCGCCCGCTGCGGCCGGGACTTCAGCCCCGCGCCCGACGTGAGCTTCGCCGCCGTGCGGGAACGCCGCTACGACGTGCTCGCCGAGATGATCGGCGCGCACCTGGACACGGGGGCCCTGGGTTCCCTGATCGACGGCGGCGTGCCCACGGGGCTGCCCACGGTCGTCAGCGGCCTCGTGCCGGCTTAACCTACGCGTTCGTTACGACGGTCAGCGGTCCCTCCGCCGCCGGCACAGGCACCAGTTGGCTACTCGGCGGAGATCCCGATCGGACCGCTGTCTGCCAGGCCGAGGTCCCGCATGGCCTTGCGGTAGGCGACGGCGACCGCGTCGAAGCGCAGGTGAAGCTCGGCCGCCAGGTCGAACGGCACGCGTTCTGGTCGCTGTGATTCGACGACGACCTGGTCCTGGCCGAAGATGGTGTCTTCGAATTCGCGGATCACCTGGTCCGGCTGGTCGGTGTTGTAGTTGCGGCCGATGACCACGTAGCCCGCGCAGCGGTCCGCGGCTACCGGCTGCGAGGCGAAGAAGTACACCATGCCGCGCTGCCCGCCCCAGCCGAGCCGCAGCACGATCGTGTAGGGCAGGTGCAGTTCATAACGGCTGCGCCGTTCCGGCGGGCCCGCCTGCTCATTGCCGAATACCGGGAAGTCGTCGCTGTTGGGTGCCTCGGGACGGACGATCTCATACCGCAGCACGTGGCCGTCCGCGTGCACCTGGTGCTGGGGAACCACCGGACGTTCCGGGTCGCCGAGCAGCCCCGGGTGGACCCAGGGGAAGTGCCCGAAGTCGGTGAAGTTCTCCACCTGCCGCGCCGCGTCGCAGCGCCACCGGTACGGCCCGGCCGGCACGACCGTCCAGTCGCCGGCTTCGAGTTCAGGGACCTCGGGCAGCGGCCACCGGGGCTCTGCTAGCGCGACCCAGATCAGCCCGTACCGCTCCTGCACGCGGAATGCCTGGACCCTGGCCTTGGCCGGGACCGCCGCGGGATCCTCCTTTTGCGGGATCGCCACGCACCGGCCGTCCGCCCCGTACCGCCAGCCGTGGTAGGCGCAAGCCAGTTCGTCGCCCTGAACCCAGCCGAGTGACAGCGCGGTGCCGCGGTGCACGCACAGCATCGGACATCACCCGCGGCGCCCCGCCTGCGCCGCGCCAGACGACCAGCGGCTCACCGAGCAGGTCGGCGTGCACCGGGCGGTCAGCGACCTCATCGGCGAACATGACAGGATGCCAGCACGCGCGCTGGGCGGCCAGATCCGCGAACACACCCGGTGAATTCATCCCCACCCCAGACAGACAACGCCGACGCGCGCCCGGCCGGCGCAACCGACCGGGCCGGGCGAAATTCTGAGCGTCAGGGTAGTGCCAGTCCAGCCAGAAGTCAGCCGGCGGCTTGCGGCGGCTAGCGGCGGGCGAACTTCTCGACGGCGGCCGGGGTGACCGGTGTGAAGAAGTTGACGAGGTTGCCGTCCGGGTCGCGGAACAACAGTGACCGGTTGCCCCAGGGCATCGTGGTCGGCTCGTTGACGAAGTCCGTCACGTGGCCGGCCAGGTTCTGGTGCACGCGGTCCACGTCGTCGACGAGGAACTCGATGATGACGGAGTGGTTGGCGGCCGGGCTGGCGGCGCCTGGCGCGAACAGCGGGACGGTGCGGGTGCTGCCGATCGCGAGAGTCGCGCCCGCGGTACTGAGCTCGGCGAAGTCCTCGCTGGGACGGCTCGCCTGTACCCCCGTGGCCTTCTCGTAGAAGTCGGCGAGGCGGGCGACGTCGCCGGTGATGATGCGGATCGAGACGAATTCCATGGTGATCTCCCTGTCTGCGTGGTGTCGCGCGTCCCACGCTAGAACTGATACCGGACATAATCCGCCCGGTATTTGCGAGATACTTTGGAGCATGGCCCGGCCGACTGCTCGCGTAATGGCGCTGCTTGAGTTGCTGCAGTCAGGCGGCGTCCGTACGGTGGCGGAACTCGCCGGCCGTCTCGGCGTCGATGAGCGCACCGTGCGCCGCTACGTGGATCACCTGATCGACCTTGACGTGCCCGTTGAGTCGGTGCGCGGCCGCTACGGCGGGTACCGGCTTGGACCCGGCTACCGGTTGCCCCCGCTGATGCTGACCGACGACGAGGCGCTCGCCGTGCTGCTCGGCCTGGCCGTCGGGCGCCGGGCCGGGTTGCCGGCCGGGACAGGTACCGCGAGCGAGACGGCGGCGGCCAAGATCCGCCGGGTGCTGCCGCAACGACTGGCCAGCAGGCTCGACGCCCTGCTCGGGTCCCTCGCCTTTACCGCCCCGGCCGCCGGGGAGGCCGCCGCCGACAGCGCGGTGCTGCTGACCGTCGCCGATGCGGCGCGCCACCGTAGGCCGGTCTCGATCAGGTACACCGCCGGCGACGGCCGCCGCAGCGAACGCGTCTTGCACCCCTACGGTCTGGTCGTTCACTCAGGCCGCTGGTACGTCACGGGCGCCGATCCAGGGATCGGCGAGGACCGGACCTTCCGGCTCGACCGCATCGCCGACGCCAGGACGCTGCCTGGCTCGTTCGAACCGCCCGCGGGCGCCGACCCGGCCGAGCGTGTCCTGTCGGGGCTCGCCACGGCCCCTTACCGGCATCGCGTGAGCGTGCGGATCCAGGCGACGGCCGAGCAGATCCGCGCCCGGCTGCCCGCCAGCGTCGCGACCCTGCGGGAACTGCCGCCCCCGGCGGGAACCCAGGCGGAGACGGAGCGCTGGTTCCGCGCGGAACTGCGGGTGGAGCAGCTCGACTGGCTGCCGCCAGTGCTCGCCTCGCTCGACCGGCCATTCGTCATCGAGCGACCGGATGAGCTCCGCGGCCTTACCATCGCGCTTGCCGACCGGCTCGCGGACTCGGCTCGGGCGGGGTGCCCCGTTCCGGATGCCGGGGAGGATGACGCCAGGTAACTGGCGGCGCGCTGAGTCGTCATGAGAGTTGCGCGGCGCGCCGTCGGACTCGTCAACGGGTTTGTCACGACGCAATTCAACGACGGGTCAATGTCCGGTCAGCTCGGCGACGACAGGAGCGAGCGCATCAGCGGCGTTGGCGCCGACAACGAAGTAGGAGAAGCCGCCGTCCTCCCGCCGCCTCAAGATCTCCTCGGTGGCCGCCGCCGGGTCACTCGGGAGTATCAGGAGCGAGTCCGCGGCGCGTAGCGCGGCCGGGTCCGTGTCGGGGGGTGTCATGAACGGGGCGACCGCGTCGCCAACCACCGGCACGTGGAGCGCGAGTTCCACGTCTCGGGTTGCCCGGAAGCCGGCCGCCAGCCGCATCATCTCGGCCCGAGACTCACCCGGCATCGCGGCGAACGTGACCGTATCCGCCAGGTCGGCCGCCAGCGCCCGGGCCTTAGGACCACGTACGGCCATCACCACCGGCGTATAGAGGTCCGGGCCATCGAGTTCCCTGAGCGACGTGACAGTGTCACGCACCTGCGACAACCGCTCGCCCGGTGTCACCACCGGAAGGCCCAACTCGCGCAGTTCGTCCTCGATCCCTGGTCTCCCGGTGCCGATGCCCATCTCGAAGCGACCCTCGGTGAGCACCGACAGTGAGTGCGCCTCCCACGCCATACTCCAGGGCATGCGCAGCGGAGAGGCATACACCCACGTACCCACCCGCAGGTCGGCGAGAGTCGCCGCGACAGCCAACGTGGGCCCGGGCGCCGGCTGCCACTGCTGAACGTCGGGCATCAGAAGTGTCGAAAAACCGCTGTCGGCGATACGGCGCACCTGGTCTCGCCACGCCGGCAGATCAGTTCTGAGGGGGGCCACGACCCCGAATCGAAACGGTCTCGCTCCACCGGTCACCTGATTGTCGGCCATCGTCGCTGTCCTTTCGCTGTCGCCCGAGCCCTGTGCCGGGTTTCTACATCACATCCAACGGCCCGGGCAGCTTCGGCAAACACAGTCGGCTCGGTAGACCTGCGCACCACCAGAAACTCATCGGCCGGCCGAGTCGGCCCCGGCTTTCGCGGGCGCTCAGCCTGCTGTCACCGCCTGGCGGCACACAATCGGGCTGCCCGTCCGGATACGGATCCCCCGCGGGCAGCGTTCCGATGAGTTTCGGCCCCGGCAGCTGTCCATCTCTGAGAGCCAACCCCAGTCGCGTACGTTCGACGCGACGCATACGACCGGCGGGGACGCGTAGCTTGTACGGCCGTCCCCGCGCCACCGGTCTACGACGCTGCCCTGGAGGTCACGATGTGTCCGATGGTCCACTCGTTCCTGACGTCCGGCGGCGTCGCCGCGACCGGGCAGGCGTGATGACGACGGTCGAGGCGGACGGCGTCATGCTCGGGGTCGAGCACTTCGGCGACGCGGCGGCGCCGCTCGTTCTGCTCACGGGCGGCACGACCATGCTCTCGTGGCCCGACACGCTCTGCGAGGCGCTCGCGCGCGGTGGGCGCCACGTCGTGCGGTACGACCTGCGCGATTCCGGCGCGTCGACCACCGTCGATCCCCAGGCTCCGGCGTACACGCTGCGCGATCTTGCAGCCGACGCCGCGGCGCTCGCCCGGAACCTCGACGACCGGCCGGCGCACCTGGCGGGCATCGGCGTCGGCGGGATGGTCGCCCAGATCGCCGTGCTCGACCACCCGGACGCGTTCGCGGCGGTCACCCTCGCCGGAACGCGGCCGGTGGCTCCGGGCCCGGTCGACGATGACCTGCCTGACCATGACACGGCGACGATGGGCCGGCTGTTCTCGCGCCCGATGCCCGACTGGTCCGACCGCGCCGCCGTGGCCGAGTTCGCCGCCCGAGGCGCGGAAATCCTCGGCGACGACCCCGCCGCCGCGCGCGCGACCGCCGCGCGCAAGTGGGACCGCACGCCGGGCACGGAGCCCGCGGTGCAGATGGCCAACCAGCTGGGCATGGTGTTCGCCAAGCTCGACTGCACGCCGCGCTGGCGCGAGCGCCTGCCCGAGCTGGCGATCCCGGCGCTGGTGGTGCACGGTCGCCGCGACCCGTTCTTTCCTGTCGGCAACGGCGAAGCGCTCACGCGCGAGATTCCCGGTGCGCGGCTGCTCGTGCTCGAACGCGCGGCGACGGCGATCCCGGATGCGGCCGCCGATGAGGTCGCGGCGGCGATGCTCGCGCTCTAGGCGCTCACGGTGCTGGCGGCCGTAACAAGGACAAGCGTCTCTCGGGCTCGTCGCTCTTAGTGCTGGCGTCATGGCCCGGGTGGCGTCTGTCCCAGCACGTCGCCGCGGAGCTGCGGGAAGACCTTGGAAACCTTCCCGAGCAGGTAGTCGCCGTAGCTGCCGGTGAAGGCCCGCAGGTCCTGGCCGTCCCAGCGCCGCCTGCCGTCGTCCGCGGCCGCCGCGCGGTCAGGAAGGGGCGGCACCTCGGACGTGAATCCCGGGTCGAGGAAGAACGGGAAGGAGAGCCCGGCCGTGGCCGCTGAGGTTGCGGACCCGGTGCGGCGTCGAGCGGTACCAGCCGCCGGTCAGGCGGTCGAGCATGTCGCCGATGTTGCAGACCAGGGTGCCGGGGACGGGCGGGGCGTCGATCCAGCCTTCGGGAGCGGCGACCTGCAGGCCGCCGCTGTCGTCCTGGGCGAGCAGGGTCACCAGCCCGTAGTCGGTGTGCTCGCCGACCCCCCAGCCGCCGGCCCGCGGCGGCGACGGCGGGTAGTGGAAGATCCGGAACAAGATGGTCGGGTCCGCGGTGTAGCCATTGGCGAAGTACCCGGCGTCCAGGCCGAGGCTCTGGGCCACTCCGGCCAGCACGGCCTGGCCCACGCTGGTCAGGGCGTCGAGGTAGGCCAGCACCAGCGGGCGCAGCCGGGGGACCTGCCGGGGGAACAGGTTGGGGCCGTGCAGCGGGAGCCCGGCCAGGACGCGCGGGTCATCACCGGGCAGCTCGGCGCCGAAGTACAGCCCTTCCTTCAGGTCCGGCTGCCCGGAGGTGAGCTCGGCGCCCACCGGGAAGAACCCCCGCCAGGCCCGGCCGCCGCGCTCCATGGCGATCTCCAGCTTGCCCGCCGCGGGCAGCGCGAAGAACTCAGTGCTCGCGTCGGCCAGCTCGCCCAGCAGCCCGCCCGGCACGCCATGGCCCGTCACGTAGAAAAAGCCGCGCTCGCGGCAGGCCGCCTGGATCTGCTCCGCCACCGCCGCCCTCGCCGCCGCCGGACCGCCGCCGACCAGCGGGCCGACATCGATGACCGGCAGCGCGGCTGAACCGCCGGAACCTGCCATGAAATCCATTCTGCCCGATACCCCGCCCGTCATTATGCAAGCGGCCTTCGGCGGCGTGCGGGTGCCGGGATACTGTGGCCAGGTGATCCTGGTGGGGCGAGTGGGGTACGGCTTGGGCCTTCGGCGGCTGCGTCCGGCTGGCCTGCCCTTTGGGTGCGGGCGTGCCTGGCGCAGCTGAGGTGCGTGGCCAGGCGCTGGGGGTGGCCCGGGGCTGGTCGCATCCCGGCGCGCCGCGATCGTGGCGGCTGACGGCCGCGTTGTTCGAGGCGATCGCGGCTGATGACGATCTTCTGGGCATGCTGGCCGTGCTCCCGGCCGACCGGCTGCCGGCGCTGCTGGGCAGCGCCGCTATCGCGTACCTGGTACGGCGCGACCGGCCGGTCCCGCTGGCGGGGTACTTCCCCGAGCCCGGCGCGGCCCAGCCGCGGTTCGACGAGGCGTTCTTCCCGGCGTTCCGCGCGTTCTGCGCGACGCGCCTGGACGACATCGCCTGGCTGTGCCAGGAGCGCCGGTACCAGATGAACGAGGTGGCCCGCTGCGCCCAGATCGTCTTGGGTATCGCGGCGGCCAGCACCGGATCCGGCGGCCCGGTGGCCCTAGTCGACCTGGGCACCGGGGCCGGGCTCGGACTGCAGCTGGACCGCTACCAGTACCGGATCGGGACCGGGACCTTCGGCCCGGCTGGAGCCGGACTGACCCTTGCCTGCGAAGTCCGCGGCCCGCTCGCACCGCCGCCAGCCGGCCTGCCGCCGGTCGCCACCAGGATCGGGGTGGACCTTGACCCGGTCGACCTGGCTGATCCCGCGGCCCGGGCGTGGCTCGTGGCCTGCGCGCCGCCGGAGGCAACGGCCCTGTCCCGGCTGGCGGCGGCCATTGACATCGCCCGGCGGCATCCGGCCACGATCATCGCCGGGGACGTCGTCGACGTGCTCCCCCGCGTGCTGGCCGGCATCCCCCCGCAGCAGCGCATCATTGTCACCGACGCGTACACCGCGGTGTTCCTGCCGGAGCAGCGGCGCACCGAGCTGGCCGACATCCTCGCCCAGGCCGGCCGACGGCGCCCGCTGACCTGGCTCTCCCTTGATCCGCTGGTCCCGCTTGGCCCAGCGGGCCGGGAGAGCGTGCAGGGCCTGCCGCTTCCCTCCGCGCTGGTCAGCGGCTACCAGCACGGCGGGGTCTTCGCCGTACTTGGCGCCCGCACATTCGACAAGGCCGGCGACCGCAGCCGCCTGCTCGCCCGCGCCCACCCGTCGGGCCAGTGGATTGAATGGCTCGGCTCGTGACCGTTCAACCGCGCCGCCACCGGGCACGCTGACGCGGCCGGCCGGTTTGCCCCCGGCTAGGCTGGCGTCCATGACGACTCCGCCGGGCTTGGCCGCCAGGGCGCTGTGCGCCGCGGCCGATGAGGCACTGACCGAGGCGTCGTTCCGCACCGCGGACTTCGCGGAGGCGGAGCGGCTGTTCACCGAGGCGCGGGACCTGGCCGCGCGGGACGGCGACCGCGACGGTGAAGCGCTCGCGGTCACCGGCCTGGGAATGACCCGCCACGGCCGCAACATCACGCGGCTGGCCGGCGGCGCCGCGCTATCCGATGCCGACATGGCCGCCGAAGAGGAACTCATGCGCCGCGCGCTGGCCGCCTGGCGGGAAACCGGGGACGCGGCGGGCAGCGCGCGGGCGCTGTTCGGCCTGAGCCTGGTTTTCCAGGTCCTGCGCCGCGACTGGGACGCCGGGATGCCGTACCTGTGGCAGGCGTTCGGCCTGGCCGAGGCCGTCGAGGAAAGCGGCGACCTGTACGGGGCCTCGGAGATCCGCCGGCACCTCGGGTTCTACTACCTGTACAAGGACGTCCGCCCGAGGGAAGCCGTCCGGCAGCTCGGGCACTCGCTCGCGCTGCGGGAACAGCTGGGCGACCTGCGCCGGGTGCCAAGCGCGCTGGTCGCGCTCGGCCAGGCGGAGCTGGCCGCAGGCGACCCGCGGCGCGCCGCCGAGTTCCTGTACCGGGCGGCAGAGCTGGCCCGCGCCGCCGGCCTGCTGCCCTGGCGGATCCAGGACGCCGAGCGAACTCTCGCCGAGGCCGAGGCAGCCGTCCGCGCGGCAGGCTGACGCCGGGTGCCGTACCTGGCCGCTGGTCTCGCCGCTCCGGTTTAGCCGGGCCGTACGACGGTGGCCATGGTGCCGATCAGTTGCCGGAATCGTTGGACTGGCCCGGATTCGCCGGTGATGTCGATGCCGGCGTCTGACCCGGCGAAGATGAGGGCGGTCAGGGCGCGGGTGGTCGCGGTGATCGTGACGTCGGCTCGTGCGGGCGCGGCCCCCGCGGTGAGCGACCACCGGCGGCCGTCGCTTTCGACCAGGTAGTCCCCGCCGTCGAGCCGGAAGTGCCAGCGGGCTGGTTCGTGGTCGCCTGCGGCGAGGTCGATGGCCTGGGTAACGGAGCGGAGCAGGTGCTCGGCGTGCAGCGGCTCGCCGGCCTGGGGCCGGCGCCACGCATGCTGTAGCCCCCACCGGCCGAGCGCGTCGAGGACGGGTCTGAGGTCGGCTCCGGCCGGCGTCAGGCGATACCAGACCTCCCGCCGCCCCGGTTCACGGTCGGCGGCAACGAGCCCGGCGTCCTCAAGCTCACGCAGGCGCTGGCTGAGCGTCTTGGGGGTGATCCCGCCGAGCCGGTCCATCAGGTCGGTGAACCTTTTCGTGCCGGTGAGCAGGTCGCGGATCACCAGCAGGCTCCAGCGGTCGCCGACGCGCTCCAAGGTGCGCGCGGTCAGGCAGAAGTGGTCGTAGGTGCGAACGTTCCTTGTCACGTCCCCATAATACTAGTTGACAGATACTATCTACAAGCAACTATCTTATAGATATCAAAGTCGATCGAGGGGGAATGCCATGTACGACCCGCCTGGCTATCTGTGGGCGATCATCATCGCCGGAATCACCGCGATCCCGGCCGCGACCTGTGTCGTGCTGTACAGCGGCGCGGTGCGCGCCGGCCAGGGCCGACGGAGTGCGGCCCTGCTCGCCGGGGGCGCGGCCGTCGTGCTCGGCGGCTGGTTCACCGCGAGCGCGGTGATCGCGGGTCACGGCTGGTACCACGCGCGGCTCGGCCACGGGGTGCCGTGGATGCCGGTCGCGGTGGCCGGCTTCTTCGGCACTCTGCTGGCGCTGCGCCGGATCCCGGCGGTGGCGCGCGCCCTAGCGGCGCCGGGCATGGTGAGCCGCCTGGAGCTCCCGCATTCATTCCGTGTGGTCGAGGGGTCAGCCTTCCTGGCCATCATGGCCCTCGGCCATCTGCCCGCGCTGTTCGCCCTGCCCGCGGGCCTGGGCGACGTCGCCGCCGGTATCGCCGCGCCGCTGGTCGCGCGCAGCCTCGCGCAGGGCGGGAGCCGCCGCGCCGCCCTGTGGTTCACCGCGTTCGGCATGACCGATCTGGTCGTGGCCCTGACCCTCGGCACCCTCACCGGATTCCAGCTGGTCAACGTCACCCCGTCCGGGGCGCCGATCAGCGAGCTCCCGCTCGCGCTGATCCCGACGGCTGCCGTGCCGCTGCTGTTCGCCCTGCACATCACCTCTGTGTCCGCGCTGGTAAGGGCTCCGCGAGCACTGCGGCCGGCCACCGCCCCGCTCCCTGCCGCCGCGACCTAGAGGAGAAGACAGCGCAGCTTATGGCCGCCGAGCTCTACCAGAAGGGCCGCTGCACGACGGGTACGAGCCCGGTCAACGGAAACGAAACGCAATGAGCACCCGCTCCAACCGCACCAGGCAAAGGTGAGCCATGAAGATCGATGCCGACGCACAGGACGCAAGCCCCGTCTCCCTGGCAGCTGCGCGGGCCGAGTTCGACGCCGACGTGACCTACCTGGACACCGCCACCTTCGGCCTGCCGCCACGGCGCAGCTGGGCGGCACTTCAGCAGGCACTCGCGCAATGGCGGGCCGGCACCGCCGACGCGGTTGCCTACGACCTGCCGCTCGCCGCAGCCCGGTCCTCATACGCCCACCTGGCGGGCGTGGATCCATCCGTGGTAGCAGTGGGGAGCCAGGTATCGGTGTTCGCCGGGCTCCTCGCAGCCAACCTGCCCGACGGCAGCGAGGTGCTGACCGCCACCGGTGACTTCACCAGCATCCTGTTCCCCTTCTACGCCCAGGCGGGCCGCGGGATCCGCGTCCGGGAGGTTCCGCTTGACCGCATGGCAGAAAGCATGACCTCCCGCACCGCGCTGGTCGCGGTCTCCGCGGTGCAGTCCGCGGACGGGCGGGTCGCCGATCTCGATGCCCTGGACGCCGCCAGCCGTGCCACCGGGGCCAGGGTGCTGCTGGACACCACCCAGGCCATCGGGTGGCTGCCGGTCAACGCGAGCCGCTTCGCCTACACCGCCTGCGGTGGATACAAATGGCTGCTGTCCCCCAGAGGCACCGCCTACTTCACCATCAACCCCACGCTGATCGACGACCTGACACCGCATTACGCAGGCTGGTACGCCGGCGATGACCCGTGGTCAAGCGTCTACGGCGGCCCGCTGCGCCTTGCTGGCGACGCCCGCCGCTTCGACGTCTCCCCCGCCTGGCACGCCTGGGTCGCCGCCGCCCCGGCCGTGCGGCTACTCGCTCAGGTGGGCACCCAGTCCCTGCACCGGCATGCCCTCGGCCTGGCGAACCGGTTTCGCGCCGGAATAGGCCTGGAGCCAGGAGACTCCGCGATCGTGTCACTAGCCACCAACGGGGCCGCCGCGGATGCCATGGCCGCCGCGCGGATCACCGGATCGGCCCGCGCCGGGCGCCTCCGCCTGTCCTTTCACGTCTCCACCAGCGACCAAGACGCCGACCTCGCCGCCGACGTCTTGCGGCGGCACGTGACTTCGAGCCACCCAGCCACGCTGTGACGGCCGCTCTTACCCAGGGCCGGATCGCCCCGATCGGTACCGGTTCCCGGTCTGCCCGGATGATCGCGAAGCCGCGCTGTCGATTTAGCCCGGTGCAGGGCGACATGAGCGACCCAGCCGACATGGAGTACGCGGCATCAGGAGGAGGGCAAGGGAACGCCCCGCTCAGCCGGCTAGCGGGTTCCCGTCGCCGAGAAGCGCGTCTCGTAGTGGCTCGCGCCAGGCGTCGCGCTCCGGGTCGAACGCGCCGAAGTCGGTGCCGAAGTCCCAGTAACACCAGCTCAAGCCGAGCCGCTCGGCCTCGAGCCGTACGAACCTGGTCCACTGCAGCCTCGCTGCCAGGCCGGCCCGCTCGTAGCAGCCGAACTCGCCGATGAACAGCGGGCGGCCGTGGGCGACGGCCCAGGACGCCGCCCTGGCGAGGTCATCACTGACCGCGCGCCGGTCAGCGTCATCTCCCCACGTGGCGCCAAGCCACTGATCAGCCCCGGCCCTCCACGGCGCGCCCTGGTGGGTGAACTCCAACGGCGCGTAGTAGTGAACAGTGACCACCAGGTGGGCATCGTCGGGCAGTTCAAGCTCCGGCAGCGCGCCGATGTCATTCATCCGCGCCGGGCCGACGATCACGGCCCGCCCGGGATCACGCTCGCGGACGACGGCAAGCGCCAGCGGGATCAGCTCGTTCCACGCCTTGGCCGTCATCGCGGCCCGCGGCTCGTTGAGCAGCTCGAAGTACAGCCGGCCAGGCCACCCGGCGTAGCGCGCCGCGATCTGCCGCCACAAGCCGAGAAACCGCGGCCGCTGCCCGCGCGGCGCGTCATTCAGCTCGTCATAGTGGTGGACGTTGAGCACGATATTCAGGTCCCGGCTCAGTGCCTCGCCGATCGCCCAGTCGACCCGCTCGAAAAGCGCCGGGCTGATCGTGTACGGCGAGGACTCCTCGGCATGAGCCGACCACCTCACCGGCAGCCGGACCGTGTCGAAGCCGGCGTCGCGTACCTCGGCGAAATACCGCTCACGAAGCCGGAGACCCGCATCACCCTCGCGGAGGGCATCCAGGGCATTACCAAAGCTGATTCCCCGCCCAAGACGGCAGCTCATCCCGTCGAAGGCCATACCGGCGGCATCGGACACGGTCACCATTCCGAAGAACCTAGCAGCCGCCCGTCTCCACCGCTGGCTCACGCATGTCCGGTTGGGGTCAGCTGCCGAGGCTGCGACCGCCGTCGACGGGGATGCGCTGGCCGGTGATGAACCCGGCGGGCGCGTGTCGGCTCACCGCCGGGTTGAGCGGCCCTGCCCTCCGCTGTAGGCGGTGAACTGGGCGAGCGCGGCGTAGTCGTCGACCGCGTCGGCGCCGGCCACCTCGTCCAGCGGGTGGCCCTGGATGAGGCGCTTGACCGGGACCTCTAGGCGCTTGCCGGTGCGCGTGTGCGGCAGGCCAGGGACGGCGATGACGTCGTCTGGGACGTGACGCGGCGAAGTCAGGGCGCGGATCCGCGTCGTGATCGCCGCCGCGAGCTCCTCGGTGAGCTCGGTGTCCTCGGCGAGCACGACGAACAGCACGAGCCAGTAGTCGCCGTCGCCGAGTTCGGCCCCGATCACCAGCGAGTCCTGGATCTCGGGCAAGGCCTCGATCGCGGTGTAGATGTCCGCGCTGCCGAGGCGGACTCCCTGGCGGTTGAGTGTGGCGTCAGAACGGCCGGTGACGATCACGCTGCCGCGGTCGGTGATCTCCACCCAGTCGCCGTGCCGCCAGGCGCCGGGCCAGGTGGCGAAGTAGGCGTCGCGGTAGCGCCTGCCATCCGGGTCGTCCCAGAAGCCGAGCGGCATGGAGGGCATGGGGCGGGTCACGACGAGCTCGCCGACCTGGCCGGTCCGCGGCCGGCCGTGATCGTCCCAGGATTCCAGGGCGACACCGAGCATCGGCGCGGAGATCTCACCCGCCCACACCGGGGTGATGGGGCTGCTCCCGGCGAAGCCGCTGGCGACGTCGGTACCGCCGCTGGTCGACGCCGTCTGCACGTGCTGCCCGACGCGGTCGCGCACCCATGCGTACGGCGCGGCGGTGAGCGGGGCGCCGGTGACACCGAGCGTGCGCAGCGAGCGCAGGTCCAGCTCGGCGCCCGGGTGCAGCCCGGCTCTGCCGCTGGCGGCCAGGTAGCCGGGGCTGACGCCGAGCACGGCCGCCTGGTGGTCGGCGGCGACCCGCCACAGCCGCAGCGGGTCGGGATACGTGGGGCTGCCGTCGTAGAGCACGATCGGCGCGCCGACCAGCAGGCCGGACGCGACGACGTTCCACATCATCCAGTTGGTGCTCGTGTACCAGAACAGCGGCCTGCCGGGGCCGAGGTCGAGGTGCAGTCCGAGCATCTTGCAGTGCTCGGCGACGATGCCGCCGTGGCCGTGGACGATCCCCTTCGGCCGTCCGGTGGTCCCGGAGGAGAACAGCACCCAGAGCGGCGCGTCGAAGGCCGCAGGCGCGGCCCGCGGCTGCGACGGCGCGGCGACGGCTTGTTCCCAGCTCAGGCTCTGGCCCGCGACCGCGCTGGCCGGCGGGTCAAGCCCGAGGTTCGGCACGTAGACGGTCGCCCGCAGCGAGGGCAGCAGCCGCTGCAGTTCCGTCACCTCCGCGCGCCGGTCGAGCGCGCGGCCGTTCCACCGGTAGCCGTCGGCGGCGACGAGGACGACCGGGGCGAGCTGGGCGAACCGGGCGGCAGCCCCGGCGGCCGCGTAGTCCTGCGCGCACGCCGACCACACCGCGCCGATGCTCGCGGTGGCGAGGAACGCGATGACGGTCTCGGCGACGTTCGGCAGGTATCCGGCCACCCGGTCACCGGGCTGGACGCCGAGGCCGCGCAGCGTGCCGGCGAACGCTCCCACCGCGGCGCGCAGCTGGACCCAGGTGAGGGTGGTGGTGTCGCCGGACTCGCCGACCGCGGTGACGGCGACCTCGGCGGCGCGGGCCGGGTCGAGCCCGTGCCGCAGCGCCTGGGCGGCGTAGTTGAGGCGCGCCCCAGGGAACCACGACGCCCCGGGCATCCGCGCGTCGGCGAGGACGGTGCCGGCGCCGAGGCCAAGGTCGAAGAAGTCCGCGATGCTCCCCCAGAACCCGTCGAGGTCCCGCACCGACCAGGCCAGCAGGTCGTCGTAAGCGCTGAGGTCGAGCCCGGCCCGCCGGCCCGCCGCGGCCGCGAACCGGGTGATGGCGGCCGCGGCCGCCCAGGCGGGATCGGGTGTCCAGATCGGCGCCGTACTGCCTGCAGCGCTCATCGGGACGAGTGGGCGCCGGTCATCAGGGCGGCGAGGTCCTCCGGGGCGAGGAACGACGGCGGTGGCGGCGGCCCCCAGCTGTACAGGCCCCGGGCGCCCTCCCACACCCCCGGCTGCCACAGGGCGTCGTCGATGATGCAGTCGAGGTCGGAGTAGTACTCAGAGAAGTTGCCCGCCGGGTCCCTGAGGTACCAGAAGAAGTTCGACCCGACGTGATGCCGTCCCAGGCCCCACACGTGCCTGCCGGGGTCGGCGGCCAGCATGGCGCTGGCGCCGCGCCCGACCTCGTCGACGTCGTCGACCTGCCACGAGGTGTGGTGCAGGTACGCCACGGGGGCCTGCTGGACGAGCACGTTGTGGTGGTCGGTCGAGCAGCGCATGAACGCGGCGAGGCCGGGCACCGTGTCGCTGACCTTGAAGCCGAGCCCCTTGTGGAAGAAGTCCTGTGAGGCCGGCTGGTCGGTTGACCCGAATACCACGTGCCCGAGCTTGCGCGGGCGGACCGGCTGCTCGCGCAGGATGCCGGGCGCCCGCTCGCCGGCCCTAGCGGTGACGCCGGGGCCGTTGTATCCCGGCGCCGGGGTGGGTTCCTGCTGGATACGGGGCGCGATCTCGACCTGCACGGTGACCTCGGTGCCCGGGTCAACGGCGCGCACGCCGGCTGCGGTGCGCTCGGCGGGGACGCCCAGGGCGGCCAGCGATGCCGCGACGCGGTCGAGGTCATCCGGGTCGTCGGCGCCGACGCCGAGCCGCACGAGCCGCCGGCTGGCGGCGGGCACGATGCGCAGCTGCTCACCCCCGTCGACGGTAGTGAACGTGCCGTTCTCGCCGCGGGTGAGCCCGAACTCGGCGTAGTAAGCGGCCGTCTGCTCGACGTTGGGCACGCCCATCACGATCTGGGTGAGGCGGTGCAGGGCCATGGTGGTCAGCCTTTCGGTGTAACGGCACCGGTGCCGTCGTTCGAAGCGCCGTGGTGGAAGGCGGTCATTCAGCCGCCCCGTGGTTCAGGAGCTGCCCGCGGCGACGAAGCGCTGCCGCAGTTCGCCGATGCCGGCGACATAGGTGACCAGCTCGTCCCCGGGGGCGAGCCAGACCTGCGGAGTCCGGCCGAGTCCGACCCCCGAGGGGGTGCCGGTGAAGATGACGTCGCCAGGCAGCAGCGGCAGCCGCCTGGACAACGCGGCCAGCATCGCGGGCACGGAGAAGATGAGGTCGCGGGTGCGGCCCTTCTGCATCTGGTTGCCGTTAACCGAGCAGCCGAGTTCGAGGTCGTCAGGATCGTCGAACTCGTCTGGTGTCACCAGCCACGGCCCGGTGGGCCCGAAGCCGGGCAGCGACTTCGCCAGGCTGAACTGCGGGGACGGGCCCGCGCCTTGCAGGATCCGCTCGGAGAGGTCCTGGCCCACCGTCAGCCCGGCAACGTGGTCCCAGGCGTCGGCCGCGCTGATCCGGAAGGCGCGGCGGCCGATGATCGCGACGAGCTCGACCTCCCAGTCGGTGTGGCCGCCGTCCGGCAGCTCGACCTCGGTCACGGGACCGGTCAGGCAGCTCGGCCACTTGGTGAACATCACGGTTGGCTCTTCCGGCACGTCGAAGCCGGACTCGGCGGCGTGCTCGGCGTAGTTAAGCCCGATGGCAAGCACCTGCCGCGGCGCGGGCGCGGGCGCGCCCAGGTCAGCCGCTGCGAACGGCACCGCAGTGGCCAGGTCGATGCCCGCCGCCCACGAGGTGAACTCCGGCCACCTTTCGTAAACCGCCTGCGGGTCGGCGGAGAACCGGCCCTGGCTGGCTCGCTCGACGTCGAGCGCCGCGGTGCCGTCGTGCGTGACGAGCACCAGTCGGCCGGCAAGGTTGGCGATGCGCACGGCATGATTCCCTTCGTCTTGCTCAGATGAGCGGGGTGATGGTGTCCTCGACGCCCAGCAGTGCCTTACCGTAGACCTCGTAGCTGACCTGCGGCGAGACGACCGCGTGCCTGGCCGCGGTGGCCGAGTCCCGCCAGATCCGCTGGAGCGGGCTGACGTCGGCGAACGAGCCCGCGCCGTGCGCGTACAGCAATATGTCGATCGCGCGGGTCACGCACTCGGCGACGTAGCCGGTGTCCGACCGGATCCTGGCCCGGGTGAGGAGGCCCGGGTACTCGCCGCGGGCGGCCGCCTGGTCGATATCGTCGGCGGCGCGAAAGGCGTGCAGCCGCGCGGTGTCGATAAGCCGCGCCGCCTCCGCGATCTGCAACTGGAAGCCGACGGACTCGGTCTGCGCGGTGAAGAACGTGTAGGAGACGGGTTTCTTCGCGGCCTTGCTGATCACGTAGTCGAGCGCGGCCTGGCCCATGCCGAGCTGCGGGCCCACCAGCACGAGGGCAAGCACGGGCACGAGCGCGGAACGGTAGAACGGCTCGCTGCCCAGGTTCTCGCTCGGGTACTCGCCGAGGATGGCCGGCGGCACCAGCATCACCCGGTGCTCCGGGACGAAGACGTCGTCGGCGACCAGGCAGTTGCTCCCCGTGGACTTCATGCCGGCGACGAACCAGGTGTCCTCCAGACCCAGGTCGCCGCGCGGTACGAGCGCCAGCCCCTGGCTGACCACCTCGCCGTCCGCGTCGGTGACAGGTATGCCGAGCCCGGCCCACGTCGCGTGCCAGGACCCGGAGTTGTAGTACCACTTTCCGGTGATCCGCCAGCCGCCGTCGACCTTGACCGTGGTGGCCGTCGGTGCCAGGACGCCCGAGACCAGGGCGGCGGGATCGGCGCCGAAGACATCGTCCTGCGCCTGCTGCGGGAACAGCCCGATCAGCCAGTTGCAGACGTTGACGAGGGCGAGCACCCAGGCGGTGCCGCCGTCTGCCTCGCCCACCGCGGCGGACACCTCGAGCATGGCGCGAACGGACGTCTCGTACCCGCCGTAGCGCTTCGGCACCGCGATCTTGAACAGCCCGGCGTCGGTGAGGGCCTGAATGCTCTCCTCCGCCACCCGGCGGTCCGCCTCTCCCTGACCCGCGTTCGCCGCGAGCAGCGGGCGCAGCGCCCGGGCACGCGCTACCAGTTCCGCGGTGGTCGGCGCCGGCTCCGTGTCTGCCGGCCCTGCGTGCGGCGGCGCCTGCGAAGTCGGGTCGGATGTGGTGTCTACGGCGGCCATGTGATCGCGAAACACCTGGTCACGCATGCCAGCTCCAATCACCATGGTGATTTAACGAACCCAGCCTGAGCGTGACCCCGGTCACGTGTCAAGAGATTGCCAGAAATCAGCATGGTGATTTAGTGTTGCTGGCGCACGACGTCACGATCCACCGGCACGAGACCGACGGGGAGGAACCCGTGGTCCTTGAGGCACCTGCGTTTCGCCGCAGCGACTGGCAGCTACCGGGCGCGCCGTCGGCGGCGACGCGCCCGGAACAGGCGGCCGAGCAGCTCGCCGAGCTCGCGGCCGGCGCCGAGCCCGGCACCCGCCTGGGCACCAAGGACGAGCTGCGCGCGCAGTGCGGGGTGTCCGTCGGGACCTTCAACGAGGCGCTGCGGCTGGTGCAGGCGCGTGGCCTTGTCACGGTCCGCGCGGGCCGCGTGGGCGGGCTGTTCGCCAGCCGCCAGTCCCCGCTGGTCCGGCTCGGCAACTCCGTGCTCGCCATCGACGACGACGCCACGTCGGTGGCTGACGCCGTGCGCATCCGCGATGCGCTTGAGCCGCTGCTCGTCGAGGATGCGGTGCGACACCGCTCGGCGAGCGATGTCGAGGCGCTGCGGCAGGGTCTCGAGCGGATGCGCGCCGCCGCGGACGCCGTGGACGGGAACGAGTTCCTGCGCGCCAACTGGGCGCTGCACGCGCGCATGGCCGCGATCAGCCCCAGCGTGATGCTGCGCTCGTTCTACCTGAGCCTGCTTGAGATGATCGAATCACACACGCTGTCGGTGCAGTCCGTCGACGACGCACCGCTGCCGCAGTACCTGGACAAGCGTTACCAGCTGCACGCGGACCTGGTATCGGCCATCGACGGGCAGGACGCGCGGCGCGCACTCGACCTCATCCGGGTACACAACGCCACTACGGCCGCGGCGACCACGAAACTGGCCTCGGCGCCGCCGCCGGCCGGGTAGCGGGCCGCCGCCGCTTACTTGTCCGGCGGCCTGAACCAAACGGCGATGATCGCTACCGCCGACAAGACCAGCTGTGCCCGTGCGACAGGCGCCCAGGCCGCAACCACGACCAAGCCGCAGCAGCCTGCCACGATCAGCACCGAGGAAACTCTGCCGTGGCGCCCCTTACCGCCAGAGAGTTTTTTCGTCATCATTCACGCTCTGTTCTCTGCTCCGCCAGTGGGACCACGGTGTGTTGGCCTCGTCGAGTTCACTCGTTCCTCCACGTGCGTTTCCGGTTTAGACGCTTGGTCTCTACGCTGGCCGAATCGGCATGCACGGCGCGCGGCGGAGGTTACCGGCGCGCGGCCGGCACCCAGGTGCGGCATTGCACGGGCCAGGGTCGGCAACCCGATGCCGATACTCGGCCGTGCTGTGCCGACCCGAAGCGGGCAAGATGTAGTCGTGGCGACAGAAGTCCCGCACGCCGGGAATGACACCGAGCGCGATCACGGTTGGCCCCTCTGGGGTGCGGCAGTCCAAGCAGCCCTTGACCGCCGCGAGATCACCGTTAATTCTGCGGCGAATAGACTGGGACTGCGTAACACCACACTAAAACGCTGGCTGGCCGGGGAAGTGCCGCCACAGCTGTCGAGACTCCCGGCGATCGCGGAACTGACCGGGATCAGTCATGCAGTTCAGCTTGAACTAGGCAACGTATTGCCGCCGGAACTGCGCTCTGAGGCCCATGCCATGCAAGTAACAGATGAGCTCCGTGGGGCGATCGGACGAGTAGAGGATGTCGTATCGCGGGCGGCCGAGTTGGCCTTCTCCGATGCGGGCGCGCGCCTTGCGGGCATCCTGCTGGCTGATAGCGAAGTACCCCTGCAGATCACCCTCCGCCGGGCATACCGTGGTATCCGCTACCCAATTCACCTGAGTACATATGTCGGCGTCGAGAGCATCGATGATGACAGCCAAGACGACGAAATCCTTCGTCAACAGGTCACTAAGATCATCGGGCAGTCCGCGCGCGTCTTTGGCGCCCGCTGGCGTGAGCAAGAAGCGCATGATTGGCCGCCACCACACCCCAAGCTAATCTTGAATGTTCCCCAGCATGAGAGGCCCCGGCCATCGTCCTCGAACGCGGTTGCGGGCGTGCCGAACGTGCTGATGCTTGGCTGCCCTTATGCTCACGCTGAATACATCGGGGCATTGCTAGCCGACGCCCTCGGATACGGGTACATCGATATTCGATACAGTCTTCCGCTGCCTCTAGACAAATCCCCTACCGACCCGCAGGTGACTAAAGCCCGGGTTGAGTTCGTAAGAGACCTGGCAGGCGATGAGTCGATCACGAGGCGAAATGTATGGTCCCTGGCAGATCACCGCCTGCTACCAGAGATCATGGGCACGCTTAAAGACGCCGCAGTGGGCTGCGCCGTTTACGTGCGAAGCCAGGACCGGCTGCTGGCACGCGGTAGCGAAGTGTGGGGAATTCCGTTTGAGGAAATGCTCCAACTGCGCAGCACCATGGACAGGCTTGTCACCTCCGTTGACTGGCCGGTACTAACAGTCGTGCTGCCGGACGAGCTACTCAGCAACGACGATGGCGTGATCGAACGAGACCGAATCGCAGATGTCTCGGTGCTGGCCGCGGTCGACGTCTGGATGCACTTGCGCAATTGGCGATTCGTCCCGGATGGAATTCGCGGACGCCTCGCGTCGATGTTCGATGCGCGTGGACGGCCGCTGGGCGATCCCCGTCTATCGATGGTAAGAGAACAAGCAAACATGCCGCGAAAGAGGTAAGTCCGCGGGCGGGACGAGCCTGTGACCGCCGCGCGCGGCAGGCAGCACCGGGAAGAAGCAGAGCAGGAAAAAGCCACGTGACACGGGCTCTTTCACCTAGGAACCTGGGAACGCACTCGTGTAACGTCGCGCTTGAGGCGGCCGCCGAAGCGCGTCAGGCGCTCATCGTGCACCACAAAGCCGGGCGTGACCACTGGCGCTAGCCGACAACGGGGTCGAGGGCACTCAGGGAGGCCCGAAATGACACATGCAACCCAAGCGCGCGGCTGGTCCCCGGGCAGGGCAACTGTTGTGGCAGTCCTAGCGGTCATTGCCGTCCTGGCGATCATCGCCTGTGTCATCTACCTCACGGAGCCCGCCAGGTCGCTCCCTGGCATACTCGGTACCGTCACCCACCCCGCGTCAAGGGCGGACGCGCACCGCTCCACGCGGGGCTGGTCCGCCCTCGCCGTTGGCGTGATCTGCCTGGCAGCGGCAGGGCTCGTCAGCAGGCAGGGCAGGTCCTCGCCAAGGTAAACGCTCCCTTCGCCAAGCCCTGGCACGCGATAACCCGACCGCAACGTCACCGCCGTTCGGTCACTGCCGGGCTGGCGCTGACCGCCGTGGCCGGCTCGGGCGCCGCGGCGGGTGAGAGGCGGTTCCCGCGGCCCGTCAGGACCGTGCCGGCCGCGGCCCCGGCGAGGGCGAGGCCCGCCGCGACCGCAAAGGCCGTGGTGAACCCGCGGGTGAAGGCCGCGGGGGTGGCGTAGCCGCCGGTCGCGGCGAACGCGGCGCCGAGGACCGCGACACCGAACGCGCCGCCGAGCTGGCGCATCGTGGTGAAGGCGCCGGACGCCGTGCCGATGTCGGCGGGCGGCACGGTGCTGGTGACCGACCTGGTGACCGCGGGGATGGCTAGCGCTAGCCCCGCCCCGATCATGGTCATCGGCGTGATCAGCGCCGGGTAGCCGGTACCGGGGCCCGCTATGGCGGCGATCCAGGCCACCCCGGCGGCCTGCAGCAGCGACCCGGTCACGACCAGGACGCGTTCCCCGACCCGGTCCGCCAGCGCGCCTGCCCGCGGGCCGATGAGCAACGGCGCGATCCCCCACGGCAGCAGCCGTAGCCCGGCGCCGAGCGGATCCTGCCCCGCGACCACCTGCTGGAACTGGGGCATCAGGAATATCACCCCGGTGAGCGAGGCATTGATCGTGAAGATCGCGATGTTGCCCGCCGGGAACGCCGGGGAGCGGAACAGGCGCGCGGGCAGCATCGGGCGCGCGGCCCGGCGCTCCCACGCCGCGAACGCGACCGCCGCCGCGGCACCGCCGGCCAGCGTTCCGATCACCTCGAGGCTGCCCCAGCCCGCCGTGTTTCCCCGGACCAGCCCCCACACCAGGCCGAGCGCCGCGGCGGAGATCAGCACCAGCCCTGGCAGGTCCACCGCGCCGCCCGGGCCCGTTGCCTCGCGGATCCGGCTGAGGACCAGCGGGACGGCCGCCAGCGCGACCGGCACGTTGAGCCAGAAGATCCACTGCCAGCCGAGCCCCTGGGTCACCGCCCCGCCGAGCACCGGCCCTGCCACCGCGGCCAGCGCGGTCACGCCGCCGTAGATCCCGATCGCCCAGCCGCGCCGCGCGGGCGGGAACGCGCCGTTCAGCAGCGCGAGCGCCATCGGCATGACGGTTGCCGCGCCCGCGCCTTGCACCGCGCGCGCGGCGATCAGCGCGGCGGCGTCCTGGGCCAGGGCGCAGCCCGCCGAGGACACCGCGAACACGATGAGCCCGGCCGCGAAGACACGGCGGCGCCCGAGCCGGTCGCCAAGCGCCGCCGCGGTCATCAGCAGCACCGCGAAGCTCAGCGTGTAGGCGTTGACCGTCCACTCCAAGTCGGCGAGCGACGCGCCTAGCTGCCGCCGGATCGAGGTCAGCGCGGTGGCCACTACCATCACGTCGAGGATCACGATGAACGACGCCAGTGACGCAAGGCCAAGCACCCAGCGCTGCTCCCGTGTCACCCCGGCGGCCTGGCCGCCTGCTACTCTCGCTCCTGAACCACGTGCCTTCTCCCTCTGCGTGTTTTGGCTTCCGCTGTGTTGGGACCCGGTGCACGCCGGAAACTGGCCGGCCAGGGAGCGGCCAGTTTCCCTGGCACGCGGGGTCAGTAACTGCAGAGGCCATTAGCCGGGAGGCGCGATGCGAGAGACCGATGATCAGACCGGGCAGTTGCTCGCCCGGGCCCGCTCCGGTGACGGGGACGCGTTCGCCGAGCTCACCGGGCCGTTCCAGCGCGAACTGCAGGTGCACTGCTACCGGATTCTCGGCTCGGCCGCCGACGCGGAGGACATGCTGCAGGAGACGATGATGGCCGCATGGCGCGGGCTCGACCGGTTTCAGGAACGATCATCGCTGCGGACCTGGCTGCACGCGATCGCCACCAACAAGTGCCTGAACCACCTGCGCGCCAGCCGCGGCGGACCGCTGCCCGCGCCGGAGGTGCCGCTGCCCGCGCCCACCCGCAGCGGCGAGCCGCTATGGCTGGAGCCCTACCCCGACGCGTTGCTCGGCGACCTGCCGGACGCGGCCCCTGGACCCGAGGCGCGGTATGAGGCCAGAGAATCGGTGTCGCTTGCCTTCGTCACCGCCCTGCAGCACCTCCCGCCCCGGCAGCGCGCCGCCCTGGTGCTCCGCGACGTGCTCGGGTTCCGCTCCGCTGAGACGGCGGACGTCCTCGGCTGCACCGTCGACGCGGCGAACAACCTGCTCAAGCGCGCCCGGGCCACGGTCGCCGACCACCTGCCACCGGGCGGGCGTGACCAGGCTCCGCTGCCAGGCTCCGCGCGCGAGCAGCAGGTCACGTCCCGGTTCGCCGACGCGTTCGAGCGCGGCGACGTCGCGGCGGTCGTCGCCCTGCTCACCCACGACGCCGTGATCTCGATGCCACCGCTGCCGTTCGAGTACCAGGGCCGCGGACCTGATCGGGCACTTCCTGTACGCCGTCTCGTTCCGCCACGGCACCCGGCGGTCCCGGCTCGTCCCGACCCGGGCGAACGGCCAGCCCGCCTTCGGCCAGTACCTGAGCGACCCGCACGCACCGATCGGCCACGCGCACGGCCTGCTCGTCCTCACCCTCGCCGACGACCGCGTCCGCGCCATCACCGGCTTCACCGACAACAGCGTGCTCGCGCGGTTCGGGCTCCCCCGCACGCTCCCCGAGTAGCGCCGTCGCGCCCGCGTGCCTCCGCGCCTGGCGACGGTCACCGGTCTTCCAGGTCGCCCTCCGTTTCCAGGTAGACCTGGCGGAGGGCGGCGAGGGTTTCCTGGTCCGGGGTGTCCCACAGCTTCCTGTCGGCGGCCTCAAGGAGGCGTTCGGCGATCCCGTGCAGCGCCCACGGGTTGGACTGGGCGAAGAACTCCCGCATCGACTCGTCAAGCACGTAGGCGTGGGTGAGCCTGTCGTACATCCAGTCCTCGACCACGCCGGCGGTGGCGTCATAGCCGAAGAGGTAGTCCACCGTGGCGGCGAGCTCGAAGGCGCCCTTGTAGCCGTGCCGCTTCATCGCCTCGACCCAGCGCGGGTTGACCACCCGGGCGCGGAACACCCGGGCGGTCTCCTCGGCGAGCGACCGGGTGCGGACGGTGTCTGGGCGGGTGGAGTCGCCGATGTAGGCGCGCGGGGCGTGGCCGGTGAGCGCGCGGACGGTGGCGATCATGCCGCCGTGGTACTGGAAGTAGTCGTCGGAGTCGGCGATGTCGTGCTCCAGCGTGTCGGTGTTGTGCGCGGCGACCGCGATCCGGCGGTAGGACGTCTCCATGTCCGCGCGGGCCTCCCTGCCGTCCAGGTCCCGGCCGTAGGCGAAACCGCCCCAGGCCGCGTAGACCTCGGCTAGGTCGGCGTCGTCCCGCCAGTTCCGCGCGTCGATCAGCGGCAGCAGCCCCGCACCGTAGGCGCCCGGCTTCGAGCCGAAGATCCGGGTGGTCGCCCGGCGCTCGTCGCCGTGCACGGCGAGGTCCGCCCGGGCGTGGGCGCGGACGTAATTCGCCTCGTCCGGCTCGTCAAGCCCGGCGACCAGCCGGACGGCGTCGTCCAGCATGCTGACCACGTGCGGGAACGCGTCGCGGAAGAAACCGCTGATCCGGACGGTGACGTCGATGCGCGGCCGGCCGAGTTCGGCGAGCGGGATCGCGTCGAGCCCGCTGAGCCGGCGGGACGCCTCGTCCCAGGCCGGCCGGACGCCGAGCAGGGCGAGCACCTCCGACACGTCGTCACCGGAGGTCCGCATCGCGGCGGTGCCCCACACCGACAGGCCCACCGACTGCGGATAGGTCCCGGTGTCGGACAGGTAGCGCTGCAGGAGGGAGTCGGCCATCGCCTGGCCGGTCTCCCAGGCAAGCCGGGAAGGGACGGCACGCGGGTCGACCGAGTAGAAGTTCCGGCCGGTCGGCAGCACGTTCACCAGGCCGCGCAGCGGCGAGCCGCTCGGGCCCGCGGGGACGAACCCGCCCTCGAGCGCGTGCAGCGTCCCGGTGATCTCGTCGCCGGTCGCGGCCAGCCTGGGCACCACCTCGGCCGCGGCGAAGGCGAGCACGTCCGCGACCGCCTCCGTATCCGCCCCGTGCGGGTCGGCCCCAAGGACGCTCGCTAGGACATCCCGAACGGAGGCGGGATTCCAGCAGGCCGCCTCCATGCCCTCGACGAGGGCCCGGGCCCGGCCCTCGACCGCGTCGGCTGCCTCCCGGTCGTCCGAGCGCTCGGTGTAACCGAGGGCCTCCCGCAGCCCCGGCAGCGCCTGCGCCCGGCCGCCCCACATCTGCCTGGCGCGCAGGATGGCGAGCACCAGGTTCACCCGGTCCGCGCCCTCCGGCGCGCGGCCGAGTACGTGCAGCCCGTCGCGTATCTGGGCGTCCTTGATCTGGCAGAGCCAGCCGTCGACGTGCAGCAGGAAGTCGTCGAACTCGGCGTCGTGCGGGCGCTCGTCGAGCCCCAGGTCGTGGTCGAGTTTGGCGGCCTGGATCAGCGTCCAGATCTGGGCACGGATCGCCGGGAGCTTGGCCGGGTCGAGCGCGGCGATCTGCGCGTGCTCGTCCATCAGCTGCTCGAGCCTGGCGATGTCGCCGTAGCTTTCCGCGCGTGCCATGGGCGGCACCAGGTGGCCGATCAAGGTGGCGTGCGCGCGGCGCTTGGCCTGCGTGCCCTCGCCTGGGTCGTTGACGAGGAACGGGTAGACGAGCGGGATGTCGCCGATCGCCGCGTCCGCGCCGCAGGCGGCGGACATCCCGGCGGTCTTGCCTGGCAGCCATTCCAGGTTGCCGTGCTTGCCGACGTGCACGACCGCGTCCGCGCCGAAGTCCGTGCCCAGCCAGTGGTAGGCCGCCAGGTAGTGGTGGCTTGGCGGCAGGTCGGGGTCGTGGTAGATCGCGACCGGATTCGCGCCGAACCCGCGCGGCGGCTGCACGAGGACCACGACGTTGCCCGCGCGCAGCGCGGCCAGGACGATCTCACCGTCCGGATCCTGGCTGCGGTCGACGAACAACTCACCAGGCGGGTCACCCCAGTGACCGCTGACGGTGGCCCGCAGGCCGGGGTCGAGGGTGGCGAACCAGGCCAGGTAGTCGGTCGCGCGGATCCGGACCGGGTTGCCCGCAAGCTGCTCCTGGGTGAGCCAGTCCTCGTCCTGTCCCCCGGCGGCGATGATCGCGTGGATGAGCGCGTCGCCGTCACCGTCGGCCACGCCGGGTAGCTCCGCACCGCCGATGTCGTAGCCGGCGTCGCGCATCGCCGCGAGCAGCGCGACGACCGAGGCCGGGGTGTCGAGGCCGACCGCGTTGCCGATGCGGGCGTGCTTGGTCGGGTACGCGGACAGCATGAGCGCGACCCGCCGCTCCCCCGCCGGGATGTGCCGCAGCGCCGCGTGCTTCACGGCGATGCCTGCCACCCGCGCGGTCCGCTCGGGGTCGGGGACGTAGCTGGTCAGGCCGTCGGGGCCGGTCTCCTTGAAGGAGAAGGGGACGGTGATCAGACGTCCGTCGAATTCGGGGATCGCGATCTGGGTGGCGGCGTCCAGCGGGGGTCAGCCCCTCGTCGCTTTCTGCCCACTGGGCGCGGGAGGAGGTCAGGCACAGGCCCTGCAGGATCGGCACGTCCAGGCGGGCGAGCGCGCCCACGTCCCATTCCTCGTCGGAACCGCCCGCGCCGGCGGCCGCGGGGACGAGGCCGCCCGCCGCGAGGACGGTCACGACGACCGCGTCCGCGGCGCGCAGCGTGTCGATCAGGGCCGGCTCGGCGGTCCGCAGCGACGAGCAGTACACCGGGAGCGGCCGGCCGCCCGCCGCCGTGACGGCGTCGGCGAGCGCGTGCACGAAGCCGGTGTTCCCCGCCACGTGATGGGCGCGGTAGTACAGGATGGCGATGACCGGGCGCGGTCCATGCCCATCCGCGGGCACCGGGTCGGCCGGGCGGTCGAGCACTCCCCAGACGGGCATCGGGGCCGGCGGGTCGAAGCCCTCGCCGGTCAGCGTGATCGCGTCTGACAGGAACCGGGCGAGTTGCCGCAGGTTCTCCTGGCCGCCGTGCGCCAGGTACGCGTGCGCCTCGGCGACGATCCCCGTCGACACCGTCGACAGCTCCATGAGCTCCGCGTCCGGCGCCTGCTCGCCGCCGAGCACGACGGCGGGCACACCGGAGGCCAGCACGGCGCCGAGACCGTCTTCCCAGGCCCGCCGCCCGCCGAGGATGCGGACGACGACGACGTCCGCGCCGTCAAGCAGGGCGGGAACGGCGGCCGCGTCGAGGCGGGCGGGGTTGCCGAGCCGGTAGCCGGCGCCGCTCGCGCGGGCCGACAGCAGGTCGGTGTCCGAGGTGGACAGCAAGACGATCACGGTGCGGTGAGCCTCCTTCAGGATCGTGCGTCCTGACTTGACGGGCGTCGTGACGGGGCAGTACCGGACTCGCCGGCCCGCTGCCGCGGCGGCTTACCGTGGCGCGACCGTGCTGGACTCTCACCAGCTTCCCTGCGCCGTCACGCAGTGGCGACGGTATCCGCGCTCGCCGAACCCCGTCAACCGGCCACCGAAATCAGGCATCGCGTTCGGTGCGCGGGCCCGGCGTGGTTTGGCTCCGGGTCGGGTGGTTGCGGGAGGCTGGAATACAATCCGGGCGTGCCTGAGTCCAGCTCCGCTGCCAGCCGCTCCGGGGCCGACCGCTGCCCGGGCGTGCTGCGGCTCGCCGAGGCGGCCGACGGGTTCCTCGCGCGGGTCCGGCTGCCTGGCGGGCTCGCCTCCGGTGAGCAGTTGCGGGTGCTCGCACGCCTCGCCGGCGAGCTTGGCGACGGGCGCGTTGAGCTGACCTCGCGCGGCAACGTGCAGCTGCGCGGGCTGGCGGCGGCCGCCGCGAGCCCGCTGACCAGCGAGCTCTTCCAGGCCGGGCTGCTGCCGTCGCTCAGCCATGACCGGGTGCGGAACGTGCTCGCCTCGCCGCTCGCCGGGCTGGACCGGGGACCGGACCTGACGGGGATCGTTCGTGCCCTCGATGCGCGCGCTCTGCGCCCGGCCACGGCTCGCGGAGCTATCCGGGCGGTTCCTGTTCGCCGTCGACGACGGGCGCGGCGACGTGGCCGGGCTCGGCGCCGACGTCGTCGCGACGGTGCGATCCGGCGGGGCCGTCGTGAACGGGCTCGCCGTCCATGCTGCCGGCCGGGAAGCGGTGGACACCGCCGATGCCGATGGCGGCGTGCCTGGCCGCCTGCGTGACGACGTCGTGGACGTGATGCTTGCGTTCGCGGAGGCGTTCCTGGACCTGCGGGCGGAGCTCGGCGGCAGCGCCTGGCGGGTCGCCGACCTGCCGGACGGTGACGGGCGCGTGCGCGCCGCGGTGGCGGCGCGGCGCGGGCTGGCCGCCGGGCCGCAGGAACGCGGCGCCGCGACAGGCACCAGGCCCGTCGGCCTCGTCCCGCGCGAGATTGCGGGCGGCGGAGAGACACCGGCAGTCGTTCGGGATGATCCTGGTTTTTCCGCGGTCCTGATCGCTCCGCTTGGGCGGCTGACGGCGGCGCGGCTGACCTGGATCGCGGACCGCGTCGCGGGGCGGGCGGCGCGGATCACGCCGTGGCGCAGCGTCGTGCTGCCGGACCAGGCCGACGGGGCCGGGGTGCTGCGCGCGGCGGCCGGGCTCGGGTTCGGGACGGACGAAGAGTCGCCCTGGCTGCGGGTGACCGCGTGCGCGGGACGGCCGGGGTGCGCGAGCGCGCTGGCGGACGTGCAGGCGGACGCGGCGGGGTTCGCGGCCCGCTGGCCGGGGCGGGTCGTGCACGTCAGCGGGTGCGGCCGGCACTGCGGGCGGCCCGCCGCCACCGAGATCGACGTGACCGCCGCAAGCGAGGGATACCAGGTTGCCGGAATTTGACTACGTGCGCGACGGCGCGGAGATCTACCGCCGGTCGTTCGCCGCCATCAGGGCCGAGGCCGACCTCGGGCGCTTTCCCGCCGACGTGGCACGGGTCGTGGTGCGGATGATCCACTCCTGCGGGATGACCGACCTGCCCGCCGACGTCGGGTACAGCGACGGCGTCGTGCGGGCCGCGCGGGCCGCGCTGCTCGGCGGCGCCCCGGTGCTGTGCGACGCGCAGATGGTCGCCTCCGGCATCACCAGGCGGCGGCTGCCCGCGGCCAACGAGGTCGTCTGCACGCTGAGCGACCCGGCGGTGCCGTCGCTCGCGCAGCGCCTCGGCACCACCAGGACGGCGGCGGCGCTTGACCTGTGGGGTGCCCGGCTGGCCGGCGCCGTGGTGGCGATCGGTAACGCGCCGACCGCCCTGTTCCGGCTGCTTGAGCTGGTGGAAGCCGGCGCGGGACGGCCTGCCGCGGTGCTCGGCATCCCGGTCGGGTTCGTCGGGGCGGCGGAGTCGAAGGCCGCGCTCGCCGGGTCCGGGCTTGAGTACCTGGTGGTGCACGGCCGGCGCGGTGGCAGCGCGATGACCGTCGCCGCCGTGAACGCGGTGGCGAGCGAGGACGAGTAATGAGCGACGGCGTGCTGTACGGGGTAGGGCTCGGGCCCGGTGACCCGGAGCTTGTCACGGTGAAGGCCGCGCGGTTGATCGGCGCGGCGGACGTGGTGGCTTATCACTGCGCGCGGCACGGGCGGTCGGTCGCGCGGTCCATCGCCGAGCCGTACCTGAGCGGTGACCAGGTCGAAGAGCCGCTGGTCTACCCGGTCACGACCGAGGCCACGGACCACCCGGGCGGCTACGCGGGCGCGATGGACGAGTTCTACGCCGCGGCCGCCGACCGGCTGATGGCGCACCTGGCCGCCGGGCGCGACGTGGTGCTGCTCGCCGAGGGCGATCCGCTGTTTTACAGCAGCTACATGCACATGCACAAGCGGATCGGCGGCCGCTTCCGCACCGAGATCGTGCCTGGTGTCACGTCGGTGAGCGCCGCGTCCGCCGCGCTCGCGCTGCCGCTGGTCGAGGGCGATGACGTGCTGACCGTGCTGCCCGGCACGCTCGGGCGCCGACGAGCTCACCGCCCGGCTGCGCGGTACCGGGGCGGCGGCGGTGATGAAGATCGGCCGCAGCTACCCCGGCGTTCGGGCGGCGCTGAAGGATGCCGGGCGGCTTGAGCAGGCGTACTACGTCGAGCGCGCCTCGTCGGGATCCCGGCAGGTCATCGAGCGGGCGGCGGACGTCGACCCGTCGACGGTGCCTTACATGTCGCTGGTCATCATCCCCGGGGCGGAGGCGGCCGGGCAGCCCGCGGCGCTTGGAGCCTCGGCCCAGCCTGCAGGCTCTGCCGGACGTTCCGCGACGGCCGGGGACGGCCGGGTTGACGTGGTCGGGCTCGGCCCTGGCGGGCGTGACTGGCTGACCCCGCAGGCGGCGGCGGCGCTCGCGGCCGCCGACGACATCGTCGGGTATGGCCCGTACGTGGACCGCGTGCCGCTCAATCCGAGGCAGCGGCGGCACGGCAGCGACAACCGGGTGGAGGCGCAGCGCGCGGAGTTCGCGCTCGACCTGGCGCTGCGCGGCCGCCGGGTCGCCGTCGTCTCCTCCGGTGACCCGGGCGTGTTCGCGATGGCTTCTGTGGTGCTTGAGGCGGCCGCGGCCGATGCGCGGTTCGCCGCGGTGCCGGTCGCCATCGTGCCGGGGATCACCGCCGCGCAGGCCGTCGCCAGCCTGGCCGGGGCGCCGCTTGGGCACGACTACGTGATGCTGTCGCTGTCGGACCGGCTCAAGCCGTGGGACGTCATCGCCAGGCGGCTGCGGGCGGCGGCGGAAGGGGACTTCGCGATCGCGATCTACAATCCCGCGTCGCGGTCTCGGCGGCAGCAACTGGTCGACGCGCGGGACCTGCTGCTCTCGCTTCTGGCGCCGGACACGCCGGTCGTCATCGGGCGGGCGGTGGGGACGGGCGAGCAATCGGTAACCGTGACGACCCTGGGCGAGTTCGACCCGGCGGAGGTCGACATGCGCTGCCTGGTCATCGTCGGCTCCAGCCAGTCCCGCGTGGTGCGCGACGCCTCGGGTGCCGCGCGGGTGATCACGCCGCGCCGCTATCCCGGCTGACCCGGTACGGGTGCGGCGCCACAGCGACCGGATGCTCTCGTGAGCGAGTCCTCCCTCACCCCAAGGGGACGCCGCTAGAGTCATTGCCCGTGGAGCGGATCGCGATCATCGGCTGCGGGGGCAGCGGCAAGTCCCACCTGGCCCGTGCCCTCGGCACCCAGCTCGCCATCACGCCTGTCCACCTCGATGCCCTGTACTACGACAAGAACTGGAATCCTCTCGACCAGGAGACGTTCGCCGCATTGCAGCGCGACCTGGTCGCCGCGTCCCGGTGGATCATCGACGGGAACTACGCCTCCACCCTGCCGATCCGGCTGGAAGCCGCGGACACGGTGATCTTCCTTGACCTACCCGGCTGGACATGCCTCTGGGGAATCCTCCAGCGCAGACTCCGGCACGGCGGCGGGCAACACCTGGCCGCCGGCGTCTACGACCGGATCACCGGTAGTTTCGTCCGCTACATCCTCGGCTATCGCAGGCAGATGGCTCCGCGTGTTCGTAAGCTGATCACCGATCACGCCGCGAGCGCCCAGGTCACCGTCCTGCACAGCCGCGCCGCATCGCGACGCTACCTGGCCGCACTTACCACGGCATCGCATCCGTCGAGTCGGCGGTCGCCAGCCATGTGGACGGGGTCTAACTCCTGCGCTACGCCGACCGACTCGCCAGCCGCGACCCCGCCCTGCAGCACGCCCACGTCAGTGGCAGTAGCGCCCGGAGAGGCGCAGTCCTTCGTTATGGGGTCCATGACTAGACGAGTGATTCCAAGGTCCTGGCGGGGGTTCCCGGCTGTGGTCCTCATCCCGCCCGAAAGAGTTACCGGACTTCTCGCCAGGGTCCCTTGGCATTACTCGTTCGGCCTACTCCGGCTTGCCGTCCTCCGCGCCGAGCCAGCACATGGTCTCGGGACGGTTGCCACGACGGTGCTGTCTGGCGGCAGCGCCGGGCGGGCCACCATGACGACCTGGACGCCGAGGTCCCTGGCGGCCGTGAGCTTGGCGGCTGTCATCGGGCCGCCGCTGTTCTTCGTCACGAGCAGGCCGATCCCGTGCTCGCGCATGAGCGCGGACTCGCTCTGGACCATGTACGGGCCACGGTCGAGGATCAGCTTCATGCGCGGCGGCACGGGACCGTCGGGCGGGTCGACCGTCCGGACGAGGAACTGGTGCCGGTCGTCGGCGGCGAAGGCGTCCAGGTCACGGCGGCCCGTCGTGAGGAACACGCACTCGCCTGGCCAGCGCGCGACGGCTTCGGCCGCCTCGCCGATTCCCGCGACGACCTCCCAGGACGGGTCGGCCTCCCACCCAGGGCGGCACAGCACGAGTCTGGGCAGGCCAGCTTCTGCCGCCGCCTGGGCCGCGTTCGCGGTGATCGTGCCCGCGAACGGGTGCGTCGCGTCGACGACGTGGGTGATGCCGTCGTCGCGCAGGAATGCCGCCAGACCAGCCGCGCCGCCGAACCCGCCGACCCGCACGGGCCGTCGGGCAGCCGTGGCCGACGCACCCGGCCGCGCGAGCGAGGAGACCACATCGGCGCCCGCCGTCACCAGCGCGGCAGCCAGTTCCCTGGCCTCACCAGTCCCGCCAAGGATGAGGATGCGCACCGACCCAGGCTAACGCGGCAGCCGCGCCTCCCCTGCTCACCCCGGGCCGAGGCACGCTCGCGCCTGGACCCGGCGCTCCGCGCTTGTTGCTGTTATCGAGATGGGCGGGTCGGGAGAGGCTGCCCGCCAAGAACACTTCTTGCTGTTATCGCGCGGACGAGGTTGCGTTAGGAAGATAGTGGATCGCTGGCCACGCTATGGCGTGGTCAGCGATCCACTATGTCCCCGACCGCGGGGCGGAGCGAGCCTGCGGGACGCTTCTTGCTGTTATCCGACGGGGGGCGCGCTCGCGGGAGGCGCGCTCGCGGGAGGGCGCGCTCGCGGGAGCTCCGGAGGGCGCGCTCGCGGGGAGGGCGGGAGTGTGCGGGAGACTGGGCGGGTGCGTGAACTCCTTCTCATTGGCATGGGGCCTGGGCATCCCGATCAGGTCACCGTCCAGGCCGTGCGGGCGCTTAACCGGGTGGACGTGTTCTTCCGCATTGACAAGGGCGACGACAAGTCCGGGCTCAACGCGGCGCGGGCGGAGATCCTGCGGCGGCACGTCACCGCGGACGGGTACCGGGTCGTGGACATTCCCGAGCCGGCTCGCGACCGGTCGGGAGCGCTGGACCCCGACGGCTACCAGGGGGCGGTGAGCGACTGGCACGCGGCGCGGGCGGAGCTCATCGCGGCGGCGATCGAGTACGAACTCGGGGCGGACGGTGTCGGGGCGTTCCTGGTGTGGGGCGATCCCTCGGTGTACGACTCGATGCTGCGGATCGTGGACCGGGTGCTCGCGCTCGGGACCGTCGCCTTCACCTGCACGGTGATCCCGGGCGTGACTAGCGTGCAGGCGCTCGCCGCGGCGCACCGGATCCCGCTGAACCGGGTCGGCGAGCCGATCCACATCACCCCGGCGCGGCGGCTCGCTCAGCTCACCAAACCAGGGCTGCCCGACGGCCTGGACAGTGTCGTGGTCATGCTGGACCGCGGGTTCACCGCCGCCGGGTTCGACGAGCCCGGCCTGTCGGTCTACTGGGGCGCCTACCTCAGCACGCCGGACGAGGTGCTGATCTCCGGGCCGCTTGCGGACGTCGCGGACGAGATCACCGCCGCCCGCGCCCGGCTGCGCGAGCGGCACGGCTGGATCATGGACACCTACCTGGTCCGCCGTGACCGTGGCCCAGACAGGGAGTGACCCGGTTACCCCGGCAGCCCGAGTAACGGGGCGGTGGGGAGGAAGCCGCTTACGTTCGGGATTACTGACTGGCGGCCGGCCATGATCGTAGTAATCGGACGTAGCCCGGGAGGCGGCTGATCAGCTGAGCCAAAGGGCAGGGCACCCAAGCACAGCCAAACCGGGCCTCGCGCCTGCGGCCCGTATTGGCACATACGCGCTGTCAGGGCGACAATGACGGGATGGCTAGTGATGACAGCAATGCCCCGTCATCGTCGCGGCTGCCCCTTATGCTCCTTGCTCTGGACGGGGCCAGGCCGTCAGGGACGCTCGGATGGGTGTCCCCTATCGCCCCCGTTGTTACCCAGGCCGCCGTCGGGGCCGGGCACTGGGCCGCCGGCCGCCGCCAACGGGCCCTGGCAGCGTGGGCCAGCGCCGCTGGCTTCGGGCTGGTGGCGTGGGGCCTCGGCACCGAAGCGCCGACCCAGGCCGAGGCGGAAAAGAACATCGAGCGGCAAAAGGACCTGTTGCGCGAGCGTGGCATAGAGGTGCCGGCTACCGCCGGAATGACACCCGGGGCCCGCCAGCTATTGCGGTACGCTCCTGCTTTCGAGGTCGCGGGGATAGTCCTCGGCGTGCGGTCGGGCCTTCGCCGCCCGCGGCGGCTGACGGTGCTCGCGATCGCGGACGAAGCCCCGCCCGCCGTGATCTACGTCCTGCGGGCGGTCCGGGCCGTGCAGCAGCGCAGGCCGAGGATCGCCGTCGGCTCAGCCCTGGCCGTAGCCGGATCGGTAGCCCGGTTGCGGGCGGCATCGGCTGAACCCCTCCGGTAACAGCAGGCCCGCGGCTACCGCGCGGAGCGGTCGCGGGCGGCGGAGTACAGGTGGCTGTCGCGGAATCCCTCGGCGGCCAGCACCCGGCCGACGATGATGACCGCGGTGCGCTTCACCCCGGCCGTGAGCACCTGCGCGGCGATGTCGCCGAGGGTGCCGCGCAGGATGACCTCCCGCTCCTGGCTGGCGTACGCGACGACGGCGGCCGGGCAGGCGGGGCCGTAGTGCGGAACGAGCTCAGCGACCACCTGCTCGACCCGCTGCACGGCCAGGTGCAGCACCAGGGTCGCGCCGGTGGCGCCAAGGCTGGCCAGGTCCTCGCCTGGCGGCATCGGGGTGGCCCGGTGCGCGATCCTGCTGAGGATCACCGTCTGGCCGACCTCGGGCACGGTCAGCTCCCGGCGCAGGGCCGCCGCCGCGGCGGCGAACGCCGGGACACCGGGCGTGATGTCGTAGGCGATCCCGGCCTGGTCAAGCCGCCTTGCCTGCTCGGCGATCGCGCTGAAGACGGCCGGGTCGCCCGAGCACAGTCGCACGACGTCAAGACCCTGGGCGTCCGCTTCCGCCATGACCGCCACGATCTCGTCCAGCGTGAGGTCGGCGGTATCGGTCAGGGTAGCGCCCGGCGGGCAGTGCGCGAGGACCCCGGCGGGGACGAGGCTGCCCGCGTACAGGCAAACCGGGCACTCCTCGAGCAGGCGCTTGGCGCGGACGGTGATCAGGTCCGCGGCGCCTGGCCCGGCGCCGACGAAGTGGACGGTCACGGGCTCTCCTTCTTGTGCATGGACCACTGGACGACCGGTAGCGCCGGGCGCCAGGTCGTGAGGGTGCCGAGACCGTCGGCCCGCTCCACGCCGATCCTGGTGAGAGTACCGCCGAGGCGCTGTCGCCAGTCCGCGAGGACGGCCTGTCCCTCGAGGGTGACCGCGTTGGCGACCAGCCTGCCGCCGGGGCCGAGCGCGTCCAGGCAGGCGGCCACGACGCCGTCAACCGTCACGCCGCCGCCGATGAAGACCGCGTCGGGGACATCGAGCCCGGTCAGCGCCCGCGGCGCGGCGCCGGCCACGACGCGCAGGCAGGGAACGCCGAGCGCCGCCGCGTTGCGGGTGATCCGCTCCCTGCGGTCGGCGCGCGGCTCGATGGCGATGGCGCGGCTAGCTGGATGGACGCGCATCCACTCGATGCCGATGCTGCCAGAGCCCGCGCCCACGTCCCACAGCAGCTGACCGGGGACCGGGGCGAGCGCGGCGAGCGCGAGGGCGCGCAACTCCCGCTTCGTGAGCTGCCCGTCGTGCTCGAAGGCGTCGTCCGGCAGCCCGGGCGTCCGGGGCACCGGCGCGGCGGCAGGGTCGAGGCGGCACTCGATCGCGATGATCGCCAGGCGGCTGTGCGGCCCGGCATCGCCGACGCCGGCCAGGGCCTCGGTCACGCGCTCGTCCTGGCCGCCGAGGTCGGCGAGGACCGTCACCGGGCTGGCGCCGAAGCCGCGCGCGTCGAGCACCGCGCGGACGTCCGCGGCGGCTGTGTCCGATGCGGTGAGGGCGAGCACCCGCCGTCCCGGCTGCAGCAGCGGGTGCAGCAGCTCGCGGGGCCGTCCGACCAGGCTCACCACGTCGACGTCGTCTAGTGGCCAGCCGAGCCGCGCGGCCGCCAGCGACACCGATGACGGGTGCGGGAGGACGCGCAGCCGCGCCGGGCCGAGCAGCCGGGCGAGGGTTGACCCGATGCCGTAGAACATCGGGTCGCCGCTGGCCAGTACCACGAGCGCCGCGTCCGCGCGGGCGGCGCCAGGGCGGGCGGCGCGAGGGCGGGCGGCGTCCGCGCGGGCGGCGTCCGCGTGGGCGGCGATCACCTCGGGCAGGCCGGGGAGCAGCGGGCTCGGCAGCGGCACCCGCCGCCCGCGCACGGTGGCCGGAAGCAGGGCGAGGTGCCGGGGGCCCCCGATGATCACTTCGGCCCGCTCGATCGCGTCCTTGGTCACCGGCGACAGGCCCTGCCAGCCGTCGGCGCCGAGGCCGGCCACGGTCACGATCTGGGAGGACACGCTTACAGTTTGCCGCACGTGAACCCGACCTGGCGGACAGGTCTTGGAAGGCTACGGACTCTGTGAGAGGATTGCCGGCGAACGGCCGCCGAGGAACTCCGGTGCGAATCCGGGACGGTCCCGCCACTGTGACCTGCCGCGCCTGCGCGACGGGAAGCCAGGCCATCGGCGTCCGTGCCGTCGGGTCACTGCCCGGTGGTCGTCGCTGACGGCGGGCGCGGATACCCGCCGGGTGAAGGTGCTCCCTATTGACCCAGTTTCCGTTCAGTGCCGTCGTCGCGATGGACGACATGCGGCTGGCGCTGATCCTGAATGCCATCTCGCCGGCGATCGGCGGCGTGCTCGTCCGCGGGGAGAAGGGCACCGCGAAGTCGACGGCGGTGCGCGCGCTGACCGCGGTGCTGCCGCCGGTGGACGTCGTGGCCGGCTGCCGGTTCTCCTGCCCGCCTGCCTGCCCCGACCCCGGGTGCCCGGACGGCCCGCACCCGGTCGAGGCCGCGGCCGAGCGGCGCACGGCCCGGCTGGTGGAACTGCCGGTCGGCGCGACCGAGGACCGGCTCACCGGGTCACTTGACCTCGGGCGCGCCCTCACCGAGGGCGTCACGTCCTTCCAACCGGGCCTGCTCGCCGCGGCGCACCGGGGCGTCCTTTACGTGGACGAGGTCAACCTGCTGCACGACCACCTGGTTGACCTGCTGCTCGACGCGGCGGCCCTGGGCACGAACTACGTGGAGCGCGACGGCGTGTCGGTGCGGCACGAGGCGAGGTTCCTGCTTGTCGGGACCATGAACCCGGAGGAAGGCGAGCTGCGGCCGCAGCTGCTCGACCGGTTCGGCCTCACCGTCGAGGCGGCCGCGCCGCGCGACCCGGCGAGCAGGGCCGAGGTCGTGCGCCGCCGGATCGCCTTCGACGCCGGACCCGGCGGCGTTCGCGGCGCGGTTCGCCGCCGCCGAGGCTTCGCTCGCCGCGGCCATCGCCGCCGCCCAGGAGCGGCTGCCGTCGGTCGTGCTTGACGACGCGGCCCTGGAGCGGATCGCGATGGTCTGCGCCAGCTTCGACGTGGACGGGCTGCGGGCGGACATCGTGATCGCCAGGGCCGCCGCCGCGCATGCGGCCTGGCGGGGCGGGCCGCGGTCACCCGCGAGGACATCCGCGTCGCCTCCCGGCTGGCGCTGCCGCACCGGCGGCGGCGCAACCCGTTCGACGCGCCCGGCCTCGACGAGCAGCAGCTCGATGACGCGCTCGGCGGGCAGGACGACGAACCGGAGCCCGACCCGCCGCCGGGCGGCGGTCCAGGGCGAGACCGGGACGACGGCCGGCCCAGCGACAGCGACGGCGCCGTCGGGCCGGCGGCGATGAGCCGCGGCAGGCCAGCCCAGCGGCCGGGCAGGCCACGGCCGGCCGGGAGTCGGTCGCGCCGAGCGGTGCGACGTTCCGCGCGCGGCGCGCTTGAGGTGCCAGGCAAGGGGCAGGGCGCGGCGGGCCGCAGGTCGCGCGCGGCGACGGACGTCGGCCGGAGCGTGGGCGCCCGCCCGCCGCTGCCGGCCGCGCGGACGCTGGACGTGCACCTGACCGCGACCCTCACCGCCAGCGCGCCGCACCAGCGGCGCCGCGGGCGTTCCGGTCCCGGCCTGGTGCTTGAGCGCGCCGACCTGCGCGAGCACCGCCGGGAGGGGCGCGAGTCCAACCTGGTGCTCTTCGTGGTGGACGCCAGCGGCTCGATGGCCGCGCGCCGCCGGATGGAGGCGGTCAAGGGCGCGGTGCTCTCCCTGCTGCTCGACGCCTACCAGCGGCGGGACAAGGTGGGCCTGGTCTGCTTCCGCGGGGCGGGCGCGGAGCTGCTGCTGCCGCCAACCTCGTCGGTGGACGCGGCGGCGCGCAGGCTGGAGAGCATGCCCGCCGGCGGCCGGACCCCGCTGGCCGCCGGGCTCGCCGAGGCGCACGCCACGCTGCGCCGTGAGCGGCTCCGCGACCCGCTGCGCCGCCCGCTGCTCGTCGTGGTGACCGACGGACGGCACACGGCGGGCAGCGAACCGTCGGCGGCCGCCGGGAACCTGCGCAGGGACGGCATCGCGGCGGTGGTCGTCGACTGCGAGTCCGGGCCGGTCCGGCTTGGCCTGGCGGCCGGCCTGGCCAGGCGCTTGGCGCCAAGTACCTGAACCTGGCAGCCTGTCCGCGGGCGGCCCTGGCGCCTCCGGGCCGGGCCGGCCGGCCGGGGTTGTCCGCCGAGAGCTCGCCGACTCGGTCCGCGGCTGGCGGGCCGACCGGGTCGACAGGAAGGTGGCCTGAACAATGCCGCAAGGAGTACCAGAAACGGTCCCGGACGACGGGCTGACCACCAGGCAGCGCAGGAACCGGCCGCTGCTCATCGTGCACACCGGCGCGATGAAGGGGAAGTCGACCGCCGCGTTCGGCCTGGCGCTGCGCGGCTGGAACCAGGGCTGGGGCATCGGGGTCTACCAGTTCGTGAAGAGCGCGAAGTGGCGGGTCGGCGAGGAGGCGGCGTTCCGTGCCCTCGGCCGGCTGCACGAGCAGACCGGCGAGGGCGGCGAGGTGGCATGGCACAAGATGGGCGAGGGCTGGTCCTGGATCCAGCGCGGCGACCCGGAGGACCACGCCGCGAACGCCCGCGAGGGCTGGGCGCAGATCAAGCGGGACCTCGCCGCCGAGCGGTTCGGCCTGTACGTACTCGACGAGTTCACCTACCCGATGAAGTGGGGCTGGATCGACGTCGCCGACGTCGTGACGACCCTGAGCCGGCGGCCCGGCCACCAGCACGTGGTGATCACCGGCCGGGACGCCCACCCCGACCTCATCGGCGCCGCGGACCTGGTCGTGGAGATGACGAAGGTCAAGCACCCGATGGACGCCGGGCAGAAGGGGCAGCGCGGCATCGAATGGTGACGGTTCCGCGCGTCGTCATCGCGGCGCCTGGCAGCGGGCACGGCAAGACATCGGTCGCGACCGGCCTGCTCGGCGCGCTGCGCGAGCGGGGCATGAAGGTGTCGCCGCACAAGGTCGGCCCGGACTACATCGACCCGGGCTACCACGCGCTCGCGGCCGGCCGGCCGGGCCGCAACCTCGACCCGTGGCTGGTCGGCGAGGACCAGATCGCGCCGATGTTCGCCTGGGGGGCGCGGACGCCGGAACCCGCCGACATCGCGGTGATCGAGGGCGTCATGGGCCTGTTCGACGGTGTCGCAAGCAGTACTTCCAACCACGGGGCTTCCAACCACGGGGGGGATTTCGCGTCGACGGCGCACGTGGCGCGGCTGCTTGCCGCGCCGGTCGTCCTGGTCGTCGACGCGCACGGCGTCGGCGTGTCGGCCGCGGCCCTGCTGCACGGCTTCACGACCTGGGACCCGGGGACGCGCATCGGCGGGGTGATCTTCAACAAGGCCGGGTCGCCGCGCCACGAGGAGCTGCTGCGCGCGGCCGCCGAAGCCGCCGGCGTCCCGGTGCTCGGCGTGCTGCGCCGGCGCGATCAGCTCACCCTCCCGTCCCGCCACCTCGGCCTCGTCCCCGCCGCGGAACTCGGCGGCCAGGCCGCCGGCACGGTCGCCGCCCTGGCCGGGATCGTGGCCGCCAGCGTCGACCTGGACGCGGTGCTGCGGCTCGCCCGCAGCGCGGGACCGCTGCCTGGCAGCGCAGGTCAAGATCAAGACTTCGCCTCCGAACGACTTCGGCATCCTCTCCCCCGCCCGCGCGTCGCCATCGCCGCGGGGCCCGCGTTCACCTTCGGCTACGCCGAGCACCCAGAGTTGCTCGCCGCCGCTGGCGCGGAAGTGGTGACGTTCGACCCGCTGCGTGACGAGAAGCTACCCGGCGACGTGGACGGCCTGGTGATCGGCGGTGGCTTCCCCGAGGAGCACGCCGCGGACCTGTCGGCCAACGCGTCACTGCGGGCGCAGGTCAAGGCGCCTCGCGCGGGCCGGCGCCCCCGTCATCGCGGAATGCGCGGGCCTGCTCTACCTGGCCCGCTCGCTTGACGGGCACCCGATGTGCGGGGTGCTTGACGCCGACGCCGTCATGACCGGCAGGCTCACGCTCGGCTACCGGGACGCCGTCGCGGCCGCCACGTCACCGCTCGCCTCGGCCGGGACGCGCGTCCACGGCCACGAGTTCCACCGCACCGTGATCACGGCCGCGTCCAGCAGTGACCGGGGCGCGGCGGCCGGCGCGTGGCACTGGCGGCAATCGGGCGCCTCGGTCACCGAGGGTTTCGTCCAGGGCCGGGTGCACGCTTCTTACCTGCACACGCACTGGGCGGGCATCGCCGGCGCGGCCGCCAGGATCACGGCCGCCGCCCGTGAGTACCGGCAGGCCCTGGCAGCGGCCAGGCGTTAGCCCTGGACGGTTGGGCGGATGGTGATGTCGCCGATCTCGACGTCGTCGGGCTGCTCGATGGCGAAGGCGATGGCCCGGGCGACCGCTTCTGGCGGGATGGCGAAGGCGTCCCTGCTGCGGCGGATCTGCTCGCGGGCTTCCTGGTCGTCGATCGAGTCGGCGAGCTCGGTGCGGACGAAGCCTGGCGATACCGCCGTCGTGCGCAGTACGCCGTCGGTCGATTCCTGCCGCAGTCCTTCCAGCAGGGTGCGGACGGCGTTCTTGGTCGCGGCGTAGACCGCCTGGGTGGGGACGATCTTCAGCCCCGCGGTGGACACGGTGGTCACCAGGTGGCCGTGGCCTTGCCCGCGGAACACCGGGAGCGCGGCGGCGATGCCGTGCAGTACGCCGCGGAGGTTGACGTCGATCATCGCTGACCAGCCGTCGACGTCGAGGTCGGCCATCGGCCCGATCTTGCTGATGCCGGCGTTGCTGACCAGCACGTCGAGTCGGCCGAACTCCCCGACGGCCCCGGCTACCAGGCGCTCGAGGTCCGCGCGCCTGGTGACGTCCGTGGCGCGGGTGACGGCGCGTCCGCCATTGTCGCGGATCTCCTGCGCGAGCTTGTCCAGGCGGTCGGTGCGGCGCGCGCCCAGGGCGACGGCGGCGCCGCGCTCAGCGAGCAGGCGCGCGGTGGCCTCGCCGATGCCGCTGCTCGCCCCGGTGATGGCGACGACCTTGCCGTTGATGCCGGCCATGGGAACCTCCTCGGGTAAAGTGGACAAGTGTCCGCTTATCTCCGAGCGTACCGGACACGTGTCCGCTTAGCTAACTGCCGTCTGAGGAGCGCGATGGATCGGGCCAGCCTCCGGGCCGACGCCGCGGGCAACCGCGCGCGGATCATCACCGCCGCCCGGGCGGCGATCGCGAACGGGGGCGAGGTGAAGCTCAACGCGATCGCCAGGCAGGCCGGAGTCGGCCAGGGCACCCTCTACCGCCATTTCCCGACCCGCGATGACTTGCTCGCCGAGGTCTACCGGGAGGACGTCGGCGAACTCGTCGCCGCGGCGCCTGCGCTCCTCGCCGCCCACGAGCCGCTTACCGCCCTGGCCCGCTGGCTCGACCGGGTGGCCGACTACGCGCAAGTCAAGCGGGGCGTCTTCGCCGCCGTCGAGGCGGGGGTATCGCAAGGCCTGGCGGCGCACAGCCTCGGTCCGATCGGCGAGGCGCTGACCTGGCTCCTTGACGCGGGCAAGGCCGACGGCACCATCCGTCCCGACGTCGACGCCCGCGACGTCATCCTCCTGATCGGCTACCTGACCCGGCTAGAGCAAGGCGAATGGGACGCCAGGTCCCGGCACCTGCTCCAGGTCATCCTGGACGGGCTGCGCGCACGCGAGCCCGGCCGGCGAGATCCCGGGTAGGCGTGGCGGGCGACGGCGAGGCGGACGGTCAGGACTTGCGTGCTACGACGCCGTAAACGGGAACGGGTCGGTCGAAGCTGGGGTCGGCGGGGGTGGGGCGCCAGTCGGTGATGGGGACAAGGCCGGGCGGTACCGGGTCGAGGCCGGCCGTCAGGGCGGCGATCTCCTGCCGGGTGCGGAGCGTGATGGGCTGGGCGGGCATCAGCTTGTTCCACTGCCTGGCCGCCTCTTCAAACGCCGGGTCCAGGTCGCTGGTCAGGTGGTAGATCGCGACGAAGCTGCCGGACGGCACGGCCGCCATCAGCGAGGACACCACCGCCGCCGCCTCCGCCGTGTCCCAGACGAAGGCGAGCGTGAAAAGCAGCAGGACCGCCACCGGCCGGCTCAGGTCCAGGGTCTCCCGCGCCCCCGCGACGATCGCGCCCGAGTCGCGGACGTCCGCGTCGACGTAGCCGACGGCGCCGCCGGGCGCGGACTTCATCAGTGCCCGGGCGTGCGAAAGCACCATCGGGTCGTTGTCCACGTAGGCGATGCGGGACTCGGGCACGAGGGACTGCGCGACCTCGTGGGTGCTGCCCACGAGGGGAAGGCTGGTGCCGATGTCGAGGAACTGCGTGACGCCCGCCGCGGCCACCAGGAAGCGCAGCACCCGCTGCTGGAACCCGCGCACGGCGGGCGCGATGTCGACTATCACGGGCGCCGTGGCGGCCAGTGCCCGCGCGGCCCTGCGGTCGGCTTCGAAGTTGTTCTGGCCGCCGTACAGGTAATCCGCGACGCGCGCCGCGTTCGGCACCGTGGTGGTGATGAGCGCGGCCTTCGCCCGGCGCGTCGCGTCGTCCTCCCCCCACTCGTCTGCCATGGCAACCAGTATGCGCCAACAGAGGCGGCCTAGTCGGCAGCCCGGCCAAGCCGCGCCAGGACATCGCGGGCGACACCCGACCGCGGCCTGGCGCCAGGCCATATCCTCAACTGGTGGGAACCGCCAGCAATCCGATCGACAGGGACACGGTCGCCGCGCGGATAGCGGGCTTCCCGCGCGTCACCGTGGACAGGGCGGACCTGAAGCAGGCCGCGGTCGCGGTCTGCGTCATCGTGCGCGACGGGCACCCGTGCCTGCTGCTTACCCGCCGCGCGGCCGGGCTGCGCGCCCATGCCGGCCAGTGGGCGCTGCCCGGCGGGCGCAGGGACGACGGCGAGACGGCGATCGATGGCGCGCTGCGTGAACTGGCCGAGGAAGTCGGTCTCGAACTCGGCCCGGGCTCCGTCCTCGGGCTGCTCGACGACTACGTGACCCGCTCCGGGTACGTCATGACGCCCGTGGCCTGCTGGGCCGGGTCGACGGGCCACCTGGCGGTCAGCGAGGCCGAGGTCGCCTCGCTGCATGAGGTGCCCCTCGCCGACCTCGACGTGGAGCCGAGGATTGTCTCCATACCCGAGTCCGACGCCCCGGTCATCCAGCTCCCGCTGCTCGGCGGCTACCTGCACGCGCCCACCGCCGCGATCGTCCACCAGTTCTGCCGCATCGCCTGCCGCGGCGAAGTCCACCGCGTCGACCACTACGAGCAGCCGGTCTTCGCCTGGCGCTGACCGGCGGCTCAGGGCCAGGCGGCGCTGAGCTTCAGGTCATCGGCGTGGTCTTGCCGCCCTCGTGCCCGGCCTTCAGCCCGAGCAGAAGAGCGGACGCTCAGCTCGGATGCCTCACCATGAAGACGTCGATGGCGTCCTCGCGCTCAGCGACGAACCCGTGGCGCTCATACAGCGCCCTGGCGCGGCTGCCCCGCAAGACGTTCAGCCGGAACGGGCGACCTCCCGTGACCGAAGCAAGCTGCGACTTGAGCACTGCCGACCCGACCCCTCGGCCCTGAAGCTCAGGCATGAGGTAGAAGTGCTCGATCCACAGCGAATTCTCGTCGGCCCGCACCGCGATCGACCCGGCCTCCCGGCCATCCACCAGGACCACCCGGGTCGAGGCCGGCTGAAACGCCGCGAGGAAGCGCTGCCGCACCCGAACAGGATCGAAGCGGCTCAGGCGCTCCAGGTCGGGCCTGAGCACCACCGCCCGGAGCTCGGCGATCCATGGAGCGTCGCGAGCGCTCGCCTCGCGCAGTGACCAGTTGGCAGAAAGGATCGCGCGCATAGGCGCAGCCTAGTGCCGCACATGGCGGTGGATCTGAGCGGCGTCCGGACTGGCGAAAGACGGCAGGAAACGCCGACAGGGGGCTGTCGCCGCGGCCAGGAAGAGTGCAGGTCACGGGAATGGTCCCGTGACAAGCACGAGGAGGCTGACATGGCAGGGTACAACGGCATCGCGTGGTTCGAGATCGGCACGGACGACCCGGCGGGGGCGGAGAAGTTCTACGGTGACGTCTTCGGCTGGACCGTCGGGCACGGTGACGGCGACCCCGAGGGATACCAGATGGTCACGGCCGGCGACGGCCCGGGACTGCACGCGGGCGGACTGTTCGACACCGGCGGCGAGCAGCCCGGGTACGCGGTGTTCGGCGTGCTGGTCGCGGATGTCGCCGAGACCTGCCGCCGGGTCCAGGCGGCGGGCGGCAGCGTCAAGCGCGCCCCGCAGGTGACCCCCGGCGGGATCACGTTCGCCCACCTGCTCGACCCGGCCGGCCACCACTTCGAGGTGTTCACCATGCCGCCAGGGCGCGACTAATCGACCGTCCGGGGCCGCGTCCGCGACAGCGCGGCCCCGGCGGTCAGTCCAAGGCGAGGCGCCGCAGCTTGTCGGGAGGAATGTCCAGGTCCTCGCGGCGCAGCGGGCGCGGCGCGGGCACCTGCGCGGTGACGGTGACCGCGGCGATCCTGTCGGTGCGAAACGCGCGGACCCCCTCGCGCAGCCGGCACCAGGCCAGCAGGTACCAGCGCTCGGCCATGCCGACGTACCCAAGCGGCTCGATGTCCCGGCGGGTGACGAGGCCGTTCCGGTCGGCGTACCCGATCCGCAGCACCCGCCCGGCGGCCAGCGCGTCCGTGATCACGACAGGCACCGGCGGCGGCTCGGCGCCGCCGACCAGGTAGACCCGCGCCGCGAGGTCACGGGCGGCCTCGGCGTCGTCCTTGCTCATCGCGGCAAGCACCTTGCGCAGCGCCGCCAGGCCGTCCTGGCCGAACGGGGTCCCCGCGACATGCCGCAGCGCGACCGCGAGCGCCATGGCCTCGCCCGGGGTGAAGTTGACCGGCGGCAGGGTGCGCTCCTTGTCCAGGCAGTAGCCGCCGGCCCGCCCGGCCTCGGCCCAAACCGGCACCCCGGACTGCTGCAGCGCGCTGATGTCCCGCTCGATCGTGCGCGCGCTGACCTCGAACCGGCCGGCCAGCCACCGCGCGGTGCGCGGTCGCGGCGCGACGGCCCGCAGTTCCTCGACGAGGGCGTACAGCCGATCGGTCCGGTTCACGCCCACCACCGTAAGAGCCGCCTATGACATTTCCGCTACGCTTCGCCCGCGTCCTGCTCGCGGTTACATGCGGCCGAGGCCCGCCACGATCAGCTCCTGGTAAAGCGACAGGTCTGTTCACCGACGTCCTCGCCGTGCTTGGCACCCAAGAGCAGCGGAAACGGCTGTTCTGGGAGGTGCTGGACGGCGGCAGGCTTGGCAACGCGCAGGCCGAGCGCGGCGGAAAGCACGCGCAGGACCTCAAGACACGGCTGTACCACGACCCCGGTGGCGACCTGCGGCTCGCCGGCACGAAGTACTACACCACGGGGTCGCTGACCGCTCGCTGGCTCGGGGTCACCGCCCTCGACGAGGCCGGGCAGCTCGTGCTGGCGTTCGTCCGCAGGGACGCGCCGGGGATGACGCTCGATACCGACTGGAACGTGATGGGCCAGCGGGCCACGGTCAGCGGGTCCGCGGTCTTCGCTGACGTGCAGGCGGACCTGGCGCTCGTCGTCCCCTACGCCGGCGCGTTCGCGGTGCCGCAGCAGCTTGGCGCGCGTACCCAGCTCGTGCACGCCGCGATCCAGGTAGGCATCGCCGGCGGCGCGCTCCGCGATGCCGGCTGGTTCGTCAGGGAGACCACGGGCAGCTCTGAGCTGACCGGCCGTCAGTCGAGGACGTCACCGGCACGCGCGCCAGGGACGGTCACGCGGGCCGCGCGGCCCCGGATCGCGACGACCGCGGTCACCAGGATGAGGACCGCGAGTCCCGCGGCCACCAGGAAGGCCCGGTCAAGGCCGGCCGCCAGCGCGTGCTGGTAGGCCGCTGCCCGGGTGACCGCGGCAGCGTGGGAGCGGGCGCTGTTGGCGGTCACCGTCCATGCCACCGTGCCGAGCACCGCGAGCCCGAGGGCGCCGCCTACCTGCCGGCCGGTGTTGACCAGGCTTGACGCCACTCCCGAGTCGGATTCCGCGACGCGCGAAAGCGCGACCATCGGCAGGGGAACGAACAGCAGGCCGAGCCCGGCGCCGGCGACGAGGGACGGGCCGAGCAGTCCGCCGGCGTAGGTGCTGTGCTCGGTGACGCGCGACAGCCAGTACATGCCGCCGGCACTCGCGGCGGCGCCGGCGATGAGCAGCGGGCGGGCACCGATGCGCGAAACCAGCGGGGTGGCCGCCGCGGCGCCGACGAGGAGGGCGGCCGTGAGCGGCAGGAACGCCACTCCCTCGCGCAGCGCGGAGTAACCAAGCAGGTCCTGGACGAACAGCGTGAGGAAGAAGAACACGCCGAAGTTGGCCGTCCCCACGCCCAGCATGATCAGGTTCGCGCCGAGGCGGTCCCGGTCGCGCAGCACGCGCGGCGGCAGCAGCGGGTGCCTGCCGCGTGCCTCGATGACCGCGAACGCGGCGAGCAGCACGGCTCCGGCGGCCAGCGAGGCCACCACCTTGGCGTCACCCCAGTGCGAGACCCCGTCCGCGGTCGTCGCGGCATTGGACAGCCCGTAGACGAGCGCGGCGATGCCGCCGGTTCCGGTGACGGCACCCGCCAGGTCGAAGCTGCCCGTACGGCGCGGTGACTCACTGAGGGTGAGAGGCGCGGCGAGCGCCACGGCGATACCGATCGGCACGTTGACGAACAGCACCCACCGCCAGGAGGCGTACGTGACGAGCAGTCCGCCCGCGACCAGTCCAAGCGCGCCGCCCACCCCGCTCATCGAGGCGTAGACGCCCATCGCCCGGCTGCGCGCCGGCCCTTCAGGGAACGTGGTCGCGATCAGCGCGAGCGCGGTGGGCGCGACGACCGCTCCGCCGACGCCCTGCGCGGCACGGGCGGCGAGCAGCCACGCGGGCGAGGTGGCGAATCCGCCGGCCAGGGAGGCGGCGGAGAAGAGCAGCAGGCCCGCGACGAACATCCGGCGGCGGCCGAGCAGGTCACCGGCCCGCCCGCCGAGCAGCAGCAAGCCGCCGAAGGTCAGGGCGTACGCGTTGACCACCCACTCCAGGCTAGAGCTGGAGAACCCGAGGCCCCGCTGAATATGGGGCAGGGCCACGTACACGACGGTCGCGTCGAGCACGACCATGAGTTGCGCGGTGGCGATGACGAGCAGCGCCGCGCCTGGCCGGCCACCGCGAGCCCGGGTACGCCCGCTGGCCGCTGCGAAAAATGTCGTTGTCATGGTCACCGATGCTGCCTGGCGACCGCGCTTTTGTAGTCGTACGACGGAAGCGAGTTATCCCTGGCCGGCCTGGATGCGCAAGGCACCCCGCCTACTTCGCCTGTAGTACCCGGCGATGGGTACGGCAGGAGGACTCAGCGCCTGAGCGACACCGCGCTCGCCAGCGCGACCGCGAGCAGCGCGACGGCGAACGCCACGGTGAGCGGCCATCCGCCGCGGGAGTAGAACACGCCGCCCGCCGACCCCGCAACGCTGCTGCCGATGTAGTAAAGGCACAGGTACAGGGCGGAGGCCTGCGCGGGCGCGACGGGTGCCCGGCCGCCGACCCACCCGCTCGCCACCGAGTGCGCCGCGAAGAATCCCGCGGTCAGCACGACGAGCCCGGCCACGACGCAAGCCAGGGAGGAGGGCAGGGTCAGCGCCACGCCCGCGATGGCCACGGCAACGCCGACGGCCAGCACGATGTACCGCCCGGCACGGTCCGCGAGCCGCCCCGCCTGGGTCGAGGACCAGGTGCCCGCGAGGTACACCGTAAACAGGGCACCGATAACGCTGGTCGACAGGTCGAAGGGCGCACCGCTCAGCCGGAATGTCAGGTAGTTGTAGACCGTGACGAACGCGCCCATCAGCGCGAACCCGATCAGGTAAAGCCGCAGCAGGCCCGTGTCCGCCAGGTTGCGTGCGAGGGTGGCGAGCAGGACGCGGACCCTCGGCGCCGACGGGGTGAAGAAGCTTGACCGCGGTAGCAGCACCGCGAACGCCACCGCGCAGGCGAGCGCGAGCGCCGACACCCCGGCGGTGGCGACCCGCCAGCCGCCGTGCTCGGCGAGGACACCGGCGATGATCCGCCCGCTGAGCCCGCCGATGGCGTTGCCCGCGATGTACAGGCCCATGGCCCGGCCGAGGTCGGCCTGGTCGACCTCCTCGGCTAGGTAGGCCATCGCGGTGGCGGGCACCCCGGCGAGCGCGAACCCCTGGAGCACGCGGATACCGATGAGGACGGGCAGGCTCGGCGACAGCGGCGCGATCAGGCCGAGCACGGCCGCGGCGAGCACCGACACGGTCATCACCTGCCGGCGGCCGCGCACCTCCGACAGCGAGCTCACCGGGATGATAGCGAGGGCGAGCGCGAACGTCCCCGCCGACATCGCGAGGCTCGCCGTCGCGGGGCTTGCGCCGAACGCGCGCGACAGCGATGGCAGCAGCGGCTGCGGCACGTAAAGCAGCGCGAAGGTGGCGAGACCCGCCGCGAACAGCCCGAGCCGCACGCGCCGCATCCCGGGGTCGCCGTACCGAAGTCTTTCCGTCATCTCCAGCGAGAGGGTCACGCAACCGACGCTAGGCCGAGACGTATTGATACGTCCAATACATGATTGCTCGTGTAACAATTCAAATATGCATGAACGTGTGGCAGGCGACGGCGCGCAGCCCGCGCTCGACGCCCTGGTGCCGCTGCTCCGCCAGTTCGTCGCCGTGGCCCGCGAGGAGCACATGACGCGCGCCGCCGAGTCGCTCGGCGTCCCGCAGCCGACGCTCTCCCGGTCGATCGCCCGGCTCGAGGCCGAGCTCGGCGTTGCGCTCTTCGCCCGACCTGGGCGGTCCATCAAGCTGACCCGTCACGGCCGGTACTTGCTGGAGTCTTCAGAACGTGCGCTCCTGACTCTGACCGCGTCACTTGAGCGCCTGACGGGCGAGGCGGACCCGGGGCGCGGCCGGGTCGCACTCGGCTTCCTGCACACTCTGGGCGTTGAGATCGTGCCGCGGCTGCTGCGGGACTTCCGCGCGTCGTACCCGGCGGTCCGCTTCGCGCTCGTGCAGGGCGGCGGCCAGCGGGTGCTCGCGGGGCTGCGGGACGGCGAGATTGACCTGTGCCTGACGGCCCCGCTGCCATCGGGTCCCGACGTGCACGCGCGCGGGCTGGCCGAGCAGCGGATCGACTTGTTCGTCCCCGCCGGGCACCGGCTCGCGGCACGGCGGGGCGGCGTGCCGCTCGGCGCGGCCGCGGCCGAAGACTTCATCGTCATGGAACACGGCTACGGCCTGCGGGCGATTACCGACGCCATGTGCCACGAGGCGGGCTTCGAGCCGAGGATCGCGTTCGAGGGCGAGGAGGCGGACACAGCCCGGGGCCTGGTCGGCGCCGGCCTTGGGGTGTCACTGCTCCCGGTCACGGCGTCGTCGCTCGCGGACCCGTTGGTCGTCCCAGTGCGCGTCACCGCGCCCAGGGCGGCGAGGACGGTGGGCATCGCCTGGCCCGCCGACCGCCCGCTGACCGCCCCGGCGGCCAGGTTCCGCGACTTCGCCCTGACCTACGCCGGCCGCCTCCTTGAGGCCGGAGCCGACTGACGGAGAAGGAATCATCGCTTGCGGCCTACCGCGCACCACAGGCACGACTTGGCCGCGGGGTCCGTCCCTGGCCCAGGCCGCCACTGCTCAGCCCGCACGAGTCCCGGCTCCACCAGGTCCGTGCCCTCGAAGAACCCCGCCACCTGTTCCCGGCTGCGCATGGTCATCCGCTGCTGCATCACCCGGCCGGAGAGCCCTTCTATGCCTTCCCGCGTCTCCTGGCTGAGCAGGTCAGATCCCAGGTGGGACACGGCGAGGTAGCTGCCGGGCGGCACGGCGTCGAGCAGCCTGGCCACGATCGCGTGCGGGTCGTCGGCGGCCGGGATGGCGTGCAGGATCGCCACCAGCGTGATCGCCGTCGGCCTGGAGAAGTCAATGAACTCGGCCGCCCGCTCCAGGATGGTGCCGGTGTCACGGAGGTCCGCGTCGATGTACTCCGTGCTCCCCGGCTTGCTGCCGTCAAGCAAGGTCCGCGCGTGAGCGAGCACGATCGGGTCGTAGTCCACGTACACCACCCGCGCGTCCGGCGCGGTGGCCTGCACGACCTCGTGCGTGTTGCCTGCCGTCGGGATGCCCGTCCCGATGTCAAGGAACTGCCGTACCTTCGCCTCTCCCGCCAGGTAACGCACCGCACGGCCAAGAAACCGCCGGTTCTCCCTGGCGGAAAAGGCCGCGTCCGGGTCGGTCTTGACCCACGCCTGCGCGGCCGCGCGGTCGGCCGCGTAGTTGTCCTTGCCGCCGAGTATGTAGTCATACATCCGTGCCTGGTGCGCCACGCTGGTATCGAAGGCCAGCGGCCCGGCCTTGCCCGCGGTGCCGTCGTTCGGCGCCGCCGTCTCGTCGGTGGTCATCGTTGGCTTTCCTTCATGTCTCGTGGGCGACCTGTTCGATGAAGCGGGTCGTGTCGGCCGGGGTCAGTGCCTCGCCGCTGAGCTGGTCGACAACCTCTAGGTAGTGCTCGATGTCCTGGCGCTGGTCCAGGTAGACGGCGCTGGTGAGCTGCTCGATGTAGACCACGTCCGGCAGGTCACGCTCCTCGAAGCGCAGGATCGAGAACGACCCGCTCGCGCCGGCGTGACCGCCGCGGGCGAACGGGACGACCTGCAAGGTCACCCTCGGCATGCGGGCCGCCTCGACCAGGTGGCGGAGCTGCGCTCGCATCACCGGAAGCCCGCCCACGGGCCTGCGCAGCACCGCCTCGTCCATCACCGCCCAGATCCTCGGCGGTTGCGCCCTGAAGAGCAGTTCCTGGCGCTTGAGGCGCAAGCCCACCCTGCGCTCGATCTCATCGACGCGCGCGGCCTGGTGGCCGAGCGTGGTGACAGCGCGCGCGTAGTCCTCGGTCTGGAACAGGCCGGGCACGAACTGCATCTCGAAGCTGCGGATGGAGGTGGCCGCTGACTCAAGGCCCAGGTACGTCTCGAACCAGTCCGGCAGGATGTCGTTGTACTTCGCCCACCACTCCGGCGCCCTTGACCGCCTGGCCAGGGCGATGACCTTGGCCCGCTGCGGCGCGCTGGTCACGCCGTACAGGGTGAGCAGGTCCTCGACGTCGCGGACCTTCAACCCGACCCGCCCGGTCTCCATCCGGCTGATCTTGGACCGCGACGCCCGGATCTCGAAGCCGGCCTTCTCCGCCGAGATGCCGGCGGTCTCGCGCAAGCGTCGCAGTTGAGCGCCAAGCAGCATGCGCAGCACGGTCGCTTCCGGCGGGGCTTCCTCCTGGCCGGAACCAAGCTCCCCGTCGCCCGGCACCACAGGATTCATCACTGCTCCGATGTCGATAGACCGGTGCATGGGGCGACCGCCGGCGGGCCGGGCAGCCCAGGCATCATGCCGCACGCCATTCCCGCGTATTGGCAACACGGCAATACCTACTTTATACCCAACCGCCCGGCCCCGGCTTTCCCATTCCAGGCAGGAAACACTCCTCCGCGGGTGGCCTTAGGTCAGGTCGTCAAACTCGCCGTCCTTGACTCCCGCCAGGAAAGCGCTGATTTCGGCGCGGGTGTAGACGAGGGCAGGGCCGGACGGGTGACGCGAGTTGCGCAAGGCAATCTCGCCGTCCGGGAGCGCCGCGACCTCGACACAGTTCCCGCTCGGGTTGCTCCACCTGCTCTTTTGCCAGCTCACTGGCAGTTGATCGGCTGGCATTCCGTTGCTGGCGGGCATCGTTATAGCCTCCTCGTTAACTTTAGGAACACGCGGCACATCGGGCGGAACACAGATTACCAGTTGCCTCGCACAGTGCACCTGCACATTGCAATTGCAACGTGCAGGAAACAGCGGGAAATATGTGCCATCATCGATGTTTGCTGCGCAGAGCGAAGATCGCCGCACATTACGAAAAGCCGAGCTTTATCCTTGACGAACCCCGCCGAGCGTGCGGGAGAGTATCGCGTCCACCACGTCGCCGAGGGGCTGCCTGGCGTCGATGGGGATCGCACCGGATGCGCGCAAGCGGTCCTGCAAGGCAGGCAGCTTGCGGCGCAGGTACTCGCGCGTGTCCCCGATGCGGCCCCACTCGTGGTAGTCCCGCCGCGCATCCAGCCGGGCCAGCATCGTGGGCTCGTCAATCTCCAGCAGGAACACCTGAGTGAAGCGGCCGGCCAGCTCATGCTGGTTGTCCGCGCCGCCGCAGACGTAAAGCGTCGCCGGCGCCGCGGCCAGGATCAGCTCGTCCAGGCGGGCCGGATCCCACGCCCAGCCATGCCGGTCAAGCCAGGCCAGGTCCGGTGCCGCCGGCGCTTCCTCCACCACGGCGCCGGCCGGGTCAACGAACCGCGCAAGCAACGGGTCGTCGTCGGCATCGATGGATACCAGGCCCCGGCGGGCAAGCACGGCCGCGATCGCGGACTTACCGGCACCAGAACAGCCTGCGATCTGGAAAGCGCTCATCGGTGCCTATCGTCGGACAGTTCCGACGGCGGGCGCAAACGAGTTTGTGACCCCGGTTACCGGCGTGACCGCTAAGCGAGCAGTTCGCTGGCCGTGGCGGCTACGAACGAGCGGTCGAGCCACATGTCGAGCGCGTCCACATCGCCGCATGACGTGATCCGCGCGCGAGACGCGTCGTCGACCTCAATGCCGCGGCGCTCAAGGATCTTGACGATAGCTGCGGCCAGCCCTTCGGCGCGCCCCTCTTCACGGCCTTTTAGGTCTTCACGAGCTTGCAGGCGCATCTGCGATACGAACGGGTAGGTCCGGGTCGCCATCAGTGCCCTCCATATCTGTCCAGGCCAGGCCGTGTCGCCGAGCCCCGTCTCAGTAAACTCCGCGAGGTTCGCGGCGGACTCGTCGTCGATCGTGGCCAGCGCGGTCGCCAGTGCTTCCAGTATGCCACCCACCTCTGGCCTGCGGCTGTGGCGTGAGTGCCGAGCTGGCAGAGTATCCGGCTCGCCAGGGATGCCGCACGAGCCGTTGACGCGAGGCGGGTCGGGCACTACATCGGGGCCACCCGTGGTATGAGTTGGTCGGTAAGGACACCGGGAGCCGTACAACCTGGCCTGACAATGAAGCGTGCCCGTACACCGCGAAAGGCTGCCGACAGTGAGTGACGATCTCGACGTGATGACGGAACTCCAGCGTAATTACGCCGACCTGACTCAGTCACAGAAGCGGATCGCCGAGGCGATCGTCGATAATCCCGAATTCGTGGCTTTCGCCACCGTTGACAAGCTGTCCGCCCGGCTCGGCATCGCGTCGTCGACCATCGTGCGGTTCGCGTACCGCCTCGGCCTCGACGGGTACCCGGAACTGCAGGAGCGTGTCCGGGAGCTGGTCAGGTCCCGCTTCCGCGGCGCGGACGAAGGTGCGGGCGACGAGAGCGCGGTGGCGCACCTGGGCCAGGGCACGGCCGCCGCCTCGCTCCGGCGCGACCTGGACAACTTGCGGCACACCATCGCCGACCTCGATGGCGCGACGATTGAAAAGGCGATCGGCCTGCTCACCGCCGCGCCGCGGGTCTTCTTCACGGGCGGCCTTGCCTCGAAGGCGCTGGCCGACTACGCCGCGCACACCCTCAACCGGCTGCGTGGCAACGTCAGGATGCTGAGCACAGACGACGCGTCCGCCGACATCCTGGAGATGACCGCGGACGACGTCCTCGTGGTGATCTCCTTCCCGCCCTACGCGTCGCAGACGCTTCAGGTGCTGAAGGCCGCGCGCAGCCGAGATGTCACCATCGTGGGCATCACCGACTCGCCGATCTCCCCGCTTGGCGAGGTGGACGTGACGCTGACCGCGCGGGTCTCCGGCATCGGCCCGCAGAATTCACTCGTCGCGCCGGTCGCGGTGGTCAACGTGCTGCTGAATGGCGTTGCGGCGAACAGCCCTGGGTCCGCGGACCGGTACCGGCAGATTTTCGGCCTTTTCGATGAGTGGAACTCGTTCGTACTCAAGGGGAACGCGGGCGGCTGACCGTCACGGCGACCCAGGAGGTCAGGCCGCCGCTGGTCACCGAGATCGTCGCCGTTCCCGCACGGTGCGCCGTGACGACGCCGCTTCCGGCGTTAACCGACGCCACCTTCGCGTTGCCGGAACTCCACGTGTGCGAGGCGGGATCGGCGATCGGCAGCGTGACCGCCGGGTTGTTGTCGCCGCCCACCGTGGTTCCCGTCGCGGTCAGCCGCTCCGTCTTCCCGGTCGTGAGCGTGCCGGGGGGCGGGGTGATGCGGATCGAGGCGAGCACCGGTTCCACCGTGAACTGCAGGTCACCGCCGGCGGTCGCGTGCAGCAGGGCGAAGTGGTAGAAGCCGCCATCGTCGGCCGGCGCGTAGGCAGGCATGCCGAGGTCGGCGACGGTGAGCTGCGGGATGCCCTGACCGGGGCCGACGACCTGCCCCTCGGGGTTCAGGATCTGCTCGGCGAACCCGCGCGCGTGGCCGTAGAGCATGACCACGTGCGCCTTCGGGTGAGTCTGCTGGTAGCGGTACACGAGTTGCAGGTACATCCGGGCCTCCCAGCGGTCGGAGAACTGGCTGTTCGCCGCCGCGTGCGGGTCGTAGGCGGGCTCGTGGGTCGCCACGATGACCACGGGTGAGCTGTTGCCTGACAGCTGCTTGACGAGCCACGGGTACTGCGACCCGGCCGGCACCTGGTAGGCGTCGGACGCGAGCAGTCCGCCGTGCGCGCTGTCGGTGACAATGACATTCGCGGGCCCGTCGGTGTACGCGTAGTGCGTGTCGCCGAACACCTGGCGGAAGTCACCGCTCTCCGCGTTCACCCCCTGGGTGACCTCGTGGTTGCCCACCGCGTCGTGGTACGGCTCGCCCAGGCTCGCGGTCTCCGCCCGCGCGTACCGCAGGTCGGGCAGCAGCCCGTCGTCGGACATGTCACCCATCGCCTGCACGGTGTTCGGCCTGGCCTGCCCGGCGAGCGCGGGCAGCCGCCTCGCGATGGCGGCGAGCACGTGCGCGCTCGCCGCGCCTGGGTCCGCGGCGCGCAGGTGAGCGTCGTCTCCGGTCAAGATGGTGGTGCCGTCAGCGCTGAAGTCGGCGGAGCTCTCCTCGTACCGCAGCCACGACGGGTTCCGCGGGATGGCGACGTACCGGATCGCGGTCGCCGGCCGCGGCGAGTAGAGCGCCTCCAGGTCGGCGAAGTTCACGGTGGCCTTGTACGCGGTGCTGTTGGAGATCGTCAGCAGGTCAAGGAAGCGGACCCGCAGCGGGAAGTTCATCCCCGGCGGCATGCGGAATTCCTCTCACCGTTCCTAATCGAGCGTGCAGGAGATGGTCCTGCGGTGCCGGCGGCCCCGTACGGTGCTGGGCCGCCTGGTTGCCCGCCGTGGTCCGGTGAGGCGAGCCGGTCTTGGTGCCGGGTGGCTGCCGGGGGCCTCGTGGGGTGGCGGGTTTCCTGGGTGCGGGACTGGCTGCCGGTGGTTGCCGGGGCCGCGCCGGGGCTGGCCGTGCCGCGTCCTCTGGGGCGGGACGGTTCCCGTTCGCGCGGCGCCCGGCCCGGTGGCCGAGCCCGCGTCGCCCGAGCACCAGCGCTGCCGCGTGGTGCCCGGTCGCCTTCGGGTGGTGCTCGCGCAAAGGGGCGAGCCAGTGCTGCGCTCCCCACCGCGAGCTGTAAGCGGGATCAACGACCACGACGGAAAGTCCCGCGTTGTAAGTCATCTGCACCAGCCGCTGGCGCAGCTTCCCGGTGGGGATGCCGGCGACCGGCGGCGGAACGTCCGGCCCCGCTTCCCGCGGGACGGCCGGCTCCCGTGCCGTTCGCGGCCCTCGTTCCTGGCCTCGGTGAAGTCGATGTCCTCGATCACGATCGCGCGGGCGCCGTGCTCGCGGGCGGCGGCGATGAGGCCGCTGACGGCGGCGCGGAGCCGCCCGTCGCGGATGGCGGCGGGCAGCCCGGCCAGCTCCAGCGGCACCGTGAACGGGAAGCCGAGCACATTCCCGTCGGGCGCGACCACAGCGACCGCAAGGTGGCCGGCGTTCAGGTCGACGGCCACCACCGGGTCGCGCCGCAGTTCCGCCAGCGGCGGGACGGGACGGGAGGCGGTCTTCCATGACCCGTCGAGGTACCAGCGCCCCGAAGCCGGGTCGCAGCTGATGTCGTAGCGGATCGCCCCGGTGGCGGCCTGGGCGGCGACCTCATCGCCCCGGTAGGAGAAGGCAACCGGGCACGACAGCCGGTACCGGGCGTGCGGCCGGTTGGCCAGGGACGCCAGCGGGGCGGGGAGCTTGAGTTCCAGCCAGCCCTCGTCGGGATTGAACCTGATCGTCTCGTTACCCCAGGGCTTGCCGGCCTCGCCGTCGGCGGTCAGGAACAGGCGCGCCGCCTCCCACTGCTGCCGCCACTGGTCCTCGGTCAGGCCGGCCGCGGCCAGGCTCAGCCGCTTGCGCAGCAGGGCCCGGCCGCCCCGCGTCACCGAGACCCGCCCGGTCTCCAGCCGCCGCTCGGTGCGGGCCAGCCGGGCCTTCCAGGACCTTGAGGCGGATGGTCTTGGCGTGACGCTCGGCCGGGGTCGCGTACCCCGGAACCCGGCCCTTCTTCCCGCCCGCGGGGACGGCGGCCCGTGCCTCGATCCGGCGGGCCCTTGCCCGCAGGCTGGCTTGCTCCGCGTGCAGGTTCCGGCTGGCGAGCTGCCACGCGTCCTCGCTGGTCCGGGTGATCGCGCCCGCCCACCGCGACGACGAACCGGCGGTCAGCGCCCGCTTCCGCTCCCGCCGCGACACCGCCCGGCCCCCGGCGTCCAGGCGGCCCTCCGCGCGCCGCGCCGCCAGGTCACGACCGGCCAGCGACCCCAGGTGCGAGCCCGCCGCCCGCAGCACCGCCGCGTCCTGCGGCGAGACCCGCAGCCGGGTCCGCACCCGCGCCCCCGCCGGGGCGCCCGCCACGAACGGCGCCGCGATCACCCGCAGCCTGCCCACCCGGCACCCCCTTGACGGCACTCAGTTCTAAATCGACACCGGACGATTCTACTAGCTAGAACACTCTTATGCCTGCACCAACACGCTAGACCAGCCAACGGTTGCAACCCCGACGGCGCCCTGCTCGCCGATGCGCCGCTCGGCTATGACCACCCCTGCCCTGGCAGCATCACCCGTGCCGCGCTGCCCGGGTTGCTGCGCGCCGAAGCAGGTGACCACGGCGTCCCCGTCCATTACGGCAAGCGCGTCGCCACCGCCATCGGCCAGGACGGCACGGTCGCCGCCATCTTCGGCGACGGGACGCGCGACCGGGAACCTGCTCATCGGCGCGGACGGCATCCACTGTCCCGTCCGAAGGCTGATCGACCGCGACGGCACCCCGCGGCGCGGCTCATCCGCGCCACTCCCGGCCCGTTGACCGTGACCCGCGCTCGCGACCTCGCCCACCTGCCGACCTGGTCGAACAGCGCGATGATCGTGATCGGCGACGCCGCCCACGCGGCCTCGCCTGCTACCACCCGGGGCGCGTCGCTGGCCATCGAGGACGGCATCGTGCTCGCTCAGTGCCTGCGCGACATCCCCGGCCAGGCGGCCGCCCTCGCCACCTACGAGCTCCTGCGAGGTTCCCGCGTGGAGCGCGTCGTCCAGGCCGGGGCCGGTGGCGAGAATCCCGTACCGCCCCCTCCCGGTTTCAGGAGAAGCAGCCAGGCCGATTCTGTGTACACCCACCACATCGACTGGGACGCTAAGATCGTCGCCCCGGTGTAATTCGGTCAGTGACCGTGAGGACCTTCCCGCTTGCCAGCGCGGCAGGTTACAGGTGACGGGCCAGGAACGCGATGGTGTCGGCGTCCTCGTAGACATCGTGATGGCGATAGCCCGGTTGCCCGGCAAGGATCGCGCAGACAAAGCAAGGACCCTCACGGGAGCGGCGCGCGTAGCGTGCGACATCGAACGGCACGCGATCAGGCCGAGAGTTACCCACCAGCGCATTATCGCCGCGCCCCGCGCCGTCTCCCGTCAGCCGGGTCAGCCCGCGCGCCGCTGCAAGGTTTCCAGCCGGCTGCGAAACTCGGCGTCGTCTCTGATCTCGTCCTCGTTCGGGGACAGGCTGATGATGATCGTCAGGACGAAGGTGATCACGGAGATTCCGAGCACCAGCGGCAGCAGGAACGACCCGCCGCTGGCTCCCTGCATGCCGGGCATCGCGCCGGGGTATACGCGCATCGCGGCCATGCCGGTGTAGTGCATACCGCTGACCGCTGCGCCCATGACCAGCGACGCGCCGACGGTCGCGCCTATGCCGCGGACCCAGGTGCCGATCCACAGCGCCGCCGTTCCCGCGACGACCGCGATCACCACCGAGAGGATGAACAGCGGCGGGCTGTAGGACATCGAGTCCGGCATGACCATCGCGGCCATTCCCAGGTAGTGCATGGTGGCCACGCCGATCCCCACGATTAGGCCGCCGGCCAGCAGCCGCGGTGAGCCGCCGCTACCGAACCCGACGATGAACAGGCCGACGCCGACGACCGCGATCGCGATCAGCATGGACGCGATCGTGACCGGCACGTTGTATGAGATCTGCTGCCCGGGGATGGTGAATCCGAGCATCGCGATGAAGTGCATCGCCCAGATGCCGGTCGCGCCGATGGCAGTGGCCGCGATGGCGAGCCACCGCGCCCGGGCCAGGCCCTGGTAGTAGCTGCCCCGGGTCACGCAGCGCAACCCGAGGAACGCCCCCAGGCAGGAGATCACGTAGCCGAGCACCGGGTTGACCAGGCCATCGGAGAAGTTATGTACGGTAATCAATTCGTGCCCCTTCGTGACGATGCACGGCCGGGCCGAACTCGCGGCACAGGACTCTCGTCCTGCTGCCCGCGCCGCCCCCGGGCCGGCAGGTGCAATCGTGGCACAGAACGATTGCATGCAGTGGCAGAACGTGATTTGTCAGTTTCTTACCGTAATACTCGTAGATGTCGTACGGTAATGGCGTCGGCTTGCTCGCGAGCCTTGCGAGCAAGCGAGTGCACCACCACGTCGGCGGCGGCCCTTCCCCTCATATAGGGGACTCTCCGTAACGGATTCACAACAAGGAGAAATCTCGCGTGCTCTGCGGGCTCCGATGGCGCGTCACCTGTCACGGAAGACGCGGCTCGCGCCTTCCGTGACTGCTTGTGGCAGGAGGGGGCCAGATGAAGCAGTGGGGGGATTACGAGATACCACCGGGGTACCCGCAAGGGCGCCCCTGGCAGGCGCCGCGGTACGACCAGGATGCCCACCTCGAACGGCTGGGTTACTACCAGCAGCCGTCGGCGCCTTCGTGGGAGCCGGCGGGTGCGCCGAGCCAGTCAAGCTACGGCCCGCTGCCGCAGCTTCTCCAGCCTGGCCCGGGGCCACGGCAAGCACCAGGCGGCAGGTCCTGGGTCGCCAGGCACAAGTTCTTTACCACCGTCGCCGCCGTCGGCGCCATGATCTGCATCGCTTGTGTCGCCTCGGCCGCCGAGTCGGCGAAGCCGGCGGCAGGCTCGGCCGCCACCACTGCGGCTGCGCCGGCGAGTTGCGCCGCCCAGGTGCGGGCCTGGGTCAACGAGGGCGCGGTCCAGCGGATCGGCTCCTTTAGCGGAGACCTCGGATCCTTCGCTACCGCGGCCCAGGCGTTCGCCGCGGACCTCGGCGGAGAGGGCGCGTCGGCCGGTGACGTGTCGGGCATCCGGTCCACCGCCGCTGCCATTCAATCCGACGCCAAGGGCGTCGAGGCGAGCCCGGGACCGGCCTGTGTTCCCGGCCTGCGCGTGAACCTCAGCGCTGCCGCCGGCGACTACTCGAAGGCGGCGGCCGACGCCGACCACGGGACGACTCAGTACACGGCCGGGAACATCAACGACGCCGCCTCGGACATCGGTGCCGCCGGCTCGGCGCTCGGAAGAGCGAACGCGAAACTCGCCCTGGCGACCGCCGCGGTAAGCAGGTACAGGGGCTAGCCAGAGGGAAGTGAGCTTCGCGCTGCCCTCGGCAGAATCGCTGGCTCCCCGGACAGGTGCGGACGTACCGTCGGTGACGTGACTGACACCAGATCCGGTCTGGAGCGGCGCGTACAGGCGGGCGGGGTACGCCTCGCGTACCGGACCTGGGGACCCGCGCAAGCGCCGCCGGTAGTGCTACTGCACACACTTGGCGGAGGATCGTCGGACTGGGCGCCCGTCGCGGAGGCGCTCGCGCCGACGTGGCGCGTGTACGCGCCCGACCAGCGCGGCCACGGCGCCAGTGACTGGCCGGGCTCATACACGATCGAGCAGCTCACGACCGACCTGGCAGCATTCCTTGACGCGCTGAGCCTGGAACGGGTGACCCTCGTCGGGCACTCGATCGGCGGACCGCCCGCCTACCTGTACTCGGCACGGCACCCCGGCCGGGTCGCCCGCCTCGTCCTTGAGGACCCCGCCCCGCCATGGCCGCGCGCACGGCGGGTCCTCACCCGTCCCGACGGCCCGCTGTCGTTCGACTGGGACGTGACGGCGCTGAGCAATGAGTTCACCGATCCGCAGGTCAGCTCATGGCGCGACTCGCTCCGCCGTGTCCGGGCCCCGGCACTGCTCATCGCTGGCGGGCCGGCCAGTCACGTCGACCAGGGCCAGCTCGCGGTCATGGCCACGCTGATCCCGGACTGCGAGCTGGTAACCATCCCGGCCGGGCACCTCGTGCACGCCGAGCGGCCGGCGGAGTTCACCGCGGTCGTGAGGGGCTTCCTCCGCGGGCCGCTGAGTACGAGCACGGCCGGATAGTCTCGGCGCGGCCGTGTTACGTCGCCTTCTCGACCGCGCCAGCGCCCCTTCCCTCGATCATTCGGGGCGAGAACGCTTCGCGCCCCAGCGATCCCAGTGCACGACCTCCTCGACCGGGCGGCGCCTTGGCTGCGCCCACCGGCCCTTCGCTGGATACCCCATCGGAATCAGCGCCATGGTGAGCGCGTCGGGCGGCAGGCCGAGCAGCTCGCGCAACTCCTCCTCGTGGCCGCCGTAGAGCGTGGTCAGCGAGGTGCCGATGCCGTAGGCGCGCGCGGCGAGGCAGAGCTGCTGCACCGCTCCGTAGATGGACGACCCGACACGCGGGCTTGTCGCATCGGCCGCGCCGCGCAGCACAGGGAAGACCCAGACCGGGGCCTCCTGGATATGGTGCGCGAGGTGCTCCGCCCCCAGGAATCCGCGCGGAGTCAGCCCTCCGGGTGATGCCTGGGCGCTGAGGATCTCCTCCCGGCGCGAGCCGTAGGCAGCCGCCCAGTTGTCCCGGTACCAGGCTGCGACGCGATCCTTGACTTCCTGGTCGGTCACCACGACCCAGCCCCAGTGCTGTGCATTGCCACCGGACGGGCCGCGGATCGCCGTGTCGAGGATCGCCCACAGCACGTCATCGGGAATCGGCTCTGGAGAAAGGTACCTGCGCGAGGGGGTCGAGTGCAGCGCCTCAAGCGCGGTCAGCGACTGCTCTCCTGCGGGCTCTTCCATTGCGTGTGACGACATCATCGGCTCACGAGGACCGCTGGTCGAGGGCGTAGGCGTTGAGGCGCTCAAGTTCGTCGAGGAACATCCGCTGCAGCGCCTTGGGCGCGAACGTGCGCTCGAAGAAGCCGCCGATCCCGGCCGCGCCGTCCCAGCTCGTCGAGATGCGAACCAGCGACTTGTCGCCCTGAGGCTCGACGTTGAACGTATTTACGAGACTCGAGTTGGCGTCGGACTCAACCAGCGTGCGGCCCGGCTCCGGCTCAGTGACCCGCATGCGGTAGTTGCGGGTCCGGCCGCCCGCGGTGACCGCGAAGCTGGTGACGGTGCCCGCGCCCACGCCGCCTTCTTCTACCTTGAAGTCAGAGAACGCGGGCGGCAGGAAACGCGGGTGCTGGTGCATGTCCGCGAGATGTCCGTATACCTGCTCTGCGGGGGCGTCGATCGTGCGCTCGGCGGAAGCCTTCACTTTTGCCATGGCCCCATGTCTACCACTGGTGCACGGCCCGGCCTGTCACGGGCTGCCGCCCAGCTGACTGATGAGCACATCTCTGGTGATCGCGTGCCGCGTCGCCCATTCGTCGACATCCTCGAAGCTAACGGGGTCGGGCAGTTCCGCAATGGCCTCATCAGCTGCATCAGGGAGCCCTGCCTTTCGCAGCAAATCGACTACTTCTTGCCTGCTGTGCTGCACTAAAACAACCTCCTCGCTGAAGCAGAACGACTGCGGCTGACTCTGAAAGGCTACGACTCCCTTCGAAGTCGCGGCGAAGGGCCACCGGGCTAGAAGAACGGGTGTACCCTTACCAGGCCGGCCGGCCGGCGTGAATCATGCGATGTAGCGCCATGGTTCCTGGGTGTAGGTGCGGCCGGTCGGGGTTTTCCACACGTGCCAGC
>CAVXAB010000042.1:0-87161 GCA_963759545.1 uncultured Actinomycetota bacterium
ACGTCTTGGGGCTAGGCTTCCGACTCGTGACGGATGTTCGCGACCCCTCGGCAGGCCTCCCCATGCGGCAGCCTAGCGACGGCATCCCTTCCCGTCAGCCGGGCGGGGAGCTGCCCGCTCGACAGTCCATGTCGGACGTGCCGAGCGGCTTCGGCGTTGACCCGCGCGCCCGCGGACCTGAGCTGCCAAGCCGTGGTCCGTCAAACCCGTCACGCGGCCCGTCGATCCCTTCGCGCGGCCCGTCGATCCCTTCCCGTGGCCCGTCGATCCCTTCCCGTGGCCCGTCGATCCCTTCGCGCGGCCCGTCGATCCCTTCCCGTGGCCCGGATATGCCCGCTCGCGGGCCTGAGCTGCCTTCTCGTGGTCGGGATATGCCGCCGGCCCGTGGGCCCGAGCCGCCAAGCCGTGGCGCGGCGGACGTGCCGCCGCGCGGCATGGACCCCGGCGGCGAGGCATTCCCCGTGCGCCAGCCGACCATGCGCCCGCCGCGACGGACCGAAGGCGGCCGTCACCGCCGCCCCGTCCCGGCCAGCCTGCCGCAGAGCGCCCCGGCTCTCGTGCTCGCTGTCCCTGGCAAGGACACGGACCTCAGCACGGGTCCGGCCGCAGAACTGGCCGCCGTGCTCCGCGTGGACAACCCCGCGGTCGACGTCCGCGCCGCGCGCATCGACGGCGGCGGGCTGGATGATCCGTCCGACCTGCGCGCGGTACTCGCCGACGCGACCGCCCGGCGACCCGACGGCGGGCCGTGCGCCGTCGTCATCCCGCTGATCGCGACGGTCAACCCGCCGGTGATTCACCGGCTGCGCGATTCCGTGGCGGCGAGCGGCACGAACGCCATCATCAGCGGTTTCATCAACTCCAACGCCATGATCGCCGAGGTACTGCACATCCGGCTGGCCGAGGCCGGCCTCGCCCGCGCCGACCGCGTCCGCCTGTTCAGCATCGTCACCGCCGCCGACGGCGTGCTCATCGCGACGGTGGGCGGCCCGGACGCGGCCGGGGCGGCCAACGTGACCTCGGTGCTGCTCGCGGCGCGACTCGCGCTGCCCGTCATCACCGCGTCCGCGGACAGCACGCCGTCCGTCCATGAGGGCGCGATGCGGCTGAAGGAGATGGGAGTCAACCGCCTGGCCATCGCCCCGTGCTTCATCGGCCCCGAGGCCAGGAGGAGCGACATGGACGCCCTCGCGGTCGCCGGCGCCGAGTGCGCGGCGCCCATCGGCGCGCACGGCAACATCGCCAAGCTCGCCGCGCTAACGTACGGGCAGGCGATCAGCCGTCTTGACCTGCGCCCTCCCGGCGGACAGGAAACGCACGGCGCGCACGAGTAACCGTCCCGCTATCGCTTAGCCATTTGCCGGCATATCCTCCAACCGTCGTCGTCCGAGCAGCGTCTTAGGTGGTGGATTCACGTGGTGGATCCGCGTATGACGACAGGTGCAGGAGGCATGATGCGCGCGGTTACCAAGACATTGAGTGTCGGGCTACTCGCCGCGGTAGCCGCCGTAGGCGCGCTTACCCTTCCCGCGTCGGCCGCGACCGCGGCCACCCCAGGAAGCGGATTCGCCTACGGCACTGACAGCTGGACCGTTTCCGGCACGGGCAGCGCTCCGTTCAAGGAGCCGGTCACCGGCGGCAGCTACAGCGGCTACATCGGCATGGCCGGAAACTGGGCCCGATGGGGAAACTGTAAGACCGGCAACATGCTCGCCTGGTCGCCGACCAACGCCGCCCAGGCGAACGAGAATTACACCAAGTACCACCTCGGCGTTGGCGTCGGCGTCTACTGGTACATGGGCGGCCCGGGCGTCGACCCGCACTGGAACGGCACGACCACCGAGGCTTACAGCTGGGGAGCGCGCCAGGCCGCAGAGACGCTGGTCGACATCAAGGGGAGGTACATTCCCTACCCGGTGATCTGGGCCGATATCGAGCTGCCCGGCATCGCCCCCGCGCCGGATAACGGCTGGAACAGCGTCTACACGTCGATATGCAGCGGTCATGTCAGGCAGGCTTACGTGCCCGCGGCCGTCGACCGGGCGGAGTTCAACGGATTCGCGGCGTACATCACCTCGCACTCCCCGTACAAGGTCGGCGTCTACTCGGCCGCGTCGATCTGGAACTCCATCTTCGGTACCGGGAGCACGTACGCCAGCATCCCGAATACCTACGAGTGGACCTACCTGCCGGCGACAAGGAACCTGTCGGCCGCGCCGAACGGCTGGCGCCTGACCGGCTCGTCGGCGTCCGCCCAGTTCTTCGGCGGGCAGTCGTCGTCGAGCAAGTATGCCCTGATGTGGCAGTGGTCGGGCGGCGGCGGCTTCACCAACGGGCACGGCGACTTCGACCAGATCGACGTCGCTCGCATGAAGTAACGACTACCGCTTTCGCGCTCAGGGCGGCCCGCCGGGGAACCGGAGGCCGCCCTAAGCTTTACCCTGGCGGGTTACTTGATCGCTTTACTCGGCCGCTTTACTCGGCCGTGCCCGCGAGCAGCGGGTCGAGCCGCAGCGACGGGTTGTCCCGCTGTATGGCGTTGAGCCGCCACTTGTCCGCGAACAGGGCCAGCAACGCCCCGTCGAGCCGCCTGGTCAGCACTTCGGCCCCGCGCGCTCCGGCGAGCGTCTCTACGCCGGCCTCGTCGGTAAGCCTGGCGATCTCGTAGTCCAGGTGCGAGAGCTCCGACTTGGCACCGAACTCGTGCTCAAGCCGGTGCAGCACCACGTCGAACTGCAACGGCCCGACGGCGGCGAGCACCGGCGCCTGGTCGCCGCGCAGGTCGGAGGAGAGCACCTGCACCACGCCCTCGGTGTCGAGTTGGTCGATGCCGCGCCTGAACTGCTTGTACTTCCCGGCGTCCTTGCACCGCACGACGCCGAAGTGCTCGGGCGCGAACGAGGGGATCGGCGGGTAAGAGACCGGGACGTCCGCGTAGAGCGTGTCACCTGGCCGCAGCGCCGTCGCGTTCACCAGCCCGATCACGTCGCCGGGGAACGCGGTCTCCACGGTCTCCCGCTCCGCCCCGAACATCGCGTGCGCGTATTTCGTCGCGAACGGCCGGCCCGTCGCGGCGTGCGTCAGCACCATGCCGCGCTCGAACCGCCCGGAGCACACCCGGACGAACGCCACCCGGTCCCGGTGCGCATGGTCCATGTTGGCCTGCACCTTGAACACCAGCCCGGAGAACGGCGCTTCCACGGCCCGCTCGTCCCCGTCCACGTCCGCCCGCGGCTTGGGCGCCGGCGCCAGGTCACACATGGCGTCGAGCAGCCGCCGCACACCGAAGTTCGGCAGCGCCGCGCCAAACAGCACCGGCGACGACTCCCCGGCGAGGAAGGACGGCATGTCGATCTCGGCGCCGATCTCGGTGAGCAGCTCAAGCTCCTCCTCGGCGGCGTCGTAGGCGGCACCCTCGCGCTCGCGCGCCTTGTCCGGGTCCTTGAAGACTTCCTCCAGCGCCCGCTCGGCGCCGCCGGGGCGCCGCGTGTAGGCGGTGTACTCACCGGTGGAGCGCTCGATCAGCCCGCGGAAGTCCCCGGCGATGCCCACCGGCCAGTTCAGCGGCGTCGGCCGCAGGCCGATCCGCTGCTCGATCTCGTCGAGCAGTTCCAGCGGCTCCCGCCCCGGCCGGTCCCACTTGTTCACGAACGTCACAACGGGCACGTGCCGCGACCGGCACACGTCGAACAGCTTCAGCGTCTGCGGCTCAAGGCCCTTGGCCGAGTCGAGCAGCATGATCGCGCAGTCAACCGCTTCAAGCACGCGGTAGGTGTCCTCGGAGAAGTCGGCGTGGCCGGGCGTGTCGAGCAGGTTGAGCACGTGCCCGTCGTAGTCGAACTTCAGCACCGCCGACGTGATCGAGATGCCGCGGTCCTTCTCCATCGCCATCCAGTCGGAGGTGACGCCGCGCCGCCCCGCCTTGCCGTGCACCGCCCCCGCGGTGTTGATCGCCGCCGCGTGCAACGCGAGCGCCTCGGTCAGCGTGGACTTGCCCGCGTCGGGATGGCTGATCACGGCGAACGTCCGCCGCCGCGCCGCCTCGTCCCGTACGGCCCCGTTGCTCGCGGGCCGCTTCTCAACATCTGTCACCGACACGGCGGCAGCACTCCTTACTCAGCACGACATCCCCAGATTCCAAACATGGGAAAACCGAGATCTATTCTTCCGAACGGGTGCCTGGTTCCACGCCCAGCGCAACATGACCCCATTGGAGCGGGAGAACGGAAGTTCAGCCCGCCCGCTAGGCCTCGGAAGGTGGCCTGCCCAACGACTCAGCCTACCCGAGGGCCGCTAATCGCGGTCCCGGGCCTCCGTCGGGGCGGCCAGGCGTCGGCGGGACGGGCGAGATGTCCTGCCCGAGCCAAGCCTGGCATGCGCGCCCGCGCGGAGCGCTCCCCGTCTTCACGTCGGGCCCGTGCGTGCCCGTTCGGTCCGGTTTGTCCCGGCGGCACCGCGGCCCGGCCCATGATCATGTGGATTCCGCAGCTTATTTGCTGCGGAATCCACATGAAAAGCGAAATCCCTGTCGATCAGGCCGGGGCCTGCGCGCGGGCGCCGCGTGCCAGCCCACGCACGGCCCCCACGGTCACCATGCACCACAAAGTCACCGGGATTGAAGGAATCGCAGGCCCCAGTTCAGAACGCGCCCGGCCGCACCACCCACACCGGCTCAAACAATGCCTGCGGCAGCACCACCCCCGCCGCCGCTTCCACCGCGCCAGCAGGATGCCACCGCTAAGTCACCGGACGTGTGGGGTCTAGTCCGCCCGGGAACCGGGATGGCAGCAGTCTCAGCTTCGTGTATGGGGGACCAAGATGAGGCAACACCGGATTCTTGCGGCAACGGCGGCCGCCGTGCTGGGCACTGTGGCCTTGCCCGTGCTGGCAGTACCTGCTGCGCAGGCCAGCAACTCGGTCGTGGTCTACGCGTGCGGCATGGCGGGGAACTGGCAATGCCCGGCAATCCGGCCCAGTGAGATCGGCTTCGGCGCGCTATGGGACATCGCCGGCATGCGCTGGACGCACTGGACGGGGGGCAGCGCATACGGAGCAGGAAAGTACTGGCTCAGCCGTGGGGTTGGTTACCGCGCGGACATCGCGCTTACCGATGTCAGACACCACGGGTCGCAACGCTACTTCGAGGATGCTCTCATCACCGCATCCGGGCATCGCGTGGTGCGCCTCCGGTACGGCAGCAACCACGGGGTAGTCGGGTGGTGGAGAGCCTGACAGTTCAACGATGGCAACCCGCTAACCGTCTTCAGGCGCCAGTTCCGTACCCATGAGCGCGCCAAACGCCTCGATCGCGAGGTCGATGTTCTTCGAGGCCATGTGACCAACCAGGAAGGCCAGGCTGTCGCGACCGAGATCACCCATCATGCCAAGCACCGCGACTAGGCGCTCCGCATACTCCGGCGTGACCTCCTCGGAGTGATTCATGGGGGTAAGGGTACCTTTGTCCACATTAGGGTGGACACACTTCACTGCACGCGCTATCGGTAACCGCGCTGAAGCAGGTACTTGGCTCCTGCCGCAAAGGCTTCAGGGCTGAGCACCTCAAAGCCGAAGGCGTCGGCGAGCCGGTCGGTCGTGTTGAACGCGCTGAGGCCCAGCGCTTTCGCGGTAGCGAAGTCCGCCTCGGTGACCTGTGCCGGCCGCAGGGCGACCTTGTCGATCGGCGCGTCCAACGGCGGGGAGAGGTCATCGTTGCTGAAGGCACGGGCGCGCTGCTCCGCAGATGCGCTGCCCTCTCCGCTCAGGATGCGATCCACCAGCGCTCGGTGCGCTGCCCGCTTCTTGTCGTCATCCGCCGCCGCCCAGGCGCCGACAGCGGGAGAGTGCCACCATGGTGTGGGAGGGAAGTGGATGTAGGGGCTGCCTCGGGGACCCGGGCCAGTCGCCGCCGATTCCCCTACCGCACCTGGGGATACCGCGGCCGAGGCCACCGCCATATCCTGCCGACAGTCGCGGTCACCGCCTCGGCGCCCGTGGCAGCGGTAACCATCACATGGGGGACGGTACGTCAGCACCGTCCGCCCAGGTGAGACTCCCGCGCGGCCAGCAAACGCCACCCCCGCTCACTGGCCGCGCGGGTTACCGGCCGGTCCATGGCTCCCGGGGCCCGCGCAAGACGCGCACCACACTGGCCTGGCCATTTGGGGAACGTGAGGACGGCCAGTGATGATGGGCGGCATGGGAACTTCCGCAGGCGCCGCCGGCGCGCCGGCCGGGCAGGGGCCCGCGCTGTGCCTGCCCAAGCCCTCCGGCCCGTGCCCGGTGGGCACCACGTCCTTGTGGCTGACGGACACCTCCCGTCCCGACCCCTGGGCCGCAGGGGTGACCGCCCGGGAGCTGATGATCTCCCTGTGGTACCCGGCAGCGGCGCCCGGCGGACGGCGGGCCCGGTACATGACGCCAGCGGAGTCGGAACTCCAGCTCGCAGGCAGGGGCCTCACCGGTGTCCCGCCGGACGCGCTGGCTACGGTCGAGACCAGCGCGGTCAGCGACGCCCCGCCAGCCGGGCAGCAGCGCAGCCTGCCCTTGGTCGTGCTCTCGCCCGGCTTCACCAGCTCCCGCAGCACGCTCACCGCCCTGGCCGAGGACCTGGCTAGCCACGGTTACGTCGTGGCCGGGATTGATCACACCTACGAGAGTCACGCCACGGCCTTTCCCGACGGGCGGGTCACCACCTGCCTGTCCCGCCAGGCACGCCGGCCGGGCAGCGGATTCTGGGAAAAGGTAGCAGCGGGCCGGGCGGCCGATGTGTCCTTCGTGCTCGGCGAGCTGACCGGCGCGCACCCGGCCTGGCCGGGCGCCGGGCTGATCGACCCGTCCCGGATAGCGATGGCCGGCCACTCCGCCGGCGGCGCCGCCGCCATCGCGGCCATGCTGGCCGACCCGCGCATCTGCGCGGGCATCGACATGGACGGCTCCACCGTCGCCCCGATCCCGGACCGCGGCCTGTCCCGGCCATTCATGTTCCTGGGCAAGGAGTCCAACTACACCCCGGGAAGCGGAAGCGCCGCGACCACCCCGCGGGACTGGAAACTCCTGAGAGCCGCCGTGACCACCTGGGAGCGGGACTGGGAACTCCTGGCCGGCTGGAAGCGGTGGCTCGTGGTGGCGGGCGCTGTGCACGCATCCTTCACCGACCTGGCGCTGCTGGCCGACGGGCTCGGCATCGACATCGGGGCCGGCCTGCCCGGAGCCCGGTCCCTGGACATCACCCGCGCCTACGTCCGGGCCTTCTTCGACCAGCACCTGCGCGGCAGGCCGCAAGCCCTGCTGGACGAGCCGTCATCACGCTACCCGGAGGTCTTGCTCTGTTCCCAGTAGGCGCCTGCAACGACCTCATCACCGCCTCTAATGGCCTGCTAATGGCCCGCCACAGGCCCCAAGGAACGGCTGTAACACGCTGCCCAGCGCCACTGCCTCGCACCGTTTTACAGTAGGCGTCGGATATTCCTGTGCGTGCTTTCCTCGTGTCAGATTGAGCGGTCTTCGTGCCCTCGCGTCGGCCAGCTGTCGCTTGCACTTGCCCGACGAGTGCAGGCAGATCGGGTGGCGCGCTGTCGTGCTCCACGCAGTCAGTGACCACCTTGTTCTGGGTCACGGCTGGGCAGCCCCTGCCAGGTTTACGACCCGGCCGGCGAACGGGACGAGGAGGGCCAGCAGAACGCAGAGGGCAGCGCCGGTGAGCCAGACCACGGGTACGCCGATGGACAGTAGACGAGTCCAGGCAAGCGGCCCGAGGGTCTGGGCGATGCCCCAGCAAGTGCCGTACACCGCAAGGTACCTCGCGCGGGAGACGTCATCCGTGAGACCGGCCACAATGGCGTACGGAGGTCCGAGAAGGAAAACCTGGCCCAGCGCCATGGTGGCGGCACCGACGCAGAGCAGCGGCATCACGTCCGCGAAGGCGACAACGGCGAATCCCGCGGCAACGATCGCGAGACCGGCCGCCATCAGGAAGAACGGCCGTGCCGCAGCGCCTCGCAGGAATCGCTGGCCGGCCATTGCCACGGCAGCCTCGACGGCGAGAAGCCACCCCGTTTCCGCTGGGCCGAGGCCGCGGGCGGCAACCGTCAATGGAAGTGCGGTGACTGAGAGGTTCCAGGCGAAGGCGAGTCCCGTACCGACGCCGAGCATCACCAGCAGGCGGCCATCGCGCCACGGGTCGCCGCCGGACGCGGCCGGTCGCGCCGTGGACGGCTCATGCACCCACAGCAGGATTAGCGCTGCCGCTGCCACACAGGTGACGGAGTCGGCGACAAAGAGCAGCCGCAGGCTGACGCCCCCGAGCAGCACCGCGAGGATCCCCGCGCCGACACCGGCAGCGGCTAGCGCGGCGCCGAGCAACCCGAAGGCCTGCGGGCGCCGCTCAGGCGCCACCATCTCGGCCAGCAGCGCCTGGCTGGGCGGCTCGTAGATCTCGAAGGCGAGACCGAGCAGCGCGGCTCCCGCCGCCGCTCCGCGGACACCGGGCGAGACGGCAATGACGAGTAGTGCGCCGCTGCAGCCGAGCAGCCCGAGCACGATCGTCGGGCGTCGCCCGAAGCGGTCAGCCATCCGACCGCCGACCAGCCGCGATGGAACCGTAGCAACGCCAAAGAGCGCGACCACCCACCCGGCGGTGATGAGCGAGGCGCCGTAGACGTGGACGAGCACGACGGCCAGGAACGAAATCGCGAACGCGCCGAGCTGGTTGACGGCACGGGCCAGCAGGAGCGCCCGTACCGGACGCGGCCAGCTGTGACCTCCGTGACTGGCGAATGGCATAATGGCCGTCATGGGAGAGACCGTACTCGACGGCCGAATGACGGGTCAAATACATTTCAACAGTCATTTGTGGGTGGTCACCGACGTCGCTTGCCGTCTCGTCAACGCGCTGACAGCGGGGCACGACGGTACCCGGCTAGTACAGCCGCCTCCGGCGGGCCACCAGTCTGACTCGGTTCGCGCGGTGCTCGAGCGCGACGACTACCAGCCGGTCCTCACCGAAGAGGACGCAAAGGCGCTAACGGACCTCGCAGGACGAGTCCGCGAGGTTTTCACGGCAAGCTCATCCGGCGACGTGGCCCGCGCCGCCGGCATAGTCAACGGCCTGCTCCAAGAGTTCGGCGCGGCTCCCCGCCTCGACCTTGCGCGCGGAGGCGGCTGGGCACTTCACTTTCACGGCAGCGACGCCGGTATCGTCACCGGCTGGGGCGCAGGCATCGCGGCCGGCCTCGGAATGGCTATCGGCTCCGACCTCGCAGGCCGCCTTGGCGTCTGCCAGGCCGACCCCTGCGACCGGGTCTACATCGACACTTCGCGCAACCTCGGAAAGCGGTTCTGCTCCACACGCTGCCAGAGCCGGGTCACGTCCGCCGCACATCGCACCAAGAGCAAGACCTGACGGCCAAGGGAGCAGGCGCGAGTAGCGGAGTTTGGGAGCGGATGACGGGAATCGAACCCGCACTGTCAGCTTGGGAAGCTGATGTTCTGCCATTGAACTACATCCGCAGATCGCGCCGGTCACCCGCGCGAGGAGGGCGGCTGCGCTGTCCTAGGCCACATCGTACAGGAACAAGGAGCTTACTTGCGTGCCGCTCCGCGATGATAGGTGTCAGGACGTACTACTCGCCCGGGTCACGCATGAGGGTTGCCCGGGTGCCCGCTCACTGACACCCGGGCAACCCTCATGCGAGCGGACTGCCGTCAGCGGAAGTCGAACGTGCCGGTCTTCGCGTCGGCCAGGAAGGCCTGCCAGGTCCGGGTGGAATAGCCGATCATCGCACCCGCCGGGTCGACCGAGTCCCGTACAACAATCGTCCCCGTAGCAGGCGCAACCTCCACGCAGGCGCCGTTGGCGACACTGCGGGCAGATTTGCGCCATGCGAGTGCGCCGGGGACATCCACTGATGACATGTAACCTCGCCTTTGCGATGCTGTTTCGGAAGAGGAAAATCGCGCAGGCAATGGCAGTCTAAAGCGCACGCCTAGCGCACGCGTGCGACATTATCGTGCTCCACCCCCCATGGGCAGCACACGTATCCCGATCGTGACATCTGATTTGAGGCTACCGGACAGCAAGATTTACGCGCTTAGGCCGTCAGAACGAAAATTTATGCAACGTTTTCTAAAAATGGGTATATGAGAACCTATGGCTGGCGCCGTCGCGCCGACCGCGCCCGGGATCTTCCGGGATGACATCCGTGCAGGCCAGCGCGCATGCGCGGCTGGTCGCTAGGCGATGTACGCGCTACGGATCTTTGCGATGCGCGCGACCGAGTCTTTTGGACCGTCGGCGACGGAACGCAACCGCTCGAATACCTGAAGATATCGATCGACATCCTGCGGGCGATCGAGGTAGATCTGCCCGGCCAGGCCTTCGACATATACCATGTTGGCAGCCTGGCCTGTGAATTCAAGGATTATGAAGTCGCTTTCTAGTGCCGGGTGTGCCCCGACCTCGAATGGCAGGATCTGAATCGTCATGTCCTTTCTCTTAGCTATCTCTGTGATCCTGCCCAACTGTTCGCTAATAACGGCTGAGCCACCCACTGGACGGTGAAGCACCGCCTCGTCCATGACGATTTCTATTCGCGGCGGGGCAACTTGGTCGAGTACCTGCTGCTGCCTGGTGAGCCGCTCCTCGACTCGCTGCTCGATGATTTCCGGCTCAAGCGGCGGCATATAGGCCTGGTGCAGCGCCCTGGTATACCCGGCGGTCTGCAGCAGTCCTGGTACCACCGCGGAGTGGAAGATCTTCATCGAGATCGCCGCCTGCTCAAGCCCGACGAAGGTCGAGTGCGGCAATTCGAAAGACTGCCACCAGCCCTGCTGCTTGCCTTCTCGCGCCAGTGTCATGAGCCGTTCGCGGTCGGCGGCTTCAGTCACCCCGTACAGGTTGCACAGGTCCCTGACGTCGCGAAGCGTGGCACCTCGCTGGCCGGTTTCTAGACGGCTCACCTTGGACGGCGAGCACAGCAGCTCGGTCGACACCTGGTCGACGGTCAGGCCTCGCTCGTTGCGGAGCGCGCGCAGCATGGCACCAAGTTCGCGCCTGCGCACCGTGGGGCTGCCAGGGGACCTGCGCGCTTCCGGCACTGGAGGTCGTTCCTTTCCTATCCACTAACTGGGCGGCTTGGTGGGTTCATCAGGAAAGCCCAGGTAGCCGTAGTTTCTCGCTACATGCTGATGGCACATGAGTATGGCATTTGATATTGGCACTTGCCAACTGCACGTGCGCGATGCACCATGAAATCAGAACGCAGAAGGCATCCTCGAGCGACCCGCCGACAACGGGGTCGAGCGGTGACCCGAAGGGTTACCGATCAAGAGATCGCTAGCTATCGGGCCTCGCGCGAGCCGGCGATTTTGATTAGGAGGCCATGCCATCACTGCACATTCACTGCGTCCGCTTCCACTCTGCACAAGCGCACGCGTCCCTGCCATACCACGCAGGATGAGACGCCGCATTCCAGGATCGCAGCCAGTCCCGTACTGCGCTGCAAGCCGTACAAGGCACAAACCCTGGAAACACCGCTGGGCCGGTGCTGCCACACCGACCCAGCGAAACACCACCCGTCCTCAGGAACCACCGAGAAGGGCTAGTGACGTGTTCTACGGTAGCAACCTGTACCGAAAAGACAACCCCCGTTGGGTCATTAGTAACGCAACGGAAACACCGAAGGTTCCCGAGGCCGCATTCTTGTTGCTCTCGCCCGTCGGCGGCCCTTGGGATCATCCAGTCACCGGACTGGGTGGCAGCCTCGTCGCCCGTGTCACCAGTGCTGTATGTGACGCCTGCGGGCTCGGCGTCGCCTGGCTCATCGGCCTGCCCCGTCGCGCAGGGGTGCGGCTGCACGCAATAAATGATGCCGAAGCGCGCTGGTGGCGCTGGCAGGTTACCGAGCGATGCGGTGGGCTTGTTCGTCAGTACAGGGACGGACGGTTCGACGTGCTGCCGCACAACCCCGCCATCCGCCGCGCCGGGCTCGGCGCGGAGCTGACCGGCTCGGATCCCTCGCCCCCTGACTGCCCGTGCAGCGGCGATCTCTAATGGCCGCCGGACGCCCGCACCGGCCGAACGACCCCAGCCTGATGTCCAGCCTGGAGACAGCGGTCCGGAAGGTGCGCCGTCCAGGACCGGTTGAGCTGGCCTGGAACTGGCGCTGGGAGCTCGGCCTTCTCACGGTCCTCGGCACGCTTTCCGCCCTGATCGCCACCAGCATCGGATTCAACGGACTCGCTGTCACCGCGGGGGCCGGGCTGGCGGCCGGCGCAGCAACGCTGCTGTGCTGCCCGCCAGCCCGCCAATGGATCACCGTCTGGGCCTGGTGCGTCATCGCGTCGTCCCGAGCGCCCGCCACGTGCACCTGGTCACGCTCGAAGTAATAAGAACCCATCATCCCGAACGAGTGCGGCCGACTCGCCAAGCCTCCCCCGGCTCTCGCCGCGTGGCCGGCGACAGCCTGGGCGACGCCGAGGCGCGAGATACACGAAGCTGGCCAAGCCACGCACACGTTCCGGATGACGGGTTCTGACGTTCTTCAGGCTTCTTCAGACCCGGTTCCCTCGGCCGCGCCTTGGCGGAGTTTGACGGCGCGGACGAGGAGCTGGGCGACGTCGATGACTTCGAGGGTTTCCTTGGCCTGGCCGGCGGCTTTCTTGGCGTTGACGGCGTCGCCGAGCATGACCATGCAGTAGGGGCAGGCGGTGGAGACGGTGTCGGGGTCGAGGGCGAGGGCCTCGTCGATCCGCTCCTCGTTGATCCTTTTGCCGGTTCTTTCTTCGAGCCACATGCGGGCGCCGCCGGCGCCGCAGCAGAAGCCCTTGCCCTTGCAGCGGTGCATCTCCTCGGCGGTGGTGCCGGGGACGGCGTCGATGATGGCGCGCGGCGGGGTGTAGACCTTGTTGTGGCGGCCGAGGAAGCAGGGGTCGTGGTAGGTGATCTTCTCCTGCACCGGGTTGACCGGGGTGAGCTTGCCCTCTTCGACCAGCTTCGCGAGGAGCTGGGTGTGGTGGATGACCTCGTAGTTCCCGCCGAGCTGCGGGTACTCGCGGCTGATGGTGTTGAAGCAGTGCGGGCAGGACGCGATGACCTTCTTCCCGGTCCCTGGGCGACCCCGGCCTCGTTCAGGGTCTCGATGTTCTGCTGGGCGAGCATCTGGAAGACGAACTCGTTGCCCAGGCGGCGGGCGGGGTCGCCGGTGCACGCCTCGGCCGGCCCGAGCACGGCGAACTTCACCCCGGCGGCGTGCAGCAGCTCGGCGATCGCCTTGGTGGCCTTCTTCGCCCGGTCCTCCAGCGCCCCGGCGCAGCCGACCCAGTACAGGTACTCGACGTCAGCGGGGATCTTCCCGTCGACGACGGGGACCTCGAAGTCGAGCTCGGTGATCCACTCGGCGCGCTTGTCCTCGGCCATGCCCCACGGGTTGCCCCGCCGCTCGAGGTTGTTCAGCATGGTGGTCGCCTCGGTGGGGAAGGCGGACTCGACCAGGACCTGGTGGCGGCGCATCCCGTTGATGTGGTCGATGTGCTCGATGTCGACCGGGCACTCGTTCACGCACGCGCCGCAGTTGGTGCACGCCCAGATCACCTCCGGGTCGATCACCCCGTTCTCCGACCTCGGTGCCGACCAGCGGCCGGGTCGCCTCGGCCTTGATCAGGTCGGGCAGGCTGTCGCGCTGGTCTTCCGGGGTAAGCAGGTAGGGGGCCTTGGCGAACGCGTGGTCGCGCAGGTCCAGGATCAGCTGCTTCGGCGACAGCGGCTTGCCGGTCACCCAGGCCGGGCACTGCGACTGGCAGCGGCCGCACTCGGTGCACGTGCCCAGGTCGAGCATGCCCTTCCAGGTCAGGTCCTCCACCTTCCCGATCCCGAAGACATCGGTGTCCGGGTCGGCCTCCTCGAAGTCGAGCACCTTCCCGTTGCTGCGCATCGGCTCAAGCGGGCCCAGGCGCGTCCGGGCGGCGGGAGAACAGCACGTTCAGCGGGGCCAGGCCGATGTGCAGGTGCTTGGAGTAGCTCGCGACCACCAGGAACGCCATCACCACGCCCAGCTGCGCCAAGATGAACACCACCTCGAGCACGCTGTTGACCCCGTAGCCGAGGGGGTGCAGCACCTGCGCGACGGCCCAGGAGGCGAACGCCCACGCGTGCGGGTAGGGGAACACGCCGGTGTTCTGCTGCGCCCCCCGGTAGAGCAGCAGCGTGACGATGACCGCGGCGATCAGGCCGAGGACCACCCACGCGGCGCGGGTGTGCGAGCCGAAGAACCGCGACTGGCGGCCCTCCTTGTGCGGGTCGTTGCGCAGCCGGATCACCGAGAACGTGACGATCCCGGCCAGCACCCCGACCGAGAACAGGTCCTCGATGAACCCGATCGCCGCCCAGTGCCCGATCCCCGGGATCGCGAACGTCCGGGAGAACAGGTCACCGTAGGACTCGATGATCGTCAGCAGCAGCACGAGGAAGCCCCAGAACGTCGCCGCGTGCGCCGCGCCGGGCACCGACCACTTCAGCAGCTTCCGCTGCCCGATCACCTCCGCCAGCTCCGTCCCCAAGTCGGTCAGCCACGTGGGTCCTGGCGTACTCAAGGCGCTCCGGCGCCGGCTGGCCGGTAAACGCCAGCCGCTTCAGCCACCACACCCTCCGCCCGGCGACCGCGAACGCGACAACGGTCAGCCCCAGGCCGATGATCATCCGCAGGACCACGCGCACCTCCTTGTATGCCTGGTGGCTAAGCCTAACGGCGGGGAATGCGATGCCCAAGATCCCCGTTACCGCAACGTGAGTCACGTTACTGATCAGTAACTTAGCAGGGTCGGGTCATGGTCCGGTAGCAGGGTCGGCCAATCCACGGCGCGTCACGTCGGCTAGCAGGCGAAACACGCTCCCGTTCGGGGAAACTGGCGAAACCACCGGCGAGCCGGACGCCCACGGCGGCCGCTGCCGACGACCACCGGGGCGAAAAATTGGCGCGGGGCGGGAATGATCTGCGCATCAGAAAAGTTGAGCGTAAGTGACTCAAGTCATTTGACAGCCGGGCACGCCTCGGGCAGGCTTGAGCCCGGAAGACTCAACTTCTACACACTACAAGGACTGCTCATGGCACGTGCGGTAGGTATTGACCTCGGGACGACCAACTCTGTTGTCGCCGTCCTCGAAGGCGGGGAGCCGACGGTCATCGCAAACGCGGAGGGCTCACGGACTACTCCGTCCGTCGTCGCGTTCGCCAAGAACGCTGAGGTGCTCGTCGGCGAGGTCGCGAAGCGGCAGGCTGTCACCAACGTGGACCGGACGATCCGTTCGGTCAAGCGGCACATGGGGACCGACTGGTCCGTCACCATCGACGGCAAGAAGTTCAACCCGCAGCAGATCAGCGCGTTTATCCTGCAGAAGCTCAAGCGGGACGCCGAGGCCTACCTGGGCGAGAAGATCACCGACGCGGTGATCACCGTCCCTGCGTACTTCAGCGACGCGCAGCGGCAGGCGACCAAGGAGGCCGGCACGATCGCTGGCCTCAACGTCCTGCGGATCATCAACGAGCCGACTTCTGCGGCTCTCGCCTACCACCTGGAGAAGGAGGGGTCGGCCAAGATCCTGGTCTTCGACCTGGGTGGCGGCACCTTCGACGTCTCGCTCCTCGACGTTGGCGACGGCGTCGTCGAGGTCGAGGCGACCAGCGGCGACAACCACCTCGGTGGTGACGACTGGGACCAGCGGATCGTCGACTGGCTGGTGCAGGACTTCAAGTCCGGCTACGGCATCGACCTGGCCAAGGACAAGATGGCCCTGCAGCGGCTGCGCGAGGCGGCGGAGAAGGCCAAGATCGAGCTGTCGCAGTCGATGGAGTCGCAGATCAACCTGCCCTACATCTCGCACGGCCCGGACGGCCCCCTGCACCTGGACACCCGGCTCACCCGGGCCGAGTTCCAGCGCATGACCTCCGACCTGCTCGACCGCTGCAAGAACCCGTTCCTGCAGGTCATCAAGGACGCCAACACCAAGGTGGCCGACATCGACCACGTGGTTCTCGTCGGCGGCTCCACCCGGATGCCCGCGGTCGTTGACCTGGTCAAGTCGCTGACCGGCGGCAAGGAGCCCAACAAGGGCGTCAACCCGGACGAGGTCGTCGCCGTGGGCGCCTGCCTGCAGGCCGGCGTGCTGCGGGGCGAGGTCAAGGACATCCTGCTGCTCGACGTGACCCCGCTGTCGCTGGGCATCGAGACCAAGGGCGGGATCTTCACCAAGCTCATCGAGCGGAACACCACGATCCCGACCAAGAAGTCGGAGATCTTCACCACGGCGGACGACAACCAGCCGTCGGTGCAGATCCAGGTGTACCAGGGCGAGCGTGAGATCGCGGCCTACAACAAGAAGCTGGGCATGTTCGACCTGACCGGCATCGCGCCGGCCCCGCGCGGCATCCCGCAGATCGAGGTCGCTTTCGACATCGACGCCAACGGCATCGTGAGCGTGTCCGCCAAGGACCTGGGCACGGGCAAGCAGCAGTCGGTGCAGATCACCGGCGGCTCAGCGCTGAACAAGGACGACATCGAGAAGATGGTCCGCGACGCCGAGCAGTACGCCGAGGAGGACCGCCAGCGGCGCGAGGAGGCCGAGGTCCGCAACCAGGCCGACACGCTCGTCTACTCGACGGAGAAGTTCCTCGCCGAGAACGACGAGAAGGTCCCGGCGGACGTCAAGGCCGAGGTGAAGGACGCGATCGCCGACCTGAAGAAGGCCATCGAGGGCAACGACATCGAGGCCATCAAGACCGCGAGCGAGCACGCCGCCACCGTCAGCCAGAAGATGGGCAGCGCGATCTACGCCGCGGCTCAGGCCGAGCGGCAGGCCTCCGGCGAGGGTGCCGCCGCGGACGCCAGCCAGGAGACCCCGGAGGACGAGGGCGTGGTCGACGCCGAGATCGTCGACGAAGGTGAAGGCGGCGCCGCCTAATGACAGCACCTGAGGAACCCGGCATGGGGCCGGTCATCCGCGATAACCGGCGGATCGACCCGGTGACCGGGCAGCCAAGAAGGGGCAAGCACGCAGCCTCCCAGCCGGCCGGCACCACTGGTGCCGGCCGGCCGGGGGGCCCGGCTCGCGGCACGGCAGGGCCAGCGAGAGCGCTAGTGCCCCTGAGGAAGAGGTAAGCCCGACCGAGGGCGGTGCCACCACGACGGCCGGACCGGCGGCGGCTTCGCCGCCCGACTCGGCCGCCGCCAGCAAGCTGCAGAGCCAGCTGGCCGAGCGCACCGCTGACCTTCAGCGGCTGCAGGCGGAGTACGCCAACTACCGCAAGCGGGTGGACAGGGACAGGGCCACGGTGCGCGAGCACGCGGTGGCCGGCGCGCTGTCCGAACTGCTGCCGGTGCTTGACGCCATCGGCCAGGCACGCGAGCACGGTGAGCTGTCCGGCGGTTTTAAGTCGGTCGCCGACTCGCTGCAGGCGGCGGTCGGCAAGCTCGGCCTTGTCAGCTACGGGCAGCGCGGCGACGCCTTCGACCCGAAGATCCACGAGGCGCTGACGCACACGTACTCCCCTGATGTCGACGAAGACACCTGCGTGGAGATCTTCCAGCCCGGCTACAAGGTAGGCGAGCGGATCCTGCGGCCGGCCCGCGTTGCGGTCGCGGCCCCAACCACAGGGCCAGACGACAGCGGCGAAGCCGCCGGGTGGCCGTCCGGCGAAGAGAACAACTAAACAGCCCAGCGAGGCCAGATGAGCGCGAAGGACTATCAGAAGGACTACTACAAGGCGCTGGGTGTGCCCAAGACCGCGACGGCCGCTGAGATCAAGAAGTCCTATCGTGAGCTCGCGCGGAAGTGGCACCCCGACGCGAACAAGGGCAGTGCGGACGCCGAGGAACGCTTTAAGGAAATCACCGAAGCGTACAACGTGCTGTCCGACGAGAAGCAGCGCAAGGAATACGACGACGCACGCTCGATGTTCGGCGGTTTCCGCGCGCCTGCGGGCAGCCGGACCGGTGCTGGCGGCACGACGTTTGACCTAGGCGACCTCTTCGGCAACGGCGAGGGCCTTGGCGACGTGCTCGGCGGCATCTTCCGCAACCGCCCAGGCGGCGGCGCGGCCAGCCGGGCGCGGCGCGGCGCCGACGTAGAGACCGAGACCACGCTGCCCTTCGGTGACGCGATCGACGGCGCGACCGTATCGCTCCGCCTGACCGGGGAGGGCCCCTGCCCGGACTGCGGCGGCACCGGCGCGAAGTCAGGCACGGTTCCCAAGGTCTGCCCGGACTGCCACGGCACCGGACAGCAGTCAAAGAACCTCGGCGGCTTCGGGCTCTCCGAGCCCTGCAAGACCTGCCGGGGCCGGGGGCTCGTGGTGGAGGACCCGTGCCCTTCGTGCAGCGGCAGCGGGCGGGCGATGAGCTCGCGCACCATCCAGGCGCGCATCCCAGCCGGGGTCGCGGACGGGCAGCGGATCAGGATTCCCGGCAAGGGCGCCCCGGGCGAGCGTGGCGGCAAGGCGGGCGACCTGTACGTCCGCGTGCACGTCAAGCCGCACGAAGTATTCGGCAGGAGCGGGGACAACCTGACGGTGACGGTACCGGTGACGATCACCGAGCTGGCGCTCGGCGCGGACATCAAGGTGCCGACGCACCGCGGACCCGCGGTTACCGTGCGCGTCAAGCCGGGCTCGGCGAACGGGACAGTGATCCGGGTTCCTGGCCGGGGCGTCCGCAAGAAGGACGGGACGCTCGGCGACCTGCGGGCGACCCTCGAGGTGACGGTGCCGCACGACCTCAGTAGCAAGGCCAAGTCGGCCCTTGAGGACCTGCGGATCGCCACGGCGGGCCCGGACCCGCGCGAGGAACTGCTCCGCCGGGCACGGCAGGGGTAACTCAAAAGTATTTGATGGCATAGAAGGAAGGAGATGACATGAGCAGCCCTTACGAGCTGTCCGATGACATGCCCGTGTATGTCATCTCCGTGGCCGCGAGCTTGTCCGGCATGCATCCGCAGACGCTGCGCGGCTACGAGAGGGTGGGCCTGGTATCGCCACGGCGCACCACCGGCGGCGGCCGCCGCTACTCGATGCGCGACATCCTCGCCCTGAGGCAAATTCAGCGGCTGTCCCAGGATGAGGGGATCAACCTCTCCGGCATCAAGCGCATCCTCCACCTGGAACGGGAGCTCGAGCAGGCCCGGCTGATGGCAGCCGAACTGCATGCCGAGCTGTCCGTGCTGCGCAACGAGCTTGAGTCCACCCGCGCGGTGGCGGCCAGGCTCGCCGAGCTGCGCAGGTCACAAACCGTCGACCCGGCGGCGTCGCTCGTCCCTGTCAGGTCATCCACCACGGTGACCTTCTGGCAGGCCGCGGCGAAGCCGGCCGCGCCTCAGCAGCCAGAGGGTCAGCCGGGCGACCAGCGCCGCGCGGCCGACTAAAAGTTAATAAGGATCAAGGGGGATCAGAGACCTCATGGATGACAAGCTAACCCGCAAGAGCCAGGAGGCGCTGTCGGCCGCGATCCGGCAGGCGGCGTCGGATGGCAACCCCCAGGTCGAGCCGGCGCACCTGCTGCTCGCGTTGCTGAAGCAGGCCGATGGCACTGCCCAGCCGTTGCTCGAAGCGGCAGGCGCGGACGTGGACCGGGTGCTCGCCGAGGCGACGGCGGTGCTGCGGAAGCTGCCGCAGACGCGCGGCGCCACCGCCAGCGCCCCTGAGACCTCCCGTCAGCTGCTTGCGGTGATCAACACCGCGGCGAGCCTGGCCAGGGAGATGGGCGATGAGTACATCTCCACCGAGCACCTCCTGGTGGGCCTGGCGACCGGCGGCGGGCCGGTGGCGACCGGCCTGCAGCGCGCTGGCGCCACCCCGGAGGCACTGACCAACGCCTTCACCAAGGTGCGCGGCAGCGCCCGGGTCACGAGCGAGGACCCGGAGTCCACTTACCAGGCGCTTGAGAAGTACGGCGTCGACCTCACCCAGCTGGCCAAGGACGGCAAGCTTGACCCGGTGATCGGCCGCGACTCCGAGATCCGGCGGGTCGTGCAGGTGCTGTCCCGGCGGACGAAGAACAACCCGGTGCTGATCGGCGAGCCCGGCGTGGGCAAGACGGCCGTCGTCGAGGGCCTCGCCCAGCGCATCGTCGCGGGCGACGTGCCCGAGTCGCTGCGCGGCAAGCGGCTGATCTCGCTTGACCTGGGCAGCATGGTGGCCGGCGCGAAGTACCGCGGCGAGTTCGAGGAGCGGCTCAAGGCCGTGCTCAACGAGATCAAGGCCAGCGACGGCCAGGTGATCACGTTCATCGATGAGCTGCACACGGTCGTCGGCGCTGGCCGCGCCGACGGCGCGATGGACGCTGGCAACATGCTCAAGCCGATGCTCGCCCGCGGCGAGCTGCGCATGGTCGGCGCCACCACGCTGGATGAGTACCGCGAGCGGATCGAGAAGGACCCAGCGCTTGAGCGCCGGTTCCAGCAGGTTCTCGTTGGCGAGCCGTCCGTCGAGGACACGATCGCGATCCTGCGCGGCCTCAAGGGCCGGTACGAGGCGCACCACCAGGTGCAGATCTCCGACGCGGCCCTCGTCGCGGCGGCCTCGCTGTCCGACCGCTACATCACCGCGAGGTTCCTGCCTGACAAGGCCATCGACCTAGTCGACGAGGCCGCCTCCCGGCTGCGGATGGAGATCGACTCCTCCCCGGTGGAGATCGACGAGCTGCGCCGCACGGTGGACCGGATGAAGATGGAAGAGCTGGCGCTCTCCCGCGAGTCCGACGCCGCCAGCAAGGACCGCTTGGAGAAGCTGCGCGCCGATCTCGCGGACAGGCAAGAGCAGCTCACCGCGCTGACCGCCCGCTGGGAGCAGGAGAAGTCCGGGCTCAACCGGGTCGGCGAGCTGAAGAAGAGGCTCGACGACCTGAAGGGCCAGGCCGAGCGCGCTCAGCGGGACGGGGACTACGAGGCGGCGTCGCGGCTGCTCTACGGCGAGATCCCCACGCTGGACGCGGAGATCGCCGAGGCGGCCGCGAGCGACCGCGCCAGCGATGCCTCCAGGGAAAGCGCGGTGCCCACTGCCGCGCCGATGGTGAAGGAAGAGGTCGGACCGGACGACGTGGCCGACGTGGTGTCGGCATGGACCGGCATCCCCGCCGGGCGGCTGCTCGAGGGCGAGACCGGCAAGCTGCTGCGCATGGAAGACGAGCTCGGCTCACGGGTGATCGGCCAGGCGAGCCCCGTGCAGGCGGTGTCGGACGCGGTGCGCCGGGCACGGGCCGGTGTGTCCGATCCTGACCGCCCGACTGGCTCCTTCCTGTTCCTCGGGCCGACCGGCGTCGGCAAGACCGAGCTCGCGAAGGCGCTCGCCGAGTTCCTCTTCGACGACGAGCGGGCGATAATCCGCATCGACATGAGTGAGTACAGCGAGAAGCACTCGGTCGCCCGGCTGGTCGGCGCGCCGCCCGGCTATGTGGGCTACGAGGAGGGCGGGCAGCTCACCGAGGCAGTGCGGCGACGCCCCTACTGCGTCGTGCTGCTCGACGAGGTGGAGAAGGCGCACCCCGAGGTCTTCGACGTGCTGCTCCAGGTCCTCGACGACGGGCGGCTCACCGACGGCCAGGGACGGACCGTGGACTTCCGTAACACGATCCTCATCCTTACCTCGAACCTGGGCTCGACCTTCATCGCCGACCCCTCACTCGACGACCGGGCGAAGCGCGATGCGGTGATGGCCGCGGTCCGTAGCTCGTTCAAGCCGGAGTTCCTCAACCGGCTCGACGACGTGATCATCTTCGACGCGCTCTCTACGGCGGAGCTGACCAAGATCGTGGACATCCAGGTGGCGCGGCTCGGCAAGCGGTTGTCCGCGCGGCGGCTCACGCTGGTGGTCACGCCGGCCGCCAAGGACTGGCTGGCGCTCACCGGGTTCGACCCGGTGTACGGGGCCCGGCCGCTGCGGCGGCTCGTGCAGTCGGCGATCGGCGACAAGCTGGCCAAGGGCCTGCTGACGGGTGCCATCACGGACGGCGACGAGGTGCTCGTCGACCTGGACACGAACGCCGACGAGCTGACCGTCAAGGCGGCGGCCAAGGTCGGCTAACGGTGTGACGATAAAGGCCGGTGCGGGCGCTCTGAGCGGCCGCACCGGCCTTTATGCGTGCATTGGTCCGGGCTCAGCCCCGCGGGTGGGTGGCGTCAAGCATGTGGTCGTAATCGTCCTCTTCAAAGCCGAGGTCCACGCGAATCCGGTAGCGGAGGCGGAGCAGCAGTTGCAGCTCGGCATCATCGCCAAGCTGGATGCACCGCTCGACGCCGACCGTCGCCCAGTCAAGAGCACCCTGCAGGTCGCTCTGCTCGGCAAACAACTCGGCGAGCAGGTCGCAGGTGCGCGGCGTTACGGCGTCACGGTCCGCGGTCAGTGCCGCGAGCAGCCGTTCCGCCTCGGGTTCACGGTCCAGGTCAAGCAGTGCCCGGACCAGGTGAACACGGGGGTCAGCGAAGGTAGCACCGCCGTCCTCGATCGCGGCAGAAAACTCATCCGCCGCGCGTTGCGGGTCGTCGGCACTCATCCACTGCTCGCCGGCCCGCAGGTGAAACTCAGCCCGCAGGCCAGGCTCGGCCTGCTGGGCCAATTCGCTCATGCGAGCAGCGGCCTGCACATGGTCGCCAGTGCGTGCCGCCTGGAACTCGATCTCGTCGAAGTCTTCGACGTTCGCCACTCTTCCCACGGTACCCCAGCGGCCCTTCTCAATTCCGACAGATTTGACGTCCGCAGCGGGACTGCGGCTCGCGGTTGCGAGACTTCCGATTCAAGATCGCCTCCGGATCACGGTGAGATCGCCGGTTAGCGACGAGCGCGTTCAAGCGCGTCCCAGAAACCGCGACGCAGAGCGTGCCTGACCTCATCGTGCAGCAAGAAGTCGATCGGCAGGGCAGATCCCTGAAGAAGCCGCGCCTCAAGGTCCGAGGGCATCCGGGGCTTCCTCGCGAGCACGGCCTCAAGCCACAGCGCCGGGGCGTCACGGGCCACCGATTCGCCGAACGCCTGGCCCTCCTCATGTGCCGACTGCACCGCATCCCCCAGCGAAACACCCGGCGTGCCGCCCGAGTAGCCGCCTTGCCCGGCGAGGCCGATGGGACCCGAGGGCCCGCCGAGCTCCTGCGGAGCCCCTGGAACTTGTTGTCCTCCCGGGGCGGGCGCACCCGGGGGTGCCTGCGGGGCCTGCGGGGCCTGTTGGGGCGCCGGCGGCAGCTGCGGACCTGGCCCGCCTGGCCCGCCTGGCGCCGCCAGGACCCTGAATCACATGGCGCGGTCCGCCAAGGGGAGCGCCGCGAGCACCCGGGTAGTCCATGGGCACCACGGGGGCGACGGGCACGACCGGCTGGCCGCCCGTCGGCTGGCCGCTCGTCGGCTGACCTCCCGGCTGCTGGCCACCTGGCAGCTGTTGTCCCATGCCGGTCTCTGCGGGCGCCGCCGGCAGGCCAAGCGGCGGCTGGCCCGGATTCGGCCCCCCTGGGACCATGCCGCGGGTGGGCAGTCGCCGCACCTGGGCCGAGCCATTGCTCGGAAGCGCTACCGGTACCGGCTGGAGCCGGTCGCCTGGATCCGGCGCCTCCCTGAGCATGCCATCGCGCTGGTACGGCTCCCTGGGGGCACCAGGGTTGTACGCGGCAAGGTCGCCGCCAAGGCGCGGACGGCCCGCCGAGCGGTCCCGGTCACGCTCACGTTCACCGGGCAGGTCTTCGGTTGGGAGGGCGACGGGCGCGCCGTAGATGTCCTCACGCGGCGGCACCGGGACCGGAACAGGCACCGGCATGGGCGGTGGCGCCGCGTAGTCAGGAACGGGCCCGTAGTCCACCGTAGGGCCGTAGTCCAGGGCAGAGCCGTAATCGACGGCGGCAACCTGGTCGACGGAAGGAGCGTGGTCGGCGGCGTGAGCGTAGTCCGCTGGCGCGCCGTAATCCACCGACGCGGCGTAATCCATGCCGTTGTCCACGTGCTCGGGCTGTCCGGGATCTCCCTGCGCGGAATCCATCCCGACCGGCTGCGGCGCCTGCCGGGGCGGCTGATCCGCCGCCGCTGGCGCCGGCGCTAGCGGGGGAGCCGGCGGCGAGCCGGCGGCGCCAGCGGGCCCGGCGGAGCCGACGGCCTGTGTTCAGCCCCCGGCCTGCCAAGCGACTGCGCGTATGCGACGTTGCGGCCCGACGGCGGCACCGCGCTGTTCCCGTTGCGGCCGTTCCCGTTAACGCTGCCGTTCATGGCCGGGCGCAGCGCGACCGAACCGCCTTCTGACTCGTCCGGTCGGGGCGGCTCGGCCCCGGAGATCAGCTCGACGTAGGGCCGCAGCTGCGCGGCGCTGATCTCCACGAGGTCGTCGCACTCTTGCCGGAGCGCGCGGGGAATCGTCCCGTTGCCTTCGGTGGCGATGTGCAGCAGCGAGACCCGCATGCCCATGTCTTGAACGTCGGCGATCACCGGCGCGAGGTCTTCCTCCGCGCTGACCACCATCACGTCGCTGACGGCCTTGTTCCGCGCGAGGGTGGTGAGGTCCCGGTGGATCTCGCCCTCGACGCCTTCCCTGCGGCCCGGCCGCATCTTGGCCACCCGGAGCTTGACGCCGGGCAGGTCGGCGAGCGTGTCGTGGTCGGCGGACCGCCGGCCCTCGACCGTCGCCTCGTACCAGTAGCAGCGCAGCAGCGGGAGTCTGGTGCGCTCCATGGCCAGGTTGCCGAACAGTTGCAGCAAGCCCGCGTAGTCCCAGGACACCGACTCACGGCGGCGCGTACCGTGCACCGCCATGGCACCGTCCGTTAGCACATAGCCCGCGTCTACGAACAGCGCACAGCGATCCACGCGACACCGCCTTTCCCCTCAGTCCGAGAACAAGCCCAGCTCTCCGCCCCCCACTAGGGTAATGAAGCTGGCCGTCCGCCATGGCCGTTCCGCACGAAGTCACACACCCTCGTATGCTCTTGAGACGTGAATGACCGTGAGGAACTGCTGGCAGGGATCAAGGCCAAGGGCATCGTGCACGGCGACATCGAACTGTCGTCCGGCGGCCATGCGACCAGCTATGTGGACCTGCGCCGGGTAACGCTTGACGGCCGGCTGGCGCCGCTCGTCGGCCGGGTTCTGCTCAACGCCACCGCGGACCTGACCTACGACGCGGTCGGCGGCCTGACGCTCGGCGCGGACCCGGTAGCCACCGCGATGATGCACGCCGCGGCCAACCGGGGCACCCCGATCGACGCGTTCGTCGTGAGAAAGGCCGAGAAGGCGCACGGCTTGCAGCGCAGGATCGAGGGACCCGACGTGACGGGCCGCCGGGTACTCGCGCTTGAGGACACCTCGACGACGGGCAACTCGGTGCTCACCGCCGTGGACGCGCTGGAAGCGGCGGGTGCCGAGGTCATCGGCGTGGCCGTCGTCGTCGACCGTGGTGCCAGGCAGAAGGTGCTCGAGCGCGGCCTGCCCTACATCGCGGTGTACGAACTCGGCGAGCTCGGCGCGTAACAGCCCTAGTGACGGATCCGGTCGGCGGGGTTGTCGTTGGGGCGCGCGGCGCCTGCGGCGCCTTCCTTGCGGAACTCGCGCAGCCGGTAGATCACGAACCCGATGATCGCCACGACGACGACCGCCGCCAGGATGTAGCTGGCCACCGACAGGCTGTGGTTGATCTTGCTCCACTCGCCGCCGAGGCTGTAGCCGATGCTGGACAGGGTCACCACGTAGATAAAGGTTCCGATCAGGCTCAGCACGCCGAACCGGACCGGCGGGATGTCCACGAACCCGGCCACGATCGACGCGAACGCCCGGACGACGGGCAGCATGCGCGCCACCGGTAGCGCCCACACGCCGCGCCCGACGAGGAACCGCTCGGCCCGCGCTACGTCCCCCTCGGTGACCAGGATGTACCGGCCCCAGCGGTGCACCAGCGGCTTACCGCCCACTCGGCCCACGTAGTACGAGACGTAGGAGCCGACCATTTCGGCGAGCGTGCCGACGACGATGACCAGCAGGAGCGACGGGTGCTGGTTGGTGCCAGCGACCCCGCCGGAGGCGATCGCGCCGCCGAGCAGGAACGTCAGTTCCGAAGAGATCGGTATGCACATGGCTTCCAGCACGCCGAAGAGAACGATGGCATAGATGGCGTGCGATACGAGGAAGCTCTGCATGGGCACCTTTGTACCCCATGACCAGGGTGACGGCGTCATCGTTGGGGACACAACCGCTCTGAGAATTCGCTGAGAATCGCAAACCGTAGTGCAAGCCGCGGGCCTGAGCCGGTCTAGGGCACGGCAGACTAGGCCGTTACAGTTGCAGCAGACCGAGTTGATACAGGAGTCATCGCCATGCCGATCGCGACCCCAGAGATCTACGCGCAGATGCTCGACCGGGCCAAGCAGCAGGGCTTTGCTTACCCGGCAATTAACGTGACCTCAAGCCAGACGCTGAACGCGGCGCTGAAGGGGTTCGCCGACGCAGAGAGCGACGGCATCGTCCAGGTCTCCACCGGCGGCGCCGAGTACCTGTCCGGCCAGTCGGTCAAGGACATGGTCACGGGCGCGAGCGCGCTCGCCGAGTTCGCCCACGTGGTCGCCGACCGGTACCCGGTCAACGTGGCCCTGCACACCGACCACTGCCCGAAGGACAAGCTCGACGGCTATATGCGCCCGCTGGTCGCGATCTCCGCCGAGCGGGTCAAGGCCGGCAAGGAGCCGCTGTTCCAGTCGCACATGTGGGACGGCTCAGCGGTCCCACTCACCGAGAACCTTGAGATCGCCAAGGACCTGCTCGCGAAGTGCGCCGCGGCCAAGATCATCATGGAGCTCGAGATCGGCGTCGTCGGCGGCGAAGAGGACGGCGTTGTCGGCGAGATCAACGAGAAGCTGTACTCCACTCCCGAGGACGCGCTCGCGACGGCCGAGGCCCTGGGCATCGGCGAGCACGGCCGGTACATCCTCGCCGCGACCTTCGGCAACGTGCACGGTGTATACAAGCCGGGGCACGTGAAGTTGCGCCCGAGCGTGCTCAAGGACATCCAGGACACGGTTGGCGCCAAGTACGGCAAGGACAAGCCGTTCGACCTGGTCTTCCACGGCGGCTCCGGCTCGGCGGAGAGCGAGATCCACGAGGCGCTCTCTTACGGCGTCGTGAAGATGAACGTCGACACCGACACGCAGTACGCGTTCACCCGCCCGGTCGCCGGCCACATGTTCAGCAACTACGACGGCGTGCTCAAGGTGGACGGCGACGTCGGCAACAAGAAGGCGTACGACCCGCGCTCCTGGGGCAAGTCCGCCGAGGCCGGCATGACCGCCCGCGTCACTCAGGCCTGCCAGGACCTGCTCTCCGCCGGCACCAAGCTCTCCTAGCGGGTCACCTCGCTTCGCGTCGAGGCTCGGCTCGCTTCGCATCGGCTCAAAGTCAAAAGCTTCACGATCAAAGTCAAAACCCAAGGGGCTCCGGGCTTGTGGCGCCGGGGGATTACCCGCGACGCTCCTTCGGAAGGTCGCGGGCCAATCCCCCGGACGCCCCCGCCTGTCCCCAGTTGGTGACTGAAGTCAAAAGCGGAATGTCGGGCGCTGGCAGCGCCAGGACATTCCGGAAATTTCATGAAATCGGAATGGGGTCGCGCGGGCTCGGAAAAGATGGCGGATCGCTGACCAGGTCATGGCGTGGTCAGCGATCCACCATCTTGCGGTGGCTCTCTACGGCCGGGGCGTCGGCCTCGGCATCCGGCATGTCGGGCGCTCGCGCGCCGCGACATGCCGGAAATTTCATGAAATCGCCCGGAGGGCTCGCTAGCGCTTTAGCTCTTCGTAGGCTTCCTTGCTGCTGTCGGCTAGGAACGTCCAGCAGCGCTGCTCCTCTTCGGTTTCGCCGATCTCGCCCGCGGCGGTCGCTAGGGCGGCTAGGCAGCGCAGGAAGCCCTGGTTGGGCTCGTGGGACCACGGGATGGGGCCGTGGCCCTTCCAGCCGTTCCTGCGCAGGGCGTCGAGGCCGCGGTGGTAGCCGGTGCGGGCGTAGGCGTATGCCTCCACGGGGCGTCCGCCGTCCAGGGCGGCTTCCGCGAGTAGCGCCCAGGCCAGGGAGAACGCGGGGTACTTCGCGGCGACGTCCACGGGTGGCGCACCGGACGACACGAGAGCCTCCGCCTCCGCCAGCGACGGCAGCAGCGTGGCGGGGGGCTCACCGAGCAGGTTCACGTGATCGCTCATGCGCATGAGTCTGCCAGATGTTGACTGCGGGCGATCCCGGCTGGGTTTCACCTAGCCCTTTCGGGTAATCTCATCAGGCAAGAGCCCCTGTCGCGCTTGCGCTACCAGGGGCTTTCGTCGTGTGAAAGGCGTGAAGAAGATGCCCGCGATCGTGCTGATCGGTGCCCAGTGGGGCGACGAGGGTAAGGGCAAGGCGACCGACCTGCTCGGGGACCGTGTCCAGTACGTCGTCAGGTACCAGGGCGGAAATAACGCCGGCCACACCGTCGTCATCGGCGACGAGAAGTACGCGCTGCACGTACTGCCCTCCGGAGTGCTGTCGCCACAGGTCACGCCGGTGATCGGGAACGGCGTGGTCATCGACCCGAAGGTGCTCTTCGAGGAGATTGACGCCCTGGAGGCGCGCGGCGTCAGCTGTGAGCGGCTCCTGGTCAGTGCGAGCGCGCACCTGATCATGCCCTACCACCGGGCGCTCGATAAGGTCAGCGAGCGCTTCCTCGGCAACGCCAAGATCGGCACCACGGGCCGGGGCATCGGGCCGACTTACGGCGACAAGATCGCGCGCGTGGGCATCAGGGTCCAGGACCTGTTCGACCCGGGCATCCTCCAGCAGAAGCTCGACCTGGCGCTGCGCGAGAAGAACCAGCTGTTGACGAAGGTCTACAATCGCCGCGGCGTGGACGCCAAGCAGGTCGCCGACGAGTACCTGTCCTACGGCGAGCGGCTGCGGCCCTACGTCGCCGACGTTGGCCTCGTGCTCGGCAAGGCACTCGATAACGACGAGACCGTGCTTCTCGAGGGCGCGCAAGGGTCGCTGCTCGACATCGATCACGGCACCTATCCGTTCGTTACCTCGTCCAACCCGACGGCGGGCGGCGCCTGCGTCGGCGCGGGCGTCGGGCCGACGCGCATCGGCAAGGTAATCGGGATCGTCAAGGCGTACACCACGCGGGTCGGCTCTGGCCCGTTCCCCACCGAGCTCAAGGACGAGTGGGGCGAGTACCTGCGCAAGACCGGCGGCGAGTACGGCGTGACCACGGGACGTGCGCGGCGGTGCGGCTGGTTCGACGCGGTGATCGCCAGGTACGCCACCCGGGTCAACGGGGTCACCGACTTCTTCGTGACCAAGCTCGACGTGCTTTCGTCGCTCGACAAGGTGCCGGTGTGCGTCGCGTATGAGGTCGACGGCAAGCGGTATGACGAGATCCCCATGACACAGACAGACTTCCACCACGCCAAGCCCGTGTATGAGTACCTCAACGGGTGGTGGGAGGACATCTCCCAGGCCCGCTCCTTCTCCGACCTGCCGAAGGCGGCCCAGGACTACGTCAAGGCGATCGAGGACCTCTCCGGAGCGCCGGTCAGCGCGGTCGGCGTGGGGCCCCGCCGCGACCAGACCCTCCAGCTCCGGCCTCTTTTGTAACGGCTAGCCGCGGTTCGCGCCGGCCCCATTCAGGCGGGCCGGCGCACACCGCCAAGCAAAGCCAAGCTGAGCCCAGCGAAAAAGTCCTGGGAAGCGCGTGACGCGTCGCCGGCTGAACGGCAACTAGAGACGTGACCGAGAAAACAGCAGGGACGCGCCCGGCGGCCGAAGTGGCCGAGCGAACCGCCCACGCCGGCGCGGCTGCCGAGTTCGAGCGGCTGTATCGGGCGAATGTCGATGCGGTGACGGCCTACTTCGCCCGGCGCACCACCGACCCGCAACTGGTCGCGGACCTCACCGCCGACACGTTCGTCACGGTGATCACGAGCCTGGCGTCCTTTGATCCGCGAAAAGGCACCGCCCGGGCCTGGATATTCGGCATCGCCAGGCACGTGTACGTCGCGCACTGCGAGGCCTACAGCCAGCAGCAGTACAAGCTGCGGCGGCTGGCCGGCCGACGTGACCTGGACCAGGACCAAGTCGAGGAACTGCTCGAGCGGATCGATGCCGAGCGAGCGGGGCGCGGCCTCATCGCCGCGCTGGCCATGCTGCCGGAGCGGGAACGCGGAGTGATCGAGCTGGTGGACGTCGCCGGGCTTCGGCCGAAGGACGCGGCGACAGTGCTCGGGCTCACGCCAGGAACGGTGCGGATGCGGCTCATGCGCGCCCGCGCCAGGCTGCGCCGACAGGCCGCACGCGACGCACCAGCCAGCGCAGGCGGCGTCCCGGCGGGACGGCGTACAGCGGCGGGCAGCACAGTAACGAGCCAGATGAGGGTGACAGGAAATGACTAGATTCGCAGACCAACTCTTCGACGATCTAATGCGGGAACACGCATCGACACTGGCGCGTACCAAGGTGCCAGCGGCCCGGAAACGACACGCCGCCACGGGCCCAGTGTTGTTGACGGCCAGTGCGGGCGGTGTTGCCGTCGCGGCTGCGGTCGGCTTCCTGCTGGCCACCGGAGGCGGGACCCCGGCCTACGCGGTGACCACCCATCCCGACGGCACGTTGACACTCGCGGTTTACCAGCAGTCCGCGATAGCCGAAGCCAACGCCAAGCTGCATGCACTCGGCGACCGGGTGGTCGTGGTGCCTGTCAGGTCCGGCTGCCCGAGCATCACATCGCTGCGGGCGCCCGCTGTGCCGGTTCGCCATATCGCCCTACAGGCAAGCCGGTCGAGCGACGGCTCCGTCACCGTGGACGCGCAGGGCATCCCGCCCGCGGACATCCTGGTGATGGGCTTTGCGTCTACCGGCCAGTTCTCCGTGGGTGAGACGATGACGACCGTGGGCGGCCAGCCCGCCAAGACCGGGAGCGGTCAGCTTCCAGAGACATCCTTCGGCGCATCGAGGCTGACCTCCGGGCCGGCGCCGGGCTGCGTCAGCCTCCCCGCGTCGCCTGCGGGCATCGGTCCCCGCGGCGCGACAACGGGCGGATCCGGGGCGGGCCAGGCCACGAATAGCAAGAGCTGACAGCGACTACAGGGATCCGGAGGCGGCGGGCCATCCACAAGGGATGGGCTGCCGTCGTCGGGCGAGGCTGGGTCTCCGGGTAGGCTCCCGGAGCGTGCGCGTACTTGTGATCGGTGGCGGCGGGCGAGAGCACGCGATTGCTCGGGGGCTAGCCGCTGACCCTGGTGTTAGCCAACTCCATGCGGCACCGGGCAACCCCGGCATATCGGGGCTTGCGCAGCTGCATGCCGTCTCCGCCAGCGATCCACTGGACGTTGTCCGCGTGGCAAAGCATGTCCGGGCGGATCTGGTCGTGATCGGGCCCGAGGCGCCGCTCGTAGCTGGCGTCGCCGACGCCGTGCGCGGTGCGGGGATCGCGGCCTTCGGGCCTGACGCTGCCGCGGCGCGGATTGAGGGGTCTAAAGCCTTCGCCAAGGAGGTCATGGCGGCCGGGGGCATCCCGACCGCCCAGGCACGAGTCGCTGCTACGCCAGCCGAGGCCGAGGAAGCGCTCAAGGCGCTTGGGGCGCCGTATGTGGTTAAGGACGACGCGCTCGCGGCCGGCAAAGGCGTTGTGGTCACGGCGGACTTCTCGGCGGCGCTTGCCCATGCTGCTTCCTGCCGGCGGGTCGTTATCGAGGAGTACCTGGACGGGCCTGAGGTGTCACTGTTCGCCGTGGCCGACGGGCGAACCGCCGTGCCGCTGCTAGCCGCGCAGGACTTCAAGCGGGCACGCGACGGCGACCGGGGGCCGAACACCGGCGGTATGGGGGCCTACGTGCCGCTGCCCTGGGCGCCTGCGGGGCTGGCAGAAGAGGTGCTGGCCACGGTGATCCAGCCCGCCCTTGATGAGATGGGACGGCGCGGTACGCCGTACCGGGGCCTGCTCTACGCGGGGCTCGCGCTGACCGCCAAGGGGGTCAAGGTCATCGAGTTCAACGCGCGGTTCGGTGATCCAGAGGCTCAGGTTGTGCTCGACCGCCTGGCGACTCCGCTTGCGGGGCTGCTGCATGCGTCGGCGGTCGGCGACCTTGGTGCGGTGCCCGCGCTCGCCTGGCACCCCGGGGCGGCTGCCACCGTCGTGATCGCCGCCGAGGGTTACCCCGAGGCCCCGGCCAAGGGCGACGTGATCACCATCAGGGATCTCCCCAAGGGCACACCGGGCTACCTGCTGCACGCGGGCACCGCTCTTAATGGTGCTGACCTGGTGACGGCGGGGGGCCGCGTGCTGAACGCCGTTGGCTCCGGCCCGGACGTGGCATCCGCTCGGGCCGCCGCGTACGCGGTCGCGGAAAGCGTGGAGTTCCGCGGTTCCTGGTACCGACGTGACATCGCCGAGCGGGCCAGCGGCGACGGCTGACCCGCCGCAGCGGGTCAGCACGCTTGAGCTGTTCTTTGACCTGGTCTTCGTCTTCACGATCACGCAGCTCACCTCGACGCTCGCGAAAGACGTGACCCTGGCGGCCGCCGGGCGGCTGCTCCTGGTCTTCGGCGTGCTGTGGTGGATGTACGGCGGCTACGCCTGGCTCACCAACACGCGGTCCCCGTCTCGGGCACCGGAGCGGCTCCTGCTCCTTCTCGGCATGGCGGGATTCCTTGTCATCGGGCTCTCAATCCCGCACGCCTTCGGCGGCCCTGGCACCCACGGCAGGGACGGTCTCGCGCTCGGGCTCGGCTACCTCGTCGTCGTCTGCGTGCACAGCGGCCTGTACCTGCGGGCCAACAGGAACATCTGGCGGATATTGCCGTTCAACCTCATGTCAGCCGTGCTGGTGATCATCGCCGGCCTGACCCCGGCCCCGGCCGCGTACGCGCTGTGGGGAACAGCACTCGCCATCCAGGTCCTTGGACCTGTGGTTGTGCGGCTTGGGCGCCGGTTCGACATCCAGCCGGCGCACTTTGTCGAGCGGCATGGCGCGCTGATGATCGTGGCATTCGGCGAGTCGGTGGCCGACGTGGGGATCGGGGCGGAAGGCCACGCCGTCACCGGGGCCCTTGCCTTGTCGGCGACGCTCGGGCTGGCACTCACCGCCTCGCTCTGGTGGGCCTTCTTCGGTACCGGCGACGATGACCGGGCCGAGGAGTCGCTGACCGGCGCGGACCCGGACAGGCGGCCCTGGCTCGTGCTCGCCGCCTACTTCTACGCTTACATCCCGATGCTGCTTGGCATCGTGGCGACCGCAGCCGGGCTAAAGAACGCCATCGGAAGTCCGGGCACCACGCTGCCCGCCGGGCCAGCGATAGCGCTCGCCGGGGGCGTGACGCTCTTCCTGGCCGGAGACGTGGCGTTCCGGCAGGTGCTGCGCATCGGCACACCCGGATGCCGCGCGGTGGCCGCGGCGCTCGCTCTCGCGGCCTGGCCGCTCTCCGTCGCCGTCAATGCCGCCGCCGGCATCGCGCTGCTCACAGCCGTGGTGGCGGGGGCGCTCGCGGTGGAAAGGCGTGCCGAGCGCGCTACCGTTAAGGCATGATCGACAGGTACACGCTGCCGGAGATGGGCCGGGTCTGGTCTGAGGCCCACAAGTACGAGCTCTGGTGCCAGGTGGAGACCCTGGTGCTTGAGGCGCACGCGCGGGCGGGGACGGTGCCTGCCGACGCGGTCGGTCCGGTTCGCGCCGCGCCGCCGCCGACCCCGGAAGCGGTGGCCGAGGTGGAGGCGGTGACCGAGCATGACGTGATCGCGTTCCTCACCGCCTGGGCGGACAACACGGAGCCGCGCTCGGCCGCCGCTTACGTCCACTACGGCATGACCTCATCCGACCTACTCGATACCGCGCTCGCGCTCCAGCTTGTCGAGGCGACCGACCTCATCATCGCGAAGGCGGACCGACTGGTCGCGGTGCTGCGCGACCACGCGCTCGCGCACCGCCACACGCTGCGCTCTGGACGGACGCACGGCATCCACGCGGAGCCCGACGTATGGGGGCACCGGGTGGCCGACTTCGCGTTCGCGGCCGCGAGGTCAAGGGACCGGGTACGGCGCGCGCGCGAGGCGGTCGCGGTCGGCAAGCTGTCCGGGCCGGTCGGGAGCTACTCCAACATCGACCCTGCCGTCGAGGCGGAGGTGATGCCCGCGCTCGGGCTCCGTGCGGCGGATGTCGCGACCCAGGTGGTGATCCGCGACGGCATCGCCGAGTGGGTGTCCGCGCTCGCGGTGCTCGCCACCGTCTGCGAGGCGATCGCCCTCGAGGTGCGGCATGGGCAGCGGACGGAGGTACGCGAGCTCGCCGAGCCTTTCAGGACGGGCCAGAAGGGCTCGTCCTCGATGCCGCACAAGAAGAACCCGATCCGCTCCGAGCGGATCTGCGGGATCGCCCGCGTAGTGCGTTCCTACGTGACACCCGTCACAGAGGGCATCCCGCTCTGGCATGAGCGAGACATCTCACATTCGAGCGTGGAGCGTATCGCCCTGCCGGACGCCGCGATCGCGACGGACTACCTGCTGCACCTGACCACCGGACTCGCCGAGGGGCTCGTCGTGGACGCCGCCAGGATGCGGGCGAACATGGACGTCACGCACGGCCTGCTGTACTCGTCATCGGTGCTGCTTGAGCTCGTGTCGAGCGGCCTGTCGCGAGAGGACGCGTACGCGCTCGTACAGGCCGCCGCGATGGACACCTGGGACACGCAGACGCCATTCCGTGATTCTCTGATCACTCAGGGTAAGAAGCGGAACATGGTACTCGACGAGGTGGCCCTTGACCGGGCGTTCCGCGCGGAGAGTTACGTCGCGCGGCTCGGACACGTCTTTGACCGCCTCGCTGACCTCTCGTGACCACCCGGATCGGGTGGCATACTGAACAAGGCGTTCGCACGGGTGTGCTCACTGAGCGCGCCGTTCTCGCAGTTTCCCCTCGGACAGGAGCAGCATCCATATGACCAAGGGCACCGAGATCCGTTACCGCGTGCGCGGGAGCGCACCCCTGCGGGGCACGGTCTTCATTCAAGGCGCCAAGAACGCGGCTCTGAAGATGATCGCCGCGGCCCTGCTGACGGATAAGGGCCGGACTGTGCTGCGGAACGTCCCGCCGATCGAGGACGTGCGGCGCGCGGTTGAGCTAGCTCAGACGATCGGCGCCCGCGTGGAATTCCACGAGGCGGAGCGAACCCTAGTGGTCGACGCGTCGACGCTGACCTCGCCGGTGCTTCCTGCCGAGATCGCCCGCCGCTTCCGTGGCTCCGTGCTGTTCGTGCCCGCGCTGCTGCACCGGTTCGGCGAGGCCGTCATCGAGGGCATCGGCGGCTGCAATCTGGGCAGCAGGAACCTCGATTTCCACTACCGCGGCTTCGCCCGGCTTGGCGCGACGGTCGATGAGGGCGAGGCGGTCATCCGCATCACCGCCCCCGACGGCCTGCGCGGTGCGCACCTGTACCTGGACACGCCGTCGCACACCGGCACCGAGAACCTGATGATGGCGGCGTCGCTCGCGCCAGGTACGACGATCATCGACAACACCGCGCAAGAGCCCGAGGTTCTCGACATGATCGCGTTCCTCACCAAGATGGGCGCGGAGATCAGCGGTGGCGGCACCGGATTCATCACCGTGCGCGGCGTCTCCGAGCTCAAGGCCGTCGAGCACTCGGTGATGGCGGACCGGATCGACGCCGGCGTGTTCGCCATGGCCGCGGCCGCCGCCGGCGGGGAGATCAACCTGGTCGGCGCTAACCTTGACCACCTTGGCGTGGTCCGCTGGAAGCTTGAGCAGATGGGCGTCGAGTTCGCCGCCAACGGCGCGGTACTCCAGGTGCGCCGGGAGAAGCCGCTACGGCCGATAAACGTAATCACCAGCCCGTACCCCGGGTTCGCCACCGACCTGCAGTCGCCGATCATGACGCTCGCGACGATGGCCGACGGTGCGAGCTACGTTCGCGAGACGATCTTCGACGGCCGGTACACGCTGGTGCCTGAGCTCAACAAGATGGGCGCGAAGATCGAGATCGACAACAACGTCGCGATCGTGCACGGGCCGACGGAACTGCACGGGACGGAGGTCGTGGCGCACGATCTGCGCGGCGGCGCCGCACTCATTCTCGCGGGCATGGCGGCCGAGGGTGAGACCGTCATCTCCAACGGCTACTACATCGACCGCGGGCACTCCACCATCGACGAGCGGCTCCGCGCCCTCGGCGCCGACATCAGCGCCGAGGAGCACGAGGTCGACGAGCCCTAAGCGCTAGCCGAAGCGCGGTTGCGAGCGCGAGAACCGCTAAACCCTGTGCGGGAAGGCGCTCGCAACCGCGAGGAAAGCGTCGTTCGCGGCGCTCGTCCCGATTGAGATGCGCGCGCCTTCTCCCGCGAACGGGCGGACCGCGATTCCCGCCGCGTCGCACACCGAAGCGAACTGGGTCGTGTGCTCTCCTAGCCGGAGCCAGACGAAGTTCGCTTCGCTGTCTGGGACCGTCCAGCCGTCCGCCCGCAGGGCCGCGGAAACCCTGTCGCGCTCCTTGACGACCGCCTCCACGCGCTCCAGGAGCTCGTTCTCGGCATTCAGCGAGGCCACCGCGGCGGCCTGGGCCACCGAGCTAACCGTGAAGGGGAGCATCGTCTTGCGGACGGCCTCGGCCACGGCCTCGTGGCCGATGAGGAAGCCGACGCGGAGGCCGGCCAGCCCGTAGGCCTTGGAGAAGGTGCGGAGCACGGCCACGTTCGGACGGCTGCGGTAGAGGTCCATGCCGTCAGGTACGTCTGAGTCGCGGATGTACTCGCGGTAGGCCTCGTCGAGGACAACCAGGCAGTCACCGGGAACCTGATCGAGGAAGTCGGTGAGCTCCTGCTCCCGGACGACCGTGCTCGTGGGGTTGTTGGGGTTGCAGACCAGGATGAGCCGCGTCTGCGGCGTGATCGCCTTGGCCATCGCCGCCAGGTCGTGGGTCTCCTCCTGGAGGGGAACCCTGACCGACGCGGCGCCTGCCAGGTCCGCGAGCGGCGGGTACGCCTCGAACGAGCGCCAGGCGTAGAGAACTTCGTCGCCTGGATCGCTGACGGCCTCTATCAGCTGCTTGAGTACCCCCACCGAGCCGCAGCCGACGGCGACATGGCCGGCCGGCACGGCGAACCGCTCCGCGAGCGCACCGATCAGCGTCTCCGCGCCGTTATCCGGGTAGCGGTTGATGCCGCTACCCGCCTCAGCGATGACCTCAAGGACCGACGGCAGCGGCCCGTAGGGTGACTCGTTGGAGGACAGCTTGTGCGCTTGGCCGGTCGCGACGACCGGCGCCTTGCCCGGCTTGTACGCGGGAAATGCGCCAAGCACGGGCCGGAACCGGGGTGTTAGGTCACTCATGCCCTTAGATTAGGACAAGGACTTGGTTGCGAAGGCGTATGCCTGCTGGCCAAGCTCCGTGACCGCCTGCTCGGTGGCATTTGGGCCGACCACAGTCACGGTGCCGATGAAGCCCTTGGCCTGGTAGACGAGGGACCACATCTCATCGGTCTTGGCGCTCGCCGCGTACACGTTCAGGACGCGGGCCTGCTCGCCGATGCCGCTGATCGCCTTTTCCTTGATGTCGTACGCGTAAGTCTTGCCACCGACCGTCTCCTGGTACTGCGCGCACTCGGCGGGCACATGCCCGGCAAGCACGGTCGCCGCGGACTTGGCGGAGGACGCGATCAGCACCTCGGAGACCCCGTTGGTGCCGACCCGGAACGTCACGGCGGCCGCGGGAGCCGTCCCGAGCGCGGCCGAGTTGAACCCCACCGTCGCGGCCTGGCTGCAGGCCTTGGGCGTTACCTGAATGCCGCTGGCGGCCTTGCTGTTCGCCGCCTGCATGGACGAGTACGTGCCGCTGCTCGCCGGCGCGGCCGCCGCCACCCCGTTGACCCGCGTGAGCAGGGCCCCCCGCAACGTCGCCGAGGTCAGCGCCCCGTTCGCCGAAGTCGTAGCCGCCGAACTCGACGAACTCGATCCACCGCCGCAGCCAGCCAGCCCTGCCACGGCCACAGGCGCAAGCAGCAGCCCCGATGCGATTCGCCAGCAACTGCCAGCCATCCTTCACCCCTTAACACTATGGAACACACACATGACAATGCGTGATGATAGAGCACCAGGAGTAACTGGAGGTCACGTTAAGTAAAAAACAAAGAGAGCTTCGCTCACGGCGCCAAGGGAGCGCGGCCGGCACTGGGGGCTCCGGGGCTCGTCGAAGAAAATCTCGCGGCCACGTGGAACCCGCAACCGTTCGGATGACCCCTGCTTTTGATCGTCCGGCTAGTGACCGGACTCGCCGCCCTCCCACCCACGACAGGCATCGCCCGCAGGCTTTTGTCGGCGGAGCCGACATCGGGGGGTCCGGGGGGTCGTCCCCCCGGGAGACATCCGCGAGTGGCGAGGGGAAGATGGGCGTCAGCCCATCAAACAGGGGTGACCCACGAGCGGTGGAGGTGGGATTTGAACCCACGGAGGGGTTGCCCCCTCACACGCTTTCGAGGCGTGCGCCCTCGGCCACTAGGCGACTCCACCGCCGCTGAGCTTACCTGACTTTCACCGCAACAACGACTCGTGGCTAACGGCGGTTCGCGAAGAACATCACGATCACCTGTTGGCACTCGTCGGCGAGCACGCCGCCGATCACCTCGGGCACTGGCACCAGCCGCTGATCTCGTACGACATCCCAGAGTGAGCCGACCGCGCCCGCCCGCGGGTCGGCCGCCCCGTACACGAGGCGGCCAAGCCGCGCGGCGGTTATCGCTCCCGCGCACATCGTGCAGGGCTCGAGGGTCACGACCAGAGTCAGCCCGTCGAGCCGCCAGCCGCCAACGGCCCGTGCCGCTTCCCTGATCGCGACGATCTCGGCGTGTGCGGTGGGGTCACCGTCCGCCTCGCGCCGGTTCCTTCCGCGCGCGACGATGGCCCCGGCATCGTCGAGCACGACCGCGCCCACCGGCACGTCCCCGGTCGCGGCCGCCGCGGCCGCCTCGGCGAGCGCGGCCCGCATCGCGGGCTCGAACGACGCTTCGTAGCCGGTGACCAGTCCGCCCGCCACTGCGGCAAGAGTCCCGTCAGGCGCCGAGCGCGGTGTCGAGCGCGCGCTCCATGGCGGGCCCGAAGCCGAGTCGGACCGCGATGGACTCCACCGCGTCCTCGACATGATCCCAGGGGTCGTCGTCCGAGTCGAAGTCCAGGCGGCTGCAGATGGCTGCGAGATCCATCTCATCGAGGCCCAGGTCGGCGAAGATCGACAGGTCTCCCACCGGGAGCACCTGGTCCAGGTCATCCTCGTCTGGCACAGGGATCTCGAGGTAGTCGAGTACCTGCTCCGCCAGGGGATAGTCGAGTGCCGCGCCGATGTCCGACAAAAGCACAGAAACCTGGTTGCCAACCACCCGGATCGCCACGAAGAAGTAGTCGTCGATCCCGGCGAGGCCTATCGTGCCAGCGAGGCTGGGCTGCTGCCGCAGCACCCGGATGAACCCCTTCAGGTCATCGGTCACGGCCACCGGCAGGACGTCAGCGTCCCACCCGTCGTCCTCGCGGAAGACGACGATCGCAAAGTCTGTCTCGCTCACCTCAGGCATCGCCACGATACGAACATACCGCCGCCGGGGAGGCCGGCGTGGCTGCTTCTCTAGTGCACACTGTGACGGCATACTACGTTGCGGGTCGGTACATTCTCACTCAGGCTCATGCGTAGTGCCCGCGGGAAGCGGGCATACTTGCTGCCGGACGGGCATGCCAGCGCCGTACCTGCCTGGGTGACCAACCCCCATCCAGGCTGCGTTTCGGACTACGATAGGGAATTGGCACGATGGAGCAGTCTGCGCTTCCAGGGAGGCGGCAGTGAAACTCGGCACTATCCTGAAATGGGCGGCGATCGCGTTCGTAGTCTGGTGGGTCATCCAGGAGCCTACAGCTGCCGCGCACCTGGTGCACAATATCGGTTCGCTGCTCAGCCAGGCCGCCCACGGTATATCGAGCTTCGTGGCACAAATCTGAGGTTAGCAATGGGTATTAGGGTCGTCCCGAACGAGACCGTCCCGGCTGCGGTTTACCGGGTCCTCCTGCCGCACGAGCGACGGGTGATCACCGTTCGGTTCCACCCAGCGATCCTGATCGGGCCGGTGGCACTGGACCCTCGGCGGTCTCGCGATCGCCGGCCTGCTCTCAACCCTCGTTCACCTTGAGAGCACGGTCCTGCTCGTCGTCTGGCTGGCCTGGCTCATCCTGGTCATCAGGCTGCTTTTCAAAATCTACGAGTGGCTCGAAGATTACTTCGTAGTAACTTCGGCACGGCTTCTGCTCGCCACTGGCGTATTCAGAAAGACCGTGAACATGATGCCACTGACCAAGGTCACCGATATGCGCTTCGAGCGGTCGGCAATCGCCCGGGTGCTCGGATACGGCACGTTCATCGTGGAGTCAGCCGGCCAGGACCAGGCACTCTCCAGGATCGATCATCTGCCCTATCCGGAGCAGCTCTACATCGAGGTATGCGGCCTGATCTTCAAGGATCCCGGATCAGGCGACGACTAACGATAAACAGCAAAAAGAGATCATAAGCATTCCGAACGGGTGCGTGGCATCTGACCTGGTCAGATGCCACGCACCCCGTTTTGGCTGTGCGTGACTACTGGCTTCGCACCCAGGCGGCGGCGGCGATGGCGGAGCCGCGGGCGCCGGCCATGTCCAGGTCGGGTACTAGCGTGATCTCCGCGATTTCCGCCTGCTCGACATACAACTCCGTGTGCTCCTTGACCGTGGCGACGAACCAGTCGCGGAAGTGCGGCGCCGCCTCGATCACCCCCCGCCAACGAAGTACGTGTCGGGGTCGGTGAACTTGGCCGCGATGGAGAAGACCCGGCCCATTGCCATCGCCTGCTGGCGGAAGATCTCAAGGGCCATCTCGTCACCGCGCTCGGCGTAACCGCGGACGAGCTTGGCCGCCTTCGCGATGCCCACCTCGGCCAGCTCGTGATCCGGGAAACCTGGCCAGCCAGTACGGCAGCAAGTTACGGGTGATCCCGGTCAGCGAGGCGATCGACTCCGCGTCGGCGAACTGCCCGCAGTTGCAGGAGGGAACCTGCTGGTCGGCCTCGAGCAGGCCTGCCATGGGAATCGGCATGTGCCCGAGCTCGCCGGCCATCCCGGCCGCGCCCTTGACGATGCGCCCGTCGTTGATCACGCCGCCGCCGAATCCCGTGCCGACGATCGCGGACACCGAGCTGCGCTGCTCGGCCTGCGCGCCGTGCCGCACGTGATGGGCGTAGAGAGCGGCCGCGTTGCCGTCGTTGTTGTACAGCACGGGAATGCCAAGCCGCGCTTCCAGTGCCGTCCTGATGTTGAACCTGGACCAGTCCGGGTGACCGAAGTTCGTCGCGCCGCCGGTGGCCAGGACGCCATCCGCGCTGGCCGGTCCCGGGGTGTCGAGCCCGACGGCCCGGACCTTCTCCCGCTGGATCCCGGTCATGCCCAGCACCTTGTCGAAGGAGTCGACGAGCGCCGTGATGGCCTTATCCGGCCCCTCCCGCACCAGACTGGGCAGCTCGGCCATCTCCGCGATAAGGAACGTGCCGTCGGCGTCGAGCACCGTTCCGTTGTTCGCTGTGCCGCCGTTGTCGATGCCAACGGTCACCCAGTCACCCGATGCCGGCATGAACCCTCCTCAACCACGAAAACCTGGCCACCGGTCAGGGGTGGTGACCGGTGGCCAGGCGCTAATGAAGGCTTTCGCCTCCCACTAGAAGCTTACGGTCATTTGCCATGTTGGCTGACAGCGCGGTCGGAAAAAAGGGGCCTTCGCGGCCGCGTTGCGTGTGCTGAAGGCGAAGATACGCGATGCGGAGGCGGCGGGGAAGAGCCGGGACCGAGCATCCGCTTTGCCGAGCACGGCCGCCTACCGGTACGCTGATCGACACCGCGCCCCTTCCGGTTCCGGCTGGTTGCGTGGTGCTGGAGGATTCGCCTAGTCCGGTCTATGGCGCCGCACTGCTAATGCGGTTTGGGAGTGATCCCATCCGGGGTTCAAATCCCCGATCCTCCGCCGAGCGGCGATCCATGCTTGTTGAGCTTCGCTCAACTGCGCCGCGGCCCGCAGTATCTTCCCGGGGGGACGACCCCCCGGACCCCCCGATGTCGGCTCCGCCGACAAAAGCGGGGGGCGACCCCCTGTCTCCCGGGTCCCCCGATGTTCGGCGCTGCGCGCCTCACGGTCGGCGGGCGCTGCCGTGGTCGTGGCGCTAGCGGACGCGCTGGGGCGCCCAATCGAACGTCTCCTCGCTGGCGGTGAGCTAGTGCGGGACGGCGCCCAGGTCGGTTACGTCTAGGGTGCCTGCTGCGTACTGGTCGCGGAGGGTTGTCTTCTTGAACTTGCCGACGGAGGTCTTGGGTACCTCGTCGATGAAGGACCAGCGCTCGGGGAGCTGCCAGCGCGGGATCCGCTCGCCCAGGTAGGCGCGCAGCTCGCCTGGGGTGACCGGGCCGGCGTCCGGGCGCAGCACGACGGCGGCGAGCGGGCGCTCGCCCCACCGGTCGTCTGGCACGCCGATCACGGCCGCCTCGGCCACGGCCGGGTGCGCCATGATCAGGTTCTCCAGCTCCATCGACGAGATCCACTCGCCGCCCGACTTGATCACGTCCTTGGCCCGGTCGGTGAGCCTGATGAAGCCCTCCGCGTCCAGGGTGCCGACGTCGCCGGTGCGCAGCCAGCCGTCATGGAACTTCTCCGGCGCGTCGTCGAGGTAGTAGGACGCGGTGATCCACGGGCCCCGGCACTCCAGTTCGCCGACGGCCTTGCCGTCGGACGGCAAGACCTGGCCGTCGTCGCCGGTCAGCCGGCCCTCGACGCCGCAGATCAGCCGCCCCTGTGACGCCCGGTACGGCCAGACCGCCTCGCCGGTTACGCCGACGGGCTCGCGGGCGACCGATCCGAGCGGCGAAAGCTCGGTCATTCCCCAGGCATGCGTCATGCTGATGCCGAACTCGTCGGCGTACGCGCGCATCACCGCCTCCGGCAGCGCCGAGCCGCCGCAGACCAGGGTGCGCAGCGAGGAGATGTCACCGCCGTGCGCGCGCAGGTGCGCGAGCATCCCTTGCCAGATCGTCGGCACCCCCGCCCCGACCGTCACCTTCTCGGTCTCGATGAGCCTGGCGACGGCGGCCGGGATCATGAACCGGTCCGGCATCACCAGGTCGGCGCCGGACATCATCGCGGCGTAAGGCAGCCCCCAGGCGTTCGCGTGAAACTGCGGCACGATGGGCATGATCCGGTCCCGCTCGCTGGCGCCGAGCGCGTTCACGGTACACACGGCCATGGAGTGCAGGTAGGACGAGCGGTGGCTGTACACCACGCCCTTGGGCAGCCCGGTGGTTCCGCTGGTGTAGCACATGGCCGCGGCGGATCGCTCGTCAAGGTCGGGCCAGTCGAAGGTGTCCGCCGCCTCGGCGAGCAGCTCCTCGTAGGAGTGGACCTCGCGGCCGTGGCCCGCCAGCGAGCCAAGCGCGGCCTCGTCGGCCGCGCCGGAGACGATCACGTGCTTGATGGTCTCCGCCAGCGGCAGCACGTTGGCGAACAGCGGGATCAGCGACGCGTCCACGATGACCGCGTAGTCGCCCGCATGCGTGGCGATATAGCCAACCTGGTCGGGGGAAAGGCGCAGGTTCAGGGTGTGCATGACGGCGCCCATCGACGGGATCGCCAGGTAGGCCTCAAGGTGCTCGGCGTTGTTCCACATGAACGTCCCGACCCGCTGGTCGCCGTCGACGCCAAGCGAGCGCAGCGCGTTCGCCAGCCGGGCCGTCCGCTCACCGACGGCCGCGTAGCTGCGCCGCCTGGCTGGCTCGTCACCGGCGCAGGTCACGACCTCCTTGTCGCCGAACACGGTGGTGCCGTAGCGCATGACCGTGGTAATCGTCAGCGGGTAATCCATCATCGTGCTGTCCATACGGCCCCGCGCCTCCTCGTTAACTTCCCTGGACTGAATCCACGGACTGCCGCCGACTCCTTTGAAGGTGATAGTGCCACGTACGTGCGGTGCATTACACCCCCCATGCCGGGGCACACCCCCATGCCGGGGCGGATCTAACGACGGATCGCGCGGGCTCGGCAGGGAATCGGCGCCGAGTTCGGCGTCTTTCCTGAGCTTGGCCACCGCTCTCGCCACGGTGGACTTGACCGTCCCGACGGAAACGCCAAGCGCCGCCGCCACCTCGGGCTCGGTCATGTCGTCGTAGAACCTGAGCATGACGGCGGCGCGCATCTGGCGCGGCAGCCGGTCGATCGCGCGCTGCACCACGTCGTGGAGGTCGCTGTCGCTGGTGGCGTCCTGCGCCGAAGGGGAGTCGGGGAGGTCGTCGGTGGGGTATTCGTCCACCCGCCGTCTCCGCCATCCAGAGATGTGGGTGTTCACCATCACCCGTCGCACGTAAGTATCAAGCGCGGCCTGATCATCGATCCGGTCCCAGGACTGGTACGCCTTGACCAGCGTCGCCTGCAGCAGATCCTCAGCGTCGGTACGGTTTCCCGTCATCGCCTGGGCAGCTCGGAGTAGCGCTTGACTGCGGGAGCGGACGTACTCGCCGAACGCGACGCGGTCCCCTGCGCTCATGGGTCCCTCAGCTTAAGAAATCTGAAACTACTCAGAGTGATTAGATGGCTACGATACGCCTCGACGGGTGAACGGCGCCACTCGATCCCCATGAGACCCGCGGTACGTAGCCATACCTAAACTTCCCTAAAAACCACGCATTACCGGCATATGCATCGGGCATAACGGACCGATGTTGCCGAATCACTTGACGTGCCCGCGCTCATGTGAGCATCGTCGGACATGGCTTGGTGGTGGCTGCAATCCCATTCCGGGCAAGTGCGGAGTAACACGGGTATTTCGGCAATTAGCCGTACCTTGCCCGAATCAGGGGCATCTGCCCGGTTTGCCCGGCGGGCGCTGTTGCGCGCCGCGGTCTTCGAGACGCGGGACCAGGAACTCTGGGCGCACCGGCCCGCCATCGCCGCGTCCGTGGCCACCGGAGTGCTCGCGGAAGTGCGGGAAGACGCCATCGCGGTCGACGGTGAGCACGGCACCGAGTTCTTCGGCGTCTCCTCCGCCACCGTGACCTGGCTGGGGGCTCGTGCGTCGCCGTCCGCACTGCGACCAGGGGACCAGGTCATCGTCAGGCACCGGACGGCGGATGCCGCCGCGCCAGCCCGCAAGCACGCAGAACGCATCTGGGCGCGCGTCGGCCGGATAACCGGCACGATCGTCGCGGCAGACGGGCTTGAGTTCCTGGTCGACACGCGCCGCGATGACCGGGCGCCGCAACGTGTCGTGATCCCGCCGGCCTCGTCGCGCCAGATTCAGGTGCGCTTCCCGAGGCTGGCACCGGGCTATCTGCTCGACGTCATCGGCACCAGGCACGGCGACCACCTGCTCGCGGTGGCGCCGGCCACCGCGCAGCCGCCTTACCACGCCGGTCACTCGCCAAGGCCACCCCTGGTCGGCGGCCCCGTTCCCATGCCCGTCAGCGGATCCGCCGTCTGGCACGAGCCAGACGATGAGCCGCCCGGCCTGCTCGGGCTCGCCTACCCCGCCATCGATCCGGAGGGCGGCGCCCAGCCCGGCGACGGCGGCATGGGGTGCGTCCGGCTGCCGTACCTGTCGCTCGGCGCCACGGTAACCATCCGCAACGAGTGCACCGACCTCGCGGCTGATGCTGCCGGTGACCAGCGACGGGGCGATGGCCAGGGAATTCTGCGACCGATGCGTGGAGTGCGGCACTTCACCCAAGGGACGGGTGGCCGACCTGACGATGGCCGCGTTCGTCGGGCTCGGCGGCAATCTGGAAGACGGGTGCTTCAACGCGACGCTGACGACGATGGCGGGCTGACATAACGGAACTGGGTTACGGGGGTCGATGTGAGTGGAGTCAGCATGCTTGCCGTTATGCGCGAGGTCCAGGTCCCGCTGCTCGCCGTGCTGCTTTTCTGCGGGTCCGCGGCCAAGGCCAGGCAGGCGATCGAGACGCGCCAGGGGACCGGGCCGACGGCGATGTTCCCGCTACGGCTGCGCCGTCCCGCGGCGGTCGCGCTGTGCGCGACCGAGTTCGTCCTCGGTGCCGCCCTGCTGCTCACCGCTGGCCGCGCCGGAGCGGGTAACCCCGCGGCCGCGGCCCGCGCGGCAACCGGGCTGCTGTTCGGCACGGCGGCGGCCGCACTATATGAGCTGCGGGCGCGCAGGCCCGACGCGGGATGCGGCTGCTTTGGCGAGCTGAGCCGCACGCCGGTGAGCTGGCGGGTGACCGCGCGGGCGACGCTGTTGTGCGTGGCCGCGCTGTCCTCGATCGGCATCCCGCCGCTCCGCATGCCTGACTCGGCCACGCAGGCATGGCTGACGCTGGCGGCGGTTGCCGCCGAGGTGACGGTGCTCGCCGCGCTTTCGCCGGAAATCGGCCAGGTCATGCTCCGGCTGAGCCACGCCGACCCGTGTGAACTGCGCGAGGTGGCTGTGTGGCGGACCCTGTCCGCGCTGCGCGCGAGCGCGTCATGGCGGCGTTACCAGCGATTCCTGGTCACCGCCGAGCCGATCGACGTCTGGCGGGAGGGTTGCTGGCGCTTCGTGGTCTTCCCTGGCGTACTGGCCAGCCGCCGCGTGGACGTGGTCTTCGCCGTCCACCTGGCCCGCCGCGGTGCCCCGGTCCGCGTCGGCATGCTGGACACGGGCGCCGGCTTCGCGCCGCCCTTGGAGGCACCGCTCGAGGACCCGCTACAGATGTCTAACCGTGTATAAGGAAAATCCAATACAAGAGAATAGAGTCGATAATCCCCCAGAACGACTTCGGCTGCCTATGGTCGCGACCCATGACACGCCCACGCGCGGCGGGTCCCTCAGGCCGGCTGGGACCGCAGGAACTTGCCGAAGTGCGGGACGGTGAACGCGATCAGGCCGCGCTCCGAGCTGTAGATCAGGCCCTTCTTGATCAGCCCGTCCCTGGCCGGTGACAGGCTCGACGGCTTGCGGCCGAGCTCGTCGGCCACGGCAGACGTCGGCACCGGCTCGTCGCCGATCACGGCCATCGCGCGCATGTACTCGCGTTCCGCGGGAGTGGCCCGCTCGTAGCGTGATCCGAAGAACCCGACGGCGAGCTCGCCCTCCGCCTCTGGCGCCGCGACGGCCACGTCGGCCGCGCCGATGGGGCTCGATGCGGCGACATCCCAGGTCACCTTGCCGTAGGCCTGCACGAAGTACGGGTAGCCGTCGGCGGCCTCGTAAAGCGCATCTAGCGCATCCTGCTTGAACAGCACATCCTCGCGCTCGGCGGGTGCGATGAGCGCCTGGTCCGCCGCCTCCCGGTCCAGCCGGTCGATCCTGGCGTAGCGAAACAACCGTTCCGAATAACTCTTACTCGCGGACAGCACCGAGGGCAGGTGCGGCAGCCCCGCGCCCACGACGATGAGCGGCCCGCCGACCTGCGAGAGCTCGTGGCAGGCGGCGCAGAGCGCGGACACGTCAAGCGCGGGAATGTCCTGCATCTCGTCGACGAACAGGGCGATGCCGACGCCCAGGTCGGCCGCGACCGAGGAGGCGTCGGTGAACAGCTCGGTCAGGTCGACCTCGAGGTCGCCAGAGTCGGCCCGGCCGCGGGCGGCAGGCACGTCGATGCCGAACTGCGCGTTGACCGTGGATCCCCTGGGTGCCTTCGGGTCGCGGAGCGCGAACGCCTTGAGCACGCCGAGGAAGTCGTCGATCCGGTCCGGCGCGCGGTGCCGCGGCGCGAGCTCGCGGACCGCCATGTGCAGCGCGCTCGCGACCGGGCGGCGGATCGACTGGTCAGGCCTGGCCTCGAGCTTGCCCGTCCCCCACAGGCGCTGCAGTGCCATCGACCTGAACGTGTTGAGCAGCACGGTCTTGCCGACGCCGCGCAGGCCGGTGAGCACCATGGACCGCTCGGGCCTGGCCCTTGCCACGCGCTCAAGTACGACCTCGAACTGTCTGATCTCCCGGTCTCGGCCCGGCGAGCTCCGGCGGCCGCTGCCCGGCACCGGGCGCGTAGGGGTTCCGTACGGGGTCCACGATCGGACTCTATGACGCCGTCTAGCGAGATCCGTAGATTTCCGTAGAGAACCCTACCGGCGTGTCGGAAATTAGTTGTTGCGGCCCAGGAAACGCTTGTGGGCCTCGGCCAGCTTGAGGTAGGCACGGGCCGCGATCTCGGCCCGGCGGGCGGCGTACTCGTGCGGCGCCACCTCGAACCGGGTGAGCGCGACCTGTACGGCTGCGAGCTCGGACTCGTACTCGTCCTCGATCGTCAGGGCGTCGTCGACGTATTGGGTGTCTGCCTTGCTCATGTTGCCGGTCAACGCTTCTTGCCTTTCATCCTGCACCCCCGGCATGACAGTCAACCGCATGACGGTCCATGCACGGGCTAACCTGGGCGAACTCATCCTTCACAACAGAAACAGCCATGGATGGCAGCCCCACGGGGCCATAAATGTAGTCGCGCGTTGCCTGTGATCTAGGTCACATTACCGCTATTCTCAGGCCGGGCCAGATTCATGCGCTATTGATGTGCGCGAGGTACTCGTTGTACGCCGCGAGCTGGTCCTCGTCCTCGTCGACGTTGGCGTTCCGCGCGGCACCGCTGGCCACGCGGTCCCGCCACCTGGGCGCTCGCGGGCCCGGCGGGGTTCGCCTCGGCGATCCGTTCTGCCAGGCTCGACTGACGCGCCGACTCAAGCCAGCCCATCGACACCGACGGCCGGGTCTCCCTCGTCCACTGGAAGAACACCGCCATGATCATCAGGAACATGATGGCGGCGCCGCCGATCCACATCACCGCGCCGCCCTCGTGCAGGTCGTTCACCGCGGACGGGCCCCACGAGCGCGGGTCCATGGGCACGAATGGGTCGGTCTGGTAGGAGCCGAGCACCACCCCGTGAACGCGTCGACCGGCATGGCGATGAACAGCAGGAAGAGCCGGAGCGGGTACGACACCTTCCACCTGATGGGCTCCTTGCCGATCAGCGGCAGGAAGTACAGGTAGCCGACGACGAGGTAGAGAACGTGCTCGGCCTCGTGCACGGCGTCGTGCTCGGTGACCAGGTTCATGAAGTCGGTGAGGTGCGTGCCGACGATCGTCGCGCAGTAGGCGACAACGCCGAACACCGGCCAGGTCAGCCACTGCACCGGGCGCGACCTGACAAGCTTCTTGACCCCGGTGTGCAGCGGGTTCCTGCTCGCGTGCAGCAGCAGGGTCACCGGCTGCCCCACGACGAGCAGCGGAGGCGCGACCATGATCAGCATCAGGTGCTGGATCATGTGGTCCCAGAACAGCGTGTCGTCGTACGTACCGACCCCGCTCTGCGTCGCCAGGTTGATGACAAGCAGGCCGAGCAGGAACGGGATGGTCCGCCGCAGCGGCCACGGCCGCCGCGGGTGGCGGCGCCTGACCCGGAGCACACCCCACAGGTACGCGGCCGCGACGAGTGCGGTGAACGCGGTGACGATCGGTGCGAACTGCCAGTTGGTGGCGGCCTCGCCCCAGCTGAACGGCGGCAACATGGCGCCTCCTCCCATGAGGGGAAGACTACCCCTCGCCTACACGCTGTCGTAGTCGCCCGTGGCGGCTGGAAAGCGCCGGGAGTCAGCTGGGCGCTGGGCTCAGCTGCCGGAAGGCGAGGGCCAGTTGCAGGTGATCTGCGGGTTGACGCCCGAGGTAGTTGAGCGGCCCGGTCGCCATGGTCGCCGCGATCGTGGCACCCGCGCTGCAGGTCGACGGCACGTTGCTGAAATAGCCGCGCTGGCCCGGCGGCGGCGGCGCCGATAATCAGCCAGACGAAGAGGATCAGCGTTTTTCTCGACAAGGTCCCCTCCGCCTCCTCCCGGGAATGCACATACGGTACCTAGCCTGGATAATAGCCCCCCGAGGCCAGCAACCCCCCACATTGCGCCCGTCGCCACGCCGAAGCGAACGAACCGGGTGAAACGCGCCGGATCAGAGCGGCAGGCTCCTCGGCCGCGGCCAGCCTGGTGTTCGAGGCGGCGACCTGCTCGGGGTCGATCTCGAAGCCCACGTAGGAGCAGCCGAGCGACAGCGCGGCGAGCCCGGTGGTGCCGCTGCCGGAGAACGGGTCGAGTACCACGACGTCCTTTCCGCGTCGCCCCAGGGCCGAGACGCAGCGCCTGGGCAGTTCAAGCGGGAAGCGCGAGTAGTGCGCGGGCCCGGCCATTCGCTCGTTGGAGAACTCCCAGACGCTTTTCACCGGCGGATCGGTCAGGAAGGCGTGCTTTTCCGAGGTCGCGAACAGGTAGATCGACTCGTGCGCCCGGTGCGGCCGCCGGCAGCGGCCCTCCGGCATGGGGTTCTTCTTCCGCCAGATGACCTCGCCGCGCAGCAGCCAGCCGTCGTCGCACATCCCGATGACCATGCGGTAGGGCAGCGCGAGCAGGTTGCCGTACGTGAGCCACGGCGCGTCGGCCTTGCGGAGGTAGGCCTTCCGGCGCGCCCGCGGCTTGATGTACGCCGAGTTGTCCTCGTCAAGCCCCGTCTTGCCCGGCCCGAGCGAACTGTAGTCACGGTCATCGGGCCGCCAGTTCACCGGCGTGTTGTAGGCGTCGCCGATGTTGATCCAGACGATGCCGTCGCGCTTGACCTTCGGCTTGAAGACCCGGAATATCTCCACCAGCCGCTTGACGTACTCCCTCGGGTCTTCCTCGACCCCCATGCCGCCCGACATCCGCTGCCCCCAGTAGGGCGGCGAGGTGACAAGCACGTCAACACTTTCATCCGGCAACTCGGCACCAAGCTCAACGCAGTCCCCAAGCGCAACCCGGTTAACCAGATAGGGACCAACCTTGCCCTGCCCCATCCGCCCTCCGCCGCCCGACCACCAGAGTGCCCCACTCTAGTGCCCAACCCGACACACGGTGCGTGCCTAGAAATTATCCCTGCAAGCGGTGGAAGGAGAGTGGTGCACGCTGACCGTGAGAGCCGTATGCGGACCGGCACACGCTACCCGCGCCCGGGGCGCGGCCTGATCGCCAAGGATTTCGCTTTCCATGTGGATTCCGCAGCTAATAGGATGCGGAATCCACATGATCATGGGCCAGGCAGCGGCACCGCAGGGACAACCCGGACGAAACGGTCACCCACGGGGCCCGGCCCCGAAGGCGGGCAGCCACTTCGCGGGCGCAGCCCGCATCGGGGGGTCCGGGGGTCGTTCCCCAAGAACAGCGCCACGCACGCTTTGTCGGCGCAGCCGACACCGGGGGGTTCCGGGGGGTCGTCCCCCCGGGAGTTATCCGCGAGTGGCGACGGGAAGGTGCGCGTCAGCCCACCGAACAGGGGTGACCCACGGAGCGGAGGGCGTGGGATTCGAACCCACGAGGTCGGTCACCCGACCTAGCAATTTTCAAGACTGCCGCCATCGGCCACTAGGCGAGCCCTCCTGGTTGGCACAACTCTACGCGAGCGGTGAACGTTGCGCCGCACTGGCGGCGGAACGGCCGGGCTGGGCGAAAGCGTCGGCTACCAGGGCGGCGAGCTCCAGGTAGGCCTCGGCGGTCTCGGCGTTGAGGTAGTCGAGGTCGACCTCGGCGCCCTCCTCCAGGTGCGGGTCGTAGGGGACGCGCACGACGGCACGGCAGCGGAGCGGCGAAGTGCTGCTCAAGGCGGTCCAGGTCGACCGTGGACTTGCTCTTGCGGCGGACGGCGGACAGCACGACGACGCCACCGCGGACCAGGTCGCCGTAGTTGTGGGCGTCGAGCCAGTCGAGCGTGGCGCTGGCGCTGCGCGCACCGTCAACGGACGGGGAACTGACCAGGACGACCTGATCGGCCAGCTCAAGGATGCCCGCCATGGCCGAGTGCAGCAGGCCGGTGCCGCAGTCGGTGATGCAGATCGAGTAGTAGTGCTCAAGGACGCCGACCACCGCGCGGTAGTCATCGGCGCTGAACGCCACGGAGACACCTGGGTCGCGGTCGGACGCGAGGATCTCCAGCCTGCTTGACGACTGAGACGTGAACGCCCGGACGTCCGCGTACCTGCCTATCAGCGCGCGCTCGTCAAGCAGGTCGCGGATGGTCGCCGGAGTCTGGAGCCTGACCTTGTCCGAGAGCGTGCCGCGGTCCGGGTTGGCGTCCACCGCGATGACCCGGTCGCCGCGCAGCGACGCCAGGGTCGCGCCGAGGCCGACGGTGACCGTGGTCTTGCCGACGCCGCCCTTGAGGCTCAGCACGGCGACCCGGTGGAGACCGCCGACGACCGGGGTCCTTACGCGGCTGACCAGGTCGCGCCTGCGCATGCTCGCGGGCGACTCGCCGATGCGGACGAGGCCACCAGTCGCGCGGTACACCGTCCGCCGCCAGCCGCCGTCGGGCGTCGCTCGCTTGCCAGGTAGCAGCAGGTCAGAGGTGAGCGCCTCCGAGGTCGGCCGCCGCGCGAGCTGCTCGGGCGGCGTCGCGGCGGTGCCCGGCAGCGGCGTGCGCGCGGAGCGTGGGCGGCGCGGCTAGCGGCTCCGGTGCCGCCTCGTGGTCGGCGGCCGCGCGCACCTCCGACCACGGCACCGACGGGCCGTGCAGCGGCGGGGCGTCGTCGGGCGCACGCGGCGCCGCGTACGGGTCGGGCGACCAGACCTGCTTGGGTGCCTTGGCTGGCTGCGACGGCTGCGGCGCCTGATCGGGATTGGCCTGAGCGGGATCGGGCTGAACCGGATGGAAGGACGGCTGTGGCGCTTCCGGCGCCCACGCCGGCGGACGCGGCCAGGACTGCGCGCCGGGCCCGTCGGAAGGCCAGGAGCCTGGCGGCGGGTCCACGGCGCCGCTCGCGTAGTCCCGCGCCGTCGTCGGCATCTCCGGGTACCCGGGGTCGGGCAGCGCGTCCGGGTCGGGCAACGGCTCCATGGCCGGCAGGTCGGGCAGCGTGTCGTCTATGGCGCGGTCCGTCCCCTGGGGACGGTCAGCAGCGAACGGGGAGAGGTCTGTGGTACCGAGTTCTTCTGATGTCTCTGGAGTGTCATGTGATGTCTCTGGAGTGTCATGCTCGTTTGGTGTCATGGGCCGCCCCCACTAGCCACCTGTATTTGTCCTTGCCATGCTCATGACGGCACGCCGCCGCGGCTGCCCGCGGGCTCACCGCGATATCGTCAGCTCATCGCGCAGCACCCCGACCCGGTGACTCAGATAAGACTTAGTCACTGGCGTTCCCGCGCAAGGAGGCACCTATGCACGCGGTCGTCATCACCGAACCGGGCGGCCCCGAGGTTCTCCGCTGGACCGAGGTCCCCGACCCGGTGCCAGGACCAGGCGAGGTCCTCGTCGACGTGGCCGCGTCGGCGGTAAACAGGGCCGACATGATGCAGCGCCAGGGGGCCTACCCGCCGCCGAAGGGCGCCGCGCCGTACCCGGGCCTTGAGTGCTCGGGGACCATCGCCGCACTCGGCGAGGGCGTGACCGGCTGGCAGCCCGGGGACCAGGTATGCGCCCTGCTCGCTGGCGGCGGTTACGCGGAGAAGGTCGCCGTCCCCGCGGGCCAGCTGCTGCCCGTGCCGAACGCCATCACCCTCGTCGAGGCCGCCGCGCTGCCCGAGACGGTGTGCACCGTGTACTCCAACGTCTTCCTCGGTGCCCGCCTCGCGAGAGGCGAGACGCTGCTCATCCACGGTGGCGGCAGCGGCATCGGCACGACGGCGATCCAGCTCGGCAAGCACGCCGGCGCCATCGTGGCGGTCACGGCGGGCTCGCAGGAGAAGCTGGACGAATGCAAGCAGCTCGGCGCGGACATCTTGATCAACTACCGCGAGGACGACTTCGCGGAGCGGCTGCTTGAACTTACCGGTGGCCATGGCGCGGACGTGATCCTGGACATCATCGGGGCCGGCTACCTCGCGAAGAACCTCGCCGCGCTCGCTCCGGACGGCCGGATCGCCAACATCGGGCTGCAACAGGGCCGCAGGGCCGAGCTCGACTTCAGCGCGCTGATGGCCAAGCGCGGCACCATCATGTCCACCACGCTGCGGGCGCGCCCCGCGGAGCAGAAGGCGAGCATCGTCGCGGCCGTGACGGCCAGCGTCTGGCCGCTCGTCGACACGGGCGCGCTCCGGCCCGTGATCCACAGGGAACTGCCCATGGCGCAGGCGGACGAGGCGCACCGGATCATGACAGCGTCCACCCACACAGGCAAGATCGTGCTGTATGCGCGCCCGATGGCATAGACCGCCATCGTATCGGCCGCGCATACAGCCTCCCTCCCGGGGGGACACCCCCCGATGGGGCGCCGAGTAATCGGCTAGACCCGATAGCGTGTGAACTATGAGCGACGAGATCAGCCCACAGGAAGCGGGCAGGCCGCCACAAGTCGTCGTCGTCGGGCCCGACGGCATGGCCATCGGCAACACTCAGGACGAGCTCGGTGAGGGACCGGCGGAGCGCCCCATCACCGAGATGGTTGAGCAGCCGGCCAAGGTCATGCGGATTGGCTCGATGATCCGCCAGCTGCTTGAGGAGGTTAAGTCCGCGCCGCTCGACGAGAAGAGCCGCGCGCGGCTTAAGGAGATTCACCAGAACTCCATCAAGGAGCTCGAGGACGGACTCGCGCCAGAGCTCGTCGATGAGCTTGAGCGGCTGTCGCTGCCGTTCGAGGACGCGACGCCGAGCGAGGCCGAGCTGCGCGTCGCGCAGGCCCAGCTCGTCGGCTGGCTCGAGGGCCTCTTCCACGGCATCCAGACCACGCTGTTCGCGCAGCAGATGGCGGCCAGGGCGCAACTTGAGCAGATGCGCCGCGCGCTGCCGCCCGGCCTCATGCCCGCACCGGACCAGGAGCAGCAGCCGCATCGCGGCGCTGGCCCCTACCTTTGACTGCCTGACCTGTTCACCAGTGACCCGGTCGCCGGCCGACTTCGTTTAGGTGTCCTAGGGTCGGCCGTACCGCAGCCGGGCCAGCCACGCGGCTGCCTCGGCGAATTCAGGGTCGGACGTGCCGGGGCGGACCTGGGTCCGCCCCCCGTCGCTGCGCGGGTAACTGCCGAGGAACCTGACCTCGGCGCACACGCGGCGCACGCCCATCATCGCCTCGCCGACGCGCGCGTCGTCGATGTGCCCCTCGCAGTCGATGAAGAAGAAGTAACTGCCAAGCCCGTCGCCGGTCGGCCTTGACTGGATCGTGGACAGGTTGACACCGCGCACCGCGAACTCGGTGAGGATCTCCATCAGCGCGCCCGCGTGATCGTCGGCGAGGAAGGCCGCCAGCGAGGTCCTGTCGGCCCCGGTTGGCGCGGGCAGCGATCCGGGCGGTGCCACCTCAACGAACCGGGTCACCGCGTTCGACCGGTCGTGCACGTCGGGCGCGAGCACCGTCAGGCCGTACCGCTCCGCGGCCGCCGCCGACGCCAGGGCGGCGTCCAGGTCACCCTCGCTGACGCGACGCGCGGCTTCCGCGTTGGACGGGAACGGTACCCATTCGCGCCCGGGCAGGCTGGCCGCCAGCCACCGCCTGCACTGTGCCTCCGCCTGCGGGTGACCGCCGACCGTCTTGACGTCGGCCAGCGTGGTGTCCTCCCGCGCGAGCAGTGCGAACTCGATGGGCAGCCGGGTCTCTGCCCGGATCAGCACGTCGCCGCCGCCCGCCAGGTCATCGACCGTCGCGGTGACGATGCCCTCGACGGACGACTCGATCGGAACCACCGCCCGGTCGGCCGCACCGGTCCGCACGGCGGTCAGGGTCGCGCCGACCGACGGGCATGGCACCGGCTGCACGTCACCGTCGGCTCGCGTGCGGGCCAGCGCGGCGACCGCCGCCTCGGTAAACGTCCCCTCGGGGCCCAGGTAGGCATAACGCATAGTCCCCATCATGCCGTAGCGGCGGCGCGCCTCGACGCACGATCGCCGTGCCCGGCAGGCCCGGGGATGACCGTGGACAAGCCGGTACCCAGCCGGGCGGACTGCACGGCCTGCGCTTCCTCTGGCGACAGTTCCGGCTTCCCCTGGCCCGCCACGACCGGCTTGGCGTAGGTGCGCGTCTCCGCGCGCCCGTTGATCGAGCTGAGCACCACGCCGTCGCCCGTCGCGTTAAGCAGCGCGAGGGAAAACGACAGCTGGCCCGACATCTCGCGCAGCGCGTCGTACCTGACGATAGCGACGTCCCGCAGCGCCCTCGGATCGACGGTGCCGTGCGACCCCACGGCGCCCTGCACCAGGTCACGGCACTCACGGACGGCCCGCGACGCCCGTCGGCTCGCGGCCATCCCGACCAGGACGCCGATGAGTCCGGCTACGACCCCGGCGGCAGCAATCGCGATCATTGTCACGCTCAGCACTATACCTGTGACGTTTAGCTAGCAGTAGGAGACGCGCGGTGCGGAAGGAGAGAAAGCCGAACCCGTTCGGGGGAAAGATCCAGATCATCCTGCCGAACGGTTGCGTGCTTCGCCTATACCGTCACCCGGCTCGCAAGAGCGAGCGCGACGTCCGCGAACTGGCGGGCGCGGTGGAGCTGCGCGGCTAGGTCGCGGCCGGTGGCGCGGTGGGCCATGTTCACCTCGACCTCGACGATGCGAAGCCCCTTGCGCTTCAGGTCGATGGTCATGGCGGTCTCGACGCCGAAGCCGCGCGCGAGCGGGCGGGCCGCCTCGAAGGCGGCGCGGGTGAGGCAGCGCTGGCCGTTCAGCGGCTGGGCAGGCGCCCAGCCGGTCGCCCGGCTGATCCCGGCGCCGGAGAGGCGGACCACGAAGCCGTGCCCGCCAAGCTTGACCCGGTTGGCGAAGACCGCGATCGTCATGTCGGCCGCGCCGCGGGCGACCGGCTCGATGAGCGTGACCCGCGTTCGCGGCGGTCTGCCCCAGGTCGGCGTCAAGGAACAGCAGGTGGCGCGGGCCGTCCGCGCGGTCGCGCTCGTCGAGCCGCCGTACCGCCTCGGCGCCGGCGAGCATGGCCGCCGCCTTGCCCTGGTTCCTGCGCGACCGCCACACCGTCGCGCCCGCGTCCATGGCGACGCGGACCGTGGCGTCGGTTGAGCCGTCGCTCGCGACCACGACGGCATCGACACTCGGCAGGGTCAGCGCGGCCGTCACGGTCTCGCCGATCCGCTCGGCCTCGTTGTACGCGGGAATGACGACGGCTACAGGCGGCATGCGCCCGATTTTAGTTCGCCGGGAAGTCGGCGACCGTGAAGACCGCGTCCAGCCCGGTCACGGAGAGGATCTTCCGCACCGCCGGGCGCGGCGCGGCCAGCTCGAGCTCCCCGCCGCGCTCGCGCGCCTGGCGCAGGCAGGAAAGGAGGACGTTCATGCCAGTGGAGTCGCAGAACTCCACTCCCGACATGTCGACGACGACACGGGTCGCCGGGGCTGTGCTGGCGATGACCGCCGCGAGCTCGCTCTGTAGCCGCGGAGCGGTGTAGAGGTCGATTTCCCCTGTGGCGATCACGACCTCGTGATCACCCTGAGATCGACTTGAGACTTTCAGCTCCACGGCTGGAACCATACCGCCCCGTACGGGCGAAACGCTAGGCATGATGGCATCGAGCGTAGGTAAATTCACAACCGTTTAACACTCATCCATCCTCGTATCGCCACGTAACAGGCGACGCTTGGCGTAATATCCGCCGTCACGCCACCATCTGCTCGGGCATGGCCGCCGGCTCCCGGCCAACCGGGCAGCAGATCGCCCGCGGACCGCCGCGGCAGCCGGCCAGCTCGCCGCCGGGGACGCGGACCACGTCGATGCCCGCCGCCTCAAGCCGCGCGTTCGTCAGCGTGTTCCGCTCGTAGGAGATCACCGTCCCTGGACCGAGGGCGAGCAGGTTCCCCGCGTCGTCCCACTGGCCGGCCGGTCCGCCGAGCGTCCCGGGCGCCGCGCCCCGTGCCGGGCCGAGCCCGGTCTCGATGACCCGCAGCCGGTCAAGGCCCATCGCCGCCGCCGCCGCCTCAAGGAACGGCCGAGCGTGCGACAGCCGCAGCCCTTCACCGCGCTGGGTGATGGTCCGCGCGACGAGCGAGTACGCGACCGACGGCCGCATCAGGACCGTGTCAGGACCGGCCAGCGTGCACAGCGTGTCCAGGCACTCCGTGCTAGCCGGATCGGTGAGCACGGCAAGCACGGTGTGCGCGAACCCGGTATCGAACACCTGCCTGGCCAGCCGCTCCATGCCCGCGGGCGACGTATGCGCGCCGATGCCGATCGCCACGACGCCGGGAGCGAGCAGCAGCACGTCACCGCCCGCGAGCAGCTCGTGTCCCGGCTCGTACAGCCGCTTGGTCGCGGAGAAAATCGGATGATGCGCGAACACGATCGCGGCGAGTTCCGCCTCCTGACGGCGACCCTGCGGGCTCGTCACGGCCACGCTGTCGCCTATCCACACGCAGGTATCCCTGGCGAAGACCAGGTTCGGCAGCGGGTCGATGACGTAGTCCCAGGCGCCGAGCAGCCCGAAGACCGCACCGCGGCCGCCAGGGAACTCATCACGCGCCAGGCCCATGATCAGCACCTGGGTCAACTCCTCCGGGCTCAGCCCGGCGAGGTATTCCCCGAGTTGCCCGCGCAGTTCCTCGCCGAGACGCGGATCGCTCAGCGCCCGCTCGATCGCCTGCCCCCTGGCCGCGACGTACTCGAGCGCGTCCTGCAGCAACTCGGTCAGGTAAAGCACCGCGACCCCCGCTCCGCGCAGCGCGTCCGCGAACGCGTCATGCTCGGCCTGCGCCCGTTCGGCCCACGGCGGGGCCGGCAGCAGCATCCCGCATCGCTGCTGTGGCGTCACCCTCCTCAGTTCCGCTCCAGGCCGGTGCACTAGGACCGTGCGCAGCCGGCCGACCTCACTGTCTACCCCGTAAAATTCAGACACGAATCCCCCCGGATACGTATCATTTGCATCACTGCCGCACTATCCCGTAATGAGGGAACTTCCCCGTGCGACACCCCCGCGGGGAATTATCACCACTTCCCGGCGGGATTACGCATCGCGTGACGATGCGATTACAAGTCCTGGCCCGGTCCCGTTGTGCCCGCGCGGTCCGTTCTCTGCCACGCTCTCCGCGGCACGCTGCGCGTCAGCGCTCAGCGGAAGAGCCGCCCAGACCGTCGTTTCTGACCCGTCCTGACGTGTGTAAACGCCCCAGCGGAGCGCCAGCCGATCAACGATGCCGAGCCCGCGCCCGCCCAGCGCGTTGGCCGCCGGCTTGTTCACCATGGGCACGGTAGGCCCACCGCCGTCACTCACAGCAACTTCGATGATCTCGTCGCCAAGCATCCACGACACCTTCACGAGGCTGCCGGGCAGCGGTGTGGCGTGGCGCAGCGCGTTACTGACGAGTTCGCTCAGGACGAGGCCGGCGTCACACGCCGTAACCTCCACAAACGCCGGCCCTGGTGAGGTCGCCGATCAGCCGCCGGCGAGCAATGCCAACGCTAGAGGCTGTATACGGGAGCATCCACACGCTCGACGTACCCACCTCCATGAACACCCCGCCCCGTCCGTGGAACTGTACGAACCCGGCATGAGCGGAAATGCCCCCGTGTGCTCACCGTGAAACCGTGAACTCAAGATTTCCGGAGTGTTATGTGCCACAATGCCCCGGACTGCCGCCCATCAATACGCATGTGCGCGACGGAGGCGGTAACGTCAGATGGCAGTTGACCCTTTGCTCCGCCGAGAAACCTAGTGAGTGGCACCATGGCTGACCCGACCGTCGTGGTCGATAACCTCCACGTGGTCTACCGCGTCTACGGCGCGGGGGGCAATAAGGGGACCGCGGCCACGTCCCTCATGCGTTTGGTCAAGCGGCAGCGCCGCGTCTCGATCAGGGAAGTCCACGCGATCCGCGGCATCTCGTTCGTCGTCAACCACGGCGACGTGGTCGGCGTCATCGGCAGGAACGGTTCGGGCAAGTCCACGCTGCTGCGCGCGATCGCCGGGCTCTTGCCCGCGGAGCAGGGCGCGGTGTACACCTCCGGCCAGGCGGCGCTGCTCGGCGTGAACGCCGCGCTGCTCGACGACCTCACCGGCGAGCGGAACGTGGTGCTCGGCTGCCTGGCGATGGGCATGCCGCCAGCCGAGGTCAAGGCCCGCTACGACGAGATCGTCGAGTTCTCCGGCGTGGGCAACTTCATCGACCTGCCGATGCGCGCCTACTCCACCGGCATGGCGCAGCGCCTGCGGTTCGCGATCGCCGCGGCCAAGAGCCACGAGATCCTGATGATCGACGAGGCCCTCGCGACCGGCGACGCCGCGTTCCGCACCAAGTCGCACGACCGGATCAAGCAGCTGCGCGAGGAAGCGGGGACGGTCTTCCTCGTCGCGCACAACCTCGGCGAGATCGAGCAGAGCTGCACCCGGGTCCTCTGGATGGAGGCCGGCCAGATCCTGCGTGACAGCGACGACGTCCCCGGCGTCATCGACGAGTACCTGGCCGCGACCGGCGGCGAGCCCCGCGACCGCGAGCGCGCGCGGTTGTAAGTTACCTCTCCACCCGCTGCAGGGTCAGGCGCATGATCGTGCCTCCCTCGGGGCGGGTCTTTGCGACCACGGTGCCGTGCTGCGCGACCGCCAGCCGCCTGACGATGAAGAGGCCGATGCCGACGCCGCCGAAGCGGCGGCGGTCGCCCGTCTCGCCCTGCACGAACCGCTCGAAGATCCGCTCGTGGTCGCCTGGGGCGATGCCGATGCCCTCATCCTCGACGTCCACCTCGATCAGCGGGCCCACGGCGCGGCCGCGCACCGTGACGGTCCCGCCGGACGGCGAGTACTTGAAGGCGTTCTCGAGCAGCTGGCCGACGATGATGTCCGTGGCCATCGAGTCGCCGTTGGCGAGCGGCAGGTCGTCGGGCACGTCGGCGACGACCTGGTGCTTGTCGGACAGCGGGCTGAACGACACGACCGCCGCGCGGAGCAGTGCGGCGAGGTCGAACGACCCGTTGCTCACGGGCAGCGCGTCGGCGCCCGCCCGCGCGCCGAGCAGTAGCTGCTCGACTAGCCGGCTGAGCGACCCGGCCCGCTCCGCGATCGTCCGGACGGCGGCGCGCCGGTCGGCGTCGGACAGCTGTTCCCACCGGCTGGCGAGCGTGGACGCGAATCCCTGGACCACCGTGATCGGCGTGCGCAGCTCATGGCTGGTCGTCGCCAGGAACAGGTCCTTGGCCTCCTCGAGCTCCTTGGCGGCGGTGACGTCACGGAAGTCGACCACCTTCTCGCCGCCGTCGCCGAGCTCGGTGCACAGCACGTCGATCCAGCGCCCGCTCGGCAGCTTGTTGGTGCGCCGCTCGCCTGGCACCGGCAGCGGGAACGGCGGCGGCGCGCCCATCACCTCGCTCGCCTGCGTGCCGGTGATGCGGTGCGCGGCCGGGTTCCACTGCTTGACGTTGCCCGCCTCGTCGAGCACCGCGATGCCGTCGGCGCTGCCGTCGATGACGGCGCGCTCGTGGGCGCGCTGCTTGACGACCTCCTCGAACGCCATCGCGTTGGTGAGCGCGACACCGGCGTGCCCGGCGAGCAGCTCGAGCAGCTCGAGCTCGACGTGGCTGAGGGTCCTGCGGCTGTAGAGGGCGTAGAGCGCGCCGTAGGGGCGACCGCCCACGTGGGACAGGCTGAGCGCGATCGTGTGCAGGCCGGGCAGCGCGGACCAGATGAGGTCGTCGAACCCGCCGGACTCGCCGGTGGCCATCATCACGGTCTTGCCCGACCGCAGCAGCTCACCGACCAGGCTGCTCGACAGCGAGGCCACCCGGCCGCGCAGCCGCGCGGGCAGGCCCGCGGTGGAGACCAGCCGGAGCCTGTCTTCTTCGATGAGCACGAACCCGCCGGCGTCGGCCCCGGTCAGCTCGCGCAGGCTGGCGGCGATCCGGTCGAGCACGGACTCCAGGTCGCGCTGCGCGTTCATGTCGGCCACGACGTCGCCCAGGCGGCGGACCACGCGCGCCCGCTCGGCCATGTAGTGCCTGGCGACGTCGTCCTCGCCGGTCTGGTGGCAGATGTTGACCCAGCCAAGCACTTCGCCGTCGCCGTCGGTCAGCGCGCTGGTGTCGATGCGGACGTCGAGCATCGTGCCGTCCTTGCGGATCCGCCTGGTGGCGAAGGAGATCTGCCCGCCGCCGCGGACCCGCTCGAAGACCGCGTTGTGCTCGGCGGCGAGTTCCTCGGGGATCGTGGGTGGCTCAAGGCCGATCACTTCTTCCGCGGCCCAGCCGAACATCCGCTCCGCGGCCGGGTTCCACAGCATCACGTTCCTGTCGGTGTTGAACGCGACGATGGCGTCGGCGGCGGATTCGATGACCGCGCGCGCGGTTGCGTCTACCCGCTCCCTGCCGCCGCGCTCCGCGTGCTGACTGGGCGGGGTGGGCCCCGTTCCGCCACCCCAAGCTGGGTGTGCCTGATCTGCCACCACATCTTTATGGTGCCACCTTGGAACCGCCCTGGGCAGCTGAAGACCGTTACTCCTCTTCTTGACGGTGCATGGTTGGCCTGGCGAAAAGTCCGATTCTTCCGGGGTTGTTGGTGTTTCCGGTGATCAACGTCACGGTTTCGCGACGGTGAACGGCAGTCGGCGCTGCGTACTTCCACCCTCGCGGGCCCTGGCCCTATAGTTCTGCCAGCGCGGCCCGAATAAGTCAGGCAGGACAGGGGATTCCCTCAGGTAAGGCAAGCGATTCGCTTAACTTGATCGCGGATGCTTGCTATAACAAAACTATCGCCCCCCAGTGGCCGCGAGGACGCGGAGATGGACCAGTCTTCCCCGGAACAGGGCACGCCAGATGAGCGGCGGCCCGAGCGCCGTCGCCAGCAGGATCGTCTGCGCCCAGAACCGATCCGGCATGAAGCGCAGCCACGCCCGATGTCGCTGGCGCACCCGGTCGTGGCCGGGTACAACGGGTCGGCCTCCGCACGCAACGCCCTTGCCTACGCCGCCGGCATGGCACGCCGGCTCGGCAGGCCGCTGCTCATGGTTTACGTGACGTCGCCAGGCGTTTACTGCGAGCCGCTGACCGGCCAGGTGGTTGGCCTGCTGCGGGACGCGGAGTCGCTTGAGCGCTGGCTGCTCACCGAGCTTGACCAGGCCGCGGACGCGAGCGGGCTCGAGGTCCACGTGCGCACCAGGCGCGGCAGCCCGGCGCGGGAACTCGCCTCGATCGCGGCCGAGTTCAGTGCCGACGCACTCGTGATCGGTGCGCCCAGGCACTTCTGGCACCACCTGATCGGCTCGGTGCCAAGCTGGCTGGCCCGCAACGCCCGCTGCCCCGTCATCGTGGTGCCCTGAGCAGGTTGCGGTGCCAGGTCAGCACCGTGTAGCCGTCGACCTGGTACTCGCGCGCCGCCGGGCCGCAGCGCTTGCGCAACATGGTCAGCTCTGACGCCGACGGCCGCTGCAGGATCAGGAAGTCCGCCTTGTTGAGCGCCGGGTCGTACCACTCCGTGTCCGCCATCCACAGGTAGGGCGATAGTGAGCCGGTCACCGCCCGGACCGTGACCTGGTCACCGGTGTCGACGGTCACGCTGCTCGCCTGCCAGTAGGAGGCAAGGCCGGACCGGAAACCGTGCGCGACCAGCCAGGAGGCGAGCGGCGAGTTCGCGGGTGGCGAGCTCGGAAAGGTCAGCTCGTAACCGAGGCCGGCCAGGTAGCCGCAGAGCACCAGGGCGCCGGCCGCGGCGCGTGCGCCCACCCGTGTCCGCGCGCCGGCCCCGGCCCTGACACCGGCCTTGACCCTGATCGCCGTGCCGCCGAGTAGCGACGGCGCGAGCATCCGGCCGGCCAGCGCCGCCGCGTAGGGCAGGACGATGGCGATCTCGTGCGCCCCTTCCGTGGACGCCATCGTGCCCAGGTACAGCGCGAGGTTAAGCACGATGCCGACGGCGAGCACCTGATCGACCAGCGAGGCGCCACGGCGGAGGCACCGGCCGAGTGCGGCGATCACCAGGACAACGCTCACCAGGTGCGCGACCGCCAGCACCAGCGGAACCCCCGGCCGCATCCCGTGGAAGTCGGCGCCGAACAGATCGAGCACCCGCCAGAGGGCAGGCGCGGCCCCGGAAAGCTCGGCGAGGGTCCTGGCGTGCACGGGCAACGGGCTGACGACGTAGCCGCCGAGGGCGCGGAGCACCGCCTGCGCCACCCAGGCCAGCGCGTAGGCGGCCACCGCCGCGCAGGCCAGGGCGGCGTCACGAGTGTCCGGCCCGCGGCGCGGCAGTTGCCTGGCGAACCTGGCGCCGGCGACCAGGGCAAGGGGTGCTATGCCGGCGATCTCAACGATCGGATCGGCGACAAGCGCCCAGGCCAGGATGACCGCGATTAGCGGCGGAACCCACCAGCGCCGGCCGGCCCGGTCGACGAACAGCCAGGCGAGCAGCAGCGGAACCGAGGTGCCGATGTGCCCCACGGCGAGGTCGACGGCGTAAACGCCCGCGGACAGTTGCGGCGCGACCATGATCCCGCCGGCTATCAGCGTCCTGGCCAGGGCAACCGGCCCGCTCGTCCCGTCCCTGGCCAGCAGGACGACGAGCAGGACCACCAGCGTGTAGGTCATCGCCGCGGCCACGTGCGCGGTCGTCATGTGCAGTCCGAGCACGGATTCGAGCAACGCGTACTGCACCAGTTCGGTGGGGTAAAAGGAAACGTCCGACATGTGCCAGCCGTGCAACAGGACGTTGCCGTGCAGCAAGTCCCAGCCCATCAGCAGGATGTTGGCCATATCGGAATTTTCCGCATAGGTGCTTGAAAGCCGTAGATAACCGCAGAAAAGAATTATACCGGCAAGTGCGTACCATGCGGCTGACCAGCCATTTCCGCCGCTTGGTCGCCTCCGTAGGGCCCCGTGGCGAGGCAAAACCTGGGTAGTCATGGTGCAGGGAATTCTAAGTGACAAACCCGCGATGCCCGGCGCAGTTATTGTGCGTACTTACGACCCGAATATGGGCGCTAAGTACAGGCAATAAAAGGAGACCACCGCGGCTCTGTCGGCGAAGCCGACATCGGGGGGTCCGGGGGGTCGTCCCCCCGGAAGAAATAGCGAGGCGGCCCCGGTGCTGTCTACAGCACATGAGCCGCCACCGTCTCGCGTGGGCGAGGAGGGATTTGAACCCTCACACCGGTGAAATATTCCCCAATTCCGTGCTTGAGTACGCAGATTTGGTGAGGAATCCCCTGTTCGGGGATTTCATGCGTCCACCATAGCGGGCGCCCCGCGGCCCGCGTCAAGCCAAATCAACCGTCTGGGCGGCAAAAGCAGGGTGGTGGCCCTTCCTAGCGGGAGGACGGCGCTTGCCGGGCAGGTTGGCCTCCGTCGCGCTTACCTGGCAACCCCCGGACGACAGAGCCGGTGGCGCCCGCGGGCAGCGGGAAGAGGAGAACCGGCCTTCCCCGCCCAGCCAGCAGGTCAGCGCCAGCGCGGTGACCGGCCCGACCCCGTAGATCCGCGCCGTCAGGACCTTCGCGCCGGTCAGGTGCCGGTCGGCGTCCAGCAGCTGGTGCCGCAGCTCGTGCAGCCGGGTTTCCAGGGCCGCGGTCACCTCCAGCGGGACGGTCGATCTCAGCCCACTCAAGCCTTTTGAGACGGCGTACATGGACACCGTAGCCACCCACCTGCGCGCACTAGCCCCATGGTGGTCGAAGTAGGCCTCATCCGTCCGCCGGTAGCCGATGAGTGGCGCCGTTACAGATCAGGACAATCGGAGTGCCGATCTATCCTCGCCTGCTCGCGGTAAGGACCGTAAATATTCGGCAGGGAGCCTGGTGGCCGAGGCGCTCGTCGAGGTCCTGGCATGCTTGGCGGACTGGGACGCCCGCCCGGCTCGCGGCGGCGGGGATGTAGGCGACCGCCGCGTACATGGTGTACTGCCAGAAGTCGTCGGTCTGCCAGTAGGCAACCTCCTCCAGCAGGTCCGGTTCGGTTCCCCCGTGGACGGCCGCCGCGGCCAGGACTGCGTACTGCAGCTTGGCGTTCTACCTGCCGCGGAAGGCGCACTCGGGCAGGTACCGCTCACGCAGTCCCTCCAAGGCCAGCGGCTCGGCCCGGCTAGCTCCCCGGCCAGGGAGCCGAGGCCGCAGCCCCCCTCGCAGTGCAGCTCTCGCTGGTGGGCGACGTTCAGCTCCGCCCACCGCTCCAGCGCCTCGAAGGTGTCCAGCTCGCCCAGGGCGGGATGTCGGTGGAGCCCGATCACCGCGTCCGCCTGCCAGGCGATCACGGCGCGGACCAGGCTGCGCTTGTCGCGGAAGTAGTGGGTCATCTGCGAGCCCCTCATCCCGGTCGCCTTGCGCACGTCGTCGATGCTGGTGCCCGCGACGCCCTGCCGGGACATCAGCCCGGCGGCCGCCTCGACGATCCGCGCCCTGGTCGCGCGGCCCTTAGACGTCAGCCGCCCGGGATCTTCCTCGCCGGCCATGCACTGCATACCGCCGAATGGGTCCATCAGCCCACACCGCCCGCCACGACCCGCAGGATGCGCGTCGCTGGCGTTATGTCGGCGCCGCGTGAAGTCTTGTTACGTGGCTGCCCGCGTCTGCTTCGTGATCTTCGAGGGTTCGAGCGGAGGTGAGTTCGGCGGGCATGGCGGCACCGTGCAGGCGCCCGGTGGCGGCTCGGGGCAGGGGGCGGCGTGCTCCGGCGCGGCGGGTTGGGTCGTGCGGCGGGCCAGGAGGATGACGGCGGCGGTCGCGGTGAGGACGCCCACGGCTACGGAGTAGACGAGGGCCGTGTCGTGCAGGCCGTACAGCGAGGTGGTGATGCCGCCGATGACGGCTGGCACGGCGGTGGCGACGTAGCTGACGATGTAGATGGCCGTGATCAGCCCGGCGCGCTGGCCGGGCGTGACCATGGGGACCGTGGCCGTGGACCGGTAGGCGCCGAGGAACCCGGGGCCGAAGCCGAGTCCCGCGATGGCTGTGCCCAGGAACAGGACCCACGGCGTGCTGGTCTCGATGGCCGCGAAGGTCACCAGGGCCCCGGCGGTAACAGCGAGACAACCGGCCAGCATCACGCGGGCGGGGTCCACCTTGGCGAGCGCTCCGGAGGCCGCGGCGCCGAGCCCGCTGAGCATGAAGATCAACATGCCGCCCCAGAGCAGGTTGCGGGAGTGCAGCAGTTGGGCGGCCAGGGACGGTCCCAGTGACAGGTAGAAGCCACCGAGCGCCCACAGGCCGACCAGGCAGGGCAGGGCGGTGGCGAAGGCACCCCGGGCCGGGCCCGGCACGCTGACCCGGGGACGGAGCGAGGCCAGGGCGTAAGGGCGCCTGGTTCCGGGTTCCCGGATCGACAGCACGGCGAGCAAGCTTGCGACGAACACCCCGAGCAGCAGCCACCAGATCAAGCGGCTCGGTGCCGGGGCGTACTGGGCCAGTACGCTGGCGGCGACCGCGCCGAGGGCCTGGCCGCCGGTCGGTGCCACGCTGGACAACAGCGGCGCCGCCCTGCCGTGTGGCCGCAGGTCGTGCAGCGCAGCGGCGGCCGCACCGGTGATAAGGCCGGCCGCGAGGCCCTGCAGCGCGCGCGCAGCGAACAACAGCCCGACTCCGTGCGCGAGCAGGAAAAATCCGCACGCGACGGCACCCGTAGCCAGCCCGGCCAGCAGCAGGGGTCGGCGGCCTACGTAATCCGATAGGGAGCCCAGGGAGAGCAGGGTGCCCAGCAAGACGATCACGTAGACCGTGAACAGCAAGGTCAGCGTGATGGCAGAGAACCCGAACTGGGCCTGATACACCCGGTAGAGCGGCGAGGCCGCTGAGTTCGACGCGAAAGCCAGGAACGCGGCGACGGCCGCCACGCCGAAAGCCGCGCCGTTCGGCAGGGCTGGCCGCCGGAGCGGCGCGCTGGCTTCCCCTGCACGCGTGGAGCGTACCTGGCTGCCGGTAGCGCCCATCAGACCCTCGGCACGAACGCGGGCCTGGCGCTGTCGGTGGTCTTTCGCTTGCCTTGGGTGATGATTCCCACTGTTCCTGGCCTTTCCGTGTCGTGCCTGCGCTCTTGGCGTGTCGCGCTGCGCGGACGCGGTGCGCCCACTCAGGCGGTTCAGGGGATGAGCACGAGCTTCCTGCCGCTGGCCCGTCCGGCGGCCACGCGGGTGAACGCGGCCGGCCCCTCCCGCAGCGGGTGGACTTCCGGCGTCATCTGCAAGGTCCCTTCGCTGACCTGCCTGGCCAGCTGGGCCAGCTGTGCGGCGTCGGGGCGGACGTACAGGTCCGTGCTGGCGATACCCCGCTCCCCGGCGGGTGCGTCCGAGGTCAGTGAGCACAGCCGCCCGCCGTCTCGCACCAGGGGCAGGGCGGCTTCTGCCGTGCCGGTGGCGGCGATCAGCGCGCCGTCGAACCCTCCGCGTACCTGACCCGGCCAGTTCGGGTCGTGGTAGTCGATGATCTCCGCCGCTCCGAGGCCGCGCAGGCGGTCGGCGGCGGACGCGGATGCGGTCGTGGTCACCTCGACGCCCATCGCCGCGGCGAGTTGAACGGCCAGGGAACCGGTGGCTCCGCCTCCGTTGGTGACCAAGAGCCGCTGGCCTCGGCCGAGTCCCAGCATCTCCAGGGCCTGCACCGCGGTGAGGCCGTTGACCGGCAGTGCCCCCGCCAGCACAGGATCCAGCCCGTGCGGGCAAGCTGCCGCGTGAGCCGCGGTGATCAAGACGCGTTCGGCCCAAAAGCCGCTTCCGCCCGGCAGCGGAGCCTCGTGCGCGAGAACCCGGTCGCCGACGGCGAACTCACCGACGCCGGCGCCGACGGCCAGCACCCGGCCCGCGCCCTCCACTCCCAGCGCCGCCGGGGGGCGCAGCCCCACATCCCAGCCGGCATCGTTCAGCAGCCGATCCCACGGTCCGACCCCGGCCGCCTCGACCCCCAGCAGGACCTGACCGGGCCCCGGAGACGGCGGCCCGGGCAACTCCAGCAGGGCGACGTCCCCATCCGCGCCGGACACTCCACATGCCTTCACAGTCAATTCCTTTCGTTCGATCCGGCCGGTCAGGAGGCACAGGCCGGAATCCGAGGCCTGGAGCAGCGTCGGCTCGGACGCTGGCAGGGCGTCGTTCCTGGTCTCAGCCGTCCAGGTGCCGAGGCTAAGCATTGAGCGGCCCCGATGCGTGCTCCACCAGGAGGGTGACAAGGGTGACGACGTCTGTTGTCAGCGATTCCAGGGACCCGGAGCCGAACCAGTACCGCCCCGGGCCCGGGTACGAAGGCGACCTCGTCGGCGCCACGCTGAAGAAGGGGGTCCGTCGAGTAGTCGCCGTGGCGCACGCGCGTCAGGCGGGCTGTCGCACCGCCGTCCCCTGGTTATTGTCGATCAGGTACCGCCAGCGTCCATCCGCGCCGCGGCGCAGGGTATCGCTTGCCGAGCCTCCGAGGTGCACGTGCTCGCCGTCGGGACCTGTGCCGTCGATTGACCAGTCCAGCACGACCTGGGCGATGTTGTCGGCAACGAACACATGGCGCGCCTTGGCCTCCAGCGGCAGGCCGAGGCTGAGATCGCGCTCGAGTTCGGCAGCGATCCCGGCTTGATCGGTGATGGCTCGTCCGTCTTTCGCGATGAGCACGGCCCCCGGCTCGTACAAGCTCATCATCGCACTGACCTTGCCGGAGTTAAATCGCTCGACCAGCATCGCGGCCATGCCTTCGGGGTCAGTGGGGGGTGAGTAGGACTCGGACATCAGGGTCTCCCGTTCTTGTTGGTTGAACTGCGATACGACGATGATACCCGAGTCAGGACCTATTAGTCCATTAGCTCTCCTCTGGGCCCTGTTCACTTGACGGCTAGCCACGCAGGTTCCCCTTGGCATTTGACCTCGAAGAATCGTTGCCGCTCGTCGTTCGCACCCGGCTGGTGGGGGTGCGACTGCCTGAGGATGCACGGACTAAAAGGTCCATCTATGAGGAAATATCGCAGGCTGCCCCCGCGTTCTGACCAGGGTCTGGCAACGTGACAGGAGAGGAAGGCGGGACATGGACAGCCGCATAGTCATCCGCAACAACACCAACTCCCGGAGCTACGACGCGTATATCGGGGACCAAGTCGTCGGAACGATCGTCTACGAGCTGCGGGATGGCCGCATGGTCATCAGGCACACCGTGGTGGATCCCGAGTTCCGGGGGCAGGGTATCGCCAGCGCTCTCGCGCAGTTCACGCTCGACGACCTGGCGGCGAGCGGCGAGACGCTGACGAACTACTGCGGGTTCATCGCAGACTACATCGACCGCAATCCCGGCTACGCGAAGCTGATCGACGCCCACCAGCCCGGGAGGGCTCACCCGCGCGACGCCGCGCTGCGCGCTCACGAGTCACGCCCCTGAGGCCTGCCGAGCGCGGCGGACGGCCCGGAGCCCTCGGCAGGCGCGGCCGCGTGCCGCCAGACGGCGAGGCAGGGATGAGTGCCGCTCTCACAGCGTCGCGCACGACCGGCCCTGCGCCCCGCCCGAGCTCGGTGAGGTCAGGCGGGGCGCTTGATCCGGACCCCCGGGTGCTCCTTGTCGACGAGGTCCTCGTATTGCGGGTGATGGTCGATCACCATCCGGACCATGGGGCAGATGACCGTGACCTTCTTCCCGGAGGTACGGATGTCGTCTAGTGCCTTCGCGATGAGATCAGCGGCCACGCCGTGGTCGCGGTACTCGGCCAGAACGGCGGCGCTCCACAGCGCCACCCGCCCGCCGACCAGCCGGTAGCTGAGGTAGCCGATCTCCTCGTCCCCGAAAACCGCCTTGTACGCCTGCTCGTCCTCGTCATGAACGACGGTGAAGGGGTAATCAGCCGGGGGGACGGTAACGAAAGACAGCGGGCCAGACGGCGGGGTGGGCCGCCCTGCGGCCCATGTCATCCAGGACGGCGGCAGTTCCCTCGTCGAGCCGCTCGCCGTAGTCACTGAACGCCCAGGTCGGTTCCGTCGAGTCCGGTTGCGATCTCACGGTGTCATCGGACACGGAAAGCCCTCTTTTCTCTTTTCTCGCTCCACCAGCCACAGCCGAGCGGTGCCAGGCCGGGCCGAGGCGACTATGCCGCCCTACCCTAGAGTCTATATGGACTAATGAGTCCCTTACAGAACAGCTCTCGGCCCTGGGACGGCACCGCCCCGTCCGGGCTTGCCGGTCGTCCGTCCCGCGTATGACCGTGATTTACCAGGAGAACAGAGGCGCAAGGTCTCTCCCGGATTCCGCCCGGCGGGGCCTGCCAGGGCACGGGCGCGGCCAGGTATAGTGGACTAAATGGTTCCGGACGATTTGACGTCCAGCGGGCGGCATACCGCCAGGCACCTGCTGAGACAGAAAGCCTGAGGCTATGGAACACCCCCAACCTGCTCTCCCGCCGCACCTGCTGCGCCTAGCGGATGCAGGCGACGCCAAGCCGGCCTGGATCACGCTGCTCACCACGGAGCACTACACCCTCGGGATGCAGCGCACCGCGACTATCAGCGAGGTAAACGGGCGGGCCAGCATTTTCATCGGCGCCGTGTCCGCGGGCTTGATCGCGCTCGGATTCGAGAGCGCCGGGCACCGGCACTCGGCCGGGTCTACCGTGTTCGCGGCGCTCGTGCTGACCCCCCTGCTGTTCCTGGGCCTGGTCACTTTCGGGCGGTGCCTGCAGATCGCGATCGACGACTGGGAGTTCAGCGTGCGCATCATGCGGCTGCGTGCCGCCTACGCCCAGCTGGTCCCGGAACTGGCCGGGCTGCTGGCCGAGGCGGGCGCTGACGAGGCGGAGGTGACCATGTTCGCCGGCCGGTGGCAGGCCCTGCAGAAGATGCTCAGCGTCGCCGGCAGCATGGCCGTCATCAGCAGCGCCGTGCTTGGCGCCGACGTCGGCGCCGTGGCCTACGGGCTCAGTGCCTCTCTGCTCGCTGCGCTGCTGGCTGGGGCGGCGGCCGGGGCGGCGCTCCTGCTTATCACTGTCCGCTACCAGTGGGCTCGCTGGTGCAGGGCATCGTCCGCCCCCGCCCGGGCGCCCGCGCCGCTTAAGAGCCTGCAGGCCAATCCGCGAAGAGCCAGCGACGCGCTGCGCTAGCGACCGGCTAGCGCTTGCTTCTGGTCTTTCCGGTCCTTTAGGCCGGGAATGATCCTGCGGGGACAGCTGCTGTTCCGGCGCATGAAGCCGTCGACGGCCTTGGCAAGTAGTGTGTAAACATGGCTCAGCAGGAACTGGTCAAGCCAGCGAGAGAGATCCCGCTCACCGCGCGCGGAGCGGCGACCCGGGACCGTATCGTCCACGCGGCCGCCGACCTCATGTACGTCAAGGGCGTTCACGCCACCACTCTTGACGACGTCCGGGCGGCTACCGGAACCAGCAAGTCCCAGCTGTACCGGCACTTCCCGGACAAAGACTCGCTGGTTCACGCGGTGATCGCACTGCGAGGCCACCAGATAATGACGCGGGAGACCGAGCGCCTGGGGCGATTCAACTCCTTCAGCGGCCTGGTCCGCTGGCGCAACGCCCTCATCCAGGCGAACGCCCTCCAGAACGGGGCGTACGGCTGCGCTCTCGGCTCGATGGCCAGCGAGCTCTCCGACCAGGACGAGCAGGCACGCACGCTCCTTGCCGGCCTCTTCAAGACCTGGGAAGAACTGATCGCCGCCGGGCTTGAGCGCATGCAGGCAAAGGGGACACTGAAAGCTGACGCCAACCCCGGGCAGCTGGCCATCGGCCTGATGGCCGCCCTGCAGGGGGGCTACCTACTTGCGAACGCCGCCCACGATGTCCGGCCCATGGAGATCGCGCTGGACCAGGCGCTCGAACATCTCAAGTCCTATGTCCTGAGTCCCGCGGTTAACGAGGTTTCCAGTCCGAGTTCGGAGGCGGGTGTGCTGGTCAGCGTGGTCTGGCCGGACGATAATCGCGAAGGCTCCTAGATACACGCTCCGGGACCGCGCCAGCCGCGGTGGCTGTGGCTGGCATGCCGCCTCGCGCAGGATCTCTGGGACGACGAGCTCTCGCACATGCTCGCGACCCGCGGGTGCGCGTGGCGCGCGAGACCGGCACGCTGCTGTTCATCAGCCCGCGCACCGCCGAATACCACCTGCACAAGGTATTCTCCAAGCTCGGTGTCAGCTCGCGCAGGGAGATTGGCAGGACGCTCCCCGATGTGGAGCCGGACTAGCCGGGCCCGTTCTCAATCCCGAATCAAGGCGAGCTGTTCTCCCAACCACGCCATGGCGTAAAAGTGCTGGAACGGTCCCCCAGCGCACGCGGGCCACGCCGACCGCGGCCAACCCGGCGAGCGACGGAGTCTGCGGTGAGCGCAGGACGCTCACCGGGCCGTTGACCTCCGAGATGAAACGGTGGAGCGCGCGGGTTTCCCCTACGGTGACCGGGTATACGCAGTCGACACCGCTCCCGAAGTAGACATTCGCGCGCCGGAGCGCACGGTCGCGGCCTGGTGAACTACCTTAAGCCATTCGCCTTGGCGGTCTGGATCGCGGAGGCTGCCATCGGCGTGATCGGTGTCCTCGGGGATGCAGTCGGCGGCCCCGGCGCTCGGCCGCGGCGACCAGTTCAGCGGGCGGCATGCCGTAGCCGGCCTCAGCGTCGACGGTGACCGGCACCTCCACGCCCCTGGCGATGCGCGCGGTCGCGGCGAACATCTCGTCGGCCGGCGCGGCCTCCCCGTCCGCATAGCCGAGCGTCGCGGCCACGCCGGCGCTGGTAGTCGCGACCATGAGAAAGTGAGGCCGCGACCACGGCCCTCGCCGTGGCCACGTCTCAGGCGTTCGGAAGCAGGAGAGGCGCGCGGGGGGGTTCAGGGCCGCAACAGGTCGCACTTGCCTTGGAGGTCGGTTGCCTGCGAGTTCGGCATGAGAACCTCCGCTTGCTCCGGAAAGGTGCCGAACGCGGCGTAACCTACCTGGCTGAACGCAGGCGGCACCCAGATCCTAAGGAAACTCTAATGAACTTCCCGCGGATTGTCCCGCCATCGGGCGGCTACGAGACAGCAGGGGCCTTTTTCCCTAACCGTCCGCCTCTGTTGCTTGAATCGTTGATTCTTCCGGCCGTCGGCCCAGAGGCTGTGCGCTGCCATCATGGCCAGAACGTCGTCGACGACGCCGCACCTTCACCGACAACCCAGCTGTCCTTCAGTGTCTGCCGCCTCACCACCTGCCGCGATCGCAGCAGCGCAGGGTGCTGGGCCGGGGTGACGCTTTTGCTGCTGTGCTAGCCACTCGTCGAAGGTGGTTGGTGCGATGCGGGCGCCCTCGCCGGGCAGGAGTACGTTGCCGGCCATCTCCGGACCGAGCAATGACCACGTCGGCACGAGCTTGACCGCGTGTCGGCGCGCGTCGTTGGTGCGCCGGGCCATGTCCACCAGGTCCTGCGGCTCAGGGCCGGCGACATCGCGGTAACGCCCCTGCGCTGCGCCCGTGGCGATCTCGGTGAGGATGTCGGCCACGTCCGCGGGCGCGATCGGCTGGACGAGCAGCGGTGGGATCGCGGCGACGCCGTCCTTCTCGGTCCAGCTCGTCACCGTCGCGGCGAAGTCGTGGAACTGCGTGGCAGGAACGATCGTCCACGGCACCGGGCCCTCGGTCACGAGGCGCTCCTGCTCGCGCTTGCCGGCGTAGTGCGCGTTCCCTTCAATACGATCGACGCCGACGATCGAGAGCAGTACGTGGTGACGGGCACCGGCCCGTTCCTCGGCGGCGAGCAGGTTCCTGGTGGTGGTGCCGAAGTACGCCACCGCGTCGTCCCGGTCGGCTGCCTCGTAGCGTCGATGGCGTCGATGACGGCCTCGACGCCGACCAGGGCGGCGTCGAGGCCGTGGCCGGTGGTCAGGTCCGCGCCGAGTGAGCGGCTGATGCGCACGACCTCGTGCCCGGCCTGTTCCAGGACGGCGACGGTGCGGGCCCCGATGTTCCCGGTGGCTCCGGCAACGGCGATTCGCATGGTCCTCATGGTGATCTCTCCTCTGTCTCGTGTGTTGCCGCCTAACATCGCCGCACTGCCAAGGCCCCAGACGTCGCGCCAACAGGCGGCTGGTCAGGGCCGGCGTCGGCTCTTAAGCGAGACTTCGGTCGGCGTGCATGGTCGAGTTCTCGGTACACAAGCGTCGGCCCGTGGGCGCGCCAGATGCTCCAGCCCTCGGCGAACAGCGCGGGCCACAGCGAGTTCGTGCAGTGCCCGCACAGGAAGAGCTCACCGCTGCGGTGCGCTCGGTAAGCCGCGCTCACCGACGGGCCGCAGCGGTCACACGTCTCGTTCATGGCACTACCCTCCGTTCGGGATCTGCCGTGCGAGCCGTGGCCGGACCGACGCTGGGCACTGTGAATTTTCGGCGAGGGCATGTGCGGTCATCAAATCCTCCGAGGAACGCGCCGCGTAAGGGGCCGCCTGGCTTTGGCGGAGGCGTGCCTGCTCCCGGAGTTCCTGTTCGCTCATGCCGGCCCACACGCCGTGCTCCTGCCCGGTGCCCAGCGCGAATACCAGGCACTGCCGCTTGACGCGGCACCCGGCGCATACCGCCTTGGCCCGCCTGACCTGGTCAAGGCAGGGACCCGACGCGGAAACCGGAAAGAAGAGTTCCGGATCAGCGTGCCGGCATGCGGCCAGTTGCCGCCAGTGGCCGACTTGGCCCGGGTTGATCAGGTATAGCGGTCGGAGCACGGCGCTCATCGTGTTTCCTTTCCTCTGGTCGGGTGAGGGGCCAGTCTTGCCGCCTGGCGTACGGCGCACATCCTCAGATCATGTGACTGTATGAATGCTCCTTACGGGGGTTCCCTGTGGCTTGGGCCGACGTTGGCGGCTGGCGCGATACCCGTGCCGGCAGCAGATGCGGCACGTTACGGGCCCGTCAAGCCCGGCCCGGATCAGCGGATCGGCTTTGCTGCCGGTGCCGGTCAACCTCATCGTGCCGCGGGTCTCATGAAGCAGATACCGGCCTGGCCGGATCGCTGACGCTCTGACCGCCTCGGGCGACGAGCGCCCGATCTTCGTGTCGTGGAGCATGCGCGTATCGGTACCTGAAGTGGTGATGCGGGGCGGGGCGGTGGCGCCGAGGCTTGGGGGTACCCAACAGAAAGGAGCGCTTGCATGAGCGCGAACTGGCTACACGGCCTGCACTACGACTCGGACCAGCCGGACCAGCCACAGGCCATGCCCGTCTTCGAGGGCCAGAAACTGGTGGTGGTCGGCGGCAGCAGCGGGATGGGCCGCGACACCGCCGCCGACGTGGTGGCCGCCGGCGGGTCCGCCGTGATCATCGGCCAGGACCCGCAACGGGTCGACGACACCGTCCGGACGCTGGCCAAGGACGGCCCGGCCTGCGGCATCACCGCCGAGCTGACCGACCGCGACCAAGTAGAGCGGGTCTGCCAGCAGCTGGCCGGCGAGCATGCCGACGCCACCCTGCTGGTCAACGCGGCCGGGTTCTTCATCCCCAAGCCGTTCCTGGACTACGACGGCGACTTCTACGACTCCTACCTTGAGCTGGACCGGGCCATCTTCTTCCTCACCCAGACCGTAGCCCGCGGCATGGTCCAGGCCGGCCGCGGCGGGTCCATCGTCAACATCGGCAGCATGTGGGCGTACCAGGCCATCGCCGCCACCCCCTCCTCGGGGTACTCGGTGGCCAAGGCCGGGCTGCACGCGCTGACCCACAACCTGGCCATCGAGCTGGCCCCGCACCACATCCGGGTCAACGCGGTCGCCCCCGCCGTGGTGGCCACCCCCCTGTACGAACGCTTCGTCCCCAAGGACCAGCTCGACCAGACCCTGCACAGCTTCGACAGCTTCCACCCGCTCGGCCGCGTCGGCACCGCCAGCGACCTGGCCAACACCATCGCCTTCCTGCTCTCCCCGGCCACCAGCTGGGTCACCGGCGCCATCTGGAACGTCGACGGCGGCGTCATGGCCGGCCGCAACTAACACCCCGGCCCGCACCACCACACCGCGGCACCGGCCTGATCGGCGCTCCAAGCAGCCGCGGACCAAGCCCGGCCCGTGCTCCGGCCCACAGGCGGCGCACGGGCCGGCTCCAACTGCTACACCGGCGGCCGCTTGCATACGGGAATTCCGTGGTACGGACGAGCTCCGGTGGACCGGTGGGCCGCTGGTGACCTGGCCAACCGGAATGAACTCAGGATCCGCTAGGCGGTCACCGAGGCGGATGGGCAGCGAGGAAGAGCAATGACAGAACGAAGCGTAAGCATAGCCCGGGTGTATGAGGAGCCTGACCCGAGCGACGGCACCAGAGTGCTGGTCGACCGGATCTGGCCGCGAGGCCTGCCCAAAGCCAAGGCAGCGCTCGATCAATGGTGCAAGGACGTCGCGCCGTCCGACGAGCTGCGCAAGTGGTACGGCCATGACCCGGGCCGCTTTGAGGAATTCGGCCGCCGCTACCGGCTGGAGCTGCAAGATCGCAATCAGGCCGGAGCACTAGCGCACCTGCGGGAACTTGCGAAAGACGGGCGGCTGACACTGCTGACCGCCACCAGCCGACCAGAGATCAGCGAAGCGGCGGTGCTCGCCGCCCTGCTGGAGAGATAAACGGCCAGGACCGGGTGGGGCAGGAGTCCCGTGAGCGGCTCTGCTTCGCCCACCTCCGCGCCGGGGGCCCTCCGGGCAAGTTCGGTTAACCCCAGCGGTGCCTTCCGCAGACCTTGAGGGAGCTGTAATGCATTTTGATGGCGCGATTGTGCTTGCCGCTGCGCACGTCAGCGGTGAGGTAGTTCCGGCTCGGGCGCAGATGGCGGCCACGCTGGGGTTTCACATCATCCTGGCGTGCCTGGGGATCGCGTTGCCGGCGATCGTGCTGCTGGCCGAGTTCACCGGCCTGCGGCGGGGGGATGAGACCGCGATGCGGCTGGCGCGGCGCTGGTCGCAGGCGATGGGGGTGCTGATCGCGGTCGGCGCGGTGACCGGCACGGTGCTGTCGTTCGAGATGGGCTTGTTGTGGCCGGGCCTGATGCGCCAGTACGGGGCGGTGCTGGGGTTTCCGTTCGGCGTGGAGGGGCTGTTTTTCTTCCTGGAGGCAATCTTCGCCGGAATCTACCTATGGAGCTGGCGGCGGCTGGCCGGATGGGCCCACTGGTGGTCCGGCGTGCCAATCGCGCTGGCCGGGATCTTCGGGGCGATGTCGGTGGTCGCGGTGAACTCGTGGATGAACCAGCCCGGCGGGTTCACGCAGCGAGGGGGCGCGATCACCTCGGTGAACGTCTGGCAGGTGTATTTCAATCACGCGGCGGTCTACGAGATGCCGCACATGATCCTGGCCGCCTACATGGTCACCGGGTTCACCGTGGCCGGGGTGTACGCGGCGGGCATCCTGAGCGGCCGCCGGGACCGCTACCACTTCACCGGGTTCGCGCTGGGGTTCGTCCCGGCCGCGATCCTGACCCCGTTCCAGATCTTTGTCGGCGACACCGCGGCCCGCGCGATCGCGGCTGACCAGCCGGTGAAGTTCGCGGCGATGGAATACGTCGAGCGCACATCCAGGCACGTCCCCGAATGGCTGGGCGGTGTATACGCCAACGGGCACATCTATGGCGGGCTGAAGATCCCGGACCTGAATTCGCTGCTGGTCGGGTTCGGGCCTGGCACCCGGGTGACCGGGTGGGACGGCGTGCCGCCCGCGTTCCGGCCGCCGGTGGCGTGGCTGATCCACCTGTGCTTCGACGCCATGGTCGGGCTGGGATTCTTGTTGCTGGCGGCCGGGGGGTGGGCCTTGTATGAGTGGTGGCGGCGCCGGCGGCTGCCGCCACAGCGGCTGTTCTGGGCGGCTGGGGCGGTCAGCGGGGTGGCCGCGATCACCGCGATGGAGTGCGGCTGGGTGGTCACCGAGGTCGGCCGGCAGCCGTGGGTGGTCTACCGGCTGCAGACCACCGCCGAAGCGGCCACCGCCAACGGCGGCGTCATCACCAGCCTGAGCCTGGTCATCGTGGTTTATGCGGTGCTCGGCGCCGCGACCATCCTGATCCTGCGGGTGCTGGCAAGGCGCTGGCGGCGCAGCGACAGCCTGGAAGCGGTCGTTCCCTATGGTCCGGTGCCGACGGCGCAGGACCAGACGGCCGGCGGAGCGGGGTCGTGATGGCAGCGGCGGCAGTCGGGGGCATCTTGCTAGCCACGATCACCCTCTACGCGGTGCTGGGCGGAGCCGACTTCGGCGGCGGCCTGTGGGACCTGCTGGCCGGCGGCGACCGGCGCGGGGCGCCGCCGCGGACCCTGATCGACGAATCGATCACCCCGGTCTGGGAAGCCAACCACGTCTGGCTGATCTTCGACCTCGTCATCTTCTGGACCGCGTTCCCCCGCGCGTTCGCCGCAGTGATGACAACGGCCGCGCTGCCGCTCTGGCTCGCGGTGGCCGGGATCGTGCTGCGCGGCGCCGCGTTCGCATTCCGGCACGAAGCCCGCCAACTCGGGATGCAGCGCGCGGCCGGCGCGACCTTCGCGTTCTCCTCGCTGCTGACCCCGTTCTTCATGGGAACCGTGATCGGCGCCATCGCCACCGGCGCCGTCCCCGCCACGGCCAGCCACGCCAGCCTGGCCGCGTGGACCAGCCCGACAGCGCTCCTCGCAGGGTTCTTGTTCAGCCTCGCCTGCGGCTACCTGGCCGCCGTCTACCTGACCGGCGAGGCCCAGCGCCGCGGCGACGCATCGCTGCAGGCCTACTTCACCCGCCGCGCCCAGGCCGCCGCCATCATCGCCGGGGCGCTGTCCCTCGCGGCCCTGGGCGAGCTGCACACCTCGAACCCGGCCCTGTACGCCCGGCTCACCGGCCGGGCGCTGCCCTTTGTGATCGCCGCCGGCGCGTGCGGACTGGCCGTCCTGACCCTCCTGACCATCGGCCGGCTCTACGGGGTCCGGATCATCGCCGCGGGCGGCGTCGCCGCCGTTATCTGGGGCTGGGGCGTCGCCCAGTACCCGGTGCTGCTCCCCGGCACCCCTGTGACCCTGACCACCGCGGGAGCCCCGCACGCAACCCTGGCCGCGATCATCTGGCTGGCCGTCGCCGCCGTGCTGACCGTCGGGCCCTCCTACGCGCTCCTGCTCACCCTGCAAGGCCGCCAGGTTCTGCGGGCAGGCCAAACGCAAGGAACCGGCCCCGTCGGCCCGGGCACCCCAACGTCCCCAGCCGCCGGATCGTCCGGACAGCACCGCCAATCACCGCCTCGGCAGGCCCGCGGCAGCCGGGCCACCACTGCGGGTCGCGCCGCCCTCACCCGCCGCCGAAACCGCTGATCCTCGCACCGGGCGGCCAGCGCCACGCCGACGTGCGCGGTGGAGCGCTTACAGGCGCGCCGGCGTGCGCCGGACCTCGGCGGCGCACGGTGAAGTCGGCGGCTGCCGGCCAGTCCGAGTCACTCAGCGAGTTACCGAGGCTGCATGGACAGGGCCATTGCCTCCAGGTTGGCGGCAGCGCGCTGGACGGCCGGTTCGTCGAAGAGATACGGAACTGCGTTAGCCAAGGCCATGTCGGGCAGGCGTGACCCGCCGGCTGCGGCGGCCATCGCGATATACCGCAGGGCGAACTGGTGAATGACCACGAGCGTGACCGTTTCCGTTCTGGCCAGAAGGCGCCGCAGCGCGCTGGCGCAGCGCCCGAGCGCATCCGCGGCGGTTTCGCCATGAGGGAGGCGGCTGTCCGGTGCGTGCAGGTGCTTCCAGGACCGGTAGGCCTCGATGGGCGCGCCATCGAGGTCCCCGACCTGAAGTTCGTCGAAGCCGGGTTCGATCAGAACATGTATCTGCCGGCCGTGCAGGGCGATGTCGATCGTTTGCCGGGTGCGCAGAAGGCGTGTGCCGACGGCCAGGCCCACGGGCACGTTGGCGAGCTGCGCGCCGAGGGCACGCGCTTGTACTCGCCCCCGGGCAGTCAGCGCAACTGGGCGCGACGGGTCGCTGCTGAGCACGTGCGCGGCGTTCGCTGTGGACTCGGCGTGGCGGGCGAAGACGAACAAGCGGAGTACCTCAGCCGGCATCGCTGGTCTCCTTCCCCTGGTACACAGCGCATCGAAAGGCCGCCTGCGGCTCGGTCAGGCACGCATGCCCCGCGCATCGTGAAGGGCGGGATTATCCGGCCTGCCACGGTTTCGGGCGGCCGCATCGGACGCGGAATCACGCAGATGCGCGGTGCGCCGCGCAATTGGCCCGGCGCCCCATGTAGTGCAGAACGCGGAGGTGCTTTTCCATCTCCAGGGCCGCCCCTTCAGGGTCCCCGCCGCTTAGGTGCGCGAGAAGGCGCCGTCGTGAGCTGGTGATCATCCCCTCCGCCGCGCGCCCGGCCGCGATCATGAGGTCATAGGCGAGCCCGGCCCCGCTGCTGAGCACTCTTCCTGCGAGCGGCTCATTGACCGCGTCTGCCAGCACGTTGAAGATTTCAGCGTGCGCCGCCGCCTTCCGGTCCCACCAAAACTCAGCCGGAATGCGGCATGCCTGCTCAATGCTGTCGTGCAAGGCTTTCAGGTGCAGGGCCGTCATCTGCCCGCAGGCGTTACGGACGGCGCTTACCTGCAGCTCGATCAGTTCACCGGTCATCAGGTCCCCCAGAATGGCAACGCTGTTTTCTGTTGCGTACCGGCAAGCATCGGCGGTACCACTCTGCCTCGCATCATCACTTCAGGTACCTGTACGCACGTGCTCCGCAGCCCGCAGCTCTGGCACGCGTCGCCGAGACCCCTGCGCCTATCGTGCCGCGTATGCGGCAACGCCGGCCAGGTCTCGCCTTTCGCCCGGAGCGCCATCGCTGAGTGGACCGGCCGGGAGCGTCAGCCCGGGCTCCGCCGCAGTCAGCGGTGTGGCGGAGCGGGCGCGCTTTGAAAGTACTTGGACCTGATGATGTGCGCCGCACGTGATCCCTCGATCCTTGGCCTGAGAGGCCGATCACCTCGGTCACCGCTCACAACCCGCAACCTGCTCTACAGGGGAGGAACCATGTGCCAGCATCAGCCCCGGTGCCCGGAATGGCCGACCCCGGATTACCTCACGGCACGGATCGTGGCAGATCAGCCCGGCCAGGGCTGGAGCCTGCTGTGCAATGGCGTCATCGTGTCCGACGACGGGGGCGAGCTGCTCCCTGATGGCTGTCCCGTCGCCCCGGTCACCGCCGTCGGGCCGACCTCGTGGCTATGGCCGCCTGAGGGGCAGCGATGAGCCAGATGCCACCGGCGAAAGCCCAGCGGGCCCGGGAGAACAGCGCCTACGTGCGTGAGCTTCTCAGGCGGCGGCAGCCCGGATTCGCCGCTGCACTGGCGTCTGCGGAACAGTGCCTCTCGCACCTGCTGGCCCAGGCGGGCAATGACGCCGGCCTGGTCATCGCGCACGAGATCTGTCATCTTGACGGCGCACTTGCCGGGGACGGGTATTGTGCCCGGGCTCGAGGCGCGCGAGGACCCTTCCCAGCACAACCCCTGGCCGAAATGGCGGGTGACCCGCCACCTGGATTTGCCCGAAAGCCACCCCTGCCTCTTGAGGCGGGTAGGCCTGGCCGTCCTGGGCTGATGTCGGAGGCGGCCCGGACACGGCCGCGGATCTGCCTGGTGGATGATGAACGGTGGCTCGACCGGGGGCCTCGGCGCAGGCCCTAAGGTTGGTAGCCCGTCGGCTCGCGGCCGAGACTGTCGGCATGGTGTTCGCGACCCGGGTCCTTAGTGAGGAACCGGCAGGGTTGCCGGAGTTCGCGGTGCGGGGGGCCTGCTGGATACGTGCGTGCCCCGGGTTCCTCCGGGGAGGCACCCCAGGTATCGCGCCGCTAGTGCGGTCGGCGTACCATCATAGACGGGGGAGCGACTTCTCTCCTAGGCTGGCCTCGTTGGAACGACTTGAAAAACCGGCGGTTCTGCTCGGACGTCGCGGTGAGTGCGTGCTGATCGGCGCATTCCTTGATCGGCCTGCCGATGGCGCGGCACTGCTTCTCCGCGGTGAGCCGGGCGCTGGAAAGACGGTGCTGCTGGACGCGGCGGACAATTGAGACGTCGGCGGCCGGGGACTGCTTGCTGCGCGCCGCCGGGGTGGAGTTGGGGGCCGAGTTGACCGTTTCCGGGCTCAATCAGCTGCTCGTCCCGGTGTATGAGGAAGAACTGCACGAACTGAGTGCCGTACACCGGGACGCGCTGAAGATCGTGCCTGGTTGTCGAGGGGCCCGGCACCGGACCGGCTTCTGGTGCCCACCAGGCAGGAAAGATCCTGAGCTGGGACATATGGCATGTGAAGTGTCGTCGGCGCCGTGTTCGACCGGCAGCCGACGCGGTTACCCACAACCTGCGGCGGCTTACACCGCGGCCGGTCGAGCCGGCCGCCATATACCGACAATCTGCGGATGGGAGGTACACGATGAGCGTGAGCGCACCGGACAGCGCTGAGCTTGGGTTCCAGGTCGGAGACCACGTCTGCGCCTTTTATAACGGTGGCAACTCGCTGGACGATATAGTCGTGGACTACGTATCGAAGGGGCTGCAGGCGGGGGACAAATGCGTCTGCTTCATCGACACGGCGTCCTCTGTGCGAGCTCGTGTTCCCGCCGAGCTCATGACGCGAAATGATATTCTGCAATTCTTCACCGAGGATGAGGCGTACCTGCCTGGGGGAGGCTTCTCGAAGGATGCGCTGCTCGGCGGTCTGGAGGCGCTAGCCATAGAAGCGGTTTCCGGGGGATACGACCGCCTCCGGGTGCTAGGCGACGTGAGCTGGATCGCCCGGAGCACGGTCGATATAAACACGTGGTTCGCCGCCGAATCGGGGGTGAATGAGCTCGCGGCGCGGCGCCCACAGTTCATAATGTGCCTGTACGATCTGGACCTGTTCGATGGTGAAGCGGTCATGTACGTGCTCCAGACGCATCCACGGATATTCGTCAGCGGGATGATAATCACGAATCCGCACTACATCCCGAGACGCCAGATTCCCGGCAGCGTATGACTTCAGCGGCGCGCCGCGTACCGAGCGCCAACGACCTCGAGCTGGCCGTCCACGCGAGACTGTCGTCGGCCAACGCGGTTTTCACCCTGTCGTTGATCTTGACCCAGGCGGTTTCGCCAGGCCAGGTGATGCGCCTTCTCACCACCGCGGTTCCATCGATCGCGCCCGGCCATAAGGCGGTTGCATGGCACCCCAGCAGCCCGGGAGACTATTACGAGCGCGCCCCTGATGGCATAGGCGACACGCTGGCCAGGCTCACGGCACCCGGCCAGCTCGAGATGGGCGGCCTTTCGTCGTGGTGGGCGTTCCCGCTCGCTCCCCCGCCAGCGCGTGACCCGGTCTTCTTGGTCATCGACGGCACCGAGCCGCTGTCCGACGAGGAAACGTTCCTGCTCTCGGTGCTCGCGCAACTGTGCGGCACCGTGATCGCCAAGCTGGAGCTGATCGGGGCCGAGCGAGCGAATGCCCAGCGGGTTGCCGCTCTCAACGCAGAGCTTGAGTCAACGGTCTCGAAACTTACGAAGATCATGGAGATCCACCGTCGGCTGAACGAGGTCGTTGTTGAGGCGGGAGAGATGGGCATTGCCGAGACCCTGCACCAGCTCACCACGCTCCCGGTTCTCATACAGGATGTGCACGGCAACACCCGTGCCGCCTCTGGTCATCTGCCGGACGATCAACCTTTGATGAAGGATCAGGCCGAGCAACGGCGAGAGCTTATCGGCCGGCTCCAGATCGCGCACCGTGCGGTCTACCATCGCCAGGCCTGGGTGGTCCTGGCCAACCCGCGCGCCGACGTCCTTGGCGTCATCGCGCTGATTGACCCCGCACGCACCGCGAGCGAGATAGACCTCGCTGCGCTTGAGTACGCCGCCACCGTGCTGAGTGTCGAACTCGGCCGTCTGCAGAGCATGGCCGAGGCGGAACTGCGCAGCCATGCGGCCCGCGAACGTGACATCGCCCAGGCCCGGGCGGCGGAACTGTCTGCGAGCGAGGCCCGCCAGCACGCGATCCTCGAGGCCGCCCTCGACGCCGTCATCAGCATCGACCGGCGTGCTCGCGTGACTTACGTCAACAGCGCGTTCGAGCGCATCTTCGGGTACCAGGCTGGCGAAGTGATCGGCCGGGAACTCGCGCCATTGATTGTGCCCCCGTCGCTGCGCGAGGCACACCGGCAAGGTTTCGCCCACCACCTGGAATCCGGGCAATCACGCATCCTCGATCAGCGGATCGAGACAACGGCGATGCGCGCCGACGGAAGCGAGTTCCCGGCTGAGCTGACGGTCACTCGCACCGGGCCGCCCGGAGAACCGGCGTTCACCGGCTACGTCCGCGACATCACCGAACGCCAGCGCGCTCAGCAAGAACTGGTTGCGTCACGTGCGCGCCTGGTCGCCGCCTCCGATACCGCACGCCGACGCGTCACCCGCGACCTGCACGATGGCGCCCAGCAGCGGTTCGTCACCACCATCATAAATCTCCAGCTCGCCGAGCAGAAATGGGAATCCGCGCCTCAGCGCGCCAAAGAACTGCTCGGCCTGGCTCTCCGCGACGCCAAGCGCGGGATCGAGGACCTGCGCGACATTGTCGCAGGGATCCACCCCGCCATCCTCACGCAGTGGGGTCTCGCCGCGGCCATCGACGCCCTCGCCGCCCGGCTCCCGATCCCCGTCCAGCTCGATGTGCCTGATCGCAGGCTCCCCGCCCCTATCGAGGCGAGCGCGTACTTCTTCTGCTCCGAAGCGCTCACCAACGTCGTCAGGCACGCCCACGCCACATCCGCCTGGGTGCGGGTAGACGTCGGAAACGACAGGTGCTACGTCGAGGTGCGCGACGACGGGATCGGCGGGGCCCGGCCCCGGTCGGAAGCCAGCGGGCTGAACGGCCTGTGCGACCGCATCGGCGCGCTCAGCGGAACCGTTGACATCACTAGCCCGGCCGCAGGCGGGACAGTGCTCCGGGCTAGCATCCCGCTCCCCCACGTAATGCCAGCCATGTGATTCGCATATGTTGATGCCGTGAGGCCGCCAGGGCAGATCCGCGTAGTCATCGGCGAGGACCAGCCGATTGTCCGGGAAGGGATCGTGCACGTCCTGCAGGACAGCGGCTTCGAGGTAGTCGGCACCATGGAGAACGCTCGCGACCTTGTGCGGATAGCAGGTGCGCAACGTCCAGACGTCGTTGTCACCGATATCCAGATGCCGCCGAATAACACCGACGACGGGCTCCGCGCGGCGCTTGAGATCCGGGCCACTGTGCCAAGCGTGGGCGTGCTGGTGCTTTCCCAGTTCCTCGAAGACCGTTACGCGATGGACCTCGTAGCCGACAGCGCTGAGGGCGTCGGTTACCTCCTCAAGGAGAACGTCGGCGACCTGCGCATATTCACCGAGGCCGTGCGACGGGTCGCCAGCGGAGGGTCTGCGCTTGATCCTGCTGTGGTTGCCCGCCTCGTAGGCCGCAAGCGTAAGGCGGGGCCGCTCGACAACCTCACGCCGCGAGAGCGGGACGTGCTCGCACTGGTCGCTGAAGGCCGCTCCAACGCCGGAGTAGCACAGGAACTCGTGGTCAGCGTGGCAGCGGTCGAGCGGCACGTGACCAGCATCTTCGACAAGCTCGGGCTTCACCAGTCACCCGAACAGCATCGCCGGGTTCTCGCCGTCCTGAAGTATCTTCGAGCCTCGACATAGGCCCCGCTCGCTCTCATCGGCAGCAAGGCCGCTCTCTGCCGGCTGGGCCATATTACCTCCTCGATCACGCTTACCCGGCGAGGAGCTCGCGAAGATCGACGGTGGCCAGTTGGTCCTTCGGCACGAACACCGTCGCGCCGCAGTTCTTCACTACCTGGGCGGGAACCCAATCGGCTTCGGAAGACGTCAGCACGATCCTGACCTGAGGGCAGGCGGAGGCCAGCAACGTGGCCACCGCGAATCCGTCTTGCCCCGGAAGGCTTACGTCGAGGAGTATCCCGTCTGGGCACGCCCGGGAGACAGCGGAAAATGCCTCGTCCCCGTCTTCGGCCTCATCGATGAACTCGAAACCACGCTCGATGAGCAGTTCAGCAGCCGCAGCACGGAAGTCCGGGTTGTCGTCAACAATCAGGATCCGCTTGCCCACATCACGCATCCTGGTAGGCGGCCGCCCGAGTGGCAATCGGGTGAACCCCACAATCCGCTCCCGTCACGGCCAGCCCAGCTCGGTGGTAACCAGGGGGCCACCTCGGGTTAACCCGATGCCACACGCGAACGAACCTGACTCCCGGAACTGAAGGCCGCTCCATTGGATGAACGCTGCCTCCACGGCAGGCTCATCTACATGGAGAACCGAGACCAACCTACCTGCCTTCCGGGCACTTACTCGCGGAGGAGGCTAATCATGTGGCTAG